>PHDN01000039.1 GCA_002840975.1 Bacteroidetes bacterium HGW-Bacteroidetes-16
GACCAACAACATTTTGCGAAGGCGAAAGTGTAATCCTTTCAGGAAATGTTGACGGAACCTGGAGCAATGGGGAAACAACAGCGTCAATAACTGTTACAACAGCTGGTGATTATTTTGTAACCAATACAAATGGCTGCGCTACGGTGACTTCCAATCACATGGTGGTTACAGTAAACCCATTAGCAACAGCATCAGTAATTACAGCAGGTGGACCAACAACTTTTTGTGAAGGCGAAAGTGTAATCCTTTCTGGAAATGTTGACGGAACCTGGAGCAATGGAGAAACAACAGCCTCAATCACCGTAACAACAGCTGGTGATTTTTTCGTAACCAATACAAATGGCTGTGGAAGTGTGACCTCCAATCATATCGTAGTGACTGTCAATACTCAACCGATTGCAGCAGTAATTACGGCAGGTGGACCAACAACTTTTTGCGAAGGCGAAAGTGTAGTTCTTTCAGGAAATGTTGACGGAACCTGGAGCAATGGAGAAACAACAGCCTCAATAACTGTAACAACAGCTGGTGATTATTTTGTAACCAATACAAATGGCTGCGGTACGGTGACATCCAATCACATGGTGGTTACAGTCAACCCATTAGCAACAGCATCAGTAATAACAGCTGGTAGTTCCACTACTTTTTGCGAAGGAGAAAGTGTAATTCTTTCAGGAAATGTTGACGGAACCTGGAGCAATGGTGCAACAACCGCATCAATCACAGTATCTACAAGTGGCGACTATTTTGTAACCAATACAAATGGTTGTGGAAGTGTGACCTCCAATCACATCGTCGTTACTGTGAACCTACTACCATTGGCTATAACAGGTGTCGATTCAACCATCTGCGAGGGAAACAGTGTAACACTCGGAGTTGCTCCAATAACAGATCACATTTACTTGTGGACACCTGCAACAGGCCTTAGCTCGGCCACCATTGCTAATCCTGTAGCAAGTCCGACTGTAACAACAGCCTATACATTAACCGAAACCAATACTGCAACGGGTTGTGAGAATACAAACTCGGTTACAATAACCGTTAACTATGCTCCTGAAATTACCATACAACCTATTGATCAGGCTGCGTGCGAAGGAAGTTCAATCAGCTTTGTTGTAACTGCAACAGGAACCGACATCTCCTATCAATGGAGAAAAGGCACTGAAAATCTGGTCAATGGAGGAAGTATTTCAGGAGTAACTACAGCCATGCTTACAATTAATCCTGTGAATATTTCACTTGCTGCCTCAAACTATAATGTTGTTATTACAGGAACATGTGCTCCAGATGTAACTTCAGTTGATGTTTCCTTAGAACTTAACACGCCCCCAACCATTGTAACACAACCTGTTGATCAGGCAGTATGTGTTGGAAATTCGGCAGTTTTTTCAGTCACGGCAACAGGTACAGAGCTTACTTACCAATGGAAAAAAGGAACTGTAAACTTAATTGACGGAGGAAATATATCCGGTGCAACTTCTGCGACACTTACGATTAATCCTGTGAACCTTTCCGATGCCGGATCAGATTATCATGTTGTGCTCTCAGGTTCGTGTTCAGGTGTAGTAACTTCGGTTGATGTTTCCCTTGAAGCCTATTCTGCCACAAGCATAATAACAGAACCTGTTGATCAGGTCGCATGCGTTGGATATTCGGCAAGTTTCTCAGTAACAGCCTCAGGTGCTGATCTTACCTACCAATGGAGAAAGGGAACTCAGAACTTAAGCAATGGAGGATTTATTTCGGGTGCCACATCTGCCGTGCTTACAATTAACCCGGTAAATATGTCGGATGCTGCATCAGACTATAACGTGGTGGTTTCAGGATCCTGTTCAGGAGATGTAACTTCACCCGATGTTTCACTAACCGTTAACGAACTCCCGGTGATTTCTACTGTGGTATGCGAAGGAAGCTCCGTAAGTTTTACAGCCTCTTCAACATCGACAGGTCTTACTTATCAATGGAGAAAAGGAACCGTAAATTTAATTGATGGAGATAATATTTCTGGTGCGACGACTTCCACACTCACAATTAATCCTGTGACGATGGATGATGCATCACCTTATTACAATGTTGTCGTCAGTGGGCTTTGTCCTCCGGATGCACCTTCTGTTAATATTTCATTGGTAGTAGGTTCTGCTCCGGTAATTATTATAGAGCCTTCGGACCAGATAGCTTGTATTGGAGAACCAGCTAGCTTTTCGGTTGACGCGACCGGACCCGGTCTAACCTATCAGTGGAGAAAGGGAACTACGAACCTAACAAACGGAGGTAATATTTCAGGTGCCACTTCAGCAACGCTAACAATTAATCCTGTTGAAAACACTGATTTTGGGTCTGACTACAATGTTGTCATTACCGGGACTTGTTCATTAACAAGTACTTCTGTTGATGTATCACTTTCGCTGTGTGTAACAACAGGGATAAACACCGAGGATGATGACAAAGTAGCTATCATTTATCCGAATCCTTTTAAGAATTCACTAAATGTGATCATCAATTATTCACCTCTTTTTAACAAGGTTGACCTGAATATCTATAATGTTTTGGGGAAAGAAGTAATGCACAGGACCCTCACGGAAAAAACAAACACCCTTGACACCAGAAATCTTCCGGTTGGAATTTATCTATATAGAGTGGTTGTTAATAACAAAATAGTTCAATTGGGTAAATTGATTTCTGAACAGTAAATAATATATTTTAAGCAATAGCCTACTGCAATAAATGCAGTAGGCTTGTTTTTATCGGTCTGCAAAGTAGCATGAAAAAAATCCCTTTGATAACTTGTTCAATTTTTAAAGAATTTTATAGCAATATCATGAAAAAAAGAATTTTACCAACACTCCTGGGATTGGTTACAATGGTGGTTGTGATTTCAATAACAAATTGTAAATCAGCTAATATCATCTCATCAACAGACCCTGACAAAACGACTTCCATCGAAAATTTTGATGATTTTTATAACAGATTTCACACAGACTCCTTATTCCAGATGTCGAGGATTAAATTTCCTTTGAAAGGAATAAAAGTTGATTATGAAGGTGAAAAAAAATGGTCTGGAAAAAACTGGATCACCATGAAGACAAAAATACAGGATATAGACACTTCTGAATTTAAAACTGAATATCAGAAGACAGACAAGTCATTTATGGAGAAATTCTGGATTGAAGATACCGGGTATTCTTCAGAATACAGGTTTAAACTGATAAACAGGAAATGGTATCTTGTTTACGCAAATGAACAAAATTTATAAAAACCGTTGCTAACAGTACAGAAGAAAAGTACCCTGACCAGAATAAAAATAATATACAACTCTTAACAATAAATCAATAAACACCAAGTCAAAATCAACTAAACCGGGTATCTGGATGAATCCTCCAAATACACATCTGATAGAGTTTGAAAAAGAGTCATCCTCTGTTAAAATCATCAGCAACACCTTCAATTATGAGGATGTGGAATCTGCTTAATTCGACTGAGGATCACACAGCTCAGAAATAAACAGGCTTAATTGTGCCCTGAGCATTTGACTGCTAACAAATAAAATGAAGAAACCCGCAAAAATGTTTTTCTCTTTAACCATCATTTTAAAAATTTAACTCCGTCAACTTTAATAACCATCCAAAATCGGCAGCCAATTCAGTGAAGTAGTAACAAAAAAATGCTTGGTCAATAGGAATTCAAATTATTGAAAATAAACATGTTGACGACAACATTTATGCCCACGTACATGAATACCAAAATTAACCTCGCTTATTTCGCCCTCCACCTTTTTCCAGTACATACTGAATTGCTCTTTTTTTTCTATTAAAGCGCAACCAAGTTTAAAACATGACTATCTTTACAATAATACCAGGAGTTTTAAACCACCTGCTATACAACTGATTGTAAGTAAAAACTATGAAAATGATGGCTGATGTATTTATCATTTAAAATCGGCCCCCAAAATATTGAATGAATTCCATGATATGAATCGCAAAGACTTGTGTATATTTTTGAAAAGGTTCAACCAATTATCATACATGGTTGTGGCAATTTCAATGATGAGCTTTTTCCTGATATCGATATCTGGTTGCAGCAAGACTGAAAAACCCATTAACGAATCCCCCGCTTGCCATATTACAAGTCCTGAACCAGGTAGTACATTTGAACAGGGAACAGAAATAACCATTTCGGCCATTGCCGAAGATACTGATGGCAAAATCACTGAAATAGTATTATATATTGACGGTTCGCGTGTTGGCAGTATCAGTTTTCCATACAATTTTACATGGGATACTGAGGGTGAATATTCTGGCAGGCATACCATTAAAATCATTGCAACAGATGAAGAAGGTGGTTTAGCCTTTGATGAAATCGAAATCATTATCACCAAACAAGGAAGTGAATGGGAAACAGGCATTGTTACTGATTACGATGGGAATAGCTACCGTACCATTAGAATTGGCCAACAATGGTGGATGGCAGAAAATCTTAAAACCACCCATTTTTCCGATGGATCGGAAATCCCTTTGGTTGAAAGCAGTGCAAACTGGGCGAACCTACACTATTCAGAGAAAGCCTATTGTTACTATGACAACTCCCAAACCAATGCAATCAGCTTTGGTGCATTATATACCTGGGCGGCAGCCATGAATGGAGCTGTAACCAGCGAAATGAACCCCAGTGGTATTCAGGGAATTTGTCCCTGTGAGTGGCACTTGCCAAGTGATGCTGAGTGGATAGAATTGGAAATGTTTTTGGGCATGAGCTTTAGTGAAGCGGATGCATTTGGATGGCGGGGGACGGATGAAGGAGATAAAATGAAAACAACAAGCGGATGGGTTCAGGATGGAAACGGAACCAATTCAAGTGGTTTTTCTGCACTTCCTGCGGGTCAACGGGTGTTGGGTCCCTTCATCGGTTTAGGCGAAATGTCCCTTTTTTGGAGTTCAACAGAATATGTTAACATTACCTATCTTGCTTTTAACCGCACATTGAGCTACCAGCATTCAGGCGTGGGATGGTTCCGATCCTCACACTACTACGGCTATCCCAAAAATTTTGGATTCTCTGTCAGGTGTATTAAGAATTAAAATGACAGATACGCCTTGAAAGCCAAGCCATAATCAGTAGTAGCAAGGAATTTTTATTTAATTTTGATTTCGCTAATCAACAATATGAAAAATCAAATTTTGCGCTCTATCGGAATAATAGCCTTGGTTGTGATAATAAGCTCGTGTTCCAACAAATCAAATACAACAGAACAGGAAAAATGGCAATCCTACTTCGAAAATCCAGATCAAACCATACAAGTTGGCGGAGTGAAGGTAATTCCTGTTAAAACTCCAAAAGGGACATTTAATGTCTGGACAAAACAAATGGGAAACAATCCCACCACAAAAATCTTACTGCTGAACGGGGGCCCCGGAGCTACCCATGAATATTTTGAATGTTTTGAGAACTTCCTCCCCAAAGAAGGCATTGAATTTATTTATTACGATCAGCTCGCCTGTGGCCACTCTGACAATCCAAATGACACATCACTATATGATTTAGACCGTTATGTAGATGAGGTGGAACAGGTACGTCAGGCATTACATCTTGACAAAAATAATTTTTACCTGCTGGGGCATTCATGGGGAGGGATTCTGGCCATGCAGTATGCGTTGAAATATCAGGAAAATCTAAAGGGATTGATTATCTCGAATATGATGGCCAGTTGCCCTGAGTACGGAAAATATGCGGACGAAGTGCTGGCAAAAAAGATGGATCCTGCTGTATTGGATACCATCCGAATGATTGAAAAAAATGGCGACTTTGACAACCCAAAATACATGGAACTGCTTGAAACAAACTATTATTCACAACATATATTGCGACTGCCCGAAGAGCCCGAACCTATGAAACGTGCATTCAGTAAAATAAACAGCGAGTTGTATACCATGATGCAGGGACCGAGCGAGTTTGGCATTTCCGGAAAGCTGACCCATTGGGATGTGAGCAAAGAATTGAAAAATATTCACGTACCCACACTGGTTATTGGTGCCACTTACGACACCATGGATCCTGATTACATGGAATGGATGAGCAAAGAAATCCCAGGAGCGCAATTCTTGTTATGTGCCAACGGCAGCCACATGTGCATGTTCGACGACCAACAAACCTATATGAACGGATTGATTAACTATATCCAATCGGTTAAAAATGAATAGAAATACCTCTTTCATTTTTCTTATACTTATCACAGTACTGATAAGCGGTTGTGCAACTTATCATTTAAGTACACGAAGCTTACTCGAACAATTTGCAGACACCAAAAAAGAGCAAAAGGTGAATATCATTTATGCTTTCCCTTTGGTTTTTCCAGGTATCGTGACTGGCAATGATCTGGATGAGATAAAAGTTTTGGATAAAAACGGGAATGAAAGCACGATTCCGGTTACACGCCATACAGGGGTGCGGATTACAAAAAATGACGGCAAGAAAAACACCTTCTATTTCGACACCCTTATTATTCAGGACAGCACCATCACAGGAAAGAAAGACCATTTTCTTGGGATTAATATCGTACCCATCAATCTAAATAACATCAAAAAAATAGAATTGCAAAAATAGAAGATGGGAGAATTAAATTCAGATATTATGAATAGCCCTTTGGCAACTCAAATAAGAAAAAGGAACTTGTTACCTCACTAAAAGTCAGAAGTCAGGACAACCTATTTAATTGTCATGGTGATCTTTTCAGGTTACTGAATAATCACTTTCTTGGTTATCATGCCCTCGACGGAATTCCATTGAACAATAAACAGCCCTCTTGAAAGCCCTTTAATATCAATGGGAACTATTCCGCTAAAAGCCGGGAGTGTCTGTTCACTAAGTATTTGTCCCTGCAAGTTGATGATGCGTACGACAACCGGATTTAAAGATTTCCCCTTCAGCCTTAATTCGTCTCTGGCCGGGTTGGGAAAAAGCACCACTTCATTGGATTCGTTTTCTTCGTCTATACCAATATTACACGATTCTTCATCGGTTACAACAAACTGGTGCATCATCCCTCCACCTTCCGAATCTTCATGTGTAAGAATATGACAATGATACATATAGGTTAATTTGTAATCCACAGGGCTGGGATAATCGTCAAATACCGCCATAAAGCGCACCTTCCAATAGGGATGTACCAGAATATCATCCTTGGGACCATTCAATCCGAGCGAATCGAGGTTAAGCCTGGTTCCTGTTGAATCGGTAATATCAAGAATACGGAAGAAAATTTTATGAATATGAAAAGGATGAGCCACCCCGGATATGTTATGGATAGTCCAGATTTCCTTGGCACCTACACAAACGGTATCATTGATGGTCATCATATTGTATGTGGTGCCGTCGATGGTGAAACCACCACCGTCACCGGGCATTTTAACCAGCAATTTCGTTCTGTGCCGGGTTACACCCATGGTATCCTGCAAGTTGGGAACCCAGGGCGACACAAAGTCAACCAAATGATCGACAGGCGTATATCCGACCGGATCGGCAACAATACGTAATTCCAGAAAGGCATTACCGGATGTCGGATCCTTTCCTCCTCCACCCCCACCGCCGGGTAGTGGTGGTGGTGAATAGGGACTTCCCACGATAAAATTCGGCATAAACTCCTTTAGATTTCTCAAGTAAACAATATCCCCAACATGTTTATCCGTGAGATCGAGAATAATCTCGGCACGTGCTCCCGGACCGGTGACCAAGGTTTTCAGCGTGTCAGGTTTAAGCGTATAACCTCCATCGGTAGCTACCAGCACAAAATCATCCATATGCGACATAATGGTATCCGTATACGAAGCTGAAACTCCGAACTGCATTCCTTTCCGGGTGGAGCCGTTTAAGATGCGCAAACGCACCAAATGGGCAGGCACTTCCATATAAGGATTGGTAACGCCGTTCACAATATTATACGGATGCTTCGACTTGGTGGTATCCACGGCATAAATAAATGCATTGGTGGTAAAATCGATGGTGTCGCGTTTGATGGACAAATCGCCGATAATCACCGGAATGTCATCAATACCATAAGTGTGTGGCAACGAATGGTTGATGGCGTCCACCGGTTGTGCAGAAACAATCATCCCCGAAAGGCCCAACTGCACTTGCGGATAGGTGTTATTGTGATAATGAGGATGATACCACATGGTAGAAGCGCTGTCGAGGTTAGTAAAATTTACATTCCAGGTTTCACCCGGTGCAATAGGCTGATGAGGACCTCCATCCAGGTAAGCCGGCACTTCGGCCCCATGCCAGTGGGTGGTGGTTGGCTGAGTGAGCAGGTTGGTCACCTGAATCTTCGTAGGATTACCGGTATGCCATAAAAGTGTCGGACCCAGAATACTCATGCTTGAATCTCCGGCCAGGTTGTAAGCCCAGGTTTGATAACCTTGCTGATGAGAGGTACCATTCATGATGGAATCGAGGGGATCGCCCGGATTAAACTTGTGGTTATAAAACTGTCGCATTTCCAGGCGAATGGTATCAATACCGCCATCCAGCAGTGGTGGAATCGGAATCCGGTTGATAAAACCGGGTTGAGCAACCAGAATGGAGGAAACCATCAGGAAGCCTATCAGAAGAAGGTGTTTTTGGGGGTAGTTAATTTTCATACTTGTTGATTTAGTTAGCGTTAGTAATTGAAGTTGCGTTGTTTAGGCTGCTAATGTAGAATTATTCCAAATAGAAAACACGGCTTATGTTAACTATCATATTTTGAATACCGTGACCAATTGCTGGTGCGCGTTTTTTCCAACGCGTGCCTTTACCAATAACCCAAACATGTAACAACTACCGTTTTCTTAAACTTTAAGCAAAACACAACCCTGTTGCCAGAACTTAACCAGCATTTGTATTATTGATTTGCAAATTGTTGTATTTAAGGCACGCGAAACATTTGTGCGCCAGAGGAGGGGTGCAAATGTGCTCTAGTCACGCGCTAAAAGTATTAAAGCAATCGAAATAAAAACCATCACATTAAGAAAAGATATAATTTTGGTTGCTAAAATAATTCTATTACAAAGAGACTTAAGAGCTTCTTCTTTTGAATTTTCCATTAATTTAACTAAATAGCTTTTATCCAAAGAAAATAGTTTGTTCTTGACCTTAATTTTATATCGACCATATAGATGTGACAATAGAAATGTTCGATATATTATGGTACCCATGTATAATAATAAAATGAAATATAAAATAAAATTACCCATAATTACTCTATCCTCCATTATCTAAATCAGAATCTTCCAGATCAGAATTTTCCTGATTTGAATCCATCCTACTCCCCCAACTCATCCGTTCTGGGGCGTCTGTGTTTGCGGGTTGATTTCTTCGCCTGTCCGTCTTTGGGACTTACATAGCTGCGAATGCGGCTTCGGTTTCCATCATGGCCTGATTGTTCCCACTCGCGTCTTCTTTCACTTTCGGGAGTACTTTTTTCCCTTTTTCCTGAATCGGCAGAACGGTCTCCACGTCTCTCACTTGCAGGGCGCTCGCCACGTTTTTCGAAAGGAGGCCGGTCATCATGTCTTTCTCTATTGGGCCGGTCGTCTC
Source organism: Bacteroidetes bacterium HGW-Bacteroidetes-16 (assembly GCA_002840975.1). Classification (GTDB taxonomy): domain Bacteria; phylum Bacteroidota; class Bacteroidia; order Bacteroidales; family F082; genus UBA6244. The sequence continues at coordinate 9,565 of PHDN01000039.1, forward strand.
GTTTGTCAGAAGCTGGACGGTCATCGCGCCGTTCTCTGTTTGGACGGTCATCATTTTCATAGGTACGCCGGGTTCGGGTCGGAGCAACGGATTCCCGGTTTTCCTCACCATAGCGCTTGCTGCCCTGATACACCTCAAACTTTAAAAACCGGGTTTCGATGGGTCCGTTGTACAAAGGAATTCTGCGTGCAGGCCTGAGACCGATGAATTTGAACGTGTCGATGCTGGGCGTGATAATCCAGGCATCAAAGCCGGTAAAATTCTTTTTCAGCGCATCGCCTATTCCCTTGTATAAATCACGTAATTCCCCATGTTCTTCCAACCGCATTCCATAGGGTGGATTCATGATAATGATGCCCTTACCGGCCGCAGGCTTGATGGAATCGAAAAACTGGCAACTTACTTCAATATCTTTATGAAGTCCGGCACTTTTTAAGTTGTTCCGTGTAAAGCCGATTGCTTTATCCGATCGGTCGGAAGCAAAAATACGGTGTTTAAGTTCTCCCATCTGGTCATCGGCTGCTTGCTTCACCTGTAACCACAAGGCCTCATCATATCCCTCCCAGTTCATAAAAGCAAACTTTTGACGGTAATAACCCGAAGGAATGTTCATGGCAATCATGGCTGCTTCGATGGGAATGGTACCCGAACCGCACATGGGATCATAAAAATCTGTTTCGCCTTTCCAGCCTGTCAGCCGGATCATGCCTGCGGCAAGCACTTCGTTGATGGGTGCCTTATCCGCTGCCACCCGATAGCCACGTTGGTGCAACGAATGACCGGAACTATCCAGCGAAATGGTGCATATATTGTGGCTCAGGTGCACGTCCACAAAGATATCCGGGTTGTCGGTATTCACCCAGGGCCGTTTGCCCATTACCTCACGAAATTGATCCACGATGGCATCCTTGGTTTTTAAGGCAACGAAATGGCTGTGTGTGAGTTCAGAATGAAAAACATTGGCTTCCACCGAAAAAGTTTGTTCCAACTTAAACACCTTGGTCCAGTCGATCTTCATCACATGTTCGTAAAGGTCTTTTTCATCGTTCACCTCGAACACAGCAATGGGTTTAAGCACCCGGATGGCAGTACGCGCCATGTAATTGGCCTTGTACATCATGGAGGTATCGCCTCTGAACTTCACCCCTCTTTTGATAGGCTCTGCATCAAGTGCCCCCAGTTCAGTGAGTTCGGCAGTCAGCATGTTTTCCAGTCCGGCAAAAGTCTTGGCCACAAAATCCATTCCCGGAACGTATTCTTTTAATGATTCCATAAGCGGCAAAATTAACTAATTTAGCACGGCAATAATCAACACATTAAACTTTTAAGTGATGCTGTATGACGATAGAAGAAGCTCAACAAATGGTTGATCAATGGATCAACACCACGGGAGTCAGGTATTTTAGTGAACTTACCAACATGGCCCTGCTAACCGAAGAAGTAGGCGAGGTGGCGCGCCTTATTGCCAGAAGGTATGGTGATCAGTCGTTTAAGTCAAACGAGGCGGATGCGGATTTAGCCGATGAACTGGCCGATGTGCTGTTCGTGCTGATGTGCCTGGCCAACCAAACCGGCATCGACCTGACAGATGCATTGAAGAAAAATATGGAGAAAAAAGAAACCCGAGATGTAAACCGACACCGGCACAACAAAAAACTCTCCTCTTAGTTTTTCTTAACAATAGAAAGTATATCTGAATTTGCATTTCATTTATTTTTGATCCCATTTCAACTGCAAGTATGTAACCAAAATCAATGAAACATTCTTTAATCTATCTCATCCTTTTCCTTATCCCGTTCAGGATTTTTTGCCAAAACCCTACCATCACTGGTCATGTTTACGATAAAAAAACAGGAGAACCGCTGGCCTTTGTTAATATAGTAAGTAATAATGGACGAGGTGCAGTAACGGATATCGACGGGAAGTTTTCTATTGTAAACGGAACAAACATACGCACGCTGTCCATTTCCTACGTGGGATACCAACCACTTATTTACCAGGTGAATATCCGTCAGGATTTTCAAAAAATATCATTGGTGCCAAAAGTTTTTGACCTGGAAGAGGTGAGCATCTTTCCAAACGACAATCCGGCCCACCGCATCATCAACAACGTGATTAATAACCGCGACCTGAACAATCCCGAGAAACTGAAGGCCTTTAGTTATGTAGCCTACGATAAAATGATCCTGACTGTAAACTCTGACTCGCTGATGAGCAGAGACCCTGCTTTGCTGGATAGTGTCGAGATGAAAGCCCGTAATTTACTCACGAAACAGGATTTGTTTATCACGGAAACCGTTACCGAACGAAAGTACCTGGCTCCCGGATTAAACCAGGAAAACGTGTTGGCCACCAAGGTCTCCGGGTTTTCTGACCCCATCATTACCTTTATGATTTCGCAAATCCAATCCACCAGTTTTTATGATGAGATGATTGAGATTGCCGGAAAAAAATATATCAATCCCATCAGCAAAGGAAGCACCAAGAAGTATTTTTTTCTGATAGAAGATACCACCTTTTCAGCAACAAGCGATACAATTTTTATTATTTCCTATCGTCCAATGAAAGACACCCGTTTTGAAGGCATGCAAGGCTTTTTGTCGATCAATTCTAACCGATGGGCCATTCAGAATGTAAAGGCCGAACCCGCCAATGATTCCACGGCCGGATTTAGCATTAAAATTCAGCAAGGGTACGAATTCATTCAGGATCATTGGTTTCCTACTCAACTTAACACCGATGTTTCACTTCCCATGATTACGGTGAACGACAGCATCAACAACTATCCCGTGATTGGAAAAGGCAGAAGTTACATCCGGGATATCAACCTGAACCCTGACCTCAAAAAAAGTGATTTTAGCTACCACGAAATTGAGATTGAAGAAGGTGCCACCAAGCGAAAAGGGGAATTCTGGCGCGAATTCCGTGTCGACAGCCTCACCGACAAGGAAAAAGAAACCTATCGGGTAATTGATTCTCTGGGAAAAGCCGAAAATTTTGATAAGATGGCTTCTACTTTTCAGACTTTGCTCACCGGCAAAATCCCCTTTTATTTTATCGACCTCGACCTGAACAAGATAGTTCATTACAACGATTATGAAGGAATCTATCTGGGTGCCGGAGTACACACCAACGACAGGATATCAAAACGTTTTAAAACCGGACTCTTCGCTGGTTACGGATTTAAAGACCATGCTGCCAAATATGGCGGGGATTTTTCATGGATGGTGCATAAACGATCCGAGTCCACCATTCAACTCGAAGCCTACAATACCGTTATCGCATCGGGTGAGACCAGGTTTTTTGATGATAAAAATCAAATTTGGCGTACCTCCGATTTCTATCAGTTTTTTGTGTCGAGAATGAACCCGACTGTGGGAGGCGAATTGAATTATCTGTTCAGGTTAAGGCCGTTGCGCGATTTTAAATGGAATACGGGAGTACGCTATCAGCAAAAAAAAGCAACCAGCGATTATTATTTTACAAACGAGCTCCTGCCGTTGGATGAACAACTTACTGATTTCAACTTTTCAGAACTCAGCTTAGGGTTTAGATTTGCCTTCAGGGAAAAAATCCTTCATACCACTAAAGGGCAGCTTTCATTTGGGTCGAAGTATCCGGTGGTTTGGTTAAACTATACCCGTGGATTCAAGGACATTGCAAATGGAAATTTCGATTTTAACCGCCTGGATATAAAGGTTGAATACACGCACAAAACCAAATATTATGGAGAGTCGACCATCAAAGTAATGTCTGGAATAATTGATGGGCAACTGCCCATCAGCAATTTGTATAATGCGGTGGGCACCTATCGGATGGTGGCGCTTCTGGCGCCCGGAAGCTTCGGGACCATGCGCACCAATGAATTTTTTTCTGACCGATATGTGGCTCTGTTCCTGAATCACAGCTTTGGACAGTTGTTGTTTAAAACCGGTAAATTTAAACCTGAAATCAACCTGGTAACCAATATTACCTTTGGCGCGATGAACCACCAGCAAAACCACCACAACATTGATTTTAAGACACTTGAAAATGGTTATTACGAATCAGGCCTTGTCATCAGGAAGTTGCTGAATCTGCAAATTTACGACCTGGGAATAGGTGTTTTGTACCGTTACGGACCTTATGGTTACGATGATGCCATGAACAACATCGCGTTTAAAATCAGCCTTTATTATGGGTTTTAGACGGCAATTGTCAACCATGGGGCAGCCATTTTGTCACTTTATTTCGAGTTCAACTTGATTGCCCTGCTTCATCCTTTCGCCGAAGTAATTATTAAATGAGTATCGGGTTATGTCTAATCGATAAAAAAAATGCAAAAGATTTTACAAATTCATCCTAAGCCTTAATTTAACTCACCCCACCCTTCTAATTTTCTGGCGAGGT
>PHDN01000013.1 GCA_002840975.1 Bacteroidetes bacterium HGW-Bacteroidetes-16
CAAAGAATGATTATCAAAATGTCAATGAACTAAATTGTAAACAACTATCACTCAGTCTCTTTTAACGAGACACTAGTGTCCTCTTTACCCTTGCCTCCTTCTTTGCGGCAACTGCCATCACCGGGGGCTCCTTCGCAGGAGCAACCTAAGGCTCTTCCTGTATGGGGGTCTACAGATGAACATTGTTTTTTGAACTCTCCGTTTTTTACGAAAAACATTTTTATGGCGAAACCGGCTACCGCCAGTCCAATAAATACAACAGATATCAACAATACTTTAAGAAACATCTTTTAACTTTTTTGCAAAAGTATCAATTAATGGCCGACAGGCGCATGGATAGTTTTAAAATTAGTGTAATAAAGAAAACAATTTCCTTCATTAAGCTCCTCAACCTCATCCAGTCCGATGCCGGAAGCGGGCAGACAGGGATGCTTGCCTTTGCAAAACCAGGCATCCCATATGATGAAAATTACAAATCTGTTTTGATCAGGGCTTAGGTTTTTTAAACTGTTTTCATTTACTCTTTGAGATAAAAAAATGAAAAAGTATTGAAAATTTTGTTGTTTTTTGGCTCAGTTCTTTGTTGTGGGCTGGGCTTTATTTTTCCTTCAATGTTATTAATAATTCTTTTTATGTTTAGTCTATTCTCAAATAATGTAATCGGCTGTCCTGTTGGTCTACTATTGATTAAAATTATATTGTCCTGGCAAATCGCAGTATTAATCTCTCCCCATGAAAACATTGATGTTCCTGAATTGGATGTTATTAACCCATTGTCAATTTGTTTTTTGTCTAGGAATTGGTCGCCATACAGTTTTCTAAAAACACTGTTCAAGATTTCGACATTAGTTTCAAAATCTTGTCCAGTTACGAGTTTTGTAAATTTTAGGTTTTGAATTAGTCGGATTATTACAAAAACAAAAAATGTTAGTCCAATAAGTCCAATTAAGGAAGCAGTTATTAAAAGTCCATTTATTCCCGTCATGTTATTCATATTATAACTTCGAATCATAACAAGACTTAATAACACCAGAATTGTCGGTAATATGAGAAAAAGTCCATTTAGAAAATCAATGAATCTAAATGGAAGTTTTTCAAATTTCTGTATGTACTGAATATCTATTTTCATTTTCTTTTAATTCCCTTTTAACTGTAAGGGTTTCTCTTAGCCTTGCCCACAACGTAGATAGCTACACGCAGGGGCGGACTGAGGGCTATTTCCTGTCAAGCCGAAATACGGCACGGGCGGAAAGATGCCCACCGAAAACCACCGCTGCCGCACTTGACGGGCAATAAATGCTCCCATAAGGCAATCACTATTTGTAGGTAAAGGAATGCCTATTATTTTCCCACGAATGGATACTTTTACATATTCGTTGTCTGGATTTGATAACCTTGAAAGTTGATTGGATATTTTGTCAAATATCTTATTCCCATCCTTTATAACATGAATTTCTAATCTAGGACCTACTTCAATTGAAGTCTCATAAACGTGAAATCTATTTTCAGTTGGAAAATTATTTGTCGCCGAAATATATCCACTAATCACAACTGTCTCTCCATCATGATTAAGTGTCCCTGTACATGGGATATTACCGCAATATGTGTAAAAATCAGTAATACCCATTGAATCTTGGAAAGTCTCTTTGTCACACGAGAAAAAGAGGCAAAACACAACAATAATTAAAATATTTTCTATTCTTTTCATCTGTCATATAATTTAAAGGTTAGTTGTCCAATGCTTTAATTTGCCCATAACGTAGGAAGCTACACGCAGGGGCGGACTGCGGGCTATTTCCTGTCAAGCCGAAATACGGCACGGGCGGAAAGATGCCCACCGAAAACCACCGCTGCCGCACTTGACGGGGTAGCTGAAGTTACGGGTTGTTATTTATCAATTTCATTAAATCATTTAATTCTTTTTCAAGCCCGATAATGTCATTTCTAAATAGGAAGATTTTAAATCCTGATACTAAAATGAAAAATCCCATAAACAGAAATATCCAGTATAATTGAATAGCATTAAAATATAGCATTGTAATCATTACCAAAAAAGCAATAATAGCAACAATCAAAACGAACCAGAATTCCTCATATTTCGCTTTGTAAATTACTTCAATCTGCTTTTCTGTCAATGTAGATTCTCTCACTAAAATATCTCCACGACCAGAAAAAGCACTAAAAATGTCTGGCGTTTTGGTAAACTCAATTACAGAATCCTTTTCTCTAAAACCTTTTACTAATTGTGAAATTTGTCTGCTCCGACTATCTAACTTGTCAAATTTTCTTATCCTCTTTAAATCGTTAATTTTCAGCGAAAGCTCGTCAATTCTATAGTCGGTATCCAATACCGATTTCTTATAAATTCCTAATTTTTCTACTAAACTCATCTGTCAATTGTTTACGCAATATAATAACCCATAACGTAGGAAGCTACACGCAGGGGCGGACTGCGGGCGATTTCCTGTCAAGCCGAAAGACAGCCCGAGCGTAAAGATACCCACCGAAAACCACCGCTGCCGCACTTGACGGGTAGCTGAAGTTATGCTTAGGCGTTTTTATAAAATTCTTATTTGGGACATTCCACAACATTATCTTGTGCTGCTATAAGCTGCCACTTTCCATCCCGTTTCAGCCAGATGTCTGTCCACGCTAAGCAACGTTTATATTCCTTACCGTCTGCTCCTGTGCGAATGCTACTTTCATTCCCATAGGCTATGGCCAAATTATCCCCCCAAAAATGCACTTTAACATCTCCAAATTGACATTGGCGGTCAGGAATCTTAAGGGGCGCTATAGCTTCTTCCTTACCATACCGGGTGCCATCTGGTGCTGTTCCCTGAAAATCGTCAGCAAACACCTCTTCAAGTCCAGGCTGAGGTCTGCAGTTTGATTCTGCCCACATCTTGTCCATTGCTATAAGTTTTATGGCTACACTATCGTCAGGTGATGCCCAATGTGCCTTCTGCGCAGAAACTGATATTGAGGTCATAAGTGTTAGGCAGAACATTAAAATAAAATTAGTTTTTCTGTACATAATTACATTTTGTTAAATTAGAATTTAAGTCTGTATAATAGTCATCTTTGTCTTCGCTTAAGCATAACGTAGGAAGCTACACGCAGGGGCGGACTGCGGGCGATTTCCTGTCAAGCCGAAAAGCAGCCCGAGCGGAAAGATACCCACCGAAAACCACCGCTGCCGCACTTGACGGGTAGCTGAAGTTATGCGTTCGTGCTCATGCTCATAGTCAATGAAGGGCTGTCGTTCCAATTTTGAAATTATTTATTTCTTTGTCTAAACTCAATCAATTCATTTATTTCTTTTTGTCTAATCTCTTCTGGTATCATGGACTTAGGTCGGAGTCTTTCTTCCTTGTTCGGAGTATATACGGCAATTTTTTTTAATGTTGGATTGTGTCTATGTAATTTTATGTATGAATTTTCACACCAACTAATTAATCCAAGAATTGCTGAATAATCCTCTTTTTGTGGTTCGATAGTATAACTACCCAACACTTTTACTCTTGGAAATTTATATAAGATATCTGTTTCTTTTATTGATGGGATCATTAGAAGAACTCCATTAAATGAACTTTCAGTTAATTGATGGACATAACCATATGCTTCAGGATCTAAATTACCGTAATGTCTGTCTAATATTTTATCTCCATTATCTCTAAACTCTTTAGCATTATGAGTAATCCAATCCCACCATTTTCTTGGCGGTGTTACATTCGGCTCGGAATCCATGTAGAGATAATTGAGAATTTTAGACATTCCTTGTTCTGAAAAGAACAAAGTAAAATTTTCTGGTTCTGGTCCAGGAACACATTCCGCAAATGTCTGTGTCCAAAATGAAATGTATCTGGATACATACAATCTAACATCTTCGTAAGCGGCTAACTTTTGAGGAATATTTTTCTTATCCTCTCTGGTTTTAATTAATCGATCAAGGATAACAACTGTAATAGTAGCACCTAAAATCTCAGTAAAAAAGTTTAACCCAAAATCTTTTGCGGGTGTCCAGAATAACCAACAGAAAATTCCAAAAGCAAGTAGAATCGTTAAGGTTATTATTATTGCTTTCTCAGTTTTAATAGTTACCCAAATATTTTTAAAATCATTCATATATTAAGTTCTGTCCGTTTCATTACTTGCATTAAGTGTGAAGTTCCGTTGTCGCCAAAGCATGACGCATAACAGCTCGGCTATGCGCCGTTGCCGCTTTTTAAGTCGATTTTATATTAGGCTACAAAACTCAAATTTACAAAATATTTTATATCGGAGAAGAGATTGCGGCTATGGCGTATTAGCTATTGTTATGCACTGTACTTTATTCTAATTTCATTTTCTTCTTTGTTGTACCATCATCGTATATTTCAATGTGTGGCTGGTTCTTTTCTGGTTTTGATATTTCTCTTCCTGAAAAGTCAACAATCTTTACTAATTTTCTATTCGGGTTTGGAGCAGGAATTTCAATGGTTGAAACAATACCACTGCCATCTGTTTTTATTAAGCACACAAAATCATCGTCATAAACTCCTGTAATTATATATCCACCATCAGTGGTTTGTTGTACTGACATTCCACTATTATTACCAACCCCACCATAAGTTTCAGTCCATAAAATATTACCACTATTATCGGTTTTTAATAAAAATACATCCGTAGTTCCGTTTATTTTTTCGGTATAACCTGCAATAACATATCCACTATCGGTAGTTTGTTGCACTGAGGATCCCATATCATCATAAATCCCACCATATGATTTAACCCATAGAGAGTCACCGTTGTCATCTGTTTTTATTAAATATACATCCTTAGTTCCATTTAATGTTTCAGTATAACCTGTAACAATATAACCTCCATCAGTGGTTTGTTTTACAGAGTATGCAGCATCTTCATCTATCCCGCCATATGTTTTAGTCCATAAAGCAGTTCCATTAATATCTGTCTTTATTAAGTAAACGGAACTAAATCCAGAGCCCCAAATAATTGACTCCCCGGCAATAATATAACCACCGTCTGCGGTTTGTTGTATTGATTTTCCAATATCCATTAGATCGTCTCCATAGGTTTTAGTCCACAAAGCATTACCATCGCTATCAGTTTTAATCAGAAATACATCGTAAGAGTTACTAAACGAATCAGACCAACCTGTAATCACAAACCCTTCATCAAAAGTCTGTTGCACAGAGAACCCTACTTCTCTGTTACTACCACCATATGTTTTAGTCCATAAAACATCCCCATTACTATCAGTTTTTATTAATAATATGTCATTTAGGGCATTATCTGGATCAGTCCAACCGACAATTACATATCCACCATCAATTGTTTGCTGACCACATAAAGTAAAGTAGTGGTCGTTTTCACCGATAGTTTTAGTCCATAATGTGTCACCATTGTGATTAGTCTTGAGAAGGTAGATATTATGGAAATTAGAGTTGCAAAAAGCAATATAACCACCATCTGTAGTTTGTTGAACTGAGCGCCCAACACCTTCACCATAAGTCTTTTCCCATCCTTGACTGAAAACGAAGGTTGGTATTAGAAACAATAAGAAAAAAAAATTCTTCATAACTAGTTATTTAATTTGATATATTATGTTTATTAAGTCTTTACTGTGTTTAGTTTTGTATGGTGCATAACGGGCGTGCATATGCTTTGTGGCGGATTTTAAAAGACAAATCTTTCTGTCCACGATGATTAATATTTGGAACTAAAGTACTCATATTCATAACGTAGCCCGCCATAAAGTATATGCAGTGTTGGCGGCAGTATTTTTATATCCTATTCAGTTTTTCCATTTCTGCTTTCAATCGTGCCATTGTTACTGGTTCAAAGTCCAATACTTGCTCTTCTTCTCTTGTAATCTTTGTTTTTTTAATAGCCAAGTAATACTGGTCCTTTTCGTATTTGAGTGCAACTAAGGTCACACTATGACCTGTCGGCACATTGTCAAATATGTACTTGCCACCGCTTGTCGATCCAGTCAATATAGAGTTAATGGTATTAAAAACAATTTTAATGTCAACTTGCTTTGAAGTGCCAATATTTACAAGAAAGTCAACTTTGGGGCTATTATCTCTAAAAAATCTGTCACAGTTAATCCAGCCAAGTTTTGAAGTACTGAAAATGTAATGACTGATTTCTAACATTTCTGTGTTAGATAAATTGCTATCATTTACCTGCTTTTCAAATTCCTTTGCATAATCTATGTTATTGGTGCTAAAATCCTCACCACCAAGTGAAAATCTTATAGGTAAATTCATATTGACTTTTACATATTCACCTCCTTGTTTTCCCGGTGTCCATTTCGGCATTTGCTCTATTGCTGATATTGCAGCTTGATTGAGCGAAGAGTCAACTCCCCTGACAACACGAATATCTTCTGTATTACCATCCTCATTGACTATAAACGTAATATAAACTGTACCTTGAATTCCACTCTCCTTTGCACGAGTCGGATACTTGATATTTTTGGATAGGTAATCCATTAGTTTTTGTTGTCCTCCTGGAAACTCTGGCATTTTCTCAACGAAAGTAAAACCCGCATTCTCTTCAGAGTCAACAGGTATTGTTTCCTTCAGGATCCAATTTACTTTGTCTGATTCCCAATTGCCACTAAAAAGCTGCATATCATCTTTCTTGTCCTTTGCAGGGAATGCAATTTCAATAGTAGCTCCTTTTTTGAGCTCACATTCTTCTCCATTGGAAAACGCCTCAATGTAAATCATTCCGCCTGTTTCAAGAATGTCTCTGTTACTGGTTGTTGATAGGTTAGCAAGAAGTATGTCGGAAATCTTGTAATATTCTTTTACCCGTATTTCAATGTCACCAGTCACGGAGTCACCAGATGAAGTAATAAAAGAGTTTTCGTTCACTGTTAGCTTTGTTCCTTCTTTACAAGTAATAGTCTTATCCTCATCGGCCTTTAGGATAAATGTTTGTTTTGGCTTGTCAAACTGCATGTAAAAGCTAGCAAAACCTATAAAATTGTCTTCAAACTGATTTGTATTGTTGTTGTCTGCTGGTTGGTAGTTGATGTCTTGGTTGTCGTTTGTCTTTATTGTGTCCGGTTCGACTGCTTTTTCTGTCTCGACTTGGCTGTAGTCATTAATTGTGGTATTTGAACCAACTTCCTTCTCTGTCTTTGGTATCTTGCCTTGGCTGGCTATCTCGCTGTTATTGTCACTAGCACCCTTGTCAGGCTGATTGTTACATGAAAATATCACCATAGCTAAAAACAGAATAGTCAATTTTTTCATAGTCGTAATTTCTTATAGATAGATTTTTTAATTTCAATATTGCCGCCAACGTAGGAAGCTACACGCAGGGGCGGATTGCGGGCGATTTCCTGTCAAGCCGAGAAACAGATTGAGCGGAAAGATGCCCACCGAAAACCACTGCTGCCGCACTTGACGGGTAGCTGAAGTTAGCGGTTAGGGCTTTCTTATTTTCTAGCCTTTATCGCTTCTTCAATCCAGTTTTCAAGATTATTTGCAATAGAATTATAGGTGTCTGTTGAAGAAGGAGTATAGCATTTAACAACACTTGATAATTTTCTCCCGTCTGCAAATGAAATTTTATCGAATGGATTAGCCCCTCTATTACTTTTTCCATATAAAGGAGGAATATTTGAAAAGCGTGGGTCTTTTAAATCATCAATATAAATTCCTAAAAGCCCTTTCCCATCTGCCCAAGCTTTTCTAATTTCATAATTAACCCAAGGTCTATTTGCAGTTTCTATTCCAACTAAAACAACGACACAACTACGATAATTCATATTGTCATCTATCCACCTTTTAATAGCATTATCGCCACCTTTTTTTACTGCTTCCCAATCATTGTGGGAGACAGGTTTATTTTCCTCTAATGCACCAATGTTTCTAATTTGATGAACACGAAAAACATCTTTGTCATAATGAAAGCTGTAGAAAATTTGTCTTTTAGGCATAGTCATTTTTTTTATATTAGTCTTAGATTCCTGTTCTTTCCTAAATTATTAAATGAAATCAACAAGTAAATCACGGAATAAAGCCATATATGCATAGTCATTCAACAACCGGATATCAGGTTGTGGCTCTATTTTATCATAGAGAATTTTAGCTGCTGCTCCTGTACTCGCAATTGGCAAAATAAGCGCATTTGGATGAGTTTTGACAAACAATTCAAACTCATCATTTATACCTTCCATACCTCCAATAAATATACCCGCACTAAAATTGTTATCTAAGATTAGAGATTTGCGCATTATTGCGAGGCTTTCATTCAAATCTAGAGTTTTTGGCGTAAGTATTATGTTTTCAAATGCAAAATTATCCTCTGGAAATTTGCTTTCAAAAAATAATGATTGATAAAGTGTTACATGTTGTTTTAAATCGACATTCATTTTTTTCATTACAAACCGTATGAGTGGAGTTATCGATGGATGACCTCCCCAAACCAAATGTGCATTTGGAATAACAACAGTAGCTAAAGCACGAACAGCATCTCTGATTGCAACAATATCTGCGGTATCATAGAATTTCTTGTCCCTATCTGGATAAGGTATACTTGCAGATAAAAATATCTTAGTTAAATCTTTGTCAGCCATAATTCTGCATCAACTATTTTTATGGTTTTTATTGGAAGATAATTATCCAACCAAGCTAAATGTTTTAACCATTTTTCTCTAATGTTTCTATGGTCATAAAGCAAGAATGCTCCCTTCACATTTTTTGACTTAATTCTTGCAACTAATTCCTCTGATTGATTATATGTAAATGCTTGAGGAACTCCAACTGTCGGAATTATAACAAATTCCTTCCCGTCACTTCGTTTAACGGTAATAAATTTCTCGGATTGTAAATCAGCCTTCCTTCCAACTTTGATGGAAGAAGAAATAAATTCTGTAATAATATTATCTTGCCTCGATGCAAGACTTCTTGCTCTTAAAGATTCAACTTGACTTACAACTCTTTTAAGAGTGTTATTATTCAAATAGCTCGAAGGTGTGCTAAAGATATTATTTCCAAAATCGGTATTGTTTAGCTGAAATGGGATGCTAATTTCAGCATCTCTTTCTAGTTTGTGAGTAGGCCAAATTAGCTGTAAAATACCAATCGACATAGAATTGGCTTTAGCCAATTCTTGTGTTGTCCAATTGCTATTTAAAAAACCTGGCGTATTAAGTAATACAACCACATCAGTGTCAGCCATTCTATGCCAAAGTTCCTCTTGGAAAGGTTCTCCTTGTCTAATACTATGTGTATCTAAGAAAACATCAAACCCATTTTTTTCTAATTGCTCAAAAAGTTGTATTGCAACTGAAGAAGATTCATCTCTTTTGTAACTTATAAAAAGTCGCCTCGAAAGGCGCAATAAGCTTAGTCCTTCCAAAATGCACGAAACGAGTTTCTCAATATCATTATCTGTTGCCAGTTCGAAACCGTTAACATTCTCAAGTTCCTTGGGTATCTGAAGTGTATATTGCTTTAAATCAGAGACTATTGGCAGTATTAGTGTTGCATCTTTTATTAATTTTCTTAATATGTCTAAGTTCTTAAACACTTTTGAACTACTTCCGAAATAGAGACAAAATGTTGGAGCATTTGCTTTGTAGTCTGTTTTAAAATTAGTCTCATCAATTTCAATTAATGATTTCTGCTGCAAACCCAATTCTGCGATATGACGATGTAGAGTATCAATCGTTTCCTTGAAAAACGGATTGTCATCACCTATTTTTATTATTTGATACTTCGTTGTCATTTATTTTCTGTTAAGCCAAACTGAAATAGCCTCTAGAGATCCATCAGGATACCAAACATAGTACTCGTTAATATTATTTGTGCCACGTTCAATTCTTGGATAAATCTGTAAATATTCATTACCATTCCAAGTTCCACTATTGTCCGCTAATGGAAGTAACGCTATTTTTTTATTTGGAAGTTTAAACGGATCGGCAATGCCAACTTCCCAATTGCACCATTTTGATGCAACTGCATTATTTGTTGCCAACAATACAAATTTGTCGTTAACAGATATGATTTGACTTTTAATTTTTTGAGCAGTTACGCCGTTCGTGCTCTCAGGCATTGTTTTGTCTGCCCAATCGACATAAATACGAATGCCTAGATTTTCAAAAAATATTTTAGCTTGTTCAATAACATCTTTGTCCGTATGAGAATGGGAAAGAAAAATACTTGTGTTCGAAGTTGATTTTGAAAACATTCGATCCTCATTTACAATTCCACGCAGTCCTCTTGACCCCGCTTTGTTTTGAGCTATTGATGCAAATTGTCCTCTCGTAAGTATTGCCATATTAATATCTTAATTTTATTAGTTGCTGTGCCGTCATAGCCTTACCGCTAACGGTTTGCAGCTACAAGAAGTTGGCGATTTCGAAGCACAAAACTGTCTGCCACCACTGAACTTGATACGAAGCACAAAGCTTCATTTAACCACTGAACCGCCAATTTCTTGTAGGTGCTGTTATAAGCTGGCCTTCTTTCTGTCGAGGTTGTGAAGTTATTGTCTGCCGTGAGTTTCGCTGTCATTGTCGCGTTATGTTTTGGTCTGTTTGTGTCGCCTGTGCGTTGCTTGTTTTAAAAATTTTAGAAGGGGAGATTTTAAAAAATAATTTTTCTTTGGGTGGCAAAGGTGGAAGCTCTATTGCAATTTTTGGATTGTGCGGTTGCCTTGTGCGAATTGCAATTGTGCTTACACCTGTGCGATGGATTATTCAAATGGTACACCATCAGGCTCTCCAATATTACTTTCAAAAAACTCCTTATTCATTGTATTCGTCATAAACTCTTTTGCTGTGCTGTCAATATAAATTATTTGATTTTCACTTCTTAAATTTAGTTTGTTTTTGATATGCGATATTTCTGCTTCCTTTTCATTTTCAAATAGTGGTGCAACATTAATTATTCTAAGTTCACTTCTTGAATTTAGGGCTTGAGATAATATTATATTAACATAGTCATCAGCGTATGAATAACCAATTATTGTAATGATTTTAGCTTCATTAAAACAAGAATTTCTTAATATGGAAGAGTAGTAAAAATAAGGGTCAACCGAAGTCATTTTGTGTTGAATTCCAAATATTAATTCTGGTACGGATTCTATTTTTTGACTTTTGAAAAGTTTGTTTTCAGAGAGATACCAATCAACGGAACCGTGAAGTTTGTATAAATTATAATGCTTCCCATCAATATTTTCAAAATTGGATTGATGCCACTCATTAGTTTCTTTAGTAAATCCGATTTCAATATTTTTTTCTTTTCCAACAACATTTTCAAAACACAAATCATAGTTAAGTGTGAATACCTTCATAAGATTTGCAACATCAGCAGAAAGAGAAACAAAAGATTGATAATAGTTTGCATTGTCATAACTCCTTAATCCTACCCATTCATTTAATTGTTTTCTTATTAGCTTATGAAACTTCTTAATATTTTCAAAGTTATTCCCCGCCAAATCAAGCAACCTGATATTCCAAGTACCAATGAATGGATACATTATATTACTTTCCCTTTTCTCAATTTCAGTAATAACAATAAGGAGTCGTTCTACATTAAAAGCCACATTAAATTTCCCAAGAATTCCATCCGAATAATTTATACTACTTTTCAAGTAAAAATATAAATCCTTGTATGCTTTCCAATCATTATGGTCAACTATGAGTTTTTCTATGTCGTTAACCATTTTATTTGAATGAGGTATTCCTGCATCAACGCTTGCTCCTGCACCAAAAAGAAATAGTAAATGTTCGCCTTTTATTTCCATTTTATTATTTTTTATAAAAACCAAGGTTTATCATTCGAAATAGAATTTTCTTCATAGCCATCTATTTTCTCAAATGCTTCTGAATATTTAGCAATGATTTGAGAATAATAGATTGAAATTGGAATAGATTTAGCATTAAATCCTCTCCAATTTGCACCAGACAAGTTTAAAACATCTTGTAAATACTTTCTTTCATCAAAACCTTTCTGATTCCCTAAATTCAAAAATTGTATATGAACAGGATTTGCCAATCTTTTATCAACTACTTCTTTTCCATAAAGTAAACCTTCAAACCACACTAAATATTCATTGCGTGATAATTTAACAAAGCTACTTTCGTATGGTACAAATGTGTTGTGGAAACTGTAGCCAAAATATTTATTATCAAGATTTACTTTTATAGCCACGAATTCAATGTCGTCAATTTGTTTTATTGCTTCTGATATTGCAGAAATTTCATTTTGCTTGATTTTAAAAGGCAAATGAAGAACGCAGGTTTTATAATCACTCATTCTGCTATCTTTTAAAAGCTTGATTAAGTTAGATTTTAGCTTTTGCAAATAATTAGTTTCGGAGGTTTCATCTGCCAAAACTTCTAATGTCTTGTATAGACCGCTTGAATCTAAACAAACCGTGTAAGCAAAGTATTTAGTAATCTCTCCAGTTTCTTCATTTCTTTTATGTGAGCTTCCAACTCCCAGTATCAAACAATTGTTATTACTTGGTTTAACTACCCAAGGAATCCCTCCCATTTTAGCAAACATTGCTAACGCAACATTAGAAGTTGACCATTTTAAAGAGTTTTTTTCGCTTAGTTTACGATAATTAACTACCTGTAAAGGGAGATTATTTTTTATGAAATTGTATTTCATAAAATAATAGTGATTCGAAGCAACAATATCTTCAGTATCAATAGCATAATCTTCGATGTAAATCCCAATAACTTTTTTATTCGGTTCAGCTTCTTGATATGTTTTTACCTTATCTACAATTGAAAGTAGTTGTTCATTAGAAAAACCTTCAATTTTAATTTGTTTTACATTACTTGTATTTAATACAACACCAAACATTTGCTCAAAGCCAGGAAAAGTTCCAGGGTTTGATTTACCAGTTAAGCTCAAATACAACTCATTTGCAAACGATTTAAAACGGTCTTCAAAAATGAAAACGAATAAAATCTCTTTATCTATTTTTTGGAGTGGACCATAATTTCTTATTCCTTGAAATTGTGAATTTGCCGTACTTTTATTACTAAAAATGTACTCCTTTTTATTAAGTTGAAAAACAGGTGTTTCTATAAGTTCATTTTCAATATGTAATAAATTATTTTCACCTTCTCTTATTATTTGAATGTTACTATAGACTTTATCCAAAAAAGATTGAATCAATCTGAATTTATCTGAATAATAATTTTTGTTGCTCCGTCCTTGGCTATCAAGACTAAAACTCAAAACTTGAACTTCCTTATCAAATTGCAACTCTTTATTTCTCGAAAATCTAAAGTCAATAATAAACCCAAATCTTTTTTGTTCTTCAAAGTAAAAAGGAGATAAGTATATTATTTGTTTGCCTTTTGTAAATTCGTGGATTGTAAACTCTATTTTTTCCTCTGTGAAACGTCTATAAACATTGTATGGAAGTGGACAGCCTTTTATTGTTAATGTATTTAATAATTGCTCTGTTAAAAAACGCTTTGTGAGACCAATGGCGTAAAAAGAATGGTTTTCAAATTCTTCAAAACCTTCTCTTGGTAAAAAAGATACCCAATAACCTTTTCTTTTTGTTAAATCGGAATCTTCAGGAAGATGATAGAAATAAATAGCATCCTCCTTAGTATCTTCTTCTTGCTTTAGTTTTCTGAAGATTTTAAAAGAAAAATCACTTTCAGAAATGGGTAATATATTTAATCTAATGTTTGCCATTTAGTATCAATTTTTATTTCTATTTAGTCTCCTTGAAGATAATTTTTTCCAAATACTATGAGCTAAATTTATTTCCTTTTGTGTCAAGCCGTAATGCTCTTTCAATATTATCTGGTTGGTCATTTTCAAGACTTCTTCAATATCTGTTTTGTCCCGAATTAATTTGTCAATTTGAGAAAGCAACTTTGCGTTGTCTTTGTGATATGGCAATAAAACCTTTTCTGCTTCATTTGGCATTAGTTCTAAAACGCCTCCTCCGTGGCTTCTTCCGCTTACTTCTGTAAAGGCAAGTGATAGCGAATTGTAATAACTGGCTGTAAGTGCATTTATATCTGTCCCTTGTTTTACGAAAACTCGGTGCATTGTGTCTGTGGTATATGCTCCCGCCTCATTAATTATCAATCTTGGGTAAAGATTATTTCTTCTAATAAACAAAGCATCTGAAATTTTTAAAGAAGGAACTACAAACCAATCATTTCTAATTCCAGTCTTATAGCCTTTATGAATACCTAAACTTTCTCCGTGAGCAATATATTTTACTGCTCCGTTTTTCTGATTGAGGTTTTGTTTGTCGGGAAATGCAAGTATATGTGCTTTGGCTTTTGAAAATTTATTTTTCTCCCAATCTTTTTCTGTAAAAATTACACTGTTTACCTGAACGCTTCTTCCAACCATTGGTTTTGCATAGTCGTGTAAGTCGTATTCTTCAACTGTTGTAAGTGGAACAGTGAAGAAATCATTTGAACCTGTGGTTATGCCAACTTCAACTTTTGCATATTTCCCAAGAGTTGAAATGTTTCTTTTCTTGGCAATGTTTTCTAAAAAATCAATTTCCTCTTGTTCTAAAAAATAGAAAGTCCATTTATTTGATTTAAAATCAATTTTCTTTTGTGGGCTTTTTAGTTTTGCGGTATCAAGCGTTTTCAATTCGCTTGCATCTTTTAATTCGATATGCTCAATGTTGTGTTCTTTGCTTCCGTTTTTTTCGCAAAGAAGTAAAACAACTTCTTGTTGAATGTCAGGAAATACAAGTTTCTCAAATGAAATGATATTTATTTTATTGTAAAACTGTGCAATGAATTTTCTCAATTGCAATGCAAACGAAACTTGTAAAATTTCTGCTGGCAAAACAAAACCAATTTTTCCGCCTTTGTCTTTCAATAAAAGTGAAGAACCAACAACGAAAGAAACCCAAGCGTTTGTGAGTTTAGAATAAGTCAAACCTGCTCTTATGAAAATATCACCTGCCTCAACTTGTTGTTTTCTGTCAAAAAATTGATAGCGTATATATGGTGGATTTCCTACAACCAAGTCGAAACGTTGTAAAGTATTGTTGCAATAAGTATGGAAATCATCATTGATAATTTGTTTGTTTTTCAAAACAATTTTCTCGGCTTTTTGGGCTTCAATTTCATCAAACTCAATTGCTGTAAAAGATTTGTATTTTGATTTTAATTCCTTCAATTGTTCAAGGAATACTCCATCGCCACAACTCGGCTCAAGTATATCAAAGTCGGTACTTCCATTAATTCCCCAACGCAAAATAAATTCTGCAATTGGTTCAGGCGTATAAAATCCACCCCTTAATTTTTCTGCCGTTGCGTTTTCAATTAGCTTCATACAATTCTTTGATTAATGGGATTAGTGAATCATCATTGCCTAAATCATATAATTTGGCTAATAGCTTTTCTAAGGCTATTTTTTCTCTTGAAAACTGGCTTTGCAATGGTGTCAATGCTCTTTTGTTTCCAATGTTTGCATCAATTTCATCTTGAATTTTTATTAGTTCCTTTTGGAGTTCTAAAATTTTGTCGTGTAGTGCTTTATCCTTGGCATTTGCAAAATCAATTTTACGGATAGGCAAATTGTTAAGAACCTTTGTTCCTCTTGCAAAATAACTACCTCTGAAAATTTCTCCCGTTAAGATTACGAACCACTCAACATATTTGGAGTTTAGAATGGCTTGAATGTAGTATGTAGAATAGTCAAACTTTTCGGGCAATGTTATTGCACAATAGCCCGCAGTTCCACCAGAGGTAAATAATGTTCCATAATTATCAATAGCATATTTGTCGCCACTTGACAATACACCAAGGATTATTTTCTCCTTCTTTCCTGAAATACTTAAACCCTGTTGTCTGCCGAATCTGTGCCATTCGTTTTTTGTTGCAGGTTCAGGTTTTATATCTCTTTTAGGATTGCTCAGAATGGATTTGTGCTTTTGGAAATAGTCAAAAGCCAAAGGATATTTTTTCTGAATCGCTGTAAGTGGAATTATTTCAACTCCCTTTTTTGTGTTTTCGTAAGGGTAAATTACTCTTGCGTTTGGTTTGAAAGTTCTGTATGTATTTAAGTTGTCTTCGCCTGAAGATGTTTGAAAATAGGGTTTGGTTATTGCCTTTTCTATTTTGTAGTCCACATTCTTTTTTGTGAAGTAGTAATGCTTTGTATCTTCCTTTGTCGGAATGAATATGTAAATTTCATTTGCACTTGTTTGAATGCCATTGAAAATATTTTCTTCGCCAACTAAATCAACCAACTTTACACTTTGAGCTGATATTTTAGTATATGCGTTTGTCAGGTCGGGCGGAACTAAAATCCAAACTTCATTGTCTAATTGATTTGTATTTTTTGTTGCATATTTAACAGCATTAGGTTCTCTTACTTTCCAACTTTTTAAACTCTTTATTTCTGCATACTGGAAAGTCTGTTGAGGTTTTTTGTTTAAGATTAGCAAACAAGTGTAAGTTGTTTTATCTGCGAAAACTTGATTTGCTCCAAACGAAACAATTGAATGCAAATAACCTTTGGTTGAAAGTTCTTCTCTTAGCTTTTTACCTGCACCAACTTTTGTGAATTTGCTCGGAATGATATAACCTAAAACTCCATCGTGTGCTAATAAGTCCATTCCTTGCTCAACGAAAAGAAAATACTTGTCAAACTGCTTGTAAGCTGATGTGTAATTTGATTTGTATAGAGGTAATTCAAGCGGAGTAATGTTTTTCATATCCTCCGACTTCATATAAGGCGGATTTCCTACAATAACATCAAAACGAAGTTTTGAAAAATCAAACGGATTTATAATTACTTGGTCTTTCTTACTGGTAACTTGTTTCGGATTCAATAAACTATTGCCAAAGAAAATGTTTTGCGAAAGGTCAGGTAAAACAGGCTTTGTAGCATTTGTTGAGTTTACATCTTCACCCTCTAATAATTTTAATAGTAATCCAAATTTTGTTGCTTCAACTGCATTGTAATCTTTGTCAACGCCAAAGATGCAATTTAAAAGAAGTTCTCTTTTTATCTTGAAAGGCAGTTTGTACGTATCAAGGTTTGTTTGAATTAGTTTTGATTTGTCATTTTTTAAATAGTAATCAATCAAAATATCATTTAGCAATTGAAATAGCTCCAATAAAAATGCTCCTGAACCGCAAGAAATGTCAGCGAATTTTAGTTTTAATATTTCTTTATCGGTCTTTCCTTGACACTTTACAAGAACTGTATTCCTTAAAATATCGCTGATAATAAAAGTTGGTGTTGTGATAATATCCCTATCAATATTTTCAGGCTTTTTTACCAAAGCGATAGCTTTGTTTTCTATTGCCAATTTTTCTGAAAGAAATATTTCATAGATACTTCCTAAAATGTCTGATGAAAAAACACTGAATGAGTAGGGGCTTTCAGGGTAATAAAGTTGTTTGATAATTGTCCAAAAAACAGAACTAACATTTTCTACAATTTTGTCTTTTAGTAATTGGTCAAACAAACCTGAATTATAGCGTTTGTCGGCTTGTTCAAATTTTTTGATTAATGCATTAAAGTCATTTGCGTTAGCAAACTTTAAAAGTGTTTGGTAATCTTCTAAATTTCTGTCCTCACAAACACGGAGAAATAAAACTCTGTTTAAATAACTTTGAACAACATCGTTTAATTGTTGTTCGTCAATTTTGGGTTCGTGTTTGTAAATCTCTGCACCTAATGCCTTTCTCCATTCGTTGATTTGATTTAAGAAAAGATTGTCGATTGAATACTGGTTAATTTTAGTTTCAATTTCTTTCCATTCTGTTTCAAATGCACCTGAATAAACAGCTCCTTTCCCTAAAAGTTTTTTGATTTCTTCAAACTTACTTTCGTATTCAGTGTAGTGATATTTCTTTATTAAAGCCTTTTGAAAAGTATCGTCCTTGTCAACTTTTACGGATGTGTCGTAAATAATTAGGTATTCAAAATTTGATAAAACTGAAATTTTTAGTTTGGCTGTAAAGCCATACCGCCTAACTTGTTTAGCTGAATCATTATTTGATTCTATTGCTACACAAGGCTTTTTGGCTTCTAAGAAGAATTTCCTTTCCGAAAATAAACGGAAAGTATAATCAGGTTTTTTTGAGTGTTCCGAAGCATTTTCCTTTAACGCCTCCTCTAAAATTACTTCTCTTTCGTTTGTCGGTTTACCTGCATTATTTTTGATGTCCCAGCCAAGCAACTCAAAAAATGGGTCTAAGAAATCACTGCGAAGCAGTGTTTCATTATACTTGTTTGTCAAGTAGTATTTCCTGTCTGCGTTATATTTATCTATGAGTTTTTTAACAGTCATTTGGTCTTGTTGGCTTTTAAATATTTAACTTTTTTCTCTGCTACTTTTAATGCCTTTTCTCCAAGGTCTTCGTCTTGAATTTCATACATTATCTTTTCGCTAAGGAAAAGCACCAATAGTTCTTCGGGATTACATTTATAGATGTCGGCAAGTTTTAATACGACTTCCTTTGATAGCTTACGTTCGCCTCGCTCCATTTTACTAAGAATGGCTACATCAATGTCAAGCAATGCCGATACCTTTCGTAAAGGCAATTCGTTTTGCTCTCTGATTTGTCTAAGCTTTTCGCCTAATGTTTCTGTTGACATATATTCTATTGACAATAAGTGTCAAAAATAGTAGTTAAAATTTAATTGTCAACTTAATTTCCCAAAATCTTTTCAACATCGTTATGGAGGGTCGGGAAATTGGCTCTTTTGGTTTTGCGAAGGGTCGGCTTGTGTGTCGGGCAAAACCAAATGTGCCAATGTGGGCTGGCTAAAATTATTTTTTAAAATGTGCGGTGGGAAAATTTTTAAAACAAATGCGTTGGCTTTGGGTGTCGGCAAATAGGTCAGGTCTGTGTCGAGTTACAGCGAAATTGTCAACCGAGTTTTTGTCACCCGAAAGTTTGGTCGTTTTAGTGTCTGCTTGATGGTTGCACGGTCGTCCTTTAGGCTTGCTTATAACTAGTATATATCACCAAAGATATAGTACTTTTCTGAAATTTCATTCGGGTTTGCTTTTTTTAATCATATCCGGTTGTATCATATCTAGCGGACTTATAATGTTCCGCGCCGCTTTGGGCGTTATATGTGTATAAACCATGGTGGTCTTTATGCTGCTGTGCCCAAGCAATTGCTGTATGTAACGTATGTCGGTGCCGGTTTCTAACAAATGTGTCGCAAACGAATGCCTGAGTGTATGTACCGTAGCTCTCTTTTCGAGCCCGGCCTTGATTACAGCATTCCTCATCACTGTCTGTACTGTCCGCCCACTTAATGCCTCCCCTTTGTACTGTCCGGCGAAAACCCAGTCATTGCTCGGATATAGCACCCTGTAGTCATTCAAAGATACAACAATCGAATAGGGCAACATCACAATCCTATCCTTGTTCCCTTTGCTTTGCCTGACGTGAATCTTGTGCTCATCAAACAAAATATCCTCCCATCTCAATTGCACAATCTCGCTCCGGCGAAGTCCGGCACCGTAACCCATCAGCAACAACAACTTATGCTTCGGATTCTCTACAAAACTGAATATCCTGGCACATTCTTCCATAGTGAGCACAGTAGGTAAATGGTGCTCCTTCCTTGGCCTGGGGATCCTGATGTCGAACCCATCCCTTTTGAGTACCGTTCTGAAATAATATTTCAACGCATTAATCAACAAATTAAGGCTCGATGCCGAAAGTCCTTTTTCATTCATACCCGCCAGGTGCTTTACGATCTGAATCTCGGTCAATGTATCCGGATTCTGGTATTGGGTCACCCGTTGAAAAAGATTAAACGAATGTACATAATTCCGTATCGAATTGGCACTGTAATTTTGTGCCATCATATAATCAATCATGGCCAAGGTATAGGTATGCGCCATCAATGGTATTTGTTGAAGCATGTTTTCCCGCAAATTTTGTAGCTGTGACGCCTTTTTATTGACCGCCTTATATTTTTTCAAATATCGATCAGGCAAGTTGTTGCGTATGGAAATATTCAGTTCTCCGGCTATTTTTTGCAAATTATTGAGCATAGCAGGTGTGGCTGTCAGTAGATAGGCTTTATTGGTTTTGCTGTAGCGGCTTCCTTCCCAGCGCTTTACCTGCTCAATCAAATAAGGTATTGGCGGACAACTTAACATCATCCACTTTTTATCGGTTTTGTACTCGTTCAGCTCAATAATGGAGCACCGATTCGTAACTAACGTTTCCAGGTTAAAATATTCCGGCGGAAAAATTTCGCCAATCCCCAGCAATGTTTCCACCTTTATTTTAACATTCACGTGCCGCATCACAAAAAAAGCTTTTTGGCTTTTATTCCAATAAACTCCTTTTATGTCCATCAACTTAGTCGTGATACTTTGGTTATACGGAACTTTTAAAATCCAGTATTTACCTGCGGTTCCCGAAAAAACAATTTTGCTGGCAAAGTCAGGGTTTAATCCCTTATGTTCAACCGGTAAAACAGGTTGAATTTCGCTGATTGGCTCAGCTATGTGAACATTTTCGTGCTGCATAACAGCAGGTTCAGGTGGCCGCTCATTGTTCTTATCTTTTACAATCTCAATTTGTTCAAAAGTACGCTTTATCTCGATATAGTTTTCTTTGTTGTAGTCGACATACCAGCATTTCCAGGTTTTACTCCATTTGGCCCCAATCTGTCTGGCTTTCATTTTAAGGTTTTCATCAAACCCAAACCTGATGCCTATACGGAAATTATCATGGTGCCAGATTTTTTCAATAGTGACCATTAGCAGGATTTTGGGTTACAAATTTATTTAATTAAAATGCAATTACCAAAAAAAGTCAAATTTTGTTTTTAATTCGTCACCCAATACATTTACATGCAATTCAGGCTAGGTGTCAATCATCTCACAGCTTCGCCTTGTAAGTCCCATTAGGATTATCTAACTAACTGCTGTATAACTATTTAATGAATATTGCTAAAAGACAAATATCAGCTATCTGTTACTGTTTCTGCGATGTTGGAGACCTTGTTATGTGTAGTAGGTGTGGGGTGTGGCGAGCATTAAAAAGCAGGTATGCAGCATAAGCAGGTTTTTTGGTTTTAGCAGTTGTTTACATCAAGATTGGTTATGTTTTGATGGGGCTAATGTATGAAATATTGTTCTTCAAGAAAACAAAGGTTTAAATTTTTTGGTTATACATTGAAAATGAGCCTCTGTTCAACCAAAACGGATAGTTTGTTATTTACTGAAAAAAACATCCCGGTCTAAAAACTTTTTTCTACTTTTGTCGCCGATACGGGTGTTAGTTTATCGGACCTGATAAACGACTTAATAGGGAAACAGGTGCAAAACCTGTACAGTTCCCGCTGCTGTGAGCTCAAATATGTGCTCCTGAAACCTGGTCACTGTCAGCCGCAGGCTGATGGGAAGGCCTCAGGAGTGAGCAAAGTCAGAAGACCTGCCTGCGTCAACGGATGATCAAAGCTTTCGGGATAAAAGCATGGTGATGTCAAAGTCATTTTGTCAAAAACTTTCCTGTAAAGATTTGAGGTTTAATTTTTTAGTAACCTTAAACTTTTAACAAATGAAAAAATTTACTTTCTCAATGCTCGCAGCAGTGATGCTGTTGACGTGTCCCTATCTTGGGGCACAGTCGTTTACCGTTAAACAAGTTATGATTGGTTCGGGAGGCAGTTATGCCAATCCGGCTGATTTTGTAGAACTGAGCAGTTACGATCCGGTTTCTGACCAATCGGTTAATTTCGGAACGGTGTTCACGCAAAGTGTACAGGATATGATGATTAATGATGGATTTCTGTACGTGGCCGCCCAGGATTCCATCGCCAAATATAATGCAAACACGTTCCAACGTATAGCTGTAACCGCAGCCGTGGGGGTAAATAAACTGGCTGTTTACCAAAACAAACTGATGGCCACGTTTGCATATCCTGTTACAGAAAATTTTGTACGTGAGTTCGATGCTTCCGACCTGACCTTTCTGGGCTCTATCGCCGATATTTCGGACGAATCTGCCGGAATGTTAATCGTTGGAAACCGTCTGTATGTGGCTGTTCCGGGTGGCTGGACCAGTACCACGGGTAAAATGGCCATGATTGACCTGGATTCGTTTGAACTGATTGATGAAGTGGATTTGGGCAGCGAAGCCATGGGAATTTACAACCTTTATCTGGCGAATAATCAGATTGTAACTGTGAACCGTTCGGCATGGGGAACAACCACCGGAAATTTAACCACCATCAATACGGACTTGTCGGATTTTACCCACTATGCCTATACGGAATCTATCGGGGCCGGTATTGGCGTTTACGACAACCTGCTTTACACACAGATGAACAATGGAATCGGATCTGTGAACCTCGAAACCATGGAATTGGAGAAATCAACTGTAGTAGAACCCTTTGCGATGTCCATTGCCGCTGCAAAACTCGACACCGTGAACGGCCTTTTTTATATTACCACAACGGATTATTCAGCGCTGGGTGCAGGTTTTATTTATAATTTGGCAGGGGAGGAGCAAAATACTTTTGATGCGGGGATATCAGCCGAAGCCATTGCCATCGACTACCGCTCATCAGTCGGTGTCCGGGAGATTAATACTCAAATCGCCCTTCGGGCCTATCCCAATCCAACCCACGACGTCTGCCAGATTTCGTTGCCCGATGAACTTGCCGGAGCACAATGGAAAATTTGTGATCTGCAAGGCAGAATTTATTTGGAAGGAAGTACAGCTTTGAATAGAAAAACCCTGGACCTGGATATGCAGAGCCTCCAAAAGGGAATGTATCTCATCACCTTACGAAATAGTCAGGCACAAGGATCGGTGAAAGTCCTGTTGAATTAGACCTTGTAGCCATGAAAATAATTCTCCATTATTGTTCAAATGTCCTCCCGGCCATTTTGCTGCTGGGAGCAATCGGAGCCACTATCCGGTTGCAGGCGCAGTTTGCACCTCCGGCCGGAATGCCCGGTACAACTGCCATTGCTGCCGATAGCGCTGTTTTTGTGGATTGGGCCTCAACATGTTCATTTCTTGCCGGCTGGATGGATATTTCCAATGAATCGCTGGGTGTTGTAACTTATGGAACTCCTGAAAATGGAACCGCTAAGGCTGACGATCTGGTGCTTAGTCTGGGAGACGGTGGAGTGGCCACCTGTTTATTTACTACCCCTCTGGCCGATGGCCCCGGCTGGGATTTTGCCGTTTTCGAAAATTCCTTTGATGATACTTTCCTGGAACTGGCCTTTGTGGAAGTCAGCTCCGATGGAGATAACTTTGTGCGTTTTCCGGCTTCCTCATTAACCCAAACTGAGACTCAGGTGTTAACTTTTGGGATTTTGGATGCCACACAACTGAATAACCTGGCGGGAAAATACAGAGGCAGATATGGCGTTCCATTTGATTTAAACGAATTATCGGGTGAGAGTGGTTTGGATATCAGCCACATTGTAGCTATCAGGTTGGTCGATGTGGTGGGAAGTATAACGCCACTCTGGCAGAGTTTTGATCAGGAAGGCAGGATCATTAACGACCCCTGGCCAACGCCTTTCGAAACAGGTGGTTTCGACCTGGATGCCGTGGGTGTGATTCATAACCAGAACAATACCGGAATCCTTCAGGTCGATGCACAGAACAATCTCCTGATTTATCCAAATCCCATCGAGGATATTTTGTATTTTCAGTCCGAACGTCCGGTTGTGAGGCTGTCAGTATTTTCTTCTCATGGAGTAACCGTATTCCGGTCAGAAAACCAACAGCAGTTGACCATTTCCACCGAAGATTGGCCTGTGGGGATATATGTTGCACGTCTGGTGATCGGAAACCGGATTTTAACCTCAACACTGGTGAAGCTAAAGTAAGGTATGAACCTGAAATTCAACTATATTCTGATGTTCGTGATGCTGGCTTTGGTGCCGGAACAACTGTCGTGTCAGGCTATTTTTGATACGCTTAACCTCAAGGAGTTTGAAGTCATTGCCGATCATCCCGAATCAGGAAGCCAGTCGCGGACACAATCCATCGATTCCATCCAGATGCGCGAGTTCTCGCAGCAGGACCTGGGCGAACTGCTGGCGGCCTTAACGCCCCTTTACATTAAATCCTATGGTCGCGGTACTTTATCTACCGTGTCGTTTCGGGGTTCAGGATCAGCTCATACCCAGGTACTTTGGGAGGGGTTTCGGCTAAACTCACCCATGTTGGGACAGGTGGATTTTTCGCAGGTACCCATGGCTTTTTTTAGTGACGTGGAATTGCTGTTTGGAGGGGCTTCTCTCGAAAAATCAGGGGGTGCCCTGGGGGGTAGTGTGAATTTGTCCAGTGACTTTATTGCAAACGAATCTGATAAAACCATTCAACTGGAACAGACGGTGGGCAGTTTTAATACTTACCTCACTTCATTGGGCATCCATCTGAAACGCGGTAAAGTAAGTTCGTTCACAAAAATGATCCGGCAGACATCCGACAACGATTTTGTTTATAATAACAATTCCATGCTGCCTGTTGAAAGCATGAAACAACAAAATGCCGGATTTGAAAATGTGGGGTTTTTGCAAAAGTTTAGCATTCAGCTAAAGGATAATCAGCAGCTTTACCTGATGTCGTGGAATCAGTGGTCGGACCGCGATCTGCCACCTATCATGACCAACGTGTTTAAGTTGCAGGAAGAATTCCAAACGGATATGACTTCACGGACCATTCTTGGATGGAAGAAATCCGATAAAAGAGTGGCATTGCAGGTGAAAGGGGCTTACTTTTTTGAAAACTATCATTATTATCTCAAAACGATTTCGCAGGATACGGATTCTAAAATTCTGATAAACAGCGGTTATGTTAAGTCTGATGTGATTGTGGAGTTGGGGAAGGGTTTATTGATGACCACGGGTGTTGAGTTGGAACATCAGTCGGTAAACAGCATTAATTATGATGGCCTCAAAACCCGCAACCGGGTATTGGCTATGGCTGTAATTGAGAAAACATTCTTCAATCGCCTTGCGTTGAAACTGGTACTTCGTGAGGAATATTCCGATGGTTCGTTTTTGCCGCTTTTGCCCTATCTTGGTGCGAGCTACAAACCCTTTGAAAAAGAAGCACTTTTTATCCGGTTTAATGTCTCGCGAAACTACAAACGTCCCACCCTGAACGAGCTGTATTTTTATCCCGTGGGAAACATCAACCTGCTTCCCGAAAAGGCGGTTGAGTTGGAAGCCGGAATTGATTTCAAGCATGATTTGTGGGCCGGACAATCGATTTCCATCGGGATTACAGGGTATCATTCTTCAGTGAGCAACTGGATATTATGGCTTCCTGGCGATTTTGAGTATTGGTTCCCTGAGAATATTACGGAAGTGGTTTCGCAAGGACTGGAGGCATCGCTTTATTGGCAGGCCAATGTGCAGGATTGGAAACTGGGGACTTCCCTTCAATATTCTTTTACGCGAACAACTGATCGCAGTCATGTTGATCAGGAACACCTTCAGCTTCCCTATATTCCTGTTCACCAGGGAAATGTATTCGTCTCACTTGGATATCAACCCTATTTTGCGCGGTGGAATATCAGCTATACGGGAGAACGGGCCACAACGCTGGATACAAAAAAAAATGAATTCAATATGCTGCCCGGTTACTGGCTCAATCATATAACAGTTGGCAGGACTTTTCAAATACGGAAGTTGGATTTGGAAGCGCGAATTAAAGTGTACAATGTTTTCGATGTAGATTATCAGGCAGTGGTTTGGCGGGCCATGCCCGGAAGATATGTCGATTTAACTGTTAAAATAAAATTGTGATATGAAACAACTTATAGCGATTTTCATGGTGCTCATCATGGCCGTTGCGTGTAATGAAAAAAAGACGTACGAACCTGGCGGAGGCTTGAATTCAGGTGTATTTATTTTAAATCAGGGCAATTTCACCTATGCCAATTCTTCGTTAAGCACCTACGATCCTGTAACAAAAACAGTGGAGCAATCGGTATTTTACAAGACCAACGGTGTGCCGCTGGGCGATGTAGCGCAAAGCATGACCATCAAAGGAGATACGGCTTATGTGGTGGTTAACAATTCGGGATTTATTTACGCCATCAACCGGAAAACCTTTCAATTCATCAGCAAGATTACAGGGTTTGAATCACCCCGGAATATGCTGTTCGTCAACAAACACAAGGCGTATGTGAGCGATCTGTATGCCAAATACATTACGGTGATTTACCCCTTGACCAATGAAATAATCAAACACATTCCGTTAGGACGGAGCAGCGAGGCGATGGTCATGGCCGAAGGAAAGGTATTTGTGGCGAATTGGTCCAATTACAATCAAACCGCTGAAAACAACATGATTATGGTGATCGATCCCGAAACGGATCAACTCATCGATTCCATTCAGGTTGGAAAAGAGCCCAACAGCATGGTGGTGGACTCTTATGGTTATTTGTGGGTTTTGTGTTCTGGTGGTTATATGAATGAGGAAGTTGCCACACTTTGGAAAGTAGATCCCGTTTCGTTGACTGGGGACAAAAAGTTTGAATTTGAGCAGATAACCGATAACCCAACCTCCCTTTGCCTTGATCAGGAGAAAAATCTTTACTACTTAAATCATGGGGTGTTCCGCATGGATTCCAGCCATTTTGAATTACCAAAAACTGCCTTTATCCCTGAAGGAGATCGCAACTTCTACGCCTTGTTTATCTACCCGGAGAATCAAATCTACGTCAGCGATGCGGGTAACTACCTCAGCAACGGATGGGTATATGTGTACAACAGTTCGGGGGATGAAACCGACCATTTTGAAGCCGGAATCATTCCGGGATATTTTGTTTTAAACCGATAGTCTTAGGTTGTTCTGTTACGACTAAGTGGTATACTTTTCGATTGAAAGGTGGACTACTTTCTAATTAATATAAACGTCTGTGGTGTAAAATGAACCACAAAGGCACAGAGAGCGCAAAGAGAATTTTTGAATAGAAATGTTGAGTCCACTCCGAAAAGTATGTGTTCATTGATTTTCAACTCATTTACCCCTGACCCCTAAAGGGGGATTCGTTGAAAATCAATTGAAATATCTAAAGTCCCCTTTAGGGGATTTAGGGGTATTTGTCTTTTCGGAGTGTACTCAATGTAATCTGTAATTTAAATAAAGAACATCGCCACTCCGACTACGCTGATCACGGCACCAATAATTTCTTTCAGGGTGATTTTTTGTTTGAAAATGAAATGTGCCGGTGCGATTATGAGTACAGGTACAATGGACATCAGGGTGGCAGCAATCCCGGCCGAGGTATGCTGAATGGCAATCAGCGAAAAAGCAACCCCCAGAAACGGACCAAAAAAGGAACCGATGCCGATACCCGCCATAATTTGTGTTTGTTGAAGAGTACGGGCCACTTGTTTCCATTTTCCCAAGAGGGTGATTAAAAAGGTAAAGCCTGCAATTCCGGCGATGATCCTGATTTGCGTGGCAGCAAAAGGATCATAATCGCGCATGCCGTATTTGCTCAGTACCAAACCGCCTGCTTGTCCCATGGCGCCTAAAAAGGCAAAAACCAAACCCTTGATCGGAAAATTAAACGAAATCCGTTTGCCCACCACCGGTTTTGCCAGGATGGTGAGCGAAATACCAAAGATGACAAGCAACATGCCAAGGATGCTTTTTGGCGAAAGCGACTCCCCCAGAATAAAGTAACCCAGGAATACGGTGGCGGGTGGGGCCAGGGTCATCATCAGCATGGCAATTCTTGAGCCGATCAGCACATAGGAGGAGAACAGAAAATAGTCGCCAATCACAAACCCGATGAGCCCTGAAAGGGACAACCAAATCCAGGCATGAGTGCTGGCGTCTATGGGTAGAAAAAGGTCTCTGGTAAAGTAGGTTACACCTCCCAACAGGAAAAAAGCAGCCGTCAGCCGGATGATATTGACCGGATAGGAACCTACTTTTTTGGTGGCAAATTCAAAGGCCAGGGCCGTTATAGTCCAGAAAACCGCTGTAATCAGCGCTGCAATTTCTCCAAAATAGGCTGTCTCCATGTGATTTTTTAAGGCTGCAAATGTAGGAGATTATTGGAAATAATGATAAGTAGCGATGACCATCGTTTTTTGTTTCGAATTTACCCTGACCTAGGTTGTAACCTTTATCAATGTTCAGAAATATTTGGTCGTATTACTACATGCACTTTTTATTGGCCACTTATTTGTCCCGATTTCTAAATAAGCGCAAACCACATCATAACCAGTCATAACGATCATAAAAAATAGCGCCATGTCATATTCGTACGGGATTCTAGCCAATTCAATCAGACTGTGATTTGAGTTTTCTCTCCAATAAATAATAAATCACTAACTTTGTAAAAACTTAAAAAGCTAGAAATATGAGCCATAAAACGAATGTAACCTGGACGGGAGCAATGTCTTTCGAGGCCGAAGTCAACGATTTTAAAATTAAACTCGATGCCGATGAAGCGGTCGGTGGAAAAAATACCGGACCCCGTCCCAAGCCACTCACCCTGGTTTCGCTGGGAGGTTGTACCGGCATGGATGTGATTTCTATACTGGGTAAAATGCGCGTGGTACCCGAATATTTTAATGTGGAAGTTACCGGTGAACTCACCGAA
Organism: Bacteroidetes bacterium HGW-Bacteroidetes-16; assembly: GCA_002840975.1. Classification (GTDB taxonomy): domain Bacteria; phylum Bacteroidota; class Bacteroidia; order Bacteroidales; family F082; genus UBA6244. The sequence continues at coordinate 28,581 of PHDN01000013.1, forward strand.
GAACACCCCAAATATTATCATAAACTGCACATCCGGTACATTTTTAAAGGCGATGATTTGCCCATGGAAAAACTTGAAAAAGCAGTTACCCTTTCACAGGAACGCTATTGTGGTGTAAGCGAAATGCTTCGTAAAGCGGCCACCATTACCCACGAAATCGTTGTGGAATAAGCGTTGTACTTAAAACAAAAGAAGCCTGCTACGAAAATAGCAGGTTTTTTTGTTTTTATATTTTAGGATTGTCTACTTTTATCCCTGTTATCAAAAAAAGTTATTAAAATGAAAAAAGGGTTACTTCTTCTGTTTACAGGATGGTTTTCAATGGCAACACTTTTTGCCGGATCGGTTACCCGCCAACAGGCCGAAAGGCTGGCCGTTAATTTCTGGGAATCGAATGTGTTGAAGAAATCTTTTGCGAGTGGCTTTAGGCCAGAAGTTGGTGACATCACCCCTTTTGAATACGATGAACAAGTAATTTATTTCCAAATAAATATGAACCCTGACGGCTGGATTCTGGTTTCAGCTACCGATGCTGCACAACCCATTTTAGCTTATTCACCTACAGGACAAATTGATTTGCAAAATAAACCTGCCAATACAGCTGCATGGTTATCACAATATCAGAAAGCATTGAGCGAAATCATTCAAAAAAACCTTCCCGGCACATCATATATCCATCAAAAATGGGAAGAACTCCTTTCGATTGATCCTGCTTCCCCTCTTCGTTCCACATGGTCGCGCAGTGTGGAGCCCTTGCTCACCACCAACTGGGATCAGGGGCGTTATTATAACGAGATGTGCCCCGTTGATCCAGCCGGTCCCGGAGGGCATTGCTATGTGGGATGTGTGCCCACAACTCTGGGTCAGCTTTGCAACTATTTCCGCTGGCCCGAAACAGGGATTGGCGAGTATTCCTATGATGATCCTGTTTATGGAACCCTGTCGGCTGATTTTGGCAATACCACTTACCATTGGGATGAAATGGCGGTTTCGTTGAACAATTCTAACCTCGCCGTTGCTGAATTGTTGTATGATCTGGGTGTTGCCTGCGATCTGGTTTATGGGCCAGATGGTTCGGGAATGTACAACCACAAAGCCGCCTACGCCTTGCGTACTTTCTTTAAATTTGCCCCCGAAACCCAATATGTCTTCCGCGACAGCACCAGCATGGATTGGGATAGCCTGATCATTTCGCATCTTAACAGGAATATTCCCATGTATTATGCAGGCTGGTCGGTACCCAACATCAATGGACATGCCTTTGTATGCGATGGGTATCAGGATGAACACTTTTTCCATTTTAACTGGGGCTGGAGTGGTTCTTACGATGGGTATTTTTATACGGATGCCCTGAATCCGGGTGGGAGCAATTTTAACCTGGCACAGGAACTGGTCATCAATGCCGTTCCTGATTCAATCAATTATACCTATCCGCCAGGATGTGCAGGATTTTCAGAACTCAATACCACCAGCGGTACCATTGGTGATGGCAGTGGTCCATTGTATGGTTATTTGCCCGGGACGGACTGTAGTTGGCTGATCGCTCCGGAGGATTCAATTACTTCGATCACACTTCGTTTTTTTCAATTTGATGTAGCTGAAGGAGATACCTTGTTTGTTTATCAGGGGAGTTCTACTGCTTCACCACTTATAGGATCTTATTCCGGAGTGCAACTTCCTGACGATCTTGTGGTTGAAAGTGAACAGGCTTTCATTGAATTTCAAACGCAGTCGGTTTCCGGTGCTTCGGGTTGGCTGGTGGGTTTTGAAGCCCAGATTCCGGTTTACTGCACTACAAACCAAATGCTCACGGATATTTCAGGCACCTTAAGCGATGGTAGTGGCCCCCGCAATTATCACAATGCTTCTACATGCTTGTGGATGATTGCTCCTCCCGGAGCTCAACTGATTGAACTGCAATTTGATACATTTGATACCGAAGCCAACTTTGATATGGTTACGATTTACGATGGAAATGAGGTGATAGGAGAATTTTCAGGCAATGAAATCCCGCCTATGTTATCTGCCACCAGCGGAACCATGTTTGTTGTTTTTACCTCAAATATGGAGATTACGGCTCCCGGCTGGACGGCAACCTACACCACCGATTTGGTGGGATTGGGAGAAAATCCGTCCGAATTACTAAAATTATCTGCATTTCCAAACCCGGCTCACGACAAGCTGATCATCCATCAGTCAAATGCAGGAATCCTAACCCACTTTAAAATTACCAATTCGATTGGCAAAGTGGTTTATATAAAAGATTCACAAAACGAAAAAATACAGGTGAATATCTCCGGTTGGTTGCCGGGAGTTTATTTTATAGAATCAAGATCCGGTAAAAGTAATGGAATAATAAAGGTGATCGTTTGGTAACTCAATTCTTAAAGAGTTCCGTTTGGGTTTGAAGGAAGTCTTTTATCGTTTTAAACACTTCCTGCCGTGCCTTTTTATTTGAGAGCATCAGGTCGTGCATGCCTTCAGGGATGGCCTTCTTCACCACCTGTTTACCCAACCTGTCGGCAAATCGTTCAATATCTGCAACATTCAATACCGAATCTGCTGTCTGCATGTCTTGGCGGTAGGCCCCCGGTTTTACACTTTTTTCACCATACATGACCAGGATGGGAAAATCAATGTTCAAACCTTTTTGTAACATTTTCTGAGCAGAATGGATAGTTTGAATCCAACCCAAATCCACCCGGTGACCTTCGATGGGTTTAATGGTCAGGTCAAAGTCCCATTCCCCATGGAATTGCTTGTGGATACTTTCTCCATACCCTCTGGTTAAACTGGAAGATGATGAGATGCAGGGAAAAAATTTGCCGATACATGCGATAGCAGGAAGCAGCATTTTTTTTAACGAATTCAAATTAAATTCAAAAAAGGGACTATTCAAAATCAAAGCGTTCACCGGAAATTGGTCTGTAAACTGATTGCAATACAATGAGGTGATCAATCCCCCGGTAGAATGTCCCATCAGCGCTATTTTTTTGATTCCTTCCTTTGTGCATATGTAGTTCAAAGCGAGTGTAATTTCCTCAAAATATTCGGCGATGTCATGTGTGCCACCAGGCTTTTGATGAGGGAGCAACGATCGTCCGTAACGTCTTAAATCAAGGGCGAAAAACTGAATTCCCTGGTTGGTGAACCAATCAGCCACGTGTTCCTGAAAAAAGTAATCGTTGAAACCATGAATATACAAAACGGCGCTGTTAGTCGGTGATAAACAGGGATGTGTATACAAGGCAGCCACGTTCTTTCCCTCCTGGTTGGGCATGAGTTGGATCGTAATTGTTTTACCCGGTAAATTTTCAATTGACATATTCAGAAGTTGGCAGATAATTTCAAAAGTACTATATTTTCTGTTGTTGAAAGCCATTTATTGAAAACCTGTGATGGAAGGCTAATAGGTTGAGCACCGGGCTAAAGCCGTCGTGCAATGGATGGCATTGGGCCTTATTTCACCGGGCTAAAGCCGCGGTGTAATGGATGGGATTTAGGCTGATTGCACCACACTCCCGACTTCCCAACTTTACTATCTTTGCACTCACTAATTATCAACTATGCAACCTACCGACCTTCCGCAATGGCTGCCCACTACCCTCAAAGAAGTACAAGAAAGGGGCTGGGACGAGCTCGATGTAATCCTTTTTAGTGGTGATGCTTATATTGATCATCCATCATTCGGGATGCCGGTCATCGGTCGCGTGCTCGAAAGCATCGGGCTCAAAGTGGCTATTGTTCCTCAACCCAACTGGCGCGATGATTTACGCGATTTTAAGAAGTTGGGGAAACCCCGGCTATTTTTTGGCGTTTCGGCCGGTGTAATGGATTCGATGGTAAATCATTATACTGCGGGAAAGAGGTTGCGCTCCAACGATGCCTATACCCCCGGAAATAAAGCGGGTTTCAGGCCCGATTATCCTACCATTGTTTATTCGAAAATCCTTAAGAACCTGTTTCCCGATGTGCCCATCATTGCTGGTGGGGTGGAGGCTTCGTTGCGCCGGGTAACACACTACGATTATTGGCAAAATAAATTGTTGCCATCAATGATCGTCATGAGCCAGGCGGACTTAATTGTTTATGGGATGGGCGAAAAACCACTGATGCAAGTGGTGGATTTGATGCTTCGCGGAGTGCCGTTTAATAAAATTAATACGGTACAGCAAACCGTATTTAAAGTGAGTTCGCGGGATCAAATTCCGGTGAACAAAAAATGGGAGACCTTCGAGTTGAATTCGCATGAGACCTGTTTGGAAGACAAAGTGGCCTACGCGAAAAATTTCAGGGTAATAGAGGTGGAGTCGAACCGCATGAATGCAAAAAGGTTGGTACAAAAGTCAGGTGATGAGTTTGTGGTCATTAATCCTGCCATCCCCTGGCTGGAGGAAAAAGAAATTGATTTTGCCTTCGATTTGCCTTACACCAGGCTTCCTCATTTTAAATACAAATTCAAGGGGCCTATCCCTGCATACGAAATGATTAAATTCTCGGTCAACATGCACCGGGGATGTTTCGGAGGATGTAGTTTTTGTACCATTTCTGCCCACCAGGGCAAATTTATTTCCTCACGCTCCGAACGTTCTATCCTCGAAGAGGTGAAAAAAGTAGCGCTATTACCCGATTTTAAAGGCCATATTTCGGATTTGGGCGGCCCCTCTGCAAATATGTACAAGATGCAAGGCAGGGATTTGGGACAGTGTGCTTTGTGTAAGCGTCCATCTTGCATTTATCCAACCGTTTGTACCAACCTGGAGGCCGATCATGGGCCAATGTTGGACTTGTATAAGAAAGTGGACGAGGTCCCAGGTATCAAAAAAGTCACCATTGGAAGTGGCATACGCTACGATTTGCTGTTGCCCGAGCGCAATAAAAATGGAGGAAAGTCGATGGACGAGTACATCAGGACGATTGCTCAAAAGCATGTGTCAGGACGATTAAAAATTGCTCCTGAACATACGGCCAAAGATGTGCTGACACTCATGCGTAAACCCCCATTTGCCTTATATGATCTGTTCCAGAAGAAGTTTATGAAGGCCTCGCATGATGCCGGATTAAAGCAGCAGATTATTCCTTATTTTATATCGAGTCATCCGGGTTGCACCGAAGCCGACATGGCTCAATTGGCTGTAGATACGAAAGACGCCGGTTTTCAACTTGAACAGGTTCAGGATTTTACACCAACTCCAATGACCAATGCAACCGTGATGTATTATTCGGGAATCAATCCGGACAACATGAAACCTGTTTATTCGGCTAAAAGCACTGAGGAGAAAAAAGCGCAGAACATGTTTTTCTTCTGGTACAAACCAGAATTTAAACAGCTTATTCAGTCACGATTGATGAAGTTAAAACGACCCGATCTGGCCTCCCGGTTGTTGGACAAGAAACGTTAAGCCATATTGGTAAAAACCGCTTGCACGTCTTCGTCATTATCAATCTTCTCAAGCAATTTCTCTATGTCCTCAGTTTGCTCTTCGTTAAATTCGACAGGTGAGTTGGGAAAACGCTGCAGGCTGGATTTTTTTACCTGAATGCCCATGTCTTCGATGGCTTTCATTAACGAGCCAAATTGGGTATACTCGCCATAAGCATACACCACACCTCCTTCTTCATCAATTTCCTCCAGTCCGGCGTCAATCAATTCCAGTTCAAGGTCTTCAATATTCATTCCCTCTGTCTTGTCAAACTCGATCACGGCTTTGCGGGTAAACATGAAGTCCAGTGATCCTGATGGGACAAAAGAACCTCCTGCCCTGTTGAAATAGCTGCGCATGTTGGCTACCGTACGCGTGGTGTTATCGGTGGCACATTCCACAATCACCAGAATCCCATGGGGGCCTTTGCCTTCGTACATGGTCTCTACAATGGTTTCAGAATCTTTGCCCGCGGCTCTTTTAATGGCCGCATCAATGTTGTCCTTTGGTACGTTGTGGGCCTTGGCATTTTGGATGGCATTGCGCAATTTGGAGTTTGTATCCGGATCAAGGCCTCCTTCTTTGGCTGCCATTGTAATGATTTTTCCCAGGCGGGGAAATATGCGTGACATCTGTCCCCATCTTTTCATTTTCGATGCTTTGCGGTATTCAAAAGCTCTTCCCATATACGAAATATTTTACAAACTAATATTATTTGAGGCGGCAAAATTATTAAATCCTGTGCAAAGGTCACCCATTTTGCTGATATTTATTCAATAAAGTTAAACTTGTTGCGGATATATGAATACGATATTTGGTTTGCTGTATTTAGTGATCAATCGCATGGTAAACTTTTCATAATGTTTGTTGTATGACAAGCTGTTCTTTCTTGATGACACGATCAAAAATAAGTCAGAGTCTGTAGCGTTTATCTGATCATATTCCTGTTTGCTAAATTGGTGTATAACAGCTTGCTGAAAATATCCTTTCAGGTCTTTTTTCAAACCTGCCTCCATTCTGTCAACCATGTTTTGAGTTGAATGGACAATGAGTTTATCCTTCAATTTTCTGGACAATTGTTCCGCTTTGGTCATTACCTGGTCGAAGCCCAATTCAAAATCGGTATTTTCAGGTAAGAACAGGTGAATGTTGCTGCCATTATTAAACAGGATGGTCGGAGTTTTAACTACCCAAACCATCTTGGTAGTTTTATCAAGTATGTGGTTTATTACATTACCGAAAAGGACATCAAATGGCGTCGACTTTTCGTGCCAACCCAATATCACAATGGATGCCGAAAGTTCCTTCATCGCTTTGGAGATTCCATTGGTGATGGTAGAATCAATCCGTGTGATGAGTTTAAAACTAACATCTGAATGCAAGTCGTTTACTACCTTTTTAAATACCACTTTGTTTCGTTCTATTTGCTGTTGAACGGTAGGTACATTCGCCATAACCGAAAGGGCATAAACAGACTTCATTTCGTTCGACTGTTGTATGAAAGACGCAAATTTCAGCAATGTCTTCATGTTTGCAGGATTCGACACAGGAACCATGATGATTTCCAAATCCCTGGCGATTGCATCCAATGAGGAATCTGATTCAGCTACTTTTTTAGCATTGTTTCGTGTGACATAAGTGCTTAGTATACTGGTTGTTAATATTAAAACAACCGTATGGTTGATCATAACATCAGATAGTAGTCCTAACTTATACCCCACCAATACGATGGCGATGGCAGAAGCTGCCCGGGACGTGGTCAATCCAAATATTAAATTCCCTTCATAGTTTTGAAGTTTAAAAAACTTCTGTGTGACCAAAGCGGCGAGGTATTTTCCAGTGATGGCAACACCTATCAACAAAACCAATGGAAGCAGGTTTGAAGGCTGCTGTATGTAAAAAACGGGGTTTACCAACAAACCAACTGAAATCAAAAATACCGGAATAAAAAGACTGTTGCCGATAAATTCGATTCGTTGATATAAAGGGGATTCGTGTATGATGTTTCTGTTTAATACCAATCCGCAAAAAAAAGCACCTATGATGGGCTCGATATGAAACAATTTGGCAGAAGTGGCTGATACAAACAACAACGTCATGATAAATAAATATTGTATTGTCAGGTCGCCAATAAAATGTTTAAAAAACCATTTTGCCACCTTGGGAATCACTAAAAACTGGATTAACCCGAAACTTGCGAAGTTTACCACCATCCTTAAAATTCCGGCAGTATTAAATAGCCCGGAGAAATAATCGGAAATCAACTGTAATGAAACCAAGGCAAAAACATCGGCTATAATGGTTCCTCCTATGATGATTGTGACGATGGTAGTAGAAATAATGCCTGCTTTACTGACAATAGGATAGGAAATAAGCGTATGTGACGAAAGCATCGAACCGATAAGCATTGAGGGCAGAAGACCCAGGTCGAGCAAATAATAGCTGGCTGCAAATCCTAACACAAAAGGAAAAATAAATGACAACAACCCAAGTACCAGGCTCTTGCCCTTGTTTTCCAGAAAGTCGATCAAATCAATTTCAAGTCCTGCCAGGAACATGAGGTACAGCAATCCTGTAGTGCTGAAAAGAGTGAATTCTAAATTGGTAGGAATGATATTAAACACATGCGGACCTATGAGCATGCCAAAAATCAACAGCCCGGCGATGCCCGGAACCTGAATGCGCTCAAGTAACATAGGTGAAAGCAGGATGATCAGAAACATCACGGTGATGATAAGTATGGGATCCTGTAGAGGAAATGTGATGATACTTAAACTGATCATTTGCTATCGGATTGTTAGCTTGCAAAGCTAATGAATTCAAGTGAAAATTAATCATTCGCCGGAAATGGAAATGATTTATCTGATTTTTTCTGATGAAGGCTTGGATTTTTATCGGGTCAATCTTTCAATGGTTCTTGATTCCCAATATTACCTAATTACCTTTGCAGCAAATTTGCCGGAACTAAATGATAAAAAACGTCGTTTACCTGTGTTTTTTCCTGATAACGGGCTTGGTAGTAAAGGCACAGGATTTTCAACGTTTGGTTGAAGTAAGTGAGGACCTGAATTACCATAATATTTCCGATGACTCCATCGCAGTATTCATCTTCAATTCATTGGCTTCCTCATTTAATCTGTCACCCAACCGCATTCACATAAACGCCTCCGGTGTATTTCATCTGGTGCTGGATAAAAAATCCCACAATCGCTTGATGTTGAATGTATCTTTTCACAAGAGAACCCTTACAGGAAAGAATGAGTTTCAAGGGTTTAATGCCGATTCTGTTCTCTGGCCCGGCCAGGTGACCGCCGGGTTACAAGTTTACAATGGCCGGCATTTGCGAAGCACCATTTCATTCTCCTGTCTAACAGATGGAACTTCAATACAATTGGATGTTTCGGAATTTGCTAACGGCAGGATAGGGGAGCTGGCATTTAAGGTAGATCAGGTTCAATACTCTTTTGGACCCACTCAGAAGTTAAAGGCAATGGAATGGATTAGCCAGGTTCAAATGTATTATTCATACCATGCTTTGCTGATATCAGTGAATGCCAAATATCAACAACATGCCAACGAGAATCATCGATCCACTACCAATTTGATGATCGACCACATCGAGTTGGAAAGGTTAAAATGGTTGCTTGAACAGGAGTCGTTTGTTCAAAACTTGCACATCGACAGGTTCGATCCCGTAGGTTTATTAAAAATGCGGGAACAACTCCACCGGTTTTCCAACAGGGCCGCTACATTATTCGACCGGCAAATGCAAAAAAATGAGGTGGTTGACCCGGACGATGCCTCTCTGTTTTGCAGGTATTACGTTGCTTTAAGCACAAACTACCTGAAGTGGGCGGAAACCCTTCAACCCTCTGTTGCAAGCGCCCTGGTGCTGATGGCCTCCATTCAGCAGCAAGCCAACGAACAGGAAGTGTTGCAAGAGGTTATTCAATATTTTGCATCCGGTCCGAATCACTCCGAACAGCAAATCCCAACCTGTATCAGCGAACTTTATGCCAGTGAGGCGCAGCAATTAAACACCGTTGAAAATTACGTTAATGCCTTGTTGTTGCTTCGCAATGCTACTTTCATTCAAAGGTCATTCAACCTCTTGTCGAACGATGATTTTAACGCCGACTATTTAGCTGCTTTCGACGGGGTTGCAGCATCTTATCTTAAAGTTGGCAGAATGGCGTGTCTGACAAATAACAGCCTGTTGTCGCGTAACTATATTCAGCGTGTCGTTGGTATGATCGAGGGTCATCATGATTTTTTAACAACTATGAATCCGCAGGATAGCGCTTTACCTGGATTGTTTCGTGAAATCATATCCATAAACAAACTGCCATCTCTTCAGTTTTCGTGTGCCGATAAAGTGCAACTTTTTGATAAAACCATATTCCTGGCACAGCACGTTGGAAGAACATGGCATCCTGCCATCGATTCCGCATACAGGATTAACCTTCAGGGATACCTTGATCAACAGTTGGAAATCTTGGAATGGATGCTGAACCAGAATCAATTCCCTGATGCGGGTTTGAAACTTGCTTCCATTAACTCTTTTTTAAAAGGACATGCTGATTTTCATCCTACTGATACAGTCCTGCTGTATCAACTTGCGAAACAACTCTTTGAAGTATATATTCAACAAAGCGACAGGCTATTATTAGCCGGACAACCGGGCGTGGCACTCGAACAGCTGGTTTTGGCAGACAGAATTGGCGATTGGCTCCCTTATGGTGGCAGGATACTTATTGACCACAAAATCGACAGTGTCGCTTTCCCACTCATTGAGACGATGGTTGAAAAAGCAAGGTATTATATTTGGGCGTTGCGTTTACCCGAAGCCACCACAAAACTGGCTGAAGCCGATTCCATTGAAAAACTCTATCTGGGCGGAACCAATTCAAAAGCAACACAACTTCTATCCCTGAGTCACCAGGAATTAGCGGCCCGGAATTGTATGGTGGTACAACAAAAACTCGAGTCGGCTATCAGTGAAATCAGGGCGGCTTTGCGAGCTCATGCCTTTTCTTCCGTTGAGAAGGTATATGTATCGGTACAGGATTTAAAATCAGAAACTGAGGGCTGTGACCTGAACGAGAAACAGTTGCTCATTTTTGAGCAAACTTGTCAGCCAATTGTAAACTATTTCGACCAAAACAGACAGGTAAAAAAATTATTGTTTGAACGTGGTTATTCAGCTGCCATCGACCAATACGTAAACCTGCTAAAGTATATTTCGGCTCATCAACTGGATACGCTGGGTATTGTCCTTCCTTCTTTGTACACCTTTGTCGGCGAGCAAAAACTGTCATTGCTAACAATCACAACAACCCAGTATTATATTGATAGAGGCAATTATGAGGAAGCATTGCAATATTTGTGGATGGCCAGAAAACAAAAGATAAAAAATGCGGATATACGCCACCAGATGGGGAGAATAGCTGTGGGTCTGGCACAAATGGATAAAAAATCAGATGCTTCGGTGGGAGAAGCATTAGAAAACTATACCGGCAACGATAAGTGGTTCAACTATTTTAACTTTACCTACCGAAAAAGCCGGATGTTTTAATCCTCCATCGCGTTCCCTATGGCAAAGTAAAACGATGACAAGGATAGGTTTTGTCAAATTTGGCTTCAATTTTCGGGTAGAATTTTTATATTTGCACTGATGCTTTCGAAGCTTTGTTTGTCAAAGTACAATTAATTGCGAGCTGAGTCGGTCATTTTATCCATCACTAGGTTGTCTCATCATATTAAAAACAAAAATGAATAAAAAACTTCTGTTGATCAGCAACTCAACCATGGTGGGCGAACCATACCTGGAGTGGCCTAAATCCTATATTGCCGACTTTCTTCAGGCATTTGAAATTAAAAAAATAACCTTTGTGCCCTATGCCGGAGTAGGATTAAATACAGTGAGTCTTACCAAATCGTACGATGCATATCTGGAACGGGTGGCAGTTGTGATGGAATCTCTTGGATTTGAAACTGAATCGGTACACCAAACCAACAATCCTGTGCTGATGGTTGAACAAGCGGAGGCCATTGCTGTGGGCGGAGGAAATACTTTTCATTTGGTGGCCGAAATGCACCGCACCGGATTAATGAAGGCCATCAAAGAAAAAGCCGAAAGTGGCACACCTTACATGGGCTGGAGTGCAGGATCGAATGTGGCTTGCCCTACGTTAATGACTACCAATGACATGCCCATCATTCAACCGGAGAGTTTCTCATGCTTAAACCTGATTCCTTTTCAGATTAATCCACATTATCTGGATGCCAATCCGGAAGGCCATGGGGGCGAAACCAGGCAACAGCGCATCGAAGAATTTTTGGTGGTGAATAAAAAGATGAAGGTGTTGGGCCTGCGCGAGGCTAGTTTGCTCTTTGTTGATGGAGATCAAATAAAACTAATGGGAAACCGTCCTGCCAGGTTGTTCCAATTCGGGAATGAGCCCCGGGAGTATGCCCAAGGGAGCGATTTAAGTTTTTTAGGCTGAGGATTATATAAAACGAAATAAAATCTATTTTATGAAAAAATCATTCATTTCAACTGTCCTGCTTCTTCTGTTAGTGCTTGTTTCATCGGGTCTTTCAGCCCAGGCAGAAAAAAACCAAACCAAATCGCAACGAAAGCTTGAAAAAGAGCGACTGAAGCATGAACAAGCAACCAAAGATTCGATGCAGCAGCTCGTTTATACCCAATTGCTTACTTCAAAATATTATATGATCGGGATAAATCATGTCATGGCGGATGCCTATCAGGCCAGCGCAGGACGCCAGGGTGTTGAAAACACTACCCTCTCATCCATGACCAATTTTATCTACGTCATTGGTGATAGTGTGATCCTGCAAGTGGCATCTCCTGCTTATGTCGGCAGCAATGGGGTTGGAGGGTTTACCATGAAAGGGATCATTCAGGATTATCGTTTCAAACCACCAAAAAGCAGTGACAAACCCACTTATATCTCTTTTAAAGTGAAGTCTCACTATGGAGTTGAAACACTCATGGTGAATATCACCATTTTTAGCGAAGGCCGGGCAGAGGTCAGTTTTGGATCGTCCGGTTACAATTTACAGGGAAACCTGTTGGACCCGGATGATACTAAGTTTATCATTGGATCAGACCTTAGGGAACATAAACACTAACTATTCATTTTTTGGCTTGGTTAAAGGTGAGCTGAGATAGGACCAGGCCTGCGAGCATCAAGGTTCCTCCTAATACTTGCCTGGCGGTGAACATTTCGCCCAAAATCAGCCACCCTCCTAGGGCGGCAAAAAGTGCTTCCAGACTGAGGATGATGGCCGCATGTGCAGGGATCGCTTTTTTCTGACCAACGATTTGCAGGGTGTAGGCTACACCAACCGACATAAGACCCCCATAGAGCAGGGGGATGGTTGCCAATTTAATTTGATTTATATCAATAACTTCCGTGAAATAGCCAACAATCAAACTTAAGATACCCGTAAGTGCGAACTGGATCAAGGCCAGCCTAAGCACATCGGTTTTGTTGGAGTAGTACCCGATGACGAGCAAGTGAATGGCAAAAAAGAAAGCACTTGCCAGTACCAACAAATCGCCTTTTTGGATTGAAAATCCTGTATTTACAGAAATAAAGTAAAGCCCGATCACTGCCAGCAAGGCACCCATCCAGGTGTACCGGTTTACTTTTAAACCGAAGATAAGTCCCAACAATGGAACCATGATCACGTAAAGGCTGGTGATAAAGCCTGCATTTCCGGCAGTAGTGAACACCATACCCATTTGTTGAAACGATGAGGCAATAAACAAAACCAATCCGGAGATTATTCCACTGACCCACACGAACTTGTTTTTCATTGACTGAAGTGCCGGACTTTTGGCGTGCTTGCCGACAGGCATGTTGTTGCGGTTTACTAAAATGACAACAGGGAGGAGGGAAAAACTTCCAAGCAGAAACCTGATGCCGTTAAAAACAAATGGACCAATACTTTCCATTCCTGCCCGTTGTGCCACAAACGCCAACCCCCAAATAATGGCTGTAAGCAAAAGCAACGCTTCGTGACCTAAAATGGAACTTGAAATCAGTTTTTTCATATAAAGTTTGCAATTGGCGATGCGAATGTAGTAAGATTTGGATGGCTCACAAAAAAGGACATTCATGGACTATTGTTATAAAATTAACAGAACATCGGAACGCCACATGAAATAGGAGGCGAAAATCGATGAAACCATAGAAAATAGAACCATTCTAAGTTAAAAATATAACGTTGTCTTCTCAATTGTTTTTATCTTTGCGATCATGTTGAACTATTAAATCTGAAACCATGAAAATACATAATTTCTATGCCGGTCCTTCAATTTTGCCGGATTATACTATTGAAAACACTGCAAAAGCAATTCACAATTTCGCTGGTACAGGACTCTCTATTATGGAAATCTCGCACCGCAGCAAGGAGTTTATTGCTGTTGTTGATGAGGCCGTTGCCTTGTTCAAAGAATTACTTCAAATTCCCGAAGGTTATTCAGTGTTGTTTTTAGGAGGAGGTGCCAGTACCCAGTTTGCCATGGTTCCTTTCAACTTGCTCAATAAAAAAGCCGCTTACCTCAACACCGGCGTTTGGGCAAAAAAAGCGATAAAAGAAGCGAAAATGCTTGGCAACACCGAAGTAGTAGCTTCTTCAGAAGACAAAAACTTCAATTATATTCCCAAGGGATTTACCATCCCAACTGATGCTGATTATTTCCATATCACCACCAACAACACCATTTATGGTACTGAAATAAAATTCGATATGGATTCACCCGTTCCTTTGGTGGCGGATATGTCGTCGGATATTTTTAGCCGTCCCGTCGACATTTCAAAATATGCCCTTATTTATGGTGGCGCTCAAAAAAACCTGGCTCCTGCCGGTGTTACGTTTGTCATTATCCGCAACGATATCCTGGGTAAAGTAAACAGGGTAATACCTACCATGCTGAATTATCAAACACACATTGAAGGCGAGAGCATGTTCAACACGCCTCCTGTATTACCCATTTTTGCTGCCTTGCAAACATTAAAATGGCTCAAAAACAATGGAGGAATCGAAAATATGCAGAAGGTAAATATCAAAAAAGCTGGATTGCTTTATAGCGAAATAGATAGAAACCCCATGTTTAAGGCCACTGTTACCGATCAGGAAGACAGGTCGTTGATGAACATTTGCTTTGTAATGAATAATGGGTTTGAAGACAAAGAAAAGGCTTTTTTCGAGTTTGCCACTTCAAAGGGAATGATCGGAATTAAAGGCCACCGCTCTGTTGGAGGTTTCCGCGCTTCTACCTACAATGCATTGCCCATCGAAAGTGTTCAGGCACTGATCGACACCATGAAAGAATTTGAATCCCTAAACCAATAAGGGTATTTACTTTAATTACTAAATGATACTATCATGACAAAAGTTTTAGTTGCGACCGATAAACCTTTTGCAGCCGGTGCCGCAAAGCAAATCAAGACCGTAATCGAAGAGGCGGGTTTTACATGCGCTTTTTTGGAAAAATATACCAGCCCACAAGAATTGATTCTGGCTGTGGCCGATGTTGAGGCCATCATCATCAGAAGCGATTTGATAACCAAAGATGTACTGGATGCTGCCCCCCATCTTAAAATTGTGGTACGGGCCGGGGCGGGTTACGATAATGTTGATTTACAGTCAGCCACCGCTCACAAAGTGGTGGTGATGAATACGCCGGGTCAAAATTCAAATGCTGTAGCCGAATTAGCACTTGGTATGATGGTTTATCAAGCCAGAAATCAATTTAACGGCACTTCCGGCACTGAGTTATTTGGTAAAAAACTGGGCATACATGCCTATGGAAATGTAGGGAAACACGTAGCACGCATCGCCAGGGGTTTTGGTATGGAAGTATCCGCGTTTGATCCATTCGTGAGTAAAACTGCCATCGAATCCGATGGCGTAACTGCGATAGACAACGTAGATGAATTATATTCAACCTGCGATTATATCAGTTTGCACATCCCGGCCAATGCCAGTACAAAACAATCCATTGGATTTGACCTGTTGTCGAAAACAAAAAAAGGTGCCATGCTGGTCAATACTGCCCGTAAAGAGGTAATTGACGAAGCCGGTTTGTTAAAATGGTTTGAGACTTCAGATTCATTTAAGTATGTTTCTGACGTTGCCCCTGATAATTATGATTTGTTAAAAGAAAAATTTGGGAGCCGTTGTTTTTGTACACCAAAGAAAATGGGAGCACAAACAGCTGAAGCCAATAACAATGCCGGGGTGGCTGCTGCACGTCAGATCATTGGATTTATTAAACAGGGTGACACCACCTATCAGGTTAATTAGGCTGATGTCCAAAATTTATAATCAAAGGATAGAACATCTACCCGATAGCCTCCGGCCATTTAGCATTGCCCTGTTACTGTTAAATGGCTCATTACTTTACTATTATCAACACTAATTTATTCACTATGCATAACCAGACTGAAAGAATTGAAAAATCTGAGAAAACCGGAACCTTTTTTAGGTTTGAAGATTTGCGTATTTACCATAAATCCCTGGAATATATTAATTGGGTTCAGGATATTACATCGTTGTTTCCAAGCAACGACCAATCGGAATTTGTTCTGCGATTCAACGACTCAGCGCGCAACATCGCACTTTTTATCGCGGAAGGCTCCTCACGTAACAAGAGCCAGTTTGTATATTACCTAAAAATGGCCAAAAGCTCCATTCGGGAATGTATTGTGTTCACCATGTTGGCACGAAAACAAAACAACATATCCGATTTATACGAGGAAGATTCGAGGAACCAACTGATGGAAATGACGAAAATGATTGGGGCCCTTATTTCATCGTTGCAACGCTCTAATGGCAACAGCAATGGTAACATCAGCAACTATCAATACAATGGCAAAGGAAGCGATGGATCCAGATTGCATGGTTTCAACGACTATGGTGAAGTCATGGGTGGTAATGAGTTGGATGATTCCAATGAGGATATTTGATAAATCCTTTTTTTTAATTCTATTTTTAACATAAATTCAAACCTGAATATGGCTATATTAAAGGCATTTAAGGGATTACGCCCACCAAAAGAAATTGCACAACAGTTGGCCAGCAGGCCCTACGATGTATTAAATTCCGAAGAAGCCCGCCACGAAGCAGAAGGCAACAAGTACTCTCTTCTTCATATCATAAAACCTGAAATTGACCTCCCTGAGGATCTGGATTTGTATAGCCAAGAGGTTTATGAGAAAGCAAAAAGCAACTTTAATGCCTTTAAAAAAGATGGATGGCTTTTACCTGATTCCCGGGACTCGCTTTATATCTATGCTCAAACGATGTTTGGGAAAACCCAATTTGGTATTGTAGGTTGCGCCAGCGTTGAAGACTATTTAAACAATGTGATCAAAAAGCATGAGCTCACACGTCCTGATAAGGAAGAAGACCGCATGAAACATGTTCGTGTTACCAATGCCAATATGGAACCTGTTTTCTTCTCTTATCCCGCGGTGAAAGAAATTGACCAGATCGTAGCCGATTTCGTAAAAAATAATTCACCTGAGTATGATTTTACCGGTGAAGATCAGGTAGGTCATCAGTTCTGGGCCATTCACGAGAAAGCACTCATTGACAGGATTGTCGATTTATTTGCAGCCATTCCTGCTACCTATGTGGCCGATGGGCATCACCGCACCGCAGCAGCTGCCTTGGTCGGAAATGAGAAAAAACAGCGAAACCCCAACCACACAGGAAACGAAGAATATAATTTTTTCCTGGCCGTTCATTTTCCTGACAATCAATTAACGATTATCGATTACAACCGGGTGGTGAAAGATCTGAATAATCATACTCCGGAACATTTTTTAGATGCGTTGAGGAAAAGTTTTCAGGTAGAAGACAAGGGAACTGACAATATTTATAAACCAAATGGCTTGCACAATTTTTCCATGTATTTGGATGGTCACTGGTATTCGTTAACGGCCAATAAAAACACGTATAATGATGACGATCCCATCGGAGTGCTGGATGTTACCATTCTGACCAACCAGGTGCTTGAACCTATTTTGGGTATTGATGACCTGAGGCGATCGAAACGCATTGATTTTGTTGGCGGTATCCGGGGTTTGGGTGAACTGAAAAAACGCGTTGACAGTCGCGAAATGAAAGTGGCTTTTGCCTTGTATCCTGTTAGTATGTCCCAACTCATTAATATTGCCGACAGTGGACTGATTATGCCACCAAAAACTACCTGGTTTGAACCCAAGTTGCGTTCAGGTCTTGTGGTGCATGAGCTTGAATAGTATGGGTTAATTGGCTTGCTGTATCAATAAAAACATCAATCATTTTGAGATTGGAACCTTTGAAGGGAATGTTCAAAAGCAGGGCAAAATGAATAACATACGAATCCTCCTGCTCGTTAAATGCCTTAAGGAGCCAACTGTTGTTTAACCCATTGGTTTTGTTTTAACGAATAACTTAACCGACGGTGCAACCTGTTGTGGCCTCCCTGCCAAAACTCATAATAATCAGGAATCAAAGCGTATCCACCCCAGGAAGGCGGGCATTCAAGTGCTTGTTTCAATTGTCCAATAGCTACTCTTCTCATTTTTATTTCTTCAATATCTTTAATCGGTTGGCTTTGCGGCGATGCCAACGCACTTAATTGGCTTTCCAGCGGTCGTGATTTGAAATACAGGTTCGATTGATCATAGGGTACCTTTTCAACTAACCCTTCTATTCGAACCTGTCGTTCAAGCTCCTTCCAAAAAAACAAAAGGCTTGCGTTGGGGTTTGTAGCAAGATCCTTTCCTTTTCTGCTTTCGTAATGGGTGTAAAATACCAGTCTGTTGTTTTCAACACTTTTCAGAAGAACAATTCTGGATGAGGGTTTGTTTTGGCTGTTAACAGTACTCAACACCATGGCATTGAACTCACTAAGTTGAGTATCACTTGCATTTTGCAACCAAATTGAAAAAAGCTGATCAGGATGTTCGGGTGTCAACTGAGGGTTAAAAGTATATTTGCCAAAATCAGGTCTTAAATCAGCCATTTCCATAAGTATTTTTTTAACTTTGACAAAAGTAATGCAACTTTTAATTACCAAGCCATCTTGTACAATGAGGATGTTTAAACAAAGAAAATGCTGGCGCCCAACCTGGTTGGGATGGTTGATCATCATCGTGCTGTTGCTGATCACAGGGCGTTTGTTTTTATTATTATCGGTGAAATTTTTAGCAGTAAACGATCCGGTAAATGCCAAAACATTGGTTATTGAAGGTTGGGTTGACACTTACGTGATATTGGATGCACTGGATTATTACAAGAACAATGGTTTTGAGAGAATGATTGTAACCGGGATACCCATCACCATTTACGAGTTTATTGCCCCTTACCGAAATACAGCTGAAGCTTCCATTTACACCCTTAAATACTATGGTTTTACCGATACCATTTATAAAGCCAATATACCCACCAATATTTTTGTCGACCGGACTTATGGCACGGGATTGATGGTGAAATCATTGTTCGATGAACATCCTGAATGGGAAAAGGAAATCGATATCTATTCGGTAGGCGTGCATTCGCGACGGAGCAGGTATTTGTTTAAAAAGGCACTTGGAAATGAGTTTAAGGTGGGAATCATCTCGCATCCCGACCGTACTTTTCAAGCAGAAACCTGGTGGAAGAGTAGCAAAGGGTTTAGAAATGTTTCCAATGAAATGGTAGCAACTCCCTATGCCATGCTGTTCTTTCATCCTGATCAGCGTTTTTTTGAAGTAAGACTGAAAGAGGGTCAATGGATAGATGAAATCACCTTTACGCGTAAGGATAAAGACATTGCGTTTGCTGACAGCACTTTGTCTCCCTTTTCGAAGGAAGAAAGGCGTGATTTTCATGGATTTCATTATTTTGAGCCTGACCTGCTTTATAGGATATGGGCAGAAATAAAGGTCGATACCTCCTCTCCACCATTTGAATTAGCCACCAACACTTCCCGACGGCCGATTTACAGGGTATATGGCAAGCTTGCTTTTACTGTTCATGATACACTCTGTGAGTTGACCGCCTATCAAAATATGGAATCCATCGACCATCCCGATTACGGTAAGCTGCTTTTCGTTCCGTTTCGCGATCGCACCAACGGGCTTCAAAGCTATGAAGCCGGGCGCTATCTCGATGTTCCTGTTCCTGATAGCAGCCACTTTATTCTTGATTTTAATGATGCCTATAACCCGTATTGCGCTTATGCTCAAAGGTGGTCTTGTCCATTAGTTCCTGTCAAAAATCAACTTCTGGTTAACATTCATGCGGGTGAAAAAAAATATAAACATTAAGTAATTCTCAGAATAATGGCTGAAAAGCACCTCATTACTTTGTTGCTGGTGGAAGATGATAAAGTCATCAGGAATGTATATGCTCAACTTTTAGATCGAATTGTATCCAAAGTTGTTACGGCATCCAATGGTGAAGAGGGTTATGATTCGTTTATTGAACATTCGCCCGACCTGATTCTGACAGATATTAAAATGCCGGTGATGAACGGGTTGGATATGATTAATAAAATCCGCAACCACAATAGGCAGGTGAGGGTGATTATCATGTCGGCCTATGGTGAATCAAGGTTTTTTCTAAAAGCCATTGAATCGGGGGTTAAAGGTTTTTTAACAAAACCTATCAATATTAGCAAGTTGCAAGAGATCATTCTGGAGCAAGTGAAAGACATTTTGCTTGAAAAGAATTTTCATGAGGAGGAATCAAAAAGGCGTCTGGCTGAATCAGAACGCGATAGGAGCGAAAATATTCTTAAAACCCTGAGTTTGGCAACGGCTACTTTTTTCCAACAGGGTGTAAACAACAAAACGGTTGCTGAAGTGCTGGCGAATGTCGGAATCGTTACAAGGGTCTCAAGGGTTCATATTTTTAAAAAAGATATACATAAGGCTGAGGTTGTCATCAGCCAGATATATGAGTGGGTTGCTGATGGTATCGAACCCCAGTTAAATAACGATCATTTAAAAAATATACCCGTCGACTCCGGAATTTTTAATCGGTGGAAAAACCTGTTGGTTAATCGAAAAATAGTGGTATCACTTACCCGTTCGATTGAAAACGTGGAAGAGAAGAAGTTGCTTTCTGAACAAGACATAAAATCTGTTCTGGCAATTCCCATATTTGTAAAAGATCTTTGGTGGGGATTCGTAGGACTTGACGATTGTGTTGATGAGCGCACCTGGTCGGAGGCTGAAATCAATGCGCTTGAAATGCTTGCTTATAACCTGGGTGGTGCCATTTACCGACGAAATGTTGAGGATGAGTTAACCAGTTTGAATTACGGATTGGAAGAACGTGTGAGAGAACGGACCATCGAGCTGGAGCAGGAAGTCAGGGATCGTACTTTTGCGGAAGAAATGTTGCGCGAAAGCGAGCAAAAATACCGTCATATCTATGAAAATGCCAACGATGGTATTGTGTTGTTAAAGCGTGGCGAAATTTTTTTAATCAATCCAAAGGTGAGCGACATTTTTACCGAATTGCCGCGCGAAATTATAGGTAAGCAGTTTTCAAACTTTTTTCTTCCCCAGTATAAAGATCAGCTCAACGATTTTCTGACAAACCAGGAGGATACCGAATTACAAGAACGAAAGGAAATAACTGTTGAAATGTCTGGTGGCCGATGGATTGAAATGAAATCTACCCTAATCGAATGGGATAACGAACCTGCCCAACTGGCTTTTATTTCTGATGTTTCAAAAAGAAAACAAGCCGAAAACGACCTGTTTAAACTCAATGAACATCTTGAGTTCAGAATAAAAGAAGAGATTGACAGGGTGGAACAGCAACAACAACTTCTTGTTCAGAAATCAAAACTGGAGTCCATCGGCGAACTTTCGGCAGGATTGGCCCACGAAATTAATCAACCTTTGGGTGGTATTTCAATGGGACTCGAAAACATACAGTTCAGGCTGATGGATCATACATTAACGAATGATTATCTGGAGTCAAAAATTAGTGTTTTGTTCGACGACATTGACCGTATCCGGAATATCATCAACCATGTGAGAATATTTTCGCGTGATCAGGAAAAAATGGAAGTGGAAACCATCGATATAGTTCAGGGTATCAAAAATGCATTATCGATGGTAAAAAAGCAATTCGAAGATCATCTGGTTGACTTGAAACTTTGTATACCTGATCAACAGTTTTTAACAAAGGGAAACAGCTACCGGTTCGAACAGGTGATTTTAAACTTGTTGTCAAACTCAAAATATGCTGTTGAGGAACGTGCCAAAGTCGACCAACCCTATTTTAAAAAAATGATTATGATAAGCCTGGAACATGAGGCCGGGGACACCATGGTGATTGTTGAAGACAATGGAACCGGAATTGACAAGGAAGTTCTGCCCCATATCTTTAATCCTTTTTATACAACCAAAAGTGCGGATAAAGGTACTGGCCTGGGGCTCTCTATTTCTTATGGTATTGTAAAAGAAATGAATGGAACCATCAATGTTGAAAGCGAATTGAATAAATTTACACGAATAATTATAACGCTGCCAAATTAATTTATATGACTGACCGACTCAATATTCTCGTTGTTGACGACGAGCCAAGAGTTCTTGATGAAATTGAAGAGTTCTTGTTAAATAAGAAATATCATGTTTTTAAAGCTTCGACTCCCTCTGAGGCCTTTATACAGC
This sequence comes from Bacteroidetes bacterium HGW-Bacteroidetes-16, assembly GCA_002840975.1. GTDB lineage: Bacteria > Bacteroidota > Bacteroidia > Bacteroidales > F082 > UBA6244. The sequence continues at coordinate 50,704 of PHDN01000013.1, forward strand.
TGACCAGGCACCCCATCAATATACTGATTCTCGATGTTAAACTTCCTGAAATGAGTGGTCTGGATGTATTGAAACAGGTTAAAAATCAGTATCCCGATATTGAGGTGATCATGATTTCGGGTCATGGAGATATGGAAACGGTAATACAGGCCATGCGCTCAGGAGCAACAGATTATTTTCCAAAGCCTTTCCGCTTAATTGATATCGACCATGCCATTTTACGCACCCAGCGCTATCTGGAAATCGCCGTTCGACTTAAGGCTGCCAATAGCAGCGTTGATATATTGTCAAGGAAACTACTCGAAAATATTGGTTCTCAACTTATTGGAAACAGCGCCGCTATGAAGCACCTCGTTTCGATGATGACAAAAGTATCTCAAACAGACAATACCTCCGTGCTTATTTTGGGCGAGAGCGGAACAGGAAAAGAACTGGTAGCCCATGGTGTTCATTATTTAAGTAAACGGGCTCATCAACCTTTTTATTCTGTCAACTGTTCCGCTATACCGGAAACCTTGTTTGAGAGTGAATTTTTTGGTCATAAAAAGGGTGCTTTCACAGGGGCCTTCGAGGATAAAAGTGGCTGGTTTGAAATAGCTGATAAAGGTACCTTATTTTTGGATGAAATTTCGGATATGCCCTTACATCAGCAGGCAAAATTGCTTCGGGTACTCGAAGAAAGAAGAGTGAGCAAGTTGGGGTCGAAACAAAGTAAAAAAGTGGATGTAAGAGTGATTGCTGCCTCCAATAACAATTTGGAATTGATGGCGGAACAAAACAAGTTTCGGTTGGACTTATTTCATCGATTGAGTATTTTTATTATTGAAATACCACCTCTTCGTGATCGTGTTGAAGACATTCCCGTGCTGGTTGACCATTATGTAAAACTCTATGCGAAGGAAATGGGCAAAACCATTACTCAAATTGACCCTGGAGTGTTTCAAATGATGAAGGAGCACCTGTTTCCCGGAAATGTCCGTGAATTAAAAAATATCGTGGAACGTGCTGTGATTATGTGCGAGAGAAATACACTGCTGCCCGAGCATTTTACAATTCTTGGGAAATCCTCGTTAAATGGAAAATCTTTAAAAAATGGAAAAAACGGATTTTCAATGGACGATCCGGGTGAACTTTCAAATGAAGTAAATTCAGGATTGACGGATAACAATTTTGATCTGGAAGAGAGCGTCAAGTTATTGATTAAAAACGCATTAAAAGCTTGTGACAACAACAAGGCAAAAACCGCCGAGCTATTGAATATTACCTGGCAATCGCTCGACCGGCGCATGAAAAAGTATGGATTGGAATAAAAAAACCCGGTTTCTGTGAAGAGACCGGGTTTTTTGTCTGTAAAGCTTACTTTTATTTTATAGCATCCACAATTGCTTTAAAAGCTTCTGGATTGTTCATGGCTAAATCAGCGAGTACTTTGCGGCTGATTTCGATGTTTTTACCGTGTATTTTACCCATAAATTCTGAGTACGTCATATCATACAGACGAACAGCAGCATTGATGCGCATAATCCACAGTGACCTAAAATTACGTTTATTAACTCGTCTGTCCCGGTAGGCATATTGTTGACCTTTTTCGTACGAATTTTTCGCGACCGTCCAAACATTTTTCCTGGCACCAAATTGACCTTTGGTTTTATTCAGGATCTTTTTTTTCCGTGCCTTTGAGGCAACTGAATTTACTGATCTTGGCATTTTTTTAATTTTTCTTCACCTTAGCGCTCCTCTTCAGGAGACTTTTTGAGCTAAAAGCAAAAGTTAAACAATAATAAATTAACTGCGAAGCAATGAACGAATGTTCTTTTCATCTGCTTTATCAATCACTGTAAAGTAGGTTAAATTACGTTTACGTTTGGTTGACTTTTTAGTCAAGATGTGACTTTTATAAGCATGCTTCCTCTTAATTTTACCTGTGCCGGTAAAGGTGAACCTTTTCTTGGCACTGGATTTTGTTTTCATTTTAGGCATTACTTAATTATTTATAGTTAGTGAACAATAGAATTACTTTTTTGGTGTCAGGATCATAATCATGCGTTTGCCTTCGAGTTTTGGCAGGCTCTCAACTTTGCCATATTCCTCCAACTCTTGAGCAAATCTTAACAGAATATATTCTCCTTTGTCTTTATAAATGATGGACCGCCCTTTGAAAAACACATCCACTTTAACTTTAGCCCCTTCTTTTAAAAAATTCTCGGCATGTTTGAGTTTAAAGTTAAAATCGTGTTCATCTGTATTGGGTCCAAGTCTGATTTCTTTGATGATTACCTTGGCTGTCTTAGCCTTCATTTCTTTTTGTTTCTTTTTTTGTTCAAAAAGAAACTTCTTGTAATCCATGATGCGACAAACCGGTGGACTTGCACTTGCTGAAATTTCCACCAGATCAAGAGCTTGTTCCTCAGCAAGATTTAAGGCATCGCGAAGTGGGAATATACCACTTTCCACGTTGTCTCCAACCAAACGAACCACCGCCGCGGTAATCCGTTGATTGATCCTGTTAGGATCTTCTTTTTTCATTTGGGCTCCGCCTCTTCCTCTAAAATTTGCGATAATGTTTCCTCCTATTTATGTTAAACCTAATTTACCTGCATGATTGCATTTACTTCATTGTTAATAAGTTCAGCAAAGTCATTGATGCTATATGTTCCCATATCGCCTTCGCCGTGCTTACGAACCGATACCGACTGATCATTTTCTTCCTTTTCACCAACTACCAACATAAACGGTATCTTTTTCATCTCTGCATCTCTGATCTTCCTTCCGGTTTTCTCACTCCTTGAATCAATCAGGCCGCGAATTTCGTGTTTTTTTAGCAAACTTAAAACTTTTTCTGCATATTCCTGGTATTTCTCACTGATGGGAAGGATGATAACCTGGTCAGGAGTAAGCCACAACGGGAAATTTCCGGCACAATGTTCAATCAATACGGCCACAAACCGTTCCATCGATCCAAAGGGGGCGCGGTGAATCATCACGGGACGATGCTTTTCATTATCAGCTCCGATATAGGTTAAATCAAACCGTTCGGGCAAATTGTAGTCCACCTGAATGGTGCCCAACTGCCACTTTCTCCCAATGGCATCCCTGACCATAAAGTCCATCTTAGGTCCATAGAATGCAGCCTCTCCATACACGATTTTTGCACCCAGGCCCCGCTCTTCTCCTACCTCAATGATGGCGCGTTCGGCTTTTGCCCAATTTTCTTCGGTACCAATATATTTTTCCGGATTATTGGGGTCGCGGAGCGAAATCTGAATCAACACCTCATTAAAATCGAGTGCTTTAAAAATTTGTTGAATAATGTCGATCACGCCATTAAACTCACTTTTTATCTGGTCGGGTGTGCAGAAAATATGCGCGTCATCCTGAGTAAAACCTCTAACTCTGGTCAAACCATGCAGTTCGCCACTTTGCTCGTAACGGTACACGGTTCCAAATTCGGCCAGCCGGATAGGCAATTCTTTGTATGAATGGGGTTTGAAGTTGAATATTTCGCAATGATGGGGGCAGTTCATCGGTTTGAGAAAAAATTCTTCTCCTTCCATGGGGGTGGTAATCGGGCGGAAACTTTCTGCACCATACTTCTGAAAATGACCAGAGGTCTTATACAAGTTCACATTACCAATGTGGGGGGTGATGACAGAATCGTATCCTGCATCTTTTTGAACCCTCTTTAAATATTGTTCCAGTTTCTCACGCAATGCAGCTCCTTTAGGTAACCACAGGGGTAATCCCTGACCTACTTTTTGCGAAAACGTGAATAACTCAAGCTCTTTACCTAACAACCGGTGATCCCTTTTCCTGGCTTCTTCCAATAAAACCAGGTAGTCATCCAGCTCCTTTTTCTTGGGGAAACTGATTCCATAGATCCGGGTAAGCTGTTTGCGCTTTTCATCACCACGCCAATACGCACCAGCGATCTTTAAAAGTTTGATGGCTTTAATAAAACCCGTGTCGGGCAAGTGTGGCCCACGACAAAGATCGGTGAAAACTCCGCTTTTGTAAAACGTAATCTCACCATCGGGTAAGTCTTTGATCAGCTCCAGTTTATATTCATCACCCTTGTTGGTGAAATAGTCAATGGCTTCTTTTTTACTCACTTCACTTCTGTCGTAAGTCTGTTTTTCTCTGGCCAGCTCAAGCATTTTTTGCTCGATCTTACCAAAATCTTTGTCCGAAATGTCGTAAGGACCGAAATCGATGTCATAGTAAAAACCATTCTCAATATCGGGACCGATGCCAAATTTTACACCGGGGTAAAGTATTTCAATGGCTTCGGCCATGAGGTGGGCAGATGAATGCCACATGGCTGATTTGCCTTCTTCATCATTCCATGTAAGTAACTGTACACGGGCATCTGAATAGAGAGGCCTGGTAGCGTCCCAAACCTCACCGTTCACTTTTGCAGCAAGTACATTGCGAGCTAATCCTTCACTTATGTCCCTGGCAATGGTCATAGCGGTTACTCCCGCTTCATAGTGCTTTACCGAATTGTCAGGAAGTGTTATATTGATCATTTTTAAAAATACTAAAAAAAATTGGCTGCAAAATTACTAAAAACTCTCTAAACTACATTCTTTTAGTGGATTAAAATTTCATGAGTTATCAGCTTTTATTTGTTGACTGTTTTAGAGGGCTTCAAAGGAAGGGTCCATTCTTAAGTTTTTGTATGGAACCAGAGCCTTACCTCAAATAATCACTTACTATTTTCGAAATGTCTCTCTTGATCTGAGGCCAGGTTTGTCCTTTGAAGCTGACCGGTGTTTCACTGTCTTCAGCCTCAATAAAGTAGGTAATTGCATTAGGTAAACTAATGGCCAGCATCTGTGTAGGGTATTTCTGTTTGTGCCAGTCCATGAGCTGCTGCAAGGTAAAATGTTGAAGCAATTCATGCAAGTCCCAATAGTCTTTTTTCTGAGCCCTGCCCAGGATGGCCTGAATCTTCATAGCGGCAATGTCAGCACTGCTGTACATCCTGATAGTATCTTCAACAACAAATTCACTAATAGGCTGATGTGGAAAATATACTACATCAACTTTAATTTTCCGGAGATAGCAAAAGATTCCCCATTGTTTATGACCGCTTTCATAAACAAATTCACTACCAAACTCCTGAGCAAATTCGTCTTCGATTTGAAGGTGGTCAAACTTTTCATGATAAAATAAATCCAGGTCAATTGAACTGCGATGACCATAACGCAACGAAAGGGCTGTTCCTCCCACCAAAGAGAACTTATGAAGCGAAGGCAACTTCATTAGTTTCTTTAATAAGGAAAGAGTCCCGGGTTCAACTGTCTCAAGGTGTAGCATCTGAATGATTCTATGGGTTTATCAATGACTGCACTCGCCAAATGTATGCGGTGTTCCGGCAAAAATTTGGCTTTCAGCAGGACTTCCGTTACCAGCTCGTCCCCGTAATAACGCCGGCATTGGCGTATGTCGTCCACATCACCCCGTTCAAAAACGCGCTCAATCACAAAGCTGGCTTTGCCATCGTAATCAAGCTTGTCGAAGTTCACATCCCAAAAGATGCGCCTATCGAAAACCGGTTTATTTTTCTGACTCATCTCGCAAAATTAACCAAATATCGGATATGATAGAAATGAACATTGAAGTTGATGAAGTGGTTTGTGATACAATAGTTAACCTGAAAAATAATTAAGACATTTCAGCCCCGATATAACAACGGATATCCTTGCTCTTAAAAAAGGTTTTGGCTTCAAGTAACTCTTGTTGCGAAGGAGTTTGGTAATGAATTCCTTCGTATTCCTGGCCCAAAAGAGCGTATTTTTCTCTTCCCAGATGATGTAATGGCAACAGGTTGATTTCCTTCCATTTCGTACTTAGAATCAAATCGGCAATTGCCGCCATGTTTTCAATGTCGTTGTTAAATCCCGGAATAAAGGGCATGCGAAATACGAGTTTGCCTTGAAATGTTTCGTTTAACTTTTTGATATTACTTAGGATGAGTGAGTTGCCACTTGATGTCCCGGTTTGATGTATACAGGTATTCATGTGTTTTATATCGAAAAAAATCCAGTCGATAAAGGGGATTGTTATTTTAAAATGTTCCCAGGGGACCTGTCCACATGTTTCGATGGCCGTGTGGATGTATGCATCGTAACATTTTTTTAATAAGTCAGATACAAAATGAATTTGGTTGAGGGGCTCCCCTCCGCTTAACGTTACTCCTCCATCCTTACCCCAATACTGCCGGTCGCGTTGAATAATTTTAAATAACTCCTCAATCGAAACATCGCGTCCACTCATCCGCAAGGCATCCGTAAAGCAATGGTCAACACATGGTTGTTCGTTGCATTGTTTGCATAACATTCTGTCAATCTTAAGCTTATCATCCTGTAACTGCAATGCCTGATGGGTGCAGGCAGCTATACAATTACCACAGGAAATACATTTGGCGGCATGGTACATGGGCAGTTTAGAGAAAGAGATACCTTCCGGGTTAGAACACCAAAACAATGTAACGAACATCCTTTCATAAAAATCACACTTCTTGCGCCAGGGCCGTCATGAACCGAAAATCCCTGAATATCGAAAATTCTTCCAACGACCTGCGTTTTCAATTCCATGAAAAATCTTTACAGGTTGTAGCCTTCATATCAGGATAAGCTATTGTCGTGGTCATGCATTTACCCAGGAGATCTCCATTAAGCGAAAAGTGTTTGCAATATCTGCATTTTGGGGCTTTTTCAAAGTCATCGCATGCTGAATCATCTGCGTTAATGGTTTTCTTTGTTCGTTTACAAATTCCCTTGTAAACATCAACAGCCAAATAATATGCACAGTCCATGTGGTTCATATCTATTGATTTAGGTGTTAAATTATATGTCGACGTATTCGGTACGCGCAATTACTTCGTCCTGTATTTGTTTACCGAGTTCAACCCAATATTGTGTAAATCCGGCAACACGCACCATCAATCCTCTGTATTTTTCAGGATGTTTCTGAGCATCTTTCAGCATACGCGAATCAACAACATTGAATTGGACATGAAATCCTCCTTTTCGCAGGTAAGCTTTTATCAACTCCAAAAATTTGCGTGCCCCTTCACGTCCCTGAATAGCGGACGGGTGAATTTTCATGTTCAACTGAGAATTTTGCGACAACGCGTGGTTGTAACAGGTAGCAGAAGAAAACAAGGCGTAGGGTCCGTTTCGGTCGGTTCCGGGATAGGCGGAAACTGATCCGTCAGCAAAAGTAGTCCCTCCGAGTCTTCCATCCGGGGAGGCGAGGGTTACAGCTCCCATCGGACCATGTGTGGAAACGGAAATCTGGCATGAATATAACGGTTCTCCGTAGAGCGAAAGATAATTTTCGCACATGGCACTAAACCATCCCTGCCATTCTTTGAAAATACCGTCTACAAAGGGATCGTCATTGCCATATTTTGGGGCGTCCAGGCATTGTTTGTGAATTTTAAGCCAGTTGAGGTGGTTTTCGGTTTTTTGTTGTTCGGTTAAACTGTACGATTTTGTTTCGAGTGCCGAAACATATCCAAAATTTTCCTGAATGGCTTCTTTTAATGTTTCAAGTGAAAAATTATGCTGCTCAAAAACATTTTGTCTGATGGATGCCAACGAATTAATTAGATTAACACCCCCGCAGATTTCCACATTAAAAGTCCGGTTGTAACGGCTGCCTTTTCGACTGATGTCTCTTCCCGTTTGCAAACAGTCGGGCTTTAGCATGCTGTTGATAATCGAAGGCGATATTTTTCCCCAAATATCGTGTTGGATGTTGTTCGTAAGCGTTAATACTTCAACCGTCAGGCTAAAATATTGTTTGAAGGCTGTCCAGATTTCATCATACGATTTGAGCTCAAAACCATGATCAGGATATACCCTCCTTCCTGTTCTTTTGTCCGATCCGTGGAATAATACCGTTTCTAAGACTTTTGGTAAAGAAATAAAATGGACGCCCACACTGGTAGCGGGTGCCGATCCTCCGGGAATATAATGAACAACTCCGTTTATCTCCAGGGGCATCCAGCTTCCGGCTGAAGTTTCCAGACATCCGCCAATCGACCAGGCACGCGCTTCTTCCACATCCATTCCTTCTTTTTTAAAATTGTTGAGCAGGAATTCCATGGCTACACGGTTGTTGATCCAGGCAGGATATCCGGTTCCGATTTTAGTACATTCAATCCCTTTCATCAAAAACTCTTCGGGAAGTTTTTCATCGTATAATAAGCTCAGGGTGGGTTGAGGGGTATCGCAGGTGATGGCCGATTCCAGCATCAGCATCTCCAATTCGTTGGCAGCGCTTTCGCCATCTTTTGTCAGTCCGCCAATGCATAAGTTGTTGAATGTATTGCCACTGAGTACGCCACCCACAACACCCATCGAAGCAAAACAATCCAGTTCGGTGAACTTCATACGCATACACTCGAGTAATTCTAGTGTGCGGTCCCTGGTTAGTTTGCCTTGATCTATGTCTTGTTTCCAATAAGGATATAATACTTGTCCAAGTCGACCTGGTGATAAACCTGAGATAGCGTCCTCATTCAGCACGGCCACATGAAAAATCCAAACCAATTGCAAAGCATCCTGAAAACTCCGCGGAGGATTGTTGGCCAGCCAGGTTAGTCTGTCGGAAATTTCCAGATATTCCGATTTATTTGAAGGCTCTTCTTCGAATGAAGCCATCAGTTGGGCTTCAGCAGCATGGTTATTAATCCACTTTTGCATCCCTTCGAGCATGACATGAACTGCCTTGTAAAAATAGATCCTGTCCATTTCGGGAACTCCGGCTGATTGATCAATTTTCTCATTACAAATATTTTTAATTCCCTCGATGCCATATTGCAAGGGGTAAATGTAGTTCATCACCTCACGTCCTTGTGGCAAGGTATAACCTGAATCAAACATGCAAATAACGGCCCGCATGATTTCTTCTTTTTCGTGATAACCAGGTACCAGTTGTTCATACTTATGACCTACATCATCCACCGACTTGTTAAACCATCTTTTAGCAATATTCAGCAAAATGGGCATTTCCTCTTTTCTGAGACCGAACTTTCCTGCAATCGAAAGTACATTTCCGGCACTTTTGGTAACATTGCCGCCACCTTGTCCCATGGTAGTCACTTTATCGGCACTGATTTTCCCTGCTTCCAGCGCATCTTTATAGAGTTGATCTTCCTGCGCCATGAAAAATGCTTCGGAAAGCCATGGCATCGGATAGGAGCCCCTGAGATAATTGGATTTTCCCATCACCAACAATTCGCCTGGAAAAATGGCGGGTGTCAGGTGTTCAAAACCTGCTTTCAGTGCTTCGGCCCTTCGAACAATTGATATTTCACCTTCCAACTCTTCCCATCGGCGGGTGTACCAATAAGGAAATTCTACAGACGCAGATGATTTGGTGTCAAAATAGAGCTGACGCGTTTTTTCTGTTCTGGCAGAAGCTGATTTTTTAACTTCACGTGATTGAACCTTGCCTTCAGGTATGGTGCCATAATAATGATAGGTAGGGCATTCTAAGTTAATTTCATCGGAATTCATGTTGTCATTTTTTTAGTTACCGATTCCGTTAATCCTTGAGTTGATGTTGTAGCAGATGAAGGAATTGCTATCAAAATAAAGCCGGGAGGAGAGTTGAAATATATTAAACGAGCAACAGTAATAAATGATTTAAATTCAATAATCTCTCCTCTCAATGCCTTGGTTAACAGTTCAAATGCTACAATTTGTAAATATACAATAAATATAAAAAATTGCTGAATAGATATTGAGTTTTTTTTGTTCGGAACAAATCAAAGGGACGTTTCCTTTATAAAATAAAGTCTCGAGTCCTCGACCTGATAGAACAGTGGGGCAACCATGATCATTGGATAGCGCAATCTGAGTCGTTTGGCTTCACTTAATATGAAATCGACTTCGTTTTTTATCTCAAAATAGGGAGCATAATGATTAAAGTGTTCTTCGGCAAACATCCTGTCCCAACCTGCTTTTTCTATAAGACCTTCAATAAACAAATCTTTACGTGCCGCCAGGTTAACCATGCCACAGTTGTTGTGTCCGATAAGTGCAATGTGCTGAATATCTCCAATGGCAATGGCATAAGATACTTTGAACTCACTGTATTTTAAGTTGGCTCCACCCGATCGGATAATGAAGGTGAAATTATCGGGAATATGCAGATGTTTTCGGTTATCCATGCACATTCCAACCAGAAGTTGTGCCTTTTCGTAAGGTTCGAAATCCTGAAGCCGGTTGTGATAGGATACCAATAATCCGATGGGCGTGTTCCGGTAAGCTGCCGGTATATCGTCTAAAGCGTTGATCGTGATCAGTTTACTCATGTAGTTTTAGATAAAATCATTTAACAAATTAAAGGCTGTTCAGGGTTTTCGTCACTCGTTTTAAATTCAACATATTCATGGGATTGGTGGTAATACCAACTACATTTTTCTGAACAACTCTTATCGATTCATCATAATATAATATGGCCACAGGCGCTTCCTCCATGATGAGGCTGTCGAGCTGACGGTAATAAGCAGTCCGTTGGTTTGAATTGGATTCTGACATGGCCAATTGATAGATGGAATCATATTCTGGCATGGAAAAATGAGTGTAATTGGGCCCTTGAGGAGCAAAGTTTTTAGAATAAAATAAGGAAAGGTAGTTTTCTTCATCGGGATAGTCGGCTATCCAAGAAGCCCTGAAAAATGGAATTTTACCTTGTGCTTTCATTTCCCTGACAGAGCCGGGAGGAGAAACTTCTACTGCTATTGTGAACCCTATTTCCTGAAGCTGCGATTGCACAAACTTGATGATATCCAGGTAATCTGGTGTGGTGACCAACGTAATGAGCGGTATCGGGTTCTCGGAAGAAAACCCTGCTTCACCAAGCAATTGTCTGGCCTTTTCAGGCTGAAAGTCATATCCATAACGGGCGGTTGGATTGAAAGCCTGCATCCCGTTAGGAATCATGCCTTTGGTTCCGGCAACGCCGATGTTGTTCCTGAGATAGCGCAACATCTTCTGTCGGTCGAACCCGTAGTTGATGGCCTGGCGTACTTTTTTAATGGCTAGCGGACTATTTCGGACTGAGGCCAACGAGGTGTCGACGAGTATGGCCAGGTATTCTGTATTTAAGAAGGGTTGACTTAGCAGGGAAAAACGGTCCCGGTATTTTAATTTAAGTTCTCCTGACTTGTTGAGTAGTTCATCCTTGTAGGAGGGGTCGATTCCTGACATAAAGTCGAAATTGCCTTTGGCAAATTCCATGAAAGCAGTCATCTTATCAATGAGGAACGAAATGGCGATACCATCCAGCAATGGGAGAGAGGTGTCACCCGATTTTTCAAAATAATGTGGGTTTCGTCGCAATACCAACTTGATGTTTTCGATCCAGTTTTGCATCTGAAACGGACCGGTTCCCACAGGATGAACCCTGAATTCTTTTCCATAATAATCCACCGCTTCTTTTGGAATCACCGAACAATAGGGCATACTGAGGATGCTTAAAAAAGGAGGGAAAGGCTGTTCAAGCCTGATGGTAAGCGTGCTATCATTTGTCGCGTTGATGACCGGAACCCCATTCGTCCATAGGACTTTCGAAAGTACCCATTCCCCGGGACTAGCTGTTAAGGGGTTGAGCAGACGCTTTAAACTGTATGCGGCATCCCCGGCTGTAACTATCCTTGTTTTGTTATCGAAAACAGGGTCTTCGTGGAAGAGAACATCCTTGCGCAGGTGGAAAGTGTAGTCGAGCCCATCAGGAGAAATTTCCCATGAATGGGCTATGGCCGGTAACACTTTCAAACTGTCGTTGAGTTGAACCAATCCATCATACAACTGGTTGCAAACCCAGGTATGCGACTGATCGCGTGCAAAGGCCGGATCGAGATTGACCAATCCTGCTGCCTCGTTGTAACGAAACAGTTGGTTTTCCATCTGTTGTTTGCGAGGATGGCAACCCAAGATTGAACTGAAAAGAAGGAGACTTAAAAGGACTTTATAAACAGGTGTTTTTTTCAATCGAGATGTAATTTATTCTTTTACTTTTGTGTATTATCCGTCAAAATTAACAAAACCTTCAATGAATAAGAAAACGATTCGTATTTTCATGGTTTTACTGCTGATGACAAGCATACCTCAATTGCTTATTTCCCAAGCTGAAACCGATGGTGCAACCTATTGTTCCATGAAAAAACAGCACTACCACTTAGAACGCGCTCAGCTTGGACCGAATTCGCCCCGACACAGTTATGATGTGCAAAAATACACGCTGACTCTCGATTTCCTCGACAATTTTGACTCCCCCTATACCCAGGTGTTTGATGGACAGGCCGTGGTAGAGTTCAAAGTGGATTCATCACTTAATTCCATTGTCCTGAACGCGGTGCAGTCATCTTTGCTCATCACACAAGTTTCAGGGGCCGGTATTTCGTTCGATCATGTAAACAACTTACTGACCGTGCAGCTCGACAGAACCTATTCACCCGGGGAAACAGCTTCCATTACCATCGATTATCAACATCTGGAGGTGGAAGACGGGGCATTTTTTGTATCAGGCGGCTACCTGTTTACCGACTGTGAGCCGCAGGGAGCGCGCAAGTGGTTCCCTTGTTACGACAGCCCCTCTGATAAGGCTTCACTCGAAGTATTTGCTCTGGTGCCTGATGATGTGATGCTCGGTTCCAACGGTACCCTGGTCGACAGCATCGTGGATGCAGGTACTCTTGAGTATCATTGGCTGAGTGAAATTCCCATCGCTACCTATCTGATGGTTATTACGGCCAAAAAAGGCTATCACCGCTCTACATTGTATTGGACACGGCCATCCGATGGGGCTTCTGTTCCATTTGTATATTATTACGGTGAGGATACGCCTGGCATTGGCGCGATGGCCAAGGTGAACAACATGGCGTACTATTTTTCAAATAAATATGGGGAATATCCTTTCACCAAGAGTGGTTTCGCCACTGCCAATGACGAATTCGTCTGGGGTGGGATGGAGAACCAAACGCTGACCACGCTATGTTACGGCTGCTGGAACGAAGGCCTGATGGTACATGAGTTTGCGCACCAGTGGTTTGGCGATATGATCAGCCCCGGAACCTGGGCCGACCTGTGGTTGAATGAAGGTTTTGCTACGTGGTCGGAAGCTTTGTGGTTGGAGCCATACAATTACACCAACTATAAAAACCGTGTTTTAAATTATGCCGGTACCTATCTGAGCCAAAATCCGGGTTGGGCCATTTACAATGAGTCGTGGATTGACAACCCGCCAAATAATGGTGTGATGTTCAATTATTCCATTACTTATGCCAAGTCGGCCTGTGTGCTTCACCAATTGCGTTATTTGCTTGGTGATGAGGTGTATTTTGAGGCCATCAAAAGCTATGCTGAGGATACTGTTAATTTTAAATTTAAAACGGCTGTAACGGATGATTTTGCAACAAAAATAGGGGAGATAGCCGGTGAGGATTTGCATTGGTATTTCGATGCCTGGGTGAAGCAACCCAACCATCCGGTTTATTTTAACGAATTTTATTTTACTGAAGAACCGCCTGGAAGTTGGCAAGCCCATTTTCTGACCAGTCAGGTTCAAAGCGATGCTCCTTTCTTTCCGATGGATTTGGAGGTAATGGTGGCTTTTTATGATGGTACCGATACCATCGTCAGAGTTCGGAATTTGGTCAATAACGAACATTTCATTTTTGAATTCGATCGTGAACCCGGTATGCTATATTTTGACCCGAATCAGGATATCGTGTTGAAGCAGGCAACTACGCTTCTAAGCGTGCCTCAATTCAATACGGGTACAGATGAACGACTGTTGGCTTTTCCAAACCCCGCCAAGGATCAGGTTGCGTTTTTTAGTGAAGTTGGTTTTGACCCGGATGCCAAATTTATATGCTACGACGCCACAGGAAACCAGGTTTTTCAATTGACACATTTGTCAGGCAACAAGTTGATAATCAATTTGAAAGAATGGAAATCAGGTATTTATGAGGCTGTTTTGATGGGAAAGAATACCAAAACCTCGTGCAGGTTTATTGTAGTGAAGTAAGTATTTTTGTCATTTAAGGTAAACAAATACCTGACCTCTCCTGCATTTACAACCCGGTCCGGGACCACGTTTTTTCAGATTTCCAGGGGACGATCAACCTTTGTTTTTAATAAGGCGGCTTCCAGTACTTCCATGGCGTTGCTCACATAAATGAACTTGAGTCCTTTGATGTAATTTTCATCAATTTCTTCAATGTCCTTTAAGTTTTCCTTCGACAGGATGATTTCTTTTACATTGGCTCGTTTGGCGGCCAGTATTTTTTCTGTAATACCTCCCACAGGAAGCACTTTCCCGCGCAGGGTCATTTCCCCGGTCATGGCTATTTGAGCCTTAACTTTTCGTTGTGTAAATGCACTGGTGAGCGCGGTGAGCATGGTAACCCCGGCCGATGGACCATCTTTGGGAGTAGCACCTTCAGGTACATGCACATGCACATTCCATTTCTCAAATACCTCATCATCAATACCCAAATAACGTGCATGCGATTTTAAATACTCGAATGCCAGCGTGGCAGATTCTTTCATCACGTCCCCCAAATTTCCGGTAAGCTTTAGCAAGCCTTTTCCTTTGCTGAGGCTGACTTCGACAAATAGGATTTCGCCACCAACTGCTGTCCAGGCCAATCCGGTGACCACACCGGCCACATCATTCGAGATGTCTTTGTCTCTTTGATAAATGGGTGCCCCCAGAATTGCTTTTAAATCAGCCGGTTCGATTTTCGGTTCATAGACTTCGTCCATGGCAATGAATTTGGCCCTGTTGCGAATCACTTTGGCAAATTGTTTTTCAAGCAACCGTACTCCTGCTTCACGTGTATATTGATCGATGATTTTTTCGATGACAATTTTGCTCAGTTTCACCTGATCTTTTCTTACGCCATGCTCCTCCAGTTGTTTTGGTATCAAATGCCGCTTGGCGATCTCCACTTTTTCTTCCATCAGGTAGCCTGCCAGGTCGATGATTTCCATCCTGTCGCGCAATGCCGGATGAACCGTCGACAGCGTGTTGGCAGTAGCAATAAACATCACCCGCGAAAGGTCGTATTCTTGTTCGAGGTAGTTATCGTAAAAGGCGATATTCTGTTCCGGATCAAGTATTTCGAGCAAAGCCGCCTGCGGATCGCCGCTGTAGTTGTTGCTGCTCACCTTGTCTATTTCATCCAGCATGAAAACCGGATTGGATGTTTTGGCTTTTCTAATACTTTGAATAATCCTTCCCGGCATGGCGCCAATATAGGTTTTACGGTGCCCGCGCAGTTCAGCCTCATCGCGCACACCCCCCAACGACATACGTAAATATTTACGACCCAATGACTTGGCGATGGATTTTCCGAGAGAGGTTTTACCTACCCCGGGAGGGCCAACAAAGCACAGGATGGGCGCTTTCATGTTGTTTTTAAGCTTCAGAACGGCGAGGTATTCGATGATGCGTTCTTTTATTTTTTCCAGGCCGTAATGGTCGTTGTTTAATACTTTTAACGCATGCTTCAGGTCGAGGTTGTCCTTGGAATAAACGCTCCAGGGCAATTCAACAAACAATTCAAGGTAGTTGAGCTGGATGCTGTATTCCGCTGCGGCGGGATTCATGCGCTGTAATTTGCTAAACTCTTGTTTAAATGTTTCACCAACTTCCTTACTCCATTTCTTTTTGGCCGCCTTTACGCTCAACTCCTTCACTTCTGTGTCGTGGGGACCACCGCCCAGTTCCTCCTGGATGGTCTTCAACTGCTGGTTTAATAAGTAGTCGCGTTGTTGTTTATCCAGATCAACTTTTACTTTCCGTTGGATGTCGTGTTTCAGGTCGAGCATCTGCAATTCTACCGTCATCAATTCCAACACTCTGTTGGCGCGGGCTTCCAAATCAGTCATTTCCAAAAGGGCCTGTTTGGTCAGGTTGTCGGTGTTCAGATTGGATGATACGAAATTGACAAGGAACACGGCGCTTTCAATATTATTGATGGCAAAAGCCGACTCAGAAGGAATGTTGGGTGATTTTTCGATGATTTGTACCGAAAGGTCACGGATTGACGAAATAATGGCATCAAATACTTTGTTGTCGGGTAGGTAGTTAGACTTTTCAAATCCGTTTACTTCGGCTTTGAAATAGGGTTCACTTTGGATGATTTGCTTGATTTCGAAGCGCTTTTTACCCTGGATAATGGCGGTGGTATTGCCATCGGGCATCTGAAGTATTTTGATGATTTTGGCAACAGTTCCAACACGGTTCAGATCTTCCTCAGAAGGGTCTTCTACTTCCCCGTTTTTTTGAGCTACCACACCAATGGTGCGGTCTCCCTTGTATGCTTCTCTGATCAGGCTGATGGATTTGTCCCGGCCAACGGTAATGGGAATAACCACTCCGGGAAAAAGCACCATGTTGCGCAATGGTAATATGGGTAAAATCGGAGGAACATCTTCCGAGTTCATCATCTCTTCATCTTCTGATGAAAGTAAAGGGAAAAATTCGGTTTCTGCATCCATGATATCTGTCAATGACAAAAGGTGGTTCATAGTTTGATTTTTGTGACGGTCAAAATGTCAGTACGAAAACTGATCTATTTCATAAATATTA
This sequence comes from Bacteroidetes bacterium HGW-Bacteroidetes-16, assembly GCA_002840975.1. Taxonomy (GTDB): domain Bacteria; phylum Bacteroidota; class Bacteroidia; order Bacteroidales; family F082; genus UBA6244. The sequence goes on from PHDN01000013.1 coordinate 67,327, forward strand.
TCAAATGGTTGTAATACAACCTGATACGGATTTCAGTTAAACAGATCGACCTGAATGTTAAACAGGCTTTATAACAGGTCAAATGATATGCCAAAGGCTGTTTTACCAGGCTGGTTTAGTCTGCATTGAGGTTGTAGAGGAATTCGAAAATATCTTTCTCTTTTTGGTCGAATTCCTTATTCCGTCTCTTATATACCGCTTCAGCCACCTGAACGGCTTTGGTGAAGTTGTAGGATTTCATTCCACTGGGGCTTCCCCATGAAAATGAGGGAACGAAATTCCGTTGAAACCCTGCACCATACAGGTTACACGAAACTCCCACCACCGTCCCGGTATTAAACATGGTGTTGATTCCTGATTTGCTGTGATCGCCCATGATAAGGCCGCAAAACTGCAATCCGGTGCTGACAAACGATTCTTTGTCGTATGACCAAAGCCGGACGATATCATAGGTGTTCTTTAGGTTCGATGTATTGGTATCTGCACCCAGGTTGCACCATTCACCCAAAACCGAGTTTCCCAAAAATCCGTCATGGCCTTTATTGGTATATCCAAAAATGACCGAGTTGCTTACTTCACCGCCTACTTTGGAATAAGGCCCAACGGTAGTTCCTCCGTAAATCTTCGCATCCATTTTTAAATGAGCATGTTCGCACAAAGCAAATGGTCCCCGCACTTTGGAACCTTCCATGATTTCGGCTTCTTTACCGATATAAATGGGGCCATCGGTAGTATTGAGAAATGCAAATTCAGAACGGGCGCCTTCTTCGAGGAAAATTAACTTCGGATCGCCGGTAACAAAGTTTGTTTTGCTTAGTGGTTGCGACTTTCTGCCAGCTGTGATGAGTTTAAAATCTTCAACAATTGCTGTCGGGTTAAATGAAAAGATCTCCCAATTTTCATTCAGCTTGACCATTTCCTCCTCCCACTCAATGGTACTGTCGATTTCTTGCGATGCAAAGTCATCAATTTGAGATTCTTCCACCCTCATGGCGATGATGATTTCTCCTTTTGCCAGGATCTGACCGGGCTCAAGTTCAGCAATTTTCTTTACCAACCTGGTTGTAGGAAATACCGATCCATTGATGAGCAGGTTGTCTTTTTCTTTCTGAATGGGAAACTTAGGGTTAAGGTATTGTTGTGTAAGAGAAGAAGTTGCCGATTTCAGGTAAAACTCCCATTTTTCACGGATGGTGAGTATTCCAACCCGGATATCGGCCACCGGACGCGTAAAAGTAAAAGGCAGCAGGCTGTCTCTTCCAAAGCTGTCAAAGAGAATATAATTCATACACAAGTTGATTTATATGATTTTTTATGTGTTGCCATAAAGATACGAAAAAGCACTTAGAAAATTGCTTGTTAATAAAAAAAAAGCCCTTTGTGTCGAAACACAAGGACTTTATATGTTGAATCGACGAAAAAATGATTAAGGTGTTTTCTGGTCGAAATGCTTTTTGTAGCGGTTTTTGAATTTATCAACACGACCGGCAGTATCAATCAACTTGCTCTTACCTGTAAAGAAGGGATGAGAAGTATGTGAAATTTCGAGTTTTACCAACGGGTATTCTTTACCATCTTCCCACTCAATCGTGTCCTTGGTGTTCACAGTTGATTTGGTTATAAAGCTGTAATCGTTTGACATGTCCTTAAAAACGACCAGTCTGTAGTTCTTTGGGTGAATATCTTTTTTCATTTTTCCTGATTTTTCAATGCACTTTTAAAGGGCTGCAAAAATAGTTGCTTTGGAGGTAATAACCAAATAATTTGGAAAAAATAAATTCTTTATTTGAGACCCACCAAAAACCCGATGGTATCTATTCCATCCGCGTAGTCCCAAAGTTGAGGTTCCTGGCTCTTGCCAAAAGGAATACTAAAGTTAAAAAGGGGATCAGCAGCAACCACACATTGGGTTTGATCATGTATCATCTCCAGTTTTTTTTGCAGTTCATCAAAAGTTGAATAGTATTCGTAATGAAGCACGCTTACAGCAGATGCCAGGGAGGTGCTTTCGGTGACGAGGAGGTTTCCTGCATCGAAATGAGGAGTGCTGTTCACCAGAAAAATGGCCTTGTTGTATTCGTAATTATTGAAATATTTGTGGTTGTCGTTCATTGCAACCCACTGTTGACAAGTATCTAAAAGTGGAACGAAATCATATTCGTCAGGTACAAACAGGTGCGAAACATTGCGACATCCCAATCCATAATAGCTGAAAATATCGCTGCATAAAAGTTGAAGTTCGTCCTGAGATTCCTTACCGGTAAGTACAGCAACGCCATTTCTGTTTTTCCGGATGATGTGTGGATACTTTCCAAAATAATACTCAAAATAACGGGCTGAGTTGTTGCTCCCCGTGGCAATGATGGCATTAAAGCCATTGAGTCGGTCATTTGTGAACATAACAGAATCAGCAAATCCTGGTTCGATGGCCACCAGTAACTTTGTCAAAGCGGGTATCAGCCGGTTGTCATCGGATGAAAGTTTGGCTTTAAGCTTATTTCCTGTAATGAGTACGCACAGCAAATCGTGAAACCCTACTGCCGGGATATTACCAGCCATTACCAGGCCAATGCTGTGATTTCCATTTATTTCCGTGAGATGTTTCGGGTATGGTTTCAGCCATTTTTCAAGGTTATCCATGGTCATTGAATTGCCTAACGAGCTGATGGCTTTTCGTACCATCGGCTCTGTAAACCACCCATTGTAATGCGGCGCATCAACGATTTCAAATTGAAGTTCTTCGAAAGCACGCTGTTCCTCAGCACCTTTAAATGAAGGTTGGTTGCCTGCATTTCCTGATTCCTGCATAAGATAACCCAAACGGGCAAATGCCTCAATTCTTTTCAATAGGTTCATGGTGGAATTATTTTATTAAGGTAAGTTGTCCGGGCACAACAGGCCATTTGGCTATATGATTATGGATAAGGAAGATAACGTTCATTCATGAAGTTGCCAGAACCGGTTGAAAAACCGGGATGCATTCCCGGGTATATGGGATAGTTTTGCTTTCGGTACTCCAGGCCCACGTTGATTTGAAAATGGTCGGTTACCTGATAATTCATATCGAGCATCACACCCTGGCTGCTGAAATCCAACCGGCTATCCCTGGGTTGGTCGTCTTTTGGAGATGGATTAAGTATCATGGTTTTGTAGGCTGTCCCCGTGAGAGTGATTCTCTTAGTAAGCAAATATTGTCCGGAAACAAACAGATGCCCGTATTGACTTTGGTTTGGCTGCCCGGATGTACTTTCAAAACCATTTATAAAAATAGCCGAATAGCCCATCCCATAGGAGATACTCCATTTTTTGGTGACAGGCATGGTAATTCGCGGCATGATCCAGGTGTTGATGGCATTGACCCCTGAAAATGCCATAAATGAAGTTCCCAGACTGACACTCACTTTGGTGGGAAGATTTGGGCTTTCATCCACCTTCCCGACAGACATCACGTTGCTGCCAAACCCGGTAGATTGGGCTTTGGTCATGGCCGCGGGCAGTAAGAGACAAGATAAAACAATAGCTGCAAACAAACGCATTTTTATAAATTTGCTTCAAAAGTACACATCATGCGGTTACGGTGGTATCAATTGCATGGATTTTCTTGGTTCACATTAATTTATTGGGGATTAGAATAGGGAAATAGCACCCCGTATAAACGTGACAGGCACGACCGATCTTGTAACCCCGGAATTCGTTTCGTGGATTTTAACAACTAAACTAATACTGATCATAAAATAATGATGTATTCACAAAATCAGGAGCAAATCAAGGCACGCGAAACATTTGCGCGCCAGAGGGGTGGATATTTCTGAGGAGCTGCTCATCTCTGACCAATCTTCATTCATATTGCCTGGGGATCAAAAAAAAAGCGGCCCGAAGACCGCCTTTAAAGGAAAAGTGTTAATTAATCCAGTTTGAATTTTTTTACAAAGTCATCAAGAATACCTTTAAGGTCGGGCTGGCCAATTTCCTGTAAGTCGTAATACACCCGGGTGTTGGGTTTGGTGATTTTAACAATCCTGTTCAAATCGATGGGTGTACCAATTACAACAGAATCACAATCGGTATTGTTGATAGAAGTTTCCAGGTCTTTGAGCTGCTGATCGCTGTATCCCATGGCGGGAAGCAAGGTTCCGATGTTGGGGTAAATGCGGAACGTTTCAGCCAGTTTACCCACCACAAATGGACGTGGATCAACCAGTTGTGCGGCTCCAAACTTGCGGGCGGCAACCGTACCGGCACCAATTTTCATTTCACCATGGGTGAGGGTTGGGCCATCTTCAACCACCAACACCCGTTTGCCTTTGATGATACCTGGATCGTCCACCGCGATTGGCGAAGCAGCATCCACAACAATGGCTGTCGGGTTTACTTTATAAATATTTTCACGTACGGTTTGAATGGCTTCGGGAGCAGCTGTATCCATCTTGTTAATGACTACCACATCGGCTAAACGCAAGGTTACTTCACCGGGATAGTAGGAAAGTTCATGACCGGGACGGTGTGGGTCGACCACGGTGATGTTTAAATCGGGTTTATAAAAAGGAAAATCATTGTTACCTCCATCCCAAAGCACTACATCGCAACCATCCGGGTCAACTTCTGCAGCACGTAAAATGGCTTCGTAGTCTACACCGGCATAAATCACATTTCCGCGCACTACATGTGGTTCATATTCTTCCATTTCTTCTACGGTACATTTGTGTTTTGCCAGGTCGGCCACGGTGGCAAACCGCTGTACTTTTTGTGCGTTTAAATCGCCATAAGGCATGGGATGACGAACGGCAACCACTTTCAGGCCTTTTTCCATGAGGTATTCAATCACCCTGCGTGAAGTCTGGCTCTTTCCGCATCCGGTGCGAACCGCGCCAACAGCAATCACAGGTTTGGTGCTTTTTACCATGGTATCCCTGGGTCCGAGCAGGATAAAGTTAGCCCCTGCTGCATTTACGATGGCACTAACACCCATCACCCTTGGATAAGGAACATCGCTGTAGGAGAAAACACAATCGTCTGCTTTTAAATCTTTTATCAATTGAGGAAGGTTCGACTCATCATAAATAGGAATTCCTTCGGGATATAAATCCCCTGCCAATTCAGTCGGGTATTTTCTGCCGTCAATATCAGGAATCTGAGCGGCAGTAAAAGCGACTACATTATAATTTTCATTTCCACGGTAATAGGTGTTGAAATTGTGGAAATCGCGTCCGGCAGCGCCGATAATAATCACATTTTTTTTCATAAACTATAGCTGTTTTAACGGATTTTTGTTAAAAAATTGAACCCCACAAAGGTAGGTTTTTTCATCCGATTAGGCTGTTATTTTTTTAACAGTCATTCTAATTTAGATTCGTTTCAAATGATTTGCGTGACCAGGTCGATGAGCCATTACCTTAATTACGTAAAGCATAAACGTGGTTGAAACTCGAACAGAAACATTCAATATCAACCTGTTTGGATTGACTACTTTTTGAAAATGAAATAAACCGCGAGTATTAAAAAAACAAAACCTAACAGGTGGTTCCATTTGAACGTTTCGTTTTTAAATAAAACCAATGTAAACATTGAAAAAACAACCAGCGTGATGACCTCCTGGATTACTTTAAGCTGAACGAGTGAAAATGGCCCGCCGTTTTCCTGATATCCTATCCGGTTAGCAGGCACCTGAAACATGTATTCGAACAACGCGATGCCCCAACTGACTAAAATGATCACCACCAGCGGCCATCCCTCAAACCATTTCCATTCTTTAAACTTAAGATGCCCATACCAGGCAAAAGTCATAAAAGTGTTCGAGAGCACCAGCAGTGCAATGGTGTAAATACTTTTCATTTGAGTGAAATTGGTTTTGGAATTTGCTGCACCCGTTTCAAGATTAAAAATGGATGCAAATGTAATTTCAAATTTGGATGACTAAACAAAGGACTACGTAAAAAATCAATGAACTATTTCATGTTCCTTTGAGGACAATATCATTTTTTCGCATCTTTGCAGTCCCTAATTTGAATAATGAATTCTGTTAATAATCAGCTTGTTATTACAGCTGATGGTTCGTCGACTCTATACAATGCCCGAAGTGGTGAACATTACCACAGTACTTTTGGTGCCATTCAGGAGTCACGGCATATTTTTATCGAAGCAGGATTATGGCCATGTTTAAATCAATCGACCGTTTGGGTTTTTGAAGTAGGGTTTGGTACAGGGTTAAATGCTTTGCTGACCTTGCAGGCAGGGGAGGAGAAACAAGTGAAAATTCATTACACTGCGATTGAGTTATTTCCTGTGTCTGTCGCTGAAGCCGAAAAGTTAAACTTTGCTGATTTGCTGGATATCGATATCACATTGTTCCGTCGCATGCATGAATCGGCACAGAGTTCCATTCCAATTAGCCCGCTCTTTTATCTCGACAAACAGCTGGTTTCTTTTCAGGATGCCAAACCGGAGCACACCCAATACGATGTGGTCTTTTTTGACGCTTTTTCACCGGATTCACAACCTGAAATGTGGACTGAACATGGATTTAAGAAATTGTATGAAGCCCTGAAGCCGGGTGGGATTTTGGTGACTTATTCCTGCAAGGGATTGGTAAAACGAGCATTACAATCGGTTGGATTTCGGATTGAAAAACTACCGGGTCCTCCTGGAAAACGCGAGATTTTACGAGCATGGAAGAATTCATTTTGAGCTAATATATATTTAAGTTGGAAGTCCTTCATTAAACTGTTGAGTTGACAAAACAGGATGCGTTTGTTGTTACCTCACCACAAATCCATCAAATCCCTGCAAGGGAATTTCCTGTGTTTGTACCAAGCGCACCTCAGCCCAGGATGGACCTTCGTTGCACCAATCGATAAAGGTATCAACGGCTTGCTTTTCGCCTTCGGCTTCAACATAAACGGAGCCATCACGTTGGTTTTTTACCCATCCGGTAAGATTCAATTCCTGCGCTTTGCGCTGGGTATAAAACCGAAAACCTACACCCTGCACTTTTCCAAAAATGGTCAAACGGATGGCTTTTAAGCTCATGGATTTAACCTTTTGGTGATCATCCTGTTAACCTTGTGGAAAAGCTCATCGGGCGAATAGGAACGCCAGTTGAGTTCATTAAACTTGCCTCCCATGGCCATGTAGAAGTCGATGCTGGCATTTGTAAATTCATCTATTAAGTGGTTTCTGAAATTCAAACATACGATCCACCCATCTCCCAGGTTATCCGACCATTCTTCGTAATAGTCGGACGTGTCGGCATGGAAATTCAGCACATTTTCGCCTATCAGGATGTAATATACAATGCCCCGGTCGAACAATGGCTCAATTACTTCCTGATAAAGATACATGACATCGTTGTACAAGATATCGTTCCATTCACCCATCAATTCGATGATGGCGTACTGCTTTTCATCGTTTACCATGAGCAATTTTAGATAGAGGGTGGCGGAACCAAAATGATCCCACTGTGGGTGTATCAGGTAGTTGTATATGGCGTGGGTCAGTTCAAATTCGCTGTATTCACGTCCATAAAAGGGCGAGTAACGGTCCTCGGAGGCCACATAAAAGTCGCGCCACTCGTAAAAAGGTTCAATCTCGTGCATCAGATTAGTTTTGATAAATAATATCCGCCGGCAGCCAAAGAAATTCCAACGATGTTGGTTCCGGCCATATAAATAAGCCCTTGCATTTCGCTCCCGTTTTTGCCCATGTTGAACACTTCGAACGCAAAGGTTGAGAAAGTGGTGAAGCTGCCTAACAAGCCGACAAATATAAACAGGCGAATGCCGGGACTAACGTAAATCTTGTCGAAAAGACCCCACAAAAAACCGATGAGAAACGATCCAATCAGGTTGATGACCAGGGTCGCCCAAGGGAAATAATGATCGTGCCCTTTATCGAAATACAGGAAGATGATATATCGCAATACTGCGCCAGCAGCTCCTCCAATGGAAACGGCTAAGACTTTTTCCATTACAATGCTGTTTTTAGTCCGGGCACACTTTTAAGTTCGATATAAAGGTTCTCCATCATGGTTTTATCGACGATGGAAACCTGATACGAATAGCTGTGGTAACTGCCTTTGCTGCTGGTTTTTATTCCTGAAAAAGCATGACTGATCCGGAGTTGTTTAAAAATAGCTTCCAATCGATTTTTTATTTCTGTATCATCGGAATGGGCATCAAAAACTACTTTTAATTCATAAGTAACCGGAAACTGAAGTTCTCCCTGCGTAGGGTAGTCAAATTTTTTAGGATGACCATTGGTTGATTTTTGTATTTTCATTTATTTTAGACTGAATTAAAAACTGTAAACCAGGCGTATACCTCCCCACCTGAAGTATTGAGCTCCTTTAAATTCGGGAGTTAAATAATGTGCCGATAACTCCAATCCGGCTCTTTTGTAATACAAAGCCAAGCCGGTGGTTGCCTGTGGAACGAACCTATTGACTTGATTTGCCGGGATAATATACGAGTTTTGACTTGAAAATAAACTACCTTGAAGGGTTGCATCGTACAAAACGATGGACGCTTGGGTTTTTATGAAAAACCAATATTGCCAGTTCATTGTATTTAAACCATTTTCGGCGAGGGAGGCATCGCCGCGCAATAACGGGATAAATTGTCCTACCCGAAAATAAATCCCGGGTCTTATATTGTTAAAAGCGGTGCCTGCACTTACCGACCCGGTAACATTTAACTCGGCGTTGGGGTGGCTGATTAATCCTTTTTCAACTAAAAACCGGTAATTGACTACCACCATGTTTTGTATTTGGTTGTCCCAGCCAATGGGTTCGATCTGGTGAATTGACGATTGCACTTTTCCCCCAAAAGAGGCTGGTCCAAGGATACCAAATTCGAGACTGCTTCTCATGATCAGCTTGCTTTTTAAAGCGTAGGTTTCCCTGAACTGTTCCAGTGTAAGATAACCCGAAAATGGCCTGTCGCCGGCGAGTACATAGTCAACATCGGGATTGGTTGGTGTGTATATTTTTTGAGTAATGGAAAATCCTGTGCATTCCACATCAGGATTCTTCGACACACCTGCCAACAGAAAATACAATCCTGTGCGTGCCAGCGGAGTTGTAAAAGCTATATTGACACCATTGGTATAATAATAATCGGTGTTGGCGAAAATATCGTTTTCGAAAAGCACACGCAATTGCCAGGAGGAACCGAAAGGTTTAAGAAACATATGCTGGCCCTGCAAGGGAGTGCTGCGATCCGTTTGCTTTAGGCCGCCATTTTTTGCAGCCATTTCCTGAATGGTCATTGGTACTTCTCTGGCAACATTTGTTTGATTATGTGATGAATAAATGGTGTCATTTCTTGCTACTGCAATTTGAAATGATTCGATAGAAGCTAAGGGTGAAATGAATTGAGCTTCCGGGCTGATATCAGATGATTCATCACTTTTCTTCTGATGAATATCAGCCATTTCCTCCCCAGCATTGTTGCAAGCCCCTGCTGCAACCAGAATTGAAAACAATAACATGTATGCAATAAACCGAATCACAGAGAATGAATTTGATACAAAAATAAGTGTTTTTATTTCAACATGTCTTTTAAACATGTGGTGATTCTTTGATCCACAAATAACAATTCCCATTTTCCTGCCGATTCAGCCAGGTAAATTGGGTTCTGATTAACTCGTTTGGTTATTTGGATTTGAGAACATTTATCAGCTTTAGAAAAGTAAAAAATGATCCTATTTGTATGGAGAATTCAACATCCAGGTTTCAAAAGGAAGCCATTCACCTGCCTTGAGCACTGCTCATGGCAATTTATTTGCAGTGTATCAGAAATCTTTAAACCTAAAAGTCACGATTGGCTCAAATGATTGATCCTGAATATTATAACAATCTAATAAACACGCACCTGTCCCGTCCGTAGGGGGTTGAATCAAAATATCTTTGGATACTTTCCCGGATGGTATTCGTGCATCAGGTTGTAGATGGTATCGAAAACATCCTCCGCGTTGGGATTGGAAAAGTAGTCGCCATCAGTGCTATAGGCAGCACGGTGAGCTTTGGAGGTGAGTGTGACCGGTTCTGCATCCAGGTGAAAATATCCTCCTTGTTCTTCGAGTACTTTTGTCATCATAAAAGAGGTGGCACCACCAGGCACATCTTCGTCAAAGAAAACCACTTTGTTGGACTTTTTAACCGATTCAACGATGCGGTGATTTATGTCAAATGGAAGCAAGGTCTGCACATCGATCAGTTCCACTGAAATATTAAAACCTTTCAGCTGCTCCACAGCATCTTCTGCAATTCTAACGCAACTTCCGTAGGTTACCAGTGTAACATCTGTTCCCTTTGTCAACACTTCGGGTTGGCCAACCGGCACCCTGAACTCACCCAGGTTATCCGGTTTGCGTTCACGAAGGCGGTAGCCATTCAAAGGTTCAATAATCAAAACAGGCTGATCCGATTCGAGATAAGTATTATAAAATCCGGCTGCCTGCGTCATGTTGCGGGGAACGGCCACGTGCACACCCCGGATGGAATTGATGACCATGCTCAGGGGCGAGCCACTGTGCCAGATGCCTTCCAGGCGGTGTCCGCGTGTGCTCACGATCACGGGTGCTTTTTGCCCCCCACGTGTCCTGTAATGTAAAGTGGCGAGATCGTCGCTCATCACCTGGAGGCCATATAAGAGGTAGTCAAAATACTGTATTTCGGCGATGGGGCGAAAACCACGCATGGCCATGCCCAGCCCTTGTCCGATGATGGTGGCTTCCCGGATGCCTGTATCCCAAATGCGGTGCTTGCCATATTTGGTCTGAAGTCCTTCGTAGGTCTGATTCACACCTCCAATTTTGCCCACATCTTCGCCAAATGCAACCAGTAGTGGATTGTTTGCAAACAGGCAATCGAAGTTATCGCGCAGGATTTCCCTGCCCGGCACCATAGTTGAATGATTGGTGAAAACAGGAGCTACAGCGGTAATCTTAGTTGCAGCTCTCTCTGACTGGCTATAAAGATGCGAACTAAAACGCCGGTCGTTGTCTGCGGTTTCATTGTTCAACCACTCGGTAACATTGGTTTTAAGCGAGTTATTTGGATTGCTGCAGTTATTACAAATCAGGCGCAGGATTTTCTTAGCTGAAGAAATAATGTCTTTTCTGATGGGTTCTCCAATGGGTTGAAGTTCTTTCTTAATCTGTTCTATGGCTGCCGTTTGTGCACAGTTGCAGGTAGTGATGTCTACCAGTTTTAAAAACTCGTTTTTCTTGTCGATGAGGGGTTGCTGAAAGTTGTTCCAAGCATTCTTCCTTGCTTCCCGGGCACGTTTGGTGGCGTTTTTTTCAATCTCATCAAGTTCTTCAGGGGAAGCAATCTTTTCGGACAGTATCCATTCACGCATCTTGACAATACAATCATTGGCGATTTCTTCTTTGAGCTGCTGGGGTGATTTATAACGTTCATGTGAACCGGAAGTAGAGTGTCCCTGAGGCTGTGTACATCCCTGAATATGAAACAGTACTGGCACATGTTCAGTGCGGCATTGTTCCACACCCTTTTGGTAGGTGAGGTTCAGACTGGCATAATCGCCGCATTGATCTCTGTATATGTATAGACCATTGGTTTTTTTTTGCTTTTCAAAACCTTTTAATATCTCCGAAATGTTGCCCTTGGTGGTTTGATGGACATTGTTAACTGAAATTCCCCAACCATCGTCCCAAACTGAAATGGCCAAAGGAACCTGCATCACGCCGGCAGCGTTGATGGTCTCAAAAAAATGACCTTCAGAAGTGGAAGCATCGCCGATGGTAGCAAAGGTAACTTCATCACCACTTTGACTAAATTGACTTACATCAATGCCGCCTGTCAGGCTTCGGTATTTTTTTGAAGCCAGGGCCAATCCCAATGAACGGGGCATCTGGCTGGCGGTGGGGGAGGTGTCGGCAGAGGAATTCTTTATTTCCGTCAGGTTGAGCCAGTTTCCATCTTCGTCCAACGAACGGGTGGCAAAATGGTTGTTCATCAGTCTTCCACCTGTCCCGGGAGAGGCAGCGGGGTCGGTGTCACCGTATAGCTGAGCGAATATTTCTTCCAGTGTCATCATGCCGGCAGCCAGCATAAAAGTCTGGTCGCGGTAATAGCCTGAGCGCCAATCGCCGTTTTTAAAAGCACGTGCCATGGCCAGCTGAGGTACTTCCTTACCATCTCCAAAAATCCCAAACTTGGCTTTGCCTGTCAGCACTTCGCGACGTCCCAGCAAACTGGCCTGTCGGCTTTCGTTGGCAATACGGTAGTCGTCCAGAATGTCTTCTTTGCTTAGTTTAATGTCAGCCAGCGTGATTTTTGTCTTCTTCATGAAATGATCAGGTTAGGATGAAGCGCCCTGAAAAGGCAGGGCAAAAGTAATTAAAATGGTTCTAAATTAAAAGCATCAGGCTAACATCTTAATAGAGATGATAGACTTTAGTTTTATCGCTCTGGGGTAACGATTAGCGCTTACCTTCGATTCATCATGTATTTTATCGTTTTAAGTTTGTCGGAATCGTAAAATGAAAAGTGATTCCTTTATTTCCAGAACTATCGTTACGATTGCTTTCAAACGAAATCCTGCCGCCATGCTTTTCGATAAATTCATTACAGAGGATCAGCCCCAGCCCGGTGCCTTTCTCGTTATTGGTACCCGGGGTTGAATAGCTTTCGTCAATGCGAAATAAAGTTTCAATTCTGTTTTTGGGATACTGACACTTGAATCAGCTACCGAAACGGTTGTTTGGTTGTTCTTCCGCTGAAATCATGATCTTTCCCCCTGATTCTGTAAATTTTATGGCGTTTGCAATCAGGTTTCTCAACAGGGTTCCAATCATGGTTTTGTCGGCATAAACCGAATTAGTTAAAGGCAATACTTTGCAGATTATTATGTTATTTTGAATACAATGTCTTCAAATAAAAACTCCATTTCATTGATGAGGCTTTTCATTTCGAAAAGCTCCGGATTGAATTCCATCCTACCGGTTTGCGATTGAGCCCAATCCATCAGGTTCATCAGCTAGTTTACACTCTGTAAAAACTATGGACATCACGATAACACCAACTGTTTCCCCGTTAGTGATAACAAAAGGTATCTTACTTGTACTTACCCATTTCACAGCATCTTCAGTTTCCGAGGGTTCTGCTATATTTATCTTGGCAAGGCCGGAATTTTTCTTCGCTTAATCTTAGGTTTAGCTCTATCTTTCGACTCTCTGAAACATGACGATTGTTTGATTCTTGTAAGGAATGATGCGCTTTTTGCAATTCCTGTAACTCATTTACGAGTTCTTCTTTGGTTTTATCGCGGAGATGCATAATAAAAAATGATTTGATGGGTGGCTATTGGATTACCGTGTTATGATAGCGAGGGCTAAAATGGCTGGTAAACTTAAAATTAAAAATAATGCATCAAATATATTAAAATTTTGGATGAAATCCGGGAAGTGAAGATTAAATCACCTCACAGGGATTATGGTAACTCTTCACATATTAATTTAGAATCGATTTAATTTAAAAAACAATTGTTAATTTTGCAGCCGCAATAATTAAAAAGGATCCATGTCTCAAAATCGTAAGTACACCTTAGATAATACCGATAAAGAAACCCTGACGAAGTGGTATCAGCTGATGACGCTGGGTCGTCAGTTGGATGAGAAAGCGCCCAATTACCTGAAACAAGCACTTGGCTGGTCGTATCATGCACCCTATGCGGGTCACGATGGAATTCAGTTGGCCATCGGGCAGGTATTTAACCGGGAAACCGATTTTCTTTTCCCTTATTACCGGGATATGCTAACGGCTATTTCAGCTGGATTGACCGCCGAGGAAATCATCCTGAACGGTATTTCCAAAGCGGCAGACCCTGCTTCTGGCGGGCGCCACATGTCGAACCATTTTGCCAAGCCGGAATGGAACATTCAAAATGTAAGCTCCGCTACAGGGAATCATACCTTACATGCTGCCGGAGTAGCCCGGTCAATAAAAATATATAACCAGCCAGGTGTTGCCATTAGTTCTCAAGGTGAGTCATCCACCTCAGAAGGCTATGTTTTTGAGGCCATTAATGGCGCTTCAAAAGAAAAACTTCCCGTTGTTTTCGTTTTTCAGGACAACCAATACGGCATATCCGTCCCTCAGCGCGACCAATCGGCCAACCGCCGTGCAGCCGAAAACTACCGAGGCATTGCCAATCTCCGTATCATGTACTGTGATGGAAAAAATGTTTTCGACTCGATGAATACCATGGACGCGGCCAAAGCACATGCCATCCAACATTCAGAACCGGTGATTGTCCACGCCAATTGTGTGCGTATCCTTTCTCATTCCAATAGCGATAAACATGAGCTCTATCGTGATGAGAATGAGCGACATTGTGTACGGATGAGCGACCCGCTTACCAGGTTTAGAATTCAATTGGTCCATTCAAAAAAATTCACCGAGGAGGAATTGAATAACCTGGATAAAGAAGCCAAAAAAATCATTAGTGCCGCTCATAAAGTTGCACTTGTTTCACCCGATCCCGATCCTTCCACCATATTGGATTTTGTGTCGCCCGTGCCTTACATTTCCACGAAATACCCTGAGGGATTGCACGATGGAACAAAGGGCGAGAAATTAAAACTCATCCAGGCCCTGAACCAAACCCTGAAAGACGAGTTCAGGCTCAACCCTGATACCTATATGTTTGGCCAAGACATGGCCAACAAGGAAAAGGGTGGGATTTTTAACGTGAGCAAAGGAATGCAGCAGGAATTTGGCGAAGGCCGTATTTTCAATGCTCCCATTGCCGAAGACTATATCCTGGGCACGGCCAATGGCATGACCCGTTTTAATGATCAAATCAGGGTGGTGGTCGAAGGAGCCGAGTTTGCCGATTACTTTTGGCCAGCCATGGAGCAACTGGTAGATAGTTCACACGATTACTGGCGTTCCAACGGAAAATTCTCCCCCAACGTGATTGTCCGGTTGGCTTCCGGAGGGTACATAGGTGGCGGACTTTACCACAGTCAAAACATCGAGGCGACACTAACCACATTCCCTGGGTTGCGGGTGGTTTATCCCGCTTATGCCGATGACGCGGCCGGCTTGTTGCGTACTGCCATGCGGTCAAAAGGTTTGACCTTGTTTCTTGAGCCTAAGGCCCTCTATAATGACCCACTTTCAGAAGCAATGGTGCCTGATGATTTTGAAGTTCCTTTTGGAAAAGCCCGTGTTCGCCGCGAAGGAAAGGACCTAAGCGTATTTACCTATGGAAATACCTTGCCCATGTGTGTAATTGCTGCCAATAAGATACAAGAGGAAACAGGAAAGGAAATAGAAGTAGTCGACTTGCGATCGTTGCTGCCCTTGGACGAAGAAACAATACTGAAGTCTGTTGAAAAAACAAGCAGGGCCCTTGTCGTGCACGAGGATAAGGTGTTTGCCGGATTTGGTGGGGAGGTTGTTTCTCTTATTACCGAGAAAGCTTTTAAATGGTTAGATGCACCGGTAAAACGGGTTGGATCTACTTTTACCCCGGTTGGGTTTAACAGGATTTTAGAAAAAGCGATTCTTCCCAACGTGGAAAAGATCACATTGGCAATGAAGGAAATCCTTGAATTCTAGTGATGTCACCAGAATAAAAAAAGCTTACCAAAAAGCCTCCTCTTTGCGATGGGGTTTTTTTTTGTGCTTGCTAAAAAGTAAATTGTAAACTAAACCTGATGCCAAACGGTATAATGTTCGGGTGGTCGAGGTAAGATAATCGCCAAATGGCATCCACCCTGATAATCTTAAAAATATTCTCAATTCCGGCCCCGGCTTCAAAATAGGGTTTTGTTAAGGGATACAAGATATCATCCGCATGTATGGAATATTTTTTGTTGGCATCGTCCAATCCGCCAATAAGGCCCGTTACATAGGCTACCTCGCGCCATTTAAGTTTCCTGAATAATGGAATCCGGTTCAACAAATAACCATTAAAATGGTGAGTGTAAAAAACGCTGAGGTATTTATCGCTTTCAAACTCATAGTAATTCATCATATTAAACGATGCCTCATCAAAAAAGTAGGTTTCGTTCCCTTCATGCAATTTAAGCAGGGGATAAGGAAGTGTTCCCCATATCCGTCCTCCCTCGATGCGAAATTTGGACCAACCAAGATTAAACACATTAAACCAATGACTGACACTCAACTGGACTTTGGTGTACTCATAATCGCTGTTGAATACATGGGGAATGCCATAGGCATAACGAATATTGAGTATGGGGTATTTTGCCCCCAGGCTGATGCGTTCAAATTCGCCCATCGAAATTCTTTCTTTATAAGCCAGCCGCACGTCGAGCCCTATTTCTGCTGAGGTGATGGCGGTTTGCTCGCCAATTTTCTGAATACCCTCTTCCAGAAAGTAATACTCGAACTTAGCTCCACCAACAGGGTACAGGTTTCTGTTCTTCAGGTTTAACGTAGAGCTAAACCCTGTAAACCATTCATGTTCGTAGCTCACTTTTATCTCTTCAACCAGCGATAACTTATTGGCGGGTTCTCTCCTGAAAAGAAATGCCAGAAAAAAGTCTTCGCGAAAAGCGTTTTGACTGGCGCCCAGTTGTTCCATATCATATCTGAACGACCCGCTCAATGCCCTCCGGGGATTTTTGTTTAACATATACAGTACATTACCGCCATATTTTAGTTTGTTGTCAAGCGTGCCATAAGCAAGGTATCCGCCAAGCATAACATTGGTGCTGAAGGCGTTACTGGTTCTGCCACCAATCCTGAACCTGGTTCCTTCCACCGCGTTGAAACTAAGCATGGAAGCGTAAGGCCCAATTTCAAATTTGCCCTTCACATAATATCCGGTCAGCACCATTTCGATAATCTCAATATAGGTTTTAAATTGAGGAATGGTTTTGAGTGTATCGATCATGTAATACACCGTTCGTTCATCTTTGGTGAGGTTTTCATGGCGACTGGAAGTCCAGAATTCTTCTGTTTTGCTTAAGGCGTCATCTTCAACCACTACGTTTACCGGGGCCTGATAAAATTTGTTGTCTTTGGGTTGATTGATGACGAAATTTCGGTATGAAGTGGTTTTTTTTCCAAAAAAGCCCAGTATTTGTTTGTTGTCTTCAATTAAATTAAAATCGCCGATGGTATAGTCTCTCGTCAGTACCCAATATCGACCTTCCACACGGTCGAAGGTCTTGTTGATAACTAAATCGTTCACATAGTTGATGTTGGCATCATCGGCGATACGCAATTCCATCTCTTTTATGGCAAATGTACTATCGTGCACCCAAAAGTTCCCGGTGAATGTTAGTGTTTGTTTGTGCCTGGGTTTAAACATAATTTTATAGCACCACATGTTTCCAAAAAAGGCACTGTCGACCAGGTAGTATTTATAAAACGGCAGGCTGCCATTGGCAATGGGACTTACAAAGTTAAGTTGAAAAATTTCGATGTAGTTGTCATAAATGTTGGTATGAAAAAATTCATCCCCAAGCAATTGTACGGCGCTTTTATTATTGATACCACTGATTTTGGTGGCTTTCACTTTTTCGATAAACGATTTGGGTTCTTTTTTAGCATAAACATCAGACAATGTCTCGCTCAAGAATATGGGGAGATAGGTTTTTCCATTAACGGTGGAGGTATCAACATTGTCGAAGATAAACTGAAATGGTCGATAAATTCTTCGTTCTTTAAGCTTGTCGGTGATGTTGTTGGCATCGAGTTCGATTTTGGTGTAGGCTTCGTATTGATAAGAGTTGAAATGATCGGGGTCGTTTTTTGGCTTGTTATCGACAATTTTTTGCAGGATTACTTCCGCCGGGTTTACACCGGGTCGAATGATGACATCTTCAAGCTGTATATTTTGGGAAATCATGACAAAATTAATCACCTGAAATTTTCCATGAGCAACAGTCCTGGCGTTTTTGTAATATCCTATAAATGAGGAAGTCAGGGTGTCGCCCGGGGTTTTAGTTTCGATGGAATAGTTGCCATTAAAATCACTTGTCACGCCAATAGAGGTTCCGTTAAAAACGATATTTACAAATGGAAGGGGCTCTCCTGTGGCACTATCGGTAACTGTGCCCATTATTTTTGTAAGCTGGGCATAGCTATTATTGCTGAATAAAAAGACAAGCATGCAAAACGACAGGATAAGTGCGGATTTTATTTTTAGAGGGGCATGTTGCATGATGATAAAAAGTAGGTAGAGTTTAGTAAAGTGAGGCAAAAATATAATTTATCACCAGATGGATCGGTATGATGCAGGGTTAATATTTGATAAAAAAAAGCCCGACAATTAATATGACGGGCTTCCGGAAGAATGTCTATATGATTTTATGTGTCAATTCTGGCATATTTGGCGTTGGCTTCGATGAACTCTCTGCGCGGAGGGACTTCATCGCCCATGAGCATCGAGAACACATGATCGGCTTCTACACTATTTTCGATGGTTATCTGCCGCAGGGTCCTGCGTACAGGATCCATGGTCGTGCTCCAAAGTTGCTCGGCGTTCATTTCACCAAGACCTTTATAACGTTGAATATGAATCCCTTTTTCGGTTCCATCGTTGGAAAACTCGCGTACGGTTTGTTCTCTCTGTTCTTCGGTCCAGCAGTATTTTTCTGTTTTTCCTTTTTTGATGAGATAGAAAGGTGGCGTGGCGATATAAATATACCCTTTCTCAATGAGTTCGAACATGTGGCGAAAGAAAAACGTCATGATGAGGGTGGCGATGTGACTTCCGTCTACGTCAGCATCCGTCATGATAATGATTTTATGATAGCGCAATTTTGCCAGGTTGAGTGCTTTGGAATCCTCTTCAGTGCCGACACTTACGCCAAGCGCGGTATAGATGTTTTTAATTTCCTCGCTGTCAAATATTTTATGGGGCATGGCTTTTTCCACGTTCAGGATTTTACCCCTGAGCGGAAGTATGGCCTGGAACTTTCTATCACGTCCTTGTTTGGCCGTGCCACCTGCAGAATCACCTTCCACGAGGTAAATTTCTGTTAAGGCAGGGTCTTTTTCTGAGCAATCGCTCAGTTTGCCGGGCAGGCCAGAACCACTGAGCACACTTTTACGCTGTACCAATTCACGGGCTTTGCGGGCGGCGTGACGGGCTGTAGCTGCCAGAATAACCTTCTGGACGATGATGCGTGCTTCTTTTGGATTTTCTTCCAGGTAATGCGACAGGGCTTCACTAACCATCTGATCCACGGCTCCCATCACATCTGTATTACCCAGTTTGGTTTTGGTTTGACCTTCAAATTGAGGTTCAGCCACTTTTACCGAAATCACCGCGGTAAGCCCTTCCCTGAAATCATCTCCACTGATGTCGAACTTCAGAGCCTTTAGCATCCCTGATTTGTCGGCGTAGCTTTTCAGCGTTCGGGTGAGTCCCCTGCGAAAACCTGAAAGGTGGGTCCCTCCCTCAATGGTGTTGATATTGTTGACATAGGCATGCAGGTTTTCAGAAAAAGAGGTGTTGTATTGCATGGAAACTTCCACAGGAACACCGCTTTTCTCCCCTTCGATGCTAATGGGTTCCGGAATTAAATGTTCCCGGTTTTCGTCCAGATAACTGATGAAGTCGCTAAGTCCGTTTTCCGAATAGAAATGCTCAGTCACAATTTCACCGTTATCGTTTGTATTTCTTTTGTCGGTCAAACTCAACCTGATTCCTTTATTCAGGTAGGCAAGTTCACGAAGACGAGCGGCAATAATACTAAAATCGTAATCGGTAACAAGAAAAATATCTTTGTCAGGTAAAAAATGAATGGTAGTACCGGTTATTTTTGATTCTCCCTTGATCTCAACTCCTGTGACAGGTTTACCGATTGAGTATTCCTGTTGGTAAATTTTACCGTCACGGTAGATGGTGGCTACCAATTTTGATGACAGTGCATTCACACAACTCACACCTACTCCGTGCAATCCGCCGGATACTTTGTACGATCCTTTGTCGAATTTTCCGCCGGCATGCAATACCGTCATCACTACCTCCAGTGCAGATTTGTTTTCTTTCTCGTGTAAACCAGTCGGAATACCTCGCCCGTTATCTGAAACCGTGATGCTGTTGTCTTCGTTAATCCAGACATCGATTTTGTTGCAATAGCCTCCCATGGCCTCATCAATGGAATTGTCGACAACTTCGTAAACCAGGTGGTGAAGTCCTTTCATGTTTACGTCACCAATGTACATGGCCGGGCGTTTTCTAACAGCTTCCAATCCTTCCAGCACCTGAATGTTATCAGCAGTATAAAGTGCTGAATTGGTCTTCATTTTTTCTTCTTCCGTCATAATTACTCTCTGAATTTCTCAGGTTTAATAAGTGTGCAAAGTTAACAAAATATCCTTTTGGTTAGCCACAACACAGCCAGAAAAATACAATTAATTTATCTGAATTAATATTCTGTATATCAGTATAATATAACATTTTGCACTTCATTGGATGCGAAGAAAAATGTGGGTTGCTCACATCAAAACCTATAGGTAATTCCCCCCATTACTTGCCAGCCTTGCACAGGATATTGATAGTACCGCTGATATTGGTTGTTTAACAAATTCGTACCGCTGAGCCAGACAGAAAATTGTTCATTAAGTTGATAATTCAGGCTTACATTGAAATCGACATAGGGATCCAGGGTGACTTCATTGATTGAAAATGTTGCCACATCCAGGGCGTATCTTTTTCCGCTGCCAAACAGCTCGGTTTCTACCGTTAGCTTTTGTTTGATGACAAATGAAGCCCCCAGTTGGAAATTACTTAATGGTTTATGGTAAGGTTGCTCAAGTGAATCCAAAGAATAGGAATTGATTTGTCCGCCAACCCAAACTTTTACAGATTTCTGCACGGTATAGGTAACTTGCGCATCCAGACTTACCCGGCTTCCTTTGTCGAAGAGGGTGATAAATTTATTTTGCGGATAGGAGGAAATAAAACCCGGAATTACCTGAGGCTCATTGATGAAAAAATACATGTTGTTAAACTTTTTCCAGGATCCCTGAATACTATAATTTACTTTATGAGCAACATTTCCACGAAAGCCTCCAAACACACGCATTCCCCGATCCCAATCCAGTGTTGCAACAGGGTTTAACCATGGGTTTATGGTGGTTAGTTTTCTGTAGCCCTGATATTCAACACTGCCATCAATTCCCGCGAAAGCGGTGAGCGATTCATCAATTAAGTTGGCAGAGGCTTGCAGTACGGGATAGAAATAGAAATCAAGTGAGGTGGTATTCAAAAAGTTAAACTGAAGTCCGGCATCAAAGCTAAACATTCCATAGTTTCCTTTAAAATAAGGCGTTGCAGTGATCAGCATAGAGGTAGCAGAACCGATGCTGTTGGTAGATCCAAAATAGGTAACATGACCCTTCATTCCTAAATGCTGGTATTCGAGTAAATCGCTTAAAGCATATTCTTTAAAGGCATTAAAGTCGAAATTGATACTTGTTTCAGCCGATTTATAGTTATCAAAATAATACCACGCGTTCAGGTTGAAATCATGGTGTAATTTTTTCTTGCTCTTGTAGTTACTTGTTAGGCCTACGTTGGCTTCCACCAGGTTGAAATTTTGTTTCAATTGATCGTTGCTAAAATCTGCCGATGGGAAATCATCCGGTTTATAACCATAATACCGGTTTGTATTGAATTGATAATTAAAACCTGTGTTAAGTAAATGGTTATTAAGAAATTTAGTGTAATCCAAATCGAAGCCACTTTTGCTGTAAGGACTTTTTTGGTAATCCCGGATGTTAGTAAAGGAAGAAATGTGGTGTGCATGGGCATTAAACCGGTATTGATTGCGCTGACCATGCGAATGAAAATACTCAAGATAAGGAGTCAGCAGGCTCCCGATCCCTGCAAGCAGCATGTTGTTGTAGGTATTTTCGCGGGTGGATGGGTTGATGGCCACAGGGGTGATTGGATCGCTCACGATTTCAGTAGGCTGAACAACTTCCAAGGCTTCAAAAGTGAAAGAAGGTTTTTCGTCATTTGGACTGATTTCGTTAGTGGGCTGGAGGTTGATTTTAAAAGCTTCATTAATCGAAGGGTCGAATGAGCCAATGATGGTCACTTCTTCACGGTGGGTAATTTCGTCAGTACCTTGCTGGCTGATGGCCGTTAAGGGAATAAACAAAAAAACCAAGAGCAGGTTCTGGATGGATCTATTTTGTCTCATTTTCATTATCTTCAATATTTTCGTTATCGGTTTTTGTATTTTTATCCTCATTCAGTTTCCGAAGACGCTCAAGCTTTTCGACGGCTATTTTTTTAAGATCCTCCCCCTTGTAGTTTTCTATCACGCTTTGTAGCGTTTGTTCAGCCTGGAAAATATTGTCACGGCCAACATAAATATCTGCCAGCAGAATAAAGGCTTTGGCAATCCAGAAATCGGAGGAGGGATATTTTTCAGAAAGTTCATACACCGCGTTTTCAGCCTCTTCAAGTTTGTTTGCACGGTAGTTGATCAGTGCCACATGGTACTTCGATTCGGCTCCTTTTTCTCCGGCGGATAGATTGGTGGTGATAGTAAACTCTTTTAAGGCCTGGGCCTGATTGTTTTCCGACATGGCTATTTTTCCCAATAAAAAATGAGCGTTGATAATCTGATCGTTACCCACATTTTCGGTCATCAACAACTCTGTTGCGGCTTTTTTGGCTCCCGGATTATCACCATTCAGGTAGGCGCTCTGCATCACACCATCGAGTGATTCGAGCCACATCGAAGGGTTGTTATCCATCACTGAAAGTCGCTCGTAATACAACTGCGATTTACCATAATCACCACCCGCAAAAGCTGATCTGGCTGATTTTACCAGCGCTTCAGCAGTATATTGGTTTTTGGGTAACGAAGCAATCTTTTCATAAAGAACCAGTGCCTCCTGATTTTTCCCTGTTTTTTCCAGACACTGCGTGAGCTCATGATAAGCTGTGAGCACGAATCCTCCGTTTGGATATTGATCCACATACTTATTTAACAAAGGAATGGCCTTGTCGCATTCATTGTTTAGATAATAGTTTTCCCCGGAGGTAAACGTCAGCGAGTCTTCCTGACTGGTTGATATCTGAACAAAGTCGAGGTTTTTAGCATAAGTTAAGTATTGATCAACTTTTCCCATGTCCATGTATATACTTTGAAGCGTATTCAGGGCTTCTTTGGCTTCCAATGATGCAGGATACCGGTCTACAACCTGCTTAAGAACTTTTATAGCCTCTTCAAACTGGTTGTTCTTGTAATAAAGAAAGCCCATTTTCACCAGGGCTTTTTTTGCCAGGTTGCTGGTTGGCTTTTCTTTTACCAATCGGTTAAAATAGTTGATTGCCAGCCTTTGATCATTCATAATCAGGTAAGTAGAAGCTGTTTCGTACAAGGCATCATCGTAATAATTCGATGCTTTGTACCGTTCGGTGAGTTGGGTTAGCGAATTTGTTTTTTGCTGAAAATTACCCGCCGATCCATAACAGGTAGCTAATTGGTACAAAGCATAATCAGCATCACGGCTGTTGGCATCGATCACCTTTTGATACCATTGCATGGCTGTGGAATACCGCTTTAAGATAAAATAACTGTCAGCAAGCCTTAACCAGGCATCTGCTATCAGATTTTTCTGTGTCGGTGAACCGGAGAGGAATTTTTCAAAATCACGAATAGCTACTGAATAATCCTTCTGGTTAAAAGAGGCATAAGCCATATTATATTGGGCCGTTGATATCAAGTCTGTTTGACCGGCTTCACGCATCTTTAGAAAGGCTGAAAATTTTCGCATGGCCAGGTCAAATTGCTTTAATCTGTAATAGGTGTCGCCTTGCCAAAACATGCTTAAGGCCATGAGCCTTCCATCAATGGGATAAGTCTGCGATTTTTCAAAATAACCCAATGCATCGTTGTAAGCACCCCGGTTAAAACATTCTATGCCCTGATTGTAAGTAATTTGTTGATAAACCTTCTGTAGTTGTTTGTCTGGCCGATTGGTTTTTTCAATCGACAGGATAGCAGCATCGTAGTTGCGACTGCTTAAATACAATTGTGAAAGCAGGGTGTATGCCTGATTCGATTCTGATGTTCCGGGGTTTTCTTTTATAAATTCTTCGATGGTACTCACCGGGTCGTTATATGGATCACCACCCAGTGTAATGGTTGTTTTAACATAATTAAATAACGCGTCAGCGGTTAGCTGTGGATCGTTTTTCAGTTTGTATGCCTTTAAAAACGCGTTTTGTGCAAACTTCTGCTGGTCGATTGCCAAATAGCAAAATCCTAAATGATACCAGGCATTTTGTTCCATGGTACCGCCTTCTTTGGTTGCTTCCTGGAAATTAGCGATGGCAGCGGCTTCCTTGCCATTCACAAATTTAGTATACCCGATACGGTATTGTTCGCCGGGACTCTGGTCATGCCTGCCCCCGTTTTCGTATAGGGTATAATATTCCAGCGCATGCTTATAATCTTTGAGGTTATAATAGGCATTTCCAAGCAACCGGGCCAACTCCGACCTGGTTGTTTTGTCAGCCGATTCAAAATAGAGTTTCCCCTCGTCAACCACTTTTTCAAATTGTCCCTGGATATAATAAATATGCATGAGGTAGTTGGGCACGTATTTTTTAAATCTCCGGTCGTTTTCGATGGCTTTAAATCCCTTCAAGGCCCCATCATAGTTGCCCTTCATATATTGCAGGTGGGCGTAGTAGTAGTTTGCAGCCCTTCCATATTCTGTATTTGATCCGGTTATTCTGGTGAAGTTAGCAATGGCTGCATCGTACCTGTTTAACTTCATTTGACTGTAACCAATTTGGTAATAATACTCAGTTCGTTGATCTGCCGTTAATTGCTGTGGCGAAATTTGTTGAAACATTTCAAGTGCATCATCGTATTTTTTGTCCTTAAACAGGAGCTGACCCAATTGAAAATGAATGGAAGGTATCCAGGCACTTCCGGGATAGGTGGCAGTGAAAATCAATGCCTGATTATAAGCATCCTTGTCTTCAAGTTCTACAGCACACACGATGCTATAATAGGCCGCATTTTCAAAAAAGGCACCTTGCTTGTCTTTTTCTTCCTGCATTGCCTGTGCAAACATTTGTCTGGCAGCGCCATAGTTCTGTTGTTCAAAAAGTGTGAGCGCGTTGCGGTAAGTTTCCGAAGGAGGCATCCTATAGACCGTTTCCTGTGCAGGGATGCTGTTAATAATCAGGAAAATGAAAAAGAATGTAAAGGGAATCAGTGATTTTAACTTCATTTGAATTCGGATCTAAAATAGAGTAAAACTAAACTTTGCACCATCGTGGTTTGGCCGGGGTAAGTTATTTTATTAACAAATTACCTGTTCAAAAAACGCAAAAAACCCCGATTTAATATACTTTAGCCTCAATTATTAAAAAATATCTCTGAGTTGTTGGTCTTGGGTAGTTTATGTTAGGAGTATCAAAACAAATGAAGGAACCGGATAGAATTGCACGAATGTTAAGAGTGATAGTAACCATATTTCTGGTTGTCATGGTTACCGTCACAGGGCTGGTTGGGCAAGAGCTAAACTTATCTACCCGGAGTAAAAAGGCACAGAAACTATACCATCAGGCAGAGCAACATGCCATCCAACGAAACCCTGATTTGGCTATTGACGCCTTGACGCAGGCATTAAAAATAGACGAAAATTTTATCGAGGGATGGCTTTTGTTGGCTGAAATGTGGCAGGAAGGGCAACATCCTGATAAAGCACTTGACGCTTTTCAAAGGGCGTTTTCTATCGATTCTTTAAAATATCCACAGATGTACTTTTCCATGGGCACATTGGCTTACGACATTGCGGACTATCGGCTCGCGGTAAAGTACTATAAGAGCTATCAAGCGCTCAATCATCTGGATTCCATTCAAAACAGTTTGGTTTCCAAAGCGTTAAAAATATCCCTCGGAGCTTCGAAACTTGAGTCAGAGCCGTCAGATGTTAATATAAAAAATACGGGCAAAATCATGAATACATCGTCTGATGAGTTTGTCAATTTTTTGACGGCTGACGATCAAATGATGGTGATTACAAGAAAAATCAAGCGTGATACGCTAATTGAAGGTAAGGAAATGTACACCGAAGGTTTTTTTGTAGCTCATCATACGGATACCTCCTGGACCCGGCCTCAAGCCATGCAGCTTCCCTGGGCTGACGGATACAATGCCGGTGGAATGAGTATGAGTGCTGACGGGCGCAGCATGTTGTTCACAGGTTGTTATTGGCCTGATGGCAAAGGAAGTTGCGATATTTATTACTCCAACAGAATCGGTCAATCCTGGCAAACCCCGGTGGCCTTTAACGCGCGTATTAATACAACGGGATGGGAATCGCAACCTGTGATTTCAGCGGATGGAACAACAATTTATTTTACTTCCAAACGAGAGGGTGGAAAAGGAGGTGCTGACATCTGGAAATCGAATTATATTCCTGAAAAGGGATGGGGCACACCCGTTAATTTAGGCGATAGCATCAACACAGCTGGTGATGAAATGGCACCATTCATCCATGGTGATGGACAGACACTTTATTTTTCGTCAAACGGTCATCCCGGTTTGGGAGGCTATGACATGTATTTCGTTAAAAAGGATGAAGCCGGCAGGTGGAGCGGTGCCAGAAATATGGGCGTTCCGATCAACACCAGCTATGATGAAGTGAACCTGTTTGTGAACCTGATGGGTACGCATGGTTGGATTTCTTCAAATCGTGAAGGCGGTATAGGTGGTATGGATATTTGGGACTTCCCGGTTCCGAAAACAGTGGCTCCACAATCCATAGTGTTACTTGCCGGAATTGTGGTGGATAAAGTTACGGACAAGCCATTGGAGGCTGAGGTTGAAATCCTGACACTTCCCGCGGTGATTGAACAAATAATCCTAAAAACGGATCCGATTACTGGTGAGTTTTTGGTTGTTTTAAATCCAAAAAACAACTATACCTTTAATATTTCAAAGAAAGGATACCTGTTTTATTCGGAGCAGATTGTGATCGAAAACACTTCCAATAAACCCCATATCGATAAAGTATACGCTCTTCAACCTGTTAAGTCAGGTGTTTCTATGAACCTAAACAATATCTTCTTCAATTTTAACAGCGACAAATTATTGCCTCCCTCGAAGCCAGAGCTGGACCGCCTGGCCAATTTTCTATTGGATAACCCAACTATTGGTGTTCTGGTTACCGGGCATACCGATAGTATCGGGTCAGCGTCTTTTAATCTTGAACTCTCTGTGAAGCGAGCAAAGTCAGTGGTTGCCTACCTGGTAAATCACGGAATAGAATCCGGGAGGATCACGTCGCATGGAGTGGGAGATACCAAACCATTGGCTACCAATCAAAACGAGCAGGGCAGGGCCATGAACCGGCGCACGGAGATAACAATAAAAGATAATTTCTAAATTTTTTTAAAAACTGGATCAACACAAATTACTTTGTATCAAGTTAGAAAGGAGTTCTACAGAATAAGCTCTAATCCATCATAGGCCAACCGGATTTCCGGAGGCAATTCTTTTTCTACCTCGTCATGAAAACCCATGAGATGGCTCAAATGTGTGATGTAGCCTATTTCAGGATTGATGAATTTTAGCACGTTCACGGCTTGTTCCAGGTTATAATGTGAAACATGTGGCTCCTTTCTGATCGCGCTTACCACCATGTATTTTACCCCATCCAATTGCGCCAGTGTCGATCCGGGAATATAATTGGTGTCGGTAATATATGCGAAATCGCCGATTCTAAATCCATATACCTCCATGCTTCGGTGAAGTACCCTCAATGGGGTGATGGTTGTTCCGTTTATGTTAAATGGTTCATCGGTAATCGTATGCAGGTTATATTTCGGAAGTCCGGGATAATCAGCCTCACCAAAGGCATACGAAAACTCAAGCCTGATTTCACTTTGGTCTTTTTCGGAAACGTAAATATCCATCGGTTTCCGATAGATAAAATTAAATGACCTCACATCATCTAGTCCTGCAATATGATCCCGGTGCGCATGAGTAATCAAAATGGCATCCAGTCTGGAAGATCCACTTCTGAGCATTTGATACCTGAAATCGGGGCCTGCATCAATGAGCAAAACCTGATCGTTGGTTTCGATGAGTACTGATGAACGAAGTCGGTTATCCTTTATATTTGTCGACCGGCACACCGCGCATGAACAGGCAACAACCGGAACTCCTTGAGAAGTCCCTGATCCTAAGAATGTTACTTTTATCAAATTTTTTAACATTAGATGTGACAAAGGTACAATGATTGTTTACCCTGCAGTTAAATTCTTGTTATTTTTACACCCTAATAAGAGAAGCTATTTTGGTTATAATAAATCTGTTAAAAAAGCCCCTGCAAGACCTGTTGATGAAATTCGACAGTGGTGATGCCGGTATTCTGCACGATGCCCCTGCGACTTTGGAAGAATGCTCGGTAGTTTTATTGGTTTGCATAAGGCAATCCACCGACTTGAACGCCATTGAGAAATTGCTGCCCCAGGCAAAGTTGCATTTTAAGAAAGCATCTGTGCTGGCATTGTATACAGGGATTGCAAAACCACCCTTGTCGTCTGACCAGGTTCCCGTTTTTTCATTAAACGATTTTACTTTTCTGGGGCATCCAAATAAACGGCTGACGGAATTGTTTTCAAATCTGAATGCCGATATTCTGATCAGTTTGAACAGGTGTAATTCTGGGATGCATAAACAATTTGTGCGCCAGATGCCCGCATCCCTAAAAGCAGGGATTTATCACCCCGTTTTTTCAAACCTGTTTCATTTTATGCTTGAATTGGATGACCAGAAATATCCTTCGTCATCTATATTAGATCATTTTGTGCATTATTTAAAAAATATTAAACTGAATGTCCATGAATAAAAAACTAAAAGGAACCGGTGTTGCCATCGTCACACCTTTTTTCCTTGACGGAAGTATTGATTATGATTCACTTGATAACCTGCTCGGACACCTGTTAAAGGGGAAAGTTGATTTTATTGTCGCGTTGGGTACTACCAGCGAAGCTGTTACGCTGACAACGGAGGAAAAATCGGCGGTGATGGCTTTTGTTAAATCCCGAATCGTTGGAAAAATTCCTTTGGTGATGGGCATGGGTGGAAACAATACCCAGGCAATCCTGGATCAGATCAGGAACACTGATTTTAGTGGGATCGATGCCATTTTATCGGTGGCGCCTTATTACAACAAGCCCAACCAACGTGGATTATATGCTCATTTTTCCGCCATTGCGAAAGCTTCACCCTTGCCAGTAATTTTGTACAATGTTCCCGGACGCACCAGTTCCAATATTTCAGCTGATACGACTATTAAGTTGGCCAACGATTTTAAAAATATCGTCGCAGTAAAAGAAGCCTCAGGCGATTTGGGACAAATAATGCAAATCATACGCCAAAAGCCTGACGGATTTTCAGTGTTATCGGGTGATGATGCACTAACCTATTCCATGATGGCATTGGGTGCGGAAGGAGTCATTTCGGTGGTAGCCAACGCTTTGCCGCGTGAATTCAGCCAGATGGTAGCCGCTTGCTTAAAAGGTGAGTTTAAAAAGGCCAGAACAATCCATTATGAGCTGTTACCGGTGATTGATTTGCTTTTTGCCGATGGAAACCCGGCCGGTATAAAAGCTGCTTTGAATAGTTTGGGTATTTGTAAAAATTACCTGAGGTTGCCCTTGGTTCCGGTAAAAGAAGAAATCCAACAAGCGTTGGAAGAAATATTGGTGGTCTGAATTGTTAAAAAGTATGCAACGAATGTAGGATCATACGTGTCAATTGCACAATTGGTCGTTTGTTAAAAAGTAAGTATGAAAAAGATATTCCTTTTAGTATTGTTAACCCAATTTTTTCTTGGTGAGTTAATGGCTCAGCCTGATTTTAAAACGCTTTCCGGAAACAGAAAAGAACTGGTGTTTACTTTTTCAATTGATAAACAGGATAAGAAAGCCATCAACGAACTTTCACAGATTATCTCAATTGATCAAGTATCGGGAGAGCAAGTGGTGGCTTATGCCAACGAAAGTGAATTCGAAAAATTTCGTAGTCTGAACATCGATTTTCGGGTAGTTACACCACCTTCCATGCTGCTCCAGCCCAAAATGATGACCAAAGTTCCTGATCGTGCTCTGAATGATTGGGACGCCTATCCCACCTGGGATGTTTACGTGAGCATGATGCAGCAGTTTGCAACCGATTTCCCCAATTTGTGTGAATTGGTTTCCATTGGAAATTCTACCGAAGGTAAGGCTTTGTATTTTATCCACATCAACAATCAATTGGGAGTAGACCAAAATGAGCCTCAGTTTATGTATACTTCCAGCATTCATGGCGATGAACTCACCGGGTACGTATTAATGCTAAGGTATATCGACTACCTGTTGAATAACTATGGCGTCGATCAGAGGATTACCAACCTGGTCGACAATACAGATATCTGGATCAATCCGCTGGCCAATCCCGATGGTACTTTTGCAGGAGGAAATAATACCGTTTTTGGTGCAACCCGATATAATGCCAACGGTGTCGACTTAAACCGCAATTATGCCGACCCCGATGATGGCCCTCACCCGGATGGAAATGCGTATCAGGTTGAAACCATAGCCTTTATGGATTTTGCTGAAAACCAGCATTTTGTTATGTCGAGCAATTTTCATGGTGGGGCCGAAGTATGCAATTATCCATGGGATACCTGGTCGCAGCTTTCGGCCGATAATGATTGGTGGGTGTTCGTTAGTCGTGAATATGTCGACACGGTCCACGCCTACAGCAATTCGGGTTACTTCACCGATTTAAATAATGGTATCACCAATGGTTATGCCTGGTACACCATCACAGGTGGCCGCCAGGATTATATGAATTATTTTCATTATTGTCGTGAGTTGACAATAGAGATTTCGTCGCAAAAAACACCACAGGCCAACCAGTTACCCTCTTTCTGGGAATATAATTACCGGTCTCTGATCAATTATTTGGAGCAATGCCAGTTTGGATTGTCGGGCGTGATTACCGACAAATTAACCGGTAACCCCATCGAGGCAAAAGTTACCATGGATGGTCATGATAACAATAACTCATGGGTTTACAGTGGATTGCCTGTCGGCGATTATCACCGGCCTATAAAAGAAGGAAGTTACAATGTCACGTATTCCGCTGTTGGGTATTTCCCTAAAAGCTTTAACTCCATCAGTTTACACGACAGGCAAACAACCGCTTTGGATGTGCAGTTAGAGCCCATTACCACGCTTACCGCCGACTTTGTTGCAACCAGAACCACCATAGGAACCAATTCACCTATCAGTTTTAGTAATGAAAGTTTTGGCGGTGATATCGTTTCCTGGAATTGGACTTTTGAAGGTGGGACACCCGCATCCTCCGTTTCGGAAAACCCCATTGGCATCAAATACAACACACCCGGTATTTATAATGTGAAGTTGGCAGTTACCGACCTGAGTGGTGATTCGGATACTGAACTAAAAGAAGGATATATTCATGTTTATGATGCTTATAATATGGGGACAGGCCAGGCAACAACCTGTAGCGCTTTGTTTTATGACAGTGGTGGTCCATTTGATAGCTATTCACATAATCAGGACCATACCTTTTCATTTTATCCTGCTGACACGGAAAAAGTGGTTAAGTTGGAGTTTCTTGAATTTAATATAGAGTTTGAACCCAATTGTAATTATGATAACCTCGAAATTTTCGATGGACCGGATATGAATTCACCTCATATGGGAACCTGGTGCGGAACCGAATCTCCCGGAACAGTTATCGCATCTGGCACTTTGGGGGCGTTAACCATTCACTTTTTCTCTGATGCTGCCGGGTCTGAGTCAGGCTGGACCGCTCTGGTTTCCTGTGATACGAGCGTTGGTATCACCACCTACACGGCAAAACCAGTGAGGTTATTTCCTAACCCGGCGCATCTGATACTTCATGTTGAATTCCTCTCAAAAGGGCCAAACCGGGTGATTTTGAGCGATCTTGCCGGACACAGGTTATTTAATCAATCCACTGACGCGAATTCGATTGGTATTCCGGTCGAAAACCTTAGCCGGGGTATGTATTTGATCACAGTTGAGTCTTCCGGACAAAAATGGACGGGTAAGGTTTTGGTTGAATAGGTTATTGATTGTCAACGAACGCCATTTATGCGTCGTTGGGAAATGTGTTGAAAATAGATAAGCAACCACTTTAAACCCAACAGGGAGTTAAACAAAATGGAATTCAATGAATTGGCATTTTTCGGGTTCAGATGACCTATAAAAAATCCAGCCTTCAAAGCTTTTTTTGCTTTACAAGACCGGATTGAATATGGTTCTGTTAAAGGATTTTTATTTCTTTTCCGCCCGTTTGGCGGCTTTCGCGGCTCTTTTTTCCTTTAAGCTTTTTTGGGGTTCTTTTTTCGTGTTCTTTTCTTTGGTTTCTTTTTCTTTTACCATTGTTGTATCATTTAAAATGTGATTTCAGGGTCTTATTTATAGCGGTAAAGTTACTTTAAATTATTTGCTTACCAGATGCAAGACGCTCAAATTTTTTTTTCCGAACAAAACCAGTGCTTCAGGACCGGGCAAGCAGGATGGGTTGGTCGGGGGAATACGCCAAAAGTTCCTTATTGAGCATTTTTTAACTTTTTAGGTAAGCTCACTTAGGCAATAAACACAAAGGGATTGTAGCTCCGAATCCTTAAAAATGTGCTAAAAAGTTTGTCGGGTGTCGTTTCAAGAAAATATAGTTTTACTTTTACTTTTTAAACTCTACAGAATTGCCGGTTACGGGCTGTGGTAGAGGATGGATGTGATGCTGAAATAACTGCCAGAGGTTACCTTGCATTGAAAAACATGTAAACATAGGCGATTCAATGACTTAAGAAAGACTTTGACAATGGGACAAAACAAAAACGAACAGAAATTAAGAGAACAAGGGGCGACACCTTTCGCTCAAACTTATTTTCATGGGACAAGGGATGACTTAAAAGTTGGTGATATGATTGAAGTTGGATTCAACTCGAACTTTGGACAAAAGAAAAATGCAAAATACATTTTCCTTACTGCGACATTAGACGCTGCTATTTGGGGTGCAGAACTTGCCTTCGGTGAAGGGCGGGAAAGAATTTATTTAGTAGAACCAACCGGAGCAATTGAAGATGACCCTGACCTGACAGATAAAAAATTCCCGGGTAATCCAACAAAATCGTATCGCTCAACCCGTTCATTTAAAGTTGTTGGAGAAGTTACGATTTGGAAAGGACACCCGACGGAGCAGGTTAGAACAATGAAAGAACATCTAGAGCGGCTTAAAGATCAGGGAATTAATTCACTAAACGATTAAATTATATACCATAAAAATGGATTTGATTTAACGCCCGGGACTGACTAAAACGGACGTACTACCTGTCGGTTTGCTTTGCCAATGCCCGTGCAACTTTACCTGTCTTAACAAACTATTCACCAAAGTTCTGTCTAATTCCGGCATGGATTGAGGCTTCAATCCTATGTTTGACTAATAGTGTGCCAACAGCATAAAACAAGCGTAATACATGAAAGATCAAAATTATCAGGACAGATTATTTAACTTTATCTACCAATTCTTGTTAAGACACCATTTTAGGGTATGGAGTGGTATTCATGGGGTTGTTAAAGCTATTGAATCACGATTTGTCCATGCCCCATTATCAGGAACTAATGGTATTGCCTTACCATCATTATACTTTGCGGTATTCAGGTTTTCTGCCATCCATATCTGATTACCGATTGTTACAGTTTTATACACATTACCATCAATGTCATTAACCGTTTGTGCCTGAAGTGATGTCAGACTCAGTTCAAACAATAGTACAACGATGATTCTACTTTTCATGTGTCACATTTTACAATTTTAAGGTTACTTCTTCACAATTTCCACCCTGCGATTTAGAGCTTTACCTTCCTCTGTATCATTTGTTGTAACAGGGCATACAGGACCAACGCCATCACCTGTCAATCGGGTTGCTAAAATATTATACTTTGTTACCAGATAATTCTTAACTGATTCACCCCGGCTTTTTGAAAGTTTTTGATTCATATCATAATTCCCCACATTGTCGGTATGTCCAACGATGTAAACATTTACTCCGGGATTTTCATTAAGATAGGTTGCAATTGAGCTTATCGCTTTCTCCGATTCTGGCTTAATATCAGATTTTCCGGTGTCAAAAAGGATACCATACAGGGCTATTTTCCCCTGCGAAGCTATACTCTCTTTTATATCCAATGCACTTACTTCCTGTTTCATCACATCAACTTCGATGGAGATGATGCCGTAATTATCCAAATCGGTGCTATTCGTGTTTGCATTCACATAAATCCATAATTCTTTGCCATTGGAAGTGGTTTTAAATACAGATCCGTCGGATTCTTTTACAACTTCCCCGCCTACGGCTTTGAGGGCATTTACATGGTTTTTAAGTATCTGAAGTCCAGAGACTACCCGGTTATTATCGTCTTTTTTGTGGAACCATACTTCCCGGTACACACCTTCTTTTTTTATTGCACTGGCACCTCTGTCAACTATAAATTCATAAGAGCCAAATTCAGCATATTTGCAATAATCAGTAAGATAAAAACCATCAAAAACGGTGAAAAATTTGAAAGTCTTTTCAAGACAATCAGGATTGTCATTCTGGGCTAAAGCATACAGGGAAACACTGATCATAAAAAGTGAAAGGATTGCTTTTTTCATAATATTTCGATTTTGTTTCTTTTTGTGAATGAATATTGTTTTTAATAAAATCAGGTTACATTATTTATTTTTTCCAATGTCAACGGGCAGCAGATACTTGGTAGCGGACTTTAAAAGACAAATCTTTCTGTCAACGATGTTTATATTTGGAACTAAAATGTTCATTTTCATAACGTAACCAGCCATAAAGTATAATGCAGTGTTATGCACTGTGCTTTTATTTCATTTTCTTTTGAGTTGTTCCATCATCGTATATTTCAATGTAGGGTTGGTTTGTTTTCGGAGTATGTATTTCATTACCTGAAATATCCACTTTTTTAATTAGTTTTCTGTTAGGGTTCGGAACGGGGATTTCTGTTGTGAATGTGATTATACCATTTTTATCTGTTTTGATTAGGTAGACATTTGTAATATTATTTGATTGGTTATATCCAGTAATGATATAACCCTCATCCATGGCTTGTTGAACTGATAGTCCAACATCCCGTTCTTCACCACCAAATGTTTTAGACCATATGGCATCACCATTACTATTTGTTTTAATTAAGTAAACATTTTGCAATCCACTTTCATCAGGAACAGTGCCACCAGTTATAATATATCCCTCATCAGTGGTTTGTTGAACTGATAGTCCATAATTATCATATTCATCACCAAATGTCTTTGTCCATAAAGTATCACCATTAACATCTGTTTTTATTAAGTAAACATCCTCCATACCGTTTCCAAATGACGCGGTACATCCGGTTATAATATACCCTCCATCCATGGTTTGTTGTACTGAGTACCCATAATCATTATTATCACCGCCATATGTCTTTGTCCATAAAGTATCACCATTACTATCCGTTTTTATTAAGAAAATAAGAGTGAGATCAGAATCTATTGAATAAGTTCCTCCTGTAATAATATACCCACCATCAGTAGTTTGTTGAACGGAATGTCCTATATCACTATCATGAAAATTAAATGTCTTTGTCCACATTGTATTACCATTACCTTCAGTTTTTATTAAGAAAATTTTATCTGTACTATTTCCAAATGACTTGGTAAATCCGGTTATAATATATCCACCATCAGTGGCTTGTTGAACGGAGTATCCTTTATCATAATCCTCAACATCAATGGTTCTAGTCCATAAAGTATCACCGTTACTATCAGTTTTAATTAGAAAGACATCATTGGAACTATTACTAGTTGACCATGTATTCCCGGTTATAATATATCCGTTGTCTGTCGTTTGTTTTACTGAGTGACCATAATCATCACCAAGGCTACCATATGTCTTAGTCCAAATTGTATCACCGTTATTATCAGTTTTAATGAGGTAAACATCACTACCACCATTTCCAAATGACTTGGTATATCCTGTAATAATATACCCAAGATCAGTGGTTTGTTGTACAGACCATCCATTATCAGCATCATCACCGCCATAGGTTCTTTCCCATCCCTGGCCAAATAGAAATGATGGGATAATTACTAATATCAAAATTAAATTTCTCATTATTAATTATTTTACTGTTGGTTTACTCGCAAAGTGCATAACGGGAAGCAAATGCTTTGTGGCGGACTTTAAAAGACGAATCTTTCTGTCCAC
This sequence comes from Bacteroidetes bacterium HGW-Bacteroidetes-16, assembly GCA_002840975.1. Classification (GTDB taxonomy): domain Bacteria; phylum Bacteroidota; class Bacteroidia; order Bacteroidales; family F082; genus UBA6244. The sequence goes on from PHDN01000013.1 coordinate 103,631, forward strand.
GATGATTTATATTTGAAACTAAAATGTTCATTCCTGCCTACCGGGCAGGTTCATAACGTAACCCGCCATAAAGTATATGCATCTTTGTTGCCACAAGTTTTATTTCATTAGTTTACTTTATAGACGATTCCAAATGTCAAGGTCAAATTTATATTTCTTGCAAACGAATTTAATCCGTAATAATTTTTTATTGTCTTCGATGTCAAATGTATTCCGGATGGTGTGTAAATAACCTCATTACTATTTATTGCGTCAATTTTACGAAGTCCAAAGTTAAGTTTTAAATTGGATATAAATGAGATTCTATCTGAAATAGCTTTCTTATATCCGGTTCCAAAAGTCAGTCCGAAATCAAATTTCGTTGTGTGGTTATCACCACCTTTTCCTCGAAATTCGAATTCGGTTGTGGATGGATCTCCATTTCCATATTGGACATATGTCACTTCTTTAAAATAGCTCTGAGAGAGAAAAAGTATACCACCATAAAAACCAGCTTCAATAAATAATGATCTTTCTTGAAAAAAATACCTTCGGATAGTTAATGGAATGGTTAGGTAGTGATTTTTAATCTTTTTTACAAAGGTATACTCATATCTTAAGTCAGTAATGTTTGATTGAAAAGAGGAATCATAATTGATAAAAACTCCTTTCTTTTCATAAAATAAACCAGAGCTAATAGATGATTTGTTATTTATAAAATACTCAATCCCACCATTTAAAGTGATTCCAAGAATAACATCTTTAATAAGGTCTGTTTTTATTGGAATATAACGACCATAATCGTCATGTCTATATGCTGGGTCGCTGTTTTGTAAATTCGACACACTTGATCCAATATTAAAACTTAATTTAACACTTTTATGGTCTTGTCCATAAAAGTTCGTAATAAGGGTTAGCAAGGTAATTAGGGCAATTGCTCTTTTCATAGATTAATCATAATTGATAAAAACTGGGTTCTATAAGCTGAATACATAGCTTGTTACCCAGTTTTCATTATAAGTTTGAGGAAACGGTGTTTTCATGAAATCTATTTTCTTTGTTTGTAAATGTCGTTTTTTAAATTTGTGGCAACGTCTGAATACCGCCAATTGTCGCTTTATTTATTATATAGTCCTCATTGTTAAGATCCCTTTTGTTATTCATTTAATCTCATTATCATTATATTATCCAGGACAATCGTGTATAATTATTCAAATCGGTTTCTTTCTTTCTCTTGTAAATGGATCATCGGGTGTTTGGTGGCGTAAATCTAGGAATTAATATTACCGGTTTGATTTTTAGGGGCAATCATTTGGTGATTTATTTTTGGGCGGTGGGGAGTTGTGGAGATTGATCCTACTTCTAAAATCATCATTCGTTGATCGATATTCGATATTCAATTTTTATTTCGATTTGAACACCGAACAACGAATTTAGAATATCGAAAATCATCATTCCTTGTTCGATGTTCGATAGCTTGACTGCCGGAGGCTGTTCAATTATTATGTCTTTTTTGAACGCCGAACACCGATTAACGAATTTCGAATGTCGAAGTGGTCACTTCAAATTTCATAATTCGTTAATCGATATTCAACATTCAATTTTTTTTTTTTTTTTGAAAACTGAACGCCGATTAACGAACGCCGAATGTCGATCCCGCAAACATTCGGGGTCAAATTTCATCATTCCTTGTTCGATAGCTTGACTACCGAAGGCAGTTCAATTTTAAGTCCTTTTAAAGCGAAGATCGCTGAACTGCCTCCAGTAGAAAATCGCCAGACAGGCTCGTTACCGCTGCGCCCAAACGAGAAAGAGTCAGGAAGAATAAGATTAAAGCAACACGAACAGGCTTTAGATGGTCCTGTAAGCCCATGGATTGGGCATGAAATCATCCTCGTTGATGGCCTCCGGGTTTTTATCCCGGTAGTCGAAGTAGGGGAGTCGGTCCACCTCCGTTTCCTGGTTCCAGTAAGAAGGGGAAACACGTCCTCCATCGGGACGTCTTAACATTTTTCCAAAAACGCTGATGACGGGATTAAACACCAGATCGGTAACGCCCAACACAAAGGTGTCCGACTGGCCTTCTGCACCCGCCAACTTAGCCACTCTTACCTCAAATTGATTGTATGTCAGGAGTTCGGATAAGAACCTGACCCGCTCAGGGTTTAATCCTGATTCCACCAGGGTACAAAGTATACCATCGATTTCCTGGACTATATGTTTTCCTTTATTTAATGACATAGCGTTTTGATTCAAAAAATTTACATTCCAATGCTGAACATCCTGATAAACTCGTAAAGCGGGCTGTACAAGCCGATGGCAAAAATCCCGACCATACACATCAGCAAACCGATCCGTGTAGTTAGTCCGCTTTTAAAATAGGCAATGGGATTTTCGCTGTTGTTGATAAACATGGCTTTCACGATCAGCAGATAATAATACAACGAAATGGTGGCGTTGATTACGGCGATAAAAACCAGCCAGTAATAACCGGAGTTGGCCGCGGAGGCGAACAGGAAAAATTTTCCAAAAAATCCGGCTACAGGTGGGATTCCGGCCAACGAAAACAGCGACAACATCATCAACAGGCTCAGGTTTGGGTTGGTTTTGTATAATCCGTTGTAGTCGTCCATATTTTCTTTTCCGGTGGCTACCGAGATGGCCGAAACCACACCGAAGGCCCCCAGGTTGGTGAATATGTAAATCAATACAAAATACAGTACTGAGGCCATGCCCATGACACTTCCGTCAATAATCCCCAACAAGATAAAGCCTGCTTGTGCGATGGAGGAGAAAGCCAGAAAACGTTTCAGGTTCTTTTGCCTCAACGCGAACAGGTTACCAATGGTCATGGTTAAAATGGCCATCACGTACAGTAGGTTTTTCCACATGGGTGCGATGGAGTGGAAAACCGTGTACAACACTATGGTGAGAATAAATACGGCGGCTCCTTTTGAAATCACCGACAGGTAAGACGACACATTGATGGGTGCTCCTTCGTACACGTCGGCGGTCCACAAATGGAAAGGTACCAACGAGATTTTAAATCCCATGCCGGCAAAGAAAAAGATAAAGCCTAAGGTATGCAAGGGTGTGTTCATAAAGGCGGTCGACATTTCGGGGAAATACAGCGAACCTATGGTTCCGTAGAGTACCGAAAGGCCATAAAGCATGATTCCTGATGACAAGGCCGAAGAAAGAATCAATTTGATACCTGCTTCAGCGCTGATGTTTTTGGCGCGGTCGTATGCTGCCAGGGCGGCAATTGGGATGGTAGCGAGTTCGAGCCCGATGTAAAACATCAGGAAATGCCCTGACGAAATCATGAAGTTCATCCCGATGAGCGTTGAGAGTATCAATAAAAAAAACTCACTGACTTTGTTGCTGTACTGAGGTTGCTTGATCCATTCGGCCACCTGAAGAAACAGGATCAGGGTTCCTATATTCAGGATGTTTTTCATCAGTACAGTCATGTGGCTGGTTTGATACATTCCTCCGAAGAGGGTTCCTTCAGGTACAGGGAAAAAACCAACAATGGTGGTGATCAACATCAGGATGATGGACAAGTTGATGATGCTCTTTTTATTTTCTGTCGATAATTCGGCAATTAAAATAATCAGCAGCGCGATGGTCAGCATGATTTCATGCCTCATCAAAAGAAAACTTTCCAGGTTCATATCTTTAACATTCTTTTATTTAACAATTGCCTGCATCAGCTGGTTTACAATGGGGTTCAAACTGTCGTTGATCATGTCTGAAAGCCACAGCGGTGCCAAACCGATACCGGCGATGGCGAAAATGAGTACGCCGGTCGAAACGCGTTCGTACCAATGAGCATCATCCAGTTTTAAAAAGTGTTCATTGGTAATTGGCCCATAGAGAATTTGTCCCACCACCCTTAAAATATACACAGCGGTGATAACGATGGAGGCGGCTGCCGTGATGGTGAGGATGCGGTGGAACAGGTCAGGATGTTGAAAGGCACCAAAGAAGATGGTCATTTCAGCAACAAATCCACTTAATCCGGGCAACCCCAGATTTGCCAGACCTGCTATTACATAAGAAACTGAAAGAATCGGCATGACCTTCATGAGTCCGCCCAATTGGTCGATCATTCGGGTATGAGTTCTTCCGTAAATCATTCCGATTAAAGCAAAGAAAAGGGCTGTCATCAGTCCGTGTGAGATCATTTGGAGAATGGCTCCGTTGAGTGCCGCCTTGTTCATCATCAGGATGGCAAACAAAACCAGTCCGCAGTGGCTTACCGATGAGTAAGCATTGATATATTTTAAGTCTTTCTGGAAAATGGCGCCAAAGGCTCCATAGACCACGCTGATACTAGTCAGGATTAAAAAGATCCAGGCCATTTCCTGAGCTGCATCGGGCAATAAAAACATGGCTACCCTAAAGGCGCCATAGCCGCCAAGTTTCATCAGAACACCCGCGTGAAGCATAGAAACGGCAGTAGGGGCGGAGGCGTGACCATCCGGCGACCAGGTGTGAAACGGGAAAAGCGCTCCCAGCACACCAAAGCCAACGAAGGTCATGGGGAAAAACATGCGCTGGGCATCCATCGGGATTTTTACTTTGGCAATTTCCATGATGTTAAAAGTGAGTTCGCCGCCCCCTGCATTTGAATTGAAATAAATTCCTAAAATACCAACCAGCAGCAGTGCCGAGGCACCCATCAACATCAGGGTGAGTTTCATGGCCGAATACTCTTTGGGACCGGTTCCCCAGATTCCAATCAAAAGATACATAGGAATCACCGCTACCTCATAAAACAGGAACATGGTAAAAAGATCGAGCGAAATAAAGAATCCGAATACCCCGGAAGAAAGAAAAATCAGTGAAATAAAAAACTCCCTCGGCAAAAAATCGACCTTCCAGGAAGCAAATACACCGGTCAGTACCACGATTCCTGTCAGCAGGATCATGGCCACCGAAATTCCATCAACACCAACGATGTAGTTAATATTTAAACTTTCGAACCAAACATAGGAATGCGAGAAAAGCATCTCCGCTGCATTGCCTGCTTTCCGCTCGGCCAGATACATAAAAACCAGGGCCACGGCTAAAACCAACTGGATGCTCATGCCAACAGCCGAAACCAACCTTGTTTGCTTCATGTTCTTTGTGAAAACAATACCAATAATGGTTAACACGGGAACAACTACGAATAGGGTTAAAAAATCCATCTTATATACTAGTTAAACAAAAAGTAAACAAATGCGAAAGTTAAAATAATCACGCCTGAAATAAATATGAACCCGTATTTCTGCAACTGACCTGATTGTAATCCTTTAATCTGGTCAGAGGCTAAATTGGTTACCCAGGCAATTCTGTTCATGGAAGCATCCACTACATGGCGGTCGAACCAGGCGATGGGTTCCGAAACACGGTCGAAAATAATTTTCTTGGTAACAAAAAGGTACACTTCATCGATGTAGAATTTGTTGAAAGACCACTTGTACGGAGAACTGAGTGTCGTAGCCAGTCGGTCGGGGATAGCGGTTTCTTTTTTGTAAAAAACCCAGGCCAGGGCAATGCCAGCCATACCTATGAGCACAGAGGGAATAGCTACCAACCAGTTTGTGTGCAGTGTAAATGCCTCACCGTTTGAAGTCACCAGGTCGTTAAATGGAATAAAACCTGTGAACATGGAAGCCAACGCCAGTACCATTAGAGGAATGGTCATGGTGAACGGTGACTCGTGTGGTGTATGGTGATAATGCGTGCTTTTTCCCCAGAAAACATTGAAATACAAACGGAACATATAAAAAGCGGTGATGCCGGCAACGGCGTATTCAACAAAGAAAAGGAACCTGTTGCTCTCGATGGCGGCTACCAGAATTTCATCTTTGCTGAAGAATCCTGAAAATGGGGGAATCCCTGAAATTGTCAAACAAGCGATCAGGAAGGTAATGTGTGTGATGGGCAGGTATTTTCTTAATCCACCCATTTCGTTCATGTTGTTGGTGTGCACGGCATGGATGATGGCTCCTGCACCAAGGAAAAGCAATGCTTTAAACATGGCATGTGTAAACAAATGAAACATGGAAGCCATGTAACCAAGGCCATGTTCTCCGCCATAACCCGAAACCCCGAGCGCCAGCATCATGTAACCAATCTGCGACATGGTTGAGAAAGCCAGCACCCTTTTTATATCGGTTTGCGTACAAGCAATAACCGCGGCAAATAATGAGGTAAACCCGCCAACATACGCGACAATGGTCAGTGCATCGGGAGCTACAAAATAGTACAACGGAAACAAACGGGCCACCAGATAAACACCGGCAACCACCATGGTGGCCGCATGAATCAGGGCCGAAACAGGGGTGGGTCCTTCCATGGCATCGGGCAACCAGATGTGTAGCGGGAACATAGCCGATTTACCTGCACCTCCCATGAAAATGAGGGTAAGTGCCCAGGTGAGTGCCGATATTCCCATGAAAGTTAAGGAGGTACCTTGTGTAATCAAAGCCCCTTGTGGATCGGTCAATGTGACAAAATCGAAAGTCCCGCTGATGTACGACAACGTCAGTATTCCGACAAGGAAACCCAGGTCGGCAAACCGGGTGACGATAAATGCTTTTTTCCCTGCCGAAACGGCGGAAGGTTTTTCGTAATAGTAACTGATGAGCAAATACGAAGACACCCCAACCAGTTCCCAAAAGATGTACATCTGGAAAATGTTCGGAGCCACCACCAAACCCAACATCGAGAAACTGAACAAAGATAAAAAGGCGTAAAACCGGGAATATCCTTTATCGCCTTTCATATAACCCATGCTGTAGATGTGAACCATTAACGAGACGGTGGTAATGACCACCAGCATCATCACCGAAATAGGATCAAGTAAAATACCCAAATCGACATGCAGTTTCTCGGTGAGGTGAATCCAAACGGTATGAAAAGGGATTATCTTCTCGAAAACACCGGCACCCGCCTCCCGGTTAAAAAAATATTGATAAGCCGTAAAGTAGGATAGCACGGTAACTACCGACAACCCCAGGGTACCAATATAGCCCGACAGGACCGGCTTCATTTTCCCGCTTGTAAGTCCTAGCAACAGGAACAGTATAAATGGAATCAGCGGAATTAATATGGTAAAACTAAAATCAATCATTGTAAGTCGATTCGTTTAAATTTCTATTTGTCTTACTAATCCTTATTAAAATTTCATGGTGTCGACCCTTTCCACATCAATGTTGGAATATCTTCTGTATACGCTGATTATAATGGCAATGGCTACAGCGGCTTCGGCAGCGGCAACGGCAATAATAAACAGTGAAAAGAAATGTCCCTCCAGTTGATTTGGGAATAAATACCGGTTAAAGGCAACAAAGTTGATGTTCACCGAGTTGAGGATCAATTCGACCGCCATTAAAATGGTGATCAGGTTTTTCCGGGTCAGGAAACCGTAGATGCCGATAAAAAACATCAGGGTACTGACGACAAGGAAATACGACAATGGAATTTCTGATAGCATATTATTTTGATTTTTCTTTTTTAGCAATGACGATAGAGGCCACCATGGCTGCAAGCAGCAATACACTGATGACTTCAAAGGGCAGCACATATCCGTTCTTTTCGTAGCTGAGCAAACTGGTGCCAATGAGCTCCATGTCAGGGTTTTGGGAGGTGGTTACCACCGTGTCGAAACCGTAATCAAGGATGGTCATAATACTGAGCAAAGCCCCTGCTGCAACGGCCAGGGCCGAAAACACCATTTTCTTAACTCCAAGGGGTTCAAATTTTTGGCTGATATGGCTCGTGAGTAAAATTGAAAAAATGATTAAAACGACTATCCCACCGGCATACAACGTGAGTTGTACCGCTGCCAGAAACTGGTAGTTCAGCATGAAATAGATTCCTGCCGTGGAAACCAGAACAAATAACAAATATACAGCGGCCCTTAAAATGCGACGGCTGGTCACTGTCAACACCGAGAATAAAAGAATCATTCCCGAAAACAGGTAAAACATCAGTTCATGAATGCTCATTCTACAACCCCTTTCTTTAGTACCGATCCCGGTTGGTTTAATACTTTGGTCAATTTTGCACGGTCGAACACGGCATGTTCAAAGGTCTGATCCATGATAATGGCATTTGAAGGACAGGTCTTTACACATAGGTTGCAAAAGGTGCACATGCCCAGGTGATAGATGTGTTTCGACAGCACTTTCTTTTTCTTCCCATCGGGCAACACCTGCATTTCGCTGATGATTTCGATGGAACCGTTAGGACAATTCATTTCACAAATACCACATGCCGTACATTGGTGTTCGTTGTTTTCGTTGTGCGGCATCACCACTTCTCCTTTAAAACGATCGAACATTTTCAGGGTGTCGCGGTTCTCAGGATATTGCTCGGTAACAATCTGGCCCGGATGAACAAAGTAATAACCAGTAACTTTCATCCCTTTTAAAAGGCCCAGGATTGCTCCAAATATCTCTTTAAAATAGTTAATAATACTCTTCATAACTTAAAAATGCCAGCCCATTAATACTACAAATGCCATGACCAGGATATTGACAAGGTTGATTGGAAGCAAATATTTCCACTCAAGTGTGAGGAGCTGATCGATCCTCAGTCGTGGGAAAGTCCATTTAAACCACATCATGATAAAAATGACGAAGGCGGTTTTACCGATATACCAGAAAACCGGAGGAAGGTAATCCATGATGTTGTTAAATGCTTCCCATCCGCCTACATGGAAAGGCATCCACCCGCCTAAAAAGATGGTGGCTGCGATGGAGGCTACGATAAACATGTTCATGTATTCGGCCAGGAAAAAGAAAGCGAATTTAATCCCTGAATACTCGGTATGGAAACCGGCTGTGAGCTCCGATTCGGCTTCTGCCAGGTCGAAAGGGCCCCTATTGGTTTCGGCGGTAGCGGCTACTAAAAATACCAGGAAGGCAATCACGGCAGGAATATGCCCTGTAAAAAGAAACCATCCATCGCGCTGGCCTTCCACGATGGTGGAAAGTTGCAGGCTGCCTGCCAGTACCACAATGGTTACGAGCGAAAGCCCTACCGACAGTTCATAGCTTACGATCTGTGCACCACTACGCATGGCACCAATCATCGAATATTTATTGTTGCTCGCCCATCCTGCAATTAAAATTCCCACAACACCCATTGACGAAACCGCCATGATGTAAAAAATGCCGATATTGAAATCAATGGCATGAAGTCCCTTCGCGAACGGGATGGCGGCGATGGCCATGAAAGAGGCAATGATGACGATGAATGGTGCGATGTTAAAAAGCAATTTATCCGCGTTCTTTATGGGAATCAACTCCTTCATCAACAGCTTGATGAGGTCGGCAATGGTTTGGAAAAATCCGTAGGGGCCTACCCTGTTGGGGCCAACCCTGCATTGCATAAAGGCACAGACTTTGCGTTCAGCATAAACCAGGTAGAGGCCAACAACGGCATAAAACGCCAGGATAGCGATGCCGATAATAACCATCTCGATGGCAACTGCCCAAAAGGGAGAAAAATTCTCCATCAACAGTTGGTCGAAGCTGCTGGTAAATGAGCCCAGGTCGTAAATATCAAATTTCATCTGTTATTATTTTCTCAGTTAATTCGTATCTTTTTATCTGTCCATGTCGGGTATCACATAGTCCATAGAGCCTCCGATAGCGATCAGGTCGGCAATTTTTTGTCCTGAAGCCATGGTATCTATTACGGCCAGGTTACTAAAATTTGGTGACCTAAATTTCATTCTCAGCGGGTTTTTGTTCCCGTCACTTACAATGTAAACACCAAACTCACCACGTACGGCTTCTACGCGGGTATAATATTCGCCAACGGGCAATTTGATGACGGGTTTCATTTTTAAGGCAAAATCACCTTCCGGGATATTGTCGATCAGTTGTTCAATAATCGACATCGATTCCCACATTTCATCCATGCGCACCCGGTAACGTGCGAATGAGTCACCCTCGGTATATAAAATTTCTTTGAAATTTACCTTTGAATAAGCGCTGTATGGCTGGTGCTTGCGCACATCGCATGAAAATCCGGATCCCCTGCCCGAAGGACCGGTTACTCCATAATCGATGGCCTGTGCTTTGGTTAATAATCCCACCCCTTTTGTACGTTGTTGCATGATGGGATTTCCGGTCAAAAGGTCATCGTATTCCGGCAGTTTCTTTTTGAAATATTGAATGAAATCCTTTACGTCTTTTTGAAAATCGGATTGAATGTCATACATCAGCCCTCCGGGCACGTTGTAGCTCAATAATAACCTGGCACCACACGATTTTTCAAAAATATCCAGAATTTTTTCCCGGTCCCGCAACCCATAAAAAAAGGATGTCAACGCACCCAAATCCATTCCGAAAGCACACCACCAAAGCTGGTGGGACGCGATCCGGTTTAATTCTCCCATGATGGTACGGATGTACTTTACCCGTTCGGGGACTTCCACTCCCAGTGCATCTTCAACGGTGAGGCAAACGGCCTCGTTGAGAATATGTGCCGAAAGATAATCGAGCCTGTCGGTGAGATGGATTGATTGCTGATAGGTTATCTTCTCACACATTTTTTCAATGCCCCGGTGAATATACCCCAACTGAGGTTTCACTTCCATCACAGTTTCTCCCTTGAGTTTCAGCATCATCCTTAAAACACCGTGTGTTGAAGGGTGTTGAGGACCCATATTGATGGAGAACTCTTGTTCTTCTAACTTTCCTCCAATGATTTCTTCTGCCATAGCCATTACCTTTCAACAATATTTACGGTGTCTGTGTAATCTTTCCTTAATGGGAATCCGACCCAGTCGTTGTCAAGAAAAATTTTGCGAAGATCGGGATGGTTATTAAAACCAATACCGAAGAGATCGAAAATTTCCCTTTCGTGGTATTCGGCCCCCATCCATATATCGCACACAGAATCTACCACTGGATTTTCCCTGTCGGTGATTTTTGTTTTGATGACGACCTGATGCCTGTAAGTGGTGGAGTCGAGATGATAGACCATCATGAAATGATCGCCAAAGTCCACGGCACTTTCACAGAAGAGGTAGTCGAACAAGGTTTCTTTTGTATTTTTCAGGAATTTGGCCAGCGCGTGAATCTGATCATTCTTAACTTCCGCGGTTAGAAACTGCTTGTCGGTTGCTATTTCAGCATCCGGCATGAACTTAAGAATGATTTCTTCCAATTTTTCTTTTTCCATTTAACAGAATCTGTTTAGTTTATAAATCAGCGGCGGTTTTGTTCGGTTGGCCAAACGATTCCAATTGAATCTTGCGCTGAAGCTGCATCACACCGTAAAGCAATGCTTCCGGACGGGGAGGGCAACCGGGAATATATACATCCACAGGAATCACATGGTCGGCACCTTTTATCACGTGGTACGAGTTATAAAAAAACGGACCACCTGAGATGGCGCATGCGCCCATAGCGATAACATATTTTGGATCGGCCATTTGATCGTACAAACGTTTCAACACCGGGGCCATCTTGTTGGTAATGGTACCCGCGATAACGATTACATCCGCCTGGCGTGGACTGGCACGGTACACTTCGATGCCAAAACGGGCAAAATCGTGCCTTGAAGCACCGGCAGCCATCATTTCGATTCCGCAACAGCTTGTCGCAAAGGTCAGTGGCCAGATAGAATTCGAGCGTCCCCAGTTTATCAGTGAGTCAACGGTTGAAAGCAACACGTTGCCACCTTCTTTTTTAAAGAGCTCCAGGGTTTCATTGTCCTTGAAGTCCTCGTGTTTCATCGATTTTATTCCCATATCAACGCGTGTTTTTTCCAGGCATACAACAAGCCCAATCCAAGGATAACAAAGAAAATGACGATTTCGATAAAGGCCGTCATGCCCAATTGTTTCATTACCACTGCCCAGGGAAAAATGAAAACAGTTTCTACCTCGAATACGAGGAAAAGCAGGGCGAAAAGATAATACCCCACGTTAAACTGTAACCAGGTTACACCTTTTGTTGGAACGCCACATTCGTACGACTCGGATTTTTGGAAATTTTTTGAAGTTGGTGCAATAAAGGTAGAAAACAGCACTGCTCCACCAACCAGAACGAGCGCTACTATAAAAAACAGGATTAAACTTTCACTGGTCATTGTAATAATTTCTAGTTTAAGTATCGTTCAAAAAAACTTTGCGAAAGTATACAAACAATTAATTACATATATGCTTATTGTTAACAATGTCGCTAATTTAAAACTAGTCAAAATAAAACTATCGGACGATTAATCCGATAGTTTTATAAAATACTCCAGAATGCTATCGACAGGTGACCGGTTTACTCTTGTTTTGGTTCCGGTTTGATTTCCTCTCTGTCGTATAAGCAGCATCCCGGAAGGTCGTTGTAGACTTCATCTTTGGCTTTAAGTTTTTCGGTGTCGTGACCTACATTGACGATGGCTTCTTTGATTTTTTCAACATCCGTTTTAGTGTCATCAAAGGTCACCTCGATTTGTTTGGTTACCTTATCCCATGTGGCAACACTAACGCCTTCAACAGATTTCGCTGCTTTTTCGATGCGGCTTTTACACATTCCACAGTTTCCATACACCTTAAAAGATTCGGTTTTGTTGTCGGCGAAGACGGCAGTCGTTCCAAAAAGGAACATCGCCATCAGACTTAACATTTTTAATTTCATGATTTTTTGATTTTTATGGTTATTATTATTGGTTTTTCTTGGTACCGGTAAATATTTTTGTGATTTGACTATTGTTTCCCGGAGTCTTAAAACGATAAACAAAGGAGTGATTTGTCATCGAAAACGAACCATAGTGCTCGTCATTGAGCGTATGGTTCTCCATCATGTGATTTGTCCATGATTGCCAGTTATCGCTTCCCATCATGTGGTGGCCGCCCGTCATTTGGTGGTGGTATTCATATTCGAAATCCTGATCGGTAAAACAAAGCATCATACTGTCGCCATTTTCATAGAGATCCATCATAAACGTAGTGTCGAATGTATTGCCGATACAATGAATAGAAACCGAGTAATCGTTCAGCTTTTGGATATTGGCGGTTGCAGGATCGGTTGTCTTCTGGCCGGTGGTTTCCAGCGTTCCCAGGTAAGTACCTGTCACATTTTTTGTGAGATCGGTGGTGGCTTCACTTTTTTTACATGATTCCAGCATAAAGATGAGTGTTGCTGCGATCAGTATGGTAATCAAATTAATTTTTTTCATTATTTTGAAATTTAGTGATTGGTGTTGGTTATTATAAATATATGAGTTGGTTTTTTGCATTACATATTTCTGATTCTCAGCGCATTTGCTATTACAGATATGGAACTAAAACTCATTGCGGCCGCAGCAATTATCGGGCTTAACAACAGTCCGAAAAACGGAAACAAAACGCCTGCAGCCACCGGCACCCCGATTGAATTGTAGACGAAGGCGAAGAAGAGGTTTTGCTTGATGTTCCTCATTACTTTACGGCTTAAGTCCCTGGCTCTGACAATCCCATTCAGATCACCTTTAACCAGCGTGATTTCGGCACTTTGCATGGCAATATCGGTACCTGTCCCCATGGCAATGCCTACGTTGGCTTGTTCCAGGGCAGGGGCATCGTTTATTCCATCGCCGGCCATGGCCACCACGAGTCCTTCTTTTTGTAGTTCTTTTATTTTTTTATACTTGTCTTCGGGCAGGCAATCGGCGGTAAACCCATCCAGGCCCAGTTCATCGGCGACTGCTTTGGCCGTATATTGATTGTCGCCGGTGAGCATGTGTACTTTTAGGCCCATTTTTTGCAACTCCTTTATGGCTTTTGCCGAACTTTCCTTGATTTTATCTGAAACCGTTACAATGCCTTCAACCTTGTTGTCAATGAGCAGGTACATCACCGTTTGTGCTTTCAACTGCCATTCTTTAACAATTTTTTTATTGTCTTCATCCAGGTTTGCCTTAAATTCATCAACCAGTTTTTGGTTTCCCAAAGCAATCTTCTTCCCTTTATAAATTGCCTTGACCCCTTTACCCGTAACCGATTCAAATTTGTCCATTTTTATCAGTTCCATGTTTTTTTCTTTTGCCCCGGCAACTATGGCATCGGCAAGCG
>PHDN01000014.1 GCA_002840975.1 Bacteroidetes bacterium HGW-Bacteroidetes-16
CCGCCGACTTTAGGAACGAAATGTAGCGAATTATTTCTTTTTGCCTCGAAGCCGATAAGCTTTCAAATACTTGTTTTGCTTCTTTGTTTTGGTCAAGGGCTTTTAAAAATTCGGGGTGAGGTATGATGGACCTGTCTGCCGGGTCGAATTCAATTGCAATATCAATTGTTTCGCCAATTCGTTTTGGCGAATTTTTAAGTATCATGGTATTAATGTACAACCTCCAATCACCACTGAATTTCACTAAGGTTTGTTTATGTTGATTCTTGTTTATTACAATACACACGGGTATATGCCCTTTGTCTTTCCCGGCCTGAGTGAATAGTTCTTTCAGGATTTGTTCGGGCACATAAACGAAAGGGTTTATTCCTATTATATCCAATGTGGCTTTAAATTGATGCATCATGGTTGCTCTATCATGTTACGGTTGTACTTTGCCTTGTGCATAACGCGTGTTGGCTACCGGGCATTTTCATCAGTCTTTAATAAAATTACATTTATTTTAGGCTGTAAAATCCAAATCCCGATGGGCAAAATCCAAATAAGGAGAAAATTTAATAACATAGAACTGGTCTTGATATTTCTTTGTTTTTCAATACTCCTGATTGAAGCTGTAATAAAATATATACAGAAGAAAAATAACAATAATGGAATTAATCCGACTACTCGCATTGCATCAACACTATCCTCTTTCAAGACCATTTTCAGAATTGGGGTAATGATTATAAATAGGAATATTGAAAGTATAAAAGATAGTCTAAATATATTCAGGTTAAGCTTTTTATCAGAATTGTCTTGTTTGTAAATTGCAATTCCAGCAGTCCATATCCATCCATAATAGCTAATCATCAATGTCAAGGCAGCAACCAAAGATAAAAGAGTACCGATAGCTTTTATTCCTGTTGTCTTTGATAGAATAGCTCCAATGATAATAAAGAGAATCGGCATAATTATTATTAGCCCAAAAGTCTGCCAACTTTTCAATTTTAAAATGATATTCACATGTCTGAATTTAAGTTATATTACTCTTTTCGTTATTGCCTTGTTGCCAACTGGCAAATACCACCATCAATTATCTGCTTCCTGCTTAAACGGGAATAAAATTTGCAAATCCGCGAATCATATCTCGTACAATTGAACTTTCTGCCGGAACAACTATTGTTTATGACATATGTAATTCATCAAAGCCTAAGCATCGAATTGCCTTTCATAATCCTTCTTAAAACAGGCAATGACAGAACTCCCCAAACAGAAATGTTTTTCTCCAGTTATTTATTCATTTTGCTTTCTAATTCGTCCAATCGGTCGTTGGCAGCATGTACCATCATCATGACACGAACGAATGGCATCGCCAGCAACAACAAAGCCAGTGAAGTAATCAACTCAAACCAGTTGAAGTGAATGATGTTGACAACCACTCCGGTCAGGCCAATCAATGCCGCTAAAATTCCACCGGGAACCCCAAGCGGGCATCTTAATTTTTTCTTTGCTTCCATTTTCTCTTTTGTTTTGACTAATAGCTACCTAATATATTGATTAATTCTTGTTTCGTTGGAACACTTCTGAAAACAATTTTCTGGTCAACCAGCAGCGTCGGAACCGCATGAATGCCCAACTTCATTGTTTTTATCATACCCACAGGCATATTTGCATTCGTCTTCTTCAAAACAAACTTTCTCCCAAACTGTGGCAGTACGTCATCGAGCATGCGACTCAGCACTTTACAATTTGGACAAGTGAGTGTGTAGTACATCTCTATTGAAATGGTTTTGTTTTCATTCATTTTTCAAAAGTAGAAAAAATACCTTCCCAAACAGGACATTATGATGATAGTTACATTTTATAAAAAACAACCCCATTCTGACTTATAAAAGGTAAGATTTGGAAGCAAATAGCGTAAAATGACTCAGTTATGATGAAGAGTAGACCTTCAGGGCCACTTCATTGATGAAATTGTTTACCTGTTGTTGTACTTCTTTCAGACTCAAAATGGGTGTTCCTTTAGATGCAGTTTCAACGAGTTGGTCCGTTGATTTCCGGGGTTTTTCTGTAATTTGTTCAAGCACCTGAATCAGGGTATCCACATCTTCTTCGGTGTTCTCAATACCCAGGCTCACCCGGATGACACCGAGAAACCTGAACTTCGGGAACAAGGTTTGAATCAGGCGCTGGAATTGTTCAAGAAAAGGAGTGATGTGAAGAATGTGTTTGACCATGATATGCGCGCAGTGACATCCGTAGCGCACACCTATTCCTCCCCGCAAGGCCAATTGTTTAGCCACATGGTTAGGCATCTTGTTCTTTATGTTGAAAACAATGACGCCTACCTTGTGGTTAAATCCTGGAGAGTCCGGATTTTTTGTGCCATAAATTTCGAGACCGGTTATTTGCTCCATGCCCCGCAGGGCCTTCCGGGTCAAAGCCTGTTCTTCCTCCCTGATCAGGTCCATTCCAATCCGTTGCAAAAGCACCAATGCCTTGCCCAGCGCAGCGATGCCTCCTGCGTTTTCTTCGCCGGATAATTGAATCAGTTCCAGTTCTTCGGTGCTAAAATGAAGCAAGCCCTTCCCGGCCACCAGAGCCCCCGTACCGAATGGTGCGTACACCTTGTGGGCAGAGAAAACGAGATAATCTATCCCGCATTTTTCCATGTCGACCTTTCGGTGAGCGATCAGCTGTGCTGCATCTACCAGCAGTTGTGCTCCAAACTGGTGAACGATCCTGCCGGTCTCTTCTAAATTATTGCAGATGCCCAGCACATTAGATGCGCCGCTCACGGCTACCAACCTGATTCGCTTTTTACCATGCAGGCCTTTTTGATTATAATCACTCAACATTGTTTCTAACTCATTTAAATCCAAAAAACCTTCGGAGTCCACCGACAACCGGATCAGTGAATGGCCGGGAACCATTCGCCAGGGCAGGTCATTCGAGGAATGTTCGAGCAGTGTATTCAGCACAACGGGCTCAATATCTACTTTGGAATCATGGCCCAAACTTTCAGCCACCAGGTTGATGGCTTCAGTGGTATTGGATGTGAATATCACCTCATAGTCAGACAATGGAGCACCCAGCATGTTGGCGCAAATGGATTTCACTTCTTGAATAATTTCCTGCTTTACATGTGTGGACTGGCACCATGTCTGCCGAAATGCGTTCCAGACAGGAGTAAAGGTGGGCGTGCTGGCGCTGTTGTCCAGGTTGATGAAAGGTCTTGCTCCTTCCATCGTAGGAACCAGTACATCATGTCCTATCAGGGTTTGCCTGAGTTCATGCAGCAGTTCCTTTCCCGAGTAACTCTCCAGTTGGTCCTGATACAGAATTTCGGCGGCAGGCAGCTTGTCAGTATGGGGATTAAGGAAAATGTCTTTCCCCTTTTGTTGTATCAGACTTAGTGCTTTGGCAAATGCAATAACGTTGATTATCGCGGGTGTACCGGCTTCGAACTTCTCAGGCACATCGGCCCAGATCACCCAATCTTTGGAAACAAGTTTGGTAGTACCTCCACCTGAAAACAAAGGAGCGCCATGTGGTAAGGCTTTTTTGTTAACGGCTAATGCCCACACTCCCAGCGAAAGACCTATGTCCTCACTTGAAATACTTTTATAAGATCCTGGGGCAAGTTGTGTCTTGATAACAGCCTGACTTTTACGTGTGCAAAAGATCACCACGTATTTTTTTTTATTCAAAGCCAGGTATTCAAGGACTATAACCCTGGCCTTCTCATATAAATGCGTGGACACCATGGAGTTGTGTCCGCTGCCCCGATGAACATTGGCATAGGTATTGAGTGCCAGCTGCACTGCCCGTTCGAGTGCTGAGTATGCGTCAACCTGATCATTTTTTCCGGAAGCACCTTTCACTACCTGTTCTGATCCAGTAGCTTCAAGGATTTTCTTTTTTGTGCTTTTAACAGTTTCCATTTTTCCAATTCCCGTTAACGTATGTGGTCTTAAGGTAAGAGGAATTTCGGTCCATTCCGCAATTGAATGAAATGGAAAGAAGTTCCATAGAATATTCGATATAACAGTTTCCTGTCACCCGACTTTCGTTATACAAAACTAAAAATATAAGTTTTAATTACCTGGATAACAGAGATAAAATAATTAATGTTTATTATTGAAGGGTAGTCTACTTTAACAAATACCACTACCGGAAAACATCAGTCGCCGAAGTATGCATGGCGGGTTTTAACCGATAACCTCCTTGTTTAAAACTCTGATTATCCAGTAGATCACCACGCTGATGATCGCAGCAAAAAAGCACCACACCGAAGTGAGGTATTGCGTATAAAAAATGGCTGTTACCAAGCACGAAAAAAACATCAATACACCGAAATACCGAAGTCCTTTTATTGTTGAAATAAACAGGGGAACAAGCGTAGAAATCAGGTAAATGGCAAGTGCCGGATTGTTTAAAGATTTTGGGAAATCCTTATAATAGCGAATATGGTAATGTTCAATCTGTGGGTAGACATCAAAGTAAATCAAACAAAAAGTATAATATAAAAATACCACAATCCCGGAAACTAAAAATATCTTTAAAATTCGTTTTCTCTTTACATTCTCCTCCATAAGCAGCACTGAAAGAGGAATGTAGGCGGGCCAAAAAACCTGTGCGAATATTAAATAGGACATGGTACTCACCTTTTGAATCTGAAAATATTCAGGGTTTTGCAACGATACCCACACAAATCCCTCAGCCAGTTGCTGAAGTCCAAAGAAAATCGGAATCATGGCAAACAATAACTGAGATGGCTTTTGTATGCGCCTGACAGTAGCAACACTTATGGAAATAAGTACAACGCCCCCTGCGAAACTGGCTTCCGGTGAAAAACACATACTTTTTCTTTTCTGATAATCAATTAAATAACCACGATCAACCCGTATTCCCGATGGTGGTCAGAATGTTGCAAGATACAATTATTAAGTTAGCCGGGATCTGTAATGAAAACCTGCGCATCACTTTAAGTGCTAAACAGGAGCAACTCTTCCTTGGTTTCAGGATAGTGAATGGTGCCGGATAATTTCAGGCCGATCTTCTCCAGAAGCCTTATTGAACGTACATTTTCAGGAATCGTAATGGCACAAAGGCGGGGGATTCTTAAAGTGTCGGTGGCATATTTTATTGTTGCACCGGCACTTTCATACGCGTAGCCCAGACCATTGAATTCAGGTAGAAACGCAAATCCGATATCGGGAACTTCCAGAAAATCACGTTTCAGTATACCACACAGACCCACGGCCAGGTGGTCCGATTTTCTTTCCACCAAATACAATCCAAAGCCATTTTCTTTGTAACTTTTCAGTGAACCGTTTTTAAGGTAGGCTATGGACTGGGTTTCTGTCCGTACATTCCGGTCGCCAATAAATTGCAACCAGCCGGGAGTGTTGAGCAATTCGATCATAAATTGAGAATCATTCAAATTCAATTCCCGAAGCAGCAATCGTTTCGTTTCTAATATTACGTTCATTTGGTTTTAGATAATGATTTGAATCCTATTATTTGACATCTGTTTACTATGATTGAATAAACCAACTGAACATCATTTCAATATTTGTACTTGCCAGTTATAACCTAAATTTTTTTCTTTTCTGTGATAAACCAAAAATAGGAATTATTTTAATGAACAGAGGTCGTAAAAATCCCGGAAGAAAATTTGCAATGAGAATCTATATCTCTTTATAAAAAAAAGAGTGTAACTCTGTCCCATCCCAAATCGTGACTGAAATGTTTTCTTAAAGGTTTTTAATTATTCAGGCTTACTATCACCATTTTATTTCTTCACTCGTTCTCCACACCTCCATTTTGAGTAATTTTGGACTTCATAACTGAAGAACCATTTTGCTCCACATAGAAAATCTCCATATCGCTTTTAAATCTAGGTCAGAAGAAACATCAGCCGTCAGTGGCATTGATCTGACATTAAATAAAGGTGAGTCCATCGGGCTGGTTGGTGAATCGGGTTCAGGAAAGTCGCTCACAGCCCTGGCGGTTATGGGGCTATTGCCCAGGCAAGCCTTGCTTCGTTCGGGGAAAATTGTTTTCAACAACACCAATTTGCTGGCATTGTCGTCAAAGGAAATGAACCTGTTCCGAGGACAACAAATTGCCATGATTTTCCAGGAGCCCATGACTTCGCTCAATCCGGTGATGCGCTGCGGCAAACAGGTGGCCGAAAGTATTCTCCGCCATCAAAAGGTTTCCTCCAAAGAGGCCAAAGCACAGGTGATTTCACTTTTTAATCAGGTAAACCTTCCCAGGCCTGAGCAGATGCTCCGTTCCTATCCCCACGAACTTTCGGGTGGACAGAAACAGCGCGTGATGATTGCCATGGCCATCGCCAACAACCCTTCGTTGCTCATCGCCGACGAACCTACCACTGCATTGGATGTAACGGTTCAAAAAGAAATTCTGGAACTCCTCGACCACCTGCGTAAAACGAAAGGAATGAGCCTGATATTCATTAGCCACGATTTGGGTGTGGTGTCACGGGTAGCCGACCGTGTGGCAGTGATGTATAAAGGAAGTATTGTGGAACAAGGTCTTTGCTCCGATGTTTTTATCCATCCGCGACATCCCTATACAAAAGGACTTCTGGCATGCCGTCCGCCTCTGGATGCAAGGCCCGAACACCTTCCGGTAATTGAAGATTTTTTGCATGGAACCACTGAGCTGAAATCCACCAAAGAAATACTAACCAGAAATCCGATTGATTATCAGTTAAAAGGTCTCAAGCCTGCATTGGATGTAACAAATCTCACTAAAAGCTATCCCGTGGAACGCAATTTACTGGGAAAGGTTACCCGTGAAATTAAAGCGGTTGATGAGGTATCTTTTCAGGTTTATCCGGGTGAAACACTGGGCCTGGTAGGTGAATCCGGATGTGGTAAATCAACACTCGGGCGAGCCATTCTGCAACTCATACAACCCGATGAAGGCACTATTTTATTTGAAGGCAACGACCTGACACATATTTCGCGCCAGGCACTTAAAGCTACCCGCCGGAATCTGAATATTGTTTTTCAGGATCCTTATTCGTCGCTAAATCCACGGATGAGCATCGGCGAAGCCATTATGGAACCCATGAAGGTACACAAGTTATTCAAAAACAGGAAAGAACGGTTGACCAAAGCTGCAGAGTTGCTGGAACGTGTTGGGTTAACAGCTCAACAAATGAACCGCTTTCCGCATGAATTTTCGGGCGGTCAACGTCAGCGCATCGTCATCGCCCGGGCGTTGGCGCTACAGCCTCGTTTTATCATCTGCGATGAAGCCGTTTCGGCCCTGGATGTTTCGGTTCAGGCAAAAGTCCTAAATTTGCTGAATGAACTTAAAAGGGAATTTGGCTTTACCTACATATTTATATCTCATGACTTGTCGGTGGTTAAATACATGTCCGACAGAATTATGGTGATGAAGGAAGGAAAAATAGTGGAAATCGGAAATGCCGATGAGATTTATTATCATCCCAAATCGGAGTATACCGGCAAACTGATTTCTTCACTTCCTTTTTTGCCTCAACAACTTAACTACAAATAACATGTCAAAAAAATCAACCTATCCTAAGAATGCCATGGCGGGAGTCATCCTGAGCATTTTTGCAGAGAACCCGTTTAAAAAATACAACTATAAACAAATTGGCCACCTGATCGGAATTACCGACAAGGCCGGACGCAGTAACTTACTCAATCTATTGGAGGAATTAACCGCCAACAAGGACTTGCTGGTAGTGAAGACCGGGAAATACATGCTAAACCCCGAGAGGTTACCGGCGTTGGCCAACAAGAAAAAATATGTCACAGGAACTGTTGACATGAAGAATACGGGCAAAGCCTATATTATTTCGGAGGAAGGAGGCGATGACATTTTTATTGCTTCAAGCAACGTTGGCCATGCCCTGCATGGTGATTTGGTCAAGGTATTACTCTTTCCAAAAAGAAAGGACCACAAGACCGAAGGTCAGATTACAGAGGTGATCGAGAGACGTAAAGACACCTATGTGGGTATTCTTGAAACCAACAAAAATTTTGGTTTCGTCATTGCCGACAGCCAAAACATGCCCTATGATATTTTTATTCAACCCGATCACCTGAAGAACGCGAAAAATGGAGAAAAGGTGATTGTAAAAATCATCGAATGGCCCGAGCATGCCAATAACCCTTTTGGTGAAATCACCGAAGTATTGGGGATGCCGGGGAATAACGATGTAGAGATGAAGTCCATTCTCGCCGACAACGACTTTCCGCTTTCCTTTTCCAGGGAGGTGGAGCAGGCCGCCGAGAAATTGGATGCCAGCATAAGCAAAGAAGAAATAGCGCTTCGGAAAGATTTCAGGAACACCTTTACCATGACTATTGACCCCTACGATGCCAAAGACTTTGATGACGCTATCTCCCTTAAAAAGCTGGACGACAATTCATGGGAAGTGGGAATACACATTGCTGATGTGAGTCATTTTGTGCGTCAGGGAACCTCTCTTGACAAAGAGGCTTTTGAACGTGGTACTTCCATTTATCTGGTCGACCGGGTGATTCCCATGTTGCCAGAGAAACTATCGAACAATGTCTGTTCGCTGCGCCCCGATGAGGATAAGCTCACTTTTTCAGCGGTGTTTTCCATGAACCAAAAGGCGGAGGTAACCCATCGGTGGTTTGGAAAGACCATCATCCATTCCGACAGGCGATTTACCTATGAAGAGGCCCAGGAGATTATCGAAACCGGGAAAGGTGAATTCAATACGGAAATCCAGGTATTGCATGCCTTGGCCTCGCAATTGCGCAAAAAACGGTTTAACAGCGGCGCCATAAATTTCAATTCGGAAGAAATTAAATTTAAACTGGATGACAAAGGAAAGCCCATCGAAACTTATATCAAGGAACAAAAGGAATCGAATCACCTGGTTGAAGAGTTTATGCTGCTGGCGAATAAACACGTGGCCGAATACATCGGGAAACCGGAACCTGGTAAAAAAAACAAGACGTTTGTTTACCGGATTCATGACGAACCAAACCCTGAAAAGCTAAATACCTTTGTTCAATTTCTTAAAAAATTGGGTTATTCGCTCAACGTGAACTCAAGAGAAGCACTGGCATCCTCCTATAATGCTTTGTTTGAAAAGATTCACGGGAAAGGGGAGGAGAGCATGATCGAAACCATTGCCGTTCGCACGATGGCCAAAGCCGAGTATTCAACTGACAACATTGGGCATTATGGACTGGCGTTTCCTTTCTATTCACATTTTACCTCACCCATCAGGCGTTATCCCGATTTGATGGTACATCGCCTGCTCGAAATTTATTTACATGGTGGCCCTTCGGCCAACAAGGAAGTTTATGAGGAGATGTGCAAACATTCATCCGACATGGAACGTAAAGCCGTGCAGGCCGAACGCGATTCTATTAAATATAAACAAGTGGAATTTCTACTCGATAAGATGGGTAAAGTTTTTGATGGTAAGATCTCTGGCGTTAGCAAATGGGGCATTTTCGTGGAACTCAATATTTCGAGAAGCGAAGGCCTGATCCGTTTTGCCGATTTTGATGATGATTACTACTATCTGGATGAAGACAATTATAGGATTATCGGGCGTAACAGCAATAAAATATATCGATTAGGCGATCAGGTTAAAGTTCTGGTTAAGAATGTGGATCTGGAACACCGAAAGCTGGATTTCAAGTTAGTTGAATAAAAAAAAGCCTTCATCATCGATGAAGGCTTTTTTTTTAATCGCGTTTCTTATCTTTTTTCTTTTTTCCCTTTGCGGGTTGAGTAGTTAATTTTTAAAGCTCCTGCTTTGCGCAGTTCCTGTTTAACATCGGAAACAATACCCATTTTTGTTAATCCGTCCACCTTAAGTGAGGTGGTGATGAATTTCTTGTCGGCCTCATCGCGGTCTTCGCGTTCCTTGGCCACAAATTCCTGAATATTATCTATTGTTGCAAAGGTATCGTTCAACTGAATACGTGAGTTGGTACCATAAAGGGCAGATTTCACGGGGGGGCCGATGTAAATATAGCTCACCAACGATTTCTTTTCGAGTTTCTGAATTTCGGTAGCCTGAGGTAATTTTGTCTTCACCTTCAGTGTAACTTCACGCATGACGGTAGTTACCATGAAGAAGAACAGCAACATGAAAATGATGTCGGGCAACGAAGACGTGTTAATGGCAGGTGACCCTTTACTTTTTTTGGATTTAAATCTTGACATATTATTTTCCTCCTATATCTTCAGGTTCTGCTTCCGAAATGGCTACGGGTACCGCGGCATTTACCGCGTCGATTTTATCATTGTCGATCAGTGCACTATACTTCTGCCCAAACATTTCCATGGAGAACCGGTCTTTCAACTCATTAAAACCAGCTGCCAACTCATTCTGGACTTGAATATACATGTCATACGAGGTTCCTCTGTCATTTTTCAACGACACGATACCTTTTGAAATGGTGATATCCATATTCAATTGATCGATGTGTTTGGTTGTAACTTCAGGATATTCGTCATTGCCCGGATGTGGTGTAATAAAGTCAATTACCTTATATTTTAGTTGACTTATGTCTCCCGGTCTTCCATCAACGAGCAACCTGTCTTGGCTATTGACTAATATTTTCAATACATTTCGATCTTTAACATCAATATCTTCTTCATTGTTTTCGACTGGTGGTGGCAACTTCCTGGTGATCCCCGTGTCGACGTCCATGGTTGTAGTTACAAGGAAGAAGATCAGCAGAAGGAAGGCGATGTCTGCCATCGATCCGGCGTTTATTTCCGGGGATGCTTTTATAGCCATAATTCGATTATTTAAACAATTTTACCACGGATGCGTATATAATTGAAAGCACTGTGATACCAAAAGTGATGTAGGTGGTATAGAGCCCCATACCTACATAAGTGGAGACTTCAGCTGTGGTTTTCAATTTTTCCAGTTCATATTCAGAAAACTCATTATCGGCAAGGGCATAACCTATTAAAATAACAACGGCAAAAGCGCCTATACTAAAAAGTATGGCTTTCCCATCTTTGGGATTGAGGATAATGTTATAAATAGGTGAGAGTATTGTGATGAGCACAATAATACCCAATAGTATAGCCGACCAGAAAAAGATTTCATTCATATAAGGGTTATTCAGATCGTCCATCATCATGTCAAGGGTTCTGTTGAAATCAAACAGGCCATAGAAAACCAAACCTGAAACCACAGACAACGCCAGCAGAACGATCAAAATCACTTTTGTTATTGAGTGAATACTATCTTTCATGATCTTTATTTTTTAATGTGTTGCGACAGGATATCAATAAAGGCAATGGAGCTGTCTTCCATATCGTTGACGAGGCTTTCAATTTTTGAAACAATGTAATTGTAAAAAATTTGAAGAATGATGGCTACGATCAAACCGAATACGGTAGTCAACAAAGCTACTTTAATACCGTCAGCAACTACCGTTGGAGAGATATCTCCGGCGGCGGCAATAGCATCAAAGGCCTGAATCATCCCGATTACAGTTCCCATAAACCCGAGCATAGGAGCCAGGGCAATGAAAAGTGAAATCCAACTAACGCCGGCCTCGAGGCGTCCGGTCACTACGCTACCGTATGATACAACGGCTTTTTCAACTTCTCCCAGGCCATCGTCGAAACGGTTGAGCCCTTCGCTAAAAATACTGGCAACAGGCCCGCGTGTGTCGCGAAGAACTTCTTTTGCTTTTGCGATGCCACCTTTATCCAGTGCTGCCTCAATGTTTTTAAGGAGTTTGCCTGTGTTAATGGAAGCCATGCTGAGGTAAATGATACGCTCGATGCTAATGGCCAAACCAAAAATAAGGGCAAGCAAAACAATTCCCATAAAACCGGGGCCACCTTCAATAAATTTTTCTTTCAACACCTGGTGAAATGATTTCTGAACTTCAGGTTCAGCAACTGTTGCTACAGCCTGCACTATTTCTTCAGAAGGTGTAACAGAATCACCAGCAGCGGCTGCTTCAACCGGGGTAGCGCCCTCAGTGTTGGTGGCCTGTGCAAAACTGTAGTTTGATAAACCCGAGGTTATCAAAACAACGATAGTAAGAAACGCGATTAATTTTCTCATGTTTGTAAAAATTGATGATCAGTTTTTAGTTAACTTTTACGATTGGACAAAGTTAAAAATTTATTTTAGTTTAATGCAATTTATTTTACTACTTCATTGCGGAGAAAGCGGGATTCGAACCCGCGATACCCTTTTGGGGTATACCCGCTTTCCAGGCGAGCCTCTTCAGCCACTCGAGCACCTCTCCAATTTCTTTTATCAAAAAAAGAACGGCAAATGTAATTAAATATTACTTATCAAAACCTAATCCCTTTCATTGATTACGATTTAGAAAGATTTCAATTAGTCATCTCGTACCTAGTTTCAACTCAAATGACAAAGGTTTCTAATCTCATTACCTGATAAAACCTGTAAACACATCGGGCGGCTTAAAAAAACCGCCCGAGAACTTAGACTAACCTGTGCATACCTTTCGGCATATCTTAACTACATTTGGAATGACCGCAAGATTTACAAATTAAGCAGCCGTCTTCATAAATTACTGAATTTTCGCCACAGGCTCCACAACGTGTATCAACAGCATTGGTGCCATCCGGTATATACCTTTTTAACGACCTGACCACACCATTTCGCCAGGTGTTGATGTTGTCGTCGGGGAAATTCAGGTTCGAAATCAAGTTGATAACATAATGCAAGGGCATGCCGTGGCGAAGTACTCCTGAAATTAATTTGGCGTAATTCCAAAATTCCTGCTCAAAACTTCGCGACAAAGCTGGAACGGTAATTTTATAACCCTGACGGTCTTCAAACAGAAAGTCGTAGCGGGTGCGTTCTCCCTTATTTTTTATTTTAACCACCCATCCTGTTTCAACGTAAGGAGGCAGGTAAAAATCTTCTGCTTTCCCTGTAAACACTTCATAGGGTTTGCCGTTGATTTTTCCGATGACAGCCATCCACTTTTCATAATTGTTCTGGAACCGGATCACATCTGCTTCCAGGGTCTTTGGTCGTGAGGGCGCTTTGGTTTCGTTAAAGTCGTCCTTCGAAAGGTCGTTTTTCTTTTCGTTACTGACCAATACACCCGAACGCGACCCTTCACGGTAGATGGTCATCCCCTTGCAACCACTTTCCCATGCTTTCATATAGATTTCGCTCACCAGTTCTTCGGTTGCAGATTCTGGTACGTTAACCGTAACGCTGATGCTGTGATCGACCCATTTTTGAATTTCGCCTTGCATGGTCACTTTGCTTACCCAGTTGATATCGGCCGAGGAGGATTGATAGTATGGTGATTTTGCAATAATTTTATTTAGTTCTTCATCGTTCATGTGTTTCACTTCATCCACATCATATTCGTTTATCCGAAGCCAGGTTTCAAATTTGGGATGAAACACCAGGTACTCTTCCCAGGCGTCTCCCACTTCATCAACAAAGTTGACCAGTACATTTCTGTCGTTGGGGTTTACTTTGCGTCTGCGTTTGTACGAAACCATAAAAACGGGCTCAATTCCTGAGGTTGTTTGGGTACAGATACTGATACTTCCGGTGGGGGCTATGGTCAACGATGCAATATTCCTGCGGCCTACTCTGGTCATCTTCTCGTATACCTTGGGAGCGTTATCTCTTATTCGCGCAATAAATGGGTTGTTTTTTTCAAGTTCGGCGCTATACAAGGGAAACGATCCGCGTTGTTCTGCCAATTCAACTGACGAACGGTATACTTCAATGGCAAGTAATTTATGTACTTCGGTTGAAAAAGTGATTCCATCTGCCGATCCATAGCGCAAACCAAGGGCTGCCAGCATATCACCTTCGGCAGTAATGCCAATACCGGTACGCCTTCCCTGAATTGATTTTTCACGTATTTTCTCCCATAAACGCTTTTCAACCTGTTTCACTTCATCTGTTTCCGGATCGGCCTTAATTTTACTCAGGATGGCATCTACCTTTTCTATTTCAAGGTCGATAATGTCATCCATCATTCTTTGGGCAATGTGGGTATGTTTGGTAAAAAGATCACCATTAAAATAGGCTTCCGGTGTAAACGGGTTTTCCACATAGCTATAGAGATTGATTGCCAGCAACCGGCAACTGTCGTAAGGGCAAAGCGGAATTTCGCCGCAAGGGTTGGTGGAAACGGTTTTAAAACCATTATCGGCATAGCAATCAGGAATCGACTCTTTGATGATGGTGTCCCAGAACAGCACACCGGGTTCGGCCGAAGCCCATGCGTTGTGTATGATTTTATTCCACAAATCTTTCGGATCAATTTCTTTTTGAACCCAGGGATTGTCACTATTTATCGGGAATTGCTGCATGTAGGACGTGTCATCTTTTAAAGCACGCATAAACTCATCGTCCACTTTTACTGAAACATTGGCCCCGGTTACTTTTCCCTGTTCAAGCTTGGCATCGATAAAATGTTCGGCATCAGGATGTTTGATGCCAATACTTAACATCAGGGCACCGCGGCGACCATCCTGCGCCACTTCGCGGGTTGAATTGGAATACCGTTCCATAAAGGGGACTACACCTGTGGAAGTAAGGGCCGTGTTTTTAACCGGGCTGCCGGCAGGGCGGATGTGGGTGAGATCGTGGCCCACGCCACCTCTGCGTTTCATTAGCTGGACCTGTTCCTGGTCGATTTTAAGAATTCCACCATAACTGTCGGATGCGCCATCGTTACCGATAACGAAGCAATTGGATAATGATGATATTTGCTCTTCGTTGCCAATTCCTGCCATGGGGCTTCCTGCCGGAATGATGTATTTAAACCGGTCGAGTACCTTAAAAATTTCGGCTTCGGTAAGCGGGTTTTTGTACTTCTTCTCGATGCGTTCAATTTCTTTGGCCAGTCTGTGGTGCATATCGGCAGGAGTGAGTTCATATAAATGACCTTTGCTGTCTTTAAGCGCATATTTATTAATCCAAACATTGGCCGCCAGGGCATCACCATCAAAGTAGGCCACGCTCGCTTCAAAAACCTCTTCATGCGTATAAGGATGTCTTAACTCGGCCGGGGATTCATGTTTCATGGCAGGTTTTTTAATCATGTCATCAGCGGTCTGAGGTTCTGGTGCTGATATATTTTCCGGATATTCTTCTGATATTTCCAATTTCGCTCTTTCTTCTAAAACTCGTTCATAAAAACTTTTCTCTTTTTTCTGCTCTACGTCTTGTCCTACTGGATCAATGTTGATTTTTTCGTCAAAATCTAAGTACAAATTGTTCTCCATAGCGATGATCTGGTTGATTGATGATGCTTTAACAAATGCTTGTAAGCCAGCGTTTTTATAAAATAAAGAGCCTAACTTTTAAGTGAGGCAATATACAACACAAATCTTCAATCGCCCTCGATTATTTATTCACAGGCTATGTTGATAAAAAATAATCAGCGGGAAATTAGCTGATTATCGCACCTTTTTTAAAAAAATATTTTTTTAAGAATTTTTGGCACAGTTTTATTTTGAAAAGGGTTTTACTTGCTAAAAAACATCTTAACAGCGATAACCAAAAGGATTGCAGCGAAAACTTTCCGGAGGATGACCTCGGGAATGCCGAGTGCGAATTTTGAACCAAAAAAGCCACCGATAAAAAATGCGCCGGCAATAATCATGGCATATCTTAAATCGATGGCACCGGCCTTGTAATAATTCCATGCAGCCATCAATCCAATAGGTGGTAACATGATGGCCAGGCTGGTACCTTGCGCGCTGTATTGATCCATTCCTAAAATTAAAACCAGGGCAGGTATCATAATGATGGCGCCTCCTATCCCGATTAAACCGCTAAACATACCTGCCAGTAAACCTATTAAAATCAGGATGATTACAATTGAAAGAGTCATCTTCATTTATTGTGTCATATGTGAAATTAAAAATCGAGACTAAGCGAGAGATAATAAACAGGACTTGTAACTTTATAATCGTCCACACCCCACGAAACATCTCCCCGCACAAAATAGCCAAAAACGGTGGTTCTGGCTCCCAGACCAAATCCGGCTACGATGGGTTCCTTTTGAACTTCAACCGAAATGTGCATCGGACCACTATCTATATAATTGGTGTACAAGGCATTTTGGCGTGAATAGGGGTTGAGGCCTGTCCAGGCGGTTCCAACATCGCCGAAACCAACCAATTGAAACGACCTTAAAAATCCCGAACTAATGGGTGTGCGCGAAAAATATTGAAAAACAGGAAACCGAAGTTCGGTATTGATTACCACAAAACTGTTTCCGTTGCGTATGTTTTGGTTAAAGCCACGCATATTGGTGGCCAGTGTTTGGTAGGCGTAGTTTTGATTATAATCAATAGGTGTATTGGTATTGAATACAGGTAATAGCCAGTTATCTACGCCACCCATATAATAAATCAACGGGCTTGCACCAAAGGAAGTACTGGCGGCCAATCGGTTGGCCCAAATAAAGCTGCGGTGAATTTTGGTATAGTGCCTGAAATCGGCACCTATGACGAACAGGTTATATTTTTGTTTAAAATGCAAAACTTTATTGTCCTGCACGGCGGCGAACAATTGATTGTATTCAGCAAACACTTTATATCTGGTACCCAGAAGCAGGTTTGTTCCCAACGACCGGGTGTTGTCAAAGATCAATTCTGCTTTTAAACCTCCCCAGTTAGAATAACCATTTGGAATTTTCAGGTTAATCTGGTCGGTAGCCATAAAAACGTACATTTCATTCCTGTATTGGAGTGTACCCTTTAAACTCAGTGCCTCACTAAAGGGCCATTTCAGCGAATAAAACACTTCATGTGTATTGACCCTCCATTGGGAGTACCCATCAGAATATTCAATTGTATTGCGATGAAATACGATTTCTTTATCGAGTTGTTTCGACAGGTCGGCATAACTAAACAAGTATTCATTGTTTATCAAACTCGTATTCAACCGGATGCCACCGATAAACCGGTGATCCTCCATTAAATCGGTAAGCCCGACCTGAAAGAACACATTAAATCCCGGATTCAGATAAATGGGACTACCTCCTCCTGTAAATGGTTGATAACCATAATTGATGTAATTAAAATCCACCTGCGAGGTCAGGTCATTAATAAAATAGGATACGTTGTAATTTAACCGTTTTGGTATCACCAGTTCACGGCCTGAGGGCGGCCCATTTAACCCGGGCAAAGTGCCTGAACCTACCAGTCCTTCTCCACTTTCTGCTGGCTGTATTCCCAGAATTTCGTTGCCATCGGCATCACGATATACCATAACAAAGCGTTTTATGTTGGGTCTGGCCATTGGAGGGGGTTTGGCTTCAATGCTGTCATTCAACAAAAGTTTGATGGGTAATTTTGGCAAAGGTCCATGCTTTTGCCCCTTTACATCAGTTTCGTAGGATGCCCTTAAATCCTGGAAATATTTAGTGTCGGTGAGCTGTAATCCGGGAATCGCGTCATAGGGGAGGGCTTCTTCCACATAAAGTTGATAACGGTTTTCATGATAAATGGTCATGGCCTGCTTACCTGCTTTTGAAACTACCTGGTGATCGATGATGTTTCGGGAATAATCGGTAATTGCTTTTACATGTGTATAGTACCGGTAATGAATTGCTGTATCCACCGAAGAGACTGTACTGTCGATTACGGCCAGGTAATTGTTGGTAATGCCATTGGCATCGCTTAGATAGGAGATGGTGTTAACACCATAGGCTTTAGGCTGAGATTCATCCGCTAAGGGAGTGTTGGTAATTCGTTTTAGGATACGGCTGTGGGTAGTACGATCGTAAACAAATAAATCAAAATGGTCGGGGACATCCACCACCATCTCCGGCTCTTTGCCTAACGTATCGTTTTCACGGTTGGAGCTATATACAATTTGTGATGAATGGTTGATAAACGCGGGTGATAAATCCGAGTATATGTCATCGGTAATTTTAAGCCAGGAACTCGCCGCTATGTCGAAAATAAAAATATCCGACTGGCCTTTCTGTGTGGCCGAAACGGCTAACAACTTACCGTCATCAGAATATGCAAAGTCATTTATCTTTTGAACATTATAAAGTATCTGACGTGTAAAATGCTTTTCTTCCAGGTTGTATAAATACAACCATGGCATTCCTTTGTCCTCTATAACGATGGCCAGCAACTTTCCGGTGGGATGCCACGACAACAATGGATAACTGTAATCTGTCTTGGTGTCGATCATCACGCCTTTTCTCAGGATTTTTTTCTGTTTCCCGGTTTTCAAATTTTTAATAAAAACTTTGTATTTGCCCATCTCATTGGTGGTGTAGGCCAACATTTCTCCATCGGGGCTCAGTGTTGGACGATCAAAGACTACCTCAGATTTATATCTGGCTTTCACCAGGTGATCAGGCAGGTTCGTATTTACTAAAAACTGGTTATATTCATTATCGTAATATTCCTTCCATTCTTTAACAATCATTTTAAAAGATCTTCCCGTTACATACATAAAACCTTTGTCGATGCTATTGCTCATACTGGTCATGTGGATAATGTTGCTTACTGCAGCAATACCATATTGGCTGGCAATGAATCGCCAGAGCGAATGACCGGCAAAAGTGGCGTCCTTTCCAACCAGGTTATTGAGTTTGGTGTACCTGCCCGATAGGATTCCATCACGGACCTCATTGTCCAACTCAACACTCCAATCTTTTCCAAGCCAGGAGATAAGACCTACCCTGTACCATTCGGGCAGGCTGAAGAAGGTTGCCGTTTTAACCTGCTGGGTGAGTGATCCACCAAACATCATCTGGTTAAAAAGCACTTCCGCAATCCCTGTCCTGATTTGTTCTTCAAAGTTCACATGGTTTCCATCGAAGTACAAAAACACCTTGGATCCGATGATGTGGGTAACGCCACCCACGTTGTATTTATCATCCGTCATCAAACCAATATTGCTTTGTTTCAGATCGGTGAGGTTATTAAAAACGATGAACTGAATGCGCTTGTCGAGAATGGTTTCCATTTTCGCTTCAATCACCGGGATTTGTTCCGTGGCATACCGGGCTGCATATTGGGCCAACTCTTTCCCATTCAGGTTGAAATAGGTATCGAGGTCATCAAATTTGTAATAAGTCCACAAAAAATCGTTGTATTGTACCCGGTTTTTTCCAAACGACTGGTTAGATCCATTATAAAACTGAGCCGATGTTGGGTTATGAATGAACAATATCGAAACGATAACAACCGCATATACACTAAGAAACACCCGCCTTGGTTGTAATTTATTTTGTTGAATCGACATAATCATTTCAAATGGAATCGCTAAAGTATAACAAATATTAAACCAAAATATTATTTGAGTCGGCTACCATCTTGTCTGTTTACACTATTTTTGACCCAACCAATTATTTGAGTTTATGACTACTGTAAAGCAGTTTGCTTTTAATCCTTTTCAGGTAAATACCTATATATTACACGACAGCACGGGCGAATGTGCCATCATTGACCCGGGAATGAATGACCCGTTGGAGGAGGAAGAATTCTCGTCATACATTAAAGCACAAGGTCTTAAACCCGTGTTGCTGCTCAACACCCATACCCATATCGACCATATCGCGGGTAACGATTATGTGCAAAAAACCTATCATTTGCCCTTGCATGCCCATGTTGAGTCAGAAGTTTTTTTGCGTGATGCCATGACCCATGCTACGATTTTTGGCATCAACCTGAAACAGGTGACCCCCATTAAACATTTTCTTTCCGAAGGAGGGCAAATTGCTTTTGGAAAAACCATTTTGCAGGTACTTTACACACCCGGTCATGCGGCAGGGAGTGTTTGTTTTTATGTGCCGGAATCCAATTTCGTTATATCAGGGGATGTTTTGTTTTATCAAAGCATTGGCCGTACCGATCTGGCTACGGGCGATTACGATTTGCTTCAGGAAAGTATTTGGAAAAAACTTTTTACCTTGCCCGATAGCACGTTGGTATATCCCGGACATGGCCGACACACTACCATTGGTGCCGAAAAATCGGACAATCCATTTGTGGCCATCGGACACGATGAGCTTTATTAATTTTACAAAAGAGATGCGCACTCAGGAACTCAATTAGTTAACGTAATTTTTAATATCCATTTGATCGACCAGACCACCATACAAAGTATTCTCGAAACCGCTCACGTTGAAGAAGTAATCGGCGATTTTGTTTCACTCAAGAAAAGAGGCGCCAATTACCTGGGATTGTGTCCGTTTCACAACGAAAAAACACCTTCGTTCAGCGTGTCGCCCACCAGGGGGATTTATAAATGTTTTGGTTGCGGGAAAGCCGGCAATGTGGTCAACTTTGTGATGGAACACGAGCATTACAGTTATCCTGAAGCACTGAAATACCTGGCCAAACGCTATAGTATCGACATCGAAGAAGAGGAAATGACGCCTGAAAAGCAGCAGGAACTCGATGAAAGAGAGAGCCTGTTTGCCGCCAATACATTTGTCAATCAATATTTTATCAGAAACCTTTTCGAGAGTGAAGAGGGAAAAGCCATCGGGCTGAGCTATTTTAAGCAACGCGATTTCAGGGAATCCACCATCCGTGAATTTGGACTCGGGTATGCGCATGAAAGCTGGGACGACTATACCAGAGAAGCACTGAAAAACGGTTTTAAGAAAGAAGTACTGATTAAAACCGGGTTGACCATTGAAAAGGACGGAAAGTTATTCGACCGTTTTCGAGGACGGGTCATGTTCCCCATACATAACCTAACGGGGACAGTTATTGGATTTGGCGCCAGAATTTTATCTTCCGACAAATCGAAAGCAAAATACCTCAATTCCCCCGAATCGGAAATCTATTTTAAAAGCAAGGTGCTTTATGGTATCTACTTTGCCCGGACAGCTATTGTAAAGCAAAACAACTGTTATTTGGTAGAAGGTTATACCGATGTGATTTCATTGCACCAGGCCGGCATTCAAAACGTGGTCTCGTCTTCAGGCACCTCACTCACCATCGATCAAATCAAGCTTATCAAACGGTACACGCCCAACATCACCATCTTGTACGATGGCGACCCGGCAGGAATCAAAGCCTCCTTTCGTGGTATCGATTTGATTTTGGAGCAAGGCCTGAATGTAAAAGTTGTCCTTTTCCCGGAAGGGGAGGATCCTGACTCGTATGCCAAGACACACAGGACCAGTGAAACAGAGGAATTCATCACCAAAACCGCCGTTGACTTTCTTACTTTTAAAACCAATCTGCTTCTCAACGAAACAACCGGTGATCCGGCAGGGCGTGCCGCTTTGATCAAGGAAATTGTGCAATCGATTTCGTTGATCCCCGATCCCATCAACCGCACTGTGTACATTCAGGAATGCAGTGTTGTGATGGGCATGCCGGAACAAACCCTGATGAACGAGCTCAACAAACTCGTGCGCAATAGGTTTGGTAAAAAAAATGACATCGAGCCTGAAAACCTCATTCATGAAGAGCCTAAACAATTGCTGGAGGTCCAACTTGAAGCCGACCCGTTGAGTATCAGGTTTCAGGAGAACGAGATCATGCGTTGGGTGCTGACCTATGGAAACCACTTGATTACATTTAAAGATGAAGAGAATGGCAACGAGGAAACCATTAGCGTGGCCGCGTATTTTGTGAGTGATTTAGAGGAAGATCAGCTCAAATTTGAAAATCCGATATACAACAAGATTTTTGACGAGTACAAAAAAGCAACCCTAAACGGCCAAACCGTGAGTGAAACCTTTTTTGCAAATCATCCTGACAAGGAAATAGCACAAACAACTATTTTGTTGATTACTTCCCCCTATCACCTAAGTGAAAACTGGGAGAAGAACCAGATCTTCGTGAAACTGGAATCAGACGAGTTGAAGCAAAATGCCATCGAAATTTTAATGGCCTTTAAGCTCCGGCTCATTGGTAAACAGCTCAAGGAGATAGCTAAAAAAATGCAGCATGTTACCGACGAGGCCGAAATTTTTGTGCTACAACAGCAGCATTTTGAACTTAAAAAGCTGGAAATTCTCATTGCCAAAGAACTTAACAGACCCATGAATTATTAGTTGATATGTCAAATAAAGAGTTCAATACCTGGAAATTTATCTCCGAAAAATTGAGCCGTGGCCTCCACTGCTATTTGATGGTAATTGTTGAAAGTAATGGAAGCAGCCCCGGCAGAAAAGGGTTTAAAATGGCCGTTAGTCAGGATCAGGAGCTGGTGGGTTCCGTTGGGGGTGGATCGATGGAGCACAGGTTGGTTGAAGAGTGTAAAATGCTGCTTCAACAACCGGAAAACCACGTTTTCCTGAGAAAAGAAATTCACCACGACAACAGCGCCAGTCCTTCGGGCATGATATGTTCAGGCAATCAAACCATCGCGTTTTTTCCATTGATGGTGCAACATCTGGAGTTGGTCCAAAACATCCTGTCGGCCATCGAAAACAAAGAGCCGTGTAGCCTCATTTACCATCAGGAAGGGATTTTACTTCAAAACCAACCGACGGATTATCAGCACAAGCGATCCGGGTTATCTACAGATGAAAATTGGGTATTTACGGAGATGCCCGGGTATCGGCACCATGTTTTTATTGTGGGTGGAGGGCATGTGGGCCTGGCGCTTTCGCGAATTTTATTGATCCTCGATTTTCAAATCACCATTTTTGATGAACGGGAACACGTGAACACTTTTGAAGATAATGTGTTTGCCCATGAAAAAAAGCGCATCAATTATAACGAGGCAGGGCAGCACATCCCGGAAGGTTCAAATATAATGGTGGTGATTATGACTCAATTCCACACCAGTGATTCAATTGTACTTAAACAATTGATTGGAAAAAAACTGGGTTATTTAGGCATGATGGGCAGCAAAGCCAAAGTAAATACGATTTTTCGGCAGCTTGAGAATGAAGGAATTAGTCGCGAATTGTTGCAAAGGGTACATTCACCCATCGGCATAGAAATCCTGAGCCAAACGCCGGAAGAAATTGCCATCAGCATCGCGGCAGAGTTGATTGCGGTAAAAAATAGCGTAGCATAATTGAACCAGTGAATTGGCACAATCCATTGAAAACAAGTACACTTTATGATCAGATAAATTAATCACCGGTTCATTGCCCTCGTCCGCTGATGGAATGAAGCGATCAGGAAAATGGTTCTTACCATCAGGGCTTTTATTACTTTTGCCGAACAATGTGGACTTTAATTGGTAGATGATGAAAAAAGACATAATAACAAAACATTTCAAGAACCACCCGGGCCGATTCCTCCTATTTCTGGTTGTTATGTTAAGCATCGCGCAGGTAACGGCACAAACTAAATCGAAGGTTTTTATTGAACAGGCTGACGCATTCAAATTTAATGAAAACATCAGCAAAGATATGCAGCGGCTGATAGGGCATGTGATCATCCGTCAGGATTCCACCTTGTTTTATTGTGATAGTGCCTGGTTAGATAGTAAAACCAATAGTTTTGAGGCCTTTGATAATGTGCACATCAGGGTAAACGATACGGTTAGTGTGTTCAGCGACAGGTTATTATACAATGGTGACACCAAAATTGCCGAACTTTTCGATCATGTGAAACTGTTGGACAGGAACACCATATTAACCACCGAACACCTGATTTATAACCGGATTACAAAAACTGCCCTGTACGATGCCGGTGGAAAAATAGTCAACAAGGAAAACACCCTCACCAGCGTCATCGGTTTGTATTTTACGCCCATACGCACGTTTCATTTCAGGAAGGATGTGGTTTTGATAAACCCTGACCAGGAAACGTATTCCGACACCCTGATTTACAATACCAACACCGAAATTGCTTACTTCGTTGGCCCAACAGTTATCCGCAGCGAAGAAAACACGATTTATTGCGAAAACGGATGGTACGACACGAAGAATGACTTATCGAAACTAAACCTGCGACCCCGAATCAGCAACGCGGAACAAATCATTGTGGCCGACAGCCTGGATTACGACAATGCACTTTCTTCAGGAAAAGCCTATGGTCGGGTTGAAATAACCGATACCGTTCACAACCTGATCATTCAGGGCAATTATGGCGAATTCTGGGATAAAAGGGGAAAGGCTTTTGTTACTGACAGCGTAGTGGCCATCACCTTTGATGAAAAGGATTCACTGTTCATTCATGCAGATACTTTTTGGGTGCATTTCGACAAGGAACGCCAGGCAAAAATGATGAGCGCGTATTATGGTGTTCGCTTTTTCCGCACCAACTTGCAGGGAAAGTGCGATTCGCTTGTGTACCGTATGAGCGATTCAACGATACGACTTTATGAAGCTCCGGTATTGTGGTCAGGCAAAAACCAACTTACCGCCGATTCTATCAGCATCGCCATCGTTAACAACCAGGTCGATTCGCTGGTGATGTACAACAGCGCCTTCATCATATCAAAGGACAGCACCGACACTTTTAATCAAATAAAAGGAAAGAACATGGTCGCGTACTTCAAGCGCAACGAGCTTACCTCCATCAATGTAGATGGCAACGCGCAAACCGTGTACTTTGTCCGTGAAGACGATGGTTTTTTGATAGGAATTAATCTGGCGGAAGCCAGTACCATGCAAATCAGGGTAAGTAACAATGAGGTGCAAAACATCATTTACCATAGCTCACCCACTGAAACCATGTACCCGCAGGATAAAGTCTCCAATAAACAAACCATTTTAAAGGGTTTCATCTGGCAGGAATACCTCAGACCCGGGAAGAAGCAGGATATCTTCCTCACACCCAAAGTGCTCAAATAAGATGATTTCAGTATTATTCTTCCGAGAACTCCTTTAGCAGCTTGCGATACGAAGAGAAAATGCGTGCACGTGAAACAAATCCCATGTATTTCCCATCTTTTATTACAGGCAAATTGTAATGAATTGTTTCTTGAAATTTTCTGGCGACTTCTTCCATGCTTTCGGAAGGATCGACAAGGGTATCGGGCATGTACATAAGTTCCGACACCAGGGTTGTATCATACAATTCGGGTTGGAACATAATGGTGCGGATATCGTTGATAAAGACTACTCCGTAAAACACATTTTCGTCATCAACCACAGGTATCACGTTGCGCTCCGATTGTGCAATAACCTTGACCAAATCGCCCAAAGTAGCCTCAATACCAATGGTTTTAAAATTGGTTTCCAAATGGTTCTCGATGTGCATCATTTGTAACACCGATTTATCTTTGTGGTGGGTAAACAACTCTCCGCGTTCTGCCAATCGTTTTGTATAGATGCTGTGAGGTTCAAAATAGGTGATGGTGATGTACGAGATGGTGGCTGTAACGATTAATGGTGTAAATAATTCGTAACCACCTGTAAATTCAGCAATTAAAAAGATTCCAGTTAAAGGGGCATGCATCACCCCTGCCATGACCCCTGCCATACCCACCAGGGCCATGTTTTTTTCAGGAACGGAGATCATGGTATAAAGGTTGATAAATTTGGCATAAAAAATTCCCAAAACACCTCCCATAAACAAGGAAGGAGCAAAAACACCACCCACTCCGCCACTGCCAGTGGTTATAGCCATGGCCACCACTTTAAAAATAAGGATGAGCACCAGAAATAACAGCAGAAGGGATGCATTGGTGGTATGCCCCAACAGGCTTTCGTTTACCAGGGCGTCCACTTTATGATTGATTAACTGGTGCAAAAACTCATATCCTTCACCATAAAGGGAAGGCAGCATAAAGATCAATGCACCAAGTGCCACACCACCAATGAGTACTTTTACAAACCAGTTGTTAATTCTTTTCATTTGAGCCTCAATGTACATGGAGAAACGTGAAAAGTACAGGCTAACCATTCCTGCCAACAGGCCAAGTCCAACATAATAAGGCAAATGGCGAAGATAAAACCCCTCGGACAAATCGAATGAAAACAGCACACCACTTCCCATAAGGAAATACGCGACCATGGCTCCCGTAGCCGAAGAAATCAACAGAGGTATCAACGCGCTCATGGTGAGGTCGATCATCAATACTTCGAGTGAAAAAATAACGGCGGCAATAGGAGCTTTAAAAATGGCGGCGATGGCACCTGAAGCGCCTGCACCCACTAAAACCATCATGGTTTTACGATTGAGGTGAAATAGCTGGCCAAAGTAAGATCCTACCGAGCTGCCCGTGAGCACGATGGGTGCTTCAAGTCCAACAGAGCCCCCAAAAGCAACGGTTAATGTACTGGCCACCATGGATGAATACATGTTGTGTTTTTTCAATTTTCCATTGTTCCTGGAAATGGCATGCAAAATACGGCTTACACCATGCCCGATGTTATCGCGTATCATATATGTGGCGAAGATAACCGTCAGGAATATACCGATAAAAGGAAAGGCAAGGTAAAGATAGTTGGAATCGGTAAAATTAAAACCATTGGTAATCAAAAGGTGGGTATTAAAAACCGTGTTTTTCAACACAACGGCAGCCAAACCGCTCACGATACCGATGATCAGACTTAATACAAGTACCAGTTGGCGTTGACTCCGGGAATTGGAGAGCAACTTTGCAATGAGACTGGCGCGTAGATTCGTGAACATAAACAATAATAAAAAAAACAGCCGCAAAAGTAATTAATAATGAAGTCGGAAACGGAGAAGATTGACTTTGATGTTGAGTTTGGAAATATAATCCTCAAGTGATTAAGGGTTATTCAGAAATAAAATATAAAAAGCAAGTCATCTTGTTGCAATCATTTGCTTATCCTGCTTTAAAACTCACCTCGTCCATGAGCGACTGCACCACATAGCGCATTTCGGTAAGTTCAAGCGCCACCAGATTTCCATAGCCGGTCCTGTCATTAAAATACACCCCGTTGTCCAAGTCGATGAATTTATACCCCGGCTGATTGATGCACATGTCGATAAATTCCAGGTTAACCGGCACATGGCCATGGATTACTCTCCGGTTACGGATTTTTGAACTATCGACCCTGTAATCGCGTATCCAGATCATTGAACGGGTATCGGTGAAAGGATCTTCTGCTTTAAAATTTAAACCTGCATGTACAATTACATAATCGTCAGTCAGCACAAAATATTCCAGTTTGCGCATCCAGTCGATGTATTTTTCTGGAATCTCCCGTGGTGATTCTACACCAAAACTTTCCATGGCTTGCTCGCCACCATAAATTTCCCATTCTTTCTGGATTTTCGTTTTAGAACGAAGACCCAAAAAACCCTTGTGTTTTTTATCCTCTTCCCATGCCTTGATGCAATAATCTTCGTGGTTGCCCATAAGCAGTCTCATATGATGACCGGCAGCCTGCATGCTCATCAAATAATCGATAACACCTTTGCTATCGGGGCCACGGTCGATATAATCACCCAAAAAATACAATTCATCTCCGATTTCCGGTTTAATCTGATTTTCCATCAGGAATTTCAACGTTCGCAGGCATCCATGTATGTCGGGTATGATCCATTTTTTTGACATGAGTTAATTTTTCGTTTAGATTAGTACAAAACTAAACATATTTTGTCGTCTAACACTACTATTTAAGTGGTAGTTATCATAATTATTTACCTGTTGCCTGGTTGGCCACTTGTTCCATCAGTTTTTTAACTTCTTCCGGATCGCCCAAAAAGTAATCTTTTACCAGGTTCATATCATCATCAAATTCAAATACATAAGGTATTCCTGTTGGGATGTTGAATTCCAGGATTTCTTCACGGCTCATGTTTTTAAGTTTCATTACCAACGCCCGGAGGCTGTTTCCGTGAGCCGCTATTAACAACTCATTTTGTTGTTTTAAGGCCGGTAACAATTCTATTTCCCAATAAGGGGTTAGTCTTTCGATTACTTCTTTAAGCGACTCGGTCATGGGTAATTCAGCCGGGGTAAGTGCTGCATAACGGGCTTCGAATCGCGGATTTCGTTCATCATCGGCAGCCAGTGGTTGGGGAGGTGTGTCGAAGCTGCGGCGCCAAAGCTGTACCATTTCCGGTCCATATTGTTTGGCAGTTTCTATTTTATTTAATCCTTGCAGCGCTCCATAATGCTTTTCGTTCAGGCGCCAGCTGTTTTTTACTTCAATCCACATCAAATCCATCTCTTCGAGGGTGAGCCACAAGGTTTTGATGGCTCTGGAGAGATACGAAGTGTACGCTAACCGAAAATCAAAACCAGCCTCTTTCAACACCTTACCGGCTTTGCGAGCCTCTTCCATTCCCTGCCCCGACAATGGTACATCGGTCCATCCAGTAAAACGGTTTTCTTTATTCCAGGCACTCTGCCCATGACGTAACAGCACTAAACGTTTCATTCTAAAGTCTTTTAAGAATTAATAACAGGAAACAAAATTACTAAAATACGGTGCACATGATGCAGACAATTGTACTTTTGCCTGATGCAAGTTAAACCTCCAATCGTTTTACGTTTTTTGTTACCTGGTGTAACATGGAAAGTAAACACCTCCGAGAAGGTGATTTTCGTGACCTTTGACGATGGTCCGCATCCTGAAATCACCTTGCAGGTACTGGACATTCTGGATCGATTTCTGGCCAAAGCTACTTTTTTTTGTGTGGGCGAAAATGTACAGAAATACCCCAGCGCCTATGCTGAAATCCTTCGTCGCGGACACCATACCGGAAACCACACATACAACCACCTAAAAGGTTGGAAAACAAATAATAAACTTTATTTTAATAACATCAATAAAGCCTCGCAGCTGATCGAAAGCAAGTTGTTTCGGCCACCATACGGAAAAATAACCCCATTGCAGGCACTGCATTTAAAACAACATTATCGCATCGTGATGTGGTCGGTTATTTCGTATGATTTTAATGCCCGCGTTTCTCCTGAACAATGTCTCGACAATGTGATGAAGCATAGTTTTCCGGGAACGATTGCAGTTTTTCACGACAGTGTGAAATCTGTAAAAAATTTATTAACGGTCCTCCCTTTGTACCTGGAAGCCATGAGCAAAAAAGGATACACGTTTAAAGCTTTAGAGGAACAATCCTCATAACCACCGCATGCCAATATTTTGCATCTTTGTAAATCAAACAACTTTTGAATGGCAAAACGAATTTTATCATTTACCGCAATTTTGTGGATGGCCTTTTATCTTTCGCAGTGTGCTCATCCTGTGATGCCTTCAGGAGGGGAGAAGGATATTACTCCTCCACGGATACTTTATTCTACTCCGCCAAATGGCAGTGCCAATTTCAAAGGAAACAGATTTACACTCAACACCAGCGAATATGTGGTGTTGAAAAACGTGATGGAAGCCGCCCTGATTTCTCCTCCCATGAAAAAATTTCCTGATTTTAGTACCCGGGGAAAATCCATTCAAGTCAAGTTCAACGAGGAACTCAAACCCAACACCACCTATTCTGTCTATTTTGGCGATGCCATTGCCGATCTTACTGAAACCAACCCCTTGCTTAACTACTCCTATATTTTCTCCACAGGGACTTATGTCGATTCGCTCAGCTTGTATGGAACCGTGCAAAACGCTCAAAACCTTCTCCCTGAGGAACAAGTATTCGTGATGTTGTATAAGGATGATAACGACACCATTCCACTTGACAGCCTGCCTTTTTTTGTACCCCCTT
Source organism: Bacteroidetes bacterium HGW-Bacteroidetes-16 (assembly GCA_002840975.1). Taxonomy (GTDB): domain Bacteria; phylum Bacteroidota; class Bacteroidia; order Bacteroidales; family F082; genus UBA6244. The sequence goes on from PHDN01000014.1 coordinate 29,536, forward strand.
ATTACGTGAGCAAGAGTGATGCAAGCGGAAAATTTTCGCTGAACGGCCTGGCCGAAGATAGGTACCTGATTTTCGCCTTAAAGGACCAAAACGCCAATTTTATTTTTGACCAGCCCGGTGAAGAAATTGCTTATCTCGACTCACTGGTTCATCCATATTACGATAATACTTTGCTTTTTAAGAAAGACATTATTATAATTGACTCGATAATTGACCTTCAGATTGATACGGCTCAGGCCCGGCTTGATTCGATTTATCAGGATTCTGTTTACAATGCAAAATTCAGAGGGTTGACCTTGCTGATGTTTATGCAATATGATAGCACCCAGCGGTTGCTGAAAGCAGAGTTGTCGCGCCGAAACACCATTATGTTTTCCTTTTCACAGCCGGCGGAGGGAGTGGACATTATTCCCCTGAATTTCAACCCCGACACACTTTGGCGTCTGGAAGTGTTTTCTGCTAAAAAAGATACTGTAACCTGGTATTTAAAAACATTACCAATCGATACGCTGGAAGTATTAATAAAAAACCTGGACGACACCCTCGGACTGGTATCCCTTCGCCTCGACCCGGACAAAACCACCGGCAGGGCACGACAAAATAAAAAGAAGAATCCAACCATGGAATACCTTGAATGGACCTCTAACATCAAGGCTGGCAATCTCATGCCGAATAAAAAGCCTGAAATTTCTTTTCTACAGCCAATGGTGAGCTGCATTACCGATTCGGCTTACCTGGTGGCAGGCACCGACACCATCGCCAACCCTCCATTTATTTACATCGACAGCATACACCAATCGGTCCGGTTCCCGATGGAGATTTCGGACGAATTCAGGTACAAGATTTATTACCCCGACTCATCATTCATCGACTGGAATGGTTTCTTCAACAAGGAAATATCCCTTTCGTTTACGCCCAGGCCATTAAAAGAATATGGAGTTTTCACCTTTGGTTTGCATCCCGAATACAGGCAGAGTTATATACTGCAGATGTTGACAGTAAAAGAAGTAGTTGTAAAACAAATTGAATTTACAGGCGACACCACTGTTGTTTTAGAATTTCTTACACCCGGTAAATATTTGTTTAAAGTGATTTTTGACAACAATCAAAACCACCAGTGGGATGCAGGCCATTTTGGTGCCAGGCGCCAACCTGAAGAGGTAATTTACTTTGACAAAGAGATAGACATCAGGGCCAATTGGGAGATTGAGGAGGAATGGGAGTGGTGAGAATAGCCTGGTAGATTGGCACTCATTTCGAAAAGAGTACCAACTATGAAAATTAAGCAAGAAATTACTTCAAGGTAAAACCATTAATAATCATTACACCTGTTAACGCACTCAACAATTTCGGTTAAAATCAGGCTGCGTAATGAATAATAAATTTTCTTTCCTTCCCGTTTAGAATTAAGGACTCCTTTATTTTTCAAAATATTCAAATGATGAGAGGCAGTGGCTTGTTCGATATCAAGGCGCTCATATATTTCGGTAACACTTAACCGTTTTCCATCTGCTAATAAGTCGATGATTGCAATACGCATGGGGTGCGAAATGGCCCGAAGCTTGCTGGCAGCAGATTCTAATTTTAATATGTCGATTTCTATTGTACGCATTCCAGAAATTTTTACAAAAATATGATTAATCGTCTCTGGAAAACAAACAATCAACTACCGATATTGCTCATTTTCATATTTTTTACCAGTTCTAAATAAGGGCTAATTGACGAATAAATCGGTAAAGGCGAACGACTTTCCATCGAACAATCCTTTATCGCTTAGTTTAAGTTCCGGTATCACCAACAATGCCATGAATGATAAGGTCATAAATGGAGCCCTGAGGGTAGATCCCATTTTATGTGCCTCCAGATCAATCTGATAATAGTGATGTGCCACCTTGTAACCATCGCATGTCGACATCAAACCTGCAACAGGTAGTGGCAGTGTGTTTTCTACGCGTTTGTTTACCACCGTCACGCCACCCTTCTCTGCAATCACCTGGTTTATTGCACGGGCAATGTATTCATCAGAAGTGCCTACCGCTACAATGTTATGGCTGTCGTGTGCGACGCTTGACGCGATGGCACCCTCTTTCAGGTTAAAATTTTTGATAAAAGCGATGGCCGGTTTTGCTTTTCTCTCGTAGCGATTCAGTACCACCATTTTCAACAGATCACGTTCGGTATCGCTTACTACATTGTTGTCGACTACTTTGGGGTTGGCAAATATTGCACCGGTAATCAATTGCCCATCGTAAGCTTCTATTACACGGAGTTTATTCCCTTTCGGCAGAACCCGTAAGTCTTTGGCCAGGATAGGCTCCGCGTTAAAATTATTGGGTTGGTCCTCAAATACAGAATCGATTAATGATTTTCCTTTGTCAGCTACCAATTGACCATTGATGTAGGTTTGCAGAACATTAAAATCCTCCAGGTTATCCACTACAATCATATCGGCAGGATCACCTATTTGCATGGTGCCCACTTCCAACCCATAGTGCTTGATGGGATTAAGAATGGCACTTCTGAGCACCGTTATTGGATCGTAGCCTTTATGTATGGCACGCACCACCATCTGGTTGATATGTCCTCTTACCAGATCGTCCGGATGTTTGTCATCGGAACAAAACAATACCTTGTCAGGATAATCTTTCAGTAAATCGACCAATGCTTCAAAGTTTTTAGCGGCACTGCCTTCGCGGATTTGAATTTTCATCCCACAATGAATCTTATCCAATGCTTCTTCCATGGTAAAACATTCGTGGTCGGTGGTGACGCCTGCGGAGGCATATTGTTTGGCGGCATCGCCTTTTACTCCCGGCGCATGTCCATCCACGGGCTTATTATGCCTTTGGGCGATGGCAATTTTTTCCATTTCCCATGCATCGCGGTTGATTACTCCCGGAAAGTTCATCATTTCCGAAAGGTATTTAATCTCTTCCATGCCCAGGAGTTCTTCAATCTCCTTCGCTTTGAACTGAAAACCGGCAGTTTCGAACGGTGTGGCAGGAACACAGGCCGAAGCACCGAAATAAAACTTGAAGGGAACCCGTTTGCCATTGGCGATCATATATTTAATTCCATATATTCCGAGCACGTTGGCAATTTCGTGCGGATCAGAAACCGTTGCCACAGTGCCATGCACAACAGCTATTTTGGCAAATTCAGACGGAATCAGCATGGAACTTTCTATGTGGATGTGGGCATCGATCAACCCGGGAAGGATGTACTGATCGCCAGCCACCTTTCCGGGAACAATGTTTTTGATTTTCCCGTTCTCAACATGAACGGTTCCGGGAAATATTTTTTGGTTATGCAAATCAATGATTTGACCGCTTAATGAGTATCTGTGATTTTTTGACATGGCGTTAGATTAATCATAAGAGACAAAAATAAGAGATAATCGTGGATATGGTATCATGAGATAGAAAAAAACAAAATAGAGTACCTCTTATAGATGAATTACTTCCACTCCGGAAGCATTAAAATATCGATTTACGGCATTAAGGTTCCTGGTAAATCCCAGCAAAAAGCCTCCTCCTCCTGAACCACATAGTTTCAGGTAATAATCTCCTGTATCCAATCCGTTTTGCCATGCAGGCCTGTACAACTCAGGAATCATGGGGGCAAAATGCCCGATAAAAAAACGGGACAGCAGGGCTAAGTTCTTGAACAACGATGTAGTATCTCTATTAACGATGGCCTCGATGCAGTGGTTATTGGCAGGAATCAATTCGTTGACAAAACGACTGTAAAAATGGTGCTGCCGACATTGATCAAAAAACCGGTTCACCAGTGGGCCGGTTTTCCCAGTAACACCGGTATTGATTAAAAAAACAGAAAAATCGTTAAAGTGCAGTTCATCAGGCATGTTGGCAAAGCCAATCTCATGTTTGTTTTTGATGAGCAATGGTTGTTGTAGATAGCAGAGGAGGGGGTCAAGGCCGGAACTTACTCCATGAAAAAACGACTCCATCTGTGCCAACTGCTTTTTTAACCCGATCAGCATATTTTCATTACCGGGGCTAATATACACAGCATCAACAGCATAACGCTCATAAACCGCAGCACATAGGGCGCCTGAACTCCCCACACCAAATCCCTGGGGAATCGCCGAATCGAAATATAAACCCTGCTTTATTTCTGCTTCGAGTCTGTCCAGGTTTAAATCCGCCAACAATTCTCCTTTCTCGTTTAATCCTGCCAAGAAGGTGTAAAAACGAGTGAGTTCCGAATTGGAGTCAATGGCTTCCCCCCTTCGTGGTGGTGTAGGTAAAAATCGCCATTGTGCGGTAAACATTTTTAACGGGATGGTTAAGCCCATGGAATCGCACATCACGCTGTACTCGCCAAACAACAATAATTTTGAATAATACGCTTTTTCTTCCGTCATTCCTGATTCGTTACTTTTGCAGGACCTGGTCCAATTCCATCATCAAGAAAATGATTGGAGGTGCAAAATAACAACAATTCCCGGTTAATCAGGTCAACAATTTCCGTTTTATAAGCATCCAGATACAGCAGATGGACATTGGGTCCTGCATCAAGTGTAAAACAAAGTGGAATTTTCGTATCGTTCCGAAACTGCCGGATGAGATTTATAATGGCCAAAGTTCCTCCTTCCATTAACATATAGCCCGGTTGCGAAGCCATCATCAGCGCATGGAGGGTGAGCGCTTCCTGTTCCACAATTTCAATAAACCTGTCCATGTTGCCGCGGGTTAGTACATCGTGCAGTTCAATCACGTGTTGTTGTGCCTGATGGTATCTGGCTGATGCATACGGATTTGTCTCCATCAATGCATGTCCAGCGCTGCTGCCTGTTTTTTTTGTTTTGGCATTCACAATTAAAATGGCATCGTTCATTTTCTGAAATACGGGGTGAATGGCTGTGCTAACGGGTATGGCTGCCAGGTTGTTGTATTGATGAAAGTGATCCGTTTTACCCCACACCACATACCCGCCATAGATTGATCGGGAGGCGCTTCCTGAACCCAGACGAGCCATTTCCGAAGCCTCCCTGTAAAATGATTCATGTGTTCTTTTTTCACCTGACAGCTCTTCTATAACCGATAACAAACCCAGCGCCAGCGCGCTAAAGGCAGAAGCCGAAGAGGCGATACCCGATGAATGGGGAAAGGTATTGGCAGATATGATCTCCAATTCCAGAGATGAAATGACCGGGAATCTCCCGGTTAATCGAACAAGATATTTCAGCAACCGTTTTTCGAAATCAGGATTTGGGATGCCTTCAAACAAGAACCTTAACTTGGTTGTTTTTAGATTGGAGTTGAATTGATAATTGATGGTGGTTCTAGTGAGAGACTGACGCAACGTCATGCTTAAAGAGGGGTTCTGTGGCAGTTGATCCCCATACTTCCCCCAATACTTAACCAAGGCTATATTCGACGGGCTTTCCCAGGTAATTCTTCCATGCATGTTGCGAAATTAAACTATTTTGGATGACCGGGATAACACCAATTCAGCGAAAGGATACACTACTTCAAAGCCCGATTGTTTCATCTCATCGACAAAACTATTTCTGTCTTTACGTGTAGTGGCCATCACAAAATCGCCGCCCCAGGCACCGAGCGATTTCACGACACCTTGATAATTCTTAAAACGTTCCTGTTTGATCACGGGCTTTTTCAGGATGACAGATAAAAGTGCTTCGTGTTCCATTAACGCGAGCTCCAGCTCATCCAGATTCGTTGCATGACAAACGGCCTCTGTAAGTGAATTAACATGTTCAATATCCGTCTGTTTAAATTTTGACTGCTCCTTAAATCTGGCAATTTCGCGGGAAGAATGTTGCTTGTTCCCTAAATAAACGAAATAGAGCTGCTGGTGGAAGGGAGGAAAAAAATGTGTGGGCGTAATCAATGGGTGTTCGTTTTCGATGGAATAAATAATCGGGCCGAAGGCAGTGGCACAAGCAATGTCATAACCAGATCCGCCAAATAGTTTGTGATGCAACTTAAATGCATCCAAACCAATCCATTGCGCCAATAATGACACCAGGGTGGCACTTGAACCAAAACCATGTGACGGATTAAAGTCCAACCTTGTAATAATGTGAAAACCCTTGTTTTTTTGAAATAAAAAGGCAGAAAACACTTCTGACAGAATTTCATGTAATTTTTCCGCCAGGGCCGGATCAGAAGTTGATATGATGTTGAGATCAGGCAGGCTGATGGTAGCCTCAAACCACAAGCCTTCAGGGGAAAAAGCTTCCCATCGGAGGATTTCACCGACAAGGGTATTTACCTGCATGTGTTGGCCTTGTTTTAATGGCAAAGCCAAGCCACGTGCGCCTTCCAACACCAGGTACTCACCAGTTATCAGCAACTTGCCATTTGCATGAAATATCCACTGATTGCTCATTATTTGTTGCGAATTTCTGCAATAAACTGGCTCACGTTGCTGAAGGTAACCTTGTTATCGATAAAAAATTCAACTGCTTTCTCCTTCTCTTCGTTGGTAGCCTCAAAATGATTGAGAATATTGAGCAAATGCATTTTCATGTGACCGATTTGTATTCCTTTGGTGACCAACGATCGTACCGCGGCAAAATTATTCGCTAACCCAACAGCGGCTGCAATCATCATCAGTTCCTGGGCTGTTGGATTGCCCAGCATTTTAAGTGAGTGTTTTGCCAGGGGATGCAGCGAGGTTAAACCGCCAACCGTTCCAATAGCCATGGGCAGGGTAAGTTCATATTTAAAGAATCCTTGAGACAGGTCGACCGAAGTCAGGCTCTTGTAAAATCCGTCTTTTGAAGCATAGGCATGTCCGGCTGCTTCGATGGCCCGAAAATCGTTTCCCGTTGCAATGGCTACTGCATCAATGCCATTAAAAATACCTTTGTTATGCGTGGTAGCACGAAATACATCGATTTCTGCAATCCGGACGGCCAATTCGAACTTCTTTGCAAACTGCTCCCCTGTGAGACTTTCATCGAGTCCGGTCAAATCAGAAAAAGGACATTCAACCCAGGCCTTAACTAAACAATTGGGCGTATAATTCGATAAGATGGACATCACAATTTCGCATTCCCGCTCGTCGGCTTTAAATGATTCCTGTTCTTTAAAGAAATGCTGCATCACCTGCGCAAATTCCTCCAGACAAGAATTAATAAAGTTGGCTCCCATTGAGTCAACCGTGTTAAATGCCACTTTGAGTTGATAATAATTAGGGATTTCAAGGGTCAAATCCACAAGTTCGAATCCTACGATACCGCCCCCTCTCGCCTCCATATTGATGGTAAGATGTTTGGCAGATTCGCGTAAGCTCGCATATAAATCGTCAAGTACTTTTAACAACCTCCTTTTTTTACCCTTCCAAAGAAAATGAACTTGTCCGATTTTTTCCACGTTCACCACCTCAGCATGAAATCCGCCATGTTCCGACCAATACCTGGCACTAGAGGAGGCGGCAGCCACAACCGAACTTTCTTCAATAACCAGAGGAACCAGGTAGTTGATATCATTTATAATCACGTTGGGAGCTACCCCGTAAGGGATATAAAAGTTCGAGATGGTATTTTCACTAAACTCGTCAAATATCTTTTGTTTACTCTTGTCGCTATGCCAAAAACTTTTTAGCAGCTCTATGGTTTCCAGCTGGTTATCCATCAGTTCGGCAACAATCTTCAGCTTATCTTCTTTCAGGAGTTTTGAAAAACCCCTGATGATCAGATCACGTTTTCTTCTTCTAGGCATAAGAGATTTTCAATAACTCATTTTTTGATCGATCCTACCAGGTATCTTCTACCTTTTGACGTTCGGGTTTCATTTTTTCTTCTAAAATTTCGCCCCAGTTATTTACATAATCGGCAATCTGTCTCAAATAACCGTCCCATCGGGGATCGTAGGCCGGGTCATTCTTATCAAGCCATTTTTCAACCGGAATATTGGTTTGAGATTTTAACACCAATTCATCAATGGTATAACGGTACCGATTGTCTTTCATTTCAATGGTAAACGTGTAATTAATCTGGCCGCCAACTTTTTTAATGCTGTCCTCATCATAAAAGTAAATGCGGAACCGGTGGTGGCCAATTATTTTACCTGTTGCTTTGTCGCGCACCGAGGTTACCCTTACTGGATCTTTATAATAATCATTAAGCCAATAAATACATCGCTTAAAAAGTTCGTATTGATCGCCCGGCTCCTCTACCACACCCTGAAATTTAATCAACTGCGTAACACTGTCAACCGGGATAAACAAGTCATGCTCCTGTGCATTCACATGGAAGCCGACAAACGCGAAAAAAAGCACTACTAGCTTATTCATGATACATTGAGCATTGGTTAGTTGAGCAAATTTATAGTAAATTGTTGTAAAAAGACCAAATGAGGGTCTGATTAATTCATTTAAGGGGTCAGTCTCTTAACGAACTAAATCATTTAATATTTCTACGACCACTTAAAAATGTATTTTTGTGGTCAAATAATTTTAGCATGATATATATTACCCGGCGCGAACGGTTTAACGCTGCCCATCGGCTTTTCAGGGAGGATTATACCGAGGAAAGGAACAACGAGGTCTTTGGGAAATGTTCAAATCCGAACTGGCATGGACACAATTATGAGGTATTTGTCACTGCCAAAGGAGAAATCAACCCTGAAACCGGATTTTTAATAAACTTAAAACAATTGAGTTCAATCATTCAAAACGAAATTATTTGCAAAATCGATCACAAAAACATCAATCTGGAGGTTGATTTTATGCATGATAAATTGGCCTCAACGGAAAATCTGGCAGTAAGTATCTGGGAGGTTCTGGATCCACATATTAAGCTCCTAGGTGCTAATCTTCATTGTGTTAAAGTTACGGAGTCGGAAAATAATTTTATTGAATACTACGGAAACGAATCCAATACCAATGGTTAATTCTGCCAATATGCCCTGGCATCTTTTTTGAAGGGCTGTTTGGTCATAAATTTCATTTTCATGGAAAAGATAAAACATTTACTGGGTTACGAAAAGATGGAATCCTATGACCCTGAAAATTTAAAAAAGCTACAATACCATTACCACGAGATATTAAAACTGATTGGGGAAGATCCTTTGCGAGAAGGGCTGCTCGACACACCGCTTCGTGTTGCCAAATCGATTCAGTTTTTAACACAAGGCTACGATCACAATCCGGAAGAAATTTTGCTTTCGGCTAAATTTAAGGAAGACTACCGTGAGATGGTCATTGTAAAGGACATTGAAGTCTTCAGTTTGTGTGAGCACCACATGATTCCCTTTATAGGTAAAGCACATGTGGCTTATATTCCAAACGGGTATATCACAGGATTGAGTAAAATAGCTCGTGTTGTAGAAGCGTATTCGCGCCGGTTGCAAGTGCAGGAACGCCTGACCTCACAAATTAAAGAGGCCATTCAAAACACACTGAATCCCTTGGGAGTAGCTGTGGTAATTGAAGCGAGACACCTTTGTATGTCAATGCGTGGGGTGCAGAAGCAAAGTTCAGTAACTACCACCAGTGATTTTACAGGCGCGTTTAATCGTGCAGAAACCAGGGCCGAATTCATCAGCCTGATTTCATCCAAACTATCTTAAGTTTTTTTATATAAATCAACCAGAATTTCACTTATCTGATTAAGAATATTTTTAATTATTTTCCGTTTAACAAAAAAAAATGATCAAAATGAACCAAATAAATCCAATTAACTACACCAATCGTCGAGAGGAAACCATTTCTGTTTCTCAAACATTTCTTTCCGGGGTTTTCATGTGGATGGGCATTGCTCTGGGAATTACCGCACTTACCTCCTGGTTTTTTGCCACCAGTCCACAACTAATGAGCGTACTATATCATGCCGAAACAGGCGGAATGACTATGATGGGATGGGTGGTGATGCTCGCTCCGCTGGGTCTAGTATTGTGGATGTCGGCAGGCTTTAACCGCATGTCGGCTTCCACTCTGCTTCTGGTATTTGTTGTTTACTCCATTCTGATGGGTATGAGCCTAAGCTTTATCTTCTTTATGTATACCCTCCCTTCCATTGCCAAAACCTTTTTAATTACTACCGGCATGTTTGGCTTTATGGCGGTTTTGGGATACACCACAAAAACCGATTTAACCAAGTTCGGCAGCATTATGATGATGGGACTGGTTGGAATTATTATTGCCTCCGTGGTCAATATTTTCATGCAGAGCTCGCAGATGGATTATATCATCAGCTTTATCGGGGTGCTTGTTTTTACAGGCCTTACCGCTTATGACGTTCAAAAGCTAAAACGAATTGGAAGCAGTGCCGGGGCTGATAACGAGAGCATGCGCAAAATGACCATTTTCGGGGCACTCACTTTATATCTTGATTTCATTAATTTATTCTTATTTTTGCTGAGGTTTTTTGGCAACAGAAAATAATGACAACAGTACCTTACTTAACATCGAAATTCGGAAATATCTGATGATTGAAAACTTACTTAACTTATAAAACCCTGAAGTTGACAGTCATCATGATAATAGATTGATTAATAAATCCCTTTTTTATGAACGCGTATGTTTTTCCCGGTCAGGGAGCTCAGTATGTCGGTATGGGCAAAGACCTTTTTGAAAAGTCGCCCAAAGCCAAAGAGATGTTTCAAAAGGCCAACAGCCTTTTAAAATTTAAAATTACTGACATCATGTTTGATGGTACCGAAGACGAACTGAAACAGACCAATGTAACTCAGCCTGCCATCTTTCTTCATTCGGTTATTTTAGCTGCCGTGATGGGCGAAGATTTTAAACCAGATATGGTTGCGGGCCACTCGTTGGGTGAGTTTAGCGCGCTGGTAGCTATTGGAGTTCTCACATTTGAAGATGGCCTGAAACTGGTGGCCAAAAGAGCCGCAGCCATGCAAAAAGCTTGTGAGGCTGAGCCATCGACCATGGCTGCCATACTGGGGTTGCCCGATGAAGAGGTTGAACGCATTTGTGGAAGTATTCATGATGTTGTTGTCCCCGCAAATTATAACAGTCCGGGGCAGTTGGTGATTTCAGGTTCGGTTGCCGGTATTGAACAAGCCATCGAAAAATGTACCGCCTCAGGTGCCAAAAGAGCCATGATTCTTAAAGTGGGTGGAGCATTTCATTCTCCATTGATGGAGCCTGCCCGCATTGAATTGGGTGAAGCTATCAACACAACAAAATTCAATAAAGGAATTTGTTCTGTTTATCAGAATGTAACCGGACAATCGGTAACCGACCCTGAGATTATAAAGAACAACTTGATAAAACAGTTGACTTCGCCCGTTAGATGGACGAAGACCATGCAAAATATGATTGCTGACGGTGCAAACAATATTGTTGAAGTGGGTCCGGGAACTGTGCTTCAGGGGCTATTTAAGAAGATTGACCGTAAGGTGGTAACAATGAGTGCAGGAATATAAAACAAAAAAGCCGGAAGATGCCGGCTTTTTTGTTTTAACATAATTTTTATTCCCCCGTTTGCCTCAATTTCAGCTCAAGCCGTAACATATTGAGGGCCGAAAGGGCTGACCTTCGAATATTTCGACCCCGATGTTCTCCATAATGAAACAGTCGGGATGTTATCCCATCTGATGAAGCCAATGCAATCCAAACTGTTCCTACGGGTTTATCCGGTGTGCCTCCATCCGGTCCGGCGATGCCACTGATGGCAAGTGCATAATCCGAAGAAAACCGGTTTAGTGCCCCCAGTGCCATGGCTTCGACAACCTCCTGGCTTACAGCGCCATATTTAATAATATTTTGCTCAGGAACACCCAAAAGTTCAATTTTTGCTTCGTTGGAGTAACTTATCACCGAGCCTTTAAAATAAGCCGAACTTCCGGGTATACTGGTAATCAGGTGCGAAAGATAACCTCCTGTACAACTTTCCGCTGCCGAAAGGGTCTTGTACGATTTTTTCAAATAATTCCCTACCACTTCCTCCATTGTGAGATCGTCATAGCCAAATATCAGATCTGGTATGATGGTGCCTAATTGCCTGCATTGCTCATCTACAGCTTCCTTTAGTTTACTATCCTGATCGCCTGAAACAGAGAGTCGTAACCGCACAATCCCGGGTTGAGGAAGGTAAGCCAGTTTTATGGTTTCAGGCAAAGCCGATTCCCAATCACTGATCAACTCTGCCAATGCTGATTCCCCCATTCCATGGGTCATCGTTGTTTTATGATAGATGGTTCCCAAAGCCAATTTTTGTTTCAGGCGGGGAATTACTTCATCAGTGATCAGGGATTTCATCTCAAATGGGACACCCGGCAAGGAGACTACTATTTTGCCTTCCTTTTCGAACCACATGCCGGGAGCAGTTCCATGCGGATTTGCCAAAGGGATACACTTCTCCGGTATTTCTGCCTGAAGGCGATTGACATCCGTCACGGGATAGTTGCGTTCTGCGAACAACTTTTTAATGTGCTCATAGGTAGGTTGATGGAAGACCATTTTTGAATCAAAATAGGAAGCCAGTGCAGGTTTGGTGATATCATCTTTCGTGGGGCCAAGTCCGCCGGTCAGTATAACAATCTGCCCACGTTCTAGTGCTTCATCAAGCGCTTTCCAAATATGTTCCTTCCGATCACTGATGGCCGTTATCTGAACAACGTTGATGCCATTTTTATTGAGTTCCGCAGCCATCCAGCTGGCATTGGTGTTCACAACCTGTCCGATCAGCAATTCATCTCCAATGCTGATAATTTCGGTAAATACCATGATAAAAAAGGGTTATTGATTTAGAATTAGAAAGTTAACTCGAAAGTTCCCAATTCAAATGGTGTGATTGACATCACCGCCACTTTCGACATGCGGATAATGGACTGGGCGGCCGATCCGAGGAAATATTCTATCAGTTTGTTCTCTTGTTGTGTCATGATCATAATTAAATCCACATCACCTTGCTCGTCAACATATTGCAACAAACCGGGCACCAGCATCTTCTGGCCGCCTTCTGTCTCGATCAACTGGCTGGTGCACCTGATATTTTCATTTTCAATAAATCGTTGCACCTGATCCATCTGAAGAACCAATTCGCTTTTAATTTCCTTGTCGTGCTTAGACCAAAGCACAGAAACCACTTTTATACCAGCGCCAAAGCGTCTCGCAAGTTCAATCGCATAGGTCACCTTCTGCCTGGTTTCTTTTGTTAAATCAAGTGGAAGGAGTATATTATGACAGAACCGAAACTTCTCCTTTCCATTTATGGTTATCACAGGAATGGGTGATTGACGGATAATTTTTGATGTGTTGCTGCCCAATTGGTTTTTATCCATTCGCACATTTTCAGAGGCGCTGTTTGTCCCCATCAAAATATACCTGGAATTCACTTCCCTGGCGGTTTTTAGCACTTCTTCGTACACTTTACCCGTCTTGAGTTGTGTAGTCACTTTAAGCCCAGTTCTTTCATGAACTTCGTTTGCTGTTTGGGTGAGCTGGCCTGTTATTTTGCTTACCAATTCACCTTTTGTAAAAAATGAATCGGCATATTCTTGGTTTTCAAATACATATAGAAGTACTATTTCTAGTCCTAAAAAACGGGCGAAGTCGTATGATCGATTCATGGCATGCATCGACTGCTCGTTAAAATCAATTGGGACAAGTATGGTTTCAGGTAAAGTTAGCATAAACATTGAGGTTTAACGTTATCTTTGCAAACTTACTTATTTCTTTTTTTGAATTACATACTATGAAGAAGATAAATCACGCTGAACTGGTTCGAAATACTGATGGCTCCATTTATCATATCCACCTGTACCCCGGCGAATTGGCTGAAAATATTTTTCTGGTGGGTGATCCCGGAAGGGCAAAGACGGTTTCCGATTTTTTCGATACGGTTGAGCTACACCGTCAGAACCGTGAAATGATCACTTACACAGGAGTCTACAAAGGGAAGCGAATGAGCGTGATGTCAACCGGCATGGGGCCCGACAACATCGAAATTGTTTTAAACGAAGTAGATGCCTTGTTTAACATTGAACTTGATCAATTAAAACCGAAAGAACACCTGACCTCGTTGAACCTCATCCGGATTGGCACATCCGGAGCGCTTCAGGAGGACATTCCGGTAGTAGATTCTTTTCTTGTTTCGGCTGCTGCCATCGGCCTGGACGGGCTGGCTTATTTTTATGAAAAGGGCCCGAGAACCATCAACATTGACATGACCACCAGTTTTATCTCACAGATGAGTGCAGACCCCTATCTACCACGACCCTACGGCATTGAAGCATCCCCCGACTTGTTATCAAAACTGGGAGCCGGTATGAAAAAGGGTATTACACTAACGGCACCTGGATTTTATGCTCCTCAGGGAAGAGAACTCCGGTTAGCTGTTTTGGACAAGACTTTTATTCCAAGAGCCACTCAATTCTCATGGAATGGATACCGGGTATCGAATTTTGAAATGGAAACTTCAGCACTTTATGTTATCTCAGCCATGCTGGGACATCAGGCACTTACCGTTTGCGATGTCATCGCCAATAGGGCGACCAACCAATTCAATCCCAATTACAAAGAAAGCATGAAACACCTGATTATTGAAATGCTTGACAGAGTGGCTGCAATGTAAATAAGGAAACAATCAGGATGAGAAGCCTTAAGGAGCTATTCGCTAATACTTTATAATGGTTCCCCCCCACGAAAAGCCCACACCAAATCCGGCAAGCAACAAGGTCATACCTCGTTTGAGGAGCCCTTTTTGCTCGAGCTTTTTTAATGCAATGGGTATGGTGGACGAAACCGTATTGCCTGTATCCTGAATTTCAATAATCAACTTGTTTTCAGGGATTTTAAGCTTACGACCAATGGTTTCTATGATGATTCGATTGGCCTGATGAAAAACAAACAAATCCACCTCATCAAATGTCATCTGATATCGTGACAACAAACCATCGACCAGTTCCGGAGCCTTGGCTACTGAAAAATTAAATACCTCCGAACCATTCATATAAAAATTGCGGTGATTGCGTATATTGCCCTGTTTATCGACAAAATCACGAGCATCATTGTTAAACAACGGGTTACGTTCCCTGCCTTCTCTGATGATGATGTGCTCATGTCTGCTGCCATCGGTACCAAAAATGAAATCACCTGACAAAACACTTGTATTTCGCGCCGAAATTAAAGTGGCGGCAGCTGCATCTCCAAAAATAGAGCGGTTGGCTTTGTCCTTGGGATGAATGGTCTTGGTAATGGCCTCCGAGGTAACGAGCAGAACTTTTTTTGTCTGTCCAGCGCCAATTAAACTGTCTGCCAGATTTAATCCATATAAAAATCCCGTACACCCCTGGTTAAAATCCAAGGCCCCGCAATGGGCAGGCAAGTCAACTCTGTCGTGCAGGATGCAGGCCGATGGGGGCGTAATATAATCACCTCCGGCTGAACAAAACAAAAGGTAGCCAATTTCATCCGTATCCACGTTAAATTCAGCAAATAGCCGTTCCACCGCTTTGGCTCCCATGTCAACGGAAGTTTCGTTTTTTGCAGTAATATGCCGATTTGAAACACCTGTTAACCGGGTCATTTCCTGTATTTTAAATTCAGGAAACTCTTCCTGAAGGCTTGCATTGGTCAATACATGTAAGGGGTAATAAGTGGCAATATGTTCAATTTGTGAATATTTCATTTTTTGTTTTTTACGACTTTAGTTGAGATATCCTGATAATAGGCCGCGTTTTTAGTGTCTCCAATGTTGTGATAATACGATGCTAAAAACCCGGACACCTCACCGCCAGCACCTAATTTTACTGCCTTTTCAAAATGTGACAACATGGCGGTGGTATCATTTGCCACAAAAGCATAGTTGCCTAAATTGATATAGGGCTGATAGCTATCAGGGAACAATTGAATCAATTTTTCATTTTCCTGAATAGCCGCCTGGATATCCCCCGACTTATAATACATATTTGATAACCTGGACATACTCACGACTGTTGGGCCATCTGCTTCAATTTCCTTTTGATAGTAGTAAGTGGCCGAATCCCATTGTTGTTGCATTTCATAGGTATTGCCCAAATTGTAAAATGAGCTCCCGTTTTTTGGATCAAATTTCAGGGCATTTTGAAAATAGCCAATGGCTTTTTTGAAATAGTCCACACTTTCCTGATGTGCCTTTTCGGCTTCCTCCAAACGATCCTGCCTTCTATACCCTTTTTCTCGAATCAGAGCCTGATTTCCGTGTATCCTGGAATAAATTACACCCAAACTATTGATAGAAGCTACGTGACTTGAATCAAGCGCAACAGCTTTGAGAAAATGCTCCTCCGCTTTGTTAATCATCTTAATTACAAATTTGTATGGATTTACCGGTTTGGCCAGTTCTTTATTTACCCGCGTAATGATATCTGAAGCATATAGGTTATTGGCCTTCACTGAATTATCGAGGCGATTCATGTCAGCTTCAAACAAGGTTTTTAGCGTTTTCCATTGCGTATTTCGATAATGTACATAATAACCATAGGGTATCAATATGGCCAATACAACCAAAACAAGACCCGTAATTTTCCCGGATCCAACTTTGCCCCGGGTTGGTTTTACTTTAAATAACATGAACAGCACCCAAACAAGTGCCATTGCAAATGAGAGAGAGGCAAAAAACACAAACCGATCGGCCACAATTCCGGGAACAGGTTTAACGAAATTGGCATACATCGACATGTGAACCAGATAGAACAAAATAACAAAGGAGATGAGTTTTTTTTCCTTCAGTTTCATTATCGCAATAATGAACAATCCAACATAAACAATTGCAGAAAAAATCACCCAGACATTATTAAATCCCACAATGGGAATCATATTATATCCATAATAATACAGAAGGGGGAATGGGATAATCAATAACTTGAGATAAAACCCCAAACCGTAAAAACCAGTAGCAATGCGCTTTACGAAATTTGTTTCAAAAACCAAGGGATTCTCCATAAAGGAATACACCCGGTTTGTAACCGGCAAGAGCAACATCCTCAAACCAAAAACCAACACGATGATCCCCAAAGAAATACCCACGAAAGCGATGAGTCTCTTTTTTGAAATATCGGTAAAGAAATAGAGCACCAAAGGGAAAACAGCGATCTCAACAATGGCTGTTTCTTTCGATATCAATGCCAACAAAAAATAAAACATCCCAATGATCAAATGGATCATTTTATCGCGATCAATCCACCTGATAAATTGCATAATGGCTAAGAAAGCAAAAAGAAAATGCAGGAGGATATCCCGGTTTTTTATACTCGCAACTACTTCTGTATGCGTAGGATGAGCTATAAACAGTGCCACTATCAGAAAAGCGAACCAGGGATTATATTCCCTGAGTAACCGGTTAAGAACCCTGAATAGAATCAGTGCCGCCAAAATATACAACAGCAGGTTGATGCCATGACTGATATATGGATTGTACGGACTGTTGGCAGTAAACTGGTACTCCAGGGCGAAGGTGGCCCGTGTTAGTGCCCTGTAACCATATGCCTGTTCCCCATTATCTGAATACAGGGAGGTAAATATTTCCGGAATGGCTTTGATGCCTTGAACATTTTGTTCGTTGGAAATATTGATGTAATTATCATCCAGCGAAAAATAATTAAAAATAGTATTGTAATAGAGAAGCATGGCCAGGATAACCAAAACCCAGGTGAAAATGAGGCGCTGTTTTTTTTCTGTCTCAACGCTCCTGAGTGAATTATCAGCAATTGTTCCTTTAATCTTCCCCATGTATTTTTTTTTGGCAAAGATAATTGGAATTCTATGAGGCAAAAAAATAAAAAGCACGATCAAAAACTTACTTTTGCATTTTCGCAAACCAAAAAACATGTACGATTTTCTAAAAGATTATAATGACCCCCTAGTCAGGCAATCTGCCACCTACCTGGAAGTAATTGTACGAAGGACCATAGAAACACCTGAACATGTGGTTTATAGGTTTCTGGAAGATGGCATCAATGAATCGGAAATATTTACCTATGGAGCGTTAGCTAATCAGGCAAAGGCTATTGGTAACGCGCTTCAGCAGAATGGAAAAAAAGGAGAGCGGGCACTCTTGTTGTTTCCTGCCGGACTTTCGTATGTAGCAGCATTATTCGGATGCTTTTATAGCGGATTAATTGCCGTTCCTGCATACCCGCCCCGAAAAAACAGGGGCGTAAAACGACTTTTATCGATTGTAGCGGATGCCGATGCAAAAATTTGTCTGGTTACCCGTCAGATTTTTGATGATATAGAGCGTAACTTCCAGGACGAGCCCCTGCTTAGAAACATGAAGTGGATTATTTACGAAGAAATTAAACCAGAGGAAGCCGTAAAATTCACTCCAACCGAAATCTATCCGGAAGACATCGCCTTATTGCAATATACCTCCGGCTCTACAGGCCACCCCAAAGGAGTGATGATCACGCAGTTGAACCTGCTTTATAACTCTGAGTATATCCGCCAGTCATTTGGTTTAGGCAAACACACGATTGGGATGCACTGGTTACCTGTTTTTCACGACATGGGTCTGATTGGCGGTATTTTACAAGTGGCTTACATTGGAGCCATTAATATTGGAATGCCACCTGCTGTCTTTCTAAAAAATCCGGTGAGTTGGCTTCAGGCAATAACCAAATATCGGGCCACCACCGGGGGAGGGCCAAATTTTACCTATGACTTTTGTGTTCAGAAAACTACTGAAGAAGAAGTTGCCAAACTCGATTTAAGCAGCATGACGGTATTTTATTGCGGTGCCGAACCCATCCGACAATCTACCTACCAGTCGTTTACGACTCATTTTGCAAAATCCAATGTCACTTCAAAACAGCTTTATTCTTGTTATGGTATGGCTGAAACCACCTTAATCGTTACCGGAAACCATCCTGATGAAGAACCTGTTTTTTTAAACCTGGATATAGAAGCCCTATCGAATAACAAGGTCATTATTAGCGAAAACCATAAAAAATCAGTCACAATAGCTGGTTGTGGGCATACCTGGATGGAAACCGTGGTCAAGATTGTAAACCCTGATACTTTCATACCTTCGGCACTAAATGAGATTGGCGAAGTTTGGGTGAAGGGACCCACGGTAGCCAAAGGTTATTGGAACAAGGCCGAGGAAACCCTTCGCACTTTCCATGCCGTGACTAATGAAGGAGAAGGACCCTTTTTGCGTACCGGCGATTTGGGTTTTTTTCACGAAAATGAATTGTATATTACCGGGCGGTTAAAGGACCTGATCATCATCAGGGGAGCCAACCATTACCCCGGCGATATCGAGTTTACTGTGCAAAAAGCACATTCCGCTTTACGTGAAAACAGTGGTGCCGCCTTTCCAATTACCCATAACAACCAGGAAGTTCTGGTGATTGTGCAGGAGTTGGAGCGAACAGCCTTGAGGAATACTGATCATGAAGCCGTGATCGCAGCCATCAGGAAAGCCATCGCGGAAGAGCATGATATTGAAGCACATGCAGTGGTCCTGATAAAAACAGGAAGTGTCCCACTTACTTCCAGCGGAAAAATACAACGCCGGCAAACCAGGTACGAATACCTGAACAATGAGCTTCAGGTGGTATCATCATGGGAAAAAGAAACCACTGTGCAGGCCGGGATGGTAGAAAAAGAAATCCCGACGGAGGAAATCCTGAAGGAATGGCTGATCAACTGGATCATCAGAAATCAACAGTTCAGAAGGCAGGATGTGGATCCCGACAAGAACATCATCCATTATGGCATCGATTCGCTGGCAGCGGTGACCCTTGAATCGGAAATCAGTGATCGGTTCGGATTTAAATGGCACGTATCCTCTTTTATGCTAAACCCAACCATTAATGGATTGGCTAAGGAAGGAATGATCCTTTTTGAAGAAGAAAACAGGTAAGGTAAAAGTGAAACAAGCCGTTACTTGAACACTTATTAAATATAGAATTTCCACTAACGGATTTTGCATTCAGAAATTTAATTTTTCGTACCCGCGAATTGTCCTTGATTCAGGTAGGACATCCCACTTTAAAACAGAATAAGCCATAATGGCATATTTATTTTTATATAAAAACATATAAACGGCCATAATGGCATAATATTAATGCTTTTTTTACTTTTTTTAGGTTTGGAATGGGAGTTGAAAGTTTGAGGTTGTAATATTAATAACACATGTTTAACAAAAAAAAAATAACAACCATGAACTTAGTTAGATTTAACCCCGGCCTGTTAAGCCTGTTTGATGACCTGGAAAAGTCTCGTTTTGGCTTAAACAAAGAATTTAGTGGCGATGTACCATCCGTCAACATCATCGAAAACGACCAGAATTTTATTTTGGAGTTGGCTGCACCCGGAAAACGCAAGGAGGATTTCAGGATTAATCTTGAAAATCAAGCACTCACCATCTCCAGCGAGGTGAAAGACGAAAAGCAGGAAAACCAAAAGAACTACACCCGCAGGGAGTTTGTTTACAGCAGTTTTAGCCGTTCGTTTAATTTACCAAAAAATATTTTTTTGGATAAAGTAACTGCCGATTACAAAGACGGCATTCTTTTAATCACCCTTCCCAAAAAGGAAGAACCCAAACTTAGCCGGGAAATCAGCATCAGCTAAAATAGTTTACCGGAAAAAAAGCCGACGTTTATAAACGCCGGCTTTTTTTGTTTGATAATTGAAGGGATTAGATCAATTTATAAGCGGTTGCTCTAATTATTTTGGGAGGTTTTTCCTATTGCTTTTGTATCGCTTTCGTGTTTCAATTTTTTTCAACTCCCGGTCAATTACCAGACCGGCTATTGCCTGTGCCTGCCTCTCAATACCGGGTTCCCCGAGTGCGCGGTTGAAACTGGCTTCGTTTACATCATGCCGGTAAATCAGGTGGACTAACCTGGAAACATCATGCTCAAGCAAGTCCTTGATAAACAAAACAAGACGATCTTCCAATGTCTGGCGGTTAAGCATTTCATATTCACCCGGCGAGGGTTCCCCCAGTTTCTTTATTTCTTCATTCATGATTAAATATCCCTAAAGTCTTTTTTCTTGTTCAGTTTCAAATCTTGCAGGATGCTGGCCTTTACATTAATGCTAAAATTCCAGCTTTGACGAGCCCCTGTTGGAATCCAGCTGAAACGCATTTCCCAGCAGTGTAAATCACGGTAGAGATTGATGGAGGTATAGGAAAGTTTGTTCTGGGTAAAATCCCATCCGGAGTTAAAGGTAAATTTCCACTTGGGTGTGATATTCACCTGGCCCGAAAACCCAAGCGTTTGTACGATGGTTTCGGTAGGGACTTTCATGTAGTTGATATAGTTGAACTTGTTGGTATAGGTAAAATTGTAGTTGAGCGAAAGCGACCAGGGGATTTTCCAATCCACGAAGTCATCAGGATTGTTTTCAATTTCATCCATTTCGGCCTCTGTGGCATTGGGCGGGGTTTCGGGAGAAGATTCAGTTTCCTTCTTACCTTTGTTTTTCCCCAACTCCTTATCGCTGATGCTATAGCTCATGCTTAATCTCCAGGAAGTATTATCGATGCGCAACAATTTACGGTTGATGTCCCATTCGTACTTATTGTATCTGTATCCTGCTGAGTCGGCGGCGTATGGGTCCCACAACGAGTTATATTGAATAGAAAAACCCTTCCACAACGTGGTACGTCCACTCATGGAGATCATCGACATTTTTAAGGAGTCGGCAGCCAGGTTATAACTTCCCGAGATATTGAAACTTTCGATCAGCACCACCTTCCTAAGGCCGGTAATGGTATCTTTTCTCGAGGGAATTTTCATCTCCAGGTTATTCCCCAAGCTAAATGTAATGCTTCCCGATTTTTGGCCAGGTGGCGAGCCAAACAACGATTCCTTAAAATGAGAATATTGCACCTCGTTTCCATCCTTATCCAGGTAATTGCCGTAATACCCATAGTTATTTGTACTAAAATCGGGTGTATAGGAGAACCCTAAACTTGGGGTAAGAACGTGCCTGATGGCGCGGACGGGGCCCTTTTTAAAACGGGCCATTCCAAATAATTTGGTCGAAAGGCTGGTACTTAAACTATAATCATAAGCATTTCGAAAACCGGGAATGGTGTCTTTTGGATTGAATCCAATGATGGTGTCGTTACCTGAAATAAGGGTGTCGTTTACCCAATCGCGAATGCGAATGGTTTGGCTGGCCATTCGGTCGGTAAAATTGATGGAATTACTTAACGTGAAAAACTGAAGTACTTTTATTGGAAGAGCAATGGGAATTTTGTGGACGGCTCCCCATTGCATCTCATTGTCCCACATGGTTTGTGTAAAAATTGTTGAGTCGGAGGTACTCGCGGTATTTCGGGCATTGGTTGAATAGGTCACGCTCAGGTCTTCGTAGAACTTCTTTTTGCCACTACCTTCTCTTCGCAAAGGATAAAATCTATTTACTGAAAAATTAAGCTCCGGGAGAGTCATATCCACCACATGTGTTTTGGTGTTTTGCCGGTGGCTGGCATTCAGGGTCAGAAAATATTGGCTGTTCCAGTTGCGTTGGTAGGCCACACTCGACTGAAATTCATTGCTCAGGTAATCTTCAGCGGAAACCACGTTGTATTTTACATAATTGGAACTCACGATATTCACATTGGCTGTAAAAGTAGTGTTAGGCCTGGCTTTCGGATCCTGCTGATGTGACCATCGGATGCGGAAGTCACGTGTGTCCGAATAATCAGGTGAATCTTTCGTGCCCACAATATTTTGGGCATAACCCAGGTTGAAGTCACCACCATAACGGTACCTTTTTTTGTAGCGGTAACGTGGCTTTACGCCCCAACTCCCCCTTGAATAAACATCTGCCAGCACCTGTAAATCCATGTAATCGTTGATAGCCCAGTAGTATCCTCCGTTTTCAAGAAAAAAGCCACGTGTATTCGACTCACCGTAGGTGGGGATGACAATTCCGGAAGTTTGGCCCGATTTGTTTGGGAAAAATCCAAAAGGAAGTGCAAGAGGGGTTGGCATGCCTTCAATTTCGAGATAAGCAGGACCGGTTACAATTTTTGAATCAGGGATTACCCGTGCCTTGTTAAATTTGAATCCATAATGCGGATGCTCTTCTAAATTACAGGTAGTATACGATCCATGAAAAATGTTTACCGTATTGTCCTTGAGTTTTTTAACCTGTTGACCATGCAAAAACCCCTGATCATCTTCTGTGATGACACCCGAAATGATCCCTTTTTGTGTGTCGAAGTTATAAGTCATGGTTTTCGACTTAAACGTTTGTCCAGCCTGCGTAAATTCAGGATTTCCTATCATGTTTCCCGATGAATCGGCAACCCCGGCAGCGTAAACCGTATTCGTCGACATATCTACTTCTATGTAAGCGGCTTTTAAAGTGATGTCTTTATAAGTAACCACCGCTTCGCCATAAAGAAATATTTTACGGTGTATGATGTTTTCAACAATACTATCTCGTGCTGTCCGTTTAACCTCTGCGTCAATTTTGTTGGACTTTTCTTTTTTCTTTTGAATCGTATCGTTTGTATTGCTTGTATTTATTAAAGTGTCGTTTGTTATTGATTCATTAAAATTGAGGGTGTCCGCATGAACTGACTGATTTGAATCAGGAGGCATCAAACTTGTCCCCGGCATTGAAATGGAATATAATGTATCGCAGTTTAAAACGATGAGTATTAACCAAACCCATGTTAATAATTTGCCCGAAGAGTGATCTTTCAACAAAATCGTTTGGTTTACTTTTGTTTAATAATGGAAATTTTTTTTAAAGTTGCAAATATAGTACCAAAAAATCAGAACCTGATAAACTTGAAACGAATCTGGATCATAACAATTGTGTTGCTGGCAACCTTCATTCCAAATCAATGGATAATGGCCCAAAAAGGTACCAAAATCAGTACGGTGGTTATTGATGCAGGACATGGAGGAAAAGATCCGGGTGCCTCGACTAAAAGGGTGAAAGAAAAAGACATCGCGTTGTCGGTTGCCTTGAAAGTGGGCGGGTATATTGAAGCACAATTTAAAGATGTTAACGTAATTTACACCCGCAAAACGGATCGGTTTATTCCGCTTTACGAGCGTGGTGAAATAGCCAACAGAAACAATGCTGATTTGTTTATTTCCATTCATTGCAATGCCAACAACAGTTCATCCATCTTTGGTTCAGAAACCTATGTGCTTGGTATTGAAGAAAAAAGAACCAAGTTGAATATGAATGTGGCGATGATGGAGAACGCGGCTATTTTACTCGAAGAAGATGCTTCGGAAAAATATGGCAATTTCGACCCAACTTCACAGGAAGCCATTATTGGTTTATCTCTTTTTCAAAATATCTATCTCGATCAGAGTTTGTCGTTTGCCTCCAACGTTCAACAGCAGTTCACCGAACGGGTGGGCAGGAAAGACCGCAGTGTGCATCAGGCAGGATTTTTAGTATTATGGAAAACCGCTATGCCTTCGGTGTTGATAGAGCTGGGATACCTTTCGAACCCCAATGAGGAAACCTTCCTTGCCTCTGAAAAGGGACAGGTATACCTGGCATCAGCCATTTACAGGGCATTTAAAGACTATAAACTTGAATTTGAAAAGGAAAACAAAGCCTATGCCTATCGGGCTGAAGCACTTAAGCAAAATCAACCTGAGCAAGTACAAGAAAAAGAAGTGATTACGGATACAAGTCCCGCACCAAGGGAATTAGAATTTCTTGTTCAATTCTATACAAGTCCGCGACAGTTGCCGCTGAGCGATCCACGTTTTAAGCAACTCCCCGAAATATCCTATTATGAACACAATGGTTTGTATAAATATACAAGTGGACATTTTAGCAAGATGGAAGAGGCATCGAGGCATCAAACAAAGGTGCGAAAGCAGGGATTTGGAGATGCTTTTGTCATCGCGGTTTATCAGGGGAAGCGTATCCCTATTAGCGAGGCAAGGCAAATACAGTTGTCTGAAAATTAGATATTCATA
Organism: Bacteroidetes bacterium HGW-Bacteroidetes-16; assembly: GCA_002840975.1. Classification (GTDB taxonomy): domain Bacteria; phylum Bacteroidota; class Bacteroidia; order Bacteroidales; family F082; genus UBA6244. Next base: position 54,411 of record PHDN01000014.1, read on the forward strand.
TTAATTAACGGCATTTTTTCGATGCTATAAAACAAAATATGTACCTTAGCGTTTTTAAAATACAATGGCAGAAAAAAAAGTGAACCGATATAAAGCCTATGGTATTGGCCTAAGTTTTATTGTTGCACTCGTACTTTTTATATGGGGCTTCAACTTCTTAAAAGGCAATGATATTTTAGGTAAAGAAACCGTTTATTTTTCTGAGTATTATCAGGTGAACGGGTTAGTGAAAGCGAACCCGGTGATGATAAATGGATTACGTGTTGGCAAGGTAAAAGATATCTATTTTAACCCGGACATGTCGGGTCGTATCATCGTTTCGTTTACACTTAGCAATGACTTCCCCGTGCCCGTAAATTCAGTGGCACGAATCTTTAGCTCGGATTTAATGGGCTCCAAAGCCATTGACTTGGTTTTGGGCGATTCGAAGCAATTTGCGCACGATGGTGACACGGTGAAGTCGCAGGTGGAGGCAGGTTTGATGGCCGAAGTAAATGCACAGGTGCAGCCCATAAAAAAGAAGGCGGAAGATTTGCTGGCTTCCATGGATACGCTGGTGGTGGCTTTTCAGTCCATATTTAATGAGTCGGCGCGAGACAACCTGAAGGAAAGTTTTAACAATATCAGGATGACCTTTGAAAATCTGGAAAATGCCACAGGAAATATTGATAACCTGGTAGTTACCGAATCTGGTCGGATTTCTTCCATTCTAATCAGGTTGGATTCACTTGCCCTGATATTGAGTCAAAACAAACAAAATTTTAATCAGATCATCTCAAATTTCAAATTGATCAGCGATTCGCTTGCCCAATCAGACATCCCTGCTACTTTTTCCAACATCAATACCACCGTGGCCGAAATGCAGAAGTTGTTAAGTTCTATTGAACAGGGAAAAGGCACCCTGGGTCAATTGATGGTAAACGACAGTTTGTACAATCAATTAAATAACTCTGCGGCCAGCCTCGACTCGCTGCTGAGGGATGTACGTGAAAACCCCAAGAGGTATGTTAAATTCTCTGTTTTTTAACTGGTTCGTTCTTCCACCCTCAAAAAAAAAAGACGGTTCAGATGAGCCGTCATTTTTTTTTGCAAAAAAAGCAATCGTTAAATTACTTTTACATTTACTGCATTAAGTCCTTTTTTACCTTGTTGTAATTCAAACTCAACGTTATCACCTTCGCGAATTTTGTCGATTAACCCAGAAATGTGCACAAAGTGTTCTTTGTTGTTCCCTTCTTCACTGATGAATCCAAATCCCTTGGCTTCATTGAAGAATTTTACTGTTCCTTTACTCATTGTAGATAATTAAAATATTAAAATACAAAGATATTGTTATTTAATAACTTAAAGACATTTTTATAAAAAAATTTATGGAAACACAATTTTTTTTGTGGATATCCACTTTTCATGATCGAAAATGGTAGCGATAATAATTCCCCTAAAGGCTCGCTCAGGCTTCCATGTGGCATGTTTACCATTGCAAAAGAATACTCCCAGTTCAAGGCCGGCCTCGTCAGTCAGTCTGACTTTATAATCGCTTCTATTGGGAAATTCAAAATTGATCACGCCCCGTGATGGGTTTGGGTAAACCAAAATATTCGGATCGTTAAGTGTATGATTTGATGTCGATACAATCGTTTTGTCCCACACCGCAAGGGTATATTCGCCCAGTTGCAGTTCATTCACAAAAATATATCCGATCATCCACGTTCCCAATACTTCCTGGGGAACCATGTGCCATTCCTCAACCGAATTGGCCCGGTACAACAGTACGATGGAGTCGTTGCCGGAAAGTATCAAACTGTCATCTAAATATCCTCCCTGGCTATAGTAAAACCTTCCGCGTGCTTTAAAACTATCCGAAAGTAATCCTTCTGTTTGCCAATAGCGGTAAGGCGATAACCGCAAGCCTTCTACGGGTGCTTTCAAAGGGTCGGGGGCTGCCCAGTGATGTGTAACCCGCAACAATGATGAATCGGTACAGGCATCCAGATAAAGTTTAAAATAAGTATCGGGATAGGTGTATTCCTGAGGAGACGAAAACAACTTAAAATTGTCGGAAGTGGCATCACAAGCGGTTTCAAAAGGATCGATCATAATGGCAACGGGATTAAAATCGATCATCTTAACCGAATGCCCCGAGGCACCGGAAAAGTGAATGGTATCGGTTTGAAATCGAAAATGATTGTCCATAAATCCTACCTCAACTACCACATCCATGGCCAGGAAGTCGGCTCCTTTGAATTTCTGTTGCGGGTAAATATCCACCCGAAATTCATTTCCAAGAGGTGTTACACGACTTGAGTCAATTGAGAAATGGGGAGTTCCGGGTGTGAATACCCAGGCATCAAAAAAACCACTCAGGTCGATCCCGGTATAGGAAGTTAAAAAATCACGCATTTCTTCGGATGAAACCGACTGGTATGCAAAATGATTCAAATAAGCTGTTACAGACTCAAAAAAAAGTGAATCCCCCAAATAAGCCCGCAACGCGTTCACCACGGTTCCCCCTTTGTCATAAGCTGTTTTTCCATACGTAACATCTTGGGGTATATTGTTTAATGGCCAATAGCCACCATCAATGATGTGCGCTTTCAAAAGCATCTCTTTATGTTTGGCGCGCATGGTCTGAATAAAACTTTCGTGGCTGTATAATACTTCCAGATAGTACAATTCGCAAAAAGTAGCCCAGCCCTCATTCAACCACATGTCTTCGGCAGTAGAGCAGGTTACTTCATCACCGAACCACATGTGCGACAATTCGTGGGTATATAACGCTTCATAAGAAGTGCCTCCATTGAAGGCAAAATGTGGTAAGGCAATATTTCCGGCATGCTCCATGGCGCCAATGGCGGTTGAAGTGTAGCCTATTTTTTCAAAGGGATAAGGGCCGAAATGTGATTCAAAAAAATCCATGATTGCATCCAGGTTAACGAATGTTCCTGCCACTTTTGATGAATCTGCCGGACGAGTATATATCTCAATTGGAATAGTATCCTCCAAACCGGGATATGAGTCGTAATAGGCGTGGAAATCTCCGGTGGCGACCGACACCAGATAGGTAGGAATTTCATGTACCATCTGCCAATGCCACGTTGTGGTTCCATCGCCATTGTCAATGGTTTCGGTGAGGAGGCCGCCACCAGTGGCCATTAGTCCATTTTCGAGTGCGGTATACACATCATAGGTGGCCCGGTCGGTAAAATCATCTACACACGGAAACCAGGTTTTCCCCAAATTATGTGGTATCGAAACGAATCCAACTCCTAAATTAAATGTATAATCACCCGAAAAATGATACCCTCCCCAATCTTCGTGAAAAGGTTGTCCATGATAATAGATGGTCGCGGTGATGGTATCATTCATTGCCAAAGGATTAGCAAAGAGAATATGCATTGTTTTTTCAGCCTGATTAAAGAAATGCTGTTGTCCATCTACAACTACTGAATCAACCGTGAGAGACTCCAAATTAAGCGGAACCTGAAATAATCCACCAATCCTGGTTACAAAAGTGATTTCAGCATAGCCTGAAATGGTTTTGGAGTTGGTGTTCACATCGCTCAAATGCAGGTTGTAATGCAAGGCGTTCAGGGTGTCGCCAATGGATTGAGCAGTGATAAATCCACAGGAACAACAGGATACAATGACAAGAAGAAAATATTTTCTCATTTCCGGGTGTTTAAAAAGTAAAAGTAGTGATAAAATATTTGATTTTTGTTGAAATGTAAAATAGGATGCGGCAAATTTCGTTTATTCTTCAATACACTGCAAGGGTAGCCGGAATTGGATTCGTGACTGTTCGTTACTGAACAATTTCTGTTGTGCAATGAACAAACAAATAGTTTGTTTTTTAACGTTTATTAAACAGTAGTTTGGGGTTCAAATACTTATATTTGTGGCACATTTTTAGTGTATACAGTTGGATATTTAAAAATACAGGCATGAATAAAAAAACGATGACTCTGATATTCGGAGTTTTACTGTTTATCTCCGGTAATCCCCTTTTAGCCCAGAAAGAATGGACTCTTGAAGAATGTATCCTTTATGCATTCGAAAACAACATAGAGATAAAGAAGAGCATCATTAGCGTTGAATCGGCTGATGCTGATTTACTGCAAAGTAAATTAAATCTGTTGCCAACAGCTAACGGAAGTGCCTCTCAGAGTTATCGGTGGGGTAGAAACCTGAATCCTCAATCCAACCTTTATGTAACCGAACAAACAGATCAAACCAGTTTTGCATTGAGCTCGGATTTCACCTTGTTTAATGGTTTCCAGCAAATAAATAACGTTCAAAAAACTCAATTTGACTATTTGGCTATTAAATACGATTCTGATAAAATCCGGAATGACATGTCGCTGAATGTCGCAGCAGGTTATTTACTGATATTGTTTAATATTGAATTGGTAAAAAACGCAGAACGTCAGGTGCAAACATCACAAGACCAAATCAATAGAACGATGAAACAAGTTGAAGCAGGAGCCGTAGCACGCGGAAGTCTTTTTGATATTCAGGCGCAGGGTGCCGGTGAAGAGGCTAATTTGGTAAGTGCCCGGAACAATTTGATGCTGGCTTACCTTGACTTGATGCAACTACTTGATCTGGAAGCGAATGCTGATTTTGATATTGAAAAACCCCAATTGGAAATTATTGGAACGCCCACGCTTTTACCGGCGGAAATGATATATAATAAGTCAGTAACCTTAATGCCGGAAATAAGAAGTGCGGAATTAAGGGTACAGAGTGCCGACCGCAGTTTGGCCATGGCGAAGGGCATGCGTAGCCCACATCTTTTCGTATCTGGTTCGTACGGCAGCGCTTTTTCACGACAAATACTTGAAATAACCGGATATACTCCTGAGGGAGTCCCCATCTTTGGCGACACAAAAGCTTTTGATTTACAATTTAATGACAACCGTTCGGGAAGCGTTTATTTTGGGTTAAATATTCCCATTTTCAATGGATTTCAGGTTTCTACCAACATCAACCAGTCGAAAATGTATCAGGAAACAGTTGATTTGAATCTACAATCTGAAAAACTGAGGCTTCGTAAGAACATCGAGTCGGCTTATGCCGATGCCATTGCAGCTTATCAAACCTACCTGGCACGGAAGAAAAGTGTAGATGCATTTTTCGAGGCATTCAAATATACCGAAGAAAAGTTTAATGTGGGGATGGTGAACTCTACCGATTATAATGTATCAAAAATTCAATTGGCGAACGCCGAATCAGATCTGGCTTCTTCCAAATTTGATTATATCTTCAAAACAAAGATCCTTGATTTCTACATGGGTAAAACCCTTTCGTTAAGTGATATTGCCAATGTAAAAGTGAATTAACCTACATCCTATTGTTTTAAAGATATTGTAGTACTTTTACCGTTGAAACCTCAACAATATAAACCGCTTTAAAAATGGCAAAAACAAAGAAAAATAAAATCTGGATAGGCATTGCCGTTGTTGTCGTATTGGCCATCATTGTCGTCCTGGCGATTAAAAAGGGAAAGAATTCGGGGAGTGTGAAAGTGGCCACAGAACAAGTTGAGATCAGAAAAATAGTTGAAACGGTGGCCGCCAACGGGAAAATTCAACCAGCGAAAGATGTAAAGATAAGTCCTTATATCTCAGGTGAAGTAGTTGATTTGTTTGTTAAAGAAGGTGAGTATGTTGAAAAGGGACAGAAACTAGCAAAAATTGATCCGGAGATCTACATTTCAGCCTATCAGAAAATGGAGGCTGCTGTCAATACCGCTAAAGCCAATGAAGCCAATTCAAAAGCACGGTTGGTTCAAAGTGAATCGCAATTTAATAAATCATCCCTGGATTTTGAACGGGCTAAAACGCTTTTTGAGAAAGATGTGGTGTCGCAGGCTGATTTTGATGCAGCCAAATCAGCCTATGAAGTAGCCAAGGCCGATGTTACAGCAGCCAAGGAGAGTTATAAATCAGGCCAGTTTCAGGTAAGCAGTGCGGAGGCCAGCCTCAGGGAATCCAGGGAAAACCTGGATAGGACTACCATTTTCTCGCCCAACGATGGTACCGTTTCCAAATTAAATGTAGAGGCAGGAGAAAGGGTGACAGGTGCCTCTCAGTTTTCTGCCGGAACAGAAATCATGCGCATTGCCAACCTTGACATACTGGAAGTAAATGTGGAAGTCAACGAAAACGACATCGTTCGGGTGAAACTTTTTGATACAGCCACCATCGAAGTCGATGCTTATTTAAACAGGAAATTTAAGGGGTTGGTCACCGAAATTGCTACCTCGGCTAACACCTCTGGCGTTAGTGCCGACCAGGTAACAAATTTCGATGTGAAGATCAGTATGTTGAAGCAGTCGTACGAAGATTTGATTCGTCCCGAAAACCTGATTGCCTCCCCATTCCGTCCCGGGATGTCGGCAACGGTAGAGATTGAAACCGAAACAGCCGTTAATATCCTGACCATCCCTATTCAGGCCGTCACTACACGCGCCGACAGCACCGGTAGAACTAAATCTGAACGTGAAAAACGAGAAGAAACCCAGGGCAAGGACGAGGATGACAGCCAGGTAAACACGAAGCCTGAGCAGGTAGTGGAATATGTATTCCTATATGCAAATGGCAAGGCAAAACTACAAAAGGTGACAACAGGTATACAGGACAATACCTATATTCAAATACTTAACGGACTGCAAAAAGGGGATGAGGTCATCACAGCTCCGTATCGTGCTGTTTCCAAAACCCTGAAAAATGACGATGAGGTTGAAAAAGTACCTTTGGAGGAACTTTTTAAATCAGATAAAGATTAACTCCACTTCTTGGCAAATATACTTAGCATAGAAACCTCTACCCGTGTTTGTTCAGTGGCCATTTCCATGAACAAACACGTTGTGGTTGTAAAAGAAACCCACGTATCCAATTCTCACGCCGAATTGATCACATTGTTATGTCAGCAGGCCTTGTTGGAAGCAGGTCTTGAATTTTCAGGATTGGATGCGGTTGCTGTTAGTCAGGGGCCTGGCTCGTATACCGGATTACGTATTGGTGTTTCTACTGCGAAAGGATTATGTTATGGGCTGGATATTCCACTCATTGCAGTGTCTACTCTAGAGGCAATGGCGTTGGGTATGATTGCTACCACACCTCATCCTGAGAACGCTGTTTTCTGCCCTATGATTGATGCCCGTCGCATGGAAGTTTACAATGCTGTTTTCTCATCACATTTGATGTTAATCAATCCGGTTGTAGCTACTGTTGTGAATGAGGATTCTTTCGGTAACTTTCTGGCCAATCATCCTGTCTATTTTGCCGGGGATGGCGCAGCCAAATGTGCTCAAGTATTAGCACATCATATCCATGCGCGGTTTTTATCTGATTTCAACCCTTCTGCCAGGTGGGTTGCCACATTGGCTGATCAGCATTTTAAAGATTCCGTTTTTGCCGATACCGCTTATTTCGAACCCTATTATTTAAAAGACTTTATTGCGGGAATTCCCAGGATTAAAGGATTAACATAATAAAAAGCGGGTGTTGCCTACCTTATTATTAATGAACTAATTTCGTAGGTGGAGAGTTCTCTTTATCAAAATGCACATCCATTTGAGGGAACGGAATGCTAAGGCCATGATTGCCAGCTTCTTTATAAAATCTTTCGTTCATATCGAAAAACACATCCCAATAATCAGCGTTAATAACCCAGGCGCGGGCAGCAATATTTACTGAACTATCTCCCAACTCCTCCAACCCGACAAATGGTTCGGGGTCAGAAAGAATCCTTGAATCTTTATTAAAAAAACCAAGAATCATCGACCTGGCATCTTCAATACTATCGCCATACGAAACGCCAAAAACCCAGTCGACCCGACGGTTTTTTTGTTTGCTGAAATTCACCAATGGGTTATTCGACAAGCCTCCGTTAGGGAGGAGAATGGTTTTATTGTCAGGGGTTGTTAAAACAGTAAAAAAGATCTGTATCTCAACCACAGTTCCTGAAAAGCTCGAAGCCGAAATAAAGTCGCCGACCTCAAAAGGCTTAAAGGAAAGTATCATAGCACCACCAAAAAAATTTGAAAGTGTGCCGTTCATTGCAAAGGCAAAACCGGCTGAAATAGCAGTCATGATGGCAATAAAAATGGTCATCTCCACGCCCGCGATGCTCAGGGCAGATATGATTAACAGGATCTTTAGAACAATCCCGGTAAAGCTTCTGAGAAAGGTTTTGAGAGAGGCATTCATGTTGTTTTTATCCATAAGATGACTCATTTTCTTCAGAACGAAGCTGATAAGCCGAAATCCGACAACAAGTACAACAATGGCCAACAACAATTTCAATCCATATTCAACTCCTTTTTCATTTAACCATTCCATGATACCAGTACCATGTGTTGTAATCTTATCCATTGGATTCATACTCTTTATTTTCTTATTTTAATCAAATATAATAAGTCTTACTTAGCCGGGGTTAAATACCTCCAACATTTAAGCTTCCCGAATTCAAATTACCATTAATATCCCAAACAGATTCCCAATCCTTTGGCCGTTCTGATTAGCGCATTGTCCAAAGTTACTAAATTTGGTTTAGCGATGGCTTTGGCCAAAGGAACAGCTACGAATTTCGGATGGTGGTAGGCCACCATCTTTCCAAAATCACCTGCAATAGCCATTTCCATGGATTTCACTCCAAATTGCGCAGAGAGCACCCGATCGTAAGCGATGGGTACACCACCTCGTTGCAGATGGCCCAGAACGGTTTCTCGCATGTCATGCCGGAATCCCAGTTCTTCCAATTGTTGTATCAGCACCCTGCTTATTCCTCCTAATTTTACGTTTTCGTAACCGATCTCCTTGTTTTCTTTAGTTACCAGACCTTGTCCCTTGGCATGGGCACCTTCAGAAACGACAAGAACGGCGAACCCGCGATCGTTGGTGAAACGTTTGTCAAGTGCATCTTTCACCTTATGGATATCATATGGAATTTCCGGAATTAAACACACTTCTGCTCCACCTGCAACTGCAGCATTCAAAGCGATCCATCCGGTATCTCTTCCCATGACCTCAAGCACGAATACCCGGTTGTGGCTGGCAGCGGTAGTAACCAATTTGTCAACGGCCTCGGTGGCAATTTCTACTGCGGTCTGAAATCCAAAAGTGCTATCCGTACTCGACAAATCATTGTCAATAGTTTTTGGCACACCTATGATATTCAAGCCTTTTTCAAATAATCGTTGGGAGATACGCTGTGAACCATCGCCCCCGATATTGATCACTGCATCAATGTGCATGTGCCGAATTTTTCTGATCATCTCGTCTGATCTGTCATCGGTTGTCCATACACCATTGTTGTCTTTCACGGGCCATGCAAATGGACCACCTTTGTTGGTTGTTTCGAGGATGGTTCCACCCTGGAAATGAATACCAGCTACTCTTTTATTGTCGAGCACGACAATTTCGGTAGGCTCACGCAATATTCCGTTAAAAGCCTGGATGCTACCCAGCACTTCCCAATCTCCTTCTTGTGATGCACGGTGCACGATTGCACGAATAACGGCGTTTAATCCCGGGCAATCGCCTCCACCAGTTGCTATCAATACTCTTTTCATTTTGTTCTAAATAAAATATTGCTGCAAAACTACTGATAATTCAATTGGCAGGTTCTCAACGGTGATTAACTGCAACTAGACCGGATGGAAAGGTTAAAAAAATTGAAGAAAACAATGGATTTCGCCATTCTAAAACGATTGCTTGCTGAATAGTTGGTTTGGAAAACATGAAAAAAAACCGACATTGAATTCGATACAGGCTTACTTTCATGTTAAGATAAGTCTTTTCTTTTACAGGGCCTTGCGAATACTTTCGGTGAGCTCTTGAAATTCCTGATTGGTCAATTTAAGTTTGGGTTGTTTAAAATCCATATCATAAATCGAATTAATCGGAATGAGGTGTATGTGTGTATGTGGAACTTCCAGACCAATTACGGTAAGCCCCATGCGTTTACACGGCACCACTTTTTCAATTGCCAGCCCCACTCTTTTTGCAAAAACAATCAGCCCCTGCAGTTCGACATCTTCCATGTTTAACAGGTAGTCCGATTCCTTTTTTGGTATCACCAATGTATGACCTACGGCTAGTGGATTAATATCCAGAAATGCCAGGTAATGGTCGTCTTCAGCAATTTTCCATGAAGGAATTTCGCCTGAAATAATTTTTGAAAAAATGGTAGGCATATTTTTTAAATTATCTGTCGATTTCAATGATTTCGAAAAACATTTTCCCTGCAGGGACAGAAATTTCAACTTTATCGCCGACTTCTTTTCCGAGTAATCCCTTGGCGATAGGAGAAGAAACCGAGATTCTTCCTTTTTTAAGGTCTGATTCTTCTTCCGGAACAATGGTATATTTCATGGTGGTACCGCTCTTTGTGTTTTTAATAACTACTTTGCTCAGGAGGTACACTTTGCTGGAATCCATTTTCGATTCATCAATTATACGGGTATTTCGAATGACCTCCTGAAGTTTTGAAATCCTCAATTCAAGCATACCCTGTGCTTCTTTTGCAGCATCATATTCTGCGTTTTCCGACAAATCTCCTTTATCGCGTGCTTCGCTAATCTGCTGCGAAATTTTTGGCCTTTCTTTTCTGATAAGCTGATCAAGTTCATCGCGCAGCCTCTGTAAACCTTCTTCGGTAAAGTACCTTGATTCAGACATATTGATGATTTTTGTGAGTTGATAATAAGATAAAAAGACCCTTAATCTACATTAAGGGTCTGCGATAATTGCAAAGATAATAAAATCGTTTTTTACAAATAAGGATTTTAGAAATTAAAAATAATTCCTACTGTATGGGTTCCATTAAAGGCTTTTGATTCCCTGTAAGCATAATCAATTCCAAAATAACTTCCTTTTTCTTTATTGAAAGGAACCTGTACAGATAAACCTGCACTAAAACCGTTGTTGATGTTGGTATTTTCTGCATCCAGGATGTCATTGAACATACCGTTTTCGTAGGTATAGCCGCTTCGTAGCATGACATAATCTTTCAGGCTTAATTCCAGTCCAAACGAAAACTGATCTTTACTAAATGAATTTGAAATAAAATTTCCCGCGGTGGTCAACCTATAGTCCTTTGGAAAAATAAAGTCATAGGCTGCACCAATATTCAACTGAGCTGGTATCTCAAATGAGGCAGAACGTTGTTCTACCGTTGAAAGGTCAGTCTGCCCGGAAATTAAAGTACGAATCGAAAGTCCATCACCGGAATATTGCATTTTTGGCCCCACATTCTTCAGTGCGATACCAAATGAAATTTGCTCTTCAGCACCTGTAACATATTGAATTCCTGCATCAATTGCCACGCCAACCGCGCTAACATCCGCGATGGATTCTGAAATAACCTTAAGCAAGACCCCCGCATAAATACTACTTGAAAAGGCCTTGGCATAGGAAACGCCAAAATTCATTAAATTGGGTTTAAAAGTACCCTGCGGATCATCAGGATTAGCCACTGTTGTGATGTCCACCTCCCCGAAGGACATCGACATGATCTGAATACCTAAGGTTCCGGTTTCTCCCACATGTTGGGTTATACCAAAAGACATGATATCCGTGCCGGTTCCTTTAAGCCATTGAGTTTTTGAAAATATTAGCTGGGTTCCACCGGTAAAGGCTGTCCCCGCAACATTTCCCCACATGGCTTCAAGTCCTCTGACTTTCGACATGTTGGCACTTCCCCATCCACTACTTCTGGCCCAGGGATTTATTAAAAGTTCAGTGGCGCCAGCCTGTCCGGTTCTGTCTTTATTACCAGCTTTAAGCGTAACAGACATGGTAAAAACAAAAGTTGCTATCAGGACAACGCTCAGGTATTTATAAAGAGTTTTCATGTTCAATAAACTTTAATTCTCGATTCTATCAGATTTATCAATAACTAGAAAGTATTTAGGTCAGGTATTCTTGTGATACAGAACCATTTAACTACTCTCTCACCTTGAGTAGATTTAATATGTACGTAATAAACACCACCAGCAATAGGCACTGATGCGAAATTTTTCAAATCCCATTCAATGGTTGTTTCGGGCGAATCTTTGGTGAACTGTTTAAGTTTCAGTCCGCTAACCGAATAAATGGTGATGGTGCATTCGACCGGCAGGTTGGTGATTTTAACCCGATTATCCAGCGCGTTTAGCTCATATTCCGCATATGCATAATATGGATTAGGCACCACCGTAATCAAGTCCAGGTCGTTTTGGAATTTTTCAGGATCATTAAACTCTGTTTGTAATCCCTTGGTGGAAAACTCAAACATGGGATTGAAATTGTTTACATCCATTCCGGGGTAAACGGTATCAAGAGGTTGTGTACTGTATCCTTTTTTATAGGGTTTACTTATCCTGATTTTAATGGTGGCTTCGTTTGATAACCAGTCCTGTCCACGGACACCCATTGGAATACCGGTGTACATGGTTAATGCATAGAAACTGTTTGTAACATATTTCAATGGAGTTTTAAAGATGGTATCCAGTACGATAGCTGAATAGGCTCCGGCATCATAAGCCGGCATATCGTATCTGAACATACCACCAAATTCAATGGAGCGGTGATCCATCACATAAACGTAATGTTTTCCTCCAAATACAGGCTCGTAGTAAGTGCCATTAAAAATACTGGTATCTAATATCTGTTGTTGTCCGCTAAAAGCTAAATCACGTTTTGTCGGGTTTAAAATCATATCTCTGCCATTTTGGGCCGAGAGATACGAGTCTTCCGCAAACATCATATTTAATCGCTCACCTGTTTCCAGGTTAATTGCATAGCCCGGGAACCAACCCATACCATGATCGCTGATGTAATTAGGATCGTTTGGGTTATTGCTTGGACCGGAACCAATTGTTGCATAATTTCCATCTTTATCAACCGATGGGGATGCCCTAAATGCAAACCTATATGCATTACCCTCCGCCAAAGCCTGATAGCTGTTAGACTCGAGTACGGGACAACGTGACCATTTGGTTTTATCAGGTGTAAATACGATATCCACGCTCGCCAGATGTTCCATTTTTGAATCAGCTTTTGCGCTGGTGCTAAAAGCAGGTCCAACATCGCTTTGTTGCACTCCTTCGGCAAGATTGTTTCCTGCCGCCGTCATGCAGAAAGGAGCCCAGGTTCCATTGAGGATTTTTTCATAGGCCGAATTCGGATCCCATGGATTATCGGGGCTGGTTGACATATTCCAGTCGTTTGCTCCACCATTGGCCGGATCTTTGTATGTTCCGGATCTAATCCAGTTCAAAGGAAAATTGGGCAAATCAAAGTCTTCAACTCCACTTAACCATTGCCTTGAACTATCAGCATATTCAATAGTGGCACTTATCAAGCCATTGTTTGATGCAAGAACTTCATTTGAAGTTAAAAAACTATTATCTATTGAAACTACGCCAATTGGAATGGGGCCTGGAATATATGGCTGGTTTGCATTGATAGAAATACCTCTTTCGATGATGAGTTGCTCATAATCCAGGAGGATGGTAGTGTCACTAATCCAATCCTCACCTGTAGCCTTATCCATCAATGTCCATTTACTCACCATTTTGTGGGTAGTATCACCAAATACTTCGCCCTTGCGGGTCACATCATAGATAAAGGCATGTTTTAAGGTATCGGTCCACCAAACATAATCAGCCTCAACCACACTTAAGGGGTCGAAAACTTTGACATTCAGAGGGCCTGCATTTATTTTATACACGGGGTTATAAGCAATTGGATAATCCGGTGATCCGAATAGATTATCGGGACCTGCTGGTGATTTTGACATGATTTCATCCACGGTTTCCTGAGTTAATTCGATACTCATTCCACCATTGCCATTTCCTGCAATTCTTGTTATCTGTGGACTTTCGCCATAATTCCCGCTAATTAAAGTTCCGTTTACCGTTTTGTGCGGCATTGCAGTGTAGACCTTAATATTTTTTCTGCCTGAAAGATAGGGCATTGTTTGTCCATTTACAGTAATAGGTCCGGGTGCATAAGTTAAATAGTTATTGTAGGCATAGGCCAGGGCCATATAATAGTATTGCTTGTTATTTACCAAGGTAACATCCCCTGTGGCAAATGCATCCTGGGTAAGTTCAAATGAGTGTCTTATTCCATTGTCGCCACCATCTACTTCAACCACAGGAACATTAGCGCCAATATAATCATCACTATAATAGTTAACCAGCTTAGAGATACCATTTTTTACATCGAACTGTGCTACCAAACGAGCCTGATCGGGATCGTGAAGATTATCGACACTAACAGTAGGTTGGGCTAATTGGAATATCTGGTATCCTTCAAAATGATAAATTGAGTCGCTGCGTACGGGTGGTTTATCAGGTTCTTGTGGTAATGGCTGTATGATATTGGGGTCATATTCCTGATACAGTTCGCGGTAATTATTTGAGGAAGGTGAATTGGTTATATAAACAATTAATTTTCTATCCAGCTCAATGGTAGCAAGATCTGGTGCAGAAGGTCCATCAATTACTTTAAAGCAATTATCAAAAAGTTTCTGGCATTTATCATCCACCACGCGAAGTAACTCAACCGATGCAAAAGCACCACCAGAGATAGCGCGGGCCCACGGAATACCAACTGTAATATAGTTCACGGCTCCTGATTTTAGAGTAAAAGGACCGGCTGACTGCATAAAACGTTTATCTGCAGGTGGATTTGGACTCCCATTGTCACCTGTTTCTTCTGTCCAGTAAAAACCTTCCTGGTTATACCCGCCATTTGGTGGTAATCCTGCTGTACCCCAGTTACAAGGGTCGCTGTCTCCCGGGTACATAAAATCACACTCCGGGCCTACCGTTCCGGCGCCGGGTATATGGGCGGTACCACCGTATTGCATTTTAGTATTATCTCTCCAAATACCTCTAAGGTAATTGTAATATTCCGGCGCAATTCTGGGATCCCCTTGAACACTTTGATCATTGTTATGATAAACAAAGCGACGCATGCCATATCGTTCATCGTCTACTATCCCGTTTCCAAAATTAACCCCGTTAATAGCAGCTGCCCTAACCAAAGTGGTGACCTGGACATGTGCTCCATCACGAATAACAGTCATTTCTCTAACGCTACCATCCTGGTTAACGATCTCACAACTACCGCTGAATGTTGGGCCCACAGAGCTGTCACCAATATATGAAGGGTTATCGTAGGTATCAGGATCCAAATAGGGTCCTTGAAAAAAGTCGATACCAATTGCAGGTGGCTGGTTGCCATAAGATTGTGACTCGCCATTTCCATCAATGGCCTTTCCATTATAACAATAACCTAAACCACGGTTAACATCACAACCAACAAAATCATCACTTGCAAATCCAAGGTCGGTATCTACCCAGGGTGAGAAATAGGTTTGTGTCAGTTCAAAAGTGGATCGATTGATAATTTCATAACTATAAAAGGTCATGTTGTTGATTACATCATTGGTAGCAAAGGCAAATGCCTGTGCCCTAATCTCCAATCCAATGGCCGAACCACTTGATTCGGAGTGAATATTACCTTTGTCATTGAATACCCACCACAAAGTCTGGTCGCCTTTTATTACCTGGTCGGCGAGGGTACTGTTATCAACACTTCCTTCAATTTCTTCGTCCTTGGTAGGGATTTTTGTATGGCAAAGCTCATTGGAAATATCATAATAAGGATAATCGCCTGAATAGGGATCATATTCGCCGTCACCTAAAACATCATAAAATGGAGCGAGGTAATAACTCTGCCCTGCGGATACATCACCATGTGCGGGCCAGGTTAAAATGGATTGGGGAATCTGGTAATCCTCACTGGGAATAAAGGCACCCGTGATAGGATCACAATGCCCCAGGAATTCATCCACTTCAGCACGGGTTATTTTAAAAAACTGGTCGTACTGCGCGCAAACCGCATCATCAATAGCAGCTGTTCCATCAATAGTTAATGGACCAGTCCAATAATCGATACCAACCTGGCGAAACCGCTGAGCTGCCAATTTTAATTGGTTGTTAATATCCAATCCGCCGATCCATAATGCCCCTGCGAACAGGGAAGTGGCCGAACCTTCTTTGGGAATATAATACTTGGCAAGGCCATCGAGATCCCACCACATATCGCCCCCGGTATTAATACGTCCGCGTACATTATTGATATCCAGCCAATCGTAAGCAGATGCTGGGGAACAACCGGCTGTGGTTTGTTTAATATTGGCCGTTTGCTTGGTATCCCAGTGGTATTTTTCAGCTCGTAACTGACTCGAAAAAATGGCCGAAATAAAAACGATCACTAAAAGTCGAGATATATTCTTCATGATGATAATAATTTACTTTTTAATTTTTTTCTATTTAGTAATCAATTTGATTAGAAGTTTAAAGTCAACCCAAGTCGTATTTGACGAGGAGTGCTGTAATTGGCAGGATTGTTAGCAAAGATTCCATACAACTCTCTGAATGAAGTAGGGTCAATTTGGTTATTGATCTGACGTTGCCATTCGGGAGAGGTCAGGTATCCGTCATCGCTCGCGTTTCCTGTATATGAATAAACATTAATTACGTTCTTGGTGTCAAGTAAATTCAATACCTGTAAATAAACGTTCATATAAGCTTTTTTCGCATTGTCACCCTTTGCCTTATTGAGGTTGAAATGGATGTCTTTATCCACCCTTAAATCCAATCGAAACTGCCATGGCAATCTCGACCCACCATAAGTACCTTTTAACAGATTAGTCTGTGTTGAAAGGGGAGAATTCACGTTATGAGAGGCATTGTATGGTGTTCCAGAACCACCATTAATTGTCAAACTAAAACCGAAATCTTGCAAAAGATCGACAGGAGCTTTTCCTGATTTGTCCCTTTTAAGACGAGGTCCGTGATAATTTTTGCCGGAACCATACCGATAATCCAATAGGATATTAATTCCATGACGCCTGTCCCATGGCATGGGGAAGGTTGAACGCAGGTTAGGTAATCCGGCGGCCACAAGTGAAGCGGCAGTAGTCGTGGAAGATCCTGTAGCATCAGCAAATTGCAGAGTATAGGAAGCCCTCACACGTACATTGTTTGTTCTACGGAGGTCATATTCTGCGGTAAGTCCCTTAACTGTTCCAAAGTCCAGGTTATTGTATGAGGTGTAATCTTTTGGATAAGCTCCATTAAACCGATAAAGTTGAATCATGTTGCGCATTTCGCGATAGAAAGTCGTAAATTCAATGGAGGAGGAATTGGATAATTTTTGTTTAAATCCAAGCTCATAATCAATTGATTTTGTTGGCTCAAGGGATGGATTATTGATATTTCCACTAATATTATTAAAGAAATAGTAATTGGAGGGATCTGAAAACAGGTTGCTGGTTGGACGTTGTGTGAGCACATCATAGTGGGCAAAGAACAAAGCCTCATCCGAAATGGGGAATGAGAATGAAATTCTGGGCATCACGTTTACCTGTGGATCGTAATCCTTGAAAGAATTTATTCTTACAATATTTTGGTCAGGATCCATCAAGGCAGGCGAGATACCATTTCCAACATCCATAATGTTGGGATCTTGTATTTCAATACCATCGGAGTTGTACCAGATGTATCCATTGCGGTAACCAACCACCCTAGTTGGGTCTTTAATTTTATCAACATAAACCACAAAGTCTGACCCCATATTACCCGGATGGGTCACATTTTTAAAAACATCTACATCACTCAGGTTTCCAACAGTGTGGGCCGGATAAAGTAAAAATGGATCCGATAGTACTTTTTGATTGGCATCAAAGCGGTCGACTCGCACACCAATATTAAAAACCAAATCTTTAAAAGCAAACTGATCCTGAATATAACCGGCCATATAAATCGGACGGAAGGCTCCAATATCCCGGGTATTTACACCCTGATCATTGGTTTTATCAAAGAAATCTTCAAAAGCAGGTTGCGAAGTAAGTACATTTCCTTCATAGTCAAAACCTGAGTAATTGATTGAAGACAGACCACCATTCCATAATTCATCAGGTGCGAACAGGCCCACATTCAGATTCGCTGCATCCAGATTAGCGGTGTGAACCAATCCATTCCTGTCGTAATATTGGATGGTACCATCATTGAAATCATAGGAGTCCATCACAATATAATCTAAGCCATCAACAGGTAATCCTAAAACTTCTCTCAGGTTTTTATCAAATGTAGACTGTGAAGCGGCATCGTATTTTCTATAGTATATGATGGTATCAACTTGCCCATCATAGGAAATAACTTCCGGATTGTCTTTATCAAGTTCGCGAAGATGGAAATTGGTTATTCCCTTTCCGTCACGGATTCGGTTCCACCATCCTGTCGGGCCATAGTTGACATATCTGTTCACACGCTGTTCATATTGGAATCCCACTTTAAAGGCATGGTTTCCAATGTCCAATGAAGCATCCAGGCGCAAGTTATATTGGTCGTTATTCCACTTTCCATATCCACTTTGGTTTTCACCAGGGGCCTGATACAATGAATAAATCCTATTAGGGACACTTCCATTAACGAGACCTCCACCTAAAAGAATCTCGTCGATGTTTTGATAATGTCCTTCTGGAATACCTTCATAGATACTATAATAATCAGAAGTGTATTGCGCTACCAATGGATTGATATCACGTGCACTCCATTCAACCAATGTATCGAAATCCCAGGAGTTGAGCACCCATACATCTGAATAAGGGTGTCCATTCACTGTATCGCTACCTAACTCAAAGGTGGGCGTTTTATAGGTAGTGAATTTACCAATATAGCCATACTTAAACAGTTCATCCCAATGTTCAGCATCACCATATTCCCCTTTGTCTTTTGTATAGTCAAACTGCAGGGCATAATAGAAATTCTTAAATTTTGATCTGCTTTCAGGATCGATGGGGAATCGTTGGCTAAACCGAATAAATCCTCTATAGTTGGTGTTTGTTTGAAGCGTGTTTTTATCGGAGTTGGCCAGGGTAGCACGGTAATCATATTGTCGGCCACTGTTGTAATAGTAGCTGCCACCTAAGGTCAGGTTGATGGTTTCTGTAGTTCTGATATTGATGTTACCAATGAAGTTATAAGTTTGGTTGGCGGTATTTGGTGCAATTTTTACGTGTGTTAAATCGCTTGTCCGTAAAAACTCTCCATTTATAAAGGTACCAGCTCCGGTTCCTGAAGGACGAAGCGGATTTTGTTCCAGGGAGGTCTGGGTAGCATCATTTACTGTATAAAACCCGGTTGCCGAAGGCTGCCCGTCTTTATTCAGGTTAATGTCACCGGCTAAAAAGAAACCAATGAGTGAAGATTGGGATTCTTTTTTACCCTTGATTAAGGGTCCCATCACATTAAAACCAACCCTGTTGTGACCGAAGGCATCCAAAAACTCGGAGGTTTCAAGCTCTAAACCGGCGCCAAACTCACGGGCAGGCCCCTTGGTGGTTACATTGATAACCCCCGAAGTGGCATCACCATAACGGGCGGGTACCCCACCGAGGATAACGTCAACTTGTTCAATGGCCGATTGTGGAACACTGGAGTTACCAATTACGCGGATACCATCAATATACATAGCGGTTTGATCGGTACGTGCACCACGGACACTACCCCGTTCTCCATCCTGTGAAAACACACCCCCGACTGTAGTTGCCACGGCATCAGCACTGCGGTTTGGCATTTTTGAAATTTCTTCGGCTGTGATGGTTGCTCCTGAAGCCGTTTGATCTTTGTCGATCAATGGAACAACATAGGAGGTAATTTCAACCTCAGTCAATGTTTCGGCAGTTGAAGTCAGTTCAATATCATAAAATCTGATTTGGTCACCGCCGATGAGCATTCCCTGGATCATGACCGATTTATAACCAACATAAGTTGCTTTCAGGTCGTATTGACCCGGGTTAATTGGTTTAATCTGATAATTACCGTCAAAGTCGGAAGTTGCACCTCCAACCTGGGATCCACGATTCTCGAGCACGATATTGGCAAAGGGAATCGGTTCCCTGGTTTCCTTGTCAATCACTTTTCCCTGTAATGCGCCCGACTGACCGAAGAGGATAACGCTCGATGTCAGAATCAAACCAACTGTAAGGAGTAAATTTCTTAGCATACCTTCAATTTTATATTCAACTAAAATCCTTTTATTCTTAAAAATCGGTAAATTTAGCAATATTTAACTATACCAATATTCAATCTTAATTAACTTTTTTTATTAAACAGCTAGAAATAGCGCCGGTTTAACACCTCTGAATAAATCACTGCCTTTCTTAGGTTGAAACCTCCAAGTTTTCTATACTGCTGTTTATCAATTATATTATTGTGTATTACAGGTTGAGAACCATGGTCCCCAAATTCTCTTTTCGTATAGACTACAGAAGTTTCATATTCGTTGCTTTCTTCAACCTGATCATCATAAGAAAAAAGAGGTGGATCGTCAACAGGTACCTCTTTTGACACAAAATTCCCGGGCTCGTTTTTAATATAAGGAACTGACTCAACGGCAGGTTCAGGATTAAATTCATCCATCAGCGTGTCCAAAAATGACTTGCCGGAACTCTTTTGAGGGTCTTCTGCGCGGCTATTTTTCTTTTTCTGGCCTTTGTAAACAGAAAAAACTAACCAAACGATACCAATAATAATGTATAAATAGTCGCCTAATGAAGCAAATACAACCATGCTTTTCGGTTTAAAATAAGGTGTTAAAAATAGTTAATTATTTTAAACGACAGGCAGATTTATATAGATAGTTGATTGTTTGGTCTTATTTATAAAAAAAACACTTAACAATGGCCTGTTAGCAAGAGTTTAATAGAATGGATGAAATGAACAAAACTCCCAATGGGATTAAAACTACTTAAGATTCAACAGTGCTTTTATCTCAAAAAAGGTGATGATCATGTAATAAACGAAAAAGGTAATGGCAAAACTGATGGCCTGGTCTTTATTAAACCAGGAGAAAACAGCGATGATCAGAGTATAAAGGAACAACTTCCCGAAATTGATTAGCATTAAGGTATTCGTAAACCTGCTGATCCGATTGTAAAATTGTTTAAGCAATTGCCAGTATACATAATTGGTAAAGCAAAACATGAAAAGCAATATCCAGGGCCAATAGGTCGAAATGCCAATCACAGGAAATACAGTTTGTATGACGTAGCTGGCCACACCAACCAAGAATACGATTAGAGCAAAACTTTTTAAAAATCTGAGAAACTCACTTTTCACTGGTCATTTGTTTAATTTTTCCTAAATAATCCGCGCATGGCGTAGAGCATGGCCCCAATTACCGAACCAACGGTCAATATTAAGGTAAAAACAGGGAAACCAGTTTGAAGCCAATCATCCAGGGCTTTACCCCCGAAAGCTCCTGCCACGATCATCACAATCATTTGTAAGGCCAGGCTACTGTACTTGGCATAAAACTTTAACTGATTGTCTCCATTATTCTGTTTCACTTCATTTTTTGTTGGTGTTGTTGGCTTCTTTTATCAACTTCCCCATTTGGCATTCGCCTGAAAAAAAGGCGCCTGGCTCCACTGAGAGTTGCTTGGTATTGATATTGCCCTCGAATTGCGAATGTTGCTTAAGCATGGTAAGTTCTTCCACCTGGATGTTTCCTTTCACCTTGCCTGAAATATCAGCGTGCTTACATGACATTTCACCTTCTATTTCACCCGTTTCGCCAATTACAATTCGACCATTAGCGGTAATAGTACCCTTTAGTTTGCCTTCGATCCTGAAATCTCCGTTGCTAATCAGATCACCTACAATACTGGTTCCCTGAGCAATCATGTTAGGAACCTGGCTCTCGCCGTTTCCGGGCTTTGTTTTTTTAACAGTAAGCATAATATATGGTCATTAATTCTATCGCTGCGGATAATTTTCTTTCCAAAATAATTCGTACCCTTCCAGGTTTTTATCCTTATAAAATAAGGGGTAATTTTCCAAAGATATGGAATAAACCTGATGATGGTTGCTATTAACGCCGGAAGTTACATAGGAGTCATTTTTTAACGCCATCAAATAATTACCTGCTTCTCCTTCGCTATCGAAATTTCCGATGGTCACCAACGAACGGTCGTTGTCGAGCATGAGGCTCTTAACTTTGAGCTGTTTAAGTTCAAAATATTTTTTATCAAAGTCAGATATTCTGATCTTCAGCGCGTTGATATTTACATCAGGAGAAAGAATTACCATCATGACGAGGTGGGTAGTGGCAGGTGCATACTTGTAAGGTGCCATTGCTACTATGGTAGTATCAGTTGCTGTAGCTGATTTTGTTCCATAACCCATTCCATATTCCTGCTCCAAAGTTCTCATCACCGAACGTACCATTGGACCCACCGGACTTGTTGGATACTTGCCTGCGATGTAATAAAGCGAAGAATACAAACTGTCGGGAACATCCACCACGCCCAGCGACATGGCCCTGAGAAAAAGAAATTTAGGAATCAATGAGGTATCGTTTGGATAAAGCTCCATCCCTTTTTCGGCATAAGTGATTGTCCTGAGATATTGTTCACTTGTATAAGCCGAGTAGGTTTTCTCGTATAGTGCGGCAGCTTCATTTTTTTGTTGGCTGAGCTTGACAAAATAATCAGGGTCATTTATTACATTGGCATAGATGCTTTCAGGATAATTCCCCAATATCAGACCTTTATAGAAGTCAGATTCTTCTAAATTTCCCTTGCTCTGATAAATCTTGTACAAGGCATACCAGGTCTCAAGTCGGTAGTTGTTGTCAGGAAATTTTTCCTGAAAATCGACATAAGTCTTTAAGGCGCTGGAGGTATCCCTTAATTCTTCCAAATACAAGAAACCCAGCGAGTGAAATGCCTCCACCATCATACTGTCGGAAACCTGCCTTTGTCGCGTGGTCCTGGGTATATCTGCCAGGTAGTATTCACGGAATCTGGGACTGCCTTTTTTGGCTACGACCAGGCTATCATTGGTGTTACTGATTGTATCTTCGGTTAACTCGGTTTCGATGGTTTGCATCACCGGCTTTTTATCTGTCAGGCGCCAATTGTCAATGAGTTGCCTGGTACCCCATTTTTTTTGAAACTCGGTCCTGCCAAAGCCCAGTGCGGCGGCATTATAGAAATACCATTTTCCGGTATTTAGGTTAGGATTTTTGCTGCCGCGATTTGGATCGATAAACGCGATGCCTCCTTCTTGCAGTTCTTCTTTTTCGGCTGCCAACCGTTCTTCCTCCTCAACATATTCCGCAATCATTTGGTCGACAATTGCATAGAGTTTTGTGGTGTCGAGCGCAGCCAGATGTTGGAGGCTGTCCTGAAGGTTGATTACCTGAATGTGAACGACTATCTCCGATAGGATGCCGGCCCTTGCTTTTATCTTTTCGTAATCAGGGAAATCCTTTGGTAACGAGGAAACAGCCGTGTCGTAATAGGCTTGTGCCTCCATATAATTACTTTGAGCAAAATACAGGTCAGCAAGTTGAAGTGAAGAGGTAGTCTTCTGCTCGTTATTGGTCTTGCTGCTGCTTACTGATTTCCTCAGGTAAAATACAACGAGTGTGTCTTTGCCGTCTTTTTTGGCAACCTGGGCCATGGCATAATATATTTGATCAAGATAATCTTTGTTTTTGGTTTCTTTGGCCATCTTTGCCAACACCTTATTAATATACTTGCTTTCGCCGGAACCTTCGTCGTAACATTGTGCCAGATTCATTTTCGCCTGAAAAGCCATCTGGTAAGTAGGATTGCGTTTAATGACCTTTGAAAAATACGAAGATGCTTTGCTGAAATCCTGGTTCGACTGACTAATTTGACCCAGTATAAAATTGATGCGTGTAACCAATTGCTTATTGTTGTTTAATTCCAGGCCCCGTTGCAGGTAAGAGGATGCTAATTCGTAATTTTCCCGGGCAATGTAATAATCGGCATACACCAATGGAATGGCATTGTATACCTGTGTTGGGAAATTACTATCTTCCAATTTGCTTTGCAACAAGTTAAGGGTGGCTTCTGCTTTCTCGTAGCGCTCGGTTTCAAGATATGTTTTGGCCATCCAAAGTAAGGCTTCATATTGAATGGGGGAATTTGAATATTCTTTGGCTACATAATCAAATACACGACGGGCACTGGTAAAGTCCTTTTTATAGAAGTGGGCCAGACCCATCATAAAGTAGCTTTTGCGAACCCACTTATTGAGTTCTTTACCTTTAAAATACATGCTGTGCCGCTGTATTCCGATGGAAGCTTTTTTGATGGCGCGATCCATTTTTGGATTAAGTGCCAAAGCATCCTGCTGGTTTCCGTAATTATATACCCTTAAAATGTGATTGTATTCCTCTTTGATCGATCTGTCTAAATCGTCAGCGCCCTCTTCTACACTTACCATCCCGTTCCAATACACGTTATAATGACAGGTAAGACTATGATAGGCCCTCCGTGTAAAGGTGTTTTTTTTTGTAGAGCACGAAGCTCCAATCAGCAGCAATGCTATGCCGGCTACCACGATGATCCTTTGATATTTACCAAGTTGTATCAACTACTCAAATTTTTCTTTATAACAGATAAATGGCCGTTTTATTACTTCTTTCGGTGTAAATTTCGATGCAAGTATAGACATTATCCTGATGTTCTGACAAGTATTTACACTCATGAATCAATTCTTACTAAAAAGAGCTACTCCGGCCATTGGCAAAAATAGCCAGAGTTTATCTAATTTCCACGGTTTTATTAAAAAAGGTGATTTGTTGTAAATTTTACTCAATATGGTTTGTATGGGTTTCCGGATAAATCACCGAGATAACCCAATATCACCGACCCACCCCCTTTTCATATTCAACTGAAACAAAATCTTTTTAAGCCGGCTTTTATTACCTTTGCGCATATTTTTAGTTTATGGGCAAAAATAAAAAGGTGACCAACAGATGGTTTAGAAATCTGCGGGCAAAATACCGGTTTGTAATTTTAAACGACAGTACGTTTGAAGAACGGTTTACCTTCAAACTTAACAGGTTAAATGTCATGATTTCGTTGTTCAGCCTGGGAATCATTTTTATCACGCTTACTTTTTTTCTGATTGCCAATACCCCGATCAAACAATTAATACCCGGGTATCCTGATATTGATCAGAAAAAGGAACTTTACCGACTCAATATGATGGCCGATTCGCTACTAAGCGAAATTGAAATCCGTAATAAGTATTTTGAAAGCTTTAAAGCCATTTTGAACAATAAGGTTATTAAAGACGAGTATGGTGCACCAGATACAAGTCATGTCCGATACGATACCATTTCAAATTTAAAATCAGAAGAAGATAGTTTGCTAAGAACAGAATTTGAGAACCAGAGTTTGCACAACCTTTTCTTTAATGATGGAAGTCAGAGGTTTGAATCTTCCAAAACCTCCATTAAAAGTTTTAACTTCTTCTCGCCTCTCCAGGGTGTCATTACCTCCGATATGGACATGGCAGAGAAACATTTTGGAATCGACATTGTTTCCTCTTATAATGATGCCATTAAGGCCACGTTGGACGGATCAGTTGTCTTTGCGGCCTGGACCCTGGAAACCGGAAACGTAATTGTGCTTCAGCACGAACGCAACCTGATTTCGGTTTATAAGCACAACGCGGTGTTGTTAAAGGCCGAAGGGGATCATGTCATGGCCGGTGAAGTCATTGCCATATCCGGCGAATCAGGAGAACTGTCCACCGGCCCCCACCTGCACTTCGAACTTTGGTACAATGGGTCACCCATCCGGCCTCAGGATTATATCATATTTAATTAATCTCACGGCAATATTACATATGGTATATGCAAACTGAAAAAAAAAACCTGGCCATATTCGGGTCAACGGGTTCGATTGGAAGACAGACCCTGGAAATTGTAAAGGCCAACCCTGAGTTGTTTTCGGTGGAGGTGTTGGTAGCAAATAACAACGCCAAACTGCTTGTTGAGCAAGCCCTTATATATAAACCGAACGTGGTGGTGATTGCCGACGAACTCCATTACCAAAAAGTGAAAGACCAACTGCAAGATGAACCCATCAAAATATACACCGGTCAAGAGGCTGTTTGTCAGGTGATGGAAATGGATTCGATTCACCTGGTGATCATGGCGATTGTTGGTTTTGCTGCACTTAAACCTACCATTGCAGCTATTCGCAACCATAAAACCATCGCTTTGGCCAACAAGGAATGTTTGGTGGTAGCAGGAAAACAGCTGGCCAAAATGGTAGTTGATTACAAATCGGGTATTATTCCGGTTGATTCTGAGCATTCTGCCATTTTTCAATGTTTAATGGGTGAAGGCAACAATGGGATAGATAAAATAATACTCACGGCATCGGGTGGCCCCTTTTACAAACTCTCTCTTATAGAGATGGCAAAAGTAACACCAAAGATGGCTTTGCATCATCCTAATTGGAAAATGGGAAATAAGGTGACCATCGATTCGGCCACGCTCATGAATAAAGGACTTGAGGCCATGGAAGCCAGTTGGCTTTTTGGTGTGGATGCCAAACATATCGAAATATTGATTCATCCCCAAAGCATCGTTCATTCATTTGTGACCTTTGCCGATGGCTCAACCAAGGCCCAGTTAAGCCAGCCTGATATGCGGTTGCCCATCCAATATGCCATGACGTTTCCAAACAGAATACCTTCTTTGGTTAAGCCTCTCGATCTGGCAACGGCAGGAGCACTTACTTTTGAAGCCCCCGATGTGAAAAAATTTCGTAATCTTGCACTCGCTTTCGAGGCTCTGGAAACGGGAGGAAGCCTGCCATGTGTATTGAACGCATCCAACGAAGTGGCTGTTCATGCCTTCCTGGAGCAAAAAATTGGCTTCCTGAATATTTCTGAAATTGTGGAAGAATCGATACTGAGTCATGTTCTGATTGCCCAACCTTCGATCGATGAGATTATTGAAATAGATAGAATTGCTCGTACAAGAGCACGTGAAATTGTTAAAAGATATTAAAAAGTAACATGGAAATTTTAATTCAAATACTTCAACTACTGCTCAGCTTATCCATTTTGGTGGTAGTGCATGAATTCGGGCACTTTTTTGCTGCAAAAATATTTAAAACGCGTGTCGAAAAATTTTACCTCTTCTTTGACCCGTGGTTTTCGTTGTTTAAATTCACTTACAAAGGAACCGAATATGGGATGGGCTGGCTTCCATTGGGTGGATATGTAAAAATTTCGGGCATGATTGATGAGTCCATGGACAAAGAGCAAATGAAGCAACCCGCTCAACCATGGGAATTCAGATCAAAACCAGCCTGGCAACGACTTATCATCATGCTGGGTGGCGTAACCATGAACGTAGTATTGGCCATCGTCATCTACATTGCCATGTTGGCCAGTTATGGTGATGAATATTTGCCTACCTCCGAAGCCAACAAATATGGTGTACGACCCGATAGCCTGGGCATGGAAATGGGATTTATGCCCGGAGATAAAATTATGACCCTCGACGGTTTATATGTGGAAGATTTCAGCAAAATTCCCATGAATATTGTGCTAAACGAGGTAAAAGTTGTTGAAGTTGAAAGAGATGGAAAAAACATTCAGGTCCGTCTTCCTGAAGGTAGTTTGAATAAACTGGTGAATCACAGAACTCCCATTTTCAGTGTTCGGATTCCTTTTGTTGCCTTTAAATTTGCTGATAACTCCGTTGCCAAAGAGGCGGGCATGTTACTCGGAGATACCATTTTTGGTATTAATGGTATGAATATTAAGTATTTCAATGATTTCAGGGAAGAAATACAAAAGCATAAAAATGAAGCGGTTACCATTGCCGTAATACGCGGATCTGATACGCTTTCGCTTCCGATGACCCTGGATGAAAGTGGTATGTTAGGTGTTTTTCCGGTGGGGGATTTTAACCAATTCTTCAACTTCAGCAAAAAGGAATATACCATCACACAAGCTATTCCTGCCGGATTTAATCGCACCTGGAGTGGGATCGGCAACTACCTTAAACAGCTTAAACTGCTGTTCTCTCCCGAAGTGAAAGCCTATGAAGGTGTTGGCGGATTTATCACCATTGGGAGCATTTTCCCCACCTATTGGCATTGGGAAAGCTTTTGGAGATTAACGGCCTTCTTATCCATAATGTTGGCAATTATTAATGTATTGCCCATTCCGGCTCTCGATGGTGGTCATGTATTGTTCCTTTTGTATGAACTAATTGCCCGCCGTAAACCCAGCGATAAATTCTTGGAAAGAGCCCAAGTGGTGGGGATGGTGATCTTGTTCAGTTTGCTCATATTGGCTAATGGCAATGATGTGGTAAAACTGATCGGTAAATATTTCTAACTATTTGATTTCTAACCTCTCGTATTTAAAATTCCCTTTTTACCATTGGCAGTTGCCTAAACAGTAGGCTTTTGTTGCAGTCGGCTAAAGCCAGACTGCAATGGATTGATTCTATTCAGGTTTATTCATTAACAATGAATGTATATATTGGACATCCATTGCAGCCGGATTTAGCCGACTGCATGTCGATCAGATTTGTTGTTTAATTTCCAGGTATTTATCACAAATGCGATATCCGATCATCTCCCGTGCTGATTTTTGATGATATTTTACAATATAAGCGTTGCCTAAACAGTAAGCTTTTGTTGCAGTCGGCTAAAGCCAGACTGAAATGGATTGATTCTATTCAGGTATATTCATAAGCAATGAATGTATTTATTGGACATCCATTGCAGCCGGATTTATCCGACTGCATGTCGATCAGATTTATAAAAAAGTCTGTGAACTCATTCGTCACAGGCTTTAGTTATAAATGACTGTACAGTCCCGGAATATACCCGGATCAAATGACATTCCAAAGTTAGTTTTTTAACACTTTGGTTGCAACCATTCCATTTGCACCGGTGATGGTAAGAACATACATACCAGGTTTCAAAGAAGAAATGTCCAGGGTATGCATTTCATTTCCTGCCAATTGATCAGTCATTACTGTTGTGCCCATGATGTCCGTTAGTTTGTAAACCGCATTCTCACTTTGTCCTGAATAAGTAAATGTCAGGGTGTTGGAAACAGGATTTGGATAAATTGAAATTTTATTTTTATCATCTACAGGTGTGTTTTCATCCACTCCCAGCCATTGATACCCAAAGTAAGTGGGGTTTTGCCTATAATGAAATCTAACTTCGTCCACATAGTCTAAAAGGCTTTCAACGGCTGTTGTATTGTCTTCAGGAAAGGCAGCAACATAGGCTATGTCAACCCTTTCCATGGCACCTGCCTCAAAGGTAAAAGGCCCCATCACACTGAGCCCTCTTCGGTCGCCTACAAAATTACCGGCAGAGACTTCGGTCCAGTCAACAGGCCCAAAAGGCTCTTCACCACCGGTTCCCCAGAAACAAGGATCGCTTAACCCCGGGAACATAAAATTGGCAAATGGGCCATAAGCGCCACTGCTTACATGTCCATTGCCACCATATTCCATCGCGGTACGGTCTCTCCAAATGCTCTTCAGGTAATTGTAATAATCGATGGCAGTTTTGGGGTCTCCCTGAACTCCCAGATTTTTGTTAAACCAAATAAACTTTTTCATGCCATAACGCTCGTTATCGGTGATACCATCACTAAAACCAACCCCATTGATACCTGCATCGCACATTCCTTCGGGATCATCCTGGCCATTGGCATCCATTACCGGACCACCCAGAATGACGATGCCTTGTGCCGGCGAAAAATCGCCATAAGTACCTTCCTGACCAACTCCCGGTCCATCAATTGAATCACCATTATAACCATAGTAAGTTCCCCTGACCACATCGCAACCCACATAATCATCATCAGAATAACCAATATCAAAATCGGTAAAAAGACCTATGTACGTATCATGATAGGTGATAGTTGACTTATTGAAAATTTTATAACTATAAAAAACCGTGTTGCTCATCGCTGTAGATTTATCGGAATTAAATTCATAAGCCATACCGTGGATTTCTAAACCCAGCGCAACTCCACCGGTTTCAGTATGTGGTCTTAAATCATTAATTATAAAATAGATACATTGATCTCCCCGAATGAGCGGGTAATCGCCTGCCATGGGATTATAGATGCTGTCTCCGTCTATATCAACAAAAGGAGCCAGGAATTCAGATTGATTTAACTCCTTGTCCCCATGGGCCGGCCAGGTGGCTATGTCATTAATGAGTTGGTAGTCAGTTTGCCAATAATGTAACTTATGGTACACGATTTCATCCCTGGTCAATTTCCAAACGCGTTGCCATTTAACAGCTATGTTGGTGTCAATGCTTAATTCAGTCAGATGTGTACTCAATGGGCCGGTCCAATAATCCAGCCCCTCATGTCGGTAAAGTTCTGCTGCCAACTTTAACGTGTCATTTTCATCCAAACCGCCAACCCATAAAGTGGAATTAAAGATGGTGTTTTTTCCACTGTTCTTTGGAAATTCAAATACACCGTCATCGGAGAAAGCGCTCCCAAAAATAGGACCTTGATAAAACTGAAGACCGCTGGCCTGGACACGTGCTTTTATATTATTGTGATCCAAATAATCATAATAGCTGTTGTTATTGATGATGATAAAAACATTTCCAATGGATTCCTCACCGGTAACCCCATTTTCATCTTTTAATGAATACCTGAAACGAATGGTATCGGCGATATTATAGTACCTGTCGTAAAGAATTGAAAAGGTAATGGTACTGTCGGTGAATGATGATGAAAGTGATGCTCCTGAAATTTTAAACGACAAACCATCAGGATGCGAATCGTTTTCAACCACTTTGACAGTCACCATCATACCTAACTCGGCTGTTGCATAGTCATCGTTTGCAACAGGAGCATGTTGCGACCTCAGTACGCTAAGGGTGGTGAAGGCTAAAAAAAGAAGTAAGTACCGTTTCATCATCTCAATGTTCAAATATAATCACCTGTAAAAAAAAGCCCTTTCAATGTAAGACCGTATCTTTTGGGATTTGGATGCCCTGGCTATCTAATCAAAGTGACCAGGCCCTTTTTGTCGTCCCTAACCATGATTCCCAATTCATTAAAATAGCTATATGTAACGTGCCAAACAAATGTTCCCGATATACAAATTTGTCCCTTGAATTTTCCATCCCAGCCTTCCAAAATGTGATTGCCCCGATACACTATTTCACCTCTCCGGTTGACTATCCACATCGAAAAATCAACAACATCAATATTAACCAGCGGTTTAAATACATCATTTAGCCCATCTGAGTTAGGAGTGAAGGCATTTGGTAAAGCCACCACCGGTCGATATTCCCAAACAAAAGCGGTATCGGTTGTGTAACAACCATTTTTCCCGATCTCCACGTAGTAGTAACCACTGTTGTAAACGGTTAAGAACCTGTTTGCTGAACCATCGTCCCACCAATAGGAATCCATGCCATCACCGGCATCCAACACCACAGAATATCCCGGGCGGATGCTTGTATCTGCCACCAGTGAGGAAACCGGATAAGGATTTATGATCACATTTTTTGTTACTGTTTCTTTAAGTCCACATCTATAAATATTTAAATCAACCTCATACGTGCCTGTATCATGAAATTGGTAATGAAAAGAAAAATCATTCCCTGTCATGAAATGGATTCCTGTCCCATCACCAAAATTCCAAGTGATAGAATCTGTGTTTTCGGGCGGATAGAAAACTATGTCAGTAGAATCGGGAAAACAGGTATTGACAGACTCGAATGAGGGTTTATAAAGCCATGATTGAACTATATTCGGTAACCCCATCAGTGAGAATCCCTGAATAAACGATATCGCCTCGGATTGATAACCGCATGCAATACCTGATTCATTTGGCTTGTGGATAACGTTGAGATAAGGACGGTTATGGCTTGCAATGTATATTTTTCCATCAGGGGCCAATTGCAATGCAAAGTTGTTGCCAGAGGCGATCAACACTCCTGAACTGTTGAATTGTGCCTGGTTTTGTACCCTTAAATCAAATTGCCAAAGTTCATAGCTTGTACCCCCGGTACCCAAAAAAAGATGTTCTC
The DNA here is from genome assembly GCA_002840975.1 of Bacteroidetes bacterium HGW-Bacteroidetes-16. Lineage (GTDB taxonomy): Bacteria > Bacteroidota > Bacteroidia > Bacteroidales > F082 > UBA6244. Next base: position 86,370 of record PHDN01000014.1, read on the forward strand.
CATTGGGCGAAAACTCAACCCCGGAACAATAGGTATTGTCCTCTATTGTATTAATTTGTTTGGGTTGATCGACCATCCCAGTGCGGTTATTAAATGAAAATACTTCTGCCAATACACTGTCGTTGTTGATGGGCATCACCATTTTATCGGATGCAGGGGAAATTTTTAAATAGCCAATATCAGTCCTGGGTCTTGTCCCGGTTTGGCTCTGTACGGGTACAAAGTCAAGACCCTGATCAGTAAGTAAGTAACAATAAAAAATATTGTTAGCCCCATGCGTCACGATCCAATAGTCTTGGTTATTACAGTGTTCAACCGCGGCAATTTTTTCCAGAATATGCTTTGATACAGGTACATTCTTTTTCGTTAATCTGCCCAGACCATTTTCGAGGTTGATATTGACGATGGAGTAACTGAAGCTTTGAAGGCTATCGCTATCGATTACGGTAAAGAGGTAGTACAATGAATCGGACAGGGGTTTGGGAACAATGACGCTATTTTGATTTCTGAGCTGACTTCCGTGTAATGAATCGCCATTGGCCATCAATTCGTGGTTTCGATTCCAAACTTTGTTTCCATTGGTGTAAAACAACAACTGTCCCTGTTGGTCGCACATGCTGGCACATCCGGCTTCAGCCCTCATTATTCCATCACTTAACACTATCGGATTGCCTTCATTAAAATCAAGTCCTGCACGATCGCCAAAGTACCAAACCATTGCATTTTCCTGCCCGAAGACAGAAACTGCCACACCAAGTAACACATACAGTGTAATAGAGTACTTCATTCTCAATAACTACGCTTTGGCAATAAAATGAACCAGGATGCTATTAAAACATCATGTTTACACCAAAATTAATACCAATTGTATTGAAACGTTGTTTTTGCTGATATGTTTCGGTGAAAACAGAATTCAGGTTTTGCTTATAGTTAGGAGAAACATATAGGCTGACCTTATGGTTCAAATGATAGTAAATGGATGCATTGGCGACAAAATTAACCATGGTTTTGTTCACGGCTTTGGCTTCAACCATTTCATTGTAGTTGTACAAATCAGGGATACTGATTTTTGAATAAGTGAGAAAACCTACCGAGGCTCCGGCGTTTAATTCGATGGTAAACCTGCTTGTGCTGGTGGAAAAACCAACTAACAATGGGATTTCAAAATATCTCACCTGGTTTTGCCCTGAATTATCCCGGATTCTGTCGTTGTAAACTTTCACCCAACTACTGTCGATTCCCGAAATAATTGGTATTCCAACATCAGGCGGGTCGAAAACCCATACCCAGGTTGTATCGTAATCAAAATAACTGTCTTCCGGAGAATATTCTTGGTAATGAAACTGATACGATCGTTTTTGATTGTATACAGAATAAATGATTCCGGTGGTAAATACCCAGTTCTTAACATGAAACCTGAGGTCTGTACCCACCAACCAACCCGGCGAGGCCGATTCGTTGGCATTTCGATAATCTGTGTATTCAGAATTTGCACCTGAAATATGTATGTTTGAAAACGAAGGTCCACCATAAACATTCATCGAAAACCACCGGTTTTTCATGGAGGTTGGAATCGGTTCAACGTACCGGTTGGCACCCATTAATAAACTGTCAGGGTTTATGGTAAGGTCAATGTTCATTGGCAGGCTGGTCATTCCCGAAAGGAATAAGGCATGCTCCACCCTGGTGTTTTCGCTGTTGCGGGAATTATCGAATTGAACCAGTTCGTTAATATCCTCTATTCCTGCCTCGAAGGAACGGATTCCAATGCCTGACAGGTTTGATCGTTCTGCATGCTGATATTCGGATGCCAGCTGTTCCGACTCAATGAAGGATTCAATTGCATACAATGTATTGTTATCATTTTCAATATTATACGCCAGCATCACTTCTGATTTATGATCAGAATCCAGGACTATTTTGGAAGGAGTGCCGGAACTATTGGATAAACTGTAAAATCCTACAGCAGAGGCCCCAAGTAAAAGGACAATGGAGCATAGTCCGATAAACCATTTATACTTCATCCAGAACAAGATCCAGCGGAGGTTTTCCCACACCTCTTTCCCGGCTTCTTCTTTGTAACCGGAGAGGCTGTTTTTATAAAATTCGTCTATGTATTTATAATGATCATTCATTTTGAGCATATTTTAATCTCGGTAATGTGTTTAACTTAGCAAGTCTTTCAATTAAACTCCGGCGGGCTTTCAGCAGTTGCGATTTGGAAGTGTTTTCGGAAATGCCCAGTTGGTCACCAATTTCTTTGTGTGAGTAACCTTCGATGGCATACAGGTTAAATACAATGCGGTACCCCGGAGGCAGCTGTTGCACCGTATTTAATATATCCTTCACTTCGAGGTTATCAGGAATTTCTGTTGTCAGGTATCGTTCGCCGTTGAGCTCGTCGAAATTGTGGTGGTAATAAAATTTGTTGCTTTTCCTGAAATTATCGATGGAAACATTGATTACAATGCGTTTCATCCATCCTTCAAACGATCCTTTACCGGCAAAGGATCCAATGTGTTTAAAGATCCGGATCATACCCATTTGCAGAATATCTTCGGCTTCTGTTTTGTTTTTTGCGTAGCGCATACAAATCCCCAATAAGGTGCTGTGGTAAGTGTCATACAGCAACTTCTGTGCTTTGGCATCCTTTTGGACGCAGCGCCTTATCAGTTCGACTTCAGGTATATTCATAATTCCTATCATTCAGACGTGATTTTCATATGAAAAGTTGTATGCCTGAAATTTTGTTTAAAAATACGGATTAAACCTGAACATCAATGTTATTACAATGATTTTATCTATAAAAATTTATTCTTGTTTGATTAATATTTTATCACCTTAGTGGTATAGTTTCCATTGTCTGAGATAACTGAGAGTACATAGATTCCCGGGTTTAATTGGGAAACATCCAATGTATGCGATTCGTTGCGATCCGGTTTTCCAGTCATTTCTATTTTTCCCATCATATCGGTCAGGATGTAATTCGCCTCACCACCGTTTTCATTGTAACTGAATGTCAGATTATTTGATACCGGATTGGGATATACCACCAGTTTATTTTCTTGCGGATTGATTTGATTTTGCTCCATCCCTAGCCATTGGTAACCAAAGTAGGTGGGGTTTTCAAGGTACTTTGCTCTTACTTCATCTACCGAGCGCATCAGCGTTTCTA
>PHDN01000015.1:0-7629 GCA_002840975.1 Bacteroidetes bacterium HGW-Bacteroidetes-16
TTGTTTCCCCATTGCTCCAGGTTCCGTCAACATTTCCTGAAAGGATTACACTTTCGCCTTCGCAAAATGTTGTTGGTCCACTTGCTGTAATAGTTGCGGCAAGGGGTGGCATTGCTTTCGTAACTAAATTGTTGTGCAAAGCGATTGCTCCTCCTCTTGATAAGCCTCTGCCAAGAAGTGAAGATCCTTCCAGTAAAGTTATCGCTCCATTGGCGATGACTGTACCCCTGAAGACTGAACTTTCTCCCAAATCAAAATCTCCATTTATTTGCCAAAATACATTACAATTCGATGCTGAATTAATCAACACTACGTTAGAGAATGTACTTGTTGCCAGAGCGCCATCAATCTTGATAATAAATAAGGCGTCGGGATCGCCCCCACCATCCAGAATTAAATCGCCATTTAATGTTGAAGCAGCCCCCAGACAGTAAACATTAGGTGAAAGCACCTGGCTGTTACCTAATGTAGTTCCAAGCACCACATCGCAGGTAGTTGCAAACAAAGCACTATATGCCACATCCACATCAATTGCCGCCTGAACTGAAACAGGATCGGTTACATGAATATCCCCGATTACTGTTCCTGGTGGAAATCCGGTGAATGAGCCTACATTGGTGCCAATATCACCTGTTACAATTGACGCTCCGTCATTGCTAAATGCACCAACCGCTGTAAATACCGCAAAAGAGGAAGTAGTTCCTAATGGAGGAGCCTGTCCGTAGTTCATAAGCGGGACGATAAGCAGCATAACTGCCGTAAATAAATTGATTAATAATTTTTTCATAGTACAACCATTTAGTTTGTAAACAATTTTGTTTCGCTACAAAGGTGACACCAATTAAAAAGTTTGTTATTACATAACAATATTTATATGTTACATGATTCACACATGTGCTTCATAACCAAAAGAATTAGCGAAACTTAAATTGCGTTAGTAGAATTGCGGCAAACTAACTACTAGAGCCACAATTACTGAATGAGGCTGCCTGATAAATATCAGGTAGCCTCATTTAAATGGAGTTGTAATTATTAATTTGAATAATTACTTCCTGGGAATAATATCGATTACAACCGTACGGTTATAAAAGCGTTCCTCAGGATATTTGTTATTGAATTGTGATAAGTTTTCATCCTCACCAAATCCATGTACTTCAAATGAAACATCGCTTCTTCCTGCTTTCGACAAGCCTTTTTCCATAATTTGCTTCGCATCATTGGCTCTGGCCATCGACAATTTAAGGTTATAATCATCTTCTCCGATCACATCGGTATAGCCATGAATAATAACGTTTGCATTGGCTGGAATCTTTGGCAATACTATTTCGGTGAGGTATTTATCATATATTAAAATTGCATCCGAATCGTTGAATTCATAGATAATACTGAACCTCAGCCCTTCTTCGTTTTCAGGAAGGTTCCAAAGTACCATGCGTACGGTTGTGTCCTGTATCACCCGCTTATTGTGCTTGGTTTTACCTATCATTGTTACCTTAAAGTCTCCCATTGGACTGGTGCCCAAAATTGTTTTTCCAGGTATGCTAACCGTATCATGGGTGTAAGGCCCGAAATACTGCACTGCTCCTTTTTCGTCGCTGATTTCCATCGACCATGATGAGAACGCTTTACTTGCCCCGGTAGCATTGAAGGCAACATAACTGTCGATTGGTGCGGTTTGCGAGGCAGCAAATTGTACCGGTTTCAGAGGTGCATCCGGGCCACTCAGGTACTCCATAAGTAAAGCTGGTGAACTGCTTTCAACAGATACCCGGCGATCCCCTTCACGCAGAAGTTCAAGTTCGAGGATGCCACCCGGCTGTTCAGAAGGTAGTTTTGGTTTATAGCGGCCTTCGGTACTAATCCTTGAAGCATCAATTCCAAAAATGCTTGTGAGGTAGGTTTTAACTGATTCCGACATTTTAGTACCATCATTGGGACCTAACTCTGAGGATCCAATCAATTTAATTGATGAGGAAGGATTTTTTAACATGCGGTCGCCAAGGATGTTCAACACATTGTAATAGACAATCAATTGTCGTTTTGAACGACCTGGCAAATCGATGGTTACAAACTGTTCGAGGCGATCCTCTCTAAAATCATTCACCTGATCCTTTTTTAGCAAAATGTAGCGGTCGGGAATGTCTGTGGATCCAATATCGAAGAAAATATAGTTGCGAAGCGGGAAGGTTTCCCTTACCATGCGTTCAGTCGCAATATTTTCAGGTGAGTAGACTGTAAACAAAACATCTGGTTCATCCGGAGCTTTTATACCAACAGAATAAATATCATCGCCTCCGCTGCCACCTTCTCTATTAGAAGAGAAGTAACCTTTAGTCAATTCGTTGTTTCCAATGAAAGCATAGTCATCGTATCGCGTGTTTAAAGGATATCCGACATTGTATGCGTTTCCAAATCCAGGTTCATTTATCCAGCACTCGTAAATATCAAGGCCTCCCAGACCATAATGTCCATTAGAAGTGAAAAATAACTTCCCGTTTTTTTCTTCAAAAAATGGAAACATTTCATCTCCTGTTGAATTGACATTGACGCCCAGGTTCTCAGCTTTTCCCCACAGTCCTTTAGCATCTCTTGTGATTCTATATATATCCGTACCACCAAATCCTCCGGGCATATCACTCACAAAATACATGGTCAATCCATCGGAAGTCAGGTTGGGGTGTCCAACTGAGTATTTTTCGTTATTCAGAATAAATGGTTCGGGGTCGGACCAGTCACCATCCTGGAAGTTACTAAAGTAAATTTGTAATTCTACAATTTTATCCTTGGTTTTATCATGCGGATTGTTTTTTGTGAATGCCAAATAGTTACCATCGTTGCTAAAACTTACCGGACCATCATGCAATTTACCATTCAGGCGCCTGTCAAAAACTTCGGGGTCTTTCAACTGATCTCCATCTATTTCGGAAACATAAATATCCCAAAATGGTTTATTGGTCCAATTGTAATTTCTAACAATCATGTTGTTGTTCGATCTGGTTGAAGCAAACACAATTTTATCTTTATAATAACTGGTGCCAAAGTCGAGCGCATCGGTATTTACGTTCAGGTGTTTAATTGTATAAATACCTTGATCGATTAACAAATTGTCTATGTCATTTTTATTGGCCAGGTAATTTATTGAGCGTAAATCGTTCGGCAAAAGCACAATAAACTTATCCATCCATTTACCTGCTTCGTTATATTTACCATTTATCTTCAGAATCATTGCGTAGTTGTAAAAATCCTCCGGTATGACGTCTTTTTTTTCGCTTATTAATTTTAAGTACACCGCCTCTGATGCAATATTTTGATCAAGGTTGTAATAACTCTCAGCCAGCCTGCGTTGTCCCTCTGTGGTCAACTCTTTTACACTGGTATAAGCATCAATGGATTTATCAAAGGAGTAATTAAAAAAGTATTTATCACCTTTTAATTCTTTGTTCGATTTTTCTTGCGCAAAAACGTTTATTCCAATACCTAAAATTATAATGATGGGTATAAATAATTTTTTCATGGTTTATGTTTTTAAATTAGTTAAAAATATCTAGGAGAATGGATTTGCTTTTTGCTCGAGAATACAAAATCATATCTCAATAATATTTCATGGCTACCCTGATTATACTTAGAGGTTTTAAGCCCAAATGACCAGTCATATGAGTAACCTATATGAAGTTGTTCTGTAATATCCAATCCTACAAGACCTCCAAAAGCATCCCCGGTACGGTACATGGCACCGACCAAAAATTTTTGCATAATGATAAAGGAGGCTGTCAAATCTGCCTGGATGGGAGCCGCGGCAGTTACTTTGACAAGCGTTGTAGGCTTAAATGCCAGATTATCTGTTAGGTTAATCACGGCCCCGGCAATGAAATAGTAGTGTCTTCTTTCTTTACCAATTAAAAGACTTCCATCAAGTTTCTCTTTTGAAGAATATCTGTTTTCTATTAAATAGGGCACCGAAATACCAGCATAGAAACGCTCTCTGGAATAATACACACCAAAGCCGAAATTAGGTGTGACCCGGTTATTAACGTTGTTTAGAAATGCCGGGTCAATTTCTTCATCCAACAGAAGTGTATTGAGGTTAGCCTGAAATATGCTCGCGCCGGCACTTAAACCAAGTGCCAGTTTCGCATTTTCAGAGAGATTCATTCTATAAGCATAATCAACAACCACTGTGGTATTGTTAGTTGGTCCTATTCTGTCGTTTAGTACCGAGAAACCAAGCCCGACATGTTCGTTGTTTAATGGTGAATGCATCGTTATAGTTTGAGTTAAAGGCGCACCTTTAAAGCCGACCCATTGGGAGCGATGCAACGCCGTTACTGTTAATGCTTCCCTGCTACCTGCATAGGCAGGATTCACAGCCAGTGTATTATTCATATAATGCGTAAACATGGGCTCTTGCTGAGCAATAATACTTAAACTTCCTAAAGTTAAACCCAGAACGAATGTTATCTTTTTTAGTGTTTTCATCTTACTGTTATTTCTATTGTTAACCAAGTTTATATTTTACCTATTTAGATAAATTGTTCCTTTAATAACTTCTGAACCATCATCCAAATCAAGCAGATAGAAGTATGTTCCTACTGGCAATTCATCTCCTCCCACGGATATTCCCATGGTTGTTTTGCCATCCCAGGTATTTTGGTAGGGACTTGCTTCGAACACTTTATTTCCCCAACGATTGAAGATTATTATATTATTATCAGGATAGTATAAAATTCCTCTGATAACAAATAAATCGTTTGTGCCGTCACCATTTGGTGAGAAGCCTTCCGGTATAAAGAAATCTCTTGGTTCCGGTTCAATGGTTGAAACATTGTTTGCCAGGTTTCCATCGGGTTCATTGCCGCTAATTGTTGCGGTATTAACATAAGTTCCAGCTGAATTTACCACAGCCGTTATTCTTAACGTTTCAGATGCTCCACTAATCATGCTTCCGATCGTCCAAACACCGCTTGAAGCGCTGTATGTACCAACGGTTGTTGTAGATGAAACATAGGTGTATCCGTTTTCCAGTATTTCGGTTATTGCTACCCCTGTTGCATCTGATGGGCCATAATTCGTCGCTATAATGGTAAAGACGATTGTGTGTCCAATCAACGGGAAGTAATTATCTGCAGTTTTAACAACACCCAGATCAGAACCGGCACAGTTGGTTACCTCGATTATAACAGGTGAAGGAACGGAACTGCATCCATTAACGGAAACGCTTAACGTGTAGGTACCTGCATCCGTAATAGTGGCAGAAAGAATTTCGGGATTTTGATCAGAAGATGAATATCCATTTGGGCCAGTCCAGCTGTAGATACCTCCGACAACAGTTTGTGCAGTAAGGGTTATCGGACTGCCTTCACATACAGGCGAATTACCAGTAGCCGCTGCAATTGGTGTCGGGGTTACATTTACAAGCCTGTCTGCGCTTGTTTCACCACAGAGCCCGGTTGAAGTAGCCGTGATGGTGGCTGTGCCGCTGAAGGCAGCGTCCCAGTTCATCACGCCGGTAGATGAGTTGATTACACCGGCTGTTGGAGGTAATACGGAGTATATTATTGAAGTGCTATTTGCTGCTGTAGCAGAATAGGTTTCGTCCCCGGAATCCTGACAAACACTTGTTGCACCTGCAATAAAGAGGGTTAAGCCTGTAGAAGGACTTATTGTCACCAATAAATCAGCACTGGTTGTTCCACATAAGCCTGAAGAAGTGGCTGTGATGGTGACCTGTCCGATATAGTCGGCATCCCAGTTCATCACACCTGTAGTTGAATTGATTACCCCCGCTGTTACAGGTAAAACCGAGTAAATTATTGAAGTGCTATTTGCTGCTGTTGCAGAATAGGTTTCGTCCCCGGCATCCTGACAAATTGATGTCATTCCAGCAATAAAGATGGTTACTCCCGTTGAAGGATTTACTGTCACCAATAAGTCTGCACTTGTTGTACCGCAAAGTCCTGTTGAAGTAGCCATGATGGTGGCTGTTCCACTAAAGTCAGCATCCCAGTTCATTACACCGGTTATCGGATTGATCACTCCCGCTGTTACAGGTAGTACAGAATAAGTTATTGAAGTACTGTTTGTTGCTGTTGCAGTATAGGTTTCATCCGGAGCATCCTGACAAACAGTAGTTGCGCCAGTTGTGAAAATGGTTGGTCCGGCAGACGGACTGACAGTTACTGATAAGTCTGCACTGGTAGTTCCACATAATCCTGTGGAGGTAGCAGTGATTGTTGCCATGCCACTAAAGTCAGCATCCCAGTTCATTACACCGGTTATTGGATTGATCACTCCCGCTGTTACAGGTAGTACAGAATAAGTTGTTGAAGTACTGTTTGTTGCGGTTGCAGTATAGGTTTCATCCGAAGCATCCTGACAAACAGTAGTGGCACCAGACGTAAAAATGGTAGGCCCTGTAGAAGGATTTACAGTGACCAATAAGTCTGCACTCGTTGTCCCGCATAAGCCTGTAGAAGTGGCAGTGATGGTAGCTATGCCAATAAAATCAGCTTCCCAGTTCATTATCCCGGTTATTGGATTGATCACACCCGCTGTTAATGGTAATACAGTATAAATTATTGAAGTACTGTTTGTTGCTATTGCAGTATAGGTTTCGTCAGGGGCATCCTGGCAAACAGTAGTCGCACCGGCAGTAAAGATGGTGGGTCCTGTATATGGATTAACTGTAACCACCATGTTTGCACTTGTGGTGCCGCAAAGACCTGTTGAGGTAGCGGTAATGGTTGCTGTACCAATAAAGGCAGCATCCCAGTTCATTACTCCGGTAGTTGGATTGATCACACCTGCTGTTACAGGTAGTACAGAATAAGTTATTGAAGTACTGTTTGTTGCTATTGCAGTGTAGGTTTCATCAGGTGCATCCTGACACAGCGTAGTCGCTCCAGCTATAAAGATGGTAGGTCCTGTAGAAGGATTTACGGTAACCAATAAGTCAGCACTCGTTGTACCGCAAAGACCTGTTGAAGTGGCCGTGATCGTGGCGGATCCACTGAAGTCAGCATCCCAGTTCATTACTCCGGTAGTTGGATTGATCACGCCCGCTGTTACAGGTAGTACTGAATAAGTTATTGAAGTACTGTTCAAAGCGGTTGCAGTGTAGGTTTCATCAGGTGAATCCTGACAAAGCGTTGTTGCGCCGGCTGTAAAGATGGTAGGCCCTGTAGAAGGATTAACGGTAACCAATAAGTCTGCGCTCGTTGTGCCGCATAACCCTGTTGAAGTGGCTGTGATGGTAGCTGTGCCGCTGAAGGCAGCGTCCCAGTTCATTACACCCGTAGTTGGATTGATCACACCAGCTGTTACAGGTAGTACGGAATAAGTTATTGAAGTACTGTTTGTTGCGGTTGCAGTGTAGGTTTCATCAGGTGCATCCTGACAAAGCGTTGTTGCGCCGGCTGTAAAGATAGTAGGCCCTGTAGAAGGATTTACTGTAACCAATAAGTCAGTACTTGTTGTGCCGCATAGCCCTGTTGAAGTGGCCGTGATGGTAGCTGTGCCGCTGAAAGCAGCGTCCCAGTTCATCACACCGGTTATTGGATTGATCACACCTGCTGTTACAGGTAGTACAGAGTATGTAATTGAAGTACTGTTCAAAGCGGTTGCAGTGTAGGT
>PHDN01000015.1:7773-147168 GCA_002840975.1 Bacteroidetes bacterium HGW-Bacteroidetes-16
GATTGATCACACCTGCTGTTACAGGTAGTACAGAGTATGTAATTGAAGTACTGTTCAAAGCGGTTGCAGTGTAGGTTTCATCAGGTGCATCCTGACACAGCGTAGTCGCTCCGGCTGTAAAAATGGTAGGCCCTGTAGCAGGATTTACAGTCAGTGAAACATTGATTGAAGTAATACTATTACCGGGAGCAAGAGCATCCGAAGGTTTATTAATTAAGTTAGTACCTGATAATACTACTGCACCATTTCTGGCAAGTAGTCTGCCATCTATCGATGAACCTGTGTTCATCGTTATAGAAGTTAATGCAAGTATGTTTCCTTTAAATGAGGTTCCGTTACCGATGGTTGCTGAACTGCCAACCTGCCAGGTAATATTTTTAGCCTGGGCGCCTCCGCTAAGAATAACGTTTCCACCAGCTCCGCCAATGGTGGTAAAATCTGATGCAATCTGGAAAATCCATACTGCATTTGCATCACCTTGTGCATCAAGGGTCAGATCGCCGGATTGTATTAAAAGTGTGGATGTTGATTTATAAATGCCCGGAGCAAGTGTTAAGCCACCCTGATCGCCAGCTACTGTGGCAGGGGCAGGTGATGATGCTCCTTCAGCAAAAAGATAGGCATCGGTAAGGTCTTGTTTCGCCTGTATAAGCATTGCAGCTACTCCCGGAGGAGCAACATCATCAGAAGCATAGATAGCTCCATTCACAACAATGGCTGGAGGAAATCCGGTAATAGAACTACGAACGCCGGGGCTTAAGCCAACATCCACATCTGTAATAACACTGAAGCCTGTGCTGCTGATTGCCGTACCAGCAAGAATACCAAAGTTGCCAGCCGAATTAAGGTTGACGGCCAATGTATTTATGGATGAACAACCACCGGTAACAACAACATTATAGTTGGATGCTTCATCAGAGATGGTGGCAGGATTAATTGTAAGTGTATCATTTGTTGCGCCTGAAATATTACCTCCATCGATCAGGTTTACAATTCCCTTTCTCCATTGGTAGGTAAGACCTGATCCCGATGCAACCACAAAAAAGCTGACGGAATCTCCTGCACATACTGTTTGACTGACAGGTTGTGTAGTAATGACAGTTTCAGTATTAACTGATAAAGAAGCATTTATTGAAGTATCGTTTGAGCATATTCCCATGACAACAACATTATAGTCTAATGCTGCGTCAGTCAGGGCAACAGGATCAATTGTAAGCGTATCGTTTGTTGCGCCGATTATATCATTGATTCCTTTTCTCCACTGATACGTAAGTCCGCTACCTGTGGCAGCTACTGTAAAACTGATAGAATCTCCAATACATGCTGTTTGATCAACAGGTTGTGTGGTGATGGCCGTGACTTCATTTACTGTTAAACTAACATTTATTGAAGTATCGTTTGAGCATGTTCCCATGACAACAACATTATAGTCTATTGCTGCGTCAGTTAGGGCAACAGGATTAATTGTAAGTGTATCGTTTGTTGCACCTGTAATATCAATGATTCCTTTTCTCCACTGATACGTAAGTCCGTTACCTGTGGCGGCTACTGTAAAACTGATAGAATCTCCGACACATGCTGTTTGATCAACAGGTTGTGTGCTGATGGCCGTGACAGCATTTACTGTTAAACTGACATTTATTGAAGTATCGTTTGAGCATGTTCCCATGACAACAACATTATAGTCTGATGCTGCGTCAGTTAGGGCAACAGGATTAATTGTAAGTGTATCATTTGTTGCACCTATTATATCTATGATTCCTTTTCTCCACTGATACGTAAGTCCGGTACCTGTCGCAGCTACTGTAAAACTTACAGAATCTCCGACACATGCAATTTGACTTGCAGGCTGTGTAGTAATATTTGTGACAGCATTAACTGTTAAAGAAACATTGATAGAAGTATCTGGTGGTGGAGTAGTGCCTGAAACGACAACATTATAGTCTGTCGCCGCATCTGAAAAACTTACAGGATTAATTGTAAGCGTATCATTTGTTGCGCCAATAATATCTATGATTCCTTTTCTCCACTGATACGTAAGGCCATCACCTGTTGCAGTTACTGTAAAACTAACCGAATCTCCTTCGCATACAATCTGATCACTAGGTTCTGTTGTAATGAAGGGAGGACTTGCTACAAAGCAACCGGGAGGCATAATAGCCGTTATTGCGGAGGTGTTCACAGCTCCAACGGTTGTAAGCACCCTGCCATCCAGATTAACTCCTGTTGTTAGGTCGATTGCTCCATTGTTGACAACGATTGTTCCTACAAATTCCGAAAAATCGGTTATGCTCACTGCACCTGAAACCAGCCAAAACACATTTTTTGATTGGGTTCCATTTTGTAAAATAACTTTTGAGTAATTGTTTGTTGAAAGGGCACCATAAATCTTGATAACGAATACTGCATCGGCAACTCCCTTTGCATTCAGGTAAAGTGTATCGGTAAGAGCTGCTGCTGCATTCATGATATAAGTATGCGGTGTAAGAACCAGGTTGTGCCCGAAAATGTCAGGCCTCATCAATTCAATATCATAAGGCATCGCGTTCAGCGTGCTATAGATATTGAGTAAATCGGATGCAGCCTGTGCTGTAGAACCATCAGGGATTGGATGAATAGCTCCCGTTACAAATAAGGGGTTGAATCCTGTCGTTAAGCCATTGTTTGAGCCTACATCACCTGTAACGTAGGTTATGCCAGCGTTTGTAACCGGCCCATCGGAAGAAAAAATGGTATAACATGCTATAGAAAGAAGATCAGGGGCGGCTGGTCCGGTAAGGATAGGAGCTCCGCATCCTGATGGGAGGTATATCATCGATTGTGTTACACCAATGGCACCGTTAATGGATAGCGCTCTTCCTTCGAGTGTATCGCCGGCAACCATGTTAATGGCCGCGTTGTTCGCGACAATAGTTCCCCGCATGGTGGTATTGGCGGCCAAACTTACCAACCCTTCTATCTTCCAGAATACATTACAGGCCTGAGCTTCGTTAATTAAATGAACTTTTGAATTGGCGTTTGCGCCGAACGTACCTTGTATTTGAAAAATCCAAACAGCATTTGGATCACCTTGTGCATCCAATGTTAGATCTAAGTTTAGTGTTGCCGGCTCACCAATAGCATACACTCCCGGCGGGAGAATGGCCCCGTTGCCAAGCAAAGGTGCCGGAAAAAAAGTGGGTATGGCTGCTGCAAGTTCTCCGTAGGCAAGCAATAAGTCTGCCGCTGCCTGAGCGCTCTGACCATCGCCTGGGTGCAATTGACCATCCACATTTCCAAAGCCTGAGATGGGACCGCTATTCGAGCCCACATTGCCTGTAACTTGCGTTAGATATTCTGTACCTGCATTGGTAACTGCCCCAACTGTTGTGAACAGAGCAAAATCAGCAGAGGTGCCTAAATTAGGCGCTTGTCCGAAATTTACTTGCGGTAAAAAAAACAACAAAGTAACAGTTGTTACAATAAATAGTAATGACCTTTTCATTATCATTGGTTTTAAGTTGTACGTTAGATTTTTACAGTGCAAAGTTCAGTCGATTCAAATCTGAATGTGTTACATAAATTAATTAAAATGTTACATCTTTCACATATTCACACATTCATCTGCAAAATGCTTCATCTTTGAAATAAATCTATTATGTTAATAATAGTAATGAGACAGTTATAGAAATGTTATACGAATGTGTATGCTTCCTGAAAATAGATTGAGGTAAGGAATGAAAGCCAGTTATCTACAATTCTCAGTTAAAAGAATAAAGAAGGTCGTTGAATTCAACGGCCTTCTTAATCAAAACGCAAACCAAACAAGTACCAAAAAAGATTATTGTTTGTAGGATGTTTTCAATTCAACTCTTCTGTTTTTCGCACGGCCGGCAGAAGAATTATTATCAGCTATTGGATTTTTTTCACCAAAGCCGGTGGTAGTTAGCCGTGATTCCATAATACCTTTTCCCATCAGATAGGTTTTCACCGATTCAGTACGCTTTTGCGAAAGGATTTGATTAAATTCATCTGAACCCTGGCTATCTGTATGACCATCAATCTGCAGGTTTGCCGTTTGATATTCTTTCAGAATTTTCACCAATTCGTTTAATTGTTCCAATGAGGCTACTTTAAGTACATCACTGTTGGATTCAAAGAAAATTTTACTGGCAATCTGGGTAATCTTGATTTCAACTTCTTTTGGTATTTCCGGACAACCTTGGTTTGTAAGGGTTCCCTTTATTTCCGGACAACGGTCGTCGAGATCGACAACTCCATCACCATCTGTATCAGGACAACCTGTTAAACTTGCCGGTCCGGAAGCATCCGGGCAACGGTCTTCTTCATTTACAATACCGTCATTGTCATTGTCCATGGGGCAACCAACCGCATTTACATTGTATCCTGCTTTTGTGTCAGGACAAATATCATCCAAATCAGCTATACCATCGCCATCAGCATCGGGGCAACCCATTAAAGTCAGGCTACCTCTTACATTAGGACAGCGATCGTCTTTGTCAGCTATACCATCGCCATCAGCGTCAGGACAACCTTTTAATTCTTTGGTTCCGGCAACATCCGGACAAACATCCAGATAGTCAGCCACACCATCTTTATCTTTATCAAGCGGGCAGCCCGATTTATCAACGGCTACACCGGGGGGTGTATCGGCACATTTGTCAGAACGGTCGTTAACACCATCATTGTCGGCATCATGTTTCTTGCCAAAATTGAAAGTTAATCCAACGGTGTGAAGGACATACATATCAT
Source organism: Bacteroidetes bacterium HGW-Bacteroidetes-16 (assembly GCA_002840975.1). Taxonomy (GTDB): domain Bacteria; phylum Bacteroidota; class Bacteroidia; order Bacteroidales; family F082; genus UBA6244. Next base: position 12,526 of record PHDN01000015.1, read on the forward strand.
TTTCGTTTTTAACCAGGCCATCCCTGTTATCAGCACTCGAATACATGAAAGTTTCCTGTATATTGAGCATCAAAGTAGGTGTAATTCTGAAATTAGCTCCTCCTCCGAAAGATGGAGCAATGTAATCAACTTTCTTTGAGCTGATTTCGATGTTTTTATCAAATAACATGGCACCGGCTCCTACAAAAATATAAGGCCTGACGGCATATCTGGGAGCCACCACATTAAACCTGAAATTGATCAAGGCTGATGTAAATTCGCCCCTGAAATTATTGGGATAACGGCTAAAGCCCACGGTTCCTTTCATTATCGAGAGGTTTAAATCGAAATGGCTTCCAATATATCTCGATAACGAAATACCTCCAACACCGTAAGCAACCATGTCGGTTTTGTAGAAATCGTTACCGAGGTCACCATTATACTGTGTGAGTCCGCCATGTAACCCAAAATTCCATTTTTTGTCCTGTGTTTGTGCCTGACTGATCGAAATAATTGCCAGACATGTGAATAAAAGTATTAGTTTTTTCATATTTTTTTGATTTAATGTTATTATAGCGCAAAGATCAGTCGCCAATTTTCGCAAAGTGTTACATATCTTTCCAAATAAGTTACATCTTTCACATATTTCGCTGTGTCTCTAATTGCCTGGTAATTTTATTAAGTGCTTTTTCTGATGTTAACAGTTTACTGATAAGTAAGCCGTCGAAACAACTTGCATGAGATTGCAAAATGTTTCGACGGCTATTGTTTTCTATTTTTACATTGATTTCAAAGTAATCAACTAATTGTACTTCATTTTATTTACCTGGAATGATATCAATGATCACCGTACGGTTATAAAAGCGCTCTTCAGGATACTTGTTGTTAAATGGTGAAAGTAACTGATCCTCGCTGAGTCCGGCAACTTCAAATTTCACATTCTTGCGACCAGCTTTCGATATCCCTTTTTCAAGAATACGTTTTACTCCTTTGGCTCTTGCCAGGGATAGTTTCTGGTTGTTCTCTTCTCCTCCGATAATATCAGTGTATCCATTTATAATTACCGTAGCATTGTCCGAAATTTTTGGTGTTACGACCTCAAGGAGGTATTTTTCATAAATATTGACAGCGACGGATTTGTTGAATTCATAAATAATGCTGAACCTCATCGATTCCTCGGTTTTTGCCGGTGTCCAAAGTACCATGTGAGCCGAAGTCTCCCTCGCTATCGTCTGACCATTTTTTGTTTGACCAATCATGGTGACTTTGTAGTCGCCTTCGGGACGTGTACCTAATATGGATTTTGTCGGGATACTTACTTCTTCTTCTGTGTAAGGTCCAAACGTCTTGACAGCTCCTTGTTCATCTTCAGTTTTCAACGACCAGGATGTAAACGCGTCTTCTTCGTCTTCTACATTAAAAGTAATGTAACTTTCAACCGGAGCTTCTTGAGCCGCAATTATTTTTACTGGTTTCAAAGGAGTATCAGAACCACTACGGAATTCCATCAACAAAACGGGAGAGTTGCTTTCAATTGTAACCCTGCGGTCGCCTTCGCGAAGCAAAACAAGATCAAGTTTGCCACCTGGTTGTTCAGATGGTTCACTTGGTTTTGCCCGACCCTGGGTCGTAATCCTGGAGGCATTAATTTCAAATATCGTTACCAGGTATTTCTTGACAGATTCTGCCATCTCACGGCCATCTTGTGGGCCTTTTTCTGAAGATCCAACCAGCATAATAGTGGTAGAGGGGTTCTCTACCATGCGGTTACCCAGGATGTTCAGGATATTGTAGTAAGCATTCATCTGCCTGTCTGAACGACCAGATACATTGGCCGAGGCATGTGCATCGAGTTGGTCTTCTTTAAAATCTTTAACCTCGTCTTTTTTGAGTAAGACATACCGTTCAGGGATTTGAGTTGATCCCAAATCGAAAAATACATAGTTGCGGATTGGGAAAGTCTCACTCCCGATAGCCGGGTCCTTAGCATTCTTAGGCACCTCCACAGTAAACTTCACCTTGGGTTCGGTGACGACACCCGATACAGGTATCCCCTCTTTTTTAGTCCTGGTTCCAATTTTCCTGCCGCGTCCAAATTTCAGCGCAATACCAGCACGTACAGTAGTTATATTCCATGTTTCAATCGAACGAGGCTCCTGACCAAAATAGGGATGATAAGATACAAAGGGTGAAAGCACAAATTGTGTTTGTTTCCCGTGGGAGGTTAGTGGAATATCGTAACCTGCTCCGATTTGCATGGAGATCAACATATTTTTCATGTTGTCGAAATCACCTGTCAAATCAGGCGTGATTTCCTGTTCGGGGTATGCCGGGTTGATTCCGTGTTTGTAGGTGAACGATTTCGACATCAGGAAAGCCACGCGTGGTCCAGCGTACAAATACAAACCCGATTTAAAAGGGGCAAAACGCAGGCTTGGTTCCAACGTGATATAACTCAGGTTAGTGGTTAAGTCATCCGGGCAGTTACAAGGTGTAATTACCTGTTTGAAAGCGCCTTTTCGGCTATCGAATCCCGCCTGAAACATGAACCCCCATCTTGAATCGGGGCGATGAAACTCCACCAGGGGAGCCAGATACAGACCTACCCCGGTGCCATCGTGAAATGTGGTGGGCACGGTAAATACTGAATTTAGTTGTTGTGTTGACCCACGAAAGAAATTAAAATTGGCACCTGCTGCGGCACCAAACCACCAGGTGGGTTGAGTGAACTGAGCTTCCTGAGGTTGCTGAGTTTCCTGCGCTTGCAGAGATACCAGGGTATTTGCCATGAAAAAGACACCAATGATCATGCTTTTTATAGGTAAGTTATAAGAGGAGAACGCCTTGCGTATTCCTTTTTTAATATTGGTTTTAAATTTCATATTTTTTAAATTATTGTTGTTGCTTCAAGTGATTTAAATGAATCCCGCCCGATGACGGGATTCATTTGATGACTTTTAACCTGCTTTAGGGTGCAGGAACGTTAATGGTTGTATTGACCATGGTTACTGAAGCAACCAGAGAAAGTGCCCTGCCATTCAGTACTGTTTGATCCATATTATCCGGTGTTGAAAAAGTAACACCGGCAGTTGCGATGATGGTTCCCACCATGGTGCCGCCGCCTGCCGCGTTAATGGTGGCCGAACTACCTACATACCAAAATACATTTTTAGGCTGGGCACCGTTGGTCATAATGATACTGCGTGCACCTGTCGGTCCGGCGATACCTACAGTCAAACCCGCTGCTGTCTGGAATACCCAGGTAGCATTCGGATCGCCTTGAGCATCCAAAGTAAGAGGGCCGTTTGATATGTTAAAAGTTCCACTTTCCGACATATAAACGCCCGGAGCTAAGGTTAATCCACCAAGTTCACCGGCGCCCGGATCAATTCCTCCCGGCATGATAGCAGGAGAAATGCTGATATAAGCTGCGTTGGCGTCTATTAAAGCTTGAGTTGCAATGGCTTCCGAGGTAGCGGTTCCTGGAAATGGGGGAGCCGTGAATATTCCATCTGTAACAAGTCCAACATTAAGGGGTGTTTCAGTATAAACATCACCCGTCATGCCATCATGAAAACCGGTAACTAAGGTAGAGGCCGCAGTGGTAGCAATACCTCCATTTATTATCGTATTGATTCCCTGGTTGGTGATTCCGGCATTTCCTCCAAAAGCACCAAAAGGAGCGGCAGTTCCAAGATCAACTGGTGAAATCACAATTTCCTGAGTGGTAAATGTCCACACATAGTCGTTTGTCAATGGAGTTCCTGAAAGATTTTCTGCTCCTGTGGTAATGGTAGCGGTATAAGTTGTGTTTGACAACAAATCACTTGAAGGTGTAAACGTCGCGGTGATACCAGAATAATTCACTAACCCTGAAATCACAGTTGTTCCTTGCATTAAGGTAAAGGTAGAGGAGGTGATAGTTGAAGAATTCATCTCCTCACTAAAGTCCGCACTAATTACCTTGTCAAGGGCTACGTCTACCTCTAAATCCATGGGGTCAGTCAAAATTACCGTTGGGGCCATTATAGAAACTGTGGTAAAAGTCCAGGTATAATTGGCTGCCATGGGTGTACCGCCTGTACTCATTGCTCCGGTAGTGATAGTACCGGTATATAGCGTGTTGGGTAACAGGTTGGTGGAAGGGGCAAATGATGCAGTGGTTCCACTGTACGAAATCACTCCTGTAACGGAATTTGATCCATTTTGTAACGTAAATGTGGTTTCGTTGATGGTCAGGGGATCCATTGGTTCACTGAATGTTGCGGTAACAACTTTGTTTAGGGCAACATCTGTTTCCAGATCATCCGGATCGGTTAAAATTACCATAGGAGCCGAAACATTTAAGGTAGTAAAGGTCCAGACATAGTTACTAACCATGGCATTGCCTGCAAGGTCTTTAACACCGGTAGTGATGGTAGCAGTATAGGTGGTGTTGGCTAACAGACCGGATGTCGGTGTAAAAGTCGCAACCAAACCAGAATAGCTAACTAAACCTGCGACCATGGTAGTTCCTCGTTTTAAGGTATAGGTCAAAACGTTTATTGTTAAAGGATCCATCGCCTCGCTAAAAGTAGCCGTAGGTTTTATGTTTTGAGCAACTTCGGTGGCAAGATTGGCAGGAATAGTAGAAATCACTGTAGGTGGAATAATGTCGATGCTGGTTCCTGTTGTAAAGGTCCATATATAATTGCTTACCATGGCATTGCCTGCAAGATCTTTAACACCTGTAGAGATGGTGGCAGTATAGGTGGTGTTGGCTAAAAGGATGGTTGCCGGTGTAAAAGTCGCAACAACACCCACATAGCTAACAGAACCTGCAACAAATGTGGCTCCTGTCTTTAAGGTATATGTCAACGGATTGATTGTTAACGGATCCATCGCCTCACTGAAAGTTGCTGAGGGTTTGATATTTAGTTCCACTCCTGTTGCAAGATTGGCAGGTACAGTGGAAATTACTGTCGGTGGAATGATATCCGGAGAAGTACCAGTTGTGAATGTCCAAACATAATTGGTTTCCATTGCATTGCCGGCCAGGTCTTCCACACCGGTAGTAATGGTGGCTGTATAGACCGTATTGGCAATAAAATTAGTCGTTGGTGTAAAGGTTGCAACAAGTCCCACATAAGTCACGGATCCCGAAATAAACAGATTTCCTTGCTTTACTGTAAAAGTTGATGGTGTAATGGTCATTGGATCCATGACTTCGCTAAAGGTAGCCGTTGGTTTCGTATTGATGGCTACGCCTGTGGCCAGGTTAGCAGGAACAGTTGAAATTACTGTTGGTGGTGTTTCATCTGAACCGGTTCCTGTGGAGAATGTCCAAACATAGTTACTTGTCATGGCGTTGCCTGCCACGTCTTCCGCTCCGGTAGTGATGGTGGCTGTATAGGTAGTATTGGCTGCAAAATTTGTCAGAGGTTTAAACGTTGCAACAGTCCCCACATAAGTAACCGAACCTGAAACAGACAGGGTTCCTTGCATAATGGTAAATGTAGCAGGGGTGATTGTCAGTGGATCCATGGCCTCACTAAAAGTGGCGGTTGGTTTCGTGTTGATAGCCACACCTGTGGCAAGGTTTACCGGAACCGTTGAAATCACTGTTGGAGGTGTGTTATCAGGACCTGATCCTGTTGTAAATGTCCATACATAATTATTTATCATGGAAATACCTGCCTGATTTTTAACTTCACTGGTGATAGTGGCAGTATATAATACGTTAACAGCGAGATGAGTTGATGGCGTAAAGGTAGCTACGCTGTTTGAATAGATTACGGCACCCGAAACTGACAGGACGCCTTGCTTTAAAGTAAAGGTGGACGATGTGATTGTTGACGAGTCCATGGCCATGCTAAAAGTCGCAGTCAGCTTGGAGTTAATTGATACAGCTGTTGCAGCATTCTGAGGGAAAGTGGAAATTACTATGGGGGGTACCCCGGTAGTAAAACTCCAAATATAATCTGTTTGTAAGGCGTTTCCCCTTAAGTCTTTAACCAATGTTTTAACTCTCCCCGTATACAGTGTATTGGGTTCGAGCCATGAAGTTGGTGTAAAGCTCATTGTATTGTTCGTTTCATCATAGCTCAGGCTGCCTTCGATGATGGTTGCTGTCACTAACTGGCCATTTTTTGTTGTGGGACCGGCTAACGTGAATGCCGCCGGCGTGATGGTAGTTGGGTTCATCTTTTCATTAAATGTTACCCCAATTACTTTATCCAGTGGCACGTCCATAACATCCGGGGCAGGGTCAGTTGATTCTACTTCCGGGCATACTCCGGAGATTTCCTCGTAATTATCTTTCTTACAACCTCCTGCCAGTGCTGCCAGGAATAAGGAGGCAAAGACAAGGTTTGTCCAAAATTTTTTTCTTTCAGTTTTCATTTTCTAGTAATTAATTAAGTGAAATAATTCAGGTTACAAAGGTGAGGGCACTCATCTGTTTATAAGTTACACAATTAGCGAAAAGAGTTGCATCATTCACACATTGTAAAGCAACAGGTTTGTTTTGTTACTGATATATAGCGACTTACCCGATTTTCAAAGAATACCGGGTAGTTGTAGTGAGGAACAAAAACATTTAATTCAGTAAAAAGCACATGAAGTTACGACATGGTATCGCACCCCAACCTCATGAGTTGAATGTTAAACTAACTGCATAATCACCGGTGTGGTGAATTATGATTCGTCTTTTGTGGTGCGCACCAGGCTAATGCCGGCGACAAAGAATAAAAGACCAAGTGCCCCATATATAATAAGGGCTTTGGTATTGTTGGTGCCGGATGAAGCCGTGACAAATAAAACAGCAGCATAGATAAGGGCTCCGATTCCTAATACGGTGAGCAGGGCCCCAAAGATTCTTTTTAAATTCATGATTGTTTTCTAAAGAATTCTTCTGCCCTGGATAATTCGCAGTATGATAGCAATAACGGCAATAACCAGCAGAATGTGGATTAAGCCACCACCTGAGGCACTAAATCCTACAAATCCAACAAGCCAGGCAATGATTAGAATGACGGCGATGATGTAAAGCAAATTTCCCATGATTATTTTTTTTAATTGTGAATATATTTTCACGGATCAAAGGTCAGCATCAAAACATATAAAAGCGTTACATAATTATGGATGATAATTACATCTTTCACACATTATCTATTTAACAGGCATAAAAAAACCGTTACATGGTTTGTGCAACGGTTTTAATTTCTTTGATAACGATTTATTTGTGCTTGCCTTTCCCCTTGCTTTTATCACGACCATGCCTGGCAGTATTGCCTTTTCGATTTTGACTCTCGTTTTTTGACTGGTATTTTGCTTTATAACGATTTTTTCCGGGTTTCTCGCCAATGGTTTTTTGTTCATGTCCACGATATCCTTTCACATATTTTACTTTATGTTCTTTAAAATGTGAATAAGGATCGTTACCGTGATAATCGGTTAATACTACCTTGTAACCATGATACAAATCATAACCTCTGTACTGATAAGGAAGGTGTGCTTTATGAATCCACCTGCCATTTCCGTAATAAATAAACATGGACCTTTGGATGTCATAGTATGCTTCCACATCGGGAAGATAGTAATAGCGTGCTTCGGCATATCCAACAGGGCCCCATAGGGGTGGCGAGCCAATGTTTACATTGATAGTTGTTTGTGCTTGCAGCGTTCCGGCAATGAACAGAGCCAAACCTGCAATCATTAATTTTAAAGTTTTCATTTTAGAGAATTTATTGGTTCAACAGTTTGTAAAGTTCTTCCAGCTTGGGAGATAAAATGACTTCGGTTCTTCTGTTTCCTGCACGTCCTGCCTCGGTTTCGTTGGTTTGTACCGGGTGAAATTGACCTCTCCCTGATGCGGTAATGCGTGTCTCATCAAAGCCATTGTCTTTTGTTAAAATGCGCACGATGGTTGTCGCTCTCGCGGTGCTGAGATCCCAATTGTCATTAAATTGGTTTGTTTTGATTGGGACGTTATCTGTATGGCCTTCAATAACTACATTGATGTCCTTGGTAGTATTAAGCACCTGAGCCAGTGTTTTGAGCGCTTCTTTTCCTTTTGGATCTACCACATCACTGCCCGATTTAAAAAGTAATTTCTCCTGTAGCGAAACATAAATATTTCCATCTTTCTGGTAAATCGATAACTCATCCGATTCATAATTCACCAGTGCTTCAGATATAGAATTTTTCAGGTTATTCATCAGGTCCCTTTGTGACTGAATGATGTTCTCAAGCTTTTTTAACCGCATCGCCTGGTCTTCAATGGTGAGTTTCGATTTGTCGGCAAGCATCTTTAGGTTATCCTGACCCATAGCATTTTCATTTTCCAACGAGGCCTTGTCAACCTGCAACGATGCTTTCTCATTCTTGAGCACTTTTACCTGGAGGTTACACTCATTCAATAGATTGTGTGTTTTGAGGCTGTCGCCCTGAAGCTTATTCACTTTGGCTTCTGAAGCCGAAAATTTCTTTTTCGACACGCATGAGGTGAAAGGCAGACTGAAAATCAGTGACAACAATAAAAGGGGAAGGACTGTTTTTTTCATTTCATTTAATTTTTAAGTAGGTGATATTCGGACTTTTTTATGGATGAACCAATATTGCAAAGTTGAGCAACTACTACCTGGTATGTGTTACATAAAACTGTAAATTACTTACATCTTTCACATATTTATTTCTCAGGTTTTTAAAAAAAGGTTGCCTAAAATAATTTCAGGCAATCTTTTTTAAGATAACTGTTTAGATTTATTCTGGTTGTGTAACTGTATTCATTTGAAGGGTTACAGCAGTTTGAGCCAATATTCTGCCGTTTATTGTTGCGCCAGTTTGCATGTTAATGCCTGTCTGACCCAATATATTTCCCTCAAAATGACTGATTGTTCCAAGTGTAACAGCACCGGCTGCTACCCAGAAAATATTCTTTGCCTTCGCACCCCCGGTTAAGGTAATTCTAACGGCAGAACTCATGTCAATGGTTCCGGCAACCTGGAATATCCAAACATCGGTAGAATTACCTGAGATGATAACATCCGTTGGGATAAGCAGGTCAGTACTCCATGTATATAAACCTGGCGTAAGTGTTTTACCTCCAATGTTTCCGGCACCCAAATTTAAAAAGTCGGGGTTGGAACGTCCTGCCGCGTCAGTGTAAGCGGTTTGCATATCACCTACTGCTGTGGTTAATCTGGTTGCATTGGTAACTGTGCATGGAAGTGGACCCGCCGCATCAACAGAGTATATTGTACCAACCACCTCATCGCATTTTACCAAAATCGCGGCACCTGTTATCGGGCTTGAACCAACATCACCTGTTATGGCTGACATAAACACATCAGTAACTCCTGTTTTTGACAGAATAACAAAATTACCAGCAACACCCAGGTTTACAATCTGTTGTGGTTGATAAGCGGCTTTGGTTTTTGAAAAAAATAACTGAGCGAACGATTTGGTTTCCATTTTATTTTCACAGCTAGCCATCAATCCTGCCAGCAGAATTGATGGATTGGAAGTGCATTTTTTAATTTCATGATATTTTTTAATGGGTATCATTATTTAATAAGACAAATGTATGGTGCTTGTCTTGGGTATAACTTACATAATTTTATATATAAGTTGCGTAATTCCCACGTTTGTATCCCGCCTCTATGTTATGCCATGGTTCATTTTTTTAATGAATGCCATTTTACGTACCTACTATAATACAGATGCACACAGAATTTCAATCTGTGAATGATGTAACTTATTTCCAGATTTATGTAATGTTTCTTTGTTCAGGGATAACCACTTTTGTCAATTAATATTTAATGAGGGTTGGCCTGGCGACCGGACAACATCATTGAGTGAATGTTTAATCAATAAAATACAATAGAGATGTGTAAATTTAAAATGAATTTGATGGTGATTGCATGCGCAGCTTTAATCCTTTCGGGCTGTTCATCATTAAACAAGACTCAGAAGGGTGGAGCTGTTGGCGTTGTAGCTGGTGGCACGATGGGAGCCGTGATTGGTAACGCTTCTGGCAATACCGCCTTGGGTGCTATTATCGGAGCTGCTGTAGGAGGCGCTACCGGAGCTATCATTGGCCATCAGATGGACAAACAGGCTGAGGAAATAGAAAATACTATTCCGGATGCAAAGGTTGACCGGGTTGGAGAAGGTATCGTGGTGGAATTCAGCAGTAACGTTTTGTTTGGATACGACCAGTCGACCCTGTCAACTGATGCCAAGATCAGTCTGAATAAACTTGTTAAAGTGCTCAACACTTTTCCTGATACCGATATTGAGATTCAGGGACATACCGACAGCAAAGGGAGCGAATCGTATAACAACAATTTGTCGTTAAAAAGAGCCGATAAAGTGTCAGATTACCTGCGGTATAATGGTGTAGAAGCCAATCGCATATCCATTAAAGGATTTGGCGAAAGCATGCCAAAATATGATAACAGCACAGCTGATGGACGCGCCCAAAACCGCAGGGTGGAGTTCCTGATTACGGCAAATGAAAAAATGAAAGAAGATGCCGAAAAAGAAGCCGGAAATTAAACTCAAATAATAAAATTAAAAGAAGTAATATGAAATCGAAACTATTTTTATTGGTAATTGCAGGTATGCTAACAGTTTCTGTGTCAATGGCTCAGAGTACTGACAGAGCAAAATCCTCATTTGGCGTTCTTGGTGGTATCAACTTCCAGAACCTAAATGGAAAAGATGCGAGTGGCGACAAGCTTGAAAATGATTTAATCATCGGATTTCATGTCGGAGTGAACTTTCAGGTGCCCATAGTTCCTGAGTTCTATTTTCAGCCCGGGTTATTGTTCTCAACAAAGGGTGCGAAGAATACCAGTGGCTCCTTAACCGGAACCACCAAAATTTCATACATTGAAATGCCATTGAACCTGGTTTACAAGGCTATGTTGGGCAATGGATATGTGATGCTTGGATTTGGGCCTTATATAGGTTATGGAATCGGGGGCAAAGTGAAAGTTGAAGGCGGAGCCGTAACTGTTGAAAACGACATTGAGTTCAAAAACGTGGTAGAGATAGGAGACGACCCGTTAACTCCCTATTATAAAGCATTTGATGTGGGAGCGAACATGTTCGCCGGATACGAAATGCAGAACGGGATATTTGCCCAGATTAACACCCAGTTTGGTTTGCTTAAAATAAATCCGGAAAACAAATACATTGCCGACGATAAATCATCAGTTAAAAACGTAGGTTTTGGTATATCGCTGGGATATCGGTTTTAAGAAAAAATGAAAGAATTTAAAAGACCGCTCCTATAAACAGAAGCGGTCTTTTTTAATGAAACAAGTCTTAGTCAGCATTACATCCTCTCCATGTACCAGTTCAACTCCTTTTCTAATTTTTTGTAACTAAAAATCCTTGTGATGATTTTTTTTAAACGCATGAAAGCAGTTTCGCTTTTTACAACATAATCGTAAGCCAGGTGATGCATGCAGTCGACAGCCACCTCAATTTTATCCTGTGAAGAGAGTATCACTACCGGAATATCGGGGTTAAATAATTTTATCTTATCCAGGGTTTCAATCCCATTCATCGCGCTTTTTTCAATGCCGTTGAGAAGGTAATCTAATATGATGACATCCGGCTGATGTGATAAATTCTCGATGCAAAGTTCACCCGTGGCGAATGTTTCGATACTAAAATCGGCATGCTGTAGAAAATCAATTTCTAATAATTTTAAATACACCGCATCGTCATCTACCAGGAAAAGCCTGATTTTATTTTTGTCGGTCATCGTTTTTTGTTTTTAATTGCATTAAATTCTACTTCTAATTCTGCACAAGCCTGAAGGCATATATTTTCGAGTTGAACCACCAGTTCAGGCAATTCTTCGGATGGTTGCCGGGTGCTGGCACATTCCTGTACTTTTCTTGCCATTGCTTCGAAATCAGCACTAATTCCCATGATTGAGAAGGATGGGATCAGTTTATGAACAGCGGCATACAGCGAATCCCAATCTTTCTTTTTAAATCCTTTTTTCATGGCGACAACTAAAGGCGGGGTTTGTTTCAGATAAAGTGAAATCATCTCCATCATCAACACCGGATTTGATTTCGTTCGCCGGATTAAATAAGTTAAGTCAATACATTTATCTTTTTGGCCGTCTTTCGCTACCTGCTCATCAGATTCCATCTCATCAGATACAGTAGTTGAGGAGGTTTTTTTTACCAATCCCACCATTTTGCTATACAATACCCTTTCATCAACAGGTTTTGCAATATAATCATTCATCCCTACGGCTTTGCATTTAGCCAAATCTACCGTGGTAACATCGGCCGTTAAAGCGATGATAGGTATATCTGATTTCATTTGGTTGCGAATGTAATCGGTCGCCTCAAAACCGTTCATTTCAGGCATTTGCAGATCCATTAAAATAACATCGTAGGTTTTGGCTTGCATTTTCTCAATGGCTATTTTACCGTTATCGGCGATATCACAGTCAAATCCGAAATCATCCAACAGTGTTTTCATCAGCAATTGGTTGAGTGCAATGTCTTCCACCACCAATACTTTTACGTCGGTTATTTCGGTATTCAATTCTACAATTTCTGATTCTAATTCCGGTTTGGCTTTTGTTTTCCTAAAACTTAATGTAAAGCTAAAGGTTGAGCCCTCTTTTATTTTACTTTTTACCTGAATGGTGCCCCCTTGTGTTTCTACCAGTTGTTTAACGATGGCAAGGCCTAAACCGGTACCTCCATATAAACGTGATGTGCCGCTGGATGCCTGCTGAAAGTTTTCAAAAATTCTGTCTAATTTGGCTGCCGGTATTCCAATTCCGGTATCTGATACAGCAAACTCAATGGTTACCTTTTCGTCATCTTCATCCAACATGCGTACACTGACCGTAATTTTTCCTTTTGTGGTAAACTTAACGGCATTGCTCACCAGGTTTAAAATGATCTGGTGCAAACGCACCGGGTCGCCAAGCAGGTATTTAGGTATTGTATTGTCGTATTCTTTAACCAGTTTTAAATTTTTTTCCTGAATTTTTGTTTCAAACAAATGAAGCATGGCTGATATGGAGAAACTCATTTTGAATGGTATTTGCTCAAAAGTCATTTTTCCGGCATCCACTTTTGCCAGATCGAGTATGTCGTTAATCAGGACAATGAGCGCATCACCGCTTAATTTGATGGCCTGTAAATACTCTTTCTGCCTGGCTGTTAAATCGGTTTTTAAAACCACTTTCGTGAAACCGATAATCGCATTCATCGGGGTACGAATTTCATGGCTCATGTTCGACAAGAATTGCTGTTTTGCTTTCACGGCATCTTCAGCAATTAGTGTAGCCTTCTCGGCCTTACTCTTTGCTTCCTCGGCAATCACTGTTGCCATCTCGGCAAATACAATCGCTTCTGTGAGCTCTGTTGCTATTCTTTTTTGCTCTGTAACATCGCGTGCAACAATCACTACTCCCTGAACGTTTCCGCCGTCATCTTTATATACCGACCCATTGAATAATACATCGGTCAGCTTACCGTCTTTATGACGAAGGGTAAGTGGGGAATTGGCAACTGAACCTTTCGCGAAAACCTCCTGATACACTTCGCGCGCTTTTTGTGGTTCGGTAAAATAATCCAGAAAGTCGGTGTCTGTCAGTTCTTCGCGCGTCAGACCGGTAATGTTTGCCAGGGCCTCGTTCATATCGGTGATCTTGCCTTCGGTATTGATGGTAACCAAAGGGTCAAGACTGGCTTCAATCAGGCTAAGGGTATATTGAGAAGCCAGTTTTTCTTCATAATTGAAGGCTTCAAGTTCTTTATTGGCAGCATCCCTTATTTCTTTCTCGTTTTTTTGATAGGCAAGTTCTTCATTGGCAACGGTTAACTCCACTGCTCGTTTTTCTTTCACTTGTGTTTGAAATACGAGTTCTTCGTTAGCAATAATTAATTCCGCTGCCCGTTTTTCTTTCTCATTATTTTGAAAAGCAAGTTCTTTATTCGCGATAACCAACTCAGCAGCCCGTTTTTCTTTCACTTGTGTTTGAAATACGAGCTCTTCATTAGCGATGACTAATTCCGCTGCCCGTTTTTCTTTTTCATTGTTTTGAAAAGCCAGTTCTTCATTGGCAATGATTAATTCTGCGGCTCGTTTCTCCTTCACTACATTTTGAAAAGCCAGTTCTTCGTTGGCAATGCTTAATTCAGCAGCCCGTTTTTCCTTTTCATCATTTTGAAAAGCAAGCTCTTTATTTGCTTTTCTTAACTCCATGGCCCATTTTTGGTCGGTAACATCCCGCGCTGCCGCGAAAATCCCTTGAACCTGACCTGCATCATCTTTATAAACAGAAGCATTGTATGATACTTCCGTTAAACTACCGTTTTTATGTTTAATGGTAAGTGGGAAATCTACTACAAAGCCCTTTTTGAATACCTGAATATAAATATCCTGTGCTTTTTTTGGTACTGTAAAATAACTTGAGAAGTCGGTATTGATTAGTTTTCCACGTGAAGCACCCGTCACTTTTATCATTGCCTCGTTTACGTCAGTTATCTTACCATCTGCATTAATGGTAACAAATGGATCCAGACTGGCTTCAATTAAACGTCTGGCGTATACCTCCCGGTTGTTATCGGGATTGGTTTTAATTTTCATTTTATCTTCATTAAGTCTTTAAAGCTAACTGGATCCAATTTCTTCGATAGGTCTGCGTCTTTTTTCTTTTAACTGTTTAAAATGAGAAGGGGAAAGTCCAGTTACTTTTTTAAACTGATTGGATAAATGAGCCACACTGCTGTAATTCATTTTCCAGGCAATTTCGGTAATGTTGAGTTCCCCATAAATAATTAATTCTTTAATTCTTTCAACTTTGTGTGAAATAATGAATTGTTCAATTGTAGTTCCTTGAACTTCGGAGAATAAATTTGACAGATAGGTGTAATCATGATCCAGTTTTTCACCTAAATAGTATGAAAAGTTTGTTTTGATACCTTCCTCAGAATGATGAACCATTTCAATAATGGCATTCTTTATTTTTTCAATCAAAACTGCACGTTTATCGTCCATCAATTCAAACCCGGACTTGAGCAAAGCTATTTTTACCTGAACACGCTGCTCTTCGGTGAGGTCTTCCATGATTTCAACCTCACCTAAATCGACTACTATATAATGCAACCCCAGTCGTTTCAAGACTTCTTTCACCGCCAATTTACAGCGGTTGCTGACCATGTATTTAATATATAGTTTCAAAATTATTTTTTAGAGGATAGGGAGAATGTGGATGACATAATGACTAAAAAAAACTAAAAAGTGAGTGACCTCTTTTTTTCTACAACTAACTAGTTGGTATGGCAATTTGTATTTTCGGCAAGATAGGGATGTATAAAAAACGAAAAATTACGATGCCGGAATTCGGGGCAAAGTTAGGTTAATTATCTATAGCAAATTTTTTTTGCAAATAACAAAGGCTGCTAAATAGGTGCAGCCTTTATATTGAGTGGATTTTATCAGAAAATTATTTTAATTCTTCGGCGAAGTAATGATAAAACCAGGAGATGGTATGGATTCCGTTATAGAAGTTTTCAACCCGGAAATTTTCATTTGGAGAGTGTATGGCATCCGACTCCAGTCCGAATCCCATGAGGATAGTTTTGATTCCCAGTTTATCTTCAAAAGTGGAGATGATGGGGATGCTGCCACCACTGCGAGTAGGAATCGGGGTTTTTCCATAGGTTTTTATGTAAGCCTTTTCAGCGGCTCTGTATGCAGGTAAGTCGATGGGGCAAACATAAGCTTGTCCTCCATGCAGCGACTCCACTTTTACTTTAACCGATTTGGGCGCGATGTTGGTAAAATGGGTTTCAAACATTTCAGCCACTTTCTCGTGATGCTGATTAGGAACCAGCCTGGCAGAAATCTTGGCGTAAGCCTTAGATGGCAATACTGTTTTTGCCCCTTCACCGGTATATCCTCCCCAGATGCCGCACACGTCAAACGATGGCCTGATTCCGGTACGTTCTATGGTAGTAAAGCCTTTTTCCCCTGCTACTTCCTCAACATCAATTGCTTTTTGATATTCATTCAGGCTGAATGGTGCCTTGTTCAGCTTTTCACGTTCTTCGGCAGTAGCTTCCAATACATCGTCATAGAAACCCGGCATGGTAATCCGGTTGTTCTCATCGGTCATGGAGGCGATCATTTTGGACAGCATATTGATGGGATTGGCGACACCACCGCCAAAAAGCCCTGAATGCAGGTCGCGGTTGGGGCCTGTAACTTCCACTTGCCAATAGGCCAGTCCGCGCAAACCTACGGTAATGGAGGGAATGTCGCGGGCGATCATCCCCGTGTCGGAAACCAGGATAATGTCGGCTTTCAGCATTTCTTTATGTTCGTCACAAAAAGCACCCAGACTAACCGACCCAATTTCTTCTTCCCCTTCAATCATAAACTTCACATTTACCTTGAGGTTATTTGTTTTTACCAATGTCTCGAAGGCTTTTACATGCATAAATCCCTGGCCTTTATCATCATCTGCTCCCCGGGCATAGATTAGCCCATCGCGGATTTCGGGTTCAAAGGGAGGGCTTGTCCAAAGTTCAACGGGATCCACAGGCATCACATCATAATGGGCATATACCAGCACGGTGGGAAGCTTTGGGTCGATTATTTTTTCGGCATAAACCACCGGGTTTCCTTTGGATGGCATTACCTCCGCGTGGTCGACTCCTGCTTTTAACAGACTTTCACGGTAGTGATTGGCCATTTTTAAGATGTCGGGTTTATGGCTTGCGATGGAGCTGATAGACGGAATGCGGATGATGTCAAAAAGCTCATTCATAAAGCGGGCTTTATGTTGATCGATATAGGGTTTTACTTTTTCCATGATAAGTTACTTAATTTTTAACAGGGTGTAAAGTTAAGAAAAAGTTGAAAGTTAAGAGTCGAAAGTTAAAAGTTACCTGCCTGCCGATAGGCAGGAAAGTTAAGAGTTAAAAATTGCCTACCGAAGGCAGGCAAATCGATAGAAAATGCGGCAGGCAACTTTAGATTGCTTTAAACATTTGCTCATAAATAAAAAAAGCCCCGCTTTAGTTTAAAGCAGGGCTTTTGTCATTTTGAAAATTATTGAATGATAATTTTCTGGGTAGTAGTTCCGTTTTTCGTAGCGATTTGTATGAAATAGACACCGCCTTCGAGGTCACTTACATCGATTTGAGTGGCTATGTTATCAAATACAACCTGACCAACCGTATTGATCAAACGCACCTGTGTAACTTCACCATTTGAACCAACATTCAGCAAGGTGCTGGCAGGGTTAGGATACACAACAACATATTCCTTTTCGCCGTTTTCGTTGATACCAACGGTAACGCTTAACAATACATTGATTGAAACCATTTCAGATGTAGGATCATTGCTTCTGACAATCACTTTTCCCTGGTAAACATTTGAAGTTAAACCGGTAGCATCCAGGTTAATGTTGACGTCCACGTTGTCGTCCTGTGACAAAACACCACTGGTAGGATCTGTTGAAAGCCATTGAATGATAGGATCTCCGGTGAGGTTTGCACGGATGTTCCAGTTAAAGTTCAGGTCTGGATTGTCGCCCAGGTGGCTCCAGCCGGGTCCGGTAGAAATCCAGTCGCCATTAGGATCGGCAGGGCCTGCATCGCATCCCGGGGCAAAAGTTCCGCCTGGAGCGGCCATCCACCAGCCTACCCAGATATCTTTACCTGTGATGGCGATAGGTGTGTCGAGTATAACAGTATTCCAGCTGTTTGGGATACCTGTAAAAGCTTGCTCAAGTAATAAGGCACCGGGTCCGGGAGTTACCATGGATCCCATATCATAGATTTGGATTTTGGCAGCGGTAACAGGATCGTTGATATACACTTCAACAGAACTGATCTTCATTCCGATATAAGGTTGAATCATATCGACAGGGAACATAGCCGATACACGGTATTCGTAGTCTGTTGATCTTCCAATAGCGCTTGAATTATCACCATCATAATGCAACACCACGGCGCGATCCGAAGGATTGCTGTTGGCCGGGGTGTAGTTGGGATCGGCAATAAATTCGCTTGCACGTACCTTGGCTGAATGGAACCCTGCCGGTTCGATATCGAGTGTTTTAGTTTCAACGGTATAAGCAGAAATAACTTCATAAATTAAATCTGCCTGACCTGAATTGCTCATGTTGCGGACAATGGTGGTATTGGCACCTTCTTCGAGTACCGCGGTGATAGGGCTGGTACCAATGTTAATAATCGGATTTGTTACACCCGGATCGATAACAATAAATGCAACATCATCAAAATAATATTTAGCAACATCGGTTCCCGGAGCACCGGCATAGAGGTTTACACCACCAATTTGCTTTGCTCCCGGATCGCCTTGAGCCTGTAAACTCCATTGCCATTCGGCAATAACAACATCATCTATCTTAAAACTGGCCAGGTCGGCATCCAAATCAATCCATGTTTCAAGTTTAATCCATTGATTGTGAGGGAATGTAAAAGGAATCTGGGCCGGGTCGCCTGCGAAAATATAACCATTTTCATTGCCAGTGGCTGCTCCAAAATAAGCTTCAAAAGCCCATTCGGTACCGGGAAGTTCAAAATGCTGCATGTTGATGTAGCCCCCGAAACCGGTAGGAATGTAATACCAAACGCTGAAAATGTATTCACCTGAAGTTTTATTGCCAAGTTTTAATACCTGGTCGTTGGTTCCGCTGATCATAACTGAATTTACCGGACTGTAAGCCTGGTCGGTAGAAACCATACCATCTTCAGTACCTCCCGGAGCATCTGACCAGGTTGTCCACCAGTCGGGGTCAGCTTGCACGGCCAGTTTAGTTCCGGCGGTATAGCCTTCCATGTCATCGAAGAAAAGATACTCGTATCCGGCTTTAATCTGAACACCATCGAGGCCGGCCAGGTCTCCATCGTTTCCAACATATTGCCAGGCTACCATAAAAGGCGCACTCGAATAACTACTGATATCGATAGAAACATAGTTCCAGGCCCAGTCAGCTGCAGGGTCAATTTCGTTCGCTGCATCCCATAATTCGATCCAGGTGATTCCACCATCATCAGAGATGTAACATTTTAACGTGGCGAACTGAATCCAGGGACCACTAACGCCGGCATAGAAGTTCAGGGTAAGGGGTGTTTCACCGGCGGCATCGATTTCCGGAGTGAAAAGCCATTCATCCTGATCGGCAGCTACCCATGGAACCATGGCAGAAAACAAGCTGTTGGGATCGATTGTGTTGAAGTTACCCGTTTCAGGATTGGTTTGAATCCAGGTGTTGGCGACATTCAGAATTTCCTGTGTCCATCCAACAGGAAGAAAATCTGTGTCGAAACCTTCTTCAATTAAGACCGTTCTTGATGCGGTTTGTTTAATGATTACGGGTGCTTGCTGCACGGTACTGTTGCTTTTAAGCCCCAGCGCTTGAGCTTTGGTCATGACGGTATTTTGTGCGTTGAGTGCACAGGTTGCAAATACCATGGTTACTACCAAAGTGAAAATACGTGAAAGGTGTTTCATGATGTAAATATTTAATGAGAAATAATTGAATTCAATAAACAAATGTAATAAAATCTCTTGAGATCACGGAATGTTTCAAATAAAAATTCAGCTACTGACTGAGATCATCCCACAGAGTCTATTATTTAATCAGTTTATGGTATATCCAGAGCAGGATGGCGGCTGTTAATCCAATACCGAAAATGACCATCCAGATGCTGTTGGGATGAAAGGTATTCCATAGATATTGAGTGAATTCATTTTCAGTGAGATGAAGGGCCCGGGCTGTTTCTGTAAAATATTCCTGTTTGGTCCAATTTTCATTATTGAGGAGGTTTTTTTCTGCAATTGTCTTGAGTACCATGGTGTGTTTATCAGAGAGTTGTTGGTAAACACTGCCCGAAATCCATCCGGCGCCCAGATTTCCAATGAACATGGGAATAAATGAATACCCCATATACAGTGCTTTTTTGTCCGGTGGCGCAATGTGTCCGATGTATTCGGTAATTTTGGGCGAGGCGGCCATTTCCCCAAGGGAGAAAATAAACATGGCCGCCATAATAAAGAGCACATTTTGTGTGTACAATGTTAAAGCCATTCCAATGGAGGCAACAAGGAATCCCGTGATCATGCTGTTGAGGGCTTTCCATCGCATCACAACAGATGATACTATCAACTGAAAAGCAATAATAAAAAGGGCGTCGAAATTGGTGATGAATTCAGCGTCCAACTGTTTGCCATCTGAATAATGTCTGGCAACAAAAGGGATGTTCTCCCGGAAAAAATTCAGCAATACCGTTGTGTCGACCCATTGTGCGATAAAAACCGGGAGAGTAAAAAACAACTGCAGGTACATGATCCAAAATCCGGCAACGATTATCAAAAAAATGACAAACCGAAAATCGAGCAGGACCTCCCAGATGCGCCCGAATACAATCTTCATGGAGTCAGCAAATGAATTACTAGTACGGGTGGTTTCGGGTTCCTTATAGAATTGTAGTAAAATCAGGTTCAGGATGATTACACCGGCGGAAACCCTGAAAATCACCGTGTAATCGGCTCCTTTAAAAAATAAGGTAATCAGCGGACCTAGAAATGAGCCAATATTGACCATCATATAAAAAATGCCAAAACCAATGGAGGCTGTTTTATCGTTGGTGGTTTTGGCGATTGTTGCCGAAATCACCGGTTTGAACAAGGCTGCACCCACGGCAAGATAAATATACATCAGGAAGGTTCCGACAAAAGTTGAGAACAGGGGCAACAATATAAAAGCACTGGCATAAATAGCAAAGCTGAGGGTGAGCACCCTTTTGTATCCGTATTTGTCGGCGATGGCTCCTGTAATTACAGGTAGAAAATACAGGATTCCGGTCCCAACACCCATGATCCAGCCTTTTTGTGCCTGGGTGAATTCCAGTGCACCCGTTTCAGAAGTTCCTGTCAGGTAGTTGGCGAACAACATAAAAAACCCATACCATGCCATCCTTTCGAATAGTTCCAGCGTATTGGCCACCCAAAATGTACGTGGGTATTGTTGCAGGGTAGTGGTGAATTTTCCCATTCTTTTTTTTTGCATCGAAGATACTGTTTTAGCCAAAACGACTGACTTTCGTCCATCACCTTATTTTTTGCATGTGATGTTGGGTGTACACTTTAATCACATCCCAATTTCGTCGATGGTGAAAAGGATGGTGATTGACGACTCATTCCGGAATAAAAAAATAAGGGGCGATTCGCTGAAAAATGGTATCAGTGATTGATGGCACCTGATGCAACTGATCTAAAGAGCTGTATGATTTGATCTTTTTTCTGGTGTCGATAATCGATTTCGTTGTCTCATAATCTAAATAAGGATGGCGCAACATTTCCTTAAATGTAACTGTATTGAGGTCTATTTTATTGATCATAAGCGTGTCGATGGAAATGAAAAGAAGGATTTTTTCATAGGTTTCAGGTTTCATACCATATACTTCGAGCAGTTGCTCGACTTTGTGGAATCCTCCAAGCAGGGTTCTGTAATCAATCACACGTTTGGCCAGCCACGGGTTTATGCCCAGGTTATTCTCCAAAACTCCGGCATCAGCGCTGTTGATTTCTGTAGGGAGTAAACGTTTTGATTCCGTTTTGATAAATTTCGGGTTTTCTTTGGCTGGTTTTGTTTGATAGGGTGATTTTATTTGGATATAAGGTTCAATAAGTTGGTATTCTGCATCAGAAATAGAATAGAGTTTTTTCACGTCTTCCTTTCGGTAAAACTTGCCTCCTTTGGCTTCGTAGTTTTTGATGTTTTTTACCTGTGTGGGTGTGAATCCCATTTTTAACCAAATTTCGTCAGGGAGTTTGTTTGGATCGAATGGAATGGGTTTGATTTTTTGCAAAGCGATTTCCATTTCCAGCATTCCTGAGTTCTGAAGGTCTTCGATGTATATAGAATCGCGTTTGGATTGTTGGATTTGTTTAAAGGCCTCTATTTCATTTTTAAAGGCTTCGAGGTGGGTATTTTGCCCGGGGGAAACAAAAAATGGCATGAGCAGATTGGCCAAAAGCAATACCAGAACAATGATGGTAAGAACCAATATGCCATATTGTTCACTTTTATTCAAACTGAAAAAGGGAAGAAACCAATGTTTTATTCTGGAAAGCATGTTTGAACAGGTTTTTGTACCCACAAAGTTAATTAACCCGTTCAGAAAATCAAGTGCTGAAGTTAATTATTGAATAATCCGGTATTGCACTGTGACTTAAACCTATGCCCTAACTCCGTCTCTTTCCTGCCTTACTTAAATCTTTTGATTTCCCCGGCCCTGAGCTTTTTTTGATAAGCTTTTAAGTCGGCCCTGACTTCCGGGAGCAGGATTAACAACCCGATGATATTTGGGAAGGCCATGCTGAGAATCATCATATCTGAAAATGCAATTACCGAACCCAGGTTAGAGGAAGAACCGATGATGATGAAGATTAAAAACAGTGAAAAATAGGTGTATTTAACCACATTGCGGTTTCCGAAAATCTTTTGTCCTAAATCTCCGAACAAATAGTCAAATCCTTTAAGACCATAATACGACCAGGAAATCATGGTAGAGAAAGCAAAAAGAAAAATCGCGAAAACCAGAATATACGGAAACCAACTGAACACGGTTCCAAAGGCCATGGATGTAAGCTGGGCACCCTCAAATCCCAGTGGGTTTTCGTAAGTGCCGGTATATATCAGTACCAAAGCAGTCATGGTACAAATCACCACGGTATCGATAAAAGGTTCGAGCAACGAAACATATCCTTCTGTCACGGGTGTGTTGGTTTTAACAGCCGAGTGGGCAATGGCTGCAGAACCTACGCCTGCTTCATTTGAAAAGGCTGCTCGCTGGAAACCTACGATTAATACCCCAACTAAACCGCCTTTGATGGCATCGGCTCCAAAAGCCCCATTAAATATCAAAAGGAGGGCGTCACCGGTATGTTGAATATTCATAAGAACAATGACCAATGCCGTTCCTACATAAATAAACGCCATAAACGGAACGATTTTGTCGGTAACCCTGGCAATTCCTTTAATCCCTCCGATGATCACCACTGCAACCAAAATAGCCAGGATAAGACCGAAATAGGCACCATATCCGGCGATGTCAGGTACGATATAAGCCAGTTGGGCAAAAGCCTGGTTGGCCTGAAACATATTCCCCCCGCCAAACGAACCTCCAATAACAAGGATGGCGAAAACAAACGACAACACCATGCCCAAACCTCCAAGACCTTTCTTTTTTAAACCATCACGCAAATAGTACATCGGCCCCCCGGAAACAACGCCATTGGAATCAATTTCGCGGTATTTCACTCCCAGCGTACATTCTGTAAATTTCGAAGCCATACCCAGCAATCCGGCAACAATCATCCAGAAAGTGGCTCCCGGCCCGCCAATAGAAATGGCAACCGCAACACCTGCGATGTTACCGAGCCCTACAGTAGCCGAAAGTGCCGTAGTAAGCGCCTGAAAATGCGTTACCTCTCCTTTATGTTTCGGATTGTCGTAAACTCCTTTTATAAGTAAAATAGCATGTTTAAATCCCCGAAAATTGATAAAACCCAATACTAAACTGAATGTAACAGCACCAAAAATCAACCATATAACCACCAATGGAATCTGCGTCTCCAGTGGCACTCCATCGGGACCTAAAACCGGCTTTCCAAGTTCATCATAAATAATGGGATCGTACAAACCCATCGATTTAAATGGATCCCAGAACAACACAACAGCCAATCCATTTACTACAGGAGTAAAAGCGTTGTCGATACGTTGACTAACAGTCAGGTCATCCACATTTTCCACCCTGTCTTCAACCGGAATGCCCTGTTGGGCAACAAACAAAGTATCCCCGTTGGACTGACTTATGGCCGGAACCGATGATAAAAACATTGAAAATATACTGATCAGCAGGAAAATAATGGTACTTTTTTTATTCATTTTGACGCATTTTCAATCGTTAAACTTTAAAATGGAATGCAATGATAATAAAAAATGGTTGTTTGTCAGTTGATTTACCACCTTAAACATTGAAAATAACGTTATCAGGTCCCTGTTTTGAATTATAAAATCAAACAGTATCTTTGGCTTGTTCCAAATCAACAATAAAATACCACCATGAGAATCGCGATCTTACTATTAAATGAAGGCAGGGGCAGTGGCGAAGTAGCGCGTGAACATGTAAAGCATTTATTGGCTCTGGGCCACACTGTTTATTTCCTGTATCCTGGTAACATCAACGGAATCGACGGGGCTGTGAATATTGATGTTAAGCTACATACCGATGTTTATCCTGTGCATGAGTACCTGCCTTCCGCCGGGGAAAATCAAAAACAAGTGGCCCGTATGGATGTGGAAGAGATGAGTCGTTATGCGCATGATTATGAGTTGGCTTTGGATAAAATAGCAGGTGAGACAGATATCTTTATCGGACACCACGCCAATGTGACCGCTGTTGCGGTGCAACGGGTGGCACAAAAATTCAACAAACCCTATGTAATTTTCGTACATGGAACAGGAATTGAACCACGTCATCATGGACTTTGGGACGATGGAAACTGGATACTCATCGAAGAGGCTATCATCAAGGCAAATGGAATTTTGGTGACTACCGAATACGTTCGTGATGTACTGGTTAAACCACTGGTGAACCTTCCTGACGATCGGTTTTTAATTTTGCCCTGTGGTGTGGACTTAATCGCCTTTCAACCTCAGAAATATGGAGAGGTAAAGCAAAAGTATCAGTTAACAGGCGATTATGTCATCTGTCCGGGAGTTTTGACTTTGTCCAAGGGACCAATGAATGTGGTAGAGGCCTCTAAACACTATGCCGATCTGGCTCAAACCATTTTTATAGGAGAAGGCGAATTAGGCCCGGTTTTGGAAGCGAACCTGGGTGCACGCGGAAAGTTGCTGGGTTTTGTTTCTTCTTTAGAAAAAGCTCAGTTGATCAATGGAGCCGCCATCCTGACCGCGGCACCTGAAAAGTTGGAGCATTTTGGAATAATCTATGTAGAAGCACTGGCCAGTGGTGTGCCGGTTGTGGCTTATTCAGGTGGCGGTGTCGATAGCATTGTTACATCGGGGGTGGGCGTTTTAACCGACCGAAATCCTGAAATTTTAGGTCAAACCATCCGGCGTTTGCTTCAAGATGTTGCTTTGCGTAAAAAGCTTTCGGTCAACTGTAGGGAAAGAGCAGAGAATAATTATGATTACCATCAGTTGGTTAGTAAGTTGGCTACCTGGTTGCAGGGGTTTTTGTGATATCCTTACATCCCTGGTGCAAGCTTCTTTCCGATACCTATCGGTAGGTGCATTTGAGCACCACCTTCGTTACTTGCTGTAGTCACCCGGCCTAAACCATTCAAAGATTTCCTCTTCCTGTGTATTCCATCCAAGAAGCCAGGCTGTCAGCCGGTCCACTTTTAAGATTTCCATGTCGTAACCCACCCTGAGCATAATGTCGTCAGGATAGAGTTCTGTGGCTTTGGTGTGTTTTTCACGGGTTTGGGCATAGGTAGTGTACAAATCCCAAGCTCCGTATATATGTAAGATTTCATGGGCAATGATCGATGTTACCGGCATCCCGGCTCCGTTATCGTATCGCTGATAAACCAATATCCCTTCCAGAAAATATTTCTTTTTGCTCATTCCTTTTGCATACCGCAGGGCATAAGAAATCCCATCTGCACGGGCAAATACAACCACATGTAACTTCTTGTTGTGGTATTTCTTCGACATTTTGCGGTAAGCATGCCGTGCATTGCGATAGCCCGCTTTTTTTACTACATTGCCTATCCAATCCACTCTTTCTTTTCCGCTCCCTGTACCCGAAGAAATGCTGTCGAACAAAATATTTCTTCCTTCAACAAGTTCATCTGTATGGAAATACAATGGTGTTTTCCACCGGTTGGCCTGACTAATAAGCCATTGTTGGGATTCGTGCAATGAAGCAAGCATCGTCGCTTTCTCTGAAAATGACCATGGATTGTTTTCTATTTCAACAAAACAATACACTGTTTGCACCGTATCGCGTAGCTCGCCAGCACTTCCTGCTTTCCAGCGATCGCCAGGTTGAGCTGTTAAACTAAAACCTGCCAGGGAAAGGAGTAGCGAAAAGAGTTCAATTATTTTTTTGCGATAATTACCCATGAAAGACAGGTGATAACATGTTAACTAGTCGTAACAAAAAGTTCCATATTCCGACTGAATGGTCAGCTGTTTTTTTTCGGACGCTTCTACATGGCCAACAATTCGGGCGTCAATCCCAAACGATTTAGAAATGTCGATCAACTCCGGTGCAACATGTTCAGGAACATACAATTCCATGCGGTGGCCCATGTTGAACACTTTGTACATCTCTTTCCATTCGGTTCCCGATTGCGCTTGTATCATTTCAAACAAGGCGGGAGTAGGGAAGAGGTTGTGCTTTATTACATGTAGATTTTCGATAAAGTGTAGCACTTTTGTCTGCGCACCTCCGCTACAGTGAATCATGCCGTGGATAGACGACCGGTGGCCCTCCAGCATGGATTTAATAACTGGAGCATAGGTACGTGTGGGTGAAAGCACCAATTTACCGGCATCCAAGCCTTTTACGGGACTTGGAGCCGTGAGCTTCAGATTCCCTGAATAGGCCAGGTGTGCTGGAATACCTGGATCGAAGCTTTCGGGATATTTCAAAGCGATTTCATGTTTAAAAACATCGTGACGTGCTGAAGTAAGTCCGTTGCTTCCCATGCCGCCATTGTAAAAATTTTCATAATGAGCCTGACCATCAGATGCCAAACCGACAATTACATCGCCTGGTTGGATGTTGGTTTGGATGATATTCTTACGCAATGTCCTGGCAGTGACGGTGGTGTCGACAATGATGGTTCTTACCAAATCACCCACATCTGCTGTTTCGCCACCCGTCAGGTGCATGTCAAGACCGAGGCCGCGCATGTTTTCCAGAAATTTTTCCGTACCATTGATGATGGCTGCAATTACCTCACCGGGTATCAGGTTTTTATTTCTTCCTATGGTTGATGAAAGCAATATCCCGTCGGTGATGCCCACGCAAAGCAAGTCATCCAAATTCATGACGATGGAATCCTGCGCAATGCCTTCCCACACGCTGAGGTCGCCGGTTTCTTTCCAATAAAGGTAAGCAAGCGAAGATTTTGTCCCGGCCCCATCCGCGTGCATCACATTGCAATAATCCGGGTCTTTGCCGAGATAATCGGGTATTATCTTACAAAACGCGTTGGGGAATAGTCCTTTGTCAAGGTGCCTGATGGCATCATGCACATCTTCCTTCGAAGCGGAAACACCTCGCTGCAAATACCTTGATTCTTCGTGATCGGTCATAAGTTGGTTTTCTCTGAGCTGATAACCGGGCAGATAAAAAATGCTGTTAACACCCGCGATGGTCCTATTCTATGGTTAGTTTATGTGTTTTGGTGTTGAAATTATATTTGCCAAACTGTTTCATCAACCCGTCACCAAACACCAGCCCATAATTAAGTTTATAAGTCACCTTAAGTTGCACATCGTTGATGGTTACACTGCCAATGGTGATTTCTTTGATATTGATTAATGCCCTATCGGCGATGGTGTTGTTGACCAGAACTTTCTCAGGATCCCCTTCGAAGTCTTCCTTGCTAATGGCTCCCCATTTCAACAGATCCATGGCCTTGTCGAGCGAGATCATCGGATCGGCGCCTTTGTCAAAAGCGAAAGCTTCGTTATACCCATTGATAATACAGGTGGAGAGATAGGTTCCTGTTCCGCCTTGTTCAGTAAAAAGCACCGAGTTATCATCGGGGTCGGTTACGATGTTGATGTCTACGATATCCAAATTGGTTCCAGCCGGGACGTAATCTTTGCGCAACACCCTGAATTCTGATCGCCTGTTCATTTGATGGGCAGCTTCTTTTTCACTTTCAGAGGTAAGCGAGTTGATATATTCTTCGTTAAGGACAGATCCTTCTTTAAACAGGAATCCTTCTCTGATTTTGTCACTTTTAAGTTTAAGCGGTACGCGTTCTCCATAGCCTTTTGCCACCAGTCGTTGTGGATCGATTCCCCTGATGATGAGGTAATCGACAACCGATTGAGCCCTTCGTTGTGACAGGATATCGTTGCGTTCGTCGCTGTCGCGGAAGTCGGTGTGCGAAGCCAGTTCGATTACCAGGTTGGGATTGTCGCGCAGGGTTTGAACGAGACCTTGCAGCGAATCTTCATACTGTGGTTTAAGATCCCATTTAGCGAGGTCATACAGGATTTCAGGTAACATGATGGGTTCTGCAGGGATGGGTTGAAGCATGAAATCCTTCTCAAAATCTTTGCTGAATTCAACACCAACGGTTGTGAAACTTCCTTTTACGTTGAAATAGTTTGGTTTTGTAACAATTACTTCATAAGTGGTGTTGGGTTCCAGTTGGCTTTTGCCAAAGGAGTAGTACCCCTTGTCGTTTGTTCTGGTTGATACAGACGAACCTGATGAGCCAACCATTTGTACGGTAGCATCTTCCACAAAAAGCAGGGTGCGGTCGTCTTTCACGGTTCCCTTCAAGGTGAACTCCAACGGAGGTTGAATAAAATACCAAATATCTTCCAATCCACGTGTTCCCTTTCTGTTTGAGCTTAGAAATCCATATTCATCCTTGGGATGAAACACAATTCCAAAATCGTCGGAGGTGGAATTAATGGGATACTTTAAATTTTTAGGGGACCCCCACTTGCCGGCTGTATCGATGGTTGTGACAAAAATATCCAAACCGCCCATGCCACCGTGACCGTCGCTGGCGAAATAAAGTGTGGTGTCGTTGCGTAAAAAAGGAAACAGTTCATCGCCGGGAGTGTTTACCACATCGCCAATATTCAATGGACGGCCAAATCCATCACTTTTACTGTCGCGGTAAGCCACCCAGATATCGTTACCTCCTATTCCACCACGCCTGTTGGCTGAGAAATAAATGATTAGTTCGCTTTTGCTAATGGTTGGTTGCCCGATTGTTGACAGTGTATCAATACCTTTTATATCGACCATCTCAGGATCGGTCCAGTTGCGGCCACTGCGTTTTGACGTATACACCTGACAGCCGGATTCAATTTGCTCCGTGTTGGGGCAACGTGTAAAATAAATGGTGTTAAATTGCGAATTGAAGGTGGCAGAGCCTTCATTGCCCTTGGTGTTGAGGGTTTCTGAATTGTCCAACGGTACCGGTGTGGACCATTCATCTTTCCGGTCTGTTTTGGCAACAAACAAATCGCTAAAACTCTGTCCTGTCCATTTGTCCGTATCTTTTCCCTGGGTGCCTTCGCGGGTGGAGGTAAAAGCAATTTCGTTATAGTTTTCGCTTGTATAGGCAGGAGCAAAGTCAGCCTCGCGCGAATTGATATTTTTTATGTTGGTGACTTCATATTTAGATGGGTTCTCAATCCATTCTTGCACCAGGAGCGTAGTTTCTGCACCTCTTTTACCCCTGGGATCATCCGGCACTCTTTCGGTATAGGCATTGTATTGTACGACGGCCTCAGCAAAATCTCCACCAATTTTTAAAGCATCGGCATAGCGCAACAGGATCTCCGGGTTTCTCTTATCGTATTCGTTCTTTATCAATCGTTTGTACGATGCTTCGGCCCGATTATAATTTCCGGTTAGCCGATAGCATTCGGCCATCTGGGCTGTAATCCGGTTCTTTTCTTCCTTGTTTTTTTTAACTTTTGTGTAGGCTTTTTTATATTTATCGATGGCTACGGTATACTGTTGTTTCGAAAAGGCTTCATCTGCACTTTTAGCAGGATTACGTTGGGCGCTTAAAAGAATAGGGAAAACCAGCAACAGCATAAGAAGCATTGATGCGGAAAACAGTTTATTCATAGGTGCCATAGTTTTTTATCGTTAATCTTTAAACGGATTCAATTGATAATTATTGGATGATGTCCTCTTCTTTGGCAGGGGATTCTACTTCCTTGGTACCAGGTTCTGTATCTTGAGTGGTGACAGGTTCATTTTCCTTTTTCAAAGAGTTTTTGTATGCCTCCAGCCGCTTTTCCCGGTCCAGCTTGTCAGCCTCCCTGTTGATTTCTGTTTTAATATCCTCGGAAGCGCGCTTAACTTCGTTAATAAACTTCCCCAATCCCCTTGCAATTTCAGGAATTTTACCGGGACCAAACACCAATATAACGGCCAATACGATTAGAAATATTTCGCCTGATCCCAGATCAAAAAAAAGTAGCGTCAATTGAGATTGATTTAATGATGCGAGCAAAATTACAAAAAAAAAGTCCCGCTGCGACAGCAACGGAACTTTAGAACTTTTTGTAGACTCTATTATTTCTTCCCTTTTCTCGCAGTTTCAGCCTTCAGTTTCATTTCACGTTCTTCTTTATCACCCTTAAGTAAATCGTATGCAAGAGGACTCGCCGTAAATACGGATGAGTAGGTTCCTATCACAATACCAATCAGCAATGCAAAGATAAAGCCACGGATCACTTCACCACCGAAGACAAAGATAACCAATAAAACCACGATAGTTGTTCCCGAAGTGTTCATGGTACGAGCTAAGGTGCTATTCAAACCTTCGTTCATATTGCGCAAGATGGTGTGTTTTGGGAATAATTTGACGTTTTCACGAATACGGTCGAAAATAATCACCGTATCGTTGATGGAGTATCCAATGATCGTAAGGATGGCTGCGATAAATGCCTGATCGACTTCCATATTAAATGGCAACAAGCCATAAAATATAGAGAACATCCCCATGGTGATGATGGTATCATGCGCCAAAGCGGCCACACCGGCCACACCGTATTGCCATTTTTTAAACCGGATAGCGATGTAGATGAAGATAATAATCAAGGCAAAGAAAATGGCCATATAGGCTTTGTTGCGGATGTCATAGGCAATGGTTGGACCTATTTTCTGTGAACTCAGAATTCCAAGCAGTTTATTTTCACCTTCGGTATCTGATGAAAAATCCACATAACTCAACTCTTTAGAAAAAAGACCTTTTAATCCCTCGTACAGTTTTTTCTGAATGATGCCGTCTACTTCCGGGCCATCCGATTCGATCATAAATTTAGTGGTCACTTTTATCTGCGAATTGGCTCCAAAGGTCTTAATTTCAGGCGCCATATTATCAAATTGGGCAGTAAGTGCCCCACGGGCTTTTTCTGCATCAATGTCCTTGTCGAACCTGACTACATAGGTTCTGCCTCCTGTAAAGTCGATACCATAGTTAAGACCTCTAAAGGTAAGCGACGCAACACTGATTAAAATGAGAAAACCAGAAAAGATATACGCTTTTTTACGGCTCTGAATAAATTTAAAACTCGTATTTGCCAAAACGTTGGCGGTGAATTTGGTTGAAAAGTTCACCGTTTTGTTGGTGCGTTCCATCCATAAAAAGATCAAACGGGAGATAAAGATGGCTGTGAACAATGACGACAGGATACCAATAATCAGAGTAGTTGCAAATCCCTGAACAGGTCCGGTTCCAAACACATACAATACAATACCTGTTAAGAGGGTGGTTACATTCCCGTCGATAATGGCCGAATAGGCGTTTTGATACCCATCGGTAATGGCGAGTCGTATGCCTTTTCCTGCCCTGATTTCTTCTTTAATACGCTCGTAAATAATAACGTTGGCATCCACAGCCATACCCAAGGTTAGCACAATACCTGCCATACCGGGGAGCGTAAGGACGGCTCCCAAAGAAGCCAGGATTCCAAATAGGAAGAAGATATTGGTGACAAGTGCCGCACTGGCCACCATACCGGCCCGATTATAATATACAATCATGTACACCAGAACAAGGATAAAGGCCAGAATAAAGGAGTTCATACCCGCTGATACGGCTTCGCGACCCAAAGATGGGCCTACCACGGCTTCTTCAACAATTCGTGCGGGAGCAGGTAGCTTCCCGGCTTTTAGTATGTTTGCAAGGTCCTGGGCTTCATTTAAATCCATGGAACCTCCCGAAATGGAAGAGCGGCCATTGGGAATTTCGCCATTAACAACCGGATAAGAATATACATAATTGTCGAGCACGATGGCTATTTGTTTTCCAATGCTTTCACCAGTTAATCTTTTCCAGACCTTAGCACCTTGACCATTCATCTGCATATCAACAGATATTCCACCATTTTGATCGTAATCCTGACGGGCGTTCTCAATTACGTCGCCACCAAGAGCTGCAGCACCATCGCGGTAACTGGCTTTAAGGGCGATCAGCTCAAGAAGATCAGGAGTTCTTGGATCCGGTTTAACGGACCAGACAAATTTAAGGTCACGGGGGAAAATATCAGATACTTTTTTAAGCATCTGGTTGATACGAGCCGTGTCTTTAATGGCTGCTATACCAACACGGGCAGTTGCTCCCGGTGTCATTCTTCCTGACTCATCCTGAAAATAGGAAGGTTGCAGGTAAGCATAAAGCGGATAGTTTTTTGCCCGTTCGGCGATAGTCACTTCTGAACTCTCGTTCGTTGTATCGGCTTCAAGTTTTTCCAGGAGTTTGTTGGCAGAGGCATCGGCACTATCAGGTGTTTTTATTTCGTTTTCAGGTTTTTGATTGTCACCATTGGCTGCTATTTCTTCTGAAACTATTGTCTGTAGATTGTTTGAGCTATCGGCAAGTGTTTCTTCCTCGAGTACAATCTCAGCCTTTAACTGGGCATTGGCCTCATCAAAATAGGTGTACAGATCCGAGAAGTTATAGGTTTCCCAAAATTCAAGTTTTGCAGTGCCCTGAAGCAACTTACGAACACGTTCCGGATCTTTGATGCCGGGAAGCTCAATCAGGATTCTTCCTGTGGTAGCTAACCGCTGGATATTGGGCTGAGCCACGCCAAAGCGGTCGATACGGGTGCGAAGAATCTGATAAGAACGGTCGATGGCATCATCGGCTTCAGACTTTATTACCTTTAATACTTCCTCATTGGTCGAGTTGGTAGTAATACCTTTGTCTTTAAACTCGTACAGAAAGATAGAGGCTAACCGGGCATTGGGATCCAGTTCATTAAACGATTCACCAAATAAGGTCACAAAACCCTTATTGCTGTTTTTTTGCTTTTCATGTGCCAATTTCATGGCTTGCACAAACACAGGATCCTTGCTGTTCCCTGAGAGAGCTGTCACAATATCGCCCACTGATACTTCCAGTACCACGTTCATACCCCCTTTTAGGTCGAGACCCAGGTTGATTTCCCTTTCCTTGGCTTGCCTGTAAGTATATTGATCGACCAGGATGTTATAAACAACCACGTTGTCAATACTGTCGAGATAATATTCTTCTCTGGCCCGTTTAATGGAGTCAAGAATAAATATTTCCTTGATTTCATTTCCCGCGGCAAGCTCCTTTGCATTTTGCGATGCCACTTCATGTTGTGCATATTCTTTGGCCTTTTGTTCGACACGCATGGTGACGAAGGTAAAGCTCAATTGATACAAACACACCAGGGCAAACGCAATGGCAAAAAATTTGATAGCTCCTCTGTTCTGCATTTGAGATGATTTATTAATGATTTAACTGCATTTTTTTAAGGGTGCAAAAATAGTATAATATTTGAGAATTAACAATTTTGCTTACATTTAATAAGGTGCAACTTCTACCCCAATGCCAACCGATGTGGCCGGGGGCGGTTTTATGCAGTAAAAAGTGGTTGGTTAAAGTTTATTGCCTTTCTTATTACCGGGCAGTTAACCACTTCCATATGACACCATAGCTGATTTTTTTGCCATACATCAGGATTCCTGTTTTATATATTTTGCCTGCAACCCAGGTGCTAAAAATAAAGCCTGCCACCAGCAGTCCCATTGAAAGTAAAATTTCCCAGACAGGCACACCAAACGGAATGCGCATCATCATGGTAATTGGTGAGGTAAATGGGATCATCGACATCCAGAAAGCCAAACTGCTGTCGGGTTGATTGATGATGACACCCGACATGGCTACGGCCAGAATGAGAGGTATGGAAACGGGAAGCATAAACTGTTGCGTGTCGGCATCGTTGTCGACGGCACCGCCTATGGCTGCAAAAAGGGATGCGTACAACAAATAACCTCCCAGGAAATAGAATATAAAACTTAATGTCATGACCATAAAATTGACACTCCCAAGTGTTTCGGTGATCATCATCATCGGGTTCATTTGGCTGCCTCCGTCGTTCACATGGCCCATCATCGCAGATTGGGTCCCCATCATTTCCAATGTGGAGCTATCCCCACTGATAAACATGACCTGTACAATGCCAACAATAATTAAGGTGAGTACAATCCAGAGCATAAACTGAGTGAGCCCCACCAACGCGATACCAACAATTTTACCCATCATCAGTTGAAACGGCTTGACAGAAGAAATAATAACTTCTACGATGCGGTTTGATTTTTCTTCAATTACGCCCTTAAGAACCTGTGCACCAAACATAAAAATGAAAAAATAAATCATGATACCGGCAAAGATGGACAGTCCTACTTCCACTTCTGTATTGCTTTTTTTCTCAATTCCCCCTTCGTCCACCTTGATGCTGACCAGATTGATATCTACCTTGGCTGATTTGATGATTTCAGGATCGATTCCCGAAGCCAGTAGTTTTTTGTTCTCAACGGTTTGTTTCATGATCGATTTAATGTAACTGGTTACATTTAAACCGGGTTGTTTTGACGAAAACAATTCTGCATTCACAGGTATATTGAGTTCGGGCAACGGAATGTAAAGCAGAAGATCACCTTTTACATTTAAGGCCTGGTTTTTTTCTTCCTCCAGACCCTCGAACACGTGATAGAATTTGATGTTATCCTCATCTTGAAATTTCTCAAAAAACCATCCTGTTTCGTCCAAAACGGCGATGCGTTTTTCTGTGGCTTCGCTCCAACTGGCTAAAAATACGGGAAGAATAATCATGGCAGCCATGAGGACAGGACCCACGATGGTCATCACGATAAAAGACTTTTTCTTTACCCTGGTGAGGTATTCTCGTTGGATGATGAGTAAAATCTTATTCATACTCTGGATTATTTAGGGCTGACTTCGCGGATGAAAATATCGTTGAGCGATGGAAGAACCTCTTGAAATTTAAGGATCTCGGCTTGCTGAATGAGGTGTTGTAAAAGCAGGTTCGAAGTGGCATTGTCTAATAGTTTAACATGCGTCACCAGGTGGTTGTTCTTCGGCTGGGTAGAAATGATGTGGCATAGACCTTCAGGAAGCATCAATGCCTTGGATGACCTGTATTCTACTTCGTAGGTCTGGGTTTTATACCGTTGCTTGATGTCATTAATTTCGCCCGAGAGGATGTTTTTGCTTTGATGTATCAACGTGATTTGATCGCAAATTTCTTCTACAGAGGCCATGTTGTGGGTGGAGAAGATGATGGTGGAACCTTCGTTTTTTAGATTGATAATCTCTGCTTTTAGCAAGTTCACGTTGATGGGGTCGAAACCGCTGAAAGGTTCATCAAAGATGAGCAATTTGGGTTGGTGCAGCACGGTGACGATAAATTGTACTTTCTGTTGCATTCCCTTCGAGAGTTCTTCTACTTTTCTGTTCCACCAGCTATCCATTTCAAATTTCCCGAACCAATGCTTTAATTTTACGGTAGCGTCATGCTTCGACATGCCTTTTAAACGTGCCAGATAAACCGCTTGTTCTCCCACCTTCATCTTTTTATACAATCCCCGTTCTTCGGGTAAATAGCCAATTTGGCTGGCATCGGAAGGCTGCATGGGTTTACCGTTGAGCAGGATTTCTCCCTGGTCTTTTACGGCAATCATGTTGATGATGCGGATCAGGGTGGTTTTACCGGCACCATTGGGGCCAAGCAAACCAAAAATAGATTGCTCAGGAACCTGAATCGTTACGTCATCCAAGGCTTTGTGTTTGTCAAAGCTTTTTGAGATGTGGTTGGCTTGAAGTGTCATCATAGGCTTAGGCGAAAAATTCCCTCATCCGGTCGAAGTAGCTTTTGTCTTTAGCCGTTGGATTTGGTTGAAAATTAGGAGACTTCTGTAGTTCTTCTAAAATGATTTTTTCTTTCTCGCTCAACACCCGGGGGGTCCACACGTTGATATTGACCAGCAAATCACCTTTGCCATAGCCATTTACATCTGGCAGGCCCTTTCCTTTCAGCCTGAGTACTTTTCCTCCCTGGGTTCCGGGGGCAATAGCGATGCGGGCCTTGTTGTCGATGGTTGGGATTTCAACCGAACTTCCGAGTGCGGCATCAGCAAAATTGATGAACAGATCGTACATCAGGTTGTTTCCATCGCGAACTAAATCAGGATGCTCCTTTTCTTCGATGAGGATAATTAAATCTCCGGGAATCCCGCCACGTGCACCGGCATTTCCTCGTCCATTGATGGAGAGCTGCATGCCTTCTGCCACACCGGCCGGGATTTTAATGGTTACAACTTCTTCACCTTTGTCAACTCCATTGCCATGGCATGTCTTACACTTGTTGGTTATTATCTCGCCTGTACCTCCGCATTGAGGACAGGTAGAACTGGTTTGCATTTGACCAAGGAAGGTGTTGGTTATTTGCGACACCTGGCCACGTCCGTGGCAAGTGGGGCAGGTGGTGGGGGAACTGCCCTTCTCTGATCCAGATCCATGACATTCAACACATTCGATATATTTGTTGAGTTTGATTTTTTTCTCGATACCATAAGCTATTTCTTCAAGCGACAGCTTTACTTTTACCCTCAGGTTCGAACCGCGGTTTACTCTTTTTCCCCGGCTGCTTTGTCCGCCGAAACCTCCAAAACCACTGCTGCCACCGAAAGCACCTCCAAAGATATCGCCAAAATGACTGAAAATGTCATCCATCGACATGTGTGCACCACCTCCTCCATAGCCGCCTCCGTTGCCAAGACCTGCATGGCCATATTGATCGTATCGGGCCTTTTTATCCGGGTTACTTAGTACTTCGTAGGCTTCGGCTGCTTCTTTGAATGATTCTTCGGCTTCCGCGTTACCCGGGTTTTTATCGGGGTGATACTTAAGTGCCATTTTGCGGTATGCCTTTTTTATTTCATCTGCTGAAGCACCCTTGCTAACACCCAGTATATCGTAATAGTCGCGTTTACTCATGATTTATGCCTTATCCCTATTAGTTTTTTATTAGCTTCCTACCACTACTTTGGCGAAGCGGATGATTTTGCCGTTGAGCAGATACCCTTTTTGAACCACATCAATCACTTTTCCTTTTAGTTCCTTGGTAGGTGCCGGTATGTTGGTGATGGCTTCATGAAAATCCGTATCAAATTCTTTGCCGGTAGCATCCATTGGTTCTAATCCTTTTTGCGAAAGGGTTGAAAATAATTTTCCAAAAATTAATTCAACACCCTTAGTGGATTCTTCATTTGCATGACTTGCTGTTAAGGCTGCCAGTGCCCTTTCAAAATCGTCCACTACGGGAAGCAGGTCAACAATTAATTCCTGAGAGGCGGTTTTAAACAATTCGATGCGTTCTTTTTGAGTTCTTTTGCGGTAATTGTCAAATTCAGAATACAACCTCAGGTATTTGTCATTCGATTCTTCGCACTTTTTCTCCAATTTCTCAATCACCTTCTCTGTCTTGCTTCTTTTACTCCTTTTGGTTTCTTTTTCATGTACCGTACCGGCCTGATGATCAGCTTCCGATATCTCGTTTTCGCTGGAAACCATATGGGGCTGGTCTTCAAAGGTTACATCGTCTATGTCTTTATTCTTTTCTTTATCCATGGTTTAATTTTTATCGGCTGTTGCAACCAGTGTATTAACTGGCACAAGTAAGCAAATAGTTTGCCACCTCTGCATTGCAGCCATATTGTCAGAATTATAAAATGAAGTCGGTAGAAATGACTGTTTTGAATACAGGAGTCGACAAATTTTGTTCATTCACTGCCGTCACCTACTTCTCCAGCCTGACCTGATATTCCTTGTCAATAAAAATATCAGCTTTGTTCTTAATACTTAATACTGCCTGGTGCTCTTGCTCTAAAACACTCCATCTAAATGGATTGTCGGGTTCCTTACCCCGTTCTGTTTGGGCCTTTTTAGTTTCGTGGTAAGTTAGTTCGATAAAAACCCTCAGGTCCACTCCTTCGGTATTGATGGCGTATATGCCATCAATAATTAACATATCGATGCCCTTAAAATGGGTGGTGAGTTCATCCACTTGCTCGGTTACAAGATCTACGCAGGGCATGGTTGTATACCTGCTGTTTTTAAAATCTTCAAGCACTTGATATACCTTGTCCCAGCGGTATTCATTAATGCCGACCACATTCTCAACGCCGTGCTTTGTCCTCCATTCGGTTCTTTCGAGCGGAAGCGTGTTATAGAAATTATCGATGTGAATGGGTTTGGCGAAAATTCCTTCTTTCCTGAGTGATTTAGCGATGACATGGGTAAGTTCTGACTTTCCGGAACCAGACTCGCCCGAAATGGCCACAACCATTTTTGGAATCCGGCGTTTGAGAATTTCCCCAACGATAACAGCAGCGGCTTGTCTGTGTTTGTCGGCAATTAATAATACATCTTCCAGCATGGCAAACAATATTAGTTAGAGGTGAAATATTTCATTTGAAGTAGCAAAATCTATAAAAAAGTTGGCTTCAGTCTTATGGAGTTGCACCATTTCCTGTTCCCTCTGCATCACTTGCAGGCGAAAATCATCAATCACTTCACTGGCTACATAGGTATTTTGTTCTAAAACTTCCTGATACGACAACTCGATGAAAACCTTCAGCTTCGATTCTTTGCAGTTGATTGAGTATAAACCTCTGATGATGAGTATATCAACGCCCTTAAAATCAGTGGTTAATTCATCAACATAATCGGTAAGCAGATCAACCAACGGCATGGCAGCCACCCGGTCTTCTTTAAAATCACTGATGTTTTCATAAATTTTTTCCCAGTTATATTCATCCGGGCCTATTTTACCAAGGCCATGTTTCCTGCGCCAGGCTTTTCTTTCAAGGGGTGGAATTTTGTAGTAGTTGTCCAGTTCCATAATCTTGCACCTATATCCATAATCCTTCAAAATTTTTGCCACCAGGTATGAGATGGTAGATTTGCCGGTTCCTACCTCGCCGGTTACGGTCATAATGAACTTCGGTGTTCGTTCCACCAGCACCCTGTCGACGATCAGCTGGGCAGCGGCCCTGTGTTTGTCGGTAATAGTTATAATTTGGTTTTGCATAATTAAATCAACTACTTCATGCTAAAAAATATACATCAGGGTCGCCCCTTTTGTAGTTTCGAATTCTGAGTCGAATATCAATATTTTTGCAGGTTTATCTGTCATCACCTGAACTACATCTTTTGATATTTCAAATTGATAATCAACGCCCTTAAAGGTGAGTCGAAAGGCCAATTCTTTCCATGTTTCGGGTAAATGCGGTGTAACCTTAAGCCTTTCACCACGCAGGTCAATTCCGGCGAATGTGTTTAGGGCAATCATCAGTGTTCCTGCCATCACACCGGCATGAATACCTTCGGCGGTGGTTCCTCCCTGGATGTCGGCATAATCTGAGGTTAGTGCATCGCGGTATAGTTCACTGCTCAGCTGATAGTTTCCGATGGCATTTGCCAATTGCGAATGTACCACCCGGCTCAAAGTGGAGCCATGCGAGGTCCTGTCGAGATAATAGCGGAGGTTTCTCTCCAAAAAGTCTTTGGGCAGGGAATATCCCATCTCCAACAGGATGTGTGCCACCTGCTCCTGATCCAGGTTGTAAAATGTCATCAGGGTATCTGCCTGTTTGGCCACTTTGTAATCATCAGCCGATTTTCCTTCGGCTTTCAACAACCTGTCCATCCGGTAAATATTGCCAAACTTATTGCGGTAATAATCCCAATCGAGTTCCTTTAATTCAAAATAACCATCATATTGGGCAATAATCCCATCCTCATTGATGACCAGATTCAGGTGGGTTTTAATCTCATTCCATTTTTCAATGTCCTCTTGCAGGATTCCCGTTTTCCGGAAAAGCTTGTTTCTGGTGGTCAAACTAAGTTTTTTAACCAACTCATCGGCCTTATCAAACATCCATGAAACCATGATGTTGGTGTAGGCATTGTCGCGAAGGCCTCCTTCTTCGGTGTCAGGATAACTTTCGTGGAACTCATCAGGACCCATTACTTTGTCGATGGAATAACGCCGGGTATCCTGGTTCCATTGGCATTTGCTTTCCCAAAACTGACATATTTCGAGAAACATTTCAGCACCATATTCTTCCATAAAATCCCAGTCGCCGGTGATGTGGAGGTATTGCCAGATATCGTATGCGATGGCCAGCGAAACATGCCTTTGCAACGAACTGTAGTCATCGCCCCAATGCCCGGTGAGTGGGTTTAAATGCACCACCTGCGTTTCTTCACGGCCATCGCTGCCACTTTGCCAGGGGAACATGGCGCCTTTGTAGCCATACTCTTTGGCATATTCACGGGCTTTATCCAGACGGCGGTAGCGGTACATCAACATTGATTTTGCCGTTTCCGGGAAGTGGATGTCGTAAAAAGGCAGGATAAAAAGTTCATCCCAAAAAATGTGACCGCGGTAGGCCTCGCCATGTAATCCCCGGGCTGTCATACTGGCATCAATCTGTCGGTTGTGGGGCGAAGCTGACACCATCAGGTGGTAGGTATGCATGCGCAATAACTTCTGAGCCAGTCGGTCACCTGTAAGTTTGATGTTGACTTTATCCCATATTTTGTCCCAGGCTTCGGCACTTTTTTGTAATAAATCATCAAAGGAAAGCATTGTTTTTACTTCTTCAATGGCACTTTGAAGCGGGTTCTTACCGTCCAGATGAGAAGCGTGGATGGAAACCATTTTTTCGATGCCCAGGGTTTCTCCTTCCATGATTTGATGGCTGGCATAAGTATATACGATGCCTGCATCGGAAGTCACACCAAAGTCGATTGTTTCAGGAATGCCGTTCAAAGTCAGGGTTAGTTTGGCGGCCTCGGCTATTTCAATGCCCGACTGGGTGGTTTTTACCAGAAGCCAGGAGAGGTTTCCTTCGCCACCTTCCTTAACAGGTTGTAAATGTTGTTGATTTAGCGCTTTATAACGGTTCACCCCTTCATTTTTGTGCGTGCCATCCAGTGATGACGAAAAACTGATGACAGCAGTATAATTGAGAGGAGTAACGCTATACCGAATGCAAGCCTGATGCGGATGATACATGCTGACAAACCGTTCACTTTTAATGGCAGTTTTTCTGTTTTCTTCATCTGTTACGATGAGCGATCTGGTGAGCAAACCGTTTTTGAAATTGAGTGTCCTGCTGATTTGATTGATGTTGGTTTGATTGGGATCGAACCAGGTTTCATCATCAATTTTAAACCGGATGGGCAACCAGTTGGGTGCATTTACAAAGTCTTCATTTTCAACCATGCGATCGGCAATGGGAGTGGCGAGCCGGTTATACAGGCTGGCAATATAGGTTCCCGGATAGTTGGATTCTTCGGCACTGGTTTCTTCCATGGCACCTCTGGTACCAAAATATCCATTTCCAATGGTGAGCAGTGCTTCGCGCGATTTTTCGTTTGCCGGGTTGTAATCGTGGTAGTTTAAGGTCCAGCTATCTTTTTTTTTTCCTTCGTGAAACCATTCGTTGATGTCTTCCAGGGTGATTTCTTCCAGGTCGCTTACCACCATATCGGCGCCGTTG
The DNA here is from genome assembly GCA_002840975.1 of Bacteroidetes bacterium HGW-Bacteroidetes-16. GTDB lineage: Bacteria > Bacteroidota > Bacteroidia > Bacteroidales > F082 > UBA6244. The sequence continues at coordinate 54,186 of PHDN01000015.1, forward strand.
GACCGGAGCGCTTCATGGTTTTCTTCGCGTGCCAGGCCAATCACCAGACCAAAGTTTCCATTTTTTCCGGCCTGAACGCCTGAGACAGCATCTTCTATCACAATGGCCTTGTCGGGATCGACACCCAGGTTTTTGGCGGCTGTAAGAAAGATATCGGGCTGGGGTTTGCCTTTTAGTCCCATTTCGGCTGAAACCACACCATCGACTCGGGTTTCCACAAAATGATTTAATCCGGCTGCGGTGAGTACAGCTTCACAGTTTTTGCTTGATGAAGCCACACCAATGCGGATATGGTCTTTCTTCAATTGTTCGAGCAGTGCCACTGTGGAGGGGTAAACTTCAACACCCTCGTTGGCAAGTACTTCGTTGAAGGCTTCGTTTTTTCTGTTTCCCAAACCACAGACTGTTTCAAGGGCCAGACTGTCTTCGGGAGTTCCAAATGGCAGGTCAATATTCCTCGATTTCAGAAACGACTGCACTCCTTCGTAGCGGGGTTTCCCATCCACATAGGTGAGGTAATCCTCTTTGGTAAATTCAACAAAGGTTTCGCCATACACTTGTTGACGACCGGTCAGGTATTGGTCGAACATCTTTTTCCAGGCCTGGCTGTGGGTGATGGCTGTTTTTGTGATGACACCATCGAGGTCGAAAATAACTGCTTCAAAGGAGTTTTTTACCATTGTTCAGTAAATTGAGGTATTAAAAAAAAATTCGCCAAAAGGGATCCGGTCGTAGACATATCCAATAAAATAGTGTGCAAAGATCGCATTATTGATTGTACATACGGCACTATTTACATAGTGAAATTAAGTCGAAAAATGCAAATAGCCGACTCTTCCGGGGATATTGCATATTTCAAACGTGTGCAGGTTGCCTGAAAGAAAGATAAAGTGTCTACGATTCGTTTTAGAATGAACATGAACCTGAATTCGGGACAATCATAAGCAATTTATTTCATCATCTTTTCATCCAGTTTATCCTGAACGAAGAAGGTGCTGACGGCTCCCAAAATCATCAGAACTCCTGCCATAACGATGGAGTAGATTGGATCACCCTTAAATGCGAAGGTCAGAATAAACCCGCCAAAAACACCATTTATTATCTGAGGGATGGTGATGGACATGTTAAATAGTCCCATGAAAACCCCCATCTGTTTGGGAGGGATTGAGTTGGCAAGCATGGCGTACGGCATCGACAGGATACTTCCCCAAGCAATGCCGATTCCGATCATGGGTATAATCAAATATACAGGATCGGTAAAAAACAAGAAGGAGATAAACGAAATTCCTCCCAACGTAAGAGCCAATGCGTGTGTGGTTCTTCTTCCGAGTTTTTTGGCCATTTTGGGTAACGAAAGAGCTATAATAGCAGAAACTCCATTATAAATCCCAAATAAAATTCCAACCCAGTTACCTGCTTCCTGATAGGCTTTCGAGGCTGGATCGATGGTGTCGTAAAAATGTCTGGCAACAGCCGGAGTGGTATAAACCCACATGCTGAACAGCGCGAACCAGGAAAAAAACTGAACCAACAGAAGCTGCCACATGGTTTTAGGAATGGTAAACTTTGCTTTTGTTTTTTCTTCAGTTGCTTCATTTTCATAAAACTCTGGAGGGTATTCGTTGGTGGTACCAACCGTCCAGATGATGGATGAGATAAGAACCGCTGCACCGATATAGAACGACCACACCACATTGGGTGGAACCAATCCCGCTGTAGCGGATTCGGTAGGAATACCTGCCCAATTCCCAAGGATGTATGGGAGCCAGGAACCAACAACAGCACCAATACCAATCAACAGCGTTTGCATCGAAAATCCCAATGCATGTTGTTCTTCAGGTAATTTATCGGCTACCAAAGCCCGAAATGGTTCCATGGAAATGTTGATGGAGGCATCCATGATCATCAACAGGCCACCTCCAACAAACATGGGCGAAATCCACGAAGCAAGGTGTGGTGCATTGGGCATTAAAATCAAAGCAATACTGGTCAGAATGGCCCCTGCCAGAAAATAGGGCCTGCGCCTTCCAAATTTATTCCAGGTTTTGTCGCTGAAATATCCGATAATGGGTTGGACGATCATCCCGGTAAGGGGTGCAACAAGCCAAAACCAATTGAGGTGTTCCACATCAGCACCAAATGTTTGCAAGATGCGCGAGGCATTCGCGTTCTGCAAAGCAAATCCAAACTGAATTCCCAGAAAGCCGAAACTCATGTTCCATATCTGCCAAAACGATAACCGGGGTTTATTAATCATGGTATTTTTTTTTAAAGCTCCGAAATTAGGAAAAGGAAGTCAACTTTTGCTACATCGTACTGCTTTTTTTTGCTAAAGGTTTTTTTGAGGAGGTTGACCATTTTTTTTGTAGGCACGGATGAAAGGTTCTGAGGATATAAGTAGTTTTATACCAATGATATACTTCGTTTCTGGATAACGAATGTTGGTTAATCGGAATGAAACCGTATTTTTGCATCCGGGTGAAATTTATTGCAAAAAACCCATCGATTTCATTATTCAACTTTTATCTTGCATGGAAACGAACGGTAATACATTTAAAAAAGCGGAGCGGCTTCACAGCGTTACGCTGATAAGCAGTTTGTTTGAACATGGCAAGTCGATGTTTGTATATCCGTTTAAAGTGGTGTTTTGGGAGACCTCGGAGGTTGTTTTCCCACCTGTTCAGATTTTGGTGGTGGTTCCAAAAAGGACTTTTAAACATGCGGTCGATAGGAATCGTATAAAACGACTCATTCGTGAAGCTTATCGTACCAATAAACAGCTGCTTTGGGAAAAACGGAGTAAAGACGCACAACAACTGCTTATTGGATTCGTTTACGTGGGTAAAACTATTCTGTCGTATGCAGAAATAGAAAAGAAATTAATCCTAGTTTTGCACAGATTATCTTAAAAGGATGAAGAAATTATTGGCAGATTTTTTTATATTGTTGATTCGGGTTTACCAATATACTTTGTCCCCATTTCTTGGCAGATCGTGCCGTTATACCCCAACCTGCTCCAGTTTTAGCGTTGAAGCACTTAAAAAGCATGGTCCTTTTACAGGAGGTTGGCTCGCGTTAAAACGAATTGCCTCGTGTAACCCATGGGGTGGAAGTGGCTACGATCCTGTACCTTAAACTATTAAAAGTATGAAAACATTCCTCAGATTACAATATGCGTTGATCATCTTCCTGTTTTTGGCCACTATTCAGGTAGGTGCTCAGGAGAAGAATAATTTCGAGCTCTCGAAAAACCTGGAGATCTATGCTGACCTTTTGCGCCAGTTGAATTTAAACTATGCCGATGACATCAAACCGGGCGAATTAAACACGACGGCCATTAATGCGATGCTCGAAAAACTCGACCCGTATACGGTTTATGTGCCTGAGTCGAAACGCGAAGATTTCGAACTAATGACAAAAGGCGAATATGGCGGTATCGGAGCGCTCATTCAACAACAAGGTGATTATGTAATTATTACCGAACCTTATGAGGAATTTCCCGCTCAAAAAGCAGGCCTTAGAGCAGGTGACCAAATCATGAGCATCGATGGAGAATCTGCCAAAGGTAAAACCACCACCGAGGTAAGTGACAAACTGAAAGGTGTTCCGGGTTCAGAATGCATCCTGCTTATTAAACGGTATGGCGATTCATTAACGAGCAAAGTCACCATCTTACGCGAAAAGATAAAAATCCCCAATATTCCTTACAGTGGATTTGTTAGCCAAGGTGTTGGATATATAAGCCTCTCCCAGTTTAATCCCAATTCGGCCCAGGAGGTAAGGAATGCCTTCTCCCAACTGGCAACTGATCAACCTTTAAAAGGCTTGATTATTGACCTGCGTGGGAATGGTGGCGGATTGTTAAATGAAGCAGTTGACATTGTCAACATTTTTGTGCCTAAGAATGAACTCGTTGTAACAACCAAAGGAAAAACCAAGGCAAGCATTCAAACACATGTTACCCGAAATAAGGAAATTGATGGAAGTATACCATTGGTGATTATGGTAGATAACAACAGTGCCTCTGCTTCCGAAATCGTTGCTGGTGCCATTCAGGATTTAGATCGCGGGGTCATCATCGGCGAACGTACTTATGGAAAAGGCCTCGTTCAAAACATTGTGCCATTGCCCTATAATTCCAAAGTAAAAATTACCGTGGCTAAATATTATATACCTAGCGGGCGGTGCATTCAGGCCATCGACTATTTCCAGCAAGACGGGCCAATGGCTGTGGCAAAAGCCCCTGATTCGCTTATTTCAGCATTTAAAACCCGCAAGGGACGAACTGTTTACGATGGTGGAGGTATTACCCCCGATGTAAATGTCGAGAGCAGAATTTTTAACCAGATTAGTGGAGATTTATATTCACAAAATTATATTTTCAGGTTTGTAAATGATTTTGTATTAAAACACGATAGCATCGCGTCAATTGATCAATTTCAGGTGACTGATTCCCTTTTCGACGCGTTTAAATCCTTTGTTTCTCTCCAGTCGTTTGACTATAAAACCGAAACTGAATCGCTGCTATCACGGATCGAATCCAGTTCAACACGGGAATCTTATCATGCCGCCATTGGCGACCAACTCGGTGTTATTAAGGAACTGATCAAAGAGGAAAAGAAAAAGGACATTGACAAACACAGGTCTGAAATTGAAGAAATGATCAGGGTTGAGATTATTACGCGTTATTATTATCAAAAAGGCAAAATAAAGGCCGCCTTGCAAAGCGATCCCGAGATCAGGGATGCCATCGAACTACTTGAAAATAAGAATCAGTACGATTCCGTTCTGAATGGAACCTACATAGCCAAAATAGCTGACACCACCCATTTAGAATAAGTCAGAAAACATGAACTCGGGAACAAACATTCATTCGATGTCCTATTTCGTGGCCCTGGTATTGCTCGCAATGAGCATACCCTTATCGAAATATGCCATGAGCGTGAGCGAGTTTGCTCTTTTTGGACTGTGGATTTGGTCTGGTTTTTCGTTTCAAATTGCTTTCCGGTTTTTCAAATTTAGTGGCCCCATAAGGGGATTTTTTCATTTTATTCATTACCTGTATAGCCTTACAGTCGACAATTTAGCTGAAAAACTGGGCTTGTTTTTCCGTAATCCTGCGGCTGTAGTATTGGTTTCAATTTACCTTCTGCATATTATCGGCTTGTTGCATACTCAAAATTTTGATTATGCCTTGAAGGATTTACGTGTAAAGCTTCCTTTGTTGATACTTCCGGTGGTCATATCAACCATGAACCCATTGCCGTTTCATCGTTTTAGGTTATTGTTGATGTTTTACCTGGCCGCTATTTTTGCAGGGACTATGGTTAGCGGTGGATTATTGATCACCGGAAATTTCACGGATATCAGAGAAATTTCACCCTTTATCTCACCTATAAGGTTTGGACTAAATGTTAGCTTTGGCATTTTTATCCTGATATATTTCGCATTCCACGATCAGCGATTCAAACTTTGGCAACGAGCTTTATTTGTATTGCTGATTGGTTGGTTTATCACCATCCTGTTTTTACTCGAGTCGGTTACAGGTACATTGATTCTGGTGGCTGGCAGTATCGGCTATTTGATCTGGCTCTTATTAAAAATCAGGTTTCGTCTGTTACGTATGGCCATCATTGGGATCACCATCGCTATTCCCTTGTTGTTCATTTTCGAAGTTTGGCGTACAGTTGTTGAAGCCACCACTCCCCCTGCAACTAATTTTTCGACGCTCGATAAAGTGACCAGACTTGGAAATCCATACCAGCATGATACAACAAGAAGCCAGGTTGAGGACGGAAAATATGTTGGGTTGTACGTGTGTACAATGGAACTTGAAGAGGCTTGGGATCAAAGAAGCAACATTGACTATGGAGGTGTAACAAAAGAAGGATATTCTGTTGAAGCTACCTTGATCAGGTACCTGACTTCAAAAAACCTGAGAAAAGATGCCGATGGCGTAAATGCATTAACTGACTGGGATATAAAAACCATTGAACAGGGCATTGCCAATATAAACTACATTAAGTCACCTGGTTTAAGAGTTCGCATTTTAAAGATGCTGAAAGGATACGATGTTTATCAAAAAACAGGAAATCCCAGTGGAAGTAGTTCGATGCAACGTATTGAATACATCAGGGCTTCTATTGGAATTATCGGGAACAACCTCATATATGGTGTGGGGACGGGTGACCTGGAGGATGCCTTCAACACCCAGTATGAAGAAATGAATACTCCACTTGAGCGACAATACCGCTATCATGCCCATAACCAGTTTTTAGGTATCGCTGTGGCTTATGGTCTATTGGGTTTGCTGTGGTTTTTGTTTGCACTGATATATCCAGGAATAAAATTGCGGGCTTTTCACGATTATTTCTTTAATTCCTTTTTTCTGATCCTCATCATTTCGATGTTGTCGGATGACACCTTTGAAACGCAGGCCGGAGCAACACTGTTTGCTTTCTTTTTTTCATTGTTGCTTTTTGGCAGAAAACGTAATACAAGTACCTGGCAGCTTGGAAATCAGGAATAAAATGTAATTTAGCGTTAAATCTAAAAACGATGGAAGTAAAATTAATTACTTTGAAGATTGAAGAATATGGTGACGGGGAAGATTTGCCTAAAAGCGACCGAGCATTGCTAAATAAGGCAAAGGAAGCACTTGAAGGTTCTTACGCGCCCTATTCAGAGTTTCATGTTGGCGCTGCTGCTTTGCTTGCTAATGGAGAAATCGTAATGGGTGGCAATCAGGAAAATGCTGCTTATCCCTCCGGGATGTGCGCCGAACGCGTGGCTCTTTTTCATGCACAATCCTCATTTCCGGGCGTACCGGTTGTTTCCGTCGCCCTTACCGCGCAATGCGATCGTTTTGTAACAACGCATCCTGTAACGCCGTGTGGTGCATGTCGTCAGGTGATGGCTGAGGTTGAAAAAAAACAGGAACAAATGATCAGAATTGTGATGCAAGGCGAGGAAGGAATTACCCAGGCTGTGAATGGTATCGACCAGCTGCTTCCACTACTCTTTCATGAAGAAAAGCTTAAAAAATCAAAATCCTGAGTTATCCCTATTTACTAACACACCCAATATTTATTATAGAAACTGTATTAATCTTCCACACATGAAAAAACTAATTGTTATCACACTGACTTTGTTTACACTCGTTTCTTTTAAACCCGACAAACCCGCCTACAGGCTGTTAGATGCTGAAGGCAAACAGGTAAAATATGAAAAAATGCTGGATGCTCTCCAGGAGGCAGATGTTGTGTTTTTTGGTGAACAGCACGATAATCCCATCGCACATTGGTTACAATTGGAAATAACAAAGGATTTATATGTTCGTAAAGACGGGAAAATCATTCTGGGTGCAGAAATGTTTGAGGCAGACAATCAACTGATCTTAAATGAATATATGGAAGGAAAAATAACCGCAAGCAGCTTCGAAAAAGAAGCCCGCCTTTGGCCCAACTATAAAACCGATTACAAACCCCTGGTACAATTTGCCAAGGACAGCGGCTTGTACTTTGTGGCCACCAATGTCCCAAGGCGTTATGCATCAGTAGTTTATAAACAAGGCCTGGATACACTTCAGTATTTTTCTGCCGAAGCACGGGCGTATATGGCTCCGCTCCCCATTGCTTACGATTCTACGGTCAGCTGTTATGCTGACCTGATGACCGAAATGAAGGCCCAGGGGCATTCCAATGCCAACCTTCCTAAATCGCAGGCCTTAAAAGATGCTACCATGGCGTATCAGATTTCATTGAATAAACCGGATGATCAATTGTTTATCCATTACAATGGAAGCTATCATTCTGATAATAAAGAAAGTATTATCTGGCACCTGAACCGATACAAACCAGGGTTGAAGATTGTAACCATCACCACCGTGCTGCAAAAGGACATTGACACACTTAGCGTGGAGAACCAGCATCTGGCTGACTTTATCGTGTTGGTTCCGGAAGATATGACCAGAACAAATTAGCTTATCGTGCGATTGGTCCTTTCTGGTTAAACAGGATTTCTTGCATACGAATTATTTCTTCATCCACCTGCTCTCCATCCACACATTCTGTTGTTTGGGTGTGAGAAAGGTCCACGCTACTATTCTGCTGGTTTTGTTTCCTTGTCCCATTTCGATGGTATGTACCTCAATGGCTTCGGCTTGATTCAGCGCGCCATAAACTGCCCTGAGATTCGACTTCTTGGAGATCAGTGTGGAAAACAAAAAGCAGGAAGAGGCAAATTTCCTGCTCTGTCTGATCATGGTGCGTACAAACCTGATTTCACCCCCTTCGCACCACAACTCGGAGTTCTTACCTCCAAAATTGAGGGTGGGCTTCGTAATCCGTTGCTGACTCAGGTTGCTTAATTTCCGCAACGTTCCGGCTTGCGCTTCGGCTGCCGAAGCATGAAAAGGGGGATTGCAAATGGTTAAATCGAAATGTTCGTCCGGCTGAATAATTCCTCTGAAAATGTCCATTGCATCGGTCTGTAGCCGCAAGTCTATTTTTCCTTTTAATACAGCATTCGATTGGATGATTTTGTCCGCAGATTGTAAGGCCACCTGATCGGTTTCTGTTCCGGTAAACGTCCAACCATATTCGTTGATTCCGATGATGGGATAGATACAACTGGCCCCGACGCCCACATCCAGACAATGAATCGACTGGCCGATCGGAATTTTGCCATGGTTGTAGGTTGCCAGTAACTCAGCAATATGATGGATGTAATCGGCCCTTCCGGGGATTGGCGGACATAAATAGTGCGCAGGAATATCCCAGTCGGTCAGGTTGTAATAGTATATAAGCAAAGCCTTGTTCAGCATTTTTACGGCATCCGGGTTCGAAAAATCAATTGAAAGATCGTTGTACGCATTGTTCCTGACAAAGGGCGCTAAATCCGGGTTACGCTCAATTAATAGCTTAAAATCGTAACGCCCGAGGTGCTTACTGCGGGGGTGGATTTTTGGCTTTACAGCGGGATGTTCTATTTTCTTATTCACCATCGAAATCATGTCCGTAGATTAATCGTTTCAATTTGATTACCCAAGAAGTTTGCTTACCTTAGCTACTTTGTGTTGAATGCAAAAGTAATATAGTTTTTTAGTCGGGTTGTTTTAATAGCATGTGAGATACATAAGTTCAGACTATTTGCTTCCCCCAAACTAAGCATAGTGGCACCTGTCTGCGTTAGTATGAAACTAATTTTGAAATCACCATAAGAAATCAAACGCCTGACAAAAACAAACCCGACCAACTCATGTTGCCGGATGAAGTGATAATGAGCAATATCTATTTTATCAGGGGTCAAAAGGTGATGGTAGACCGTGATTTGGCAGAACTTTGTGAAGTTGAAACCAAAGCATTGAAACAAGCTGTAAAACGTAATCCGGAGATATTCCCCGAACATTTTATGTTTGAACTTACGAAAGTAGAGTTTAATAACTTGAGGTCACAAACTGTTACCTCAAGTTGGGGTGGTCAACGTTATTTGCCTAATGTGTTTACTGAGCATGGAGTGTTTCAACTCTCAAATGTTTTAAGAAGTAAGAGAGCCAGACAGATGAGTATCAGAATTATCGAGGTTTTTGTAAAGATGCGCGAAATACTCACAGATAATTTAAGTGTGAGGCTTGATATAGAAGAAATAAAAAAGAAGCTTGAAAACCGGACAAAAACATAGCGCTGGTATTTAGCTACCTCGATGAACTCATTGAAAAACAGGAAAACCGTCAGCCCAGAAAACGAATTGGTTATAGGAGAAAAGGAGAAGAACAACCTTCTCCAAACTAAGCGTAGTTTGAAAAAATATAACGAACACTAAGCTCTGATTCATGCCTGAGAGACAAGTAAAATTATGCTGAGGGGGGAGCGAAAAGTTATTTCCGGCTCTGTCCGCGTAAGATTATATATCTTAACTTTGCCTAAATCTAGTCCAAGGATTGGGCGTGAAGTATTGGCAAACGAATGAATCATATTAAATAAAACCAATGAAAACAACCTGCTTAATAAAACATCAGTTTTGAGGCCTGTTGCTTCGACTTGCATTTCTTTGAGATTATGGACAAAATCCTCCTCCCTGTATTCAAACCAGTATATAATAAAAAAAAAAGAAACATATGAAACAAATCATCACTTTCATCTTTATTTTAAGTTTGACTCAAATGGTGGCTCAAAAGGATAAAGACTACATCTTAACATCGGATTTCGGCTACTTTTACCAGTATAAAGATCTTGCTGACGCTTCATACAATGCTACGGGATTAAAAAACTTCGGAGAAAAGTATAATGCATTGACCTTTAATTTTTCGGCAGGAAAAAAGTTAAGAAACCATTTCTATTATGGAGTAGGAATATGTTATAGTTATGATCATGAGGAAATCAATCCTGATTCCGATACTCCTAAAGCAAGCGGATCGTCGGGTTACGGAACCACAATAGGTTTTGTGAATAAGAATAAAATTCAGAATGGTATTAGTCCGCTTATTTTTATCCAATATTTTGCCGATGTATCAAACAGGATAGCCTTTGCAACCGATTTCTACATGAAATACACTTTTAATAAAACCAAAACGAGTAGCATATATTATCAACCCGGTAGCGGGGTAGGCAATTATATAAAAGGTAATGAAAATACCAGATTGACCAAGAAACAATACATAAGCTTTGGGTTACAACCTATGTTAAGATTCAATATTTCAAAGTGCGTGGGCATGGAATTCCGATTTGGATTAATTGAATACGCACAGAAAACCAAAGACGATGGCGAGCCGGTTGATAGAAAGACAAATGGCTTAGAGATTGGTTTTAAGCCTGAAAACTGGTTACTTGGTTGCTATTTCAGACTCTAAATTAATTCACAACACATGCTATACCCGATCAGTTCTCTGAATAATCAATGAAAATTTCTATGAAATATATACTTACTATAATCTTTGTTTTAGGTCTGGTTCAATTGGAAGCACAAACGGATAAAAACTTTATTTTAATATTGGATCAGGGTTACTATTATCAGCATAAAGACAATATTGATGCATCAAACGCTCTTTATGGGTCAAATCAGTTTGGGGAAAAGATAAATGATTTGACTTTTAACTTTTATGCGGGGAAAAAGTTTAAAAGCCATTTCTATTACGGGTTGGGATTGTCTTATTGCAATTTTACTGATGAATTGAACCCAAATGCAGATGTACCTGCCATCAGTGAATCGATTGGTTATGGAAATATATTAGGATATTCTAATAAGAAAGAAATTCAAAATGAGATCAGCCCCCTTATTTTTTTTCAATATTTTACGAATATTTCAAACAGGATAACCATTGCAGTTGAATTCTATTCGAAATACAGTTTTAACAAAACTGAAACCAACCACCTGCATTATGAGGTTGACAGTGCCAGTTATTCCTATGTTATTTATGAAGAGATACATGAAAACACCGAAAAAGAGTATTTCTGCTTTGGGCTTCAACCGGTTTTTAAACTTGATATTTATAAAAATTTTGGCATGGAGCTAAGATTAAAATTGGTTGAATACACACAAAAAACCTATGACTCAGTAATTGATAGAGAAAAAAAGACCAGCAATTTTGAAATAGGATTTAAACCGGAAAACTGGTTGATTGGATTCTATATCAGGCTTTAATATTTGATAAACTACCACACCTCCCAACTAGCGCGCGAATGTTTCGCGTGCCCTTAATACAACAATTAGCAAATCAATAAACTGAGGCTGGTTCAATTCTGCCAACAGGGTTGTGTTTTTGTTTAAAGTTTGAGAAAAGGGTAGTTGATGCAGGTAATGGCACGCGTTGGAAAAAAAGCGCACCAGAGATGGTGGTTGCCTGGATTGAAATCCAGGATTACAATATCGGTCGTGCCTACGGCACTTTGAGTAGTTTAGGAAATCGGTAGTTATTACAGGTTTGGGGTGTTGGTTGGGTCACGTGTTGAAAAAAAACACGCACCAGGGAGACAACTTCATGATAGCACAATATCCATTGCCACGCGGCTTTAGCCCGTGGCTCCAGGCAAATTATTAATACAAATACTTGTTCAATTCTACCAACCAGGCTATATTTTGTTTAAAGTTTGAGAAAACGGTAGTTGATGCAGGTAGCGACACACGTTGGAAAACCGCACGCCAGAGGTGGGGGAAAGAGTACAAGAATGATAAAAAGGTGTTTTTATCAAAAAAAATTTCAATCAGGGTGTTGCACCTGATTGAAATTAAATGAATTACGTAAAATAAATTATTTTATTTCCTCTTTTTCGGGTTCAGTGGCGGATTTTTTATCCTCGGCAACTTCACCTTTTAAGTAGGAAGGTAAATTCAGTCCTGCCATATTAAACAGGTCATTCAAAGGAGGAATGGTTTTCATCATCCCTGAAACAAAATTGGCCGTAGAAGAATTTCCGGTATCGGTTTGATTGCCTGAATCCCAAACCGTAATTTTGTCTATTTTGATGTTTTTAATGGCATCTACCTGTGTTTTCACCAGTTCGGGAAGTTTCTCTATCAGCAACAGTTGGAAAGCTTTGGTCGGGTCGCCACCGGCGGCAGCCACTACCTGTCGGTACCCTTCGGCCTGTTTGGTGAGGATTTCGTATAACCCTTTTGCTTCGGCTTCCATTTTGGCATAAATGGCATCCGCCTGGCCCTTGGCATTTTCCCTGATTTGTTCTGCAACGGCTTGTGCTTCGATGATCACCCGTTGTTTGTCGATTTCGGCAGGGACCACAATGTTGGCTATTTGGGTAGAACGTTCTCTTTCTGAACGCGCTGTTTCGGCCTTTTGTTCAGCCACATACGATTCTTCCAGTGCCCTGGCTTGTTGCACTTTTTCCGCTGCTACTGCCAAATGTGCTGCTTCGGCTTCTTTTTCCCTGCGCAGTGCATCGGAGTTGGCGATGGATATTTTTGCTTCGTTTTCACCTTTTATGGCCAAAGCATTGGCTTCGGAGGTTTTTACCCGGGTGTCGCGCATGGCTTCGGCCCGGCCAATGGCTTCATCTTTGGCTGCCACGGCGATACTTACTTCTCTGTCTTTTTGGGTGATGGCAATCTTCACATCCCGGTCGCGGTGGGTTTCAGCGATCTGCGTATCTTTTTCGCGGTTGGCCATTTCTTTTCCGGTTTCACCAATCTTTTCCTGCTCGGCCACACTTACTTTGGCTTCGTTGATGGCTTTTGCGGCGGCTTCTTTACCCAAAGCCTCAATGTATCCCGATTCGTCTTTTATGTCGGTAACGTTCACGTTGATCAGTTTCAAACCGATTTTCTTCAATTCGCTGTCTACGTTTTTCGAAATGTTTTCGAGGAATTTATCGCGGTCGGTATTGATTTCTTCGATGGTCATGGTGGCTATCACCAAACGCAACTGACCAAAAAGGATGTCCTTGGCCAATTCCTGAATCTGTTCCGATGACAATCCCAAGAGACGTTCAGCGGCTGTATTCATGCTGTCACTCTCGGTGGAGATGGCAATGGTAAAGCGGCTTGGCACATCTACCCGGATATTCTGTCGGCTCAGGGCATTGGTTAGATTGGCTTCGATGGAAAGAGGTTTGAGGTCCAGAAAGGCATAATCCTGAATTACGGGCCAGATAAAGGCGCCACCACCGTGCACACATTTGGCCGAAGTACCTCCTGTTTTTCCATAAATAACCAATATTTTATCCGAGGGACATCGTTTGTAACGTGAAACCAGGGATAGAATGGTGATAAAAAGTACAATGGCTGCAACAACGACAATAATGGCTGGTGTCATAATTATTTTTTAAAGGGTTTCTACAATTAAAATATCTCCGCTTTCAATTTTTACCACTTTTACTACGGTTCCTGTGGTGATTTTTTCCTGTTCTGTCATGGCATCCAGTTCATGAAACGAGCCTTTGATGCTGATCATGATCTTGCCTTTTCCGCTTTTTTGTCCCGGAATGGTGAGATAAACATCGGCTGTTTTGTTGAGGGCGCTGGTGATTTTAAATGAATTGTCTTCGGCCAACTTCTGAATTTGGGCAATGATGAGAAAAAACAAGTAAACAAATAGCAAGCCTACCACCAGCGCAATAATCAGCAAGACAGTCGGATTGGAAATGGTATGATAAAATGAAATGCCCGTCCAGCTGAAACCCAGCAAAAAGTTGATCAGATTTCGCAGGGAGAAGGGCTGAAACTGAGCTCCGGAGCCATCCATACCGGCATCAAAGTCAGTATCCATGCCGCCATCGGCAGCATCTGCACCTACAAAAGTCATGATGGTTTGAATGATAAAAATAAGGCTGCTGGGGATGGCTACCAGCCAAAAGATCCTAAGTAAAGGTTCCAGGTTTTCGATTATTTCCATGACGGTAAATTTATAAATATTTCTTTATGAACAGTCTTCAAAATTGGGTGAAATTCATCTGGAATTTGCATAGGTATTTAATGTTTCTGTTTTATTTTGGCCCGCTCTTTATTCGGATATAAGATATTCTTAAATGGTTATTTAGATAATGATTAATTTTTTTCTTATTTTCTGGTTATTAAATTCTATTTCAACAATATATAAACCTTGCTCAAACTTTGAAATATCAACTTTATCGGTGTTTTCATGTTGATGCATTACTTTTTGGCCCAGGTTGTTATAAAAAGTGATGTTAATAATAGCAAAGTGAAGATTGCCAGATATATTAACCACACCATGTGCCGGGTTTGGGGATAGGGTAAAATTGGATATTTTACCGGACTCTGAAATATCCGAAGCCTGACATGCCTGTTCCACTTCTTCCTTGCTGTTGCAGCCAGGTGCATTGTACCAAATTGAAGCCTCTGCATCGGGGTTGGCCAGATAGCTGCATATGCTTTCAACTTCACAGGTGGATAATGAATCATTTCCTGTCAAAATTAGCGAGTAAATGTTTTCAGGATTGATATTTTCAAGGCCGGATAAGCTTTTTAGTTTCCCGGAAGAATCTATCCAGATATACCCGCCAAGAAATGATAGGTTTTGCAGTGCTGAGATACTTGCGATAGCGGGGTTGTTTCTGAGATAGAGACCATAATTTAATGTGTCTAAACTACTTATTCCTTGTAAACTGCTTAGAGATTGATTCTTGTCAAGCATTAGGTACCCATGGATAGCCCTCAGATTTTCTAATCCCGTTAAATCAATAAGTGAATTATTTTCTTCCATCTGAAGGTTTCCTCCTATCGTGATTAAATTTTCTAAGCCTTCCATATTAACTAGTGATAGATTACCATTGTTGCTTATGTAAGGAATTAAAACCATGTCCCCGCCAATGGACGTCAAACCCGACAATCCAGATAAATTTTCAAGGGAATAGTTGCTTTTTATGTGAAAATCTCTCCCAATGGTGGTTAGATTATCCAACCCCGACAGGTTAATACAATTCGTTTGAATGATCCAAAAATCCCGAGCAATGGAATATAGTTTTCCAAGTCCTGATAAATTGCTCAAATTACTTCTCATAATGGCCATATCTCTTCCAACGGAGGTTAGGTTTTGTAGCCCCGACAAATCAGTTAGTTCATAGCATTCATATATGTTAAGATCCCGCCCAATGGAAGTCAGGTGATCCAGTCCTGACAAACTTACCAAGGGTGTTCCATAAAAATTAAGGTCGCCACCAATGGTCGTCAGGTTAATCAAACCGGTTAAATTAATGGTCGTATCGTAGGACCAAAATTCCAATGAACCTCCAATTGAGGTTAAAACGCCTAATCCATCAACATTTGTGATTCCTTCATCGGCTACCCAAACATTACCTTCAATTTCAGTGCAATTTGGATAATTGAGGTGAAAGTCGTCGATTGACTCCTGGGAATAGAATGAAATGCCATCAGGAAGGCATGATTGGGCATAAGCCATTAACCGAATAGTAAAGATTAGGAGAATGATCAAATTTGTTTTCTTCATTGTTTTTATTTTTAACAGTTTGCAGCGGAGTATTTCATTTTGATCGAAACAATTTATTCATCTTTTACCAGCACCACCTTCTCATTTCCTTTTTTAATGATTTGAAGATAATAGTATTTTATTTTTGTATAATCTGCGGCCTCATAAACCGGATTTTTAAACGAATAGGTAAACGAAATGTTGATCTGGTTATCTTTCTGATCTACAAGGTAGTCCATTTCAAAGATTTCATTTTTAATGTGTTCCGTTTCAGGGGTAAATTCGGCATGGTAACCTTCCGGGATGTGAATGACAGAAGTAAAACTACGTTTGGTGGCATAGACCATGTCGATGGGGTAGCTTCTAGTTTTTTGTTTCAACGGATTAATTGAAAGCGTTTCATTCAAAAATGGTGAAACATAAATTTTATTGTTGATCTCTTCTATCTCCAGGATGACATCGCATGACATCAGATACGGAGCTTCTTTCTTTGATTGATTTTGAACGGTTATGGTAGAATCCACAACAACATATCCTTTTTCAACCAAATGTGTTTTTATTTTTTCATAATTTTCTCCATATTTATTCCTTAATTCCAGGGCATCGTATTCAGTTGCAGACAGGCTCATGTGGGTCGACAATTTTTGTCCATCCAGATTCATGTTAAGATTGGTTTGTAAATCCGATATCATTTTGAATTCCAGACTGACCCATTTTACCTCTTCTTTATTTATAATAAGTCCCATGTCGTTAATACAGCCGGGTGATATCCGTGAGTTGGAACCGTGAATTTCTGTTGCATCAGCAAGTATGTTTTTGCCTTCCACATTGGCAAAAATGATCACATAATTAAAAAAATCAAGATAAGGATAATCATATTTTATTTTGCCATGATCGCGCGTGCTAATGAGCACAGGATAGGCTTCAATCCCTGCTTCATTCAGCAATCCAATGGCAAATAAATTGATATCAGCGCAATTGCCGGTTTTGGTATCAACCAAATTGCCCGCTGATTTTGATGCATAAATACCTTTATGATCATTCCAGCTGATGGAGCTTTTTACCTTGTTCATAATCAGGTTATATTTCTCTTCTTGAGGCTTTTTTGATAAACTGTCCATATTGAACAGCTTTGAAGCAAAGCGCCCGCTTTTGTTGACATGTCTTCCAAAGTTTTCATTTCTGTTCAGGTCTCTGATTAAATCAGGCCAGGTGGTAACAACATAGGAAGTGCCACCATGAAGCGAGTTGATTTGTGCCAACTGAAAATTCATCTTAATGATATAGTCGTTTATAGAGGAAATAAATTCCTCATCCTTAAAAGCGGGAACATTTTCCATAACAAACTCATGGATCATTTCTCCATAATTAATCCCTGCAATCTGTTGAGGATTCTTGGGGGAAACAAATGATTTTTGGGCATCGAAATGATCTGCCCCCTGAAGGAGATAGGAATACTCATAGAATGGGATCATGGCGACATTGTATTCGCTATAAACAACCGGAATCCGCCACTGAAATTTCCAGTTTTCCAGATTAAATACAAATGGAGTAATTACTTTGTATTTATACTCTATGACTGTGCCATCTTTTACGTTCGGGATGGCAAATTTCTTCACATCCCAATGCTCGTTTTTCTTTTCATCATGGGTATCAATGTTGTCAAATTTTGTTTTCTTTAAAACACCCCCCTCCACATTGTAAGTATATGCCTCAATATCATAAATCTTCTCCCAGTCATCACCTTTATGATAAAACGGGATTTCTATATCGGCCCATTTTCGACCCGGCTCTGAAAATATTTTTATTCTGGTTCTTCGTTCAAATACCAAATCAAAACCATTGTCGTCCCGAATAAAATATGATTTGCCAATATCATACAATACAACAGCCTCTGCTGCTTTATCTTCTCCTGTACAAGTATAGTCAATGTCATACTGGCCAATTTGACCGTACTCTTTTGAAAGGGTTTGCGCTTCTGTATGAAGTGTATGATTAAAAAAGAGGCCTAAAAAAAGGAAGAGGTATTTTGTCATATTATCGTTGTTGCGTTGTCACTATGTAAGTGCTTTTTTCAAGCTTTTTTACTTCTGTAATAAAATTGTAAAAGTCTTCGTATTCTTCAATCCCATACTCACCCGAATGAAGCAAAAAGCTTTTTATTACAACTATTTTGTTATCATATTCCTGAAATTCAATAGCGTAATCTCCGTATTTATTTTCGATATGTTGAGGTTGCAATGTGTTTGAAACCTTGTTTCCAACTGGAATTGAATACTCCAGGGTATCCGTTTTACTGATTGGATAATCCAATTGTACCGGCAACTTTCTGGTGCCTGGTTTTTCAAATTCAGGGATGGAGAAAGGGAGTATCTTTATAAGTGTCTCATTGCCATAATCTTTGTAAATATTATCTGAACCGGCTGAATAGGACAAATGAATTACTGCGGAATCCCTGGGAGCTTCCTTCAGATTAAAATCGAGGAGTTCAAAGCCTTTCTCAACAAAATGATCTCTGATAAAGGATAACTTTCTCGATTCGCTCATGGCATGGGATGCGGAAAAGAGTGATTCGTATTGTCCACCCTTGTAGGTATTTTCGAATTGGGCCTTCAATCCGTTGATATTATCGGGGAAGAATTTTATCCTTCTGGTTTCAAGCACTTCATTGGGTGAAAATGCCGGCGTCCATGCCAGATGGCTGTTGTTTTTTTCGATGATGAATACCTCCCTGTTTTGAGAAAACGTCCCTAAATAATTAAAAGGGCCATCGCTTGTGCAATCTAACCAAAGGGTGTCAGACTCAATAGGGACGTATAAAATAACATGATTAGATTGTTGTGAAGGCATGCTTTTGTCAATAGATCTAATAGGATCCCCGGCCCAAACTTTGGTATAATACGAGGGTATGCCGATAGTATTCAACACCGATTTGAAGTAATTGGTGAGGGCTTTGCAATCGCCATATTTATTTTTGGCCACATAAGCCGCCGAGTGTGGTTTGAGCCCTCCTGTTTCGATTGAAATATTAATATACCTCGTTTCGTCCTGTAAGTAATGATAAAGTGTTTTTATTTTATCGACAGGATGATCCATGCCCCTGATAAGGGTATAAATTTTTGTTTTTTCGCTTTCAGGTAACTCTTCAATGTCCTCAAGCAATTGGTACTGCCAGTCACCATAGGATTTCCAGGTACTAAATGATCCATCTGTTTCGTAATTAAATTCCTGGGGAACAATGACAACGGAAGGCAAATAATTGAGCATAGGAGGCGAAAATGTCTCTGGTTCAATTACCTCATTAAAGGAAGCATTCCAGGTGTATTTTATTTTCGATTCATAAGAACTGGTTTTATAATGGCCGACAAACTGCTCCCTGATGGCCATTTTATAATCGTTAGGAACTTCAACGGTTAAACTTGCCTGGAGAGTAGGCACTTTGATGTCGATTACCGGCAACCAATAATCCACGTATATAAACTCATCTTCCTGCACTTGATACGAATATACCACGGTATAAGGATAGTTGTTATGCTTCAGGGTGAATTCCTTTATGAAATGATCTTCATAGAAAGAAAAATCCGAAATGAAGCTTCTTTCAGTAATGTCGTTTTTCTTTAATTTTCTGACAATTTCGCCTTGATTGTCTTTTATATAACCTTCAATCCCAGAAACTTTTTCCATGCTGGAAAATGGAATGCTTACCCTGGTGTATTTTTCACCCGCCCGGTTATTAATTTTGATTTCAACGGTCACCGTTTTAACAAGTTTGCCATTCTTTATAGAGATATGGGTAACCGTATTTACCAGTTCTGCCTCATATTTTTGTGCAAACAGGGTGGTAAGCGAAAGAATTGAAAATAGAATTATTAGTAGTCGAATCATTTGTTGAAATTAAAATCTATAACCAAGTAAAAAGTAATATCTTTTTGTAGTTGATTTCAGATCAGTATATTCTGACATACCATTTTTCGCGTCGTACCTGGTTTCAAATGAAAACCTTTTGTATTTAATTCCTATTCCCAGGATATATCCTATTTCCAATTTTCTGGTGCCATCGATTGCATTCCCTTCTTCAACTGTTTGAATGTCAAAGAATGTTGATTCAACTTTTTTGTAATTTGTTTCGTTAATGGTAAATCCGGTTGAAATCCCACCGTTTAGAAAAACGAAAACCCCTCCGATCGGATATTTGTAACGAACCATATTATTGACGTTCAAATAGGTATAGGCAAATTTGGTATGGGTAATTATATATCTGTTTTCATGCCAGTATTCTTCCACACGACCAGCAACGTTATACGAAGTAAGAGTCAGCTCATTGTATATAGACCATTTGGCCTGATTTCTTGATAATATCACATCAAAAAATATCCCGGTAGAGAAATTTACAGACTGGTTGTAATTTGCATTGACAAGGTAGTCAAAATTAGTGCCTTTGAATTTTAATGAAGTTAATGTTAATCCTCCCAATACACCAATTTCAACGGAGATTTTTTCTGTTTTTTTCTGAAAATTAACTTCGGAATTGGTACAATTGTAAAAGTATAGAAACAAGTTCTCCATGCTCTTTTTGCGGTATTCTGTATTATTTAATTTTGATTGAATCTTTGGACAGTCCGCAAGATAAATGGTGAGCTGACCAATAAATCTTTTATTCTCACCAATTCCGTCCACTCCGTCCACTTCTCTTAAATACCTTTTATAAACCAGCAATTCGTAAGAAGAATCTTGTTTGATGTAGAATTGTTCTTTCCCGAAATTGTTCATGTAGAAATACAAGCTTTTTTTTCCTGTTATCATTGTTTGCAGGAAAGTGGTGTCGATGGTGAACTCTAAATCAGCATCATGTTCTAAGGCTCCGGTACTCATCGGACTTGATTCTGATTGTACAATTGCACTTTCATATCTTTCATCAAGTACACTAAATCCTTCAATATCCATTGGGGAATAAATATGCTTTTCTCCGCTTAACTTGTTTCTAAAGGATATTTTATCAGGATTTCTATCCCAATTGCGATAATCAATATATCCATGTAAGGTATCACCTGTTTGAGGAAGGATGTATCCCGGCAAATAATTCTCCTGGCTATAAGTGTTTTGCAAAATGATAATGGCAAATAGCGTTAACGCAATTTTTTCAATGATTTTTTTTGTTTCCATAATAGGATGTTTATTTCATAAGTTTATTTGTGTCATTCAGAAATTACAGAGAGCCGATTTTTCTTGAGTTTGCTTTTCTTTATATCAAGAATCAGGGTAGTGTTGTTAGCTAATTAGGGCCGCTAAATTAGGAATTAATTTGTTTGCTTGTAAGGGTGTACTGTTTTTTAAGCCCGGCTTTCTTTTTAAGCGTGCTCTTCGATCTGAAGTTTCTGCCGGCTTTGCTTGTCTGAGATTATTATAATACACGTTCGCCAATGGGTTATACACCCATCAGCGAACTTGTTAGTGAAGGTGGCTATTGTGCCCATATCCTGTCCTGCGAAACCCCGTGACAGCTATTGCATTGTCCGGTAGTAATGGCTGACGACATATAGTTTGTAGATGATTTGCCCTGGACAGCAGGGAACAGGCCACTGCCAAATGTCACGTTTCCTGTGGTGTAAAAGTTTCCACGGGTATCTGCCTGAAACGTGTACTTTAAGGTGCCCGTTCCATTGGGACCGGTAAATAGTTTTACTGTTGCATTTGAAAACGTATTCGTTTTTTGTGCATCATACACGGTACCTGCAACGGTAAAAATTCCTTCTCCCTGTCCACCCGATTTATGACAACTCATGCAATTTTTCCCCATGTTGTGACTGGTGCCTCCATTGAAAGACCCTTCGTTCGTGTTGTCTCCTTCTCCTCCTGAGAGCTCGGTGTTTTTTTGACAGGACTGTGTTGCCAAAGCGAATACAAATAGCAGTAATACTGCAATCAAATTTAATCTCATAATAGTCTAGTTTTTGGTTTTCCTACTCATCTGGCTTTTCGGTTCCGCCCCATTTTTTTAGGTGGTTTCTGGTCTCCAAAGAATAGTGTTTACACAAAGTATCTGAATTCAAATAAATTGTGACGCAGATTTGGTTAGGGCTTGTGATTTTGAATGGATAGAAAACAGGTAGGATTTCTATAAGGTTTTAAGATGTTGTCTGCGGTCTAATGGTTCAAAATCAACATTTAGAGATTTGAATGAGCAATTTGGTTAAGAAACTGAATATGTGTTAGCCGACCAGACTGATTTATTAACGGAAGTTGAGAGTTGTTTATTTTATTTGCTTGTTAATTTATAACAAAGGAATGCGCAATGGTTGTTCAAAATCGCTCCAGAGGTGGGGTGTAACCAAAAAAAAAGCCCATCATTTTTGAAGGGCGTTTTTGTTGATGACGGTGTGTTACTGATTTATCTCCGCTTGATTTGGCAGCTACCCAGTTTAACATCATTGTTGTAGATTTCGATTTTGTAGATGCCACCTGAAAGTTTTTTCTTTGTCTATTTTTTTACGCAGGATGTTCACATATACATCCACCACATTTGTTCCTGTGTCAAAAGTAATATCCCAAACTTTTTCTGCAATATCCACCCTGGAAACCACCCTTCCTTTGTTACGGAAAAAGTATTCCAATAGTCCAAATTCTTTTGCGGTCAGCTCTATTTTTTTGCCTGACCTGATGGCCATTTTTTTGTCCATGTCCAATTCAAGATCGGCAACTTTCAGCTTATTGCTGGCTTCGTGGATATTCGATGTTCTCTTGGTGAGCGCTTTTATACGCGATATTAACTCCCTGAATTCAAATGGTTTAACCAGATAGTCGTCGGCACCAGCATCAAATCCGGCTACTTTGTCCTCGGTGGTTCCAAGCGCGGTTAACATCAAAATGGGGAGGGTAGGCTTTACTTCTTTGATTTGCTTGCAAAGTTCAATGCCATTGATATATGGAATTACGATATCCAGCAGCAACAGGTCATAATGGTTAGCTATGGCAAACTTTTTACCCATCTGTCCATCGAAAACCACCTCTGTTTCGTAACCAAGTTCCT
The DNA here is from genome assembly GCA_002840975.1 of Bacteroidetes bacterium HGW-Bacteroidetes-16. Taxonomy (GTDB): domain Bacteria; phylum Bacteroidota; class Bacteroidia; order Bacteroidales; family F082; genus UBA6244. Next base: position 77,108 of record PHDN01000015.1, read on the forward strand.
CCAATCCTTGTTTAATAAAGGAGGCTACCCGGGGCTCGTCTTCGATGATCAGGATTTTCATTATGTTGGATATTTCAAAGGCCAAATCTACTTCTTTTTTGCTCTTTATTAAGCATGACAGAATATTTTGAATTTTTGTACTTCAAATTAAACAGAAGATTAATTGAATGCTGATTGTAGTAAAATATACGGTATTCACCGTTTTAAACTACTTTTCAGGATCAGTACTATTTTCTTCATAAAAAAAAGTCTGTATGCATGCAAACAGACTTTTTTATTTAACAAATAATCTTGACAGAACTAATCCTTTGTAAATCAGTCAAAGCCAGGTGTAGGTTGTATATTATCTGGCTACTTCCACAATCAAATAACCCTCAATAATATCACCTATTTTAATGTCATTGAAGTTGTCGATATTCAAACCGCACTCGTAATTGGAAGTAACTTCTTTTACATCGTCCTTAAAGCGTTTAAGCGAACCCAGGGTTCCGGTATGAATTACAATGCCATCGCGGATAACACGTATCTTGGTGTGACGGGTGATTTTACCATCCAATACAAAACATCCGGCAATGTTGCCTACCTTAGTGATATTAAAGACCTCGCGTACTTCAACATTACAGGTGATTTTTTCTTCCATCTTGGGACTCAACATGCCTTCGATAGCTGTTTTAAGCTCTTCGGTGGCCTGATAAATGATGGAGTAAAGACGGATATCGATTTCTTCTTTCTCGGCCAGTTTTCGTGCCTGACTGGAAGGCCTGACCTGGAACCCGATGATGATGGCATCGGAAGCCGAAGCAAGCATCACGTCTGATTCGGTTATGGCACCTACTGCTTTGTGTATCACGTTTACCTGTACCTCGCGGGTGGATAGTTTTAACAAGGCATCCGACAAGGCTTCAACTGATCCGTCCACATCACCTTTAACAATCACGTTGAGTTCTTTAAAGTCGCCAATGGCAATCCGTCGGCCAATTTCGTCCAGGGTAATGTGTTTTTGAGTACGTAAGCTTTGTTCGCGCATCAGCTGATGACGTTTTGAAGCTACGTTTTTGGCTTCTTTTTCATCTGACATAATGTTGAAAAGATCACCAGCCTGAGGAGCCGAATTTAAACCAAGCATCAGCACGGGAACTGATGGTCCGGCAGAATCTACGGCTTTGTTACGTTCGTTAAACATGGCCTTTACTTTTCCATAAACAGAACCTGCCAGAATAATGTCCCCTTTTTTCACGGTGCCATCCTGAACCAGCACCGTAGCTACAAAACCACGGCCTTTATCAAGAGACGCCTCGATGACGGTACCGCGACCCAGCTTTGTTGGATTGGCCTGTAATTGTAACATTTCGGATTCGAGCAGCACTTTTTCAAGAAGTTCGGCAACGCCTGTACCTTTGATGGCTGATATTTCCTGCGATTGATATTTCCCTCCCCAGTCTTCCACCAGGATGTTCATGTTGGCTAATTGTTCTTTTATTTTTTCGGAGTTGGCTCCCGGTTTATCCATTTTGTTAAAAGCGAACACGAGAGGTACGCCAGCTGCCTGAGCATGGTTAATGGCTTCACGCGTTTGAGGCATCACGCTGTCGTCGGCAGCAATAACAATAATTGCTATGTCGGTTACTTTGGCTCCCCTGGCACGCATGGCCGTAAAGGCTTCATGACCCGGTGTATCAAGGAAAGTGACTTTTTTACCGCTGTCGGTGGTTACTTCGTAGGCGCCAATATGTTGTGTGATACCCCCTGCTTCACCGGCCACTACATTGGCTTTTCGGATGTAGTCGAGCAACTTGGTTTTACCATGGTCCACGTGTCCCATGACAGTTACTATCGGAGCTCTTTCGACCATCTGGGCAGGATCGTCGGGTAATTCCTGAAGATCTACATGGTCAGTATCGTCGAGGCTGATAAACGCTACTTTAAAGCCAAATTCTTCAGCAACCAACGCGATGGTCTCTGCATCCAATCGTTGATTGATTGAAACAAACATACCTAGCTGCATGCAGGTGGTAATAATCTGGGTAACACCTGTATTCATTAAATTGGCAAGCTCGTTGGCTGTCAGGAATTCGGTTACCTTCAAAATGGATTTTTCATCCTCCTGTCTCTGCATTTCCTCAGCCAGGTGGTGTGATACATGTTCTCTTTTCTCTTTCCTGTGTTTGGCAGCCTTGGATTTTCCTGTTGGAGCTAAACGGGCCAGTGTATCTTTAATCTTCTTTTGAATTTCTTCATCGGTGGGCTCCGTTTTAACCAATGGTTTTTTAACCGGTGGAACAAATTTTTTCTTGCCCGCCTGTTCTCTGGGTCTTTCCTGTTTGGTCTGAGTTTCATCAGGTTTAACCTTAATGCGTTTTCGCTTCTTTTTCTTTGCAGCACTGTCATCGCTGGAGGAAGCAACCGGAGATCCTTTTTTCCGTCTGACCTCTATTGGCAGGTCGATTTTGCCAAAGATAACCGGTCCGGCCAATTTTTCGAACTTTGTTTTAAGGAAATTATCAGGTTCTTTTTCCCCGGTAAACTTCGTTTCTATAATCTTCCCCGGTTTTGAAGTTTCAATACCAGTTGCCTCTTTTTCAACAGGTTGTTTAAATGCTTCTTCGGCTTTCTTAGTGTCAACTGCATGTGCTGCTTTTTCAACCGACTTATCTTTCTTTCTGAAAGTATCAATTGATTTCTGTTTATCAGAAGCTTCTTTCTTCTTTTCGGCTTTTGTTTTTTTCTTTGGCCTGGTTCGTTGGTTTAAACTATCCAAATCAATCTTTCCATAAACCTTCAAACTTCCCTTTAGATCCTCAACTGTTTCTTCTTCTTCATCTTCTTCAACAAGTTCTTTCTCTGTCTCTATCGGTGCTTCCTGAATTTTTTCATGTTGCGATCTGGTTGGTTCATGAATTGGAGCCAGCGGTTTAGGCATGGCCGGAAGAGATGATTCAATGGGTTGTTCGGCAACATTTTCTTCCGATTCGGGTTTTTGTACGGTTATTTTTTCTGCCTCCACTACCTTTTCAGGCTCGGGTACTCTCTCTGGTATTATTTGAGTTTTAACCTCTTTTACCTCGGTAGTTTTTACTATTTCGGGTTCAGCCTGAGAAATAGCTGGTTTTTTTTCAATGATTTCCGCCTTAGGTGATTCTGAGGATATTTCTGATTTTTTAATGGGTTCACGTTCCGGCATGGCATTGGGAACGTTTTCTCTTGATGCGTTTCTTTCGGCAGCCGTGGAAGGTATGTTTTTTAAAGATTTTTTAAAGTATTCAACACCTGTGTTTTTAATGATGACCTCATCGTCGATGGGATACTCTTCCTGTTTTTTCTCCTCCCTGACAGTAGGATTTTCGATCGTAATACTTTGTTTCCCAATGAACTCAAGTCCTTTTTGTTTCGATATTTCTTTAACGTGCTTCTCCTCCTGAAACTCATTAAAAAGAAGATCATACATTTGAGGATCAAGCTTGGTATTGGGATTGCGATCGATAACAAAGCCTTTTTTGCCCAGGAATTCAATCACCGAGTCGATGCTGATGTTAAACTCGCGGGCGGCCTTACTTAATCTTACTACCTTGTTGGCTTCTGACATATTATTGTTGTTTATAAACGCTCAAATTATTTCACAAATTACCACTTTGCAAACACATTATTCAAATTCTGTTCTAAGAATGCGTAAAACTTCCTGAATGGTTTCTTCTTCCAGATCAGTGCGGTTAACAAGCTCTTCGATATCCAGTTCAAGCACGCTTTTAGCAGTATCGCATCCAATGGTTTTTAGTTCGTCGATAATCCACTGGTCGATTTCATCTGTAAATTCCTGTAGGTCGACATCTTCGCTGTCGGTATCGCTATCACGATACACATCAATTTCGTAGCCGGTAAGTTTACCGGCAAGCTTGATATTGTATCCGCCTTTTCCGATGGCCAGCGATACCTGATCGGGTTTCATGTACACTTCGGCACGTTTATTTTCTTCATCAAGTTTGATGGAAGTAATTTTTGCAGGCGAAAGCGCACGTTGAATAAACAGCGATTTGTTTGATGTGTAATTGATTACATCGATATTTTCATTCTTAAGTTCACGAACGATGCCGTGAATCCTTGATCCTTTCATCCCTACACAGGCTCCAACCGGGTCGATGCGGTCATCGTACGATTCCACAGCAATCTTAGCCCTTTCTCCAGGTACCCGGTCAATTTTTTTGATGGTGATCAGACCGTCAAAAACTTCAGGTACTTCTGCCTCGAACAAGCGTTCGAGAAAAATGGGAGAAGTACGCGAAAGGATGATAACTGGCGAATTGTTGCGCATGTCAACTTTCGATACGATGGCCCTGATGGAGTCACCTTTGCGGTAATAATCCTGTGGGATTTGTTCCGACTTCGGCAGGAGGAGTTCTATTCCTTCATCATCCAACACCAGAATTTCCTTTTTCCACACCTGGTAAACTTCACCTGTGATAATGTCACCAACTTTTTCTTTATATTTACGGAATACGTTGTCTTTCTCATAGTCTAATATTCTGGAAACCAGATTTTGACGGATAGCTAACACTTCTCTTCTGCCAAAATCTTTTAGCCAGATTTGTTGCGAAAATTCTTCCCCTACCTCAAAATCGGGCTCCACTTTTATGGCATCCGAAATAGCAATCTGAAGATTTTCGTCTTCTACTTTGCCGTCTTCAACAATTTCTCTGTAGTGCCATATTTCAAGGTCACCCTTGTCGATGTTCACGATGATATCGAAATTGCTCTCGGGGCCATATTTTTTAGTGAGCATGCTGTGAAAAACATCCTCGAGAATACGCATCATGGTTTCTCTGTCGATGTTTTTAAATTCTTTAAACTCCGAAAAGGTCTCAACAAGGTTCATGTTATCCATTGCGAAAATAATTTACTGTCTGTTAAAAAGTTACAATTCCTTTAGCTTCAATTATTGATGTCATGGGGAAAGTGATCAGCTCTCCCGGCTCAATTTTTTTACTTTTTTTATTTTTGTTCTTTGCCTGATCGAAAAATTCGATTTGGGTTTCTGTGGCCGACTTCAATAACCCTTTCAATTGCGTTCCGTCGCTTAACTTAATCTGTATGGCTTTGCCCACATACTTCTGATATTGTCGCAGGAGTGTGAATGGCTGGCCTATACCTGATGAACTCACGTTCAGTTCATAATCTTCGATTTCACGGTCAAGCTTACTTTCGATATACTTGCTCAGAGCGATACAATGCTCGATTAAAACGCCCGAATCGCTGTCGATAAATACCAATATGCGGTTTTCGGCATTGGAATTTACCTCCACTACAAAACGGTCGGTTCCTGTTAAAAACCCACTGGCTAATTCTACTATGGTTTCTTTTTTTATCATACTATAAAAAGAGGGGACCCGTGTCCCCTCACCTCAAAATCTCTCTCTCGTTGTCCGACAAGGATTCGAACCTTGACAGGCAGAATCAAAATCTGCAGTGCTGCCGTTACACCATCGGACATTCGGGGCGCAAAGATACTCCATTTTTTCTTATTCCAAACTATTCAAATAAAAAATTGGCAGTGTATGTGCAGCAATGGTGCTTCCGTTATTTGATATGCTATCTTTGTCAGGAATTGTTAGCAATTTTTATAAATGAAATACTACCTTATTTCGGGTGAAGCTTCGGGTGATCTGCATGGGGCAAACCTGATGAAATCATTAAAAAATCTGGATGCCGGAGCTGAATTCAGGGTTTGGGGCGGTGATAGGATGAAAAATGAAGGGGGAGTGCTCGTAAAACATTACCGTGATTTGGCTTTTATGGGATTTATTGAGGTGCTTTTTAACCTCCGGACCGTGTTAAAAAATATCTCCTTTTGCAAAAAAGACCTGCTTTGTCATAAGCCCGATGTGTTGATCCTGATCGATTATCCGGGATTTAACCTTCGCATTGCTGAATTTGCTCATCAACAGGGAATAAAGGTGGCTTATTATATCTCACCTCAAATTTGGGCCTGGAAAAAAAGCAGGGTACATCTCATTAAACGGGTGGTTGATCGGATGATGGTTATATTGCCCTTTGAGTCCGACTTCTATAAAAAATACAATTTCAAAGTTGATTTTGTCGGGCATCCCTTGCTCGATGCCATCCACTTTGAGCCTGTTGTCGATAAAAAGACATTTTTAAGCAAGCATCGCCTAACCGATAAACCCGTTATCGCCTTACTGCCCGGAAGTCGTAAGCAGGAGGTGAGCATGATGCTGAGTGAGATGCTCAAAGTGATTCCTTTCTATCCCGATCACCAGTTTGTTATTGCAGGCGTGGGCAATTTTCCTGATGATGCCTATGCTTCCTTCACTCATGACAAAAATGTAACAGTGGTTTTTGATGAAACGCATCAACTGTTGCGAACGGCACAGGCTGCCCTGGTAACCTCTGGTACTGCGACTCTTGAAACCGCGCTGCTGGGTGTGCCCGAAGTGGTATGCTACAAGGGAAATTCTTTAAGTTACCAAATTGCCCGGCGGGTAGTTGATGTAAAATACATCTCATTGGTCAACCTGATAATGGACAGGGAAGTGGTAAAAGAGTTGATCCAGGGCGAGCTTAACACACAAAATCTGAGAAAGCAGTTGGATTTATTGTTGTTCGATCATGCCTATCGTTCAAAATTAAAGGCCGATTACATCGAACTGGTGAGTAAATTAGGTAGTTTGGGGGCTTCCGATCGTGCCGCGAATTTAATCGTCAGCATGATAAAACCAGGATAAACAGGCAAAACTTCTCAACTACCTTTTTATCGATTTGCGATAAATCGATTTGTTTCCCACGTTGTCAGTCACCACCAGCTCAAAGGCATTTTCTCCAGGTTTCATCCTCTTGTCGATTTCGTAGAAAAGCAGGTTGTTTTTGGCGTCGTATTCCATCAAAATCCATTGGCCATTCAACGTAGCACGATACGAACCAATACCAGTTTGATTGTCAACAATGCTTAGCTTGATTTTTGAAAGTGGCTTCCCGGCTTCGCTGGTAGCCATATTGATGGGCTTTATAACAGGAGGTTTCGTATCGACCAGAATGGTGTAAAAGCCAAGTTTTCTGATGGACGCTTCCATGCGGTCATGGTCCATTTTTCCTCCGGCAGAAGAGTAATATTTGTTGTTGGTGGAATAACCCAGATAGAGCTTTTCACGGTCGTAACGTGCCAATAAATCGGCATCGGGCAAGATACTGAGTGTAAGGTTTTTTTGAATGGGAACTCTGCTGTTGTGTAATTGAAATACCGGGTATAGTTTGGTTGAGTCAGGTTCAAGTTGTTTAAAATCGAAATAAAACGATTGATAAAACGCGTTGGCCGGAATAGACAATACCATCAGCTCATTTTTGATGGTGTAGGGAACATTGGCCTGGATGGGATAGGGTGTTTTTTTAATCTCCCTCCTAACAAATCGTGAGACAGCTGTATCTTCCTGTACCAAAAAGGGAAGTTGCGACAGGTTTCCGTACGCATCGCTGACCTGCCATGTGAGTTTGTGAACCATTGTGTCGCTAAAACAAAAGATGCCATTGGATAATACCTGATCGTAATTGAAAAGCAGGTTGTTGGTATCGATCTGGGTACGAATATACCGTTTGTTGGTTTCAACAGAAGCGCCATAATCAATTAAACTGTTGATGTATCGTGCTGTGGAGAATGAAAGTTTGTCCAACATCAGACCGAAGATTTGAGTCGTGTCGTCCAATAGCATGACTTTAAAAACCCCGTTTTTATTGGGTATTTCGTTCATCAGATCATGGGCCACTATTCCAAACGATACCCGACCAAAAACTTTGATCGTCCGCTGACTCTTTAATTTATGCTGGTCGCCCCAACCCGTCACCTCTAAGAAAGCGGTATCCTGTTTCCCGTTTACAAATGAGTTGGTATCCACAGGATAAACTGCTATTTCAAGAATTTGGGGTCGGTAAAAATCTTTTACCTTAATCGATGTAAACAACAGCGGGTTGAGCGAATATTGTGTAGCTTCATCCCTGATTTCAAAATGCAGGTGTGGTCCCATAGAACCTCCCGTATTTCCTGAATAGGCAACCAAATCACCTTTTTTAACAGGCAACTCATGCTCGTTTGGAAAAATTTCAACTTCAAAGCTTTCGCGGCTATATTGAATTTCTTTTACATAACTTTGGATGGAATCACCGTATCGTTGCAAGTGCCCGTATACCGAAACAAAGCCATTGGGATGTGTAATATAAAGGGCTTTCCCATAACCTCCGGGTGATATTTTTATCCGTGATACCCAGCCATCTTCAATCGCTCTTACATTCTGTCCTTCTCTTCCTTGTGTTTTGATATCAATTCCGGCATGAAAATGATTGGGGCGCAATTCGCCAAAGGTGCCTGATAGATACAAGGGTATATCAAGCGGAGGTGCAAATGGCTCTGAATAAGTTTGTTGAGCCACCGGAATAAAAGGTGACAGGAAAAATAACAGGACAAGAAATTGGGTGGCAATAGGCTTTTTACTCATCGAAAAGTGGGGTTAGTTCGCTCATGTGTTGTATTGTATAGTCAGCTTTTGGGAAAGAGCCTTTGAGACCCAACTCATTAAAAAAAACGGTAACCATTCCGGCTTCTTTTGCACCCACAATGTCTTTATCATACAGGTTGCCAACCATCAGGCAGGTTTTCTGATCGTATCCGGAAAGGCGGGCAGTGCGAATAAAAAATTCCGGATCGGGTTTTTTAACACCCAATTCTATGTGCGAATAAAAGTGATCAAAATAAACATCGGCACCAATTCGCTTTAGTGCTGCAATCATGTCGGAGGTTTTGCTGTGATCGGCGCTGGTGGCAATAATACATGGATATTTTGAACTCAGGTACTTCAATGTAGTTTCAGCACCCGGAATCCAGTCGACTGATTCCCAAAGATACATGGGACCGGGGAGATTAAAATCACGCATCACCGTATCGCCCCAATCGAAAATGATTGCTTTTACCGAATTTTTCATGAAGCAAAAGTAGTTGGATTATTCATATAGAATTAAACCGGGAGTTTAGTTTTAATTGACAATCTATCCGCTTTTCAAATCGTGCCCTTATGAAAAATCACTAAATTTGCCCAAAATGGATTTGCATGAAATATACCGTATCTCTTCTTTCCTTTGTACTTGTTTTTAGCTTCCTGAACCTTGGTTGCAAAAAAACAGACGATGGTGATGGAACAAAACCTGAAATAGTTGTCCTGGGTGCCAATCCCATGTTTTGGGCACTTAATTATCCCTATACGGATTTGGGTGCAAAAGCCTACGATGTGAGCTCAACAGGTGATACAACTGATTTAACCTTATTGATTGTCGTAGACAGCAATGTGGATGTAACTAAGGTAGGAGAGTATCAGGTGACCTACAATGTGAAGGATGCAAGTGGCCTCGCCGCTGAAGAAAAAAGAAGACTTGTAAAAGTGGTGATTGGAAAATAGAAACCTGACAGAGCCGAACTTTCATGACATCACAAACCCTGCAAAAGAAAAAAATACTCTTTATCGTAAATCCCAATTCCGGAAAAAAGAAAAGCGATTTACTTACGCAATCAATTCAAAAAGAAATAGATGTAAATAAATTCGATGTCGAAATCGTCTATACATCTTATGCCGGACATGCGGTGAAACTGAGCCGGCAGGCAGTGGAAGACAGAATAGATATTATTGTTGCCGCTGGCGGCGATGGCACCATCAACGAAGTGGCAGGTGAAATAATTGATAGAGAAACTGTTTTGGGTATTATCCCGATGGGTTCGGGCAATGGTCTCGCCCGCCACCTGGGTATTCCACGCCAGATTGAGAAAGCGGTCCGGCTTATCAATCAATTTGATTTTACCAAAATAGACACCTGTTTTGTTAATCAGGTGCATTTTGTAAGCATTGCCGGAATTGGATTCGATGCCTTGGTGGCCAAACACTTCGCCCGGAATGAAAGGAGAGGGTTCATGGGTTATTTTAATGTGGTTGCAAACAAATACCTGAAATACAAACCTAAGAAATATCAAATTGTGTTTGCTAACGGAAATAAACTTACCACAAGGGCCTTGTTTATCGCGTTTGCCAACTCCAATCAATTTGGATATAACACCACCATCGCACCGAATGCCCGGCTTACCGATGGGCTGATTGACGTATGTATTGTTAAGAAACCGATGCTGGTTTCGATTCCAATCATAGCCAATTTGCTGTTGTTGAACAAAATAAATCTTGCCAACGATGTGAATATCGTTCAAACACCTTATCTTAGCGTTACACAATCGCGCAACCGGGTGGTTAATATTGATGGAGAACCCATCAGGATTGCAAAAAAATTAAATATTAAAATCAACCCCCTGTCGCTCAGGGTAATAATAAATAAGGAAGATGCCAAAATATAACGACTTTAACCTGGTTTTTTCAACCAATCCTGATTTGGTGTCACGGAGTGGTGACAAAGAAATGGTAGAAACAAAGCAGGCTAAACATCAGAACCTGATCGTCTCACTGGATAAAAAGCAACGCAGAGGAAAAAAAGTAACTTTGATCGAAGGATTTGTGGGCAATGAAAACGACCTGAAAGACCTTGGGAAAATATTGAAATCGAAATGTGGCGTCGGTGGTTCGGTCAAGGACAACCAAATCATTATCCAGGGCGACTTTAAGGAGAAAATTGCCGAAATACTCAAACAATCAGGTTATAAAATAAAATTGAAATAAAAACAGAAGTCATGCAGAAATACTTAAAATTTACAATCCTGTTGTGGATGTTGGCAATTTCCACAACAGCTTTTACTCAGACAAAAAATGGAGTGCTGACCATGAACATGGTGAAACAAATCAGGGCCACCTTTGAGAATACAGCCGGTAATACCGCTTTAAAAAATGCCATTTCGAACAACGACATAAAAAAGCTGGCGGTCAACCGTGAAAACGATGGTAAAGTCAACAATTTGTTTTCGAATAAGGTAACTACCAAAGGAATCGCCAACCAAAAATCATCCGGACGTTGTTGGCTATTCACAGGACTAAATACTTTGAAACCAATGGTTCAGGAAAAATATAAACTGAATGATTTTGATTTCAGTCATACCTACAATTTTTTCTGGGACCAATTTGAGAAGGCCAACCTGTTTCTCGAAATTGCCATTGCCACGGCACAGAAACCGCTTGACGACCGGGAGGTGGAATGGCTTTTTAAGAACCCCATTGGTGATGGAGGGCAGTGGACGACCTTTGCCGACAATGTACAAAAATATGGTGTGGTACCGCAATCGGCGATGCCTGATACCTATCAAAGCGAGAACACCGCAATGATATCAAAGTTGCTTGCAAGAAAGTTGCGTGAAGATGGCTTGGAAATCAGGATGATCACCTTATCCCGAATGGCAGAGGAGAAAAAAACCGAAGCCAAATTCAACATGTTGGCCGATATCTACCGGATGCTCGCATTGAGTTTGGGTGAACCACCGCTGGACTTTGTTTGGCAATATATCGACGCCGATGGAAAAATCAGTGAGCCAAATACTTATACCCCGCAAGCATTTTATGATGAGATTATTGGTGTTAATTTGAAGGATTACGTCATGTTTATGAACGACCCTACGCGTGAATACCATCAGTTATACGAAATTCAATACGACCGGAACCTGGTTGAAGGTGGCAACTGGAAGTATATCAACCTACCTAATGACGAGATCAAGGAGTTTGCTAAAGCATCTATCCTGGCCAGGGAAGCCATGTATTTTTCATGCGATGTCGGTAAACAACTCAATATTGAAGATGGAACATTGGATGTGAACAACTATCAGTATAACAATCTGTTTGGAGTGGAATTTGGGATGGATAAAAGAGGGCGCATTCAAACCTTTGAAAGTGGATCAACACATGGCATGTCGTTGGTGGGGGCCAATATCCTTCAAGATGGTAAGGTGGATAAATGGCAGTTGGAAAACAGTTGGGGAGCCGACAAAGGCGACAAAGGTTATCTCACTATGACGGATGCCTGGTTTAATGAGTTTATGTTTCGAATCATTATCAATAAAAAATATGTCGCCGAAAGTGTGTTGAAAATATTGGACCAAAAGCCCATTTTGCTTCCGCCATGGGATCCCATGTTTATGCCTGAACAATAAATATTTCTTAACGGCCAATCGGGTTTTAGAAACTTTATGTATCAAAATTTATCTTGTGTCAAAAATCTTTTTACTTTAGCTTTTATTCAATTATCGTTAACTAACCTCATTTATCTATGAACAACCGCACTATTCAAACCATTGGAACAATCATAAAAAAAGAACAGCTGGCATCAGTAGTGCACGACACCCGTAGTTCTGCTTTGATACTTGAATCATTGGAACCTTTTCCCGGTTATCATGGAACTACTATTCCCGACCGGCTTGAACCTGACTCATTATTCGTGGCAACTAAAATTATGTACAATGATGAACGCATTATTCGCGCCATTCAGGCTGTGAAAATGGTTTATCCCTTGCGTTTTGATGCAGCACCCGGCACCATTAACTTTCAGAATAATCCGGTAAACGTGATTCGGTTTAAGTTTATTTCCTATCATGCCATTTCAGAATTAATTGAGTGTTTTAGGGAAACAGGAATCGAGTTTATGAAATCAAAAAAGGTAGCCCCTTACACTTCCATCATCAAAATTCGCAGACACTTCAAAATGAACGAAATCCAGGAAGGCATCTTCCGCGACGGCGATAACAATCAAACTTATTATATTCAGGTACCCGTACAATTGCGGTGGGTTACATTCGAGAAAATCACCATGCAATTGAAATACAACCTGGAGAACAATAATTTTGATGCTGCACAAACCAGTGTTTTTACTGAGTTTGGGTTATTGGATTTGGTGCGTATCTACGATCAGGATGCATCTCCCGGGAAGTTGCAGTTCATCAGAAACAATTATCTGGAAGCCATAAGCAAATTATAAATAGGAGTTGATGATTTTTAGGGAAGAATTAGAGTGCATTCAAAGTCAGTCGGATCAGTTTTTACATGACATGGGATTTTCGGCCAACTCGACGGAGATTATCATGCAAACCGGTGGTTATATTGTACTTGGGCTGTTGGCTTATTTATTTTATCGGTTGACGGTGATCGCTGTTAAAGCCATCGTAGTTCCAATTATTAACCGATCAAAAAACCGGCTCGATGATTTGCTGATTAAAAATAAATTTTTTAAGAAATTATCGTTCCTGGTTCCCGCCTTGTGGATTTACTATATGGTTAAAAATCCATTCTTTACCTTCACGGAAACTTCGGATTTTTTTAGGGGACTGATCACGGTATTTTTCTATTTTATTGCCGCTCTGGTCATCGATAGTGTGTTGAGTACCATCAATGACTATTATAACAAGTATTCTTTTGCCAAAGAGCATCCCATCGCCGGTCCCATACAGGTAATAAAGATTATCACCTACTTATTGGCACTTCTTGGTGTTATCGGCTATTTGCTCGAAAAAGACCTGAGCACTTTGTTATTTGGTTTGGGCACCATTTCAGCGGTACTCATGTTGATTTTCAAAGACCCGATCCTGGGCTTCGCCGGTGGTTTGCAGCTCACTTTTAATAAAATGGTACGTATTGGCGATTGGATTACCATGAATAAATATGGTGCCGATGGTACAGTCATCGAAATAAATCTCACCACAGTTAAGGTACAGAACTTTGATAAAACCATTATTACCATTCCTACCTATGGTATGGTGACCGATAGCTTTCAAAACTGGCGGGGTATGGAAGAATCAGGTGGTAGGCGCATCAAACGTTCTATCCTGGTTGATATGGATACTGTTAAGTTTTGCACTCCGAAGATGCTGGAACGATTTAAAAAGATTCAGATAATTGCCGATTATGTGAATAAACGGGAGATTGAAATTGCCGCTTATAACGAATCGTTGGGGACTGATCATTCCATTAAGGTAAATGGACGCCGTCAAACCAACCTTGGAGTCTTTCAGGCATACCTGAAAGCCTATCTGAATAGCCGTCCTGATATAAACACCGACATGACTTTTATCGTGAGGCAGTTGCAACCTACTGAAAAAGGGATACCTATCGAGATTTATGTGTTTACAAATGTAACTGAATGGGTAGCTTATGAGGAAATTCAGGTATCCATTTTTGACCACATACTGGCCGCAATAACTGAATTTGAGTTGCGGGTTTTTCAATATCCAAGCAGCTTTAGCGGAATTCGGATACCCCCGGTCGAAGGGTAAGAGTGTGAATCGTTTCAGCAGCGATTTCTAAATGATAAAAACATGAAAAAGGAGAAAAATCATTTTGATGAAGATGGGCTGTTAAAAGAGAGTTACTACGAAAAGGAATACGCCAAACTTTGCATCAAACTGGTTAAAATGCAGGAATGGATTAAAGCCAAAGGCCTGAAAGTAGTTGTGATATTTGAAGGCCGTGATGCAGCAGGAAAAGGAGGGGTGATTAATCGGATTACCGAGCCGATGAACCCCAGGATATGCAGAGTGGTTGCATTAGGCACACCTACCGAAAAAGAAAAAACCCAATGGTATTTTCAACGATATGTCGCCCATTTGCCCGCCGCAGGAGAAATGGTATTGTTCGACCGTTCGTGGTACAACAGGGGAGGGGTAGAATATGTGATGGGCTTTTGTACACAGAGCGAATATTGGGAATTTTTGCGTTCTTGCTCCAATTTTGAACAAATGCTCATCCGTTCCGGAATCATCCTGATCAAATTATGGTTTTCGGTGAGTAGTGAGGAACAGGAAAAACGCTTTCAATCACGACTGAATGATCCGACAAAAAGGTGGAAATTAAGCCCCATGGACTTGAAATCACGTGAACTTTGGGTGGAATACTCAAAAGCAAAAGATACCATGTTCGACTATACCGACACGAAAATATCTCCCTGGTATGATGTGCCAGCTGATGATAAAAGGAAGGCCAGACTGAATACCATCAGGCACCTGTTAAATAAAATCCCCTATCACGACCTGCCCCAGGAGGAAATCGAACTTAAACCAAGACGACCTGATGAAGAGTATACACGTCCTCCATTGGATGAACAGAACTTTGTGAAGGATTACTATAAAAGTTAGCAGGTACCACTGTCGTGTGCAGAGGCAACGAGTGAATTTTCAGATATTTTTTAACAAATAGACATCTTTCAGGTGTTTTTGAGCCACTTCAAATGCATCCAGGCCCTTGTCTGCTTGCAGCATGATGGTGTTTTCGATGGGATGTTGCCGGCAGTATTTCTGGTGGCTGCCCCAGATATGTTCCACATACCAATCGGGTTCTTTTCCCCACCTGATATCTTTGTTTTTCCTTGATAAAAACTCCTCTTTGCTGAGTGTGAGGAAGAGTTTTACGTCCATCAGCTTGTTGAGTCTTTCATCCTGAAAGGCAAAGATACCCTCCAGTATCACCAGCTCATGAAGGTTGATTTGTTTCAGTGCTTCTTTGTAAAATCGATCAAAATCAATGGAATAGGTGCATTCCCAGTCGGTGTGACCGTTAATTTTAGGAATTTCACTGGTTGGGAAAGCGAAATCGTCCTGACAAAGACAAACCACATCTACTTCGTGGAACACTTTTTTTAGATTTCTTGCTAAGGTAGATTTTCCGGCATTGCTAACGCCTCCTATTCCGATAACCATGAGGTTGTTTTAATTTGGCGCAAAAATAGGGATTAATCTTGTTTGTCTCTCTGTCCGGGCATAAACTGATAAGCACCTGCATCTGGATGGTTTAGTCTCAGGTTGTTAAGTAAGTCATAGGGAACCTCGGTGGCAATGGCAGGATCGCCGTAGTCGATGGCCGGTGACAGGGTGTCGAGGCGATAGTCATTCACTGTTACATCTTTAAAAAGAGGGTCTTCATTGCGCAGGATGGTTTCGTAGTTGACTCCATTCTCCATGGTACGGGTGCTTCGAACCAAACTATGGCTAAGATAATAAAGCGAATCTGCTCCACCAACCATATCGGTTTCAAATTCATCTTTGTTGGAGCCATAAACAATGCTGTTTGTCAGGGTAAAATTGAGGGCATAAGGGATTGGGTTTTCAAGTGAATCCAGGAGGTAATTGTTGATATAAACGGCCGGATTGTTGCGCGCAGAATACGGCCAGAAATTACCAATGGTGGATTGTTTAAAATTGAAATATCCTCCACCCGTTACCGCCAGACAGTAACCTCCGCAGTTGGCCAACACCGTATTGGTTGCTTCGATGTTGTAGACGCGTGAGAAAATTCCAAATCCATTCATGTTCTCGATGATAACATTGTGCAATATGACCCGGTTATTGGCATAATGAATGAACGACTCGGTTTGTAAGCCGATAAATCCATTCTTAATCACTGCATTTTCAATAAGGTGGTCCGTTCCGGGTGTGCTTTCCATCAGCCAGATGCGGTCCCATTGTCCGGGGAGTTCATCATAATCTGCCTCCAGGCGGTCCCCCTGAAACGTAACCGGATTCTCAATGGTGCCTTTCACTTGTAACAATCCATCCGAATAGGCCCAAAGTCCGCCGCCATCATGAAAATAAATCCTTGCTCCTTCATCAATAATCAGGGTTCCGTAGGAATCGATCACGGCGTATCCATAAATAACATAAGGCCGCTCGTTGGTCCAGTGAACGGTTTCGAGGCTGTCGGCCACAATTTTGTATTTTGGAAAGACGGAAGAATAGGTGTCGGCTACGATATAATGCGCATCCTGCCCCCAGGCAATTAATTTAACATGCTGCTCGTTGCCATTGGTGAAAAAGGTGAGTTCGTCTTCCACCACATAGGGATTGTTGTTGTCCTGCGGATTGATGGTCACCCGAACAAACAAGTACAGGCTGTCGTTGCCGTTGATTTCAATATCCGAAAACGAAGAACCGGGTTCTCCATCCAGGTTGATGCGGTATGCTGACGAGGTTCCTCCGGTGAGATTGATATTGCTGATAATTAGTTTATTATCCGATTTGTTGTAAATCATCAGGCGCTTTGTAACGCTGCCAATTGTGGTGAAAACCGTGTCGAAGATAACCGAATCTGCCGAAAAACCAAGTTTAAGCGAACTATCGTGGTTGATGACATCCTCTTTCTTACAGGAGGCAAAAATCAACACAAGAAATGTGGTGGTGATTAGAAAGGACAGGCCGAAAGAGGGAAACAACTTCATAAACGCATCATTAATCAGGTGTGCAAAGATAAGTGAATACAGTTAAACCAAAACCAATCAATTATCCTGGTTTTAAGAAACGGAGTGTGATACAACCATTTCTTGTTGGTAATACATACGTTTTTTCGGCATTATTATTGTATTTTTACGGCATTCATCCTGAAAACTGATAAGCATATGAATCAACTATTAAAGGCAGCAATTGTTTTTATACTGATGGGGATATCCTCGGAGGAATTGCAGGCACAATACATGAACCTGGGGACGGCCACCCAAGAGGAATCCAAACTACAGCGTTGGTTTGTCGGGGGCATGCTGGGGGGTAGTTTCTCCGGTTATGGAGGCAGCTTTGAAATTGCACCCATTGTTGGGTATAAGGTAACTCCTGAATTTCATGTAGGAACCAGGATTACCTATATATACAGCAGCTTTAAATACAATAGCAATTCAACACGGTATAACTTAAACGATTATGGAGCCAGCTTGTTTGCACGATATCAGGTTTATAAGCCTTTGTTTGGCCAGGTGGAATATGAAGCTTTAAGTCTGGAACTTCCTCCATATGCGGTGGCTCCCGGTGAAAGCGTCAGGATGTTACTAAACAGCCTTTTTGTAGGAGGTGGCATCATTCAGCCATTGGGTGGCAGGGGATTTGCTACGATCACTATTCTGTTTAATTTACTCGAAAACGAGTATTCAAGCTATGTATACTCCAATCCCATTATCCGGGTTGGATTTGGCGTTGGGTTGTAGAAATACCCGCAGGTCACTCTTGCATTTCAAAAGTGATTCTCTGAATTCGAACTATTTTCCGTTTATCATCACTCTGCATGATCAAAAAAATAGTTCTCCGGAAGTTTACCTATTTTTACATCGGTTTTTAAAAGTGTAACAATTTCTGTTCGCGATGGATGAATTTTTAAATTACATCAGCATTACCGGAGCTTTTGCCTTCGCCATTTCAGGGGCACTCACCGCAATGAACAACAAATTCGACCCGTTTGGTGTATTGATCATCGCTTTTGCGACGGCTGTGGGTGGTGGAACCATGCGCGACATACTCATCGAAGGCAAACCAGTTTTCTGGCTGTACGAACCTGGCTATCTGTACTTTATTATTGCAGGAACCATCTTTGCCATTGCCTTCAGGGCCAAACTCAACCACATGCTTAAACCCCTTTTCTTTTTCGATACCATCGGACTGGCTTTGTATACGGTAATTGGGGTTCAGGTTGGACTTGAATACAACCTGAATTATATTAATTGCATCATATTGGGCACACTCACCGGCGCTTTTGGAGGTGTGATCCGCGATATCCTGGTGAATGAGGTGCCGGTCATATTTAAGAAAGAAATTTATGCCACTGTCAGCATTGTAGGTGGAGCGCTTTATCTGGTGTTGGACAAGCTGATTTTACACCATCCGATGATACAATTTATTCCGATGGTGTTTATTATTGTGCTGAGGTTGCTGATTGTACATTATAAAATTTCGCTGCCTACTTTGTATAAAAAGGAGTAGGTTCCAACTTATTTCGTAGGCATGAAAAAGCGGACGAGGGAGGTTTTTCACAACAACCTTGTTAAAGAAAACATGATGCAAAACCTGGAATATCTGTCATTTCAGTCATTTTGTGTAAAAAGACCCCCGGAAATGGGGGGCACACATAGTATGATGACAAAACCCAAAGCACCGACCTGTCATATCGAAATCCGCTTTTTGCGGATGAGATATCCCCCAGGAGGCACGACTGGGACCTACCTTCGATAGGTAAGTCTGCTCCTATATCGTTCGAGATGAGCAAGGTGAGTTTTTTTGTGGATTGATTGACGATTACTTCTGCTTGCAAGCCAAATATCGAGTTGTCATTTTTAAAGTTTTGGTATTTTTGTTTCATGTCAATTTCTCATAACTACTTAGTTTACATCATGACAAATAAACACAAAAATGTGTTGTATGTGGGTGTAACCAACGATCTTGAAAGAAGGGTATATGAGCATGAAATTGGTGAATATAAAGGATTTACAAAGAAGTATAATTGTCATTATCTTATTTACTACGAGCACTTTACTCATATCGAATATGCAATAGACAGAGAAAAGGAAATTAAAAAGTGGAGACCTGAAAAGAAAGACTCGTTAATTTCATTGTTTAATCCGGATTGGCGTTTCTTAAATCAAGAAATTGTGAATTTGTAACCTTGTCGGAAAACAAATACTTAACCAACACTACTCCACATGACCAAAAACAAAACACTGTCATATCGAAATCCGCTTTTTGCGGATGAGATATCCCCATGGAAAGGCAACGGTTTGTTCTTTGGGGATCTCTCGTCACTCCGCTCCGCTGCGTTCTGTCGAGATGACAGCAAGGTGCTGTAGGTAAGTGACTTTTATATAGATACTTAACCAATATCCTCGCCACAAAACAAACAACATCCTTCAGGAACTCACTTACCTCCATCATCAGGTTAAAAGCCGATCTGATGTAAATGCCAATGGTTTCAGGGTTAGTGTAAATAACCTTTCAGGTTGGAAAAAACCTGAAAGGTTGTGTGCAATAGGCAAAGCCAGCACCTATGGCAACCAGGTGCTTTGGCAATTTCTCCCATTAGTCAATCGGATACTTCCAACTACCCCCACAAATCCCCGGGATAATATCCTTTTTCAACCAACTCGGCCACCCTTTGAATGGTCACCGGTTTATCTTCCTGATAGGTTACGCCAAACCACTGATCGTTGCTGGTGAGCGTCCTGAAGCTGGATTCGCCGCTATTAATCAGGTTGTTAGCTACCAGGGGAATGTAAAATTCGGCTTTAAGTTGATGGGCATTTTCAAGGATGAATTTCGAAAAATCACGCTTCAGCTGACTGAAAAACAAGGGAGTAAATCCCCAGAAATTCATGGAGACAATGTCGTCTTCTTTTAAAGGATATTCGGTCCCGGCTTCTTCAAATACAATGCCTTCTTCCTTGCGGACAATGCTGGTTCGCTCAACCACATCGGTGAGGCATCCGTTTTCACTCTGACAGATGCCCCGGCTTACGCTTCCGTTTTCCGATAAGGTGTTACTCAGTTTATAACCCACCAGCGCATATTCATTTTGCTGACGTATGGGATCGGTCAGAAAATCTGCCAGCACATGAAAAGCTTCACGACCGTAAAAATCATCAGCATTGATCACGGCAAAGGGCTCATGAACAAATTGCTCGGCTACCAATACGGCATGGCCTGTTCCCCAAGGTTTTGTCCTCTCATGGTTGAATTCAATACCTTCGGGGATGTTGTGAAGTTCCTGGAGGATGTATTCTGTTTTTATCTTTCCGGCCAACCGGGGTTCAAAAATGGCTTTAAAATCATCGATGATTTTGGGATTCAGTACAAATACCACTTTTCCAAATCCGGCCCTGATGGCATCGAATACGGAATAATCAATAATACTCTCGCCCGAAGGGCCTATCTTATCCATTTGTTTCACTCCGCCGTAGCGGCTTCCCACACCGGCTGCAAGTATAACGAGGGTTGGTTTCATGAGGTAGGTTTTAAAGGATCATATATTTTAAACGCGGGCAAAAATAGGGATTTTATAAAAGAGGAAATGAGCAATTTAAGAAAGCTGGGTTTTTACCACCCCTCACACAGATAAAACGAAGAAATACACCTCTGTGATTTATCAGGATTTATTCATCGTACCAGCTGGCATACATATTATAATTGTTTGAAATGCGGTGGATTTCTCCTTCCAACAATGCGGTATCAACAGTTTTGATAAGCGTTGCCGGTACTCCTGCATAAACAGAACCCGACTTTACCACAGTGTTTTTTGCGATCAGGGCCCCGGCTGCGATCACCGAATTGCTCTCCACCACTACACCATCCATCAAAATGGCTCCCATGCCAATCAACACATTGTCGTGGATAGTGCATCCGTGAACAATGGCACCATGGGCAATGCTTACATTGTTTCCAATGCTGATCGGTGCTTTCTGATAGGTGCAATGAATAATGGCTCCATCCTGAATATTGACGTTGTTGCCAATGCGGATACTATGCACATCGCCACGGACAACGGCATTAAACCACACGCTGCAATCGTCGCCCATCACCACATCTCCTGTGAGGGTTGCGTTATCGGCAATAAAACAGTTGTTGCCCCATTTGGGTGAGATTCCTTTTACTGATCTGATCGTTGGCATAACAAGGTAATTTAGTTTGTTTAGAGTTTAATGTTATCGGATGGAGGATAATCCACGTTGTAATGAAGACCGATGCTTTCCTTACGTTGCATGGCTAATTTGATGATCACATAGGCCACATTAATCATATTGCGCAACTCGCAGATGGGTTCCGATAGCAATGAGTTGTTATATAAGTCTTCGGTTTCTTTAAAAATGATGTTCAGTCGGTCGAAGGCCCTTTTCAATCGCAGGTTTGAGCGCACGATCCCCACGTAATTCGACATGATTGACTGTAATTCCTTTATCGATTGTGTGATTAGAATCATTTCTTCA
Organism: Bacteroidetes bacterium HGW-Bacteroidetes-16; assembly: GCA_002840975.1. Taxonomy (GTDB): domain Bacteria; phylum Bacteroidota; class Bacteroidia; order Bacteroidales; family F082; genus UBA6244. The sequence goes on from PHDN01000015.1 coordinate 98,783, forward strand.
TTTAATATCATGCCTTCGTCGTTCCAGTCGGGCACCCGATCTTCAAACTGAATATGATGAATGTCTTTGGCAGCTTTTTCACCAGCCCGGTGCGAAAACACAGCCGCTTCGAGCAGCGAGTTGGATGCCAGTCTGTTGGCTCCGTGTAGACCTGTGTTGGCCACTTCTCCTGCAGCATAGAGGTGGTGTATGTTGGTTTGTCCAAATTCATCGGTATTGATTCCTCCGCAACTGTAATGTGCTGCCGGTACTACCGGAATCAGGTCGCGGGTGATATCGATGCCGATGCTCAGGCATTTGGCATAGATGGTTGGGAAGTGATTCAGGATTTCCCTTTTATCGATTTGACGGGCGTCGAGGTAAACATACTCATCTCCCGAAAGTTTCATCTCAGTATCGATGGCACGGGCCACGATATCGCGTGGTGCCAGCGAACCTCTTGAATCATATTTGTCCATAAAGGGAGTGCCGTTTTTTGTTACCAGAAATGCTCCTGCACCCCGCATGGCTTCGGTGATTAAAAATGAAGGCTTCTCATTGGGATTAAATAGTGAGGTTGGATGAAACTGCACAAATTCCAGGTTGCTGACGCGTGCCTTGGCACGATAAGCCATGGCAATGCCATCACCTGTGGAAAAGGTTGGGTTGGTGGTAGTTTGGTATATATTACCCATGCCACCGGTAGCAATCATGGTGGTTTTTGCCAAGATGGTTTCAATTTGATTCGATTGTGTATTCAGGGCATAAACACCGAAACACTGAATGTTGTCGTGGCTTTGTTTGACAAGTTCTCCCAGGTGATGCTGGGTAATCAGGTCGATGGAGAAATAGTCTTCCAGAATGGTGATGTTGGGATGTTTTTTCACTTTCACATCCAAAGCACGTTGGATTTCATAGCCCGTATTGTCTTTGTGATGCAATATCCGAAACTCAGAGTGCCCACCTTCTTTAGCTAATGCAAACCGGCCCGAATCCTCTTTATCGAATTCAGTACCCCATTCTATCAATTCTTTTACCCGTTCAGTACCTTCAGTGATGGTGATGCGTACAATTTCTTCGTTGTTGTGCCCCACACCCGCTTTCATGGTATCTTCGAAATGCTTTTCATAATTGTCGGGAGAATACATCACCGCTGCAATTCCGCCCTGAGCATAACTGGTGGCTGTGTCGTCCATGGAGGATTTTGACAACACACAAACGCTTCCGTGATCGGCTACCTTAAGGGCATAGATGAGCCCGGCCATGCCGGTACCAATCACTAAAAAATCAACTTTACGACGCATGAGAAATATTTTTGCAAAGGTAGTGCATCCTTGAAAACACGCAGAAAAAAACCTGTTTTATCTTGCAGGAAATGGCTATCGTTTTACCAGGCTGTTTCTTCTGAGCAGCAGGGCGGCAGGCAATGCCCCAAATGCCAGAAAGGCAGAAAAATGAAAGGTAGTGCTTAAACCAATTCTGTCGCCCAGGAAACCAGTGCTAATCACGGCGATGGCATTGGTGATGAAGTTGATGGTGGTAAAACTTGCATTCATCATGGCCGGCTGGTCACTGCCTTGTTCCAATACCAACGCCAGCAGAATGGGGCTCGTTGCATACAGCAGAACCCCTAAAAAAACCAGCAACACCATCTGAACCATAAATCCCGAATACACAAAAAGCAACATAAAAAAAGGGGCACTGATGGCCAGAAAGATCAATGATTTTAATCTGCCAACCTTATCGGATATGCCCCCTGCAATAAAGCTACCGAAGGCCGCCGATCCTTGTAAAACAGAAAGCGCAATGGCGCCAGTAATTAAGGTGTTTCCTTTTAGTCCCAGATAGGTTGGCAAAAAAGTGGCCATTGAGGCTTTCATCACCGAACGGAAAAGCATGTAGGTGGCCAGGCTTAATAGAAAAGGTGCGTATTGTTTCAGCGTTTTTCGCCAGTTGCCTATTGGAACTCCTTGCTGCGTAGTGGATTGGTAGTCCCTTTTTTCGAGCATGAGGTGCAGCACCAGGCTGAAAACAACCGCAGGAAAGATCAGCCTCCAGGTTCCTTCTAGGGTCCACCACGAAACCGTAGCCACAATCAGAATAGGGCCTACCATACGGGCTCCTTCGCCACCCAGCATATACCAGCTCATCCCTTTTCCCGATTTGTTGCCGCTGTAATTCCTGATAACAATCGGTGATGGAACATGAAACAATGCCGAACTGATGCCCATGGTAACAAGCAAGGCGCCCAAAACAACCAGGTTTGGGGCCAAACCGAGCAGACTTCCGCAAAGAGCCGTTAACAATGGTGTAAGGATAATGAGCAACCTCCACGGAAGTTTATGCGCAACGGCTCCTACAAACAGACTTAATATTGAAGGTAGATTTTGCAACATCAGCAACAGGCTGGACGAAGTAAGTGAGAGACTGAATTTACTGATAATCAGTGGAAGTAATGGTGGCAGGAAGGAAGAATATACATCGTGCAAAAAGTGAGCCACCGAAATAATCAGTACCTTAGGCCAGTGAAAAATTTTAGATGTCATGAAATTTTCTGGTTATGGAGCTTCTGACTACATATTATTTCCTGATCTGAATGAAATCCAGTGGTTACCTCAATGCGGAAGTACATGATTTATAAGCCCAGTAATATTTCCTCCGGGGGGCGACTTCCAAACAACATGCGTTCGGGATGCTCCAGCAACTCTTTCACTTTCACCAAAAATCCTACCGAATCCCGGCCGTCGATCACCCGGTGATCATAAGAAAGTGCAATGTACATCATGGGATGAATTTCTACACTGCCATCAACGGCTATAGGCCTCTCCACAATATTGTGCATGCCCAGAATGGCACTCTGTGGGGGATTGATGATTGGAGTGGACATCATACTGCCAAAAACGCCCCCGTTGGTAATGGTAAAGGTGCCACCCTGCATTTCTTCTAGGCTGAGTTTGTTGTCGCGGGCTTTGGTTGCTAATTCTTTGATGGCCATTTCCAGCTCGGCCAGGCTGAGCATTTCTGCATTTCTGATAACGGGGACAACCAGGCCCTTTGGAGCACTTACGGCGATGCTCACATCCACATAATCGAAATGAATAATTTGATCCGCAGAAATCTGTGCATTTACCTGAGGGAAAAAAGCCATTGCTTCAGTAACGGCCTTAGTGAAAAAAGACATAAATCCAAGGCTAATGTCATGTTTTTTAATAAAGGCTTCTTTGTATTTTTTTCGCAAGTCCATGATGGGTGTCATGTTCACCTCATTAAAAGTGGTGAGCATGGCCGTCTCGTTTTTTACTGACACGAGCCTGGCAGCCAGTTTTTTGCGCAATGGGCTCATGTTGGTATTTTTGCTCTCGCGGATTCCGGTCCAGGAATTTGAAAACTGCTGAGTCACAGGTTTCCCTGATGGAGATTGATCTTTGTTTTCCAAGTAGAATTCAACATCTTTTTTCCCAACCCGATAATTCTTATAGAAGTTAACCAAATCACTTTCCGTTACTTGGTTGATTTCCATCAGCTTTTTAGCCAGAGGCGAAATGTGCAAATCGATTGGAGTAGTCTTGTTTGTCTTCATTGGTTCAATTACTTTTTCTTTCGCTGGTGAAGTCTTTTTGACAGGTTCATCTGCTTTTTCAGCAGGTTGTGTTTTTGGAGGTGAAATTTTTCCCGATTCAGTTCCTTTGGCTTCTGTATCAATGGTGGCAATCACCGAATTAACTTCAACAGTAGTCCCTTCATCAACAAGAATGGTGATTTTACCTTCGGCACCCGCAGCCACACTCAGGGTAGCTTTGTCTGAGTCAATTTCAACAACATCTTCACTGGTGTTTACCTGTTGTCCATTGGCTACCAGCCAACCGGCAATTTGCACTTCGGTAATCGATTCTCCCGGACTGGGTACTTTTATTTCAACAATCATAGTCGTATTATATCAAAAGTTGGGTCATCATGAGCATGCCTATTATGTCAACGGCTTTACAGCAGAGTGGAATTTCGAGTCGACGTGATCGACATTCATGTCTTTCAATTCTTTTTCAAATTGTTTCCATTTATTGCCGATGCAGACCATCTCGCATGAAGTTTCCAGGTAAGGGCAATTGCATTCACCCATCACCTTATCCAATATTTTTTGATGGCGTATGATATGGAATTTTCCGGAACCTGTAGAAGGACTTCCGCTGGCAGGCCGGGCGACGAGTTTTACCGGAAAATGCGTGCCAAGCAGATCATGAACAAAGTTCCAGGCGCCCATATTGGCAGGTTCTTCCTGCGCCCAGATAAAGGTTTTTGCCAGGCTGTAACGGGCATTCACCTTTTTAACCTGTGCAACCGGAAAAGGGTAAAGTTGCTCAATGCGCACCAACGCGATGCGGTCGTTGTTTAGTTTCTCCCTCTCGGCGAGCAGGTCATAAAACAGTTTCCCGTTACAATACACCACCTTACTTACTTTTTTGGGGTCTGCCGTTTCGTCATCAATTATTTCTTTAAATCCACCTGATGTAAGTTCGTTTACCGATGAAATGCATCGTGGGTGGCGCAGCAAACTTTTTGGAGTAAATACAATGAGTGGTTTTCTGAACGGACGATGAAGCTGTCGCCGAAGCAGGTGGAAAAAGTTGGCTGGTGTGGTACAGTTGGCAATTTGCATGTTGTTTTCGGCTGCCAGTGTCAGGAAACGTTCCATCCGGGCGCTGGAATGCTCGGGTCCCTGGCCTTCGTAACCATGTGGCAGCAATACCACCAGGTCGTTCATCACATTCCATTTTCCCTCGGCACTGCTGATAAACTGGTCGAAGATCACTTGCGCGGTGTTGGCAAAATCACCAAACTGGGCTTCCCAAATAGTGAGTTTGTTGGGAGATGCCAGTGAATATCCATATTCAAAACCAAGGACTCCATATTCTGACAGGCTGGAATTGTAAACCTCAAATTTCGCCTGACGAGAATCGATATGGTTTAAAGGAACATATTTTTCATCCGAGTCTTCGATGTTCAACACGGCATGTCGATGCGAAAAAGTTCCCCTTTCAACATCCTGGCCACTTAATCGAACGTCATATCCTTGGTTAACAAGGCTTCCGTAGGCCAGCAATTCGCCCATCGCCCAGTCCAGTGTTTTATCGTCAAGTACTAATTTGCGGCGTTGTTCCTGTAATCGAACTGTTTTTCTGAAAAATTTCTTGCCTTCAGGCAAGGCGGTGATGCGCTCGGTAATCAACTCAACTTCCTTATTGGAGATAGAGGTGTCGGGGGATGTCACAAAATCTTCGTCAACAGCCCGTCGAATATCCTTCCAGGTGTCTGCCAGAAAACTGTGGATTGTCGTGATTTGATGTGAGCCGGCTTTGGCCAGGTTTTCTTCCAACTTCGTATTTAAATGGGACTCTTCCAGCCGACAATTTTCTTCTGTAGTAACCTGTTGGGAAATTAATTCATTTTTATAAATCTCATATGCATCGGGATGTGTTTCGATGGCTTTATACAAAACAGGTTGTGTAAAACGGGGTTCATCGCCTTCGTTGTGGCCATACCTTCGGTAGCATAATATATCGATGAAAACATCTTTGTGAAATTTATTTCTGAATTCCATAGCCGTTTGGATACTAAAAACCATTGCTTCCGGATCATCCCCATTGACATGGAAAACCGGCGAAAGTGTTGTTTTGGCCACATCAGTGCAATAAGTACTTGATCGGGCATCCAGGTAATCTGTTGTAAAACCTATCTGGTTGTTAACCACCAAATGAATGGTACCACCCGTGGTATAACCTCTGAGGTCCTGCATTTGGATAACCTCATACACGACCCCTTGCCCGGCAATGGATGCATCGCCATGTATTAAGATAGGTACAATCTGGGTGTTGTCGCCATGATAAATATCATCGATTTTTGCCCTTGTTATCCCCTCAACAATTGGGTCAACGGCTTCCAGATGTGATGGATTTGGAGTGAGTGTAAGCTTTACTACTTTGCCACTACTCGATTTTCGCTGGATAGTATAGCCCAGATGGTATTTAACATCACCCAACAGAGCCTCATCATCATATTCTACCCCTTCAAATTCAGAAAAAATAGCCTGATAAGGTTTTCTTAGGATATTGGCCAGCACGTTTAATCGGCCCCGGTGTGGCATTCCAATAATGAATTCTTTAATGCCCAGTTCAGAACCTTTTTCCATGACTGCGTCCAAAGCCGGTATTAACGATTCAGCTCCTTCAAGCGAAAAGCGTTTTTGACCGGGGAATTTTTTCTGTAAGAATTTTTCAAAGTGTACTGCACGCAATAATTTTGTCAGGATATACTTTTTTTCTTCTACCGAATAATTCGGATGATTTCGGGAGGATTCAAATCGGTTTTGAAGCCAGGATATTATATCCAAATCCCTGATAAACAAATATTCCACTCCTATGGAACGACAATAAGTTTCCTCCAGAAAACCAATAATGTCTTTCAATTTGGCTTTACCTAAATTGATTTTTTCACCGGCATAAAAGGTGCGATCCAGGTCTTTTTCCGTAAGACCAAAGTTCTCGATATCGAGGGTGGGAAGATAAGTTCGCCTTTTCCTTACAGGATTAGTTTTGGTAAACAGGTGCCCGCGTCGCCGATAATCGTTAATCAGGTTAATGACTTTGAATTCGTCAGATGTAGCCTGGCTTTTACCTAAAGCCGTATAGTTTTTTTGAGCCAGATCGAACCCCATGAAAAAGGCCTGCCAGCCCTTGTCAACTGAATTGCGATCGGTAAGAAACTGCTGGTACAGTGATTCGATAACATCCGGATCGGTACTATTTAAAAAACTGTAATCATCCATGAATGCTGGATTAGTTAGTTTACAAAGTTATTAAACTATTGGTTGCCGTTGCAATTTAGATTAATTATAAACAGAAAAAAAGTCTAAAAAAAACCCGACCGCAATATACTATTCACGGCCGGGAAGTTGTTTTTGATGGATGTTTCTTATTCCTGATGAATAGCTTCAACGGGGCAAACATCGGCGCAAGCGCCACAATCTGTACACAAATCCGGATCAATTACATAGATATCACCTTCTGAAATTGCTTCAACCGGGCATTCATCAATGCAAGTTCCGCAAGCTGTACAGTCATCATTAATTTTATGAGCCATAATACTAATCTTTAATTGAAAAAACTGGTTGCAAATATACAGAGTTTGCATTAAAACAACTTGAAAAAGATTTCAATTTTTGGCGTTTTCGACAATTATCAGCCTAAAAATGCTTGATTTTAAAGGAAACAGCCATGGTAAGATTCCTGAGTTTGTTGATTCTGAGGTATAAGTAATTTGAATAACAGGATATTATATCGATAAATGAAAAAACTCACATTGTAATTTAGTCTAATTCTATTTTGCAATTAAAATGTTAACTTGAAATAACAGGGTAAGTTTATATATACTTGAAAATCAGAATTTATAAAAATTTGCTATTTTTTGGTATGTTAAGATAATATCCAGAAAAAGAAAAAAGGCAAAATCAGTGGTTTTGGCGAATAATAATAAGCTTAATTTTGCCCTGTTTTAAAAAAAGTTCTAATGACATCCAAAAAAGACAGAGTAGTTGAATTGAAGAAAGCCGTTATTCGTTTCGCTGGTGATTCGGGTGATGGAATGCAGCTTACAGGAAACCTTTTTTCTGACTCAACAGCTTTTGCAGGGAATGATTTTGCCACATTTCCTGATTATCCATCTGAAATCAGGGCACCTCAAGGTACCATTTCAGGTGTTTCAGGCTTTCAAATTCATTTCGGCAAGGTTGACATTCATACCTCCGGCGATTTGGCTGATGTATTGATAGCCATGAACCCGGCCTCGCTGAAGGCCAACATGAACTGGATTACCAGGGAGGCAATTATTATTGTTGATAGCGATACCTTTACGGATAAGAATCTGGAGAAAGCCGGTTATAAAAGCGATCCGCTCGAAGACGGTACATTATCGGGCCATGTAGTTGTGAAGGCACCCATCGGAACCATGACCAAAGAAGCTGTTAGTCCTCTTAATCTGGATAACAAAACAGCTCAGAAATCGAAAAACATGTTTGCTTTGGGCATTGTTTTTTATATGTTCAACCGCGATTATAAACCCACATTTAAATTCTTCGAACAGAAGTTTAAAGCCAATCCACTGATTGTGGAAGCAAATAAAGCGGTATTGACTGCCGGCTACTATTTTGGCGACACCATCGAAGCTTTTGCAAATACCTTTAAAGTTGAGCCTGCTGATTTAGCAAAAGGCCTCTACCGGAATGTAACAGGAAACCTGGCTACTGCCTGGGGATTGATGGCCGCTTCAGAACGTGCCGGACGGAAAATTTTCCTGGGTTCATATCCCATCACTCCGGCTACTGAAATACTTCAGGAATTAACGAAACATAAAGAACTTTCTGTAATAGCGCTTCAGGCCGAAGACGAAATAGCAGGTGTTGTTTCCAGTATTGGTGCCGCTTTTACAGGATCTCTGGCTGTAACCACCACTTCGGGGCCCGGTCTGTCACTAAAAAGCGAAGCCATTGGATTGGCTGTTATTACTGAACTTCCTATAGTCATCGTTGATGTGCAACGGGGAGGACCTTCAACGGGATTACCAACTAAATCAGAACAATCGGATTTATATCAGGCTTTGTTTGGACGCAATGGTGAGGCTCCCGTTATTGTGATGGCAGCAATAAGCCCGACAGATTGTTTTTATGCAGCTTATGAAGCGTGTAAACTGGCTCTTGAACACATGACCCCGGTCATATTGTTGACAGATGGCTCCATTGCCAATGGATCAGAAGTGTTCCGAATCCCCAAGGTGGCCGATTTGCAATCCATTACACCCCCTATCGTTCCAGCCAACGATCCGGACTATAAACCTTATAAACGTAATCCTGAATCGTTGAGCCGCAGTTGGGCACTTCCCGGAACACCTGGCCTGCGGCACCGACTGGGTGGTCTTGAAAAGGATAATGTTTTTGGAAACGTGTCTTCCGATCCAAAGAATCACCAGTTGATGTGCGAGCTCAGACAGGAAAAAGTGAACAGAGTAGCCAATTATATTCCTGAACAGGAAGTCATAGGTGACGATCATTCCGATGTGCTGATGGTAAGCTGGGGTGGTACCTATGGTGTTATGCTCACTGCCCTCGAAGAACTGAGAAACAAAGGCAAATCGGTTAGCCTGGCCCATTTTAAATACATTATGCCTCTTCCGCGAAACACCCGGGAAATCCTTTCGGGGTATAAGAAAATTGTAGTCTGTGAAATTAACCTCGGGCAGTTTGTAAACTATCTGCGCATGCAATTTCCTGAATTTAGCTATCTTCAATATAATAAAATCCAGGGATTGCCTTTTATGGTGGCTGAATTGAAAGACAAGGTTAATGAACTCTTAAACGATTTATAAAATGGAAAATATAATAGATACCAAGAAATTAATCTTGTCGAAAGAAGATTTTGGAAGCGATCAAATGGTAAAATGGTGCCCTGGTTGTGGTGACCATGCGATTTTGAAATCAATTGAAAATGTATTTCCTGAAATGGGTATTCCCAAGGAAGATTTTGTGGTGGTATCGGGTATCGGTTGCTCTTCTAGGTTTCCCTATTATATGAATACCTATGGTTTTCACGGGATCCACGGACGTGCCGCCGCACTGGCAACAGGTGTAAAACTGTCAAATCCAAAACTAAGCGTTTGGATGATCTCAGGTGATGGAGACTCAATGGCGATTGGAGGAAACCATTTCATTCACATTGCCCGCCGTAACCTGGATATCAATTACCTGATGTTTAATAATAAAATCTATGGACTAACTAAAGGTCAATATTCACCTACAACACCCAAAGGTTCTAAAACCAAGACCTCGCCCCAGGGAACCTTCGAAACTCCCTTTAATCCGGGTGAACTGGTGATTGGTGCCCGTGGTAAATTTTTTGCCAGGGTGGTGGATACCAATCTTAAACTAATGACCCAGGTTTTTCTCCAGGCCGCGGAGCATAAAGGCACCTCCATTATTGAGATACTAGCCAACTGCGTCATTTTTAATAACCAGGTACACGCCCTTATTACCGGCCGTGAAACCAAAGACGAAAGCCAAATTGTACTCGAAGCTGGAAAACCGATGATTTTTGGTGCTGACCGCGACAAAGGTATCGTGTTGAGAGGTACGAAACTCGTTGCAGTGGAAATTGGCAAAGATGGCATTACCGAAGCAGATTTGTTGGTACATGATCCTTCTGATCCTGATCCGGGTATTCACCTGATGCTTGCTAACATGACTCCGCCTGAATTACCTGCGGCTCTTGGTGTTATTCGTTCAGTGGCTGCCGAAACCCTTGAAGAAGCTATGTACGCATCCATCGAACGTGAGAAAAAAGCCTCGAAAATAAAGTGCGTCGACGATCTGTTAACCAGCGGAGGAACCTGGACAATAGATTAGTGTGATACAAGGTCTTTATTACATTCCCGGTTTGATTGTTCATGCCGGGATTTTTTTGTAGCATACATCCAATCAAATTGGCCCTATACTTTTTCGTGCCAACAGAATAAAACGTACTTTTGTTCGTTTAAATGTCATTGAAAAATAATGCGAAAATGAATAAATTTAGCTTTAGTCTCTTTGTCTTGATAGTGATTGGTTTTTTTAGCAGTTGTTCCACTGAGGTAGACATGTATGCCGATTATAAAGACATCACCATTGTATATGGAATAGCCGATATAGCTGATGATACCACATGGATTAAAATAACAAAAGCCTTTGCCGGTCCGGGCAATGCCCTTATAATAGCAGCGAATCCTGATTCAAGCAATTATCCCTACAAACTTTCTGTCCAGCTAATTGGTAAAAAAGCCGGTAGTGATGAACTGCCTCCTGTTGAACTTGATACAATGACCATTCACAACAAGCAAACCACAGAATATCTTGTTGACGATGCCGGAGATACCGTTGTTTTACATCCTTTTTATGGACCCAATCAGTTGATGTATTACACCGCCGAAAAATTGCTTGCCGATTATACGTATCGGCTAAAGATTGATAACAAAGGAAAATTGATACAAGGAGAGACGCCTTTAATCAATAATTTTACGGTGAGCTACCCGGTTAATCGCATTTCATTTCCCACCAATCCCGCGTTAGCCGATCCCGAAATAAAATGGAAATCGGTTATAAACGGGAAGCGTTACGAAGTAGCGCTCACCTTTCATTATAAAGAGCTTTTGCCTGGTACAACAGATACCTTATTAAAAACCGTTGATTGGTTCTTAGGCACACGGGCATCCAATACGTTAGCAGGCAATGAAGATATGTCGATATCCTACTCGGGTCTCAACTTTTTTACCATGCTCGAAAACCAACTCGAATCAATTCCTAATGTGCAGCGCTGGGCCGGATTGGTAGATATTCACATTGCAGCCGGGTCGCAAGTGTTGCAAACATTTCTCGATATAAACGGCGCTTCGGGCAGTTTGCTTGAAGAAGTCCCCTTGTATACCAATATGGATGGAGCCATTGGTATTTTTGCCTCCCGGCATAATTCCATAAAATCTATCCGGCTTGCCGTGCTTACCGAGAGTGATTTGGTAAACAAGTATGACCTCGGTTTTAAGCTGCCACAAGAGTGATTTAGTCCCCTTGCCTGATTGATCCTTTCTCATGAAGTTTACTTACGTCAGGCTGCCTTTTTGTCACGATGGAGGCGATACAATGCAATTTAGGTCATTGTTTTTATTGTGGTTAACATTCATTTAACCAGAAACATACCTATTATTGGAGGATAGTAAAAGGGACGCAGTTAAAATGGTTCATTTGTCTTTAACTTATTTTGGCACAATGATTGAGTCTGGCAAGAAAACGTTGATAGAACCAAAAATAAAATAACATGGGAAAAATAATTGGAATTGACCTAGGAACAACCAACTCTTGCGTAGCCGTAATGGAAGGCAATGAGCCAGTTGTCATTCCTAATAGCGAAGGCCGCCGCACAACCCCTTCGATAGTAGCTTTTACAGATAATGGAGAACGCAAAGTAGGAGATCCTGCCAAACGACAAGCCATTACCAATCCAACGAGGACCGTTTCTTCGATCAAACGATTTATGGGAAACAAGTTCAACGAGATGAGTAGTGAAATCAAACGGGCTTCATATAAAGTAATTAAAGGGGATAACGATACCCCTCGGGTTAAAATTGAAGACAGAGAATATTCCCCTCAGGAAATATCAGCCATGGTACTTCAGAAAATGAAAAAAACGGCTGAGGATTATTTAGGACATGCCGTTACCGAAGCGGTGATTACAGTGCCTGCTTATTTTGACGATTCAGAACGTCAGGCTACTAAAGAAGCCGGTGAAATTGCAGGTTTGATTGTTAGAAGAATTATCAATGAGCCCACAGCAGCAGCCTTGGCTTATGGACTGGATAAAAAGAAAGAAGACTCGAAAATAGCTGTTTATGACTTGGGCGGAGGTACATTTGATATTTCAATCCTGGAATTGGGTGACGGGGTTTTTGAGGTAAAATCGACCAACGGAAATACCCACCTGGGTGGTGATGATTTCGACCAGACCATCATCGATTGGTTGGCAGATGAATTTAAAAAAGACGAAGGTCTCGATTTAAAAAGAGATCCCATGGCATTGCAACGTTTGAAAGAAGCTGCTGAAAAAGCCAAAATAGAACTTTCAAGTGCAACTGAAACCGAAATCAACCTGCCATATATAATGCCTGTTGATGGCGTTCCAAAGCACCTGGTGAAGAAACTCTCCCGTTCTAAATTTGAGCAGTTGGCCGACAAACTCATCCATGCCACTATCAAACCATGCGAAGACGCTATCCGCGATGCCGGCTTAAATATAGCCGATATAGATGAAGTAATTCTGGTGGGAGGATCAACCCGTATTCCAGCAATTCAGGATCTTGTTAAGAAAATATTTGGAAAAGAACCTTCAAAGGGAGTAAATCCTGATGAAGTGGTTGCCTTGGGTGCCGCCATTCAGGGTGGTGTATTAACCGGAGAAGTAAAAGATGTGCTTTTGCTTGATGTCACCCCACTTACCCTGGGTATCGAAACCATGGGAGGCGTAATGACCAAGCTGATCGAAGCGAACACCACTATTCCTACCAAGAAATCGGAAGTGTTCTCAACAGCTTCGGATAATCAACCTTCTGTTGAAATCCATATCTTACAGGGCGAACGTCCCATGGCCAACCAAAATAAAAGCATCGGACGTTTCCATCTCGATGGTATACCGCCTGCACCCCGGGGAATTCCACAAATTGAGGTTACCTTTGATATCGACTCCAATGGAATATTGAATGTTTCGGCCAAAGACAAGGCGTCAGGCAAAACCCAGAGTATTCGAATCGAAGCCTCTTCAGGTTTGTCGGATGAAGAAATTAAAAGAATGAAAGCCGAAGCCGAGGCGAACGCCGATTCAGATAGAAAAGAACGTGAACGGGTTGACAAACTCAACTCAGCTGATGCACTTATTTTTCAAACCGAAAAGCAATTGAAAGAGTTCGGAGACAAGGTCCCCGCCGATAAAAAATCAGAAATTGAAACCGCACTCGAACAACTCCGCAAAGCTCACAAATCTCAGGATTTAAACTCGGTGGACGCTGCCATGGAACGGCTCAACGCTGTTTGGCAAAAGGCCAGCGAAGAAATGTACAAAGGAACTCAGGGCAATCCTCAACAGGAACAGCCCGGTGCCGCACCCGGTGGTAAGGAAGGTTCTTCTAAAAAATCAGGTGACGATGAGGTTACTGACGTTGACTTTGAGGAAGTTGACGAAAAATAAGACAATTGAAATCAATGTAATAAAAGTTGCCGGTGAAAATCGGCAACTTTTTTTTTATGCTAAGTTTTTTTTTCTATCTTCGTAGATTCACTTCAGACCCTTTAGGGTGATTTTATTTAATGTTTTGATAATGGGTGAAAGAATTTTTTAAAATTAAAATGACAATTTTTGCAAGGAATATTTTCTAATTTAAATATAGTGTTTATGAAAAAATTTACCCTTAGTGCGATGATGATTTTGACATTTTTGTTGATGTCAACCATCAGTGTGTATGCTCAGATACTGCCTGTCGACTGGACTGGTGATATTGACATTGATACATATCAGGAAACGTCGGTCATTCATGGCGGTTCGTCAAGTTGTAAGATCGTTGTAAATACAGCTACACAAGCAAATTGTGATCTCACCAGTGCAGTTCCCATCAACGTTACGGCAGGCAACACCTTTACTTTTTCGTTTTGGGCCTATACCAGTGAATTTGTAAGAATCAGGGCGGTATTCATTTGGGTTGGTGCTTCTACTACGTATAGTGCTAATTATGCCGGACCTGCAACCGGAGGATGGGTGCAGTTTACTTTTAGCGATGTAGTACCTGCGGGAGCTACTGCCGTAAGCCTCGGGTTGAGGAGTTATGACGTACCCGGCTATTCTACCCCTGAAACCCAATATGTTGATGATGTTACTTTTGAATCCCCTACGGGTACCTCACTGACAGTTGCCAATGGAGGCTTTGAAAGTTGGCCTGCAGCTAATTCTATTGCCAGTGCCCACGCGATTAGCTCCACAGCAATGGATGTTGTCTATGGAACAAACATGTCGTCTGTTAGTGCAGCCAGCTACTCCTTAACAGGATCCGCAGCCATTACCTTTTCAGGCGCAACAATTGATGGCAGTAATGCCACAATCGTCCATCTGACCGGAGCCTCACCCAGTATGGCAGGAGACAATGTCCTTGACAATATTTTGGACAATGCCAATGCAACAAATTTCAGTTTTTATGCCGGAATCACTCCTCTCTCTTATACCAATACTACCAATCCATCAGGAATAATTGATAATGCTCATCTTGCTACCTTTACCGGTATTGTATCTGCAAATGATGCCTTTAATAATGTTTGGGTTAGTGATGCCTCTACGGCATACCATGGGGTTATGGTTTATAATGCTGGATTTCAGGCGCTCGTCGCTGTTGGGGATGAAATCATATTTTATGCCAGCCGCGATGTGTATAACAATCTAACTGAATTAATAAATCCGGTGGTTGTTTCAATACTTTCAACCGGAAACACCCCTAATGGCCCTGCTGACATTGGTGGTTCTGATATTGCAGAAACTGTTCCTGTTAATACCGATCCCGGTGAGAAATGGGAAGGTCAACTGGTGAAAATTGAAGATTTTACGGTTGAGTCCTACGTAGCATCAGATTATCGTTGTAGCTGGTCGGATGGAACCAACACCCACTACTTTCATGTTGGCGACAATGTGGTTTATCAATTAACGGGAATCACATTGAACATTGGGGAATCCTACAATGCCATTACAGGTGTTGCCGACTGGTACAACAGTGGCCCGTATTATCGCATCAATCCCCGTGAACAGGCTGATATTGTAGCCTCTACGGCTACGGCACGTATTGTAGGATCCATGCAGGGCTGGAACACTACTGACCCGGCATATGTCATGAACATGAATGCGAACGGCCTTTATGAGCTGACAAAATCGCTGGATGCTGGCGACCACTTATACAAAGTGCTTGAAGGTGATGCATGGACCGATCCAAATTATCCTGGAAACGATCAACATGTGATTCTGGCCTCAACAACAAGTGTAACCTGGAAAACCAATATTAACGCTGACCTCGTTACACACATGCTACCAGTTATGGCAGGTGACTTTTTTACAGCTATTGGTGGCTCAAACTGGGATCCAACTCAATTGATGGGTGAGATGACTGATCCCGAAGGTGATGACATCTTCACGTTGGTATTAACGATTCCAGCCGGTAATTATCAAGGCAAGGTTACATTAAATCACAACTGGGATCAAAGCACGGGAGGAAATGTATCTTTTATTACTGATGGCGTTAACCCTACCACATTTACTTATGACTATCCTAACAACAGTACTACCATCAGCGGCCCGCCACCACCAACAGCATTAATCACCTTTATTGTTAATGATGCTACTGGTAAAAACTACGATGGTTTTGCCTTAAAGGGAAGCTGGGATGCAAATGGACAGTACGACCCATCGTGGGGAGGCGGAATCGAGCATTCTGATTTTTATGATGATGGATCAAATGGTGATGCCGTAGCCGGTGACAATATATGGACCTGTCAGCAGGACCTGGTTGTTGATGGTGGTTCCAATACCTGGGAGTGGGGTGTGAACGATACGGAAGGAAACTGGATTGCAGGTAACTGGACATTTACTGTAGCTACTGTTTCAGCTCAAACATTAACCTGGACAGTTCCAACTACGCCTGCTTTGGTAATAAATGAGATTATGTATAACTCGCCAGGTTCAGATGAAGAATGGGTTGAATTATTCAATAACACCAATCAACCAATTAGCCTTGAAAACTGGAAATTGCTTGATAACGATGCCTCTCATACGCCTATTTTATTCCCTGCAGGTTATACTGTTGCAGCCTTTGGGTATTTTACCATTGAGGTGGCAACCAGCGGAGCCTTCCCCTTTACTCCTGATTATGATGGTTCAGGAAATTTTAATTTTACCAATACGACGGACATAGTTCGGTTATACAATGCCAATGGTATTCTTATTGACATTGTAAATTTTGAAGATTCAAGCCCCTGGCCATCCGGTCCTGATGGTGGCGGCCCTTCACTGTCATTGTTTAGCCCCGATCTTGACAATTCTCTTGGAGAAAACTGGAGAAGCAGCCATGAAGATGGTGGAACACCTGGTGCAATCAACTTCCCTATCAATATTGTTGCACCCAATGGAGGGGAAACTATTGAGCAGGGAACTACCTTTGATATTACCTGGACTGTTGAAGGTTGGGATGGTGATATTAATATAGACCTGATCAGAGATGGACAAGACCCGATTCTATTGGTTGCAAATCTACCCGTTTCGACACAATCGTTTACCTGGTCTGTATTTTCTACCGTTGAACCAGCAACTGATTATAAGATCTTAATCTCAGAAACCGCTGGTGGCAATCCATATGATGAAAGCGATGATTACTTCTCAATTACTGCACAAGTGATTGTTCCTGAGATTGTGATTACCGAAATTATGTACAATCCACCGGAATCTGGTAACGATTCGTTAGAGTTTATAGAGTTATATAACAATGGTGCTGATGCGATCGATTTAACAGGTTACATTTTTTCAAAAGGAGTCGATTTTATTTTTCCGGCCATGACCATTTTACCTGAATCGTATGTGTTGGTTTCAATTAACTCAGCTGCCATGCTCTCGACCTTTGGTGTAACTGCAGAGCAATGGACCGGTGGAGCATTGAGCAATAGTGGTGAAGAACTCGAACTTCAGGATGCCTTAGGCAATGTAGTTGATTATGTATCATTCAGCGATGCATTGCCATGGGATACCCTGGCTGATGGAGATGGACCCTCTTTAACTTTTTGTAACCCAAACCTAGACAATGCTGTTGCTGAAAACTGGACACATTCCATACATTTCGCCGCCATAAATGATGCCGGTGATAGTATCTGGGCAACTCCCGGGATGGCATGTGACGATGCCATTCTTGTTGATTTTTCTGGTACGCCAACTCAGGTTGGGCTGGGTGGAAGTGTCGTGTTTACCGATCTTTCGTTTGGTTCAATAACTCAATGGACATGGATATTTGAAGGTGGAACTCCTGATACCTGGGATGGACAAACACCACCCGCTATTTTTTATAATGAGGTGGGTTCCTGGGATGTAACCCTTTCAGTATCTGATGGTATCATCACCACTGAATTATTAAAAACGGAGTATATCACTGTTGAAGATTTGCCTGCTCCATTTAATTTGATGGCTGAAGTGGGTCCATTTGATGACGTGCAACTCTCCTGGAATGGTACTGTTTCAGAAGGTTTCTCAGAGGATTTTGAATCATATGAAGATTTTGTTATCGACTTTGCCCCCTGGACAAATCTGGATGTGGATGGAAGTCCCACCTATGGAATGACAGATATTGACTGGCCAAATGTTTATTCTGAACAGTCATTCATCATCTTCAACCCATCACAGACAACTCCTGCCGTTACAGACATTATTCCGCATTCAGGTGACAAACTGGCTGCCTGCTTTGCCGCCACAGCACCACCAAATAACGACTGGCTCATAACTCCTGAAGTGAATATTGCCGATGGTTTTATGCTGAAATTCTGGGCAAAATCTTATACCGATCAATACGGACTCGAAAGGTTTAAAGTGGGTGTTTCAACAACAGGACTTAACCCTTCTGATTTCACCATTATTTCCGAAGGTGCTTATGTTGAGGCTCCCGTCGCCGATTGGACCGAATTTACTTATGACCTGAACGCCTATGCAGGACAGAATGTATATGTTGGAATTCAGTGTGTTTCAAATGATGCATTTATTCTTCTGGTAGATGATGTAACTATTGGAGCTACCAAATCTACTATCGCTTATAATCCAACCCAACCGGTGAATGGCAAAGTAACTAAAAACATCAGTTTCACCTCACAACCAAATTCACAACCGGCTGTAATTGTGAAGTCCTTACATGGTGTAGCAGCCGAATTGCTTGGATTCAATGTTTATCGCGATGATATTCAGATCAACGCTAACCTTGTTACGGTTACCGAGTACAACGATGCGTCACCCTCCATCGGATCGCATGATTATTTCGTTACGGCAGTATACGATCTGGGCGAATCAGTTCCGTCAAACGTGGTAACCATATTAATCACCAACATCAATGAACTAACCAACGGAGTTGTAAATGTATATCCGAATCCTACAAATGGGAAATTCACTGTTGATATGCCTGACATCATGAGTGCTAACCTAACGGTTACCGATATTACGGGTAAAACAGTGTTTAACAGCGTGATAGTGACTTCCGCTCAGATTGATTTAGCGGGCATTGAAAAGGGAATGTATTTTATCCGCATTGTCGACCCGATCTCCTATCGTACAGTTGTTAAGAAGTTGTTAATCAACTAAATAAAATTGTATGGGTTTTTATTAAATCACCAGGCACCAGTAATATTGAACTGGTGCCTGGTTTACTTGAAATCAAACTAAAATAATAAAATGATGATGAAAAAAAATTACTTTTCTTTTGCACTGATTGCCCTACTTTTCGGGTTTGGTGCTGCGAACGCGCAAAATATGGTACAGAATGGAGACCTGGAATTATGGACTGCCGGCGTTCCTGATAACTGGGATCATGTGGAGAACATTACCCAGGAGTCAATAATAGTCTATAGTGGAACATATTCTGCAAAGCATCAGTCA
Source organism: Bacteroidetes bacterium HGW-Bacteroidetes-16 (assembly GCA_002840975.1). Classification (GTDB taxonomy): domain Bacteria; phylum Bacteroidota; class Bacteroidia; order Bacteroidales; family F082; genus UBA6244. Next base: position 118,030 of record PHDN01000015.1, read on the forward strand.
GCAGCCAGCACGACTGATTTTGGTCATGAATATATTACGGGCATTACTGAAGGAAACGCCTACACCTTAAGTTATTATTTTCTTGACAATGATGCGAATGCTAAAACAAGGTTGTGGTCAAAATTTCTTGATGCTTCCGGAGCTGTTGTTGGTGCAACCATCGAGTCCTCGTATTCAGTGGATGATCCTAACTGGGTACATTACAGTTCTTCTTTAATTGCACCTGTAGGCGCAACACAGTTTTATCTTGAAGTACGGGTTTATAAGGAAGCTGCTGAAGGCGGATATGTTTATTATGATGAATTTAGTTTCACTGGTGACCAGACAGTTTTGCCGGAGCCAACTAATTACCCTACCAATTTTACTGCTTTAGCCTCAGGGTTAAGTATTGACCTCTCATGGTCAGACGCTGTTGGCGCACAATTGCCAAGAGCCTATCTGGTGCAAGGTGTTAAAGCGGGAGTAGTTGCAACTGCACCTGTTGATGGTATTGCAATTGCTGACGACCTTGACTGGACCGACGGAATAGCGACTGTAAATGTTGACTTTGGGTTGGAAGCTTATGCTTTCTCAAATCTTCCGGGTAACCAGGAATTTTCATTCACCATCTATCCATTCACCAATGCAGGTGCCAATATTGATTACAAAACGGATGGAACTGTTCCGACAGCAACCGCCACCACGGCAAATGCTACCATCATCAACTTTGAAAACTTTTCGAGTGGTCTGGGGATTTGGACACCATATAATGTGATTGGTGACCAGGAGTGGACTCAGTCAATATACGGTGGCATTACTTTTGCCAAGATGAGTGGCTATGCCGGTGCTCCATTCGAAAATGAAGACTGGTTGGTTTCACCTGTTATGAACCTCACGCTTTATGAAAATATTCAGTTTAGCTTTATAACAGCTACCAACTACTCTGGCCCTGCATTACAGTTGTATTATTCACAAGACTATCAGAGCGAGGAAAACCCAAATGACTATACCTGGACCGAGATTACAGATCAGGCAATGTGGTCAGAGGGATCGTTTGCCTGGGCAGAATCAGGTAATGTAACATTGGATGCCTATGCCTCCTCTGCATTTTATTTGGGATATAGGTTTACTTCCAATGCTACCGAATCAGCCACCTGGGAAGTAACCGATTGCATGGTGATGGGTATCTTAAAAACAGGCATTCAGCAAAATGATGTTGTTACACTAACCATCTATCCAAACCCGGCTTCTGACATGGTTACAGTAATAGCTGATCAGGATGCAAAAGCCAGAATTGTGAACTTCATGGGACAAACTGTCATGGTTGTTCCGGTGGTAGCAGGTACCAACCAAATCCAGGTCAATGCCCTTACCGAAGGAATGTACTTGATTGAAATTACGTATTCAAATGGAACCAAAGCCATTAATCGATTGTTGGTGAATTAGTTCCGGTTACATGTTCATAAAAGCCCACCTTAGAAATATGGTGGGCTTTTTGTTGGTATGAATTTTGGATAATCTTCCTGTTTTTTTGTATACTTTTAATCACCTAATTTCGTTACCACAAACAAATGCGATCATCATGAGAATGGTTCTGTCAATATTACTCTTGTGCATTTCACTGCATGTTTCATCTCAGGAAGTTAAGTCGGTGCGCCTTGAAATCCCTGCAGATGCAGATGCGGATAGTTATCATTTGGAACCCATCGGCCAAAATGGTGCACTCATTTTTTATGCCAGTAGCGAAGTTAACAAGGAGGGTGAACGCAATTGGTATTTTGGCCTTTTTGATGAGTTGCTCAACCAACAATGGCTCAAATTTGTTGCCATAAACGATCATGTGGAATTTGTTCAGTCCAGGGTGAATGGCAAAAGAATTCATTTGTTGTTCAGGAATACAGGAAAGTCGAAGAAAGACTTTGACTTCTACGAGATTGTTACCTATGACTCAAAAACACAGGCATTCGCATTGATTTCGGGAACCATTCCCGAAAAGGCCGAAATAGCTGGTTTTGATGTGATTGACAACACCGCCTGCATCGCCATAAACCTGCACAAGAATGCCTCCGATTTGGTTATGGTCAGTTTGATAGATGGGGAGGTAGTACCCGTGCATCTGTTCGAAGATGACCTGAGTTCTATTATCCAGTTGGCGGTTGACAAGGAAGAGGGCCAGTTTATTGTAGCCGCAAAAGTGGTTAGTAATGGCCGTTACCTGAATGATGTGTTGAGGTTCTACGCACCAAAAGGAATCCTGTTAAGAGAACTTACCGTTGAGAATCCGGAAAGCATGAAGATGTTGCGTGATTTCATGATTTTCCCGAAAAAGGGAGGTGAGTTAGTCGTGCTGGGTACCTATGATTTAATTACCGGACGAATGGCTTCGCTTAAGGATTTGGAAGCCACAGAGGAAGCAAAAAGTGCGGGTTACTTTTTTCTGAAATTTACGGACAATAAACAAGCCTCCCTTCAATTTTATGACTTCATGACGTTTACAAATATCCAGGGCACCATGCAGGCACGTGAAATTGTAAATGCGCGCGTGGTAAACGATTCAACCGGTGAAAAAGAGAAGCACAAAGTGCTGACAGCTTATTTTCACCTTACTCAGCCGGTTGCCATGATGTCAGGTGGAAATTACATCCTTTCAACTGAAGTGTATAAGCCACAATATCAAATAGAAACCAGAATGGAATATGATTACTATGGTCGTCCTTATCCCCGCACTTATTCTGTTTTTACGGGTTATCAATATTATGATGTGCTGGTTGCTTCTTTTTCTGAGGAAGGCAAATTGATTTGGGACAATGAGTTTGTAATCAAAAATGTACTGACGTATAAATTGAGAAGGCATTCAATTTTAGTAGCCGATGGCCCTTTACTTACCATTGGTTATGTAAATGAAGGGAAACTTTTTTCAAAAACCATACAAGGCGCTACCAACGTGAGTACCGATAGCAGCCCGGTGGCCGCCTCATTTGTACGTGACAGGATAACTAAAGACGAAGACAATTTCATCATCCCCTGGTTTGGTCAGTACTATTTAATCTATGGAGAACAAAGCATTCGAAACCGATCACTGTCCAATCAGGATATGAGGACGGTATTTTATGTTAATAAAGTGGCTTTCCATTAAAAAGAAATTTGTTCCATGATAAAAATGATATTTCTGGCACGGCGCTATTTAAATTACCTCTTCACTTCAAAAACCCGGTATACCATCCATTCGCCTTTTGTTTATCAATTGGTTCACGAGGTGCTTCGCGATCCCACTCAATATCAGGATTACCAGGTTCTTGATTCGGTACGAAAAAGCCTTTTAGAAAATACCAATTTGATTGAGACTGTAGATTTCGGGACAGGAGCCGGCGAGAGGAAATACTCAACTTCGGTTCACCCGGTTGGGAAACTGGTGAAACTCCGTAGTCACCGAAAAGCGCAACTTGAAATGTTATATCGCCTGGTAAGACATTTTAAACCGCGTACATTGCTGGAGTTTGGGACCGCTGCAGGAGTAAGCGGATCCTATTTAAAAATGGCTCATCCGGGTTCCAGAATGATCACCATGGAGGGATGCTCAGGATTGGCTGCTGTGGCTGAATCCGTTTTTGGTGATTTAAAGCTGTCGGGCATTCAGGTTTTGGTTGGCGATTTTGACGCATTGCTTCCATCGGTTTTGCAGCAACTCGATCAGCTTGATTTTGTTTTTTTTGATGGAAATCACCGTAAAGAACCAACATTAAATTATTTTTACCGTTGTTTGCCGCTTACCAATGAATCATCGGTATTTATTTTTGATGATATACATTGGTCGCCCGGAATGGAAGCCGCCTGGGAGGAGATTAAAAAAGAGGATGCGGTTTCACTTACCATCGATTTATTTTGGTTTGGCATGGTGTTTTTTAGAAAAGGGATTCAAAAACAGGACTTCACAATTCGGTATTAAATGTTGGGTACAATCAGGTAAATGAGTAGTTTTGGCACTCTGGTATTAGATGAATGTATATGAAAAAAGAAATCATCAATTTAAAACAGGTTTGTAGGTACTATCAGGTAGGAACAGAAACCGTTAAGGCTTTACGCAATATCGACTTATCTATTTATCAAAATGAGTTTGTCGCTTTAATGGGTCCATCAGGATCGGGCAAATCAACCATGATGAATTTGCTGGGATGTTTGGATACCTCCACTTCGGGAAGCTATTTTCTGAATGGAGTGGATGTAAGTAAGATGACGGACAACGAATTGGCCGATGTTAGGAACAAGGAAATAGGGTTTATTTTTCAGACCTTTAATTTGCTTCCCCGATCTACGGCCCTCGAAAATGTGATGCTGCCGTTAATTTATGCGGGTAAAAACAAACATCAACGCCTGCAAATGGCGGAGCTGGCATTAAATCAGGTGCAGCTATCAGATAGGATGACCCATCGTCCAAACGAATTGTCGGGTGGACAAAGGCAGCGGGTGGCCATCGCACGTGCTCTGGTCAACAACCCGTCCATCGTGTTAGCAGACGAACCTACCGGTAACCTGGATTCCAGAACCTCCATCGAAATCATGGGATTGCTGGAAGAAATCCACAGGTTGGGAAACACCATTATCGTGGTCACCCACGAGGAGGACATCGCCTTACATGCACATCGGATTATTCGCATGATTGATGGGGAAATTGCTTCGGATGTGCAAAATAAGCACATTAAAACGATAAAGGATTACCAGTTGGTGAATGAAGCTGGATAAAACTATTTTTTTTGTTAATTGAATAGGGATGAGCAACAATTGGAAAATATATACAAAAACAGGGGATGCCGGGGAAACCTCGCTGATAGGGGGAAGCCGTGTAGCGAAAGACAATTTGAGGATTGAATGTTATGGAACCGTTGATGAACTGGTCTCATGGATTGGTTTGATCCGCGATCAGGAGGCATCTTCACACTGGATGTCGGTTTTGATTGAGGTCCAGGACCGACTTTTCACTATCGAATCGCTTCTGGCACACGATGGAACCGATTTGTTGAATCCACTGCCTGTTTTACACGAACAGGATGTGGTATTTCTTGAAAATCAAATTGATATAATGAATGAGGGATTGGCGGATTTAAGCTCGTTTATCCTTTCAGGTGGTCACACCGTGGTCTCCTATTGTCATATTGCCCGTACAGTTTGCCGACGTGCCGAAAGGCTGGTGATCAAGCTGGCTCGCACCGATTCTATTGATCTGTTAAACATTAAATACCTGAATCGGTTGTCTGATTATCTGTTTGTATTGTCGCGCCGGATTTCGTATGACCAGGGAGCCGTGGAAACCCTTTGGAAACCGAGATTTTAGTAAAGATCAGCTACCAAAAGAAAAAGGTTGGAATAGATAAAAAAAAAATTATTTTTGCAAAAATATTAACTAAACCGGGAAGAAGATGTATTGGACTTTAGAATTGGCCTCAAAACTTGAGGATGCCCCCTGGCCAGCCACCAAAGAGGAGCTTGTAGAATGGGCCGTTCGCACAGGTGCGCCTAGTGAAGTGGTCGAAAATCTGATAGAAATTGAGGATGAAGGTGAAGTGTACGACCGAATTGAGGATCTATGGCCTGACTATCCCACAAAAGAAGATTTCTTTTTTAATGAAGAAGAGTATTAAACCGCAAGCACTTAAAAAAAAATAGAAAGCTGCCTCAAGGCAGCTTTTTCTATTTTCTTGAACACTGAAACAAGGTATGACTCACCCCGATATCGTCAATAATTCTGTCGATTTTCAACCCTGATTTTTCAACCAAAGCCATCATATCCCTTGAATGGTACATCTGGCTATTACCATTTGCCAGAGCGGTAAAATAAAGCGAAGTCGCATGCAAACTGTAGGTTGATGCTTCAAACGCTTGCCGATCCCAATAAGTTTCAAGTATAAACAACGATCCATTTTCGTCCAGGGCATTGTATGAGCGTTTGAGCAGGCTCAGGATTTCTTCCTGCGAAAAGCAATCCAGGAACTGGCTCATCCAAATGGCATCATATCCTGTTGGAAATGGGATACTTCCATCAAGTAGATTAAGCGCATGGGTCGAAATACGGGACGAAAAACCAGCTTCTTCAATGTTTTTCGCGGCTTCAGCAACCTGACCGGGAAGATCAAGGATGGTGAGAAAAATATCGGGGATGTTCCGGGCACAGTAAATTGAAAACTTGCCGGTATTTCCACCCACATCCAGCATTTTTTTTGGATTTGCTGCAAAAACAGGTGGCAGCACTTCAGGAAAGGCATAATCAGAATAAAAGTGGTCGAAAGCAAACCAGCTTTTCCGCACCTTTCCAGGTAACTCAGCCAGGGCTTCATATACTGTATTCCACTCGCCAAATACGGAAAGTCCTTTTGGTTTCCCCTGCAAAATGGATTCCTGAAGCTGAAACATTCCCAAATAGTTTACATCATTTACAAAATCCATATTTACCCTCGAGAGCTCGTCCCTAAGTAAAAAGTAACCGGTTTTGGTGATAGTATATTGATCTTCCACAACCTGTACCATCTCAAGGCTTAACCCGGCTTCGAGCAGCACTTTTACACCGTAAACCGACAACCCGAGTTCCTTCGCTATTTCCTCTGTTGTTGCTCCTGAGTGACGGTTTTTAAGCAGGTATTCTAATATTCCTAAATCGCGTAATGCTTTCGCCGCCTGAAACATAATGGGACCAAATGCGATCTTTTGCGCATCGAATTTGGCTTGTAAAGCGGTTTTGTTATCGTTACCGTGGGTTATTTTCATGATGCAAAGTTTATTTCCAAAAGTAATAGTAATTAAACCATTGTTCGGGGTGTTGACGGATGGTTTTTGTTAAAAATAATGTGTAATCGCTAAGAGCGGAATTCAAAGAAAGTTCAAATGATGCCCTTTGTGATGGATAGGTTTTGGGTGATGAGGCATAGAAATGATAATGTAATTTTGGCTTTCTGATGGCAGAGATAAAGGTCATGGGTTTGTTGTATTTAATGGCCAGACTAAACGGACCGGCTGGAAAATCAGCTTCATGGCCCATCAGGTTCATGGTGACCGTTTTGGATCCCGGGAGGAAACGGTCGCCATGTATGGCAATCAATTCGTTTTTTTCCATCGCTTCTCTGATGGCAAACAGATGAGAAAGATCCTCTTTGATGGGAATAATATGCATCGACTTTTGTGTCATCACCTCATCCAACATGGTTTTGATTTTTTCGTGCTCCGATTCAAGCATCACAATATGCACCTTGGCTTTGATTCGTTTGAGCAGATGTCCGGCTATTTCCCAGTTGCCCATGTGTGACCCTACAATAAACCCTCCTTTATCGGCGGCCATCTGATGCAGGAATTCCTCTCCTTCAAATTCAAAGGTAAACCGCGAGTTAAGTCCTGCCATCAATGCTACCTTGTCGATCAGCACCTGACCAAAAACATAGTTGTTTTTAAATAAATAGAAAAAGCTTTTTAATGGATTAAATCCCAAAATACGATGAAAATAAAAGTACATCGGCTCTCGGGCTTTAGGTGAAAACAGTACAAAATACGGAGCCACTAGAACAAGCAAGCCATAAGCCGCTTTTAAACCAATATATTTCAATAAAAAAACAAAAACGCCATTACCTGCCGCCCCACCACGGGTTTTGCCTTCCCATTGAACGGTCATTAGTTCTCTTTGTAATCAATAACAAATTGATAAAGATCACGCAGGGTAATGATTTTCCCCAAATGTTCACTGGTTACTTTCACGCCAAAGTTGTTTTCCAAAATAACGGCAATATCAACAAAATCAAGACTTTCAATGTCCAAATCGTCTTTAAGAGATGCATTCTGAACAAGCTGATGTTGCTCAAGCTCAAACTCTTCGATTAAAAAAGTATTTATTTTAAGTATGGTTTCTTCTCTGTCTACCATCATACGGATTTCAAGTTTTAGATGGCAAAAATAACATAATCTGGTTTCATTCCCATCAATCTTTGCTTATTATTCTACTATCAACCTGATATTTTTTGACTATAGCTTCCTAACAATCAAGGTGGAATTGGTCCCGCCAAATCCAAATGAGTTCGACAGGATGGTATTTATTTTTTGTTCTTTGGTTTGGCTGATAATATTCAGTTTGGCAGAATATTCATCCGGGTTTTCAAAATTCAGGTTGGGTGCAATAAACGAATTGTGGGCCATAATCAGCGAATAGATGACTTCGCTTGCTCCTCCCATCCACATTTCGTGGCCGGTCATTCCTTTGGTAGAACTTACAGGAACCCTTCCCTGGTCGAAAATTTTAAAAATAGCACAAGCTTCATTTTGGTCGCCAACCGGAGTTGAGGTGGCATGGGCATTCAGATAATCAATGTCGATGGGTTTAAGCCGAGCATCGTCCAGGGCACGTTGGAGCGACTTGACCGGTCCTTCAACATTGGGTACTGAAATATGGTCGCCATTGGACGAGAATCCGTAACCCAGAACTTCGCCGAATATGGTTGCTCCGCGTTTGATGGCATTGTCGTATGATTCGAGTATAAGGGTGGCACCTCCACCACTTGGGACAAGCCCGTCCCGGTCGCGGTCGAAAGGTCGGGAAGCCCTGGTAGGATCGCCCTGCCTGGCAGAAAATGCGTTCAAAGCGTCAAAACTCCCCATGGAGATTGGGTTTATTTCCTGGGCCCCACCGCAAATGATGGTGTCTTGTAATCCATTTTTGATCATGAAGTAAGCCATCCCAATAGCGTGCGAACCACTGGCACAGGCTCCACTGATGGTAAAATTGATGCCTTTAAGTTTAAGGATGACCGATAAGTTCATGCTAATGGTCGAATTCATCGACTGAAAGATTGACCCTGAACCAATCAACATGGTATTCTTCTTTTCACGCAGTAAGTCGGCTGCTTCTACTACGGCTGTCGAACTACTGTCGTTGCCATAGAGTATGCCAATTTCATGACTGTTCAGGTAGTCTTCGTCAATTTTCGCATTCTCAAGGGCTTCCATGGTAGCGATATAGGCATATTCACCTTGTTCCGGAAGGCCAACCCGCATCCTGCGTGGCAATATGCCTTTGAGTAAAGGGCGTTCAATAAACCCGGTAAGAGCTGATCTGAACCCCAGTTTAATTCGTTCAGGATCGATCACGATGCCTGATTTCCCGGCATAAAGCGAAAGTTTAACTTCCTCCAGGTTTTTACCAATGGTTGAATAAATACCCATTCCTGTGATGACAACTCTTTTCATGGCATTAGTTGGTATAATTTGCGCTTTTCAATTGATTTAGTTACCTTTTTAAAATTATGTATAAAGACCTCCATTGATATGAATAACTTCACCTGTGATGTATGAAGCACCTTCGCTGGCCAGGAAAGCAACTACAGAGGCTACTTCTTCCGGTTTGCCAAACCGGTTGGCAGGTATCAGGTTTTTTAGTTGCGATTCATCGAGATTTTTAATCATCTCTGTTTTGATGTACCCGGGTGCAACCGCGTTTACGGTCACCTTCTTTTTCGCTACTTCCTGTGCAAGGGCTTTCGTAGCACCGATTACACCAGCCTTTGCCGCGCTATAGTTGGTTTGTCCGGGTAATCCTTTGATTCCGGAGAGGGATACCACATTGATAATCCTGCCCCATTTTTTTAATATCATTTCCTTTAGCAAGCTGCTGGTTACATAGAAGAAACTGTTCAGGTTGGTATCGATAACCGAATGCCAATCGACAGGTTCCATCCAAACCATCAGGGCATCCTTCCTGATTCCTGCATTGTTCACCAATACGGCAATATAGCTATTTTCATCGTGCTTATCTCTCCATGTTTTCATCGCCAACGATACTTCTTCCGGTTGACATACGTTAAATTGTATGATTTCGGCCATGCCTCCTGCGTCAATGATGTGGTTGACCACATTCAACGCTTCCTCCTTATTGCGGTGATAATGAACAAGCACGTGGTATCCATCCATGGCAAGTTGTTTGCAAATGGCACTTCCAATTCCTCCTGATCCTCCGGTCACTAATGCATATTTGATTTGATAACTCATGGCTCCTGGGTTGTTTGAGGTTCGTTGTTAATAAGGAATTGGCGCAATGCCGACAATTCCTGATATTTTGGTGTGTCGTCTTTGAATACCGGAACCAGGTCACGAAGATGGCGATACAAATCCCGGGTTAATGAACTCATTTTTTCTTCCTGGCCCAGGTAATCGATGGCCTGTATGATTGCAAGAAATTCGATGGCAAGTACTTCAAATGTATTGTCGATGGTTCTCTTAGCCATCAGCGCCGAATTGGTTCCCATACTTACAATGTCCTGGTTGTCGTTGTTATTGGGAATGCTGTGGATATACATGGGATTCGACAGCGTTTGGTTCTCGGCAACAGTGGAAGTAGCTGTAAATTGAGTTCCTTGTAAACCAAGATTTAGTCCAAGTGTGCCCAGGTTGACAAACGGCGGGAGGATATTATTCAGTTTGTCATTCATTAAAAAGTTGATTTGCCGCTCAGCGAGCATCGATAGTTTGGTGATGGCAATTTTAAGCTTGTCCATTTCGAACGAAACATAGTCTCCATGAAAGTTACCTCCATGGAAAACAGTCTTTCCCTGAACATCCACAATGGGATTGTCGTTGGCTGAGTTTACTTCGTTAACCAAAACATTTTTCGTGTTTTCGAGTGTGTCGATGATGGGGCCCAATATTTGAGGGACACATCGCAATGAATAATATTCCTGAATTTTTTGTTTGAAAATTTTTTCTTCAATTTTGCCATTGAACAAATGATCGTCTCTTTTTTTAATGAGATGGCTATCGCGCAGTAAATAACGCATTTTTTCCGCGATCAGGTGCTGTCCCTCGTGTTTCTTAGCATCATTCAGTACCTGCGAAAAATGATCATCGAATGATTCTACCAGTTCGTTGATCATGGCAGAGGCATATACCGACCATCCAATGGCCCTATGTGCAAAAATGGCGTTGGTAATTCCAATACCCGACATCACGGAAGTGCCATTGATCAGTCCCAAACCTTCGCGAAGCCTGATCTGAAGTGGAGAGATATTTAATTTGCTAAACACATCGGCTGTGGACTGCCATTCGCCATGATAAAAAACTTCACCTTCTCCAATAAGAACAAGTGCCAGATGAGAAAGTTGAACCAGGTCGCCGCTGGCACCAACTCCACCATGTTCGGGGATAAACGGAATAATTTGCTGATTTAGCAAAGTTGTCAGGAGCTGGATGGCATCGGGATGAATTCCTGAATATCCCAATGACAAGCTCTTGAGCCTGGATATCATGGCTGCCCTTACGCAAATAGGTTCCAGAGGATTTCCGGAGCCGGCAGCATGACTTCTGATCAGGTTATATTGAAGTTGAATTTGGTCCTTTGTGTCTATCCTGTACTGCGCCATCGGGCCTAAACCTGTATTTACCCCATAAATGATTTTGTTAACGGAAAAATCCTTCAGGAAATGAAAGCAATGATCAACCTGGGTCAATGTTTTCTCGTCAATTGTGATGTTGTCATCGAATATCAGGACCTGAATATAGTCTTCTATCCGAAGAGTGTTATTGGAAATCGTAACCATTTATAAGTAAATTTTATTCAAATGCTAATTTTTGGCGAATATACATGAATGAGTTGAAAGTGGTATAATGAGAGATCACTTTCAACATGTTTGTTGTTAAAATGTCGGCGGTAATGAATTAACATCATGCTTCATGACCTTATGATGATGTTGCAACAAGCAATTTATTGATTACCGGATTTGCATATAATTTTAAAAAGAGAGTCCTTATTTCTTCATTGTTTTGGCCAACTATTTCGGTGGTGTGCACGTATCTTTTTTCCAAAAGTTTGATGGTTTCATCAGTGTACTGGTCGGTATAGTTGGTTGAATTATTCAGTAGATCGTAGGCCAGATAGTTTGATGGCCACAGGTAATAGTTTTGATGAATTTGGTTGTCAATAATTTTTGCCATCTCACCCAGTGCTTCGTTGTGGGTTAATTGGTCTTGGTTAAGTAATTCGATATCAGGGTTGATGTTGGTTCCAATGGACAGGTGAATTCTTCCCTTTTGTGAAAGTGCTCCACCAAGGATGGATTGAAAATCTTCATCAATATTTTTCACGTAGGCCACATTTTGGGATAAATATATTTCGCGAACTTTCATGGCATCACAAGGTTCCCATTCATACGAAATGGTAATTGGGGTAATATTGAGTTCCTCCATACTCTTAATGAAATCGCCTTCGCATGACAATGACAACATTTTCAAGATGGTAACATCAGTTTTGTCGCTTCCGTCTTTGGTTCTTCCTTTGCGTTGTGCGATCCAAATGGAATTGTTCAGTTGTGTGAGTGAATACCGCATATAGGCCGATAGACGCTGCGAATTGAGCAAAAGTTCTTTTGGGCTGCCTTCTCGGAAAACAGTAATCATTTGATTTGATTTTCCAAGATCGATAATTAATTGATTGATCATCAGGTTATTTCCCCAGATGGTCTGGTTAACCTTAAACCCATTTTTTAGTTGGGCGAGCCCGAGAATGGATGAATCGAGCATGATGTCGCGGTGATTGGCAATAAATACATAGTGCCCGCTTTTAGAGATGTTTTCAAATCCGGAAGTATAAAATCCATCGCTGGTACTGTTCATGATTGTTTCCACAGCCGGGACAGTAAGAACCCTTTGAAAATCATTTAAATTTTTTACCTCTTTCAACTCCCGGAGAATAGAGTGCTTGCGTTCCTGATCAAAAAGATAATCCATCATGGCATTAAATTTCGGATCGGCCACAATCCGCGGTATAGATGCGCGAATCTCTTCATCGGAGTATGGTCTCACAGCATCAAAGTCGGCTACGTTCATATGCACAATAAATGAATCGGTAAAAATAACACTATTCTTTCATTTGTAAAAGGGTTAGTGCCAATCATTCACCGTATGTTATGAAATTGTAAATTATAAAGCAGGAAAATGTTATCATTCGGCAAGTAAATACATGGTATTTCAAATTAACTGCCAGATGTTAAAGCATTGCCAACTGATATTTTATAAATTAAAGGAGGTAAAAAAGTGCCTTGTCAAGGCACTCTTTGTCATGTCCCTTACAACCCGAGTTCCTTTTTAATCTTGTTAGGAATGGCATCCTTATGCACAGCAATACCAAGGGTTTGGAGTTTTATGTAGGCTGCCGAGGCATAAAAATATCCCCCATATTTAGCGTCATCGGTTCCCCAAGAGTTTTTGATTTTATAAAAAACATTTCCTTCCTGATCTTTGGCCCTTCCAACGATTAACATGCCATGGTCATCAGTAACGGTGTAGTTGTCGTAATTAAGTTGGCGCATTTCGGGAGTGATATTCTTTTCCTTGACCGGTTCTTCAAAACTGTAAATGGATTTATCTTTTTCCTTTTTGGTGAGGGCTTCCCATTTTTCTTTCTCAGTACCTGACAGGTCGGCCTTTTCTTCATCGGGAATAATGGCAACACCGTTTTTCCATGAAAAACCTTTATCGCTCACATCTGCTCCCCATGCGATGGTGTAACCGTTTTCGAGCGAGTTGTCGATCACCTGCATCATTTCATCCAGCTTAACATTGTATATCTCGGCCCATAACCAATTGTCAGGAATTTCCATGATAAAAGGTTTGTAATATGGGCGATGAGTGTAGGAAGTAATTTCAATATAATCATCCACATTAAAGCCGGTTGATTGGGCAAAACTTTTGGGCGTGTATTCAACACCCTCGTAGACAAATGTGGCCGGGATTTCTCCCAGGTATGTATCCAGTACCTTGTCGAATGCTTCATGCCAGACGGGAGTCAGTTTTTTGTTTTTGTTTTTGATAATGGCGTCAACATAGCTTTTTAGCAATTCATCAAGTTCGCCGTGTGTGTGGAGTTCTTCTCCATAATTTAAACCGGAATAGGCACTTTCGGGCATCATACCGTAGAGGTTGATCACGCGAAATACATCCGTAACCTCAGCTCCTGATCCAAAATTGAGGTGGCCGTTTAATCGAACATACTTTGATGCTTTGTCAGAATAGGTATGGTATACCATGAACATTTCCGAAAGATCGTACACTTTACCTGTTTTTCGCAGGATTTCCGCTTCTGCAAAAGCCAGGCCCGAAAAGCTCCAGCAGGTTCCTGAACGGTATTGGTTTTTAACCGGTGTGTTGTTGATGTTGATTTCATCGGTAAAACGGTAGCCTTTAGCTTCTTCATTGTCGTCTTGTGCCACAACCATCACGTTTGTCAGCAGCAATGCAAACAATAACAATGACATGTTTTTTAAATTCATTCGTTTCCTGTTTTAAATTAAAGACGCAAATATAATCATTCTGGCTTTATAACTTTTGTGGCGTGGTATCAAATTGGTATTTTTGTGTTTTATGGTTTTCGGGGCTTTATATCTAAAAACACGGGCAGGTGATCGCTGTAACCGCCATGGTAGGTAAAGCCAATGTTGGTACGGCTGGGTCTCTGTCCGCCGAACTTCTCATCTGTTTCCAGTACCAACGGAGCCGTGAAGATGTTTCCATGGCCATCTACTACCTGCAAATTGTTGGAATTGTCGATCATATTTTTACTCACCAGGAACTGATCGAATATCGCCCATTTACCCTGAAACTTATGTGTGCCTCTCACGGATTTATTTTGCGATTGTAAGGGTAAATTAATCAATGGGCATACATGCCCGACTTTTGTCAGTTCCTGCATGCTGGCATTTTCAGGGCCATCGTTAAAGTCGCCCATAACGATGATATTGGCGGCAGGATTGGCTCCACAGATGGAATCGGTGAGTTGTAAAAGGCGATAGGCCTGCAACATCCGTTTGGGTTCCGATTCGAGCAGTCCGCGGTACCTGGAAGTCCAGTGGTTCACCACAACATGAACCGTATCGTCGCCGAGCAACCCCACCACGTAGAGCATATCACGTGTGGTAAAGGAGGGTTCTTTGGGATCGGTAATCCGGATGGGTATGGCTGACAATGGTGTGAATGGTGGCCTGTAAAGCAAAGCGGCATCAATACCCCGAAAGTCAGGCGAATCGAAATGAATGGATTGGTATCCTTTTTTATTGAGGGGCGTGTTTTCGATCAGGCTGGCCAGTACTGCATCGTTTTCAACCTCCACCATGCCGATGATGGTGGGCGATGACCAACCACCTAAGTCGGTAATCACGCGATAGAGCGCGTTGCGTTTCGCTTCAAATTTGCGTGAGGTCCAGTGCAAATCCCCTCCTGGCGTAAACTCGTTGTACGACAAACTGGTATCCACTTCTGCATCAAAATAATTTTCAACGTTGTAAAACATGATACGAAAGCCCGGATTGGTGGTTTTTTCCACCGATTCTTCTTGTGAAAACACGTGAAGCATCAGCAATTGAGCAAACAGCAGGGAAATGACGTAGTTGTTCACCTTTTTTTTCAACAAGTTTACAAAAAATCTTCCACTTGCGGAGGTATTCCTTATTTTCACCTGATTTTATTTAAAAAATAACCGAAAAAATAATTTATTCTAAATCGCAGTATAATAATAGCTTAGAGAAGTTGTTGAAAATATTTTTAAAAAAGTTTGAATTTTTTTCAAAAAAAGCATAGAATTTTTTTCTGTTTTTACACTATATTAATGAAGGGACACGAGAATGTTAACTGATCAAATTGTAAAGGGATTACTCGAAAACGATTATCATGTAATCAAATTTATTTATAAAAGTTATTACAAAGCGGTGAAAAATTTTGTAACAAATCATGGGGGAAGCAATCGGGATGCAAGTGACATCTTCCAGGAAAGCATCCTGGTGGTGTTTGAAAAGTTGCGTCAGGATCCTGCATACATTCAAAAGAATTTTCCATCCTACCTCTTCGGGGTAAGTAAGTATTTGTGGAAGCAGCAACGAAGAGACCTGCAGAAGGCCGTTCATACCATTAATCTCAACGAGGAGGTGCAGCCCGGCCTTGATTTTGCGCAGATTCCCAGAGATATAGAAATAGAAACCCTGGCACTGAAAGAAAAGAGAGACCGTGTATTTCAGGAGGCCTATATCAGTTTAAAACCTGATTGCAGAAAGATAATCGACTTGGTGATAAATGGCTGTACAGTTGAAGAAATAGCTGACTTCATGGATTATACCACCGTGTCGAACGCCTATCGGAAAAGACAATATTGTAAGGAAAAACTAATGGCATATATACATCATAATAATTAATCATTTTTTAAATAAAATATCATGGAAAAACTCAACAAGGACATACAAATCGACAGGTATGTAACAGGGAAACTCGACGATGCCGAACTGTGGGAATTCAAACAGGAAATGGAAAAAAACCCCCGGTTGGCAAAAGAAGTTGAGTTGCGATCGTCAATTTACGAATCCATCGCGGACAAGCAAAAATTGAATCTCAGGATCAGTCTGAAGGCTATGAGTGCTAAGTACCAGGTCACCCGACTAACTATACACTCGTGGAAAGTACAGGCAATAGCTGCCAGCATCGCGGTTTTCCTTCTTGTAGGCGCCGGATTGTTAACATCTGTTTTTAACAGGAGCAATCCTGACCAGTTATTCGAAAGCTATTATCACCCCGAATCTTCACTGTTATCGGTACGTTCAGGAAGTTTTTCCGACAACACCTCCCTCAACCTGGGGATGTTATCATACGACCAGGGCCAGTATGAAGAATCCATTGAAATTTTTAAGACAATTCCCGATAACGTGGTAGCCAGGTTATATTGTGGATTTGCTTACATGAATGTGAAAAACTATGAAGCGGCAATCAACGAGTTTGACTATGTTGTAGCTCATGGGGATAACTTGTTCATCGACCAGGCATCCTGGTTTCGTGGGCTCAGTTTTTTGGCAGACAATAAAATCAGCACCGCTAAAAGCATCTTTACCAATATCGCAAGCCAGGACGGTGCATACCATATCAAGGCAACCGAATTGTTAGAAGAACTGAAAAACAAATAGCAACCTCCTTACAAGTATTTATGGGCTGTGGGGCAGAAAACAACCGTTTTCTGCCCCTTTTTCGTGCTTCTTTTGGTAAATATTCACTGAATATTAAACCATATTCTTAATCATAAAGCCTGATGTGTCATAATTTTTTGGAGTTACCAAGTTTGTTGGTTTTTTTATTTTAATTTAGTGCTTTGCCTATTGAATATTAATGATAGAAACAACAACAATACAATGAAGAAAACAATTCTATATCTGGTTGTACTTTGGATAAGTACTTCAGGCTGGTCGCAAACGTACTTTAGTGAAAAGTATCACTATTTTGGGATTCATTCTGCAGATATTGCAACTGATATCCTTCAGGTAGATGATGGTTACCTTGTCCCCGGAAGGTTTGTTCTAAACGATTCAACATTTTTTCCCAAAATTGGAATCAAGAAGATTGACAAGATAGGTAATGAGGTTTATGCCAAATACATCGGATTGTCGGATACAACCTTTGGTTGGCATTTATCATTACTCATAGAAGATTACAACGGCAATCCTAATCAATCAGGTTACTATGGAATTGGACATAAAAGTCATTATATCAAGCAATTGGAAATTTCTGAATTTGAAGGATTGATTATCCGATTTGATTCACAGCCAGATACTCTTTGGACTGCCACTATTGCTGATAATGTACTACCTGTCGATACCAGTTATATGTTTCAGCATTGTGCGGTATTGCCTAATAATGAGTTGATTATTGTTGGACGAATAACCACAAACCTCACCGAAAGGAAAACTTTATTGATTAAAACGGATAGTTCTGGTAATGAATTATGGAGACAGTATTTTTACTTTGGAGGGATTAATTATGGCATAAATGTAATTTCCGCTCCGGATCATGGATTTGTACTGTCAGCTTATGTTACAGAGTCCTGGCCAAATGAATCGTATCCGGTAATAATTAAAACGGATAGTCTGGGAAATGAAGAATGGAGACAGGAATTTTGGGAGTATAATCATGAACATGGTCCAATGTTTATTAGCAATTCAATAGACAATACATTTATAGGTGGATACCTTTATTCGGATTCAGTAGATCACAGTGACAGCTATAATCGAGATGCAATTGTTAAAATGAACTATGAAGGTGAATTACTCTGGGAAAAGCGATATGGTTTCGCTACTTACAATAAAGAAAACACAAGCTTACTGGTAAGCCAGAGTGGAGAAATCATTGTTGCAGGTAAAATTTACGGTGATTTTCCACAACGACTGGCTTATTTACTAAAAGTTACATCCAATGGTGATTCGTTGTGGTACCGCGAATACAGAAAATGGTGGGGCATAAATGGCGACAATATTCTAAACGGTGTAACGCAAACCATTGATGGTGGATATGCGGCAGCAGGATCAGTGCAGCCAACTGGAAATAAGTATATCTGGGTGCTCAAAGTAGACAGCCTGGGCTGCGAGAGCTTCGATTACTGCTGGACATCACTGCCCGGCGTTATCAGCGTGGAAAAACCAGGTGAGCTACAGGTATTTCCAAATCCTGCCACGGGCAGCTGCACCATTGCCATCCCCAAAGAAAACCAGTTTGATACGTACACACTGTTTATATACAACTTAATGGGAGTAAAAATGGAAGAAATCGTTGTTCCTTCGGGTGAAATACAGGTGGTACATAACCTGTCGGGCTATGCACCGGGGTTGTATTCGGTGGTTACCAGCTACAAAGGAAGTATAACCGGAAGGGGGAAGTTTGTGGTGAGTGGGAAATAGAACACGCTTGCCGGCCGCAGGCGGGGATGACACTCCCGATAGCAATCGGGATTGACGGATAATCACAGATTTATTTCGTATCCCCATTCTCGAGTGCCGTAGGCACGACCGATACTGTAACCCCGGAATTCATTCCCGGGGATTTTGAAAGCTAAACTCAAAAAACCAATCCAAATAGGGTGTATTCACAAAAGCAGGAGCAAAGTTGTTGCACGCGAAACATTTGCACGCCAGAGGAGTCTTTAACACGTACACCCCACCATTCGAATGAAATGTGTGTAACCTGGGTATAATTGGACTATTTTTCTAATCGCTACCAAACAAAAAAGCCTCGCAATCAGAAGATTGCGAGGCTTTTTATTTTGTCGGGGTAGAGTGATTCGAACACTCGACCTCCTGCTCCCAAAGCAGGCGCGCTAACCGGACTACGCTATACCCCGAACGATGATGAACGTGCTGTTAAAGCAGCGGCAAAAGTACGATAATAAATGCCACTACCAAGTAAAAATGAATTTTTCAGTGTTTATTTTTTTCTAAAGCTTAAACAAAAGCTACTTCCCTTTTCATCAATGCTGGTAGCGGTGAGGCGGGCACCCATTATTTCTGCAAACTCCTTTGATAAAATAAGTCCCATCCCTGTGCTTTTTTCATTGTCGGTACCGGGACGATTAAAATCGCAATCCAGATTAAATATATGAGAAATCTTGTCTTCAGGTATCCCAATACCCGTATCCGATACACAAACGCTGATTTCCTCAGAAGTCGATTTACTGTCGATGATGATAGTTCCGCCGTGAGGAGTGTATTTAATACTGTTATTCATCAGGTTTTGAATCACTTGCGAAAATAGTCTGGGGTCCGTATGGAGTTGCATATCGGGTGATAGCTCAATACGAAGCTGCAGGTTTTTTTCCTTTAGCTGTGATTTAAAAAGATCAGTCACTAAACGAACTTTTTGAACTACATTGAAATTTGCCGGCTGACATTTAATAAGACCTTGTTGCGCTTTTCCCCAACTAAGAATTTCTTCAAGAAGTTGGTAGGTGATTTCCGATGAAGTATAAAGTGATTGGATCATTTCTCTTTTTTCCTTGTCTTCGATGATATCCCATTGTTGGACCAGCAAATCGAGTAAGCCAAGCAAGCTGTTAAACGGACTTTTTAAATCATGGCCAAGGATGGAAAAAAACTTGTCTTTTGTATTATTTAATTCTTTTAATTGATCCTGTTGAGTATTTAAGGTTTCGTTGGTTACCTGAAGTTCCTCATTGATTAAGGTTAAATCATGATGTTTTACAGACAATTGCATATTGAGCTTTTTTATCCTTCCCCGATTATAGTACAGAAAATATATGAACACAACCAGCAGAATTGAGGCCAACAGTGAAAGGTAGATCAGGTTTCGTTGATTCAAAATCTGTTTTGATTTCAGGCTGTTTTGCTCCACCAGCAGGTGGTTGTCGTATTTTTGTTGCGCCAAATCTTTTTCAAATTCCAGTACCGCCATTTGGTTGCGTGCCTCGGCTAGTACCAGGCTGTCGGAGATAATTTTATATTGTTTATAATAGGCAAGTGAACCTTTAAAATTGCCTGTTAAACTATCCAATTCTGAAAGCGCCATTAATGCATTTTTTTTGAAAACCATTATACCCAGGCTGTCGGAGAGTTTGTAACCGGAATCCAAGAAATAGCGGGCATTTTTAACATCTTTTATATAAAGGTAATACCCGCCCATATTGACCCTCAGACCGGCCTCCCTGTCCGGGTATTTCTCAAGTAATGGATCAGAGAGTACTTTTTGATAATACAGGAACGTCGAGTCAAGTTCTTTTTTCTCAGCAAAAATATTGCCTTTGGTAAAGGATAACACCATTTGGATTTGATCTTTCTCGTGGGGCATCGCTGTTTCAACGGCTCTTTCGTAATAATACAATGCAGAATCGTAGTCCTTTTTTGTGTGAAAGTATAGCTCACCCAGATTGATATAAGTGTTGGCAAGGATATTTACCTTCTGCACAAGTTGGTCGATTTCAATGGCTTTTTTTAAGTTATATAAAGCTTCATCAAACTTATTCAATCTCATATACAAATAGCCGAATGAGTTGTAAACATAGACAAGTTGCATTGAATCATTTACCGATGTCATTATCTCTCTTGATTTCATTAAGTTTTTGGCGGCTTCCACATAGTTGCCCCGGTTCGAATAGTGTGTCCCCAGGTCAAGATACGCCTTTGACAGAATATCCGGTATATCGTGTATTTCGCAGTATAGAATTGTTTTGTTCAGGTAGGTTACCACACTGTCGTGTTGATAAGTAGTCTTGAAGACAAGTCCCATATTTCCTAAAACCAGGGCCGTTAGTCTTGGAGGTTCTGTTGTTTCTGCATATTCGAGGGCAATTCGGTAATTCTTAAGTGCTTCATCCGGTTCTTTATTCACATAAGATAATATACCTTTTAAATTGTAAGCTTTAACTAATCCGTACTGGTAATTTGTCTTTTTCGAAAGCTGTAGGATGGTATCCACGTATTTGAGGCTACTGTCCGGATAGAAAAAAAGTATTTTCCCACAATGTTCAATATACCGGTTCACACGCATGGTATCCGATTGATATGATGTGTTGGTATCGGGTTGTCCAAACGAGCCCACTTGAATGGTCATTAACAAGATCCAAAAAAGAATTGGTTTTTTCAACATGTGGGTTCGGGTATAAGTATATGCCTATTAAGGCAGCAAAATAGTAAAAATCGTTTAATAAAATCAACGGGAAAAAAATTGTTCTATTTCCAGGTAAAGGGAAGTCAGGCTAACCGGTTTTGATAGAAATACATTGGCCCCTGCCTGAAGGGCTTCTTTTTCGTTGTGATAACCGGTATAAGCTGTTTGAACGATGATGGGTATTTTTGGATCAGTTTTTCTAATATGCTTAAGCACTTCTATCCCGCTAACAAGAGGAAGGTAAATATCCAACAATATCAGGTCGATTCCTTGTTTACGTTCTAACGCGTCAATCGCTTCCTGACCATTACGCGCGTATATCAGGTTGGCTTTTGTGAGCTTTAAGGCAGCTTCAAAATATCGTCGGCTTGAATCAACATCCTCTACAATCAGGATGGTTTTATCAGTCCAGTTGGGTGTTGTCGTATTCATGTTGGATTTTTGTAGATAGGCGTCTGATTCAAATGGGATTAGTTGACAAATTTAATCATTATTTTTTTAAATGGGTTTACAAAATTAAACAAATTATCCTTTAGTAAAAAAAACGCTCTTTCCTGCACGACAATTGTCTGTCTGATCCCTTCGTTTTTCACTGGTTGGGAATAATGGTATTCATTCGTTCGTTGCATATAAATCCTTATGTTTGCATCGAATCAAAAGCATGAATGGATTGTTCTCGAACCGCGATATAGCTGATTATTACAATCAAACCCAGCAACATTATCAACTTTGGTGGAAACTCGGAAAAGCACTTGCCGTACATTATGGAATATGGTATCAGAACACACGTACTTTTGTCGAGGCATTACAAAATACTAACATGGCATTATTAAATCTGGCCGGAAACGTGGTGAACCCTCGTGTATTGGATGCCGGATGTGGGGTAGGGGGATCTTCTTTTTATCTGGCGCGTACTTGTGAAGCCAAAGTTACGGGCATTACACTGAGTGAGAAGCAACTGGCTTATGCCAATAAGCAATTGGCCAGGCAAAAACTGGCTCATTTGGTCGATTTCAAACTGGAGGATTATACACAAACGTCTTTTCCTGACCATACTTTTGATTTGATTTGGGCTATTGAATCAGTTACTTCCACCCGGGATAAAATCAAATTTGGCCGCGAAGTATACCGGATTTTAAAACCCGGAGGCATCCTGGTACTGGCCGATTACTTTAAAGTACCTGACTTGTTTGACGAGAACAATTGGCTCGAAAAGTGGCGCCTCACCTGGAGTCTGGCACCCATCATTACCCATGACGAATTTGTAACTGACATGGAAAGTGAAAGGATGAAATTCAGCAAAATATTGGATGTAACCAGGGAGATTGCACCAACCTCCCGCCGCATGTACTATGCATCTCTGGCAGCAGCAATACCTTCATTGGTATATAATATACTACACAACACCAGTCATTTTGGCAAAAATCATTATAAATCAGGTATATATCAGTACAAGGCCCTAAGGCAAGGTTTATGGGAATATAGGTTACTGCGTTTTGTAAAGCCTGACGAACCTGAAATCCAATCCCAAAAAAAAGCCGGATAAAGCATTGCTATATCCGGTTTTCACCAAGGGGTTGTTTAAAGACTATTTTAATACTTCATTTACCAGTTTGGCAGCTTCGTATAGTTGAATGGCTGAATGCACCTGAAGACCGGAGGCATCTATCAAAGCTTTGCCTTCCACGGCATTTGTTCCCTGAAGCCGTACAATAATAGGTACGTTAATATTACCAATATTGTGATAGGCATCCACGATTCCTTGAGCCACACGGTCGCAACGCACGATTCCACCAAAAATGTTGACCAGGATCGCTTTCACGTTGGGATCTTTCAAGATGATGCGGAATGCCTCTTCCACACGTTTGGCATCGGCGGTTCCTCCAACATCCAGGAAGTTGGCAGGATCTCCACCCGACATTTTTATCATGTCCATGGTAGCCATGGCCAGTCCGGCACCGTTGACCATACACCCCACATTGCCGTCCAGTTTTACAAAATTAAGGTCAAACCGACTGGCCTCCACTTCAATAGGGTCTTCTTCATGCAAGTCGCGCATCACGGCGATGTCTTTGTGACGATATAAAGCGTTGTTGTCGATGCTTACTTTTGCATCGGCTGCATACACCTTGCCATCGGCGGCTTTTATCACCGGATTGATTTCAAAAAGACTGGCATCAGAACCTACATAAGCACTGTAAAGTGCAGAAACAAATTTCACCATCTCTTTAAAAGCAACACCGCTTAGTCCCAGGTTAAAAGCAATGCGGCGGGCCTGGAAACCTGTCAGACCCACTTTTGGATCGACAAGTTCGTGAAATATCTCGTCAGGGGTTTCCTCAGCAACCTGCTCAATATTCATGCCCCCTCGCGGGGAATACATCACCATATTCTGGCCTTTGTCGCGGTTGAGCAGGATACTCATATAATATTCTTCCACGTTTTCGGGTCCGGGGTAATAAATGTTTTGTTCAACCAGGACTTTGCGAACCAGTTTCCCTTCACTCTTTGTTTGAGGGGTTACGAGCATCATACCCAAAATTTGATCGGCATAGGCACCGGCTTCTTCCAGTGTTTTGGCAATTTTTACGCCACCACCTTTACCGCGGCCACCGGCATGAATCTGGGCCTTCACTGCCCAGATATCCAATCCGACTTTTTTCTGTATGTCTTTCGCCGCCTGAATGGCTTCGTCTGGTGAGTTGGCAACAATTCCGTAAGGAACAGCAACACCATATTGCTGAAGGATTGATTTGCCCTGATATTCGTGTAAGTTCATAAGGTGAATTCTTTTTTAACTTTTCATTTTTTTTGTGTGCCAAAAATAGCAAATTTATCAAGGTCACCTTCACAATCTTGTACATTCTTTGCCGACTTATGTAATTTATAATTGGTTATAAATAGCTTAGGTAAGTTCATTTGAAATATTTAGTTTCAAGATCACCACTTGATCTATGTGGCAATAACAGGCAAAACGCTATCTTTGCACGATAATCGTGAATTGGATGTTAACGGCTGAAAACCTACATAAATCTTTTGGAAACCTGCATGTACTCTCTGGCATCAATTTGCATGTGGACGAAAGTGAAATTGTAAGCATCGTAGGAAAATCAGGTGCAGGCAAGTCAACCTTGCTTCAAATCCTGGGAACAATAGAAAATGCCGACCAGGGGAAAGTACTGATTCAAGGGGAGGATGTGCTCAAGTTAAACAATAAAGCCATATCCGTTTTTAGAAATAAGCACATCGGTTTCGTGTTTCAATTTCACCACCTGCTTCCCGAGTTTACGGCCCTCGAAAATGTTTCAATTCCTGCGTTGATTGCCGGCGATTCAAGAAGGACTGCTGAAAAAAAGGCCCTGGAACTGTTGGGATTTTTAAACCTGACCGCTCGAAAAGACCATAAACCATCAGCACTATCAGGAGGAGAACAACAACGGGTGGCCATTGCCAGAGCGCTCATCAATAAACCTTCAGTGGTATTGGCAGATGAACCCTCCGGGAATCTGGATAGCCATGCTTCCAATGAGTTACATCAGCTTATTCTGCGTTTGCGAGAAGCTTTTAATCAAACATTTATCATCGTTACGCACAACCGCGAATTGGCTGATATGGCCGATCGCAAACTTATTATCAACGATGGAATGATACAACAACAAAATAATACGACCGAAAAATCGTTGTGAAAACAACCTGCAATTAACTAAACCAGGTGAGCAATCTTATGCTAAACTTTTTGAAATCATACGTAAAACTGTCAGGGATCAAATCAATATTCTTGATGTTTACCTTGTTGTTGTCTCAATTTTTGGTGGCACAACAGGCCATTACCTATGATGAAGCCATCATATATGGTGACCGTAAATTTAATGAATCGTCGTTTAAGGATGCCAAAGCCTATTATCAAATGGCCCTTCGGTTTAAACCAAACGATGTTTATGCGAAAGATAAAATCGACCTGATTATCAAAAAGCTACAGGAGCGAATGGCTGGTGAGGAGGCTTATTATGAGTTGGTTGACAAAGCTGACGAACTATATAACACAGGGAAGTTAAACCAGGCAATCGTCCAATATCAGCAGTCGCTTGAAATAATCCCCGGTGACGAATATGCAACAGGCCAGATAACGAAAATCATCGAATTCCAGGCGAAAGAGAAAGAAAAACTTGGGCTTTACGAAAAACTCATGGCCAGTGGGAAGGCATTCGTTGCAACCAAAAAATATGATGAGGCCATCCAACATTATGACGAAGCCGGTAAGCTTTTCCCTGAAAACAGTGAACCTGTTGAACTAACAAAAGTTGCAAAATCACTGCAAGTGGAGTGGCAGGAACAACAAATGCGATGTGCCGCTAAAATCGAAGAGGCTGCGCGTTATATACTGATACAAAACTTTGCTACTGCCCTGGATTTGTACCAGGAAGCACTCTCCATCATGCCAGACAACCAGGAAGCACTGGATAAGATAAAAGAGATTAAACCCCTTGCTGAGAAACAAAAAAAATATAATACTCTGGTCGGGAAAGCAGATGAATCGTACATCAACAAAGACTTTATTGCTGCCCGTACTCAGTACCAATCGGCACTAGCCATGTGGCCCGAAAAAACATATGCAGGTGATATGCTCAAACAGATTGACGATCAATTGGCCGAACAAAGAAAAGACATCGATAAAAATTACGCGAACTTTATTGTGAGAGGCGATAGTTTATTTAATCTAGAAGCCTATACCGAAGCCAAAGGTGAGTTTAACCTGGCTTTGAATTTAAAACCGGAGGAAGCATATCCAAAACAAAAATTAGCGGCCATCGAACAGCATTTCGCCACCTTGCAGCAATCCTTCGAGGCCAACTACGGTAAGGTAATCGCCGGAGCCGACAGTGCTTTTGATGCGGGTAAATATGCCATCGCCAAAACACAATATGAAACCGCCTTAACGGTTAAACCAGAGGATGCCTATCCGCAGCAGCGAATCGATCAGATTAGTCAGAAACTGGATGAGTTGGAACAGTTAACGCGTGTCAACAATGCCTATCTGACCTTGGTTGCCGATGCGGATCAGCTTGCCTCTGCCGGACAATTAGAACTGGCTTTATCTAAATACATGGAGGCCGAAGCTCTAAAACCCACGGAAAGTTATCCGTCCAAACGCATTGAAGAAATCAATTTGCTGTTGGTCGATGCCAGGAAGCAAAAAGAAACAGATGATAAATACCAGGAACAGGTGATTCTGGCGGAGCAGTTATTTAAGGAAGATAAGCTCGCAGAATCGAAAAATAACTGGCAACAGGCATTGGTGATAAAGCCTTATGAGGTACTGCCCAAATTAAGGATTGCAGCCATTGATAGTTTGGTGGATGTCCTTGAGAGACAGGCTGAAATCGACAGGCAATATAGATCATTGCTGGCTTCTGGTGATTCATTACAAACACAAAAGTTATATGCAGAAGCACTGGTGGTGTTTGAGCAGGCTGCTAATGTAAAACCCGGCGACCCGCAGGCAAGTCAAAGAATTCAGGCAGTTAAAGACATCCGGGATGAACTGGAAAAAGAAGCCGTCCGTAAACTTGCTTATGAGGAAAGCATCGCAAAAGCAAATGCCTTATTTGGAAAGGAAAATTACGAACTGGCCAAAACCGAATTCCAGCAATCCCTCACCTTTGGTCCAAACGAGGCTTATCCCAAAGAAAAGATTGCTGAAATCGACCAGCTCTTGGTGAAATTGGCGGCTGAGCGTGAACAACGGTACAATCAGGCAGTTGAAACAGGAAATGTTTTTTTCGATCAGCAACAGTTTAAGCAAGCATTGGATGAGTATCAGATTGCTGCCAGCATCCGACCCGAAGACGCCTTTGTTACTGCCAAAATAACCGAGTGCAACAATAAGTTGGCCGAGGTGCTGCTATTGCTTACAAAGGAGTACAAACAGGCTGTTTCCGAAGCAGATAACCTGTATAATGCAAAAATCTACGACAAGGCTATTACCGGATATCGACATGCTCAGAGTATCAAATCAGACGAAACCTATCCCGGAGAGATGATCGCAAAGATCTCGAAATATATCATGGATAATGCCATCACGGATGTGATCATGGGTTCGTTGGCTGTGAATACCAAGGTAACAGAAAAACTCACCTTTGAACCGGTACCCATCAATGTGCGAAAGAGCAACTATGTTTTTGTCAGGGCCCGCAACCTGTCGGGACATCCGGTTTCTGTGATTTTTAGTTATGGGAGCAATGCAGGTAAAAATGGTGGATTTGTGGTGCAGATGCCTGAAGATGATCAGGTCAACGATTTCATCATTCGGGTAGGAAACCAGTACAAATGGTTTTCGGAGGATAACAACTGGTTGGAGATCTATCCTGAAAATGGGGACATAGAGATTACATTAGTACGCATTTCAACTACAAATTAAGGATGAGTTTGTTTCAGGAAATAGAACTTCAGGCGCAACAGGCTACTGATCCACAATCACTTCACTCCCTCATTGACCAGCTTTCTACTTTAATAGCCCAATCTGATGAGCCTGTTAACATGTTGCGGCTTAGGGCTGCTATTTGGGTTAAACTCGATGAAAAAGGAAAGGCCATCAACGATTACAGGGAGATGCTTGTCTTGGACCCGGAAGATGAAGAAGCAGCCACACAGATTCAATATCTCCAAACCATTCTCCGATATAACAACACGGATATTTATGCCAATCCTAACACCAATATGGATCCTTGGCTGGAGTAAATAAATCAAAAATAAGTAAACCCGGATTCCTTTTATTGAATTTCATTTTCAAAATAGCATGTTGGTCACTTGCTTAATAACCCATGGTTAATATATTCTGCAAAAAGGCCTACCTTTGCCCGGCAAAAAATAAAGAAGTATGGCATTTATCAATTCATTTGAAAAAGAAGGCAATACCCTGTTTAAACACCGGGGACAAATTCCTTTAATTCTATTTTTGATGGCGATCCCGGTTGTGTATGTTACCCATCCACAGATGAGGATACAAACATTAAATATCGTTTCATGGTTGGCTGTTGCACTGAGTATACATGGATTTGTCATCCGTGCCATTTCCATTGCTACCACGCCTAAAGGAACCTCGGGTCGCAATACGAAAGAAGGCCAGGTGGCCGAATCGCTTAATACCACAGGCATTTATTCGGTTGTGCGTCATCCATTGTACCTGGGCAATTATTTTATGTGGATTGGCATCGTCATGTTTACTTTTAACTGGTGGTTTGTGTTATCCGTTACCTTGGCTTTTTGGTTGTACTACGAACGGATTATGTTTGCCGAAGAGCGTTTCCTTGAACGAAAATTTGGGGATTCCTATATGAATTGGGCCAACAAAACTCCTGCTTTTATACCCTGTTTGAAAAAGTACAAAAAGAATATCGTCCCATTTTCGTTTAAAAGTGTGCTACGCCGTGAGTATTCAGGAATTTTGGCTACGGTATTAGGCTTTGTGTTTATTGCTGACTTGCGTTCATTTTTTAAAGCGGGAACTGTTGAACTGGAAACAACAGGCCATATCGTTTTACTTGCAGCCATGTTGCTTGCAATGATTTTGCGCTCTTTAAAGCACTACACAAAGTTACTTAGCGAAGAAGGAAGATCTTAGTTCAGTGTTTTTAACGAGTTTTGTCGCAGCTGGCTAAAGCCGAGCTGCAAGGGATTGATTCTAAGGAGTTTTATTCATTTACGATGAATGTGTTTATTGGCCAT
>PHDN01000015.1:147329-148272 GCA_002840975.1 Bacteroidetes bacterium HGW-Bacteroidetes-16
TTACCTTTTTTACAATAAAGTGTTGCTAAAGTAAAAGGAACTCTTTTTTGCAGCTGGCTAAAGCCAAGCTGCAAGGGATGTGTTCAATGGAGGTTTATTCATCTACAATGAATGTATTTAATGAACATCCATTGCAGTCTGGCTTTAGCCGACTGCCCTATCATTTGAAATCTATTCTCTATTTTTCTATCTTTACTTCTTATTCTGTAACTAACTGTTGCTAAAGCATAAGGGTTTTTTAGCTGTAGCTGGCTAAAGCCACGCTGCAAGGGATAAGTTCCATGGAGTTTTATTCATCTACAATGAATGTATTTAATGAACATCCATTGCAGTCTGGCTTTAGCCGACTGCCTGCCAGGTTAAATTCGTCTTGTGGCTTAAGCCACATAAATAATTGGTGTTATGAGTTGGGTAAGAGTTTATATTCATATGGTGTTTTCAACAGAAAACGGAATTCCATATTTGAATTCCCATGAATTAAGAAAAACTGTATTTCAGCATATTAAGTTGAATGCTGTTGAAAAAAGCATTTGGCTCGAATGTGTAAACGGCTGGCAGGACCATGCACATTGTTTAATTTCATTGGGTAAGGACCAGACCATTAGTAAAGTAGCCCAACTCATTAAAGGCGAATCGTCATATTGGATAAATCAGCAAGGTTTAACTGAAAATAAGTTTGTTTGGCAAGACGACTATTGGGTGGTAGGGGTAGGCGAGAGTCAAATTAAGTCTGTTCGTAACTATATTTTTAACCAGGAAATTCATCATAGCAGAAACAGTTTTACAGAAGAGATGAATGATTTTATGGAAAAACATGGTTGGAGTTTTATAAGGGGATAGCTTAATTCGTAAATAAAAGCAGTCGGCTAAAGCCGAGCTGCAAGGGATTGATTCTAAGGAGTTTTATTCATTTACGATGAATGTGTTTATTGGCCATCCATTG
>PHDN01000015.1:148325-186264 GCA_002840975.1 Bacteroidetes bacterium HGW-Bacteroidetes-16
TTACCTTTTTTACAATAAAGTGTTGCTAAAGTAAAAGGAACTCTTTTTTGCAGCTGGCTAAAGCCAAGCTGCAAGGGATTGATTCTAAGGAGTTTTATTCATTTAAGATGAATTTGTTTATTGGCCATCCATTGCAGTCTGGCTTTAGCCGACTGCCCCTCCCAATAAAAATATTTCCAAAGTAAAACCTTGAAAGAATTAATATTCATCCCAGCTTTTTATACTTAAATCGCTCATTTTATATTTGGTAATGGCATAAATAAAAGCACTGGCCAAGCGCGCATTGGTGATGAGAGGAACATTGAAGTCAACTGCCGCACGGCGGATCGTATAGTCATTGTTTAACTCTTCTGTACTCAGGTTTTTGGGGATATTAATCACCAAATCAATTTTTCTTTCTTTAATCATCTGGTATGCATTAGGCGCCTGATCAATATCCGGCCAATTGACCATCATCGATTTAATTCCATTTTTTTTGAAGAAATCGTGCGTTCCTTTCGTAGTGAATAACTTATAACCATTTTCGATAAGGAGATTCGCACTTTGCAAGAGTTCAGTTTTCGATCGTGTGGGCCCTGAAGAAATTAAGATGTTTTTTTCAGGAATGCGGTAACCTACGGCCAACATACTTTTTAGAATAGCTTCGTAGTAATCATCACCAATACAACCCACTTCTCCTGTTGACGCCATGTCGACACCCAACACAGGATCGGCTTTACTCAATCTCGAAAACGAAAACTGAGAGGCTTTTACACCAATATAATCGATATCGAAAAGGGTTTTATTTGGTTTCTCCACCTTCTCACCCAGCATGATCCTTACCGCGATATCAATAAAATTGGTTTTGAGTACTTTGCTTACAAACGGTAAACTTCTGGAAGCCCGCAAATTACATTCAATCACCTTGATATCGTTGTCTTTGGCCAGGAACTGTATGTTAAACGGACCACTGATGTGAAGTTGTTCGGCAATCAGGCGACTTATTTTCTTGATTCTGCGCAAGGTTTCTACATACACTTTCTGTGGCGGAAACATGATGGTTGCATCACCCGAATGCACTCCTGCAAATTCGATATGTTCAGAAATGGCATAAGCGATAATCTTTCCGTCATCTGCCACCGCGTCCATTTCTATTTCTTTGGCATCGGTGATAAACCTCGACACCACCACCGGATATTGTTTTGAAACCTGGGTGGCCAGATTGAGAAAATGTTCCAGCTCGTCGCGGTTAGAGACAATGTTCATGGCCGCACCGGAAAGCACGTAAGACGGTCGGACCAACACAGGAAAACCCACTTCATGGGTGAAATCGATGATTTCTTCCAGAGAGCTGAGTTCCTTCCATTCAGGCTGATCGACTCCCATTTTGTCGAGCATTTCCGAGAACTTAAAGCGGTTTTCGGCCCGGTCGATGTGCAGCGGACTGGTGCCTAAAATAGGAACCTTTTGTCTGTACAACCGCATGGCCAGGTTATTTGGGATCTGACCTCCGGTGCTCACAATCAATCCTTTGGGAAGTTCCAGTTCCGAAATATCCAGGATGCGTTCCAGGGTAAGTTCCTCAAAATATAACCTATCCGAAACATCGTAATCAGTGCTCACCGTTTCAGGATTGTAATTCACCATAATGGACCGGTATCCGCATTTTTGAACTGTTTGAAGGGCATTTACACCCGACCAGTCGAATTCAACACTGCTGCCGATGCGGTAGGCTCCTGAGCCCAGTACCATTACTGATTTCCCATCTCGCTCAAAATAAATATCATGCTCTGTTCCATGATACGTAAGGTACAAATAATTGGTTTTTGCAGGATGTTCAGCAGCGAGTGTGTCGATTTGTTTTACATACGGAATTATCCCCTGATATTTTCTGAATTGTCTGATATCCAATATGTCATCATCATTTTGACCAATGATTCTATTGCTGAAGAGAAGACGTGCAAGCTGGAAATCAGAAAACCCTGCTTGTTTAGCTTCAAGCAACAGTCCTTTAGGAAGCTTTTCAGGCCCGGAATAGTTCATAAGTTCGTGTTCCAGTTGGCTGATATTTTCGAGTTTGTGCAAGAACCAACGGTCAATTTTCGTCAAGTCATGCACTTCTTCCACAGATATGCCCTGGCTAAAAGCCTGGGCAATGGCAAAAATTCTGGAATCTGTTGGATTATGAAGGGCCTCTCGCACATCGGGTATCATCATTTCGTTATTGGCAGCAAAACCATGCATGCCCATTCCAATCATTCGTAAACCTTTCTGAATGGCCTCTTCAAAGCTACGCCCAATGGCCATTACTTCGCCTACACTTTTCATTGAACTGCCCAATTCTCTGGAAACACCTACAAACTTACTCAAATCCCAACGGGGAATTTTCACCACCAAATAATCCAACGCGGGTTCAAAAAACGCAGAAGTGGTTTTGGTGATGTTGTTTTTAAGCTCGTGCAAGCCGTATCCCAGGCCAAGCTTGGCAGCCACAAAAGCCAAAGGATATCCGGTGGCCTTGGAGGCAAGGGCGCTCGAGCGCGAAAGTCGGGCATTGACTTCAATCACCCGATAATCTTCCGATTCGGGATCGAGGGCGTATTGCACATTACATTCTCCCACAATACCCACCGCCTTTACAATTTTTATGCTCAGTTGTCGTAGTTTATGATATTCCCTATTGGTCAGTGTTTGCGATGGAGCCACCACGATACTTTCACCCGTGTGGATACCCAATGGGTCGAAATTCTCCATGTTACAAATTGTAAGACAATTGTCGTATCGGTCGCGGACTACCTCATATTCCACCTCTTTCCAGCCTTTCAACGATTCTTCCACCAAAATCTGAGTGGAATAACTAAATGCTTTATTGGCCAATTGAATTAATTCTTCATTGGTATTGCAAAAGCCGCTTCCCTGACCTCCTAAAGTAAATGCTGCCCTTATAATAAGTGGAAAGCCAATAATTTCTGCTGCTTCAAGTGCTTTTTCAACGTCTGTTACCGCAATGGATTTGGGTGTTTTAACATGAATCTCGGACAATTTTTTCGAAAACATCTCCCTGTCTTCAGTTTCGATTATTGACTCTACGGGAGTTCCAAGTACCTGAATTCCATACTTCTCAATAATACCTGATTTATGGAGAGCGATGCCACAGTTCAGTGCAGTTTGTCCGCCAAAGGCCAGCAGCAGCCCGTCAGGTTTTTCTTTTTCGATGATCCGTTCCACAAAATAAGGCGTTACCGGCAGGAAATAAATCTTGTCGGCCATGCCTTCGGATGTCTGCACTGTGGCAATGTTCGGATTGATCAGGATGGTAAAAATCCCCTCTTCCTTCAGGGCCTTCAACGCCTGAGTTCCACTGTAGTCAAACTCGCCTGCTTCACCAATTTTCAGTGCACCTGAACCCAACAGCAGTACTTTTTTTACCTTGTTTTCCATGATTCTGTGTTTTTGATAAATTCTCCAAATAAAAAGGCTGTGTCGGTTGGACCGCTGGATGCTTCGGGATGAAATTGGGTGGTTAATATCTGTTTGCTCTTGTGTTTAATGCCTTCGTTACTGCCATCGTTCAGGTTGGTAAACCACACTTCCCAGCCGTTTGGTAAATTGTTGGCATCCACGGCATAACCATGGTTTTGTGAAGTAAGATAAGCCTGATTGGTTCCGGCCATCAAAACAGGTTGGTTATGACTTCGGTGTCCGTATTTGAGCTTATAGGTTTGCGCTCCGGCAGCCAGAGAAACCAATTGATGTCCTAAGCAAATTCCAAAAATGGGTCGATCCTCATTGATGGATTTCTTCAAATTCAAAATGGTGGTCTGGCACATTTCCGGATTACCGGGACCGTTTGAAATAAACAAACCATCGTATTCTTCCTGGCTGTAATCATAATCCCAGGGTACACGGATAATGGTGGTATCATATTTTAATAAATACCTGATGATGTTGTTTTTTACTCCACAGTCAATCAGTAAGATGCGGTTTTTTCCATGACCATAAACGTGCTTCTCTTTGATGCTCACCCGGCTCACCAGGTTGTCGTGGTTGGGATCGTAAAACGGAATGTCCTGATCGAAAACCACTTTGGCCAATAGGACTCCTTTCTCCCGGATGTGACGGGTAAGTGCCCGGGTGTCGATGCCGAACAAAGCCGGGATATTTTCCTCTTTTAACCATTGGGCCAGACTTTTTGATGCATTCCAATGGTGGTATTTTTCGGAGTAATCGGAAATAATCAGTGCATTAACATGAATATGCTCCGACTCGAAATGGGCCAACAGGTTATCTTCGACAGTCTTTCCAGGAACGCCATAATTACCAATAGAAGGGTAGGTGAGGACTAATATCTGTCCATTGTATGAAGGATCGGTAAGGCTTTCGGGATAACCGGTCATGGCCGTGTTAAATACGATTTCTCCGGCAGCGGCGGTCTCCGCACCAAACGAGAATCCGGAGAGCTGCATTCCGTCTTCAAAGATCAGGGTGGCTTTTCGGTAGTTTTTTTCTTTCATGTGGTAGCAAAAAAAAAGACGGCTAATGCCGTCTTAACGTATATGATAAGTAATTTGGTTCGCGTCGTTGGTATCCTGAGGATGTCCAGTTAAGATTCCCGTTTTTTTCATTGATGAATGAATAAGTTCGGGGTGCAAATATAAACGAATGTTTTAAGCGGACTTTTCCAATGTTCAAAACTTTGTAAAAGTAATTAAAACTCCAGTGTGATTCCTACCGGACAATGGTCGGATCCAATCATCTCCGGAAGGATAAAAGCCTCTTTTACATTGTCTTTGATGGAATGGCTCACTAGAAAATAATCAATTCTCCAGCCCACATTTTTTGCACGGGCGTTAAACCGGTAACTCCACCAGCTGTAAGCCACTTCATCGGGGTGTAATAGGCGAAAAGTATCTACAAACCCATTGCTGATCAGGTTGCTGATGCCATCTATTTCTACCTGGGTGTAACCTGCGGTCTTGTTGTAATTTGATTTGGGATGGGCCAGATCGATGGGTTGGTGAGCTACATTTAAATCGCCACACAGGACAACGGGTTTGGTTTTTTCCAGGTATTTAAGGAAAGCCATAAAATCGGCATCCCAGGTGGAACGATAGTCTAACCGTGCCAGTTCGCTGCCCGAATTGGGGACATAGACGTTTACCAAAAAGAATTGCTCGTATTCAGCAGTTAAAATACGCCCTTCCAGGTCGTGGTGTGCAATGCCCATATCGCGTAACATTCGTAAAGGTGCCTGTTTCGTGACAATGGCAGTTCCGGAATAACCTTTCCGTTCGGCTGAATTACAATAAAATGAAAGTTCGCTGTGCTTTAAGACTTCTGCCACCTGATCGTCCTGGGCTTTGGTTTCCTGCAGGCAAAGTGCATCTGCATTCAGTTCGTTTATTTTATCGAGAAATCCTTTCTTTTCGATGGCCCGGATGCCGTTTACGTTCCAGGATATGAGTTTTAGTATCATGAGTTTTAGTATTTTTAGCGAAAATAATAGAAAATGTCGTGGAGGAAGGGCGGAGTATAATTTTTTATTACGGAGGCACAAAGCACACGGAGGAAAGTATTCTTTTAATAAAACTGATTCAACTTCTCTTTGTTCCCGGTGGCTTTGTGGTTTTTCCCTACCTTATTTGGTAGTTTTACCGTTATACATTTTTGTGAAAACGTTGTCTACAGGCTCCCAAAGCTCAATTTTATTACCTTCCGGATCCATGATGTGCACAAATTTACCATACTCATAGGTCTCGATTTCATCCAGAACGGTAACGCCGTTTTCTTTCAGTTCCTTTACCAGATCTTCCAGATTTTCAACCCGGTAGTTAATCATAAACTCCTTCTCTGATGGCTCAAAATAGGTAGTTTTTTCTGCAAACGGACTCCATTGTAAATATCCTTTTTGGTCAGGATTGTCGCTGCTTCTGAATTCAAAAAGCGATCCGTATTCGTTGGTCACCAGACCTAAATTATTATTATACCAATCGTTGAGCATTTTAGGATCTTTGCTTTTGAAAAACACACCTCCAATACCCGTTACTTTTTTCCTATTTTCCATTTCAATTTTAGATTTATGGTTTTCCTGCGAAAGCCATGCATGAATACTGTCAAGTACTTGTTTTTGTTGGCCTTCCGGCAGATTGTTGATTCTGGTTCTGTGACTTCCCCCTTTTTTTACGATCTTAATGCTGTTGGTTTGACCATCCAAATCAACAGCAGTTGCCGACCAGGGATCATTTTCTCCGTAAATAAAGATCATATTTTTCGCCAGGTGGCGAAGATAGAAATCCACTTTATACATCAGGTCAGGTTCAAAAACCACCTGCTCACCTTTTGGGAAGGTGAAATCAAAAGTTGGGTTTGACTGATAAGAAGTATATTCTTTAAATGGCTTAATATCATATCCATAAAGACCAATTTCGTGCATGGCCTGATAAAAATAAGGTTGGAGTTTTTCGATGCCTTGGTTGGATATCCAGTCGATGCCGGCCACCTTGTCGAGGTGGTTTACCATGCGGGCAGCATTTTGACTTGAAGTGGGGATCTTGTCGCAGTCGATCGTACCCCACTGCCAGAAGGCGAAAGAGTATTCAAACACCAACAGGTCATAGGCTTTCTCAAAACCCATGGAATATGTGAGGTGCTTTTTATTGGCCAGATTAATAAATTCATCCAGGTATTTCTTCTTGTCTTTAAGCATGGTGAGCTGATAGTTGAGAACGGCGTTTCTACAAGCCGAATCACCAACCTCAGCTAAAAATGGGTAAACCCTTTTGTCTTCAGAAGAAAATGCCACTGGAGCCACATAAGGAACACAAATATCGGCATCTTCGGGATAAAAGTACTTGAAGTAATTAACCGTCTGACCGCCTTTGCTGATGCCGGTTGCAATTAACTTTCCAGGATAGATTTCCTTAACGAACCCAGCAATGCGGTGGTGATCGGTGGCTGCATTTTCCACACTCAAAAACTTCCATGCCAGACTATCAGGTCTGGATTCGCTAAAATACCGGTGTTCAATGCATACCTGATTGGCATCGAGATATTTGGTAAGCTCGTATTCAAAGTCTTTTTCAGTAGCCGAATTGGCACCATAACCTTCGGTGATAAATACCACCGGCTGGTCAAAATTCCGGTGTGAGATAAAAACCCGTTGATTAAATGAGTCAAGACAACCTCCATGATAATCAACAGGTTGATTAAAATAAACCATGTATTTTTCACTAAAATCGGTGTTGGTTTCCAAAGGTTTAAATGAAAAATCGTAAGTAGATTTCAATTGATCGAGCCGCATCTTAAGAGGCTGTGCAAAAGCTGTTTGAAAACCAATACTCAATAATATGAGCAGCGAAAAGGTGTAGATTTTTTTCATGAAGCGAAAATAGGAAATTTGTAGCAATGAATACTGATCCTGGCCCGGTCAGAATGATTCACCTAATCGAGTGATAATTCGTTAAAAATCCTTAATCATGTTGATGATAAGTATTATCAAGTGAGAACATGCCTGGCCTAACCGGTAGAGGGATTAAATCGGTCACCACAAACAAATCCGTGTCCATCCGTCCAATCCGTGTCATCAGTGTTCTACCCCGACGCTAGTAATTTTCTTCCTTAATTTCAAAGTAAGATTGTGGATGCAGACAGGCCGGGCATTTTTGGGGTGCTTTCTTGCCTTCGTGCAGATAGCCACAGTTGCGGCACTTCCAAACAATCTTGCCGTCGCGCTCAAAAACATGCCCTTCTTCCAGGTTTTTGTACAAAGTGCGGTACCTTTTTTCGTGTGCTTCTTCAACCCTGGCAATCATTTTAAAAGTAACAGCCACATCCTTAAAGCCTTCCTCCTCGGCTATGCGGGCAAACTCGGGATACAATTCTGTCCATTCTTCATTTTCGCCATCGGCTGCAGCTTTCAAATTTTCCAGCGTGGTGCCAATTTTTCCGGCAGGATAGGTGGCGGTTATCTCAACAGGTCGGCCTTCCAGATAGCTGAAAAAACGTTTGGCGTGTTCCTTTTCATTCAGTGCAGTTTCGGCGAAAAGTCCGGCTATCTGTTCCAGCCCTTCTTTTTTTGCCTGACTGGCAAAATAATCATAACGCATCCGTGCCTGCGATTCGCCGGCAAATGCTTTTAACAGGTTTTGTTCTGTACGGGTTCCTTGTAGACTTTTCATGTGTTCTTGATTTAGGTTTCAAATATAACCTAATCGAGGCGTTTTTCCTATTTTAAAAATCGTGTGTATTTGATATTCAGTGATTTTACAATGGTAAATATGCAGATTTTCAGCTTCGTATATTCGTATTTTGATTGGTTTTAAACTGTGATTTAACCCCTTTTAAAGGCCTTATGCAAAAGTTGCTTCCTGGTTTTTTCATATTTTTACCTCCCGAAAAAATAGCCAATGAACCACGTAAATCAATCGCTTGTTGACCTTCTGATGGAGGAACATTCGGGGCAACGTTCTGAATTGATCGCCATGCTGGCTTTCGAAAAACCTGAAGTCTGTGAAGAATTGGTTCGCCTGACTTTTTCGAATGAGGAACCGCTTTCGCGAAGAGCAGCATGGCCACTGCGGAAACTCTATGACCATCATCCTGAAAAAATGATACCCTATATCGATTATTTTGTGCTTCAACTACAGGATGTAAAAAGTGAATCTGTATTGCGAACTATCTTGTCCATACTTTCCAGATGTACCATTCCGGAAGAATATCATGGAATGATGCTTGAGTTTTGCGAATCTAAAATGCTCAATGCCAACACTTCTATTGCCTCCGTGGCGAATTGTATTGATATTTACTACGCCATTGCTTCCGGTGAACCCGACTTGTTGCGTGAACTGGATTTGATGTTCGAAATTCTTCGGCCCACTGCATCAGCTGGCATCAAGTCGAAGATGGGAATTATTCATCGAAAGATGAAGAAAACGACCTCGGAACGAGGGTATTAATCCAAGGCAAAATCAATATGATGTATCCGTGCTTTGATTACCTTTGCAGCGAATCTCAGAATGGCATCCTATGGAAATTGGAAAGTACAATACACTCACAGCATTACGCTCGACGGATAACGGTTTTTACCTTGTAGATGCAGATAAAAATGAAGTCCTCCTTCCGAATAAATATGTGCCTAAAGGTTTTACGGAAGGTGATGAAATTGAGGTGTTTTTATACCGCGATTCGGAGGATCGAATGGTGGCCACAACCGAGATGCCTGACATTCAGTTACATGAATTTGGTATGCTTGAAGTGAGAGATGTGAACAAGGTTGGTGCCTTCCTCGACTGGGGGTTGGAAAAGGATCTGTTGGTTCCCTTTTCAGAGCAAAAATTCAGGCTGTTTCCCGGAAAAAAGTGCGTTGTGTTTTTAAAGTTGGATCAAAAAACCCAACGCCTGGTAGCCACTACCCGCATCGAACATTATCTGGAGCGCGATGATGTGGAACTTGAACCGGGTGAGAAGGTGGATTTGCTGATTTGCGAACCCACCGAAATAGGCATGCAGGTGATTATCAACAACAAATACCTGGGATTACTTTATGATAATGAGCTTTTTCAGGCCGTCATGCCGGGTGAACATGTAACAGGCTATGTAAAAAGAGTGCGTCCCGATAAAAAAGTGGATGTCATGCTGCAGAGACCCGGTTACGAACATGTGGAGCCTGCGGCCCAAAAAATTCTGGATATACTCAAGGCCAACGATAATTTTCTGGGCATCACCGACAAAAGTGAGCCTGTCATCATCCTGGCCAAACTTGAAATGAGTAAAAAGACCTTTAAAAAAGCCATTGGTGCTTTATACAAGCAGCACAGGATCCGCCTGGAAGAGGATGGGATTTATCTGATGGCGGAGGAGTGAGGGAGTTTTGGATGTGATGACCGTATTCCTTTCTCATTTTTTCTACTTTTGCACCCATTATCTCTTAACAAAAATTAACGCGTTGATAATAAGATAGCTGCTATCTTGCAGACAATTATTTAATCCAATGAATATGCTCGCATTATTTGTATTAATCCCATTATCTTTCACAATTCCAACGCTTTTCGCGTGGCCCATGTTTGTAAAAGCCGGTCGAAAAGGTTGGGAGTCGGCGGTGCCGTTTTATAACTTATATGTGTTTTTACTCATCATTAAAAAGCCCATGTGGTGGTATGCATTACTGCTTTTCCCGTTTTTAAATGTGTTTATGTACATGTTGATGTTGGTTGAACTGGTGAAATGTTTTGGGAAGTATCATTTGTTAGATCAGTTTCTTGCCGTTGTAATTCCTTTTGTTTATCTGCCATACGTGTCAATAAGGGAAAACGCGCAATTTATTGATCCTGACGACCAGCCTGTCCGCAAGAAAACAGTAGTTCGTGAGTGGACAGATGCCATTATTTTCGCTGTGGTGGCCGCCACCATTATCCGTACTTTTTTGTTGGAGGCTTATACCATACCAACTTCTTCTATGGAAAAATCGCTGTTGGTAGGCGATTATCTTTTTGTGAGCAAGATTACTTTCGGCCCGAAAATACCCAACACGCCTATTGCTTTCCCATTCGTGCACCATACACTTCCGTTCACCGAATCGGTAAAATCGTATGTGGAATGGGTCAAGTTTCCTTTTTACCGTTTTCCGGGATTCCGGTCGGTTCGTCATAACGACGCAGTGGTGTTTAACTACCCCGCAGGCGATACCGTTTCCACACGCTTTCAGAGCAATGTGAGCTACTATAGCCTGATCAATGAATATGGAAGAAACCGGGTTTGGACGGATCATCGCAACTTTGGTGATATCGTTGCCCGTCCGGTGGACAAGCGCGAAAACTATGTTAAACGATGTATCGGCCTACCGGGCGACACCCTCAAAATCATTAATCGTCAAGTATACTTGAATGGGGTAAAAGCAGAGAATCCTGAGAAACTGCAATATCAGTATCATGTGATTACTGATGGAAGCGGTATAAACCCCATAGTACTCAGTAAATTAGATATCACTGAAGGCTTCAGAACCAATGTGCCCGGAGACTTTGTCTATAACCTCACCAATGAAAGCCGCGATGAGTTGGCCAAATTGCCGATCGTCAAATCGATTGAGCCTTTTAACGAGCCCGCGGGAAAATGGTTCCCGGAGATATTCCCCTATGATTCGGCCTTTAAATGGAACCGTGATAATTTTGGCCCTTTGTACATCCCTCAGCAAGGTGTTCCCATTCATCTTACCCTGACAAACCTGCCCCAATATACACGGGTGATTGAAACTTATGAAGGAAACAACCTGGAGGTGAATAACGGTCAGATATTAATTAATGGCCAGGCAACAACCACCTTCACGCCTAAAATGAATTACTATTGGATGATGGGTGATAACCGCCACAACTCTGCCGATTCGCGTTACTGGGGATTTGTCCCCGAGGACCATGTCGTGGGAAAACCCGAATTTGTTTGGCTTTCGCTCGACAAGGACAAATCATTGTTTGGTGGTAAAATCCGGTGGCAACGCCTTTTTACGGTCATCAATTAATTAACTAATAGTTTGCCGGTGTTCGTGTCGAAATCGATTGTTATTAACAAATGACAGTTTTTTTCTGTTGGAAATTATTTGTATCCGACCTCTTTTTCTCAACAATCCTATATATATTAGCTTTGTAAAGAGGGGTTTGTTACTTTTGCAGCAAATTATTGAAAAGAGAGATCGCCAAATATGGACAGAGATTTTAGCTGGATTGATGATGAGGAATTGAAGGAGCTGATCGATCGCTTCGATGCCATGTTACAGCAAGAGAGTTGGAGCTTTTTTGATGTGGATGATTTTGAAATATTGATTGATTTTTTTCTTGAATTTCAGGATGTTGAATATGCCACCATGGCCATTGCCGAAGCACAAAGACAACATCCCAACAGCAATGCTTTTCAGGTAAGAAGCGCCCGGTTGCTTGCCGCCAACAGTAAATACTATGAGGCTTTGGAACAACTCAACGAGCTGGAACTAACCGAAGCCCCCGGAGAGGAAATTTTTCTTGCCAAGGGTGAAATTTACAGCCTGATGAACAAACATGAATTGGCCATTGAAGAATTTCGTAAATCGATTCCATTCTCAGAAACACCTGAAGAAGTTTATGCTGCCATTGCTTTCGAATTTGAAAACATGGACGATTATACCAATGCCATCCTCAACTTGAAGGAAGCACTCAGAGTGAATCCTGCATCTGAAAACCTCATTCATGAAATCGCCTTTTTCTTTGAAACGACCTCTCGTTTCGAAGAAGCGATCGAGTTTTTTAAGGAGTTTCTCGATTTAAATCCCTATTCAGTTATGGCCTGGTTTAACCTCGGAATTTTTTATAACTCCATGTTTTTCTACGAAAAAGCCATCGAAGCCTATGAATATGCCCTGGCCATCGACGAAGAGTTTGCATCAGCCTATTTTAATATTGCGAATTCCTATTCAAATGTGGATGAATATCAGAAAGCCATTGAATTTTACACGGAAAGTCTGCGTTTTGAAGAGGTAGACCCGATTACCTATTTTTATATTGGCGAATGCTACGAGAGCCTGTACGACACAAAGAACGCCATGTTTTTTTTCAATAAGGCAATCGAAGCGGATGAACTGATAGCAGAAGCCTGGGCAGGAATAGGAAGGCTTATGGTGAAACAGGACCAGGTGAAGACCGCCATCAATTACTATGAAAAAGCACTCGACCTACAGCCAGATGGTATTGATTTTTTATTCGAATTGGCTGAGATTTATTTGAAAATGAGTCATTGGGAAAAAGCAGAAGCATTGTATTCAAAAATTGTTGAGCTCGACAGCAGTGTGGTTGATGCATGGATCAACCTTTCAGAAAGTGTATTGCCAAATGAAGGAACCCAGGGAGCCATCGACGTTATCGAAAGAGCACTCGAGAACAACAAAGACCAGGCTGCTTTGTGGTATCGATTAGCAGGATATCTTTACCGATCAGGTAAAGTTCAACAGGCGTATTTTTTTATTGAAACAGCCATGAAACTGGATGTTGAAAAAATCGAATTCCTGTTAGAATACCTCCCAGAACTCAACAATGAACCTCGCTTTAATGAATTGTTGTCTTTATATAAAAGCACACGTGATTAGATATATAGATTCTTATGACGAAGTGCTTACTTAACTCACGGCTATGATATCCAATAGTGAATTCATTTCCGTTTTCGACCGTCAGGGTGTTTTTTTTGCACAACAAAAAACGAAGCCTTTGTTCTTTCGGCTTGAGGCACTGCGGAAATTGAAGGCTGCGATTCTTCAATATGAACAGGAAATCATGCAGGCATTACAAGCTGATTTGCACAAATCAAATTTTGAGTCTTATGCTACCGAAATTGGCTTTATCCACGAAGAAATTGGCTATCATCTGCATCACCTAAAACATTGGATTAAACCTGAGCGTGTATCCTCCTCTTTAACCTCTTTTCCGTCCAAATCCATGATACTCAGCGAACCCATGGGTCGGGTGCTGATTATTACTCCATGGAACTATCCTTTTCAATTGGTAATGGCCCCCTTGATAGGGGCCATCAGTGCAGGCAATACGGCCATTATAAAACCCTCCGAGATTTCGCAGCATACGGCTGCCATCATACAAAAAATTTTAAATGCAATTTTCAGCGATGAATTTATTGCTGTTTTCCAGGGTGATGCTTCTGTATCACAAGCACTTCTGAAACTTAAGTTTGATCACGTCTTTTTTACCGGAAGTCCACGGGTGGGGCAATATGTCATGCAGGAAGCTGCCAAACAGCTCATCCCTGTAACATTGGAGTTAGGTGGTAAAAGCCCTTGTATTGTGGACCGTGATGTAGACATTGAATTGGCTGCCCGCCGAATTGCCTGGGGGAAATTTCTGAATGCCGGACAAACCTGCATCGCACCCGATTACCTGATGGTACACGAAGCTATTGCTGAGAAGTTTTTAGAAGCGTTGGTTCATGCAATTAAAACTTTCTATGGGGACGATCCATTTACCTCCGAAGCATTTCCCCGAATCATTACCAGGGAAAATACACTCCGGCTTGGTTCGCTCATCAATGGGTGCACAGTCTTTTATGGAGGGAAATTCATGGTGGATGAACACTATATGGAGCCGACCATCCTCACCGATGTAAATCCCGACATGCCGGTGATGCAACAGGAAATTTTTGGACCTGTGTTACCGGTGATGTTGTTTTCAAACCTGGAGGAAGTAGTGGATTTTATCAATAAAAGGCCAAAACCGTTGGCGTTGTATTGTTTTTCTAGCAACAGAAAATTTATT
Organism: Bacteroidetes bacterium HGW-Bacteroidetes-16; assembly: GCA_002840975.1. Taxonomy (GTDB): domain Bacteria; phylum Bacteroidota; class Bacteroidia; order Bacteroidales; family F082; genus UBA6244. The sequence goes on from PHDN01000015.1 coordinate 162,581, forward strand.
CACCGCGTATTACATGAAATACCTGCAGGAGGTGTTACCATTAACGATACCCTCATGCACATAAGCAATAACAGGTTGCCATTTGGCGGAGTAGGAAATAGCGGCATGGGGCATTATCATGGTAAATTTTCTTTCGATCTCTTTTCCCATCGAAAATCTGTAATGGTCAGGGCAACCTGGCTTGATATTCCTTTGAGGTACGCACCTTTTGGTAAAAAATTAAACTATTTAAAAATGTTGATGAAATAAACTGGTAAAATTAACTGTTTGAAAATAAAGAGAATGAAAGAATATTTAATATATATGTTAAAAGGAGTAGCGGTAGGCGTGGCCAATATAATACCTGGTGTTTCAGGTGGAACCATCGCGCTTATCACCGGTATATTTGAGCGGTTGATCGACTCGTTGAAATCACTGGGGTGGGGAGCTTTGAAGCTGCTTCTAAGCGGCAAATGGAAGGCATTTGTAGAAAAGACTGATCTGTATTTTTTAATATCATTACTCGTGGGGATTGTGTTAGCCATCGTGTTACTGGCGAGGGTGTTTGATTTTCTTTTCAGCCACTATCCCGTGTATATCTGGTCGTTTTTCTTTGGACTTATCCTGGCTTCTATCTTTTATGTTGGAAAGACGGTGGTAAAATGGTCGGTGTCGGCGATTATCAGTTTTATAGTTGGCACAATCATCGCACTGGTACTTACTTTTCTTACCCCAGCAACACAAAACAGTAACTTTTTCTATTTAATTGCGTGTGGGGTTGTAGCGGTTTGTTCTATGATTCTACCCGGATTGTCAGGATCATTCGTGTTGTTGTTAATGGGTAATTATCAACTCGTTGCCATCGAAGCCATCAACAACCGCGACATAGGCATACTCCTTCCGGTGGCACTGGGTGCTGTGGGGGGATTAATTGCTTTCTCGCATCTGCTATCCTGGGTATTAAAACATTTTAAAGATCAAACCATTGCCATTCTAACAGGTTTTATCCTAGGTTCACTTGGTGTAATTTGGCCATGGAAAGATCCCGTCATTCAGCTGTTTGGTGAAAAGGAAAAGGTAGTAGGTTATATTTATAATTTGCCTTCCATGAAGATGGAATTTTTTTGGGCATTGGTGTTGATGATCGTTGGAATTTTAGTGATTGCGCTCATGGAAAATAGCGCAAAAAATGTAGAAAAGGCGAAAGTATAGCTGGTAATGGAATTATACGGACTCATCGGCAAAGAAATTAACCATTCTTTTTCTCCTGAATTTTTTAAAAAGAAATTTGCCAGATTTGGTTTGCGTGCCGATTATCGTTTATTTCCCCTTGAAAATATTGATCAACTGCCTGAGTTGATTGCTACCCAACCTGATCTAAAGGGCTTGAATGTTACCATACCATACAAGCGGCTCGTTTCCCGTTTTTTACAGGAGATCGCTCCCTCCGCCTTGTATACCGGATCCGTAAATACCATTCAGGTAAAGCGCGATCGAAAAATATTCCGGTTGATTGGTTATAACACAGATATAATAGGTTTTGAGAAATCCTTGCTGCCTTTTATTAAGGGGCGGAAGAATCTGAAGGCATTGATACTTGGCGATGGGGGCAGTTCCCGATCCGTTTCATATGTGTTACGCAAGCTGGGTATTATCTTTATACATGTTTCGCGAACCCCGCAAAAAGTGAGTCAAATTAGTTATCAATGGATTACTCCTGACATCATGGCTGGCTACCATCTAATTATCAATACCACGCCTTTGGGAATGACTCCCCATGTGGAAACCCTGCCGGACATACCTTATTCGTTAATAACCCCCGATCACCTGATTTATGACGTAGTTTATAATCCAATGGAAACCGTTTTTTTGCGACGTGCCAGGGAACAGGGTGCTCAAATCAAGGGAGGACTTGAGATGCTTGAATTTCAGGCAGAAGCATCCTGGAAAATATGGAAGAAGTAGCGCTGACCACTTCTTCCAATGGTTCCTAAAATGATACTCTGAATTATTTCCCCTGACCTTGTTCTGAATAGTTAGTCATAGGTAAGCATGAGCATAGGTTGCGGTCGCCATAAGCGTCATCAATTTTGGCTACCGGAGTAAAATATTTATTGTCGCGGACCCATTCGAGAGGGAAGGCGGCGCTTTCGCGCGAATAAGGCATCTCCCAGTTGTCGCTGATGAGTATTGAAGCAGGATGCGGTGCATTGACCACCACATTGTTCTTTTTATCGGCCCGGCCCTCTTCAATTTCCCTGATTTCATTTCGGATTTGCTTCATTGCCTGAATGAAATAATTCATTTCCGACAAGGGTTCACTTTCGGTAGGTTCTACCATCAAGGTGCCATGAACCGGAAATGCAACCGTTGGGGCATGAAAACCATAATCCATAAGCCTCTTGGCGATGTCAATAGCCTGAACATCTGCCGATTTGCTGAACTGATTGCAGTCGAGGATCATCTCGTGGCCAACAAATCCATTTACCCCACGATACAAGATTGGGAAGTCCTCTTTCAGCTCGTTCATCATGTAGTTGGCGTTCAGGATGGCCATTTTGGTGGCTTCTTTTAGCCCATCACTACCCAACATTTTTAAGTAACCATAAGAAATCAATAGTACCAGTGCACTTCCGAAAGGAGCCGAAGCAACGGCATGGATGCCTTGCTGGCCTCCGGTGTTTTGGTATAGGTGACCTGGAAGAAATGGTTTCAGGTGTGAGGCCACACCAATAGGGCCTACCCCCGGGCCACCGCCACCATGAGGAATGGCAAAGGTTTTATGAAGGTTTAGATGGCAAACGTCGGCGCCAATAAAACCGGGGCTGGTAAGTCCAACCTGTGCATTCATGTTGGCACCATCCATATACACTTGCCCGCCATGTTGATGAATGATGTTAATAACCTGGCGGATACTTTCCTCAAAAATTCCATGTGTGGATGGATAAGTGATCATGATGGCAGCCAGATGCTCGGTGTGTTCTTCGGCTTTTAGGTTCAAATCATCGAGATCAATGTTCCCGTTATCATCGGTTTTTACCACTACCACCTCCAGTCCTGCCATGACCGAACTGGCAGGATTGGTACCATGCGCAGAGGCTGGAATGAGGCAAATATTGCGGTGTTTTTGCCCGATGCTTTCCAGATAAGCTTTAATCACCAGTAATCCGGCATATTCGCCCGCAGCACCTGAGTTGGGTTGAAATGAAATACCTGAAAAACCGGTGATTTTGCAAAGAATCTCAGTCATTTCTTCTATAATTTGCAAGTATCCCTCAGCCTGATTTTTTGGAACAAAAGGATGAATGTCGGTAAACTCAGGCCAACTGATGGGCATTAGTTCTGAAACCGCATTTAGTTTCATGGTACACGAACCCAACGGAATCATGGAGCGATTGAGGGCAATGTCCTTGTTTTCCAGCTTTTTCATATACCTCATCATGTCGGTTTCAGAATGGTAGCTATTGAATACAGGATGCTCCATAAAGGAGGACTTCCTTACCATAGAAGCCGGCAGGTTGGTTGTGGCATGGGCTTCAGCAGGTTGTACCTGAACGATGAATGTCACTTGTTTGGCTGCTTTTGCCAGGATGGCGCTGATCAATGCGATGTCTTCTGCCGAGGTTGTTTCGTCCAGTGCAATGCCGATGTGTTTTTTGTCGTTAAAATACCTGAAGTTAACCCCATGTGCAAGCGAAATCTTCCTGATGGTGTCTGCATCCGTGGTTTCCGGAATAGACACATACAAGGTGTCGAAAAAATGAGGATTTAATTGTTTGTATCCAAAGTTTTTAATGGTAGAAGCCAAATCCACTGCTAATCCGTGAATACCAAGTGCAATATTTTTAATTCCTTCTTTTCCGTGGTAAGCACCATACATTCCGGCCATGGTGGCAAGCAGTGCCTGGGCCGTGCAGATATTAGAAGTAGCTTTTTCGCGTTTGATGTGCTGTTCACGAGTTTGAAGAGCCATTCGTAAGGCATCATTGCCGTATTTATCTTTTGAGAGGCCAATTATCCGGCCTGGGATATTCCGTTTGTAATTCTCGGTAGTGGCAAAAAAAGCCGCGTGTGGACCACCAAATCCCATGGGGATGCCCAAGCGTTGGGTGGAACCAAAAACAACATCAGCACCCCATTCGCCGGGAGGTGTTAGTAATGCCAAACTGAGAATATCGGCGCCTACGGCAACCGGAATTTGTTTGGATTTGGCCTCGCTGATGATGTCGCTGAAATCGAAGATCTCTCCTTTTTGGTCAGGGTATTGTACCATGCATCCAAAAACATCCTCACCAAATTCAAATTCAGAACGATCTACAATTACCAATTCAATATCCTTTTGTTTTGCCCTGGACTTGAGTACTTCGATGGTGTGAGGGAAAAGTACGTTGCTTACCAGAAATTTATTGGCGTTGCTTTTTACTTGAGACCTTGACCGTGAATGATAAAACATGAGCATAGCTTCGGCGGCAGCGGTACCTTCATCTAAAAGTGACGAGTTGGCAATGGGCATCCCGGTTAAATCAGAAACCAGGGTTTGGAAGTTGAGGAGTGCTTCCAGGCGGCCTTGCGAAATTTCAGCCTGATAAGGAGTGTAGGAAGTGTACCAGCCCGGATTTTCGAATATGTTTCGTAAAATCACAGGTGGAATGATGGTGTTGTAATAACCCAATCCTATATAGGATTTAAAAACTTTATTCTTTTTCGACAAGTTTCTGATGTGGTTCAGGTAGTCGTATTCACTCATCCCGGCATCGCTTCCAATACCATCGGGTAGTTGAATACTGGTTGGAACTGTTTTTTCAATAAGCTCTTTCATCGACTTTAAACCAAGTCGTTCGAGCATAAATTTCACCTCTTCCTGACGGGGACCATTGTGTCGATTGATAAATTGATTGGAGATCATCATATTGTATTAACTAATTAATTGAATGATAACGGTTTAAATTGAGCAACCCTTGGAAGGTTGTGAATGCAAAAGTATGAATCTTATTTCAGTTATTGCATTGTCGTGAGCATAGAAGTGTTATAAATTTCACAGTATTTTTTTATTTTTAACTCGTGAAACTTGTTGTCATCCTATGTGTCAGGGTTTATAAAAAAAGGGAAGCCATTTACATAGCTTCCCTTCGATTAGCAATATTGGCGTCTTAGTTTTTAATTCTCATTTTGTAGAATGAACGGTAAACAAAGTAAAGAGCAACAGCCAGAAATGCGACTCCAAAATAAGGTGCAACTACCCTAAATGCCGGTGAAATGGCAATCTCCATCGCTAACAAGCCAAATAATGTGGTGAACTTGATAATTGGGTTAAGCGCAACGGAAGAAGTGTCTTTAAAAGGGTCTCCCACCGTATCGCCAATAACAGAAGCAGCATGTAAGTCAGTTCCCTTTTCCTGCATATCCACTTCAATCACTTTTTTAGCGTTATCCCATGCACCACCTGCGTTGGCCATAAATATGGCCTGGTACAGTCCAAAGAAAGCGATTGAAATCAGGTAACTTACAAACAATGAAACAGGAGCCGCTGCAAGTAGTTTTTCGGCGTCGCTCATTCCATCTGTCAAACCTATGGGCGCAGAAAGGAAAGCAAATGCCAGTGCAAATGAGAAAATAGCAATAAAGATGTTTAACATTCCTTTTTGAGCATACTGAGTACATATTTTTACAACAGCTCTTGATTTTTCAACATCGGCTTTTTTTGGCGCGTTGGGATCCAGATTAATATTGTCTTTAATATAGGCCACTGCGCGGCTGGCACCTGTGGTTACAGCCTGGATACTTGCTCCTGAAAACCAATAAATTACTGCGCCACCCAATAAAAACCCGAAAATAGTATACGGATTAAGCAGGTTTAGAATCTGTTCTGGTTTTATGCCCAACGAATGCTCTATGACCAGAATTAAAGCGAAAATCATGGTGGTCGCACCAACAACTGCAGTTCCAATCAATACTGGTTTTGCGGTTGCTTTAAAGGTATTCCCGGCGCCATCATTTGCTTCGAGGTAATATTTCGATCTTTCAAAATCGGGTGTAAAACCAAAATCCCTTTCAATTTCAGGTGTCACAGTTTCAATATTTTCTTCTATCAACGACAACTCATAGATTGACTGAGCATTATCGGTTACCGGTCCATAACTGTCAACTGCAATTGTCACCGGACCCATTCCCAACATCCCAAAGGCAACCAAACCAAAAGCAAAAATGGAGGGGTAGATCATAATGTCGCCAAGTCCATAATTAGATGCTTTGTAGGCAACAAACATCAAAAAGAAGAAAACCATGCCTTGCCAGAAAGCACTAAAGTTACCCGCAACCAATCCTGATAGGATATTTAAGGAAGCACCGCCTTCTTTTGAAGCCTCAACCACTTCTCTAACATGTGTCGATTTTGGGCTGGTAAATAATTTTGTAAATTCAGGAATAAGTGCTGCGCCAAGTGTACCCGCACTAATAATGATGGATAATGGTATCCACAAACCATTATTCAGGTCGCCAATTAATAAATAACTTGCCATAAATGTAACCACCATTGATAGTAAAGAGGTAATCCAAACGAGGGAGGTCAATGGTTTCTCGAAATCCAGTTCGTCTACATGGCTGTATTTGGCTCTGGTAATAGCACCATTAATCCAGAACGAAGCAATGGATGTGATAATCATTAAAATACGCATCACGAAAATCCAGGTCAACAATTGAATTTGTAAAGAGGCATCGGTTATGGCTAAAAGGATAAAAGAAATTAAAGCAACACCGGTAACACCATAGGTTTCAAAACCATCTGCGGTAGGCCCGACGGAATCGCCGGCATTGTCACCAACACAGTCGGCAATTGTACCCGGGTTACGTGGATCATCTTCTCCAATCTTAAAAATCACTTTCATCAAATCGGATCCGATGTCAGCGATCTTGGTGAAAATACCACCGGCAATACGTAAAGCAGATGCGCCTAGTGATTCACCAATAGCAAAACCAATAAAGCTCGCGCCGGCATATTCCCCTGGAACGAACATCAGGATGATCAGCATCATGATCAGTTCCAAAGAAATCAATACAACACCAATACTCATTCCGGCATTCAATGGGATATTTAATAGTTTAATCGGCTTTCTTTCCAATGAGGCAAACGCCATACGAGAGTTCGCCAAAGTATTCATTCGGATACCAAACCAGGCTACTCCATAAGAACCTAAAATTCCAAGTACAGTCCAACCCAGGATCATTAACACGCCGGCAACACCGAATATATTCTCCCCATTTGCGTCTTTGGATAAAAAGCCAAAGTAAAACGCAACCGCAGTGCCAATAAATGCAAATAAAATGAGAATGAATTTGCCTTGTTGTATCAAATAGGTTTTTGAGGTCTCAAAAATAACCTGAGCCACGTCCAGCATCGACTGGTGAGCCCTGATCTTTTTCACCTGAACAAATTGGTAAAAACCAAAAAGAAGGCCTGCAATGGTGATAAGGAACCCATAATAGAGTATAGTCTGGTTTTTTATTCCTTCTGGAATAACAAGGTCAGCCTCACTTGCTGTGGCCAATAAAGGTGCTGCAAATAAGGCCATTAGGGAAAGAATTTTCTTCATAGTAACAATAATTATTTTAGATTAAACATATATTTCAATCGTTTGCGAAAGGATCGGCTAAAATAGAAATAATCAGTTAATTTGGATAAAAAACTTTAACTTTGTCAAAAATTGAATCAGAAACCTGATTGTTGCAACATTGAAGGTTTTTAACCTTTAGTAAATGTAGGTTGCTGAATTGGTAGTGTGATTATATTAGAATTGGTTATTGCCTGGAGTTTATGTAGTGTATTTTTGAGATTTATTTATCGTCATGAAGAAAAAACGACTCGAAATAGTGGGGATGTCATATAGTCAGTCACAAACAGGGGCTTACGCCCTCATTTTAGGATCACCTGGTGAAAAACGCCGACTGCCCATTATTATTGGTGGTGCCGAAGCACAGTCCATAGCCATGGAGTTGGAAAAAATGAAACCTGCCCGCCCACTTACGCACGACTTGTTCAAGAGCTTGGCCGATCATTTTATGATTTCTGTGAAGGAAGTGCTGATTAATAAGTTTGAAGAAGGGATATTTTTCTCCGTGTTGCTGTGTGAACACCTGGGCGAAATCACCGAAATCGATAGCCGTACTTCTGACGCGGTAGCCATTGCCCTGCGCTTTAATTGCCCCATATTTGTTGACGAAGCCATCCTGGAGGAAGCCGGTATCGTAATGGAAGATGAGCCCATCGGTGAAGATCCGGAGGCAGATATTGAACTGCCCAAAACCAGAAAGTCAAAAAGCCAGTATGCCGAGTTTACCGTAAGCCAATTGAATGAGATGCTAAAGTTAGCAATTGAAAAGGAAAATTACGAAGAAGCCTCGCACCTCCGTGATGAACTGAGCAAGCGGAACATGGAATAGGTAACCGGTTGGACCGTGATTAATCCATTAATTCGCCGTTCCCATGTTTTTAATACTCTTCCTTCCTAGTGCTTTAGCACTGCAACTTCATTTGGATGATGCTTATGTCTGAATAAAACAGCAAACAAAATAGCCACTACCAATGAATAAGCAGCAAAGGTGAGCCATATCCCCTGCCATTCAAAATTACCGACAGCGTCCTTAAAATAATGATCAATCATTAACCCGCTGCTCCAACTTCCCAAAATTGCTCCAAAACCATTGGTCATCATCATAAATACTCCCTGGGCACTTGCGCGGATGCTTGAATCAGTTTGAGTTTCAACAAAGAGTGAACCCGAGATATTGAAGAAATCAAAAGCCATCCCGTAAATAATGTTCGAAAGAATAATCATCCAAAGTGCTTCGGCTGGATTTCCAAAACCAAATAGTGCAAAACGCAATACCCATGCTCCCATGCTGATCAGCATTACTTTTTTAATACCAAAACGCAATAAGAAAAATGGAATGGCCAGTATAAACAAGGTCTCCGACATCTGCGAAATAGACATGATGATTGCAGGATATTCAATTGTTAGTAAATCTGTATATGCTGGTACTTTTGCGAAATCGTGTAAAAAAGTATCTCCATAAGCATTGGTTAATTGCAGAGACGCCCCCAACAACATAGAGAAGATAAAAAACATGGCCATCTTGCTGTTTTTGAATAGTGTAAATGCCTTCAGGCCCAATGAATCGACAAACGATTTGCTTTCTCCTCCTTTGTGTACTGCACATTTTGGAAGGGTAAATGAAAATAATCCAAGAACCAGTGAAGCGCCGGAAGCAACATAAAACTGCATGGCTGAGGTTTCTATTTTCAACAAACTTACTGTCCACATCGCTACAATAAAGCCAATGGTGCCAAATACCCGTATCGGGGGATAGTGCTTAACAACATTTAAGTTGGCTCCATTCAAAGCTGAGTAAGCAACGGTTATAGCGAGGGAAATGGTTGGCATGTAAAAAACCATATTCAGCAGCATCACCCAAAAAAAAGTTGTTGGATCGTTTACCTTGGGTAACATAAACAACACTGCGGCACCCATAATGTGAAAAATTCCCAGCAGTTTTTCTGCATTGATCCACCTGTCGGCAATAATTCCAGCTATCGCCGGCATAAAGAGAGAAGCAATTCCCATGGTGGAGAAAATCACACCAAATTCAGTCCCTGTCCATTGTCTGTTTTGAAACCAATATCCGCCAATAGTGATTAGCCATGCTCCCCAAATGAAAAATTGAAGGAAGTTCATGATGGTAATCTTTAACTTTATACCCATTGTGTATCGTTTTTGGAGAAATACGTTAATTTTGGCAAATATAATCGAAATCAAACGTTGACCATGTATTGTGCGTGGCTCGTTTGAAAATAAGCCCGCAGGTAGACCTGAAGCTTTGTAAAAAACTTGAATAGTATTTTTATGCACCAGTATTTAGACCTTTTGTTGCATGTGGTTGAACACGGAAACAGGAAAACCGATCGTACCGGAACGGGAACTCTATCTGTTTTTGGACATCAGATGCGCTTCAATCTGGAAGATGGGTTCCCCATGCTTACAACCAAAAAACTTCACCTGAAATCCATTATTTATGAATTGTTGTGGTTTTTGGCTGGCGACACCAATACAAAATACCTGAATGATCATGGTGTGAAGATTTGGAATAGCTGGGCCGATGAAAACGGAGATCTCGGACCTGTTTATGGCGCTCAGTGGAGAAATTGGAATGGCGAAGGAATCGACCAGATAAAGGAAGCCGTACATCAGATAAAAACCAATCCCGACAACCGCCGCATCATCGTTGCTGCCTGGAATCCGGGGGTCCTGCCCCTTTCGGGGAAAACCTTTTCCGAAAACGTAGCTCTGGGCAGGGCCGCCTTACCACCTTGTCATGCATGGTTTCAGTTTTATGTTTCGAATGGAAAACTCTCTTGCCAGTTGTATCAGCGAAGCGCCGATATCTTTTTAGGCGTGCCATTCAACATTGCTTCCTATGCGCTACTGACCATGATGATGGCTCAGGTAACTGGTTTAAAACCAGGTGATTTTGTTCATACGTTTGGTGATGCACACATCTATTTGAATCATATGGATCAGGTGAAACTCCAGTTGAGCCGGGAACCACGAAAGCTTCCAAGTATGAACATCAACCAATCAGTAAATGACCTGTTTTCATTTCAGTTTGAGGATTTTGAACTGACCGGTTATCAACCGCATCCCCACATAAAAGGTGAAGTTTCTGTTTAGCTAATTATAATTTTGATGAAGGAACAAAAAGATATTTCCATTATTGTGGCCATTGCTGCCAACCAGGCCATCGGAAAAGACAATGATCTGCTGTGGCATATTTCGTCCGATTTAAAACGCTTTAAGCAAATTACCGAAGGAAACCCGGTGATTATGGGTAGGCGTACTTTTTATTCGCTCCCCAGACGACCACTTCCCAATCGGTTGAACATGGTAATCACCGATATACCAGGTGAAACCATCGATGGGTGCGTAATGGCCTATTCCATAGAAGATGCCATCGCAAAAATGCCAGGGGATAAAGAGAATTTCATCATAGGTGGTGGTTCTATCTACGCACAATTTTTACCAAAAGCAAACCGGTTGTATATCACACGTGTGTTAAAAGAATTCGAAGCCGATACCTTTTTTCCGGAAATTCCGGAGAATGAATGGGAATTGATTTCTGTGGAGAAAATTACTGATGATGTTCAAAATGATTTTATTTACGCTTTTGAGATCTATAAGAGAAAAGCTTAATTTGGAAATCCGGAAATATATAAGGTGTTGCTAATTAAGCAATTCGTTTATTGTCTCTTTCATTTCGTTGAATTCGATGGGATCGTATAAGCGGGTGAGGAAAACAATTTTTCCTTCTTTATCGATGACCACATTGCGGGTAATCCCGCTTTTAGGATAGGCAAACTGGTTAAAATGATCACCTCCAGGATCAAGTGCCATGGGATAGGTGATTTTCATTTGCGTTACAAAGTCTTCCACCTTATCCAATGGTTCATCATAATCCACACCTATCAGAATGAAATCCTTGTTTTTATTGGGTTGCCAAATTTCATTTTCCAGGTGAGGCATTTCTTTCCTGCAAACAGAACACCAACTGGCGGTAAACTGCAGTACAACTACCTTTCCGTGTAGGTTGGCGAGGGTGATAGTATCGCCAGTAGTTAGGATCAGGGTGAGGGGAGGGGCTACATCGCCGACCCGCACATGGTACCCGCGATCAGGATCTTGTTTTACCTGCTGAGCTACGATGAAACCGGAGTGGAGCAAAAAGCTGAGAAGTATTATGAAACATTTAATCATTTTATCAATTTTTGTCAAAGATACTAAATGAGGAATTCCATCACTATATAGCATCATAAGAAGAAATTATGGCGAAAATGAGTATAATGCAATTAAAAATGGGGATGGAGTTGGTTTAGTTGTCCTTTTTTTTATTTTTGCACCCTCAAATCGGCGGGGTAGCTCAGTTGGTTAGAGCGTCGGATTCATAACCCGGAGGTCTCGAGTTCAATTCTCGATCCCGCTACAAAAAGTCCTTTAAACCATTGGTTTAAAGGACTTTTGTCATTTTATGCTTTTCACAAGTTTTTTATTAAAAACACAAGTAGTTAAAAATCAAGCTCATCAGCCCAATTAAGCAGGGTATTTTTATCATTGGCAGGAAGAGCCATGAGTATGATATACATATCATGGTTGTTATATTTAATCAGTAGCGCATTGGTGGTTGTTCCATCTTCTTCTAATAATCCATAGCGCATGGTGCGGCCAAGATGGGTAAATTCTTCAAAACCGGAAAATTCATTTTCCTGACTATCCACATTTTCCATGGAAGTGGCAACCACGGTTACCATTTGGTTCATCCCTTTCATGTATAAAGCAAAATGTTGTCCTTCCTGATTCAGGATCATTCCACGGGAATATCCCACCGGATTAAAAGCGAGCACCACCTTCTTAAAGTCTTCAAATGGATAGGAAACCGCCACAACATCCATTTCTTCATCATTGCCATTTTTCAGTTCATTTCCTATGTATTCGCCGTTTTCGTCATAGGTTCCCGTCATTAAATCATGCGTTATCTGGGTGAGGTCCTCTATCACAATTCCTTTTGGTGGTTTGAACTTACCGGGTGGAATGAGAATGTTCTCTTCAAATTTTACAGCAATTTCATTTGCTTCGATGCCCAAAACCTTACCTTGCGATTTTAGCGTTATACCTTCATAAATCCATGATTTAGTGCCCATAACTTCCACAATATCGCATGTTTTGCCAAGTATCATTTCCGTGCCCACAAGGTTGCCTCCCATGCTGTTCAGGAGGTTCTTTCCCATTTCTTTTCGCTCGTCTTCAGTCATTTGGCTTATGAGCTGCTGGTTCAGGTCGTAAAACTCATTTTTCATTTTTGTGCCTGTTTTATCTAACAGATCAATGTGATACACCTCCGTGCCTGTTATAATGACAAGTTTATGTTCTGTGGATTCACTCTTTACACCAAGCATGATTGTCACCCTTTTCACCTTGGTTTCCTCATACGAATTGTAGCCGTAATCGTTGAACCAAACACTTTTAATACCGGTTATATTTCCTGTGAGTTTGTACTCTATGTGCCCTGATTTCACTGCAAAGCGGTTTGATGTCTGAGCGAAGATTCCAAGCATCAGCAGGTTAAATACGCTTAAAAGCGCCATCATTTTATTCATCCTGAATTTTCAAAATAGACCTTACTACACTTTAAATTACGTACCAAAGGATTATTTCTGTCAAATCACCATGTGCCGTAATCAATTGTTTACTGGTTAATTGCGTGCAAAAATAGTAAATTTGAGAATTTGATTTTAATTTAATTTTACTTGCTTTAATTTATTTTACTGAGTTAGAATTTATTATCCGGATGAAGGGTCGATTACTTTTAAACGGCTGTTAAAAAAATGTTATTTCTTGTTTACTTGTTTTGATATGTGGTTGAATTGCTGTTATTTTGTCGCCTATTTATAATAATTCTAAATTATAGCAAAAATGAAAAAGTTTTACCAATTTCTAATTGTTCTCTCATTGCCGGTATCGTTGATGCTTTATAGCTATTCAACCGGAAGTCCGGGAGGTAAAACCGGTTCTCCCGGCGATGGGGGTTCAACCTGTACAGATTGCCACGCCGGAACGGCTCAATCTCAATCTTCATGGATTACATCCACCATTCCTTTTTCCGGTTATACTCCGGGTGAAACTTATCAGGTAACCGCTACCGGTGTTCATCCAGGTGTGGTAAAATTTGGTTTTGAGCTCACTTCTGAAAATGTGTTTGGTACAAAAATCGGAACCTTCGTCATTACAGACGCCACTCGTACACAATTAGCCAATGGTGGTAAGTCAGTAACCCATAAGTTAGCTGGTACCACCCCCACGGGGAACTCCAATACCTGGACGGTGGATTGGACTGCTCCTGCCTCGGGTACCGTGCGTTTTTATGCCGCGTTTAATGCGGCCAATGGCAATGGTAACAACAATGGTGATATCATCTATACCTCATCACTTACAGTGAATGAATTGATATTAAATCCTGCAATTACCGGTGTAGACCCGGATCATGCTCCCCTTGATTTCAATGGTGATCTCAGCATTTCAGGGCAAGATACCGATTGGCAAAATGGTGTGTCTAACGTTCGGTTTGTTTATCACAATGATCCAGGGGTGTTTTTCGAAGCCGTTGGAATTACCGTCCAGAGCAACACGGAGCTCACCGTTTCAGTCACAATTGCTAATAATTTAACCATTGGGTCGTACGATGTTTGGGTAGATGACCTGGTGCTGGAAAACGGGTTTATGGTCGATCAACTCGATGGTGTTGAGACTTTCGATCTTGTAAAGAGCCTGGAGCTGTATCCCAATCCGGCAGCTGATTTTCTCACTGTTAAAGTTCCACAAGGTGCTGACATCAGCGTGGTGGATATGCAAGGACGTTTGATGATGAACTTTTTAGCTCATCAACAGTCGATTCAATTGGATGTGACGGGTTTTATCCCTGGGTATTATTTCTTAACTGTTCAGATGAACGGAGAAACGACCACCCGAAAATGGCTTAAAAAGTAAGCCCATCGGAGAATGCTTCAAAATTATTCAACAGCCATCCCGACTATGTATAAACATAACATAAAGTTGGGATGGTTTGTTTTGTTGAGCTTTTTTTTAACTTTGGTGCAAAAACAAGGTTATGGAACATGCATGTTTGGAGTGTGGAACAAGACTTTTAGGTCGGATCGATAAAAAATTCTGTAACGATCAGTGTCGGAATGCATATCACAACAGGGAAAACCGAGATGATGATTCATTTATCAGGAATATTAACAGCATCTTGCGTAAAAACAGAAATATTCTGAAAGAGCTGACTCCTGATGGAAAATCTAAGGTGAAAAAACATCAGATGGAACAACACGGGTATAACTTTAAGTATTTCACCCATGTATATAAAACCAAGGAAAAGCGGGTTTATTACTTTTGTTACGAGCATGGGTATCTTCCGCTAGAAGATGATTATTTTGCCTTGGTGGTCAACAAGGAGATATAAAAAAGGCCCGGGACGAATTCCAGGCGTTTTATTGAAAATGAATTAACCTAAACAATTAACCTTTCCTTAAAAGGCAGAAAAGTCATAAAATCAGCATGGTGCACCAGGTAGGCTTCGGTGGTTCTTTTGACCATATTGCCTTCACCGGCATGTGTTGCGATGATGTGACAGACTTCTGCCGGAACACCGGCTTCCTCGGCAAGACTAACTCCTGAGAACGGGTGACGCAGGTATTTTCCGTAAGACCCCTGGACAGCTTTGCCGTGGTCGTCGAGTTCGTATTCGAGTAATTTACCCACATCGGCCAATATGGCTCCTGCCACCAATACATCAATATCCACAGGCAATTCGCCATGATACATGGCATTGATTTTATCACCCGCATCTTTGGCGATATGCACCACCGAACGCTTGTGGTCCATGAAGGTAACTTTCAGGTCGGGTCCACACAGAAGCGTAAATGGAATCCTGTTCAGGTCATCAGAAGTTAATACGCTTTTTTTGAGCGCCAACTCCCAGGTTTTGGCAGTTTGCTCCCTTAATTCCTTATTTTGAATCCAATCCAACTCAGGCCACAGTTGATGCACTTTTTTATCCATACCTTTATATGCTATTGATCTGGTTTATCTAAATTATAGTTTCGCGATAATGGCATCTGACATTTGTTTGGTGGAAGCGGCTCCGTGTTCGATCACATCGGCTTTCCCACGCATTTTCATCATGTCATAGGTGCGCACCTTACCTTCGGCAATTACTTCAGCAATCGCCTTGCGTATTTTGGCTGCCCGGGCATTTTCGTCAATGAAATCGAGCATCATACAGGCCGATTCAATCATCGCGATTGGATTAACAATGGAAACGGGATAATCAGCATATTTAGGTGCTGATCCATGTGTGGGTTCGAAAACGCCAATACCACTGTCGTTGAATTGTGCCGAACAGGCAAATCCAAGTCCGCCAATGAGTCCTGCAAAACCATCCGATGCGATGTCGCCAAACATATTACCCGCCACAATTACGCCATAATCTTCAGGATTTTTGGTCAGCCACATCATCTGTGCGTCAATATTGGTGTTCCATAACTCAATATTGGGATAGTCGGCTTTTTGCATCTGCTGGGCCATTTTGTACATCATACCGGAAGTTTCCCTGATGACGTTTGGCTTTTCGCAAACAGTAACCGATTTATAATTGTATTTTTTTGCGTGCTCAAAAGCGGCACGCAGGATGCGCTCTGTGGCTTTTTTGGTGAAAATACGTGTAGATATTGAAATTTCTTCCTTCCGGGTAGCACCAAAGTTTTTCACAAACTTAGGATGTGTTAACAGTGCCTCATATACTTGTGCCGGAGGATTCGACCATTCTACCCCACCATAAAGGCCTTCTGTATTCTGACGGAAGATCACTACATCCACAACGGGTTCTTCTATCGTGTTGCCAACCCCGCGGCGGACAAAGTTCAGTGGGTTGCCGGTATAAGAATGGCATGGTCTAATGCAAATATCCAGGTTGAAGTGTTGTCTTAATCCAACAATTGGCGAGGAATATACCAGTTTTTTTTCCTTTAGTTCAGGGGCCAGTTCCTCAAATGCCGCATCTTTTGGTTTTGAAGTAATTGCGCCAAAGAGGGCTATTTTGTGTTTTTCAAGTAATTTTATGGTGCGTTCAGGAAGTGGATTTCCTTCGGTTTTCCAAAATTCCCATCCAATATCACCGTTAACATATTCTGCTTCAAATCCGGCGGCATCAAGCACCCTGATGGCTTCATCTAAAACCGCTTTACCAATACCGTCGCCCGGAAGGGCTACAATTGTTCTTTTTGCCATAGTCATTCAAATTATCAGGTTAGTATCTGAAGCAGCAAATATACGAAGGTAAAGGATTCTTCAGTTGACCTTGATTACAAAAATGGTGGGTTTTGGTATTTTTGAGTGATTATAAATAAGGGGGTAGGCAGGAAAGTTCAAAGTTTAAAGTTAAGAGTTTAAGGTTACCTATCTGCCTGATTTCCTGCCAGCAGGTAGTCAGGAAAGGTGAGATTATCCTTTATTTCGATAGACTTAGATTGAAATCTCAGGTCACATTGTTGGTTATGCTTATGGCATTGTAAAAGTGCAAAGGGCGTACACGTACAATTTGCGATGGAATTTATATCATGCAGACAGATGGCACCCGGTAAATAGAACTCACAGGAAAATATCCTGACCAACTTATAACTAAATTTCACTTTCCTGCCTACCGGCCAGGTAGGTAACTTTAGGCACTTTTAACTCCCTTCCCATCCCGGTTCACTATAGGCACTTTTTATTATTTTTGCATCTATGTTAAACTATGCTGATCGGTTAAATCATGGTTTTTTCAAAACCATTTCACAGGTATGTACACAGATGAATGTGAAGGCCTTTGTGATTGGTGGTTTTGTACGCGATATTGTGCTCGGACGACCATCTAAGGATGTTGATGTTGTGGTGTTGGGGAGTGGAATTGCTGTGGCCTCAAAAGTAGCTGAGGCACTGGGGGCAGGAGCGCATGCTAAGTATTTTAAGAGTTTTGGAACTGCCATGGTCAGGGATGGAGATTGGGTGATCGAGTTCGTGGGTGCTCGTCGTGAATCGTACCGGACCAATTCCCGCAAACCCATCGTGGAAAATGGCAGTTTGTCAGATGATCAAAACCGGCGTGATTTTACTATTAATGCGCTGTCGTTGAGCTTGCAATCAAAGGATTTCGGGAATTTGCTGGATCCTTTTAATGGTATCAGCGATATTGAAGATAAAGTGATTCGTACGCCTCTTGATCCTGACATTACATTCTCAGATGATCCACTAAGGATGATGCGTGCTATCAGGTTTGCCACACAATTGAATTTTACAATCGATAAAAACACCTTCGAAGCCATTGGTCGCAATAAAAATAGAATCCGCATTATTTCCCAGGAACGGGTGATTGATGAAATGAACCTGATCGTGATGGCTAAAAAACCATCAGTAGGTTTTAGGTTGCTTGAAGAAACCGGGTTGTTGGGTCTTATTTTTCCCCAGTTTGTTGCGCTCAAAGGAGTGGAGATGATGAATGGCATGGCTCACAAGGATAATTTCTATCATACATTGGAGGTGCTTGATAACTTGTGCGAAAAATCAGATAACCTGTGGTTGCGTTGGAGTGCCGTTTTGCACGACATTGCTAAACCTGTTACCAAGCGATTTGAACCGAAAATAGGCTGGACCTTTCACGGACATGAATTTATTGGCGCCAAAATGGTTCCGGGCATCTTTAAGCAACTCAAGTTGCCCCAAAACGAAAAGTTAAAATACGTGCAAAAGATGGTGCAGCTGCACTTACGTCCCATTGTACTTGCCCAGGAAATAGTAACCGATTCTGCCATACGCCGCTTGCTTTTTGATGCCGGCGATGATATCGACGATTTGATGATGTTGTGCGATGCCGATATCACCTCTAAAAATGAAGTCAAGGTGAAACGGTATCTTAAAAATTTTCAGCTGGTCCGTCAGAAGCTGAAAGAGGTAGAAGCCAAGGATAAAATTAGAAACTGGCAGCCTCCCGTTACCGGTGAAGCCATCATGGAGACTTTTGGGCTCAACCCTTCAAAAATCGTTGGCGATTTAAAATCAATTATCCGCGAAGCCATTTTGGACGGCGAAATTGGTAACAATTTTGAGGAAGCCTATGCTTTTTTGCTTGAGGAAGGAAAAAAGAAAAAACTTCACCTAAAGAATCTGGTCAACCCACCGGTAAAAATTATTCCCATTCCTGATCCAATTGATGGCACTCCAAACCAATAAACAAGGATTGCTTGTGGTGATATCCGGACCTACCGCTTCGGGAAAAACTTCGATGGCGGTAAAACTGGCAAAGCATTTCCATACGGAAGTGATTTCGGCCGATTCGCGCCAGTTTTATCGCGAAATATCTTTAGGGACTGCTGCACCGACTCTGGAGGAAATGCAGGGTGTACCTCACCATTTTGTGGGGCATCTTTCTATTGCCGGGGAGTACAATATGTCGAAATTTGAGGAGGAGGTGCTCGATTTATTAAAATTTAAATTTCAGCAACACGATGTCATGATTATGGTGGGAGGCTCAGGTTTATACCTGGATGCCGTTTGCAAGGGCATCGATCAGTTGCCTGACCCTGACCCAAAATTGCGCGTTAGTCTGATTGAAAAATTTAACAATGAAGGAATCGAAGGTCTCCGTTTATGGCTAAAAGAACTTGATCCTGATTATTATAAGGTAGTCGATACCAATAACCGCATGCGTTTGATGCGTGGCATTGAAGTGTGTGTGCAAACCGGATTGCCATATAGCCTTCAAAGGCTTCATACAGCTCAGATACGTCCATTTCATATTTTGAAATTTGGAATAGACTTGCCACGTGAGATGTTGATCGAAAGAATTCAGCAACGTACTGATAAAATGTTACAGACAGGTTGGATTGACGAGGTCAAAGCTGTGTTTCCTTATCGTCATCTCAACGCCCTCAATACGGTGGGATACAAAGAGTTGTTTGCTTATTTGGCTGGAGAATGGTCACTAGAGCAGGCTGTCGAAAAAATTAAAACGAACACTCGCCGTTATGCCAAAAGGCAAATGACCTGGCTCAGACGAGATATAGAGGTTCATTGGATTGATGGCAGAGATGTAGAGGAAGCCGCAATCAGCATGATCCAACTGATTGAAGTGAAACGTTCGTTTTTAGCAAAGGATTAGTTTTTCCCTCTCGATTGATTCATTCTGAAATTAATCGATGACATCCATTTCTTCTTGCAAAACCGTCAATATCCTTTGGTAAATTTTATTCAAATACAACATTGATTTCTTCTTCATACATAACTTCATGAATTATTGTTGGCGTGTTGTTTTTTGGTGACTACCAACGGTTTGTGTGCAGGTGTATGTAACCCTGTGTTGTGCCTGCGGCAAGGCTATTACGCTTGCACGCTGTTACCAACTGGTGTTCTGTTTCTTGTTTGGTAAACCTGTTAAAAATCAGGTTTTTCGGCCATTGCAATTTTGCATTTCATTATTTTACTGTCAGTTCCTATATACTACGGTTGAGTTCTCATTAAATAGGCTTTGCAATGATATAAACC
Organism: Bacteroidetes bacterium HGW-Bacteroidetes-16; assembly: GCA_002840975.1. Lineage (GTDB taxonomy): Bacteria > Bacteroidota > Bacteroidia > Bacteroidales > F082 > UBA6244. Next base: position 182,734 of record PHDN01000015.1, read on the forward strand.
CTTTTCATAACACTGCCAAAAAGAAGCGCATCGTACCACATATAATAGAAACGTTGGGCATTGAACCATGTTATACCATCGGGATTGTCATCATGATAATCGTAAGGATCAGCAAAAATGATTACATCATCCATGATATTTTTCGGATCCCGAATATCATAACCGATTACAAGTACCCAATGACCACCCCAATCGCTCCATTCTACAAGTGTTGGAATACTGTCAGCCAGGTTTTCCTGAAGCATTTTAAGTGAACCTTCCTGATGCCATGCTGCTTCAAAGCCATTGTTATTGAGCCAGACAGTCATTTGTTCAGGATTAGTCCCAATTACAGAACTTGTTCCCATCTCTGAGGCAATGTTCATTTCATTGCCTTGCCTGCCATAATACCTTAATAATGAGACAACAGCTGCAGGGCCACAAGTATATTCCGTGGTTTGCAGGTGTGAATTAACATCAAGGAATGTAAGACTCTCAATAGGATAGAGAGGCCTGATGTTTGTCACATAATAGCGGATACTTTCTGGAACAACAGGCTTGTTCTCGCAATCGTTTTTCTTGCACCCTGTGAATATTAAGAAGAAAATTACGGTGAACATAAGGCTGTTAAATTGATTCATAGGTTTCATATTTGCCATATTGCTTTCAAGAGTTATCATATATTGTGAAATGTATTTTGTAAAAATACTTATTATGGTTTGTTCGGATTGATTATTCGATGCTATTAATCTTATTCTTTAGTACAATTTCATTCACTTTGGTTTACTTATCAAATTAATGTCTATCGTTTCTATCTCTTACATTGCCGCCAACGTCAGTCCGTCTAATAACCTCTCTCAATATCAATTCTGTTGCAAAATCGCCCTGCTAAAATAGGTGTTAAATCCTTTCTGCGATACGCAAATATTTGATAGTAAAAATGGAGTAGACATTTTAGGTCTCGCCAAAACGGCACTATGGAAGCCAAAACTGACCCTAAAACAGCAAAAAATGCAAAGAGATATCTCCTAAATACATCTATATCAATTATATTCATAATTCTGCGCAGATTATAGGCTACAAACATTAGCCCCACATCGGCTGAGGCTCGCTTCATCGTTTTTTTGGTCATGATGTAACTAAATCCCCATTGGCGTTTAATCGTTCCATAGGGATGTTCCACAATGGCCTGCCGTCGGCGGTAATAGTTTTGGTTTTGTTGGATGCGGTCTCGGTTGGCTTCGATGAATTCGGTGTATTTGTTTCGCTGAACTATCTTCCCGTTTTTCGCTGACTTTGTACATAACTCCTTCACAGTACACGCTTTACAGTCTGTTGTTTTGTATTGCTTAAAAGGCGCTGATTTGCTTTCGTACCATGTGCCATTTGTATGCAATTCCGATCGTTGCAGGCACACATAATAATCTCCTGAGGCTTCGTAGCGAAAATTTTCCACATTGTAGGCTTGGTCAGGCGCATTGGCTGCTACTGCCGGAACAGCCACTAAAACCTCTACGCCAAGTCGGTTGGCTATGGCAAACTCACTTCCTGTGTGGTAGCCTTTATCGTAAAGTGTCTTGAAATCGTTAGTTCTTAGTATTGTTTTGGCTCTGGGCAACATCTTACCCATAGCTTTGCTGTCGTTTTCGTTGGTTACATTGTAATCGATGGGGATATTGTGTGTGGAATCAACCGTTGTTTGCACATTATAGGCTACTTCGGTGATGTTGTTGCGCGTTATCATCTGTCGGCTTTCGGGATCGGAGGTGGAGATTTGCACTTGGCCGCTTTCGTTAAGCTGGTTTTCAAGCTTTTTATAATCTTCTTTCCTCTGCTCATGCTTGGCAATCTCTTGCTCAATCTGCTGCTTATCATCGCCATCACTTTGGGCCAAGGCTTTTTGGTATTCGTCCAATTTGTTTTGGATATACTCCAAATGCCGGTCGATTTTCTTTTGGTTGTAGTTATTCTTTTTGCTGTTTTGAGCACGGAGTTTTGTGCTGTCCCCGGCCAGAAGTGTACCCCCTATCAACTCAAAATACTTTGCTATTTCAACGGTTTTGCGAAACACTCGCTTAATGGCTTTGGGATTGTCCCGGCGGAAATTCGAGATGGTGTTATGGTCGGGCTTGAGGTTTTTGAGCAACCACATCACTTCTATATTGCGGTAGCACTCTTTCTCCAACTGCCTCGACGAACGGATGCGATTCAGATAACCATAGATGTAAAGTTTCAACAAATCCCCTGGATGATATGCCGGACGACCATTGTCCACATATTCCATATCAAATCCAAGCTCTTCCAACTTCAAACTATCCACAAATGCATCAATCAACCGAACTTCATTGTCAGACTCAATAGCTGCATCAAGCGAAACCGGAAAAAGGCTTGTTTGACCTCTGTTTTGTCCTATTATATACTTCATTGATTGTCAATTTATTAATATATAGTGAAAATACTAAAAAACTGAATATCTGCATATTAATAACCCTAAAACTTATCAACAATCTGAAGCTAATTTTTGTGGTTTGCGGTAGGGGTTTTTAGACAGTCTGACGGATGGCGGTATGAAAAGTTGCCGATTGCGGGCGATTTACTGTCAAGTTACACAAAAGTTGAAGCGGGCTTCAATCTTTGAATAACCTGCTGTCCTGGCAATTTTTTATACCGCATGTTAGCGGTTTGTGTCTTTTTATTGATTTCGTTTTTATACTCTTTCAATTTTTTCTTTTTTCCAAAATTTTCCAATCAATAGCCAAAGTACAATAGAAATACCTAATCCTATAGTTTTATGTTTGGTCATCTCTCCATTTGATGTCGTCAAAATAATTAACGAATGCAGTCCTGCTGATGCCAGATATGACTTAGTCTCGTTGGCAAACTGGCACAATAAAAATGTACTTGCAATACAAATAAGAAGAAACCATGTAAAATCGAAACTAGTGTCAAACCTGAAATGCCAAGCCCACCATAAAGTTCCAATTATCAAACTATAAATAATTTTGTTTGCAAACCGTAATATGTCAAGTAAATAACTTCTCCAAAATATTTCCTCCGTAATAGCATAAATTAGAGCTATAAATGAAAATGCAAGACCATAGCTATGTTCATTTATTTGAATGTCATTATTTATTCCCATAGTGGTAAAAACTAATATAGGAACTAAGGAAATCACAATGTTTTTTACATTGCTGTTGCCAAATAAAGTAATTGTATGGTTAAGATTTTTGTCGTATTTAAATGCAAATAAAGCTGCAACAAGCGTTCCGATACCTGCTGGTAAAAAAGACCAGTTTTTGATAATCAGTCCATCCATCAATTTTTGATATAATGGGGTAAGATAACCTGAATTAAAAAGTCCTGATATGGAAAACGCTATTGCATAGAAAAGAAACACTCGTATCCAAGATATTTTTGAATTTATAGTCATTGTTTTAAATATCATTTACTTAATTTTGTTTGGCTGCTGGACATGTTCGTTAAGATACATCCTTTACAAAAGTTATAGATTAGACTTTACACTAAATTAGTTTCTAACCTTACTGATTTTTC
>PHDN01000002.1 GCA_002840975.1 Bacteroidetes bacterium HGW-Bacteroidetes-16
TCATAACCTTTGATTTGAATCAAAGCTAATATTTATAAGGGATACAGCGGTTTCTAGCCTGAATTTTGTCTATTAAGCCAAAAGTTAAAAAGATGAAAGCAATTTGGAATGGAAAAGTCATCGCGGAAAGCGATCAGACCATCAATATCGAAGGTAATCAATACTTTCCCGCAGAATCAGTAAAAAAGGAGTTTTTAACCGGCAGCGAAACACATACGGTATGTCACTGGAAAGGAACCGCCTCGTATTATGATGTAACCGTTGACGGGCAAACCAATAAAGACGCGGCCTGGTATTATCCTGATCCCTCTGCGAAGGCGGATAAAATTAAAGATTATGTAGCCTTTTGGCGTGGCGTGGAGGTGAAGAATTAACTTGGGTTTTCATTAATAAAAATGAAGAAAAACAGATTGAATATCCGCACTTTTTTAAGCATTAGCATCACAATAATGGTTCTTGGATTTATTGGTGTTAATTATTCTGTGGAAAAAATTCGGCAACAGTATTTGGAGATCCAGTTGGAATCGAACCGCCGTACGGCTCAAACAATTGCAAAGCTTTTTGACGAAAAGCTGGGAAGCGGTATAAAGGAGGAGGAACTTATCAAATCATTTCAATCGGCTATTGAAGGTAGTCATAGCGATGAAGGATATTTGTGCATGTTTGACCAGAAAGATGGTGTTTTGTTGTGCCATCCTGATACCAGTGCAATTGGTATGTCGATCAATTCAGACAAGATGAAGTTTTTAAATCTGAATGAGATGCACAACGAATTGCTCTTCGATGCAGTATCGACAACCAAAGAAGAATATGGCATCCTAAGCTTCAGCGAACCGGCCCGGTCCGAAATAGCTTATATGGTGCCTGTTCCGGGAACAACATGGAAAATTTCGGTTCACGAGAACCTGGATAAAGCCGAGAAATTGCTCACACAACTTCGATTGGTGGCTTTCAGCGGATTTATCTTTTTGTCATTATTTATTTCCCTGATTGCAACCTGGGCGGTCCGTAAAATTAGCCGCATGCATGAAAAGGAAATTGAACTGAAAAACAGGGAATTGGAGCAGAATAATAACGAGCTGATCAATTTAAATCATCAGATTGAGAATCAACACGCGATCATTAGTAAACATGCCGAAAACCTGGAATACGAGGTCAAAAAGCGGACTGCTGAGTTAGAAAGTATTTATTCAAAATTAGCCGATCTTGAAAAATCGAAAAGTGATTTCCTGGCCATTATCAGCCACGAGCTACGTACACCTTTGAACGGGATAATCGGGTTTTCAAACATATTGGAGCAAGAGTTAGAAAACAAAGATCACCTTGAATTTGTAACAGGGATCAGGATTTCCGGAGACAGACTTTTAAAATTTTCGGAAACAGCTTTGTTGGTAACACAACTAAAAGTTCAAAGCAGCAAAATGGAATTCCATCCGATAGCAATCAGGGATACCATTTTAGAAGTGTTGAAATCATTTGATGAAGTGGTTCAGGACAAACATTTGAAGATAATTTTTGAGATCCGGCCTGAAAGCGGAACCCTATACGGTGTTGTTGATTTAATAAAACAATGTTTTAGAAATATCTTTGAAAATGCCATGAGGCATGCGCCGGAAAATGGCCTGATCAGCATTAATTCTTTTCAGGAAGCAGGTCATATATGCGTTACTATCCACGATAACGGTAAGGGTTTTAGTGATGAAGCCCTGCTGCGTCAATTCGATTTGTTTGGAGCTGACGATATTTCACATCACAGTGAAGGGTATGGACTTGGCCTGGTAGCTGCGCGCCTGATCATGCTGTCGCATTCAGGAGATATTCAGATTGACAATCAGGCCGATGGCGGCGCCCTGGTTACGCTTAAATTTCAACATTTATTATAAAATAGTAGTGATATGAAAATCGAAAAAAGAGGGGTTGTTGCCTTGATTTTTCTGTTGATTTTTCAGACAGGTACAGCACTCGTTGCTCAGGAAACCGCTATTTTGGATAGTTTCACGTTGAATAAAAATGATGGGAAAATTTATTTAAATTGGGTTATCAGGTCAGGCAGCACCTGCGATGGTACAAAGATATTAAGGTCAACCGATCAGGTTCATTTTGAGGAAATTGGCGAGATATTGGGCATTTGTGGAAGCGCATCGTTTCCTGTGGGTTACGAATTTGTTGATGAAAAACCCGTAAAGAATCAACGAAACTATTACCTGCTCGAGTTGGGAAGGAGTGGAACTTCCGAAATAGCTTCCATCGAAATCCTCGATTTGCAGAACAAGGGTTATCAAATCCGCCCAAATCCGGCAAACACCCAAACCACCATTTATTTCGATAACGATAAACAAGAAAAACACCTGTTGGCATTGTACCACCTGGATGGTGTTCTGGTTCACACATCAGTTACATTCGGTTCGTTTGTTGACATTTACACTGCCAATCTACCGACAGGTCTTTATTTCTTTACTATTTCAGGAGCCGAAAATTCGACCATAGTGAATGGCAAAGTCGTTATTCGGCATTAAAATATACGACATGGAAGTTATTTTGCAATCTATTATTACATGCTCCAATATAACTGTATAGATATCAAACAAATTCGGCCAATCACCGTTGTTTTCCTAATGAGTAAAAAACCACCTATCGAGTATTCCCATATTTTGTGCCATTCATTTTAATTAAATTAGTGGCGGCAAAAATGGAAGCCGCCACTAATTTAAACAACTGATACTCTATTATTTATTTAGCATGAAGATAGCCATACCCGATGATTACACCAACAGTATAAAGAAACTTGATTGTTTTAAAATATTAAACGGACAAGATGTTTTGGTTTTGAACCATTTTGAACCAAACCCCCACCTGCTGGCCGAAAAAATTCACGATGCGGAAATTCTGGTCCTGACCCGTGAACGTACCACCATAAACGACGAATTGTTATCGAATCTGCCCAATTTAAAACTCATCAGTCAAACCGGGAAAATTTCAAATCATCTGGACTTGTCGGCGTGTACCAGGCACCATGTTGCTGTGAGCGAGGGGGTTGGTTCACCTGTAGCCCCGGCCGAACTGGCCTGGTTGCTCATCATGAACACAACCCGACAAATCCCTGCCGCCATCGAAGGCATGAAAAATGGAAAGTGGCAGATGAACATGGGTTCCACCATTCATGGCAAAACCATCGGAATTTGGGGTTATGGAAAGATTGGAAAACGAATAGCACAATATGCAAAGGCTTTTGGCGCACAGGTGATGGTCTGGGGTAGCGATGCTTCGCGCAGAAATGCAGTGCAAGATGGATTTGAAAGTGCAAACAGCAGGGAGGCATTTTTTAAAACTGCCGACATTGTTTCACTTCATCTTCGCTTGAACCAAACTACGTTTGAAATAGTAAAGGAAAGCGATTTAAACCTGATGAAACCGTCTTCGGTTTTTATCAATACTGCCCGGGCCGAGCTGATTGAAAAAGGTGCCTTATTAACCTGTTTGAAGAATGGAAGACCCGGATTTGCCGGTATTGATGTTTATGAGGAAGAACCCGTTTATAACCCGGACTATCCATTGCTAAAAATGTCAAATGTTGTATGCACGCCCCACCTGGGATATGCAGAAAAGAACAGTTATGAATTGTACTTTGGTAAGGCCTTTGAAAATGTGATGAACTTTATCAATGGAAATCACATCAACATTGCAAACCCGGAGGTATTAAAATAGGGATCACTCCTAAGTTAATAACTCAACAACATGTTAACATCGAAATTATTTTTGCATCAGCCCTATCTGGTTTTGGAATTGGAGTTTAAGCTTGACCTCGGATGCAATGCGCTTTTCCATGGTTAATCGCGCCATCAGGTAGCTTACTGTGGATTCCGCACCCTGGTTTATATTGACATAGTTTTCCTCCAATCCGTCATAACATCCTCCCGTGCATGGATTGTAAATAATCTGATGTAAGCGGTTATTTCCTAAAAACCAGTTAAAAGCGATCACCATCTTATGTGAGTAAACTTTGTTGTGAAATACCTCGAAAAACTTACTTAAGGTCATGATGGTGTAGGCCACATCAATTGGCTGCTCTCCATATTGACCTGCATCATGTCCCCTGAGTAGCCAGTTTTTATTCGAGATAACTTCTATCCCGTTTTTTTTATAAATATGTGACAATAGAAAATTCAACGAAGACAAGGCGATCTCTTTATAAATTGCTTCTCCGGTTACGATCCAGGCATATAACATGGCTTCAGGCAATGTGCTGTTGGCGTAGGTCAGATAACCTTCAAACCATTCCCAGTTTTCCGACGACTCATGCTTATACATCTGAACCAACCTGTCGGCGAAAGTTGTTAAAAGCACAATACTTTCGGGATTTTTAAATGTTTCGTAATTGAAATACAATCCCTTAATGGAGAAAGCCATGGCCCTTGTGGAATGGACCGTACCTAAGCACCGCATGGAGTTATCAATCAGTATTGATGCCTGTGATATGAACTCTTCGGGAAGTTTTCCCATCAGAGATACCACGTATCCCAATGCCCAGATGGCCCGTCCATTGGAATCATCTAAATTGGTCTCTCCATTCTGAGCGGTAAACTGTTTGTTGTCATCAACATAGTTCAAAAAATCTCCGGCAGGCTGCAGGCAATATTCGATGAAATCGAGATAAATCTGGATATAAGCCAGATCCGTTTTATCGGCTGTCAGCTCATAATGCATGCACATCGCTATTAAGGCCCGCGCATTGTCATCCAGTGTGTAACCTGAATCTATTTCGGGTTGATTAATAATTGAGAACTGGATAATTCCGAATCCGGTTGTCATCTTTTTGATATGATCCAGGTTGATTTCCGGAAGATTATAACGAATTGCAATGTTATCGCCGGCTTGTTTTTCAAAAAGCATGGCATGTGCAACGGCAGAATTCTCCCATGATGTGGAACCTATTTTTTGCAGGGCATTTACACTGATATTCTTTCGCAATGGTTCATCGTTGAGTAACCGGATAACGCCATCAGTCAGTTGCTGTGCGTTATGAAAATCAAAAAAGAGTCCGGTTTCATCTGATAAGAGTTCCTTAGCATGAGGAATAGGGGTAGAAATGATGGGACAGGCGCAGCTCATGGCATAGACAAAAGTACCGCTTACAGCCTGGTTGGGGTTGTTGGCGGTAAACAGGTATATATCTGTCAATTGCAGATATTCGAGCAGTTCAGGTAAGGCAAGAAACCTGTTGATAAATTTTACATGGTCCTGAAGACCTGATTCAATTACTGTTGTTTCAAGCATGTTCCGGTATTTTTCGCCTTCTGATTTTACCACTTCGGGATGTGTTTTACCTATCACCAAAAACATGATATCAGGGTTTGTTTTAACGATGACCGGTAAGGCTTTTAAAGTAGTCTCAATATCCTTCCCTGAACTAATCAGCCCAAAAGTGGAAAGAACCCGTTTGCCGGATAACCCATATTTTTCCTTTAATGATTCTTTTTCCAGGTGAGAAACCAGGTGGGTGCCGTGAGCAATAACTGAAATTTTTTGTTCAGGTACATCAAAATCATGCTTTAACACTTCAGCTGCACTGTTGGTCATGACAACAATGGAAGCGCAGGCGTCTGCAATATTTTGAACGTTCGCTTTTAACCGCTCATCCGGACGGGGCAGCACCGTATGAAAAACAACAATAACAGGTACCGCAACCTCATAAATAAATTGCAGGAAAGCTGATTCTTTCTGATGAAAAAAACCAAACTCATGCTGGATCACCACCAGTTTGATGAGTTTGTTATGGTTAATGGATTGAGCTAACTTATGATATCCCGGGGCAAATGTAGTATCGAGCTTGTATTTCACTGTTTCAGGATACTCAAGGCTCATCTTCCCGGATTCCAAAGCGCATACTTTAATCGAGAAGGAGCTCCTGAATTTATTGTTTAGCGCCTTGATCAGATCCTGTGAATAGGTTGCTATTCCGCATTCTCTTGGGGGATATGAGGTCATAAATAAAATTTCACTTTTCATCTTTCAATGTATTATTGATTAATTCTTTCAGCAAGGCTGAAAAACTCAATGAGGCGCATGCGATGCGAGAATCGGCAGCCCCATAATAAATGTATAAAGTATCGCCAAACAAGGCTGTGCCGGTTGGGAAAACCACATTATTTACGTCTCCTCTTTTTTCCCATACGTATTCAGGCGAGAAGAGTGCATAAGGCAAACGAGCTATTACTTTTGCAGGATTATTTAAATCAAGTAGGGCCGCTGCGCAGGCAGAATATACAATCCCATTATTAATTTCTTCAGCTCCATGGTAAATTAAAAGCCAGCCATGTTCTGTTTCAATCGGAGGGCATCCACCGCCAATGTAGCTTGACTCATGTTCATAAACCGGGTCCATGATAATGTGTTTATCCAGGTGAAGGATATAGTCTGTCCAGAAATCCCGGGTGAGTTCCTTTAAGTTCTTTATGGAAATAATTTGAATGCCTGGTCTGATCCGGTGAAGAAATACCAGGTTGTCATTAATCCTGCGGGGAAAAAACATGACATTTTTGTCCCACAACATGATGCTTTCTTCAGGATCGGCTTTCTTGTTGTAAAATTCATTATTGCGGTAATATTTTTTATCTACTCTCCCTGCAGATTCACAAAGGGAATTAAATTCCGCATAAGTGAAAGGGGGAACAATGAGCCCCTGTTTTTCAAAATGCCGCATATCTTTGGAGGTGGCCAGAGCTCCCCGGGCGTCTTTACCGTCATACGCGGTATAGGTCAAATAGTAAAGATCATCAATCTTCACAATCCGTGCATCTTCAACACCATGAGATTCGTAATCGAATTCCGGAACCAGAATAGGTTTTTCCCAACGTTCACCAATTGTTAATGGCCCATCCATCCTGCAATAACCAATACTAGAGTAGTTTCCGTTTTGTACAGCACGGTAAAAAAGGTGAACATGGTCTCCTTCCTTTATTGCTGCGGGATTTAGAACGCCTTCGTTTTCAAATTCAAAATGTGTTTTCTCTAAGATAATGCCTTCTTTTTTAACGGATATCATACGGTTTAGTATAAGGTGAACGTTTTAAATTAAATCCGAGAGAATCTCAGGGTACACGTCAAGTGTACTTAAAAAGATCTATCAGGTGAGAGTTGTATCTGAACATGGCAAAATTACCTTTCCGTGTCCTTGTTTCCTTTGCACAATTCTGGAAATATGTTACATGTTTCACAGACTTGGGGTTAATTCAAAGCATGAAAAATGGAAAGTGGCAGGTGAATATGGGTTCTGCCATTCATGGCAGAGCCATCGGATTTTGGGGTTATGGAAAGACTGTTTGTGTTTACTATGATGGGGTATAGTGAACGGTTTATATTGTGCGTTGTGTGTAGCTTTTTATTTAATCATCATTTTTAATTCGATTTTCAATATCCATATTTTGATGTAGAATCCTGATGATTTCAATGGTGCTGTCTTCTGTCTTCTTAAAAAAAATCAGGTGAGATTTAACTTTTGACATCCTATAACCAGTTCTGACATAATCTATTTTCGGACATGATTCATAGTTGTTCACAATGAATTTAATTTCGTCAATGATGAGGTTATGATATCTGTCAGCCTGTTCTCTTGACCAATTGTTTAAAGTGTAAAGCCAGATTTTTTCTAGATCGAAAATAGCTTTTTGGCTTATCCGATATTTATTATTCATAAGTATTTCCGATGTAGGTCTGCAAGATGCTGGTCCGCATTAAAATTTTCAACCATCGGGCTGTTTTCACCCTCAATCAATGCGTCTCTTAATTCTTTCAGTTTTTTTTCCTCTGATTCTAAAAGTCTTAATGCTGAACGTACAACTTCACTCGCAGAGCTGTATTTTCCTGAAGTCACTGATGAATTGATAAAATTCTCAAAATGCGAACCCAATGATATTGATGTGTTTTTCCCCATTTTTTTCTATTTTTATGCAAAGTTACCAAATCTTGGTAATAAAATCTAGAAAACGAATAAAAGTCTATTATCTATTTCTTAATCTACTTTTTAAGGGACTTTCAAATAGTAGGTTGGGTCATAGGCAACATTAAGCACAACTTCGAAATATTTTGACCTCTCCCATATATTTCGCCTACTAACTTTTTAGCGCTCTTATGCTTGGCCTTATTGTTACCCTCCCTTTTCTTTCGGGTTTATCACTGAAAGTAAATGCCAATTTGTCGATAGGTGCATCATCCCCGGCGCAATGGTTTAGCCTGACATGGAGTTTTTGGTGGGCAAAGATTTGCTGATTGTAGCAAGTGATTTTTTATTTCAATTTGTAATACAGCCCCAAATTAATGCCCAAAGAATATTGATATTGCTTTAATGGAGCTTCATAATTTGAGATTAATGAACCTCTAAAAATCGGTTCGAGTCTTAAATTTGTCCTTTTTAAAATATTGTAATCAATCCCGGCACTTGTTAATAAGGCTACACTAAATCTTGCATTTCCATCAAAACCTGAACCAGACGACTTCTTGTTAGTTCCTACGATTATTGTTGTTGTCCGGTGAAATAGAAAATAATTCAATGAAATTCCGCCTGCAACAAACAATTGGATCTTTCCGCTAAGGACAATATAGTTTATCTTAATTGGTAATTCCAGGTAATAATCGTGATAAACAAATCTGGCGCCATCAGGAGGAATTGCAGGATCATCTTCATTAACTGCAATGTAGTCATTATAGATGGTTGATTTCACTCCTTTATCAGCGAATTGTAAACCGGACTCAAGAGTAATTCGCTCCGTTAATTGATAGAAAAGAGAAAGTCCGGTTGTAAATCCCAATCTGGGAAGTTCCGTCGAGTCTCTGATTTCTTTCATCCAGCCAAACGAAGGTTTCGCAACCAGCCAACGATAACTATAATCAGGTGAAAAATTCAAACCCAAAGCAATTTTTCCTGGCGAAATAACGTCGGAAGTTTGTCCGTAACCAATGCATGTAGATAGTAAAATGAAAATTGTGATGATTTTCTTTTTCATTATTTTTTAAAGTCAGTTTTTTTTATTTGCTCCTTAAATCGTGAGATTTTAAAAGTCAGCCCTACATCAAGTTTATTTTTTATTTCAATCTGTTTATTGTCCATTTTGCAAAGTTACAAATTATGGTTGTTGTGCGATGTGGGTAGGGTTTCTTATTAACTACTCCTTTGTTGTACACTTTTAATGATTGTGTCCATGATGATGTTCATGCTCAATATCCAACAATACTTTTCCAGAATCCCTCAATAATCCAATCGACCATTTGACAATTACAAAAGAACTTATTATTGCAGCAATGGTATCAATGAAAGGAATATCCCAAATCATTGCAGCTACTAACCCTAAAATTGCAGATACGCTTGTTAAGGCATCAGCAATAACATGGAGATAGGCTGCACGTATGTTATGGTCGGAGTGTTCATGGTCGTGATGCAACAAGAATGCACTGGCTATATTTACAATTAGCCCGATTATGGCCACCAAAATGGCTTCTTTATAAAAAATATCTACCGGATTGTAAAAGCGTTGAACTGCTTCAATCATAATAACAACGGCAAAAATCAATAACATCAAACCGCTGCTGTATCCCGAAAGGGAAAGTATTTTATCTGAATTTCCTTTGAACTTCTCACTTTTAGATACTTTGCGAACAATGATATAGGCTGCCCAGCTTAGCCCAATGGCAAGCACATGGGAACCCATGTGAATGCCATCGGCCAATAAAGCCATTGATTTTGTTGTTAATCCGAAAATGATCTCTACAACCATTGTAATGGCAGTAAGCAGCACTACCCACATGGTTTTATTCTCGTATTTGCTTTTATGCGCTCTCATAAATATTGATTTAATTCCGCAATTGCTTTATTTAAGTCTCGCTCCAATTCCAAAAGGTTATTTACACTTTCATAGTAAATGGAAAGTTCAACCATATAGTTTATCAGGGAAATTTCACCTTTATCCAATGCCTTTACCAGAAGTTCTGAGTTATTGAATGAAGCTAATTTTGATTTATAATCGTTTGCACTTTTTTGCAAAGATATGGCCTTTGTATGTAGCATTTTCAAATGGCTATAAAGCTGAATTTTATTATCTGCTGCTGTATTTTCGAGTGCAAGCGTATTGGCTTTGGCATATTTCACCGTATTTTTGTTTTCCCACAGGGGGATTGACAAGCCCACAGTAATTCCTTTAAAATCCTGACCAATCACTGATTCGCTCATATAACCTGCCTGAAATTTAGGCATACTCAAAGCCTTGTTTAGGCTTATTTGTTTTTGCGTTAATTCAACCTCCTTTTTCAACCAATTCAATAAAGGATTGATTTGCTCGGCTTGAAGGTACCATTGCTCAAAATCGGTCGGAAGAACGATAACCTGAAACTCATTTTCTGTTAAGTTGACCGGAACACCACCATTTAAACGGGTCAATTCAGCTTGCAATGCTTCCTGTTCAATGGTAAGCGATTCCATGGTTTTACTCAAATTCAGCCAGTTTAATTGTGCCTTATTGTATTCCAAGATATTGGTTTCACCAATATCGAATTTCGATTTGTACGCATCGGCAATGCTTTGTGCATGGCTAAGCCTGTTTGTTAGTTCCAATTTTAATGCATTTGTATAAATCAAATCATAGCAAATTAACCGGGCATTCAGAAGCAGTTCCTTTCGTTGCTTTTGATATTCCAGTTCAACTTGTTCGTTTTTAATGTTCGAAATTTGATTTTTATAGCCGTACGTTGTTGGAAAATCGAAGGTCTGTTTGGCACTAAAATCTGTACGGTTACCAGTTACCTCATTACCCCATAAATAATTAAATTCAATTTCAGGGTTCTGGAGGTAGTTCCCTGTTTTGTTGCCAATTTTATCGGCATCGGCTCTTTTTTGTAAAGCAGCCAGCGTGGTGTTATTCCTTTCTATTTGAGCCAAAACTGAATCAATATTGCTTTGGGCAGAAAGGTTTATTTGAAATGCTGTCAAGCTTATCAGAGCTATTATTATTTTTTTCATACTTCTTCAGTTTTAATGATTCCACGATTGTTTAAAATGCTGTAAACTATTGGGATAATGAAAATATTGAGCAGAGTTGATGTCAATAATCCACCCAAAATTACTTTTGCCATTGGGCTTTGGATTTCATTGCCCGGCAAGTCACCTTGTACAGCCAACGGAATTAACGCCAATGCTGCCGTAAGGGCTGTCATTAAAATTGCATTTAAACGGTCGGATGAACCTTGAGTTATTGTTTCGATCAAGGAAACACCCCGACTTTGCAATCGCTGATAATTTGAAATGAGCAATATGCCGTTTCGGGTAGCAATTCCAAAGAGTGTAATAAACCCAATAATTGCAGGAATACTCATTACTCCTGAAGTAAAATAGATTGAAAATACCCCGCCAATCAATGCCAATGGCAAATTCAACAATACGATTCCGGCAAGTTTAAAGCTTTTAAATTCCTGAAACAGCAGTAAGAAAATGATGAGTATAGCCAATATGGATGTTATCATGAGTGTTTTTGAAGCACTTTCTTCGCTTTCGAACTGTCCTCCATATTCAATCCGATAGCCTTCGGGCAATTCCACATTTTCGGCTACTGTAGCTTGTATTTCTTCCACCACACTGCGCAAATCTCTACCTGCCACGTTTGCAGCAATTACAATTTTACGCTGCACATTTTCCCGGCTTATGGAACCCGGCCCCGAAACTGAAACTACATCGGCCACTTGTTCCAAAGGCACTTTTTTACCGTCTTCGGTATCAATCAAGGCTGCACGGATGCCTTCAATTGTTTCAGTATAATCGCTATTTAACCTCAATACCAAATCAAAACGACTTTGTCCTTCATAAATATCCGCTTGTTTTTCGCTTCCAAAGGCAATATCAACAAATTCGTTAAATTGTTCGATGGTGATGCCATATTGCGCCAACATATTGCGATTGGCTATTATTTGAATTTGTGGTATTTCAACTTGTTGGTCAACATTTACATCTACTAAACCTTCGATACCTGTAATCGCACTTTTAACCTGATTTCCAATGACAAACATTTTATTCAGGTCGTTGCCAAAGAGTTTGATGGCAATATTTGCCCTTGTACCTGAAAGCATGTGGTCAATACGATGTCCAAGAGGCTGACCGACCGTTGCGGCGATACCCGGAATGCTCGCAATGGTTTCACGTACCTCAGCCATGAATTCCTCCCGACTTCGGTCTTTGAGTTCAAACGTGGCATCAATTTCGGCACTATTTACCGTTTGTGAATGTTCGTCGAGTTCGCCCCGGCCTGTTCGACGTGCCGTTCCGGTAATTTCGGGAATGGACAACAATTCGGTTTCCACCAGATTGCCCAATTTGTTGCTTTCTTCCAATGAGGCGCCCGGTTTTGTAACAACGGAAAGCGTTAACGAGCCTTCGTTGAATTCAGGCAAAAAGCTACGCCCCATTGATGTAAATAACACGAGTGATAGGACGAACAATCCAAGTGAAGAAAAAACAATCGTTTTCTTATGTTCTAGTGCCCATGTAAGTGATTTTTCATACCAGGCGGTTAACTTTCGCACCAACCACTTTTCTTTTTCATTCTTAGCCAGATACTTTTCATCGGTAAGCATCAACTTTGTAAGCAATGGTGTTAACGTCATCGCCACCATTAATGAAACAAACAAGGAAACGATAAATGAAATACCAAGAGGCTGCAACATGCGACCTTCCATTCCTGACAGGAAAAATAAAGGCAAAAAGGCGACAATGATAATGAGTGTTGCATTCAATATGGAAGCGCGAATCTCTTTTGATGCTTCAAAAACCACAGTAAAAGATGATTGCCTGTCAGCTTTAGGCTTTTGTTGGTTTTGCCGCAAGCGTTTATACACGTTCTCTACATCAATAATGGCATCATCAACCAACGAGCCAATGGCAATGGCCATACCGCCCAAACTCATGGTGTTAATGTTTAAGCCCAAAGCTTTAAGCACCAATATGGCCCCAAGCAACGACAAGGGGATAGCCGTAAGAGAAATAATGGTTGTACGAAAGCTGCCTAAAAACAAAAACAAAATAATGACAACAAAAATACCCCCTTCAATTAATGCATTTTGCACATTATTTACCGATGTTTCAATAAAATCGGCCTGACGGAAAATTTTTGTGTCTAAAACAACATCGGGCGGTAAGGTTTTTTGTAGGCCATTTAGGTTGGCTTCAACGAATTTAGTAAGCTCCAGGGTATTGGTGTTGGGCTGTTTTGAAATGGCAAGAATAATGGCTGGTTTGGCATTCTGAGAAGCATGTCCCATTTTAACAGCACCACCAATTTTCACTTCGGCAACGTCTCTTACTCTGACAGGTTTGCCATTAACCGACTTTATAAACGAATTACCCAGTTCGTCCACATCGGCAGTCCGGGCCATCCCACGCACTGCATATTCATTGCCATACTGTCTGACTGCACTTCCCGATGAATTCTGACTTATTCCTTTGCATAGTTCAGCCAATTCGAGCATGGAAACATGGTAGTATTTCATTTTTTCAGGATTCGCCAATATTTGATATTGCTTGTAATCGCCTCCAATAATGGTTACCTGTGAAACGCCTCCGGTGGCTAATATCAAAGGTTTTACATTCCATTCGGCAATGGTTCTTAAATCCATCATACTGGTGCTGTCGGCTTGAATTCCGATAAGGAAAATTTCGCCCATAATGCTCGACTGTGGGGCTAATGTAGGTTGCCCGACTCCGATAGGCATTAGCGATGAAACGCTAATGAGTTTTTCGCTTACAATCTGACGGGCTTTGAAAATGTCGGTACCCCAATCAAATTCGACCCAAACAAACGAAAAACCTTGCGAAGAAACGGAACGTACCCTGCGGACATCGGTTGCTCCATTTACAGAAGTTTCAATGGGAAAGGTGACCAACCGCTCTACTTCTTCCGATGCCATACCATGTGCATCTGTCATTACAACAACCGTTGGGGAAGTAAAATCGGGGAACACATCCACATCCATATTTATGGCTGTTCTCATTCCGATAACCACCAGCAACACTGAAGCTAGTAAAATGAGGTACTTGTTGTTCAGTGAGAACTTTATAATATTATTTAACATGTTTGTTCGGGTTAATGGTTATGACCTGAGTGCGCATCCAACGTTCCTGTTGCCTGAGCCAGTTTTACAAGAATAGCTCCTGCGGTTACTACCCGTTCCTGTTGGCTAATACCTTTTACTATTTCAGTTTTCAAACCATCGGTTGCACCCACTTTCACTTCTCTTTTTTCGAAGAGTTCGGGATGAACCTGCACAAAAACAAAATAAGAGCCTTGTTCTTCCAATAAAGCGGCATTTGGTAATGTTAATGCCTGTGTATTCGATATAGTTTTTAGGTATACTTCAACAAAACCGCCCGAAACAAAAGCTCCTTTATTGTCAATCTGAATATTTATGGGGAGTAAGAAATTATCATTATTCGTATTTCTGCCAAAGGAGACTATTTTTCCATTTAATTCTGTCAACGTATAAGTCTCGTTGTTTTGAAGAATGCGAATGTTAGCCGAATTGATTGTGGCTAAAACAGGTGCATACTTTTGTTGAACTTCAGCTTTTAACAGCAATGTTATGTTTTGAGAAATGGCAACAATGGCTTGTCCGGCTTCAACATATTGTCCGTTTTGAACAAACACCTGTTTTATATATCCATTCATTGAACTTGTTACATTCTGTCCGGAAGCACTAAAGTTTTTAACCAGATTGTTGTAGTTTGCCTTTGCGTTTTCGTACTGGTTTGTTGCACTGAGCAAGTCTTTCTCTGAGATTATTTTATCCTTTGCCAGTTCAGTTAATCGCTCATAGTCGGCTTTTGCCTTTTCGTAATTGTTTTCTACTTCCTGAAAGTAGACCGCAGAATTATTGTTGGCTAAATCACTTCCCGATATGGAAAAAAGAACTTGTCCATTTGATACCGCTTTTCCATCCAGCACATTTTCAGCAGCAAACAAAACAGTTCCGTTTGTTTTGGCTGTTATTATGGTTTCGTCACCTTGGGCAGACTGCACCTGGGCCGTGGTTTTAATAACCTGTCCGAAGGGTTCAACTTTAGGATATTCAGTTGCGAAATCAATTTTCCACGATTGCTCTTTTGTAAAAACTGTTGCATTGGTTGATGAAAAAACAATCTGTTCCGCTGCATGAATGGCATCATGTTCATCGGCATACACATGAATATCAGGAGCAATTAACTGAAAAGTTCCCTGTTCTGTTACAATGTCAAAAACCAATTGACCAACACCTTCGGTTTCTGGTGTTAAAACAAATTTGTAGATGCCTTTACGGGTTGGCTTATCAAGGGTATGGCTGGTTTCTGTTCCGTTAATTATTAAACGGGCAGTCATACTGCCACTTTCCAACGCTTTGAACCCTGGTAAATGGGAGAAATGGGATAATATTTCACCTGTTTTACCAACTACAAAAGGGTCGGCTTCGGCAAAAACTTCAAATTCGTTGCTGTAGGCGGTAATTTTTATTGAAACTTCGTCAGGATGTGATGCTTCTGCATCGTGGTTGGTATGGCAGCTTGCAAAGATTAAGGCAAGTGCTGTGTATAAAATGATCTTAATTTTCATTGTTCTATTGTTTAAATTTTAAAAATCGTAGAATTGAATCCTAAGATCCCGATAGCTTCGCATCGGGAAAGTACCGATAGCTATCGGTACGACTAAGTGATTTCAGTTCATCCCGAATTCCCGGGATTTCTGGAATCACAGTCTCATTGATTTAAATAATAGCAGGTGGGCCTCTTAGCGCAGATGCCTTGAGGTAACTTAATGATGATATTAAAAATGGGGGTTCTTTAAAGCGCTTTCCTTCAAGATCAGGAGGCTTTAAAAACTCTTTTCGAAATAATTCGGTAAAAGCAAGAAAAGAAACCTCACGAATCTGAGTGTTTGATTCTAACAGATTTGTTCTTTCAATAGTGAAATCATTCGTAGCTAAAATGTGATGATGAAAAGGAAAAGGGTGGTTATGTTCGGTACTCTTTTCTTCTTTTAGTGAGTCATTATTGTGTTGATGTTCACCCTCGTGCGGATGTTTGTGTTCGTGGTCATCATCATGCTCAACTGTACCAGAAAAATTCAAAGCCAAGTCTACATGATGATGATGAACAATCATCTCATGACTCAATACTACCAGGAATGATAGTAATAATGAAATGGCATAAAATTTAATTTTCACAAATGCAAAAGTATAAATTAAAATCTGTCTGATAAAACAATAATGCTACAAGTTGGTTCATGATCAATCGCCAAAATTGGACTCCCTGCCTATCGGCAGACAGGTTTTGCATCCCGAAGTTTCGGGAATGGTTTTTTCATTTGTAGTGTTCATAAATTTCTTTGTTCTCCATCTTCCATATTCCCTGTAAAAAATCAGGAAATGTGACTTGACCAAAAGTCAGGTTGGCTAAAGCTATTATAGTAAATGTCAAAACTAATTTCATTTTACCCTATTTTCTGATATCGCTTTGCTAAAATAGCAATTAAACCCATAACGACGCGAATATGAGTTAAATCCGGTATTACATTACCAAACTTTGACACCAATAGCTTGTAAAATAATCCAATCCTTCGATAAGTGCATAATCCACGGGACGAAGGTGGGTTCGACACTTCCGATATCGGGACATCGCCTGGCGCGGTGCGGTGCTCAGAGTCCTGTTTATTATGCAGTCGTACATTATTCTTTATTCTATATTTTCAATCATGTTGATATCGGTTTAATTTATTTCAATTCGGTTTCTTTGCATGCGGTTAATTCATGTTTAACACAAATTCATTGTTTCATAATAAATGAGCCATCGGGTGTTTGGATGGTAAATCTAGGAATATATTTTATTGGTTTTACATTGGGGGTTAAGAATTGATGGAGTCGATTGTCAGGTTTTGGTATCAAGTTAGTTGAGATTCTCTAAGTAACACACTATGATTGAAAATTCACAAAACAAGAATCAACAAACCCGCCAAAATTTGATAAAATGAGGCATCCGGGAAATTCCTCAGTTCGTTTGCAACGTACCAATTCTCTTTCAGGAATTAGTCCTTCAACCCGGTTATTACTCCGTATTTTTCGCCCATTAGTAAATGAGGATAAGATTGCCCGTTATCCGGTGTTTTTGAAGTTTCCAAAACAAATCCGGCATCCTTCTGAAAGATCATTACAAAATCAGAACCTCCAAACAGGAAATATCCAAGCATATCTCCCTTATTTACACGTGTGCCAACGGTAATATTCGTCTCCCAATTTACCGAACACACCTGCGACATCCCAATTGGAAGCAATGCCACCAATCCGAAATCTTCTGTGTCAATAATCACGCAACCCCTTGTTTCGATTGCCTGCCAACCCGGAATTGAATCATTCAGCATGTATCTTTCATTTGCTGCATCCCAGGTAATTATGCCACCAACAGCTTCTTCATCATTAATAATTCTAACCTCCTTGATTATGCCGCCTACCGGAAAATGGTAGCGGTGATAATCCTGTACGTTAAGAAAAGTGTGCGTTAAAGTACCTTCGGCAAATTCATTTTCGTACTGGCTGTCTTCGCCAATTAATTTTACAACCGAAATTAAGGTTCCCGATTTAATGGGCACACCATCTTTTTCGACAACATTAGAATTGATATCAATTTGCCATTCACCTTCGGGTTCAGCGTCTGCCGGTGATACAACAATGGTTTTGTCGTCGGGGGAAGCAATCGGCCGTTTATCCGGCGATTTGAGATACCTCGAAAAAAACCGGTTAAACGAGTTCCAGTTTGAAGGATCTTCGTACCAATCGTTCGACAAACCAAACCGATCATCAGCCAATGCCATTTGATAATATTCGTCTTTCCACGACTCCGGTGTGTTGAGAT
Organism: Bacteroidetes bacterium HGW-Bacteroidetes-16; assembly: GCA_002840975.1. Classification (GTDB taxonomy): domain Bacteria; phylum Bacteroidota; class Bacteroidia; order Bacteroidales; family F082; genus UBA6244. Next base: position 17,906 of record PHDN01000002.1, read on the forward strand.
ACAAGCCCCATGCTTTATTGAAACTTACCAGCCAATCGGTGTAAGGCGTCACATACTGAAGTGAGTTATGATACAACCCCAGGCCCTCAAGCTCGGTAAGCGGCTGGTCGTTGATGAAATAGAAATAATCCAGGCTCTGATCAATCTTATCATACAACAAAGGGTAGGGCGTGCCCGGAAGAATGGTCCAGGGCATGCAGGTTTCTGCCCATGTAACAAATTCATAGTATTCTTCGAGCGTTTGCGCCGGATTTGTGTTTTTATCCGGATTCACCATCTTTGCCTGATCAATAGACTTGACTAAAAGCGATTTTATGTTCTGATTGCTTTCAACAATGCCGATCAACTCCAATGTTTTATCTCCATAAGTGGGAGTATTGGACGAATCGTCGCGTTTACAGGATGTCAGAACCGTTGTAATGACCAAAAAACACAGAACAATCAAAAGGTGTAACGACTTTTTCATAACCTGATTTTATTTTAGATTTTTACAATACACAAATATAGGTTTTAATGGATTATGAATTTTTTTGGGGACTCTTTTTCATTAATCATCACCCACTGGCGTACGAATGGTTCGCATGCCATTAAATACAACAATTTGTAAGTCAATAAAACAAATGCTGGTTCAATTCTGGCAACCGGGCTATGTTTTGTTAAAAGTCTGATAAAGCGATAGTTGATACAGGTTGTGGTTATTGGTAAAGGCAAGCGTTGGAAAAAAACGCGCACCAGAGATTTTGTTAAAGAAGTGTGTTGTCACGCGTAACGCTATCGCTAAATACGCGCCAGAGTTGGGTGTTTTTTTGTCACTTCGAACCCTATCAGCGAAAGATTGATAAGGCCGAATATTATGCAATGCTTAATTCCTGCCAGCTACTCCCCCAGGAATTTCTTCGGTTTTTTGATGGTAAAGGTACGGCTGATGTTAAAGCCGATGTGGATATCGCCGTTCCACCATTTTCCTGATGTGCGGCTGATGAAATGATGTTCGATGATGCCTTCGGCATTGGTTAGATACAACTGAAAAACATGACCGCCGGTTTCGATGTCAAACCCGATGGAGAATGGATCGGTGTATTGCTTTCGCGTTTGTTCCGAGATGATGTAATAGTATTCGAGGTTGATGCTTACACGCTTGCTGATCTTGAACCTCCCCCCGGCACCCATCGAAAATACATTGTTGTCGTCTTCGTTCGTTTCAACCAGGTTGTAATGAATGTGGGTGGGCACCAACTGAAGTGAAACCCCCGGGCTGAACTTACGCGCGATGATCAGCAAATTGGCAAACGACATACGCGACGAAAAATAATTTGTCCTGTCGGGCTCCGACCATTTGATGGCGCTGATGCCCATGCTGCCGAAGTAATCAACTGAAAAAGGCATTCTGCGGAGGCCGGTGCTTTGGCGAAGCATTTTCACTTTCAACCACCCGTCGTATGTTTTTTGATACGATGAGCGTCCGATACCAATGGCAAGCCAGTCGTTAATTCCATACTGAAAACCAAGCCTGGTGTTGGCCTGATCCAGTCCGAAAAAATCGTACCCGCCGCTGTTTACCGCACCGAAGCGATGTTGTACGTTAAAGATCAGGTTACCGTTCGGCGGATTTTCCACTGATTGACCCAGCACCAACAAGGTGGTTTTGAAAGTTGCCATAGTATAGTCGATTGTGGGGTCTTTCTCATCAAGCAAATCCATCAAATCATTATCCTGTGAAACAAGTGACCATGGTATAAGCAGCAACACCGCTACAACAATATTTGTATTCCATTTCATGAATCTGTTTTTTTACTTCGTGATTACTTCTTGAGTTCTTTTAACACGATGTCAACATGAATGTCAATTTCATCGGCAATTTTACCTGCAACGGCCCCGGGAATACTGATGTTGTAATCGGCAATCAGAATGTTAAACTTCGTCATACCCAGGATCACATCCTTTTTCACCTCAAAGGTACCGGTGGCACCTACATTGTTGGTTTGGTTATGGATGGTTAACTTACCAGTAACCTGTGCATTATAGGTGCCCGGTGTAGTAAAATTAATGGCTTCAAGGTTAGTTACTTTACCCTGGAAAGTTGCATTCGGGTATTTGTCGCTCTCAACATAGTTTTCGTTAAAATGCTCCTGCATCAGGGCTTTCTCAAAAATAAACGACTTCATCAATACCTTAAACACCATCTCGCCGGTTTCAATATCCAATACGGCATTTACCTGGTTGTTATGGGCTTCGATGGTTTCGAGCGGCGCTTCCGAATGAAACCAGATGTGCCCTGTTTTGGTGATATAACGCTGGCCGTAGGTGGTAGCCGATAAAAAGAGTATGATCGCAAATGTTAATTTGATTGATTTCATGATATTTAATTTATTTAGTTATTAATGAACATTGTTCCATGATCACATCGGTTCCGTTGTAACCGGTACAATGTCCCTTGATTGAGATAGTTTCTGAATGGTCAAGCTCTTTGACCTGGCTGTGATGGTTTGGCAACAAGGTACAGCGAATTCCTTCATCGCCGAACATGCCACTACCAAAAGCAAACGCAACGATAACCGTTGAATCGGTGGTTTCTATCGATGAGGGAACACCTTCCACCTGGATCACCTTATCAAGGTACTTTTTTGATTCTTCGGAACCGTTCGCATAATGCTTGTAAAAGGCTTCGGCTGACAAGGTATAATCTGCCGTTGCATTTTCATAATCGCGGTGTGGTTTGTTGTAAACGAAAAACCAAACGTAGATGGCTGCTAAGATTCCCAGCACGGCCAAAACTGCTCCTATTTTCAGTATTTTTTTCATGGTATTCTGTTTTTAAGTTGATCGGGTAAATTCAAGTGGCCAAATTTAATTGTCGGCAGAACCTGCATTGACCCAAATTTCTATCTTCTGTATATCACAGTCGGATAGTTTGCCGCCGCCTTTTGGCATGGGCGACCATCCGTCTTCGTGACGTATTGCACTCAGCAGGCTCCCGTTTTTTGCGGCAGCTGCTATTGCACTGTAATCCGACAGGGAGATGTTTCCCGATGGGAATTGGCCACCATGGCACGAAATGCAGTTGGTATTGATGATGGGCCATACCGTATTGGCATAGGTAACATTGTTGGTGTCGCATGCGGGGGCCTGTGGGTACAAATCTTCCACGTTATCATTGTAACACGACTGCATTAGTATAACGATGCCTGCAAAAACCATCGTTTTCAGGACTGTATTAATTATTCGGTGTTCCATCTTCTATCCAAATTCGTATTTGATCTATTTTACAATCTGACAATTGCGGTGCGTTGCGTGGCATGGGCACAAAGCCGGGATCGTGGTTTACGGCACCAAAAAGCTTTCCGTTGTTGGCCTGCACTACCACCGCGCTGTAATCGGTCAGCGAAAAACCACCCGAAGGTTGCGGACCACTATGACATCCCAGGCAGTTCAGTTCAACAATCGGCCAGATGGTACCCGAGAAGGTAACATTGGTGGTATCGCAATCCTCCTCGCATGCATTGTTGAGTGCTCCCTGCTCAATCCATTTTTTGATTTTGTTCTTTTGTTCCAACGAAAGTGGGTTGGCCGGCGGCGGTGGCATCCTGTCGTCGGGGTCATCATCGGTTATTTTCTCATACAGGTCGCTGTTGCCGGGATCGAATGGCTTAATATCGCCATATTCGATGATTGAAGCGTAGTCCACCAAAAGCACTTCCTGTTCGCCGGTAAGTTGATCATGGCAACCTGTTGTGGCACAAGTGGAGATGATGAGTGGCAATATCTCGTTCTGAAAATATACCGTATCCGGGTCACAGGGGTCTTCATTGCCACCACCGGGATCGGTAAACGTGGTGTCGCGCACCCAAATACCAATTTGTGTCAACGAACAATCATCAAGCATATTGCCGTCTTTGGGCATAGGCACATATCCGGTTTCGTGGTGCAATGCTCCCAGCAGTGCGCCGTTTTCGGCTACCAAAGCCACATGGTCGTAGTTGGTAAAATCAAGGTTGCCCGTGGGCGCGGCACCCGAATGGCAGTCAAAACATTTTGCCTGCAGAATGGGCAACACTGTTCCATTGTAAGTTACATTTGTGGTATCACAATCAACAGCGGTAAAGCTCGTATCGCGGGCCCATAGCTCAATTTTCCTGATATCGCATGCTGATAGTTTGTTACCATCTTTAGGCATGGGATAATAACCTTGATAATGATTAATGGCTCCAATGAGTGATCCGCTGTTGACAATGGCAGCCAGGTGATCGAAGTTGGACAGGTCGAGCCCGTACTTTGGATTGGCACCGCTGTGGCATGTCAGGCAGTTGTCCTGAAAAATGGGCAGTACGCTACCATAGAAGGTAACATTCGCCGTATCGCAAACCGTGGTATCCGGATCTGGCGGCACAGGCTCGCCCGGAAACTCGGGGTCGTGCTTACAAGCTGTCACCAGCAATAACAAATTTGCTATTGCGATGACAGCTACATAAACACTGTTGTGATGAATTGATTTCATGTAGGTTTGAGTATGCATTATTTAAACTTTCAAATCAGAACTTTCAGGCACCACATCAGTGCCAGATAATTATTTTTGTCGTAGCACTCCTGTTTCCTGTAGTGATCCTCACGAAGTAAAAACCATTTTCCAGCAAAGAAACATCAAAATGGTGTAACTGGCTTTTCACTTGTGACACTATTTCTTTTTCCAGCACCACCTTACCGGTAAGGTTGAGCAGTTGTATACTGTAATCATCGCCGCTTTCGTCCAATTTCAGGTTTACCGTTTGACTGGCAGGGTTAGGATAGAGCCTTGCCCCCATCTCCGACAAAGGATCATCAATACCCAAAAAGTTATTTGTGGCGATGTTCGACAACGAATTAATGGATCCACGTGTGGTGGGGTTGCATCCATTGGCGTTAATTACCTCAATATAATAAAACACTTCTCCGGTGGGTGCATCAATGTCGGTATATGAATTAAAACTGGAGGAGATGGTGGCGATCATTTCGTAAGTAGTACCATCAAAACTACGGTAAATATTGTATGAAGGAAACGTAAAGCCTTTATAATCATTCCAGATGAGGTTCCACGAATTGCTTACTCCCTTGTTAATGGAAAGGTGGATGGTTTGGTGCAAGGCACCCATCGGATAGACATTTCCCTCTGTATCTGAAAAGCCAAGCTTGTAACGGTACGATTTAATGGCAGGATTTGAATTGGCATCAGTAAATATGGATAGGCTGTCATAGCCAATCGTGCCAATTGGCAGGTAAATGTTTGATTCATCCGATTCTTTGTAAATAATAAAGTTGCTAATCAGTTCACTTGCCGGTTTTTCCCATATCACGATGTTGTTGTTCGTTGCGCTGTCAACCGAAACGATACAGATTGGTGTATCGGGGAAGGACCGAACGCTAAACAAACCACTGGTGTCGCTTACAAAATCGTAATAGGTGTCTCTTACCCTGATCAGATACTGATCTGATTCCAATTGTGGTGTGGTCCAATCCATACTCCCTTCGCCTGCTTCCATGGTTGCATATCCCAGATAGTTCCAGGATTGGCCGTTGTCGGCGGAATAGTCAACCACAACATAGTAAGCGTTGAGGTTATCGTAGGTCCACGAGATGGTGTAAACCGAATCGGTATTCCATATTTCGCCGCCAACAGGGTTGTTGAGAGTGATGACCGGTGTTGCCATCAATACGAAACGATTGCTTATTCCAAATTGTGTAGCATCCGAAGCATCAGACACGCGCACCAGGCAACTATCGGAAGGTGTGCCCGAAAGTGTCCAGTTGTACCAGCCTGCCGAGGCATCAATATTTTCGGCAACATTCACCCAGCTTTCTCCAAAGTCGGTGGATAAGTCAATGTTTACCTGGTTTAAATCCGGTGCCCACCAGTTAATCCAAATCTCCTCCATAATATAAAACTGCTGGTCTTCCCAGGGATTGTACATAATTACGGGTGGAACAAAAATATGGAAAGGCTGATCGCTGACATCGAGCACAATACCATACTCGGGATCAACCAGCCTGACGAGCGCACTGTCAGTAGAGGAATAAGGCACATAAATGTTCACCGATCCCCCCGTCGCCTCACCATAACCATAGCCAAGGTATTCCCAGTTTTGACCCCCGTCGTCAGAAAATTCAATGTATAAATAATAGGGCAGGTTGGTACCTGACCATGAAACCGTTTCGGGGCTGTTGTAATTCCAGGTTTCGCCCCCGTTGGGTGAAATAATGGTTGCTGTTGGCACCTCAATCAGCGAGAATGTGGCACTCAATCCGTAATCGGCAGGGTTGTTTGCATCAGCCACCTTGATCATACATTGGTCGGAAAGCGTAGAGGGAGTTGACCATACAAGGTCAGATTGAGTGTAAGATGATGCAATCTGTGTCCATGCGGCTCCCCCGTCAATGGTGTAATACACATCGAAAGTATCAAAGAAATAGCTATACCACGAAAGGGTTACATCAACACCGGCATATACCCCCTGGCCATTGAATGGCGTGTAAAAGTATATCGGGTTTTGAATAATCGCAAACACGCTGTCGCTTTCATCGGAAATTGTCGCATCGTTGTAAAGCGATATTCTGACGAGTCCGGTTTGTGTCTCATACAAATTGTTGATAAATGTCAGCTCACTGGTGCTGTCAGTGGCAGGTACATAAGCGATGTAATACCAGTAATTGCCTCCATCTTCTGAGAACTCGATGTATAGGTCGGCATAATCACCATTGAGCTGCCACTGAATGGTTTGTGAGGTGTGCGACATCCAGGTTTCGCCACCGTTAGGAGAAAGGAGGGTGAGTGTTTGTGCCGGTGATATGGCTGTAAATGAAAGCAAAAGACCGATCAACAGCATCAACTTAGCGGAAAAGGTTTTTACGTTTGAAACCTGGTCAAATCTGAGCGCATGCCTGGTTTCTTTTTTTGTGGTGTGTGTTGCATAAATAGTTTCCATGTCTTAGATTTTTTAATTTTTGATTGGTGCAAAAATGTATGCAATCAGGTGATTAAAAAAAAGAAACATGCCGAATGGGGATATTTTCATGCTGAACCGGTAAATTCAATAGCTGAATACTTTTGCAGTTGAACGGGTTGAAGCTGTTGAAAGGCTTGAATGGAGTAGAATCAGCTAAAAGAGTTAAAATGTAATAGGGTATCCGATCATCTCCCGTAAGTAATAATTAGCTTTGATTGATAAAATATCCAACAAATACCTGGAAATTAGGGAATATATCTGATCGACTTGCAGTCGGCAAAAGCCAGACTGCAATGGATGTCCAATAAATACATTTATTGTAGATGAATAAAACACAATAAATTCCATTCCTTGCAGCTTGGCTTTAGCCAACTGCAAAAAAAAGTTCCTTCTGCTTTAGTAACAGTTAGTTACAGAAAACGACACAAGGATAGAAATATAGAGAATAGATTTCAATTGTTGGGCAGTCGGCTAAAGCCAGACTGCAATGGATGTCCAATAAATACATTCATTGTAGATGAATAAAACACAATAAATTCCATTCCTTGCAGCTTGGCTTTAGCCAACTGCAAAAAAAAAGTTCCTTATGTTTTAGTAACAGTTAGTTACAGAAAACGACACAAGGATAGAAAAATAGAGAATAGATTTCAATTGTTGGGCAGTCGGCTAAAGCCAGAATGCAATGTATGTCCAATAAATACATTCATTGTAGATGAATAAAACTAAATAGAGTTTATGATCGTCACACATAAAATTGCAAATCAACAGGTACAGAGTACTGCTAATATTTATTGAAAGACAAGAACACACTTTTTAAGGTGCAGCGTACCGTCCTATTTTCCCGTTTGTTTAAACGTATAATCAATATTGCGGTGCTGCCTAAATACAGAATATACTTGTATGCAGCTCCACCCATTGATTAATGAGTCCGGTTTAAAAAGGTGAATCATGAAAAACACTGAAAATCAGCACGGGAGATGATCGGATACCTCATAAAATGTATTTGAAATGGTGAACAATGATCAGGTATAATAAACAATCCTATTTACCTTTCAGCCAGTCTTTAAATGCTGAAGACCGATCGGTACTCGTGGCGACAAATTCTTCGACCGGGGGGTCGAGTATTATTTTGATGCGTGACTTTGAATAAGCGATCATCGACTTTATTGATTCGAAACTAATGATGAAACCTCTGTTTATCCTGAAAAAACGCTCACTGTTCAATTCACCCTCCAGCTGATCCAACGAAAAGTCAACGGGGTACTTTTTTTGATTAAACAGAACAGCCGTAACATTTTTATTTTCAATATAAAAATAGGCGACTTCATTAATACTAATTGCATTGATTTTTTGCCCTACTTTAATTACCAAACGTTTTAATTCAGGAGATCGGTTGCGTTCAAATATCTCCATAATTTGTTGGATATCGTACAAATTTGTCGGCGTCTCAGAGGTAGTTTCCCTGAATTTTTTCATGCTGATTTCCAGTTCTTCCTTTTTAATGGGTTTCAGCAGGTAATCAATGCTATTCACTTTAAACGCTTTTATGGCGTATTGGTCGTAGGCAGTAGTAAATATTATTGGGCTGGTTATTTTAACAGCATCGAAAATTTCGAAACAATTACCATCTGCCAAATGGATATCCATAAACACCAGGTCAGGTTGTGGATTATTTTGAAAGAAATTAATACTGTCTTCGACGGTGTCGATTACCTCTGCGAACGCAATTCCGGGAACAATTTGCTTAAGCTGGTTTTCGAGTCTTTTTGCCGTAGCAGGCTCATCTTCAATGATCAGTACTTTCATTTTGAGTTAATTGATGATTGGAAGAATTACTTTAAAAATTTCATCAGTCTCTTCTACCCGGATTTCCATTCCTGCAATCAGCCGATACCGTTCCCTAATGTTTCGAAGTCCGATTCCGGTAGATGTCTCTGTTTGTTTTTTCAGTCGTTTTTTGTTTTCGATAATGATATTTTTATCGTCATTTCGAATGCTTACGAGGAGAGTTTTACCTTTTGCGATAACATTGTGCTTTAATGCATTTTCGGTGAGTAACTGAAGCGTTAAGGGTGGAATATTAGAGCCTGTTGTTTTTTCATCCAGATCAACTTGAAGAATGAAGTTATCCCCGAATCGTTTCTGTTGAATTAATGCGTAGTTTTTAATCATACGCAGTTCTTCCGACAACGGAATAAGTTCTTTTTCTTTCACTTCAAGAATATCCCTGAAAAATCCGGAAAGGGCTTCGGTGTATTTAACAGCATCTTCCGGATTATCTTCGATAATGGAAATCAGAGTGGAAAAACTATTGAACAAAAAGTGTGGATTTACCTGATTTTTAAGTGTCTGGAATTCAACTTCCAGCAGTTCTTTTTTCCTTGCCTCCTTTTGTCGTAATTTCCTGTCCCGTGTTTTTATAAACCAGTAGCCCAGCACAACGATGATGATAGTGCTTAGCAAAACAAACCAGATGGATAAATAAAATGGTTTTCGGATTTCAAAAGAAAATGAGCTTGATTCGCCGGATGGTTTTGTATTATTTAAAAATGCCTCCACTTTAAATGTGTAATAACCGGGTGGAAGATTGGGATAAGTAGCCACCCGATCAAAAGTATATTTCCAATCGGGATCATAACCTTCCAATTTAATTTTGTACTGCATTTTTTTTGGTGCCATCGGCCAGTAACCTGAATATTCAAATATAAAACGGTTCTCGGATGCTGAAAATGTTTGGTCATTAACAAGGTTTAATGCCTCAAGGTTAACCGTGATTTTATCAATTGAAGTAAGGGGTTGAAACCTCATTCGATTGATCAGGTTGAGGTCGATTTGAATGATTTCGTTGTGTGTAGCAAAGCTTATAAAATCATCGTTTTTGTCAACGCTGTTCAAGTCCGAACGCAGCAGGTTCAGATCAAGTTCTTCATTCAAACAAACAAAATCGTTGGTGACATGATTAAATATATTCAATCCCTGGTCTGTCAGAATAAAAAGCAGGTTTCCTTTGGCAGCCAGAGAGTAAATATTGTTTCCGATGAAACCGTTGCCGGAATTATATTTTTCAAATTGAGTACCATTGAACTTGTAAAGCACCCCTGTTGAAGTACTGAACCAGATATTTCCTTCTTCATCTTCAATAATCGAATAAATAATATTATCAGTAACACCCTGATTTTCATCATAAGAATAAAAAATATCATCTTCCAATTTAATAATCCCGTTGCCATCGGTGCCAAACCAAACCCTTCCACGACTATCCGGAAGCACGGTGTATATAAAACTGCTGCTTAAACCATCTTCTTTGTTATAGGATTGAATATGCTTAACCTTCGATTGTTCATCCAGTGAAATAACGGATGACCCTCCAAGTGTCGCAACCCAAATTTTGTGATCTGAAATTGCTATGGATAAAATATTGTCGTTGACCAACCCTTTCTGAGCATTTACAAATTGAAAGGATTTCTTATGGGGCTCAAAAACTACAACTCCCTGTCCAAGGGTTCCGGCCCAGATTTTATCTGAAGGATCAATAATTGAAGAAGTCAGTGTAGAAGAAAAAGCCAGTGCATTTTTTAGAAAAACGCTGTATCCATTTTTATCAAGACTTAAAAGAGTGTTGTTGTTGGTCAACCAGTATTTTTGGTATCCAACAATATTGATCGAATGTATTTTGTTTTCAGGATAATCGGGCTTATAATCGATCACTTTTATCGATCCTCCATTGGAGACGCACAGCATATTTTTGGTTAAAACCCAGAGATTGCCCAGCCGGTCTGCCAGGGCTGCTTTTATATTTCGGTTGACTTCATTGTCATTTAAGATGATGGATACGAGGCTGTCAAGGTGCGGGTGTCTGGAATAAAATATTCCATTTTGTTTATCTACTATCCAAACATCGTTTCCCTCCATACTCAGTGCATTGACCGGCCCAAATTGTTTTCCTTGTGAACATTCTATTCTACGAAAAGTTGAATCAACGGGATTGTAATATCCTATTCCTCCCTGGTGAAATCCAAACCACATAAAACCTTCATTGTCTTTAACAAGTGAAAGTACGATCAGGTCAGGAAGATTTACAGAAAGAATATCAGATTTAATTGAATTAAACGTGCTGTCCACCGTACAAATACAGACACCGTTATCGGTAGCAGCCCAAACATTATTTTTGGGGCCAAGGGCTATTTCGTAAACATAATCGTCTGTTAATCCATTTTTTGTGTTCAGAGACAGGGTTGTGTTTTCAGCGCTGCAATACAAACCGCTTCCAAAAGTTGACCACCAGATTCTCCCTTTTGTGTCAAAAAGTATATCAGAGACGGAAGATGAATCATTCAGATAACCTTCACTTTCAAAAGGAGCTAGTTTTCTTTGAGAAGTATAGGCCAGTGATCCATCTTTAAAACCAACCCAAAGTCGTCCATCAGGCGACTGATTGATAGCCGTTACATATTCTGAACCCTGATCTTTACTATATTTTAGAGCTTTTACGCCATCCCATCTGTAAAGACCATTTTGCAATCCAAGCCATAAAAACCCCGAAGAATCTGCAAAAATGACATTGATTTTTTCTGCTGACACTTCTCCTGTAAGGTTAACCGGCTTAATCGCCAGGTCAAAATCGCCCGAAAAGGCTTGTATGAAAACAAGCAAGCCGAGCGCTGACAGCATATTTTTTAATTTAAAAATCAATCCGTGGTATTTTTAGGGGTCAGGGTTGCTCGAACTTCAACAGCAATATTCTCGGCAATTTTCTGATATACGATACTCGGAATTCTGATATTATGATCTTCAAGTGCTACGCTGAAATCCGAGCTTATTTTAATTGTATGATCAACAAATTCAATGACAACATCAATGATCCTTTCTTCTTCAACACCATGAATTGACAAAGTACCTTTTGCCCTGACCTGAAAAGTGCTGTTGGCATCTTTGTTCATTTTTTCAATTATTTTTCCCTGAAATGTTGAGTACGGGTATTTATCAACTTCCATATAATTTTCATAAAAATGTTCCTGTTGAAGGTCACTGTTAAAGCCTATAAGCGAACGGTTTGAAATCTTGAAAGCAAAATGATTGTTATTCAAATCAATTGCCCCTGAAAGTTCATCTGATTGAGCTGAAATAAGTTCCAGAGGTGCCGCTGAGGTAAAAGTAACCCGGCCTTCATGCGTCAGGTAAATTTCCTGTGCATTCAACTGCATCACAAGACCGAAAAAGATCAATAAACCAGTCAGGTGTTTAAACATGTATTAATTGGTGTTGGTTAAGCCCTTTATTAATCGGACAATTTAGTTTTCAGTTTCAAAAATAGGCAATGTTTCTTTGTATTAATCATTTGTTACTAAATCTTCTTAACGATTCTATATTGGCTCGACAATGAGCCTAAACGGAAAACATTTGCTTTGTGAAGGACTTCAAAAGACAAATCTTTCTGGCCGCACCGATTTACCGTTAGGTGAACCTGCCGAAGGCATGGAGGCATGGAGGGAGGTTCAGGTCAAAACCAACCATAAAGTATGATGCATTGTCGGCAATCGGCCTTATTTCAATGTTTCTAAAAATTGTCGTGCTGTCATTACTGGTATAATAGAAGCCTTAAAGTCATTTAAATTTCTGGTAATTATTAGATCCTGACCGTTTTCGATTGCAGTGAAATATTGAAGGCTATCCTCAAAGTCAGAGAATGAATCGTCATTTAATGCCAATCCAATTATTTTGTCGTCAAGAGGTAAAATATTGACTATTAACCTGAGCTTCCTTAATATTTCTTTTGCTTTGTGTGAATTTGTTTGTCGCAGTAGCGCATAACTCGTGTTGACAACTGTCAATGATGAGATGTTAAGTTCAATGATTTTCTGATCTGCTAATGAAAAAAGATTCGCTGATTCCTCGTAAAATGGTTCTCTGCGTGATAGCAGGTCTATGACAATGTTGGTGTCGATAAAAAGTCGTTTCATTTATATTTTTCAATTAGATAGTCACCATATTCTTTTTTATAGTCAAAATCAGAAGGCAAGTCAATTACTCCGCTTAGACTTTTCACGAGAGGCGTAATTGGTGCTTTGTCTTTATGCTCTATTTCTCTGGTTAAACTGTCAAGATATGATTCAATCATTTTTGAGAGGCTGATCTTTTGTTTGCTTGCATAAATTTTCGCTCTTTCGATTACGCCGTCGTTAAGTCTTAATGTCAATTTTGTTTCCATATTAATAATATTACGTGCAAATATACACAATATGTACGTCACGTCAAAATGTACGGGGGTTTTTTCTGTTCTTAGGATTATAGACAACGGGAGTACAAACCCAACCCCTGAAGTGTTCAATTTAATACTATTAATTTTAATCCCTTTATCCATAATAACCCACCCGTTTTCAATCGTTTAAAATTATTAAAATCAGCTCTTTGCTTCATTGCAAATAGATTGCCGGGTGTTTGGTGGGTAAATCCAGAAAATAATTTTATTGAAGCATTGGCAATCTGACGGTAAATCAGGAAGAATACTCTTTACAATTAAGAACTATTGAAAACACACTGCCAACACCAAGTTGGCTTTCAACAGATATTTCACCACCCTGGGCTTCTATAAACTCTTTACTGATTGCCAAACCAAGTCCGGAACCTTCCTTTTTTGTGCCGGGGATGGTAGAATAGCGGTCGAATACCCGGTTAATATATTGAGATTCGATTCCACGTCCAAAATCTCTTATCAACAGTTTGACTTTCTTATTCAGTACTAAAGCCGAAATCTCTATTTTGGAGTTTTCACCTGAGTAGCGAATTGCATTTGATATTAAATTGGTAATTACCCAGGCTGTTTTTTCTTTGTCAGCAATCACCTCTGGCAAGTCAGATGGCAACTCGATTTCAAAGACAATATTTTTTTGATATGCTGCTGACTTACTTGTGTTAATAGCATATTGTATTATCTCCGGAAGTCGGGCCGGCATAATATTCAACTGGATATTTCCTGTTTCAACCTGGGCGAGGTTCAGTAGTTCAGAAATTATTTTTAACAAATGATTTGCATCTTCTTCACAACTCTTAACCAATTCCGTTTGTTCCTGGTTCAGCTTGCCCGTTTTTTCATTTTCCAATAATTGCAAACTGAATTTTATTGCCGACACAGGCGTCTTTAGCTCATGCGAAACGGTGGCAATAAAATTTGTTTTTGCCAAATCGAGCTCCATATACCTGGTTACATTTTTCAGAACTACCACATATCCCATTACATACCCTTTTTTTTCATGTTGAGGGTTTAAGGAAATTTCCTGAATTTCTTTTTCAAAATAGATGTCTTTTCCATTGATGTTGGTATGTATTTTTGAATCCGCTTCATCATTGGAAGAAACAGCCTTTTTTCCGGAACTATCAATAATTATTTGATTGATCAAATCATTTTCGGTGGCAATCTCAAGAATATTTGATCCGATTAAATCGGAATGGCTCATGCCGGATACTTTTGAAAACTCATCATTTACCAGGTTGACTTTCATCACATTATCAAATCCAATAATGGGATAGTGTATTTTATTGATCAGCGTTTCGGTAATTTTCTTTTCGGTAAGTAGTTTTGCAATATTGCTGTTGTTATATTCTTCGAGTTTATTGGCCATCGTGTTAAACGAAACCGCTAATTCCCCAAATTCGCTGTGTCCTTCCAGATTTACCCGTTGCGAGTAATCATTGCCTGCAATTTGTTTGATGCTTCTGTTTAATTCTTTAATTGGATTGGATATATTTTCCGGTAGTTTAAGTAAAAGTATGAGTGCAATAATGAAGCAAAAAAAACTTAATGTACTGATCAGAAAAATGGACTTTTTGGCGGTTTTACCTGCAATGGTATTTTTTAGTTCAATCGCATTTAAGTTGATGTTCATTATTTCGAGTAGGGTTGATTGCAAATTAGTAAATGCAGTATCATTGGAGGGTGTGCTTTTTAACAGTTCGAAATTTTCAGATAGTTTATTGGTTAGTTCTTCTTCACCGGATTCAGTAATATTTGATTTTTGTTTTAGAAGATATTTCTCAAAGTGTTTGAATGCCTCTTTATTTTTATCGATTTCCGATAATGCTTTTAACATATGATGAGTATAGCCAATCGTTTCTTTGTTGTCTTTAATGATGTTTTCAGAGGCAGTTGACAATGAATTGATTTGCCCGATGCTTAAAAATGCCAAAAGAATGATTAAAGTAAACAAAAAACCGATTCCAAGGTTTAATTTAGTCTTGATTTTCATGCCCTTGTATTAAGTAAACACATACAAAGATATGCCTAAAAGGCTTTATTAACGCATCATGTTACACTACTGTAGGTTTTGTACCTAAAAAAATTGTCCTGAATAAAATAAGGATGGGTATAATTTCCAACCTGCCAGCCCACATCTGAATGATGTAGGTAATTTCAAGAACCGGTGACATTGCCGGACTGGTAATTCCACACGACAATCCAACGGTGCCTAATGCTGATGCCGATTCGAACAATGCATCCTTTAAAGTATATCCGGAAAACATCTGATAGTAAGTTATTAAGGTCCCGACAATTAGAAAAAGCATATAAACAAATGCAAAAGTTGCGACATTGGCGAGTTCTTTGTTCATTTCATCAGGCAACAATCGCTTATCATTAAATTTAACAACTTTTATTGCATTCTCAGACGAAAAATAATTGTTAATATGCCAGAATAATCCTTTAAAAATAAGCAATACCCTGATGATTTTTATTCCTCCGACCGTGGCCCCGGCAGCACCTCCTACAACCATGGCCGCCAGCACAATGAATACAATAGAAGCGGCATCCCATACGTGTATATCAGTAGTTTGCCATCCGGTGGTGGTTAAGGCACTGATAAATTGAAAAAATCCAATACGAAACGGCTCAGTGATTATGCCCGACTTCAACAGCATGACAGACAGTATGATGCTGCCAAAGAAACTGGTAATTATTATAGCGCGTGTTTGAAGGTTCTTCCAAAACTGGCTGAATTGCTTTTCATAAAAGACTTTATAGTAAAAAGGTAAGGAAAGGGCTCCCAAAATCATTGGCAATAAGTACAATATATCCATTGCTTTTGAATGGTAACTTGCGATGCTGCTTTCAAGCGTGCTAAAGCCACCCGTTGATTGGCCCGACATGGCATGATTAATCGAATCAAAGAGGTTTTCGGTTAAACTGTATCCCGGCAAAATCAAATAAGTCCCTATGACGAGATAAATAAAACTAAAAACCGTCATTCCAATATACAATTTCCAAATGGAACGAGTTGTTTGTATTATAGTAGGCTTTAATCGTTCGCCTGTGGATTCGGCACCATATAACATATAGGCAATTCTTCCACTTGAATGGCCTAATAATGCTAAAGTAAGAACAATAAAACCTGCTCCACCCAACAATTGTGTAAATGAGCGATAAAACATCAAACCTTTACCTATGGTGGGCACGTGAAGCGCCATGCTTAACCCGGTAGTTGTTAAACCACTCATGCTTTCAAAAATGGCATGTAACGGATTTTTAAAGAAGAAAATGCTGGAGCCATAATCTGCTCCTGCAGGAACAAATTGTTGTGCTACATCTACAGGCGTAATGTAAGCGATAATAAGGAATGGCAAGGCACCCATTATTGCTATTGAAAGCCAACCCGCTGCCGCAATAATTAATGCGTGGTGAGTTAGCGGTTCAGAAGTGTTTTTAATTTTTTTGTAGAGTAAAAATCCAACAATTATGCATGCAAGGGAGGAAATAAGAAAACCTAGTGCAGAATAGTATTCTGAATAAATTAACGATATTAAAATTGGTAAGGCCATTGTATAGCCCAAAATAATTTGCAGACCACCAATTTGTCTGAATATCATTTTGAAAGTACCGAGCCTTTTCTGCAATATCAAATTCATCTATAATCGGGTATAATTATTTAAAAAAAGAGGTAACTTCCTTATTACTTTGTGGTAAGGAAAATACAAAGACCCTGTCATTGGCTTTCAGTTCAAAATCGCCAAGGGTGATGTAGCCTTTATCGTTTCTTATCACACCACTGATGATTGCATTTTTAGGAAAATGCAGGTCTTTTATCGGCAAGTTTATTATTTTGGAATTTTCTTTAAGAATAAATTCCTGAATTTCGGCATCAATTCCGTAGAGTTGAGTAAGAACCCTTCCTTTCAGTATGTTACGGAATATAAAATTGGCCGCAGCCATTTTTTTATTGATCAGGGTATCGACCCCCATTTTTTGTGAATAGTCGAACAAGCCAATGTTCTCGACCATGGCAATGGTTTTTTTAATGCCAAGATCTTTAGCCAACAGGCACGAAAAAATATTTGTTTCTGCGTTTCCTGTTACAGAAATTACGGCATCATATTGACTTATTTGTTCTTCTTCGAGCAAATTAACATCGGCGCCATCGCCACAAATAAACTGAACATTTGGAATTTCTTTTGCCAAATAATTACATCTTTCAAGATTTTTTTCAATCAATTTAATATGATAATACTTGCTAAGTCGTAATGCGATGTATTTTCCGGTTTTGCTACCACCAATAACCAAAATATTTTTAATTTGAATGGGCTTCTTGCCTGCATATTCAAGCACTTTTTCCTTTCCCTCATCTGAAGCCACAAAATATAATATATCTTCTTTTAGCAACTGCAATTCGCCTGTTGGAATAAGGGTTTTGCCATTGCGCAGAATGGCTACAATCATAAAAGATTTGTTTGATATCAACCGGGCCGATTCTGCAATTGTTTTATTCACAATGGATGTATCTTCCTCAAGACGTAATCCCAACATGTACAGATCTTTTTTATACAGATTAAAAATTTCTGTCAGGGCTGGTGATTTTAGCATGTACTTTACCTCTCGTGCAGCAAGCGATTCCGGAGAAATCAATTCATCAATACCTAAATCATGTAGGTCGAGCGTATCTTTGTCTACCAAATATTCCATGTTATTGATTCGGGCAATTGTAAGCCTGGCTCCCAGTTTTTTTCCAATTAAACAGGTCGTAATATTTGATGATTCAGAAGAAGTTACGGCAATTAATAGGTCGGCCTGTTCGACACCTGCCTCTTTCAATACTTTATAACTTGTTGAATCCCCAATAACAGTTGCAATCCCTAATTTCTTCTCGACCTGTGCCAGTTTATCACTTTGCGTATCAATCAGTGTAATATCCTGATATTCTTTTTCCAATAATTTTGCAAGGTAAAATCCTACTTCACCATCGCCGGCAATTATTATTTTCATTTTTACCAGTCTATTTTAGTTTTCTAAAATTGTTTTAATATAAACCGCCCGAAGAGTTTCCGGCATTAAACTCAGGTTTTGCCGTAAAGTTTGAGGATATTCGTCAAAAGCAAGGACATAAAAAAATGCATTCTCTATTGCATTTCGCTCAAACAACGTGCCTTTTGAGTATAACAAATTAATGATCTTAAAAGGTTCGCTTTTATTCTCACTATCATGTTTTATTAAACTTTTAGTGTATTTTGCAAAATGATTGAGGATATCATAGTCGGATTTTAATGCTGTTTTTTTGACATCAGCAAAGGCATCCGGAAACCATTGAACAAGGGTTTTTTGAATTCTCGATTCCATCATCTGAATTTTTTAGTATTACAAATTTTCAATACGTAATACAATACATAATCCAGAAATCCAGAATAAAGTATATATGCTTGTTTGGTAGTGTTTTAGGAGAATATTGTTAGTTTTTTTTAAATAAGAAAACCTTTCGTTCTGAAAGGGGCAATCATAGCGTTTTGAAAGGGAGTTTAACCATATAGACACATTGAAAACATAGAATATTTGTGTTCAACCTATGTGTCCTGATGTTTCTATGTGGTTTAATTTTTTACCACATAGGCACATAGGAAACATAGATTTTTTGTAGTCGATTTGCGTATGCTCATATCTCTGTGAATTTATAAAGATTTACTCCAAACTATACTCGTTCATTTTTCGATAAAGGGTAGTTAAAGCAATGCCCAGAAGTTTGGCTGTTTTGGTTTTGTTTCCCTCGCTATAGTTTAACACCTTTTGGATATGATTTTTTTCGGCATGTGCCAATTCAAACGATGAAATTGCTTTGTCTTTAGAAGAAGATATTGCATTTTGCTTGATTTCCACAGGCAACAAATCAGTAGTAATTACTAGACCCTCGGACATAATTACACATCGTTCTATCACATTTCTAAGTTCACGAATGTTTCCATTCCATTTGTATTGCTTTAAAGCACTTATGAAGTCGTCACTAAATTTTTCAACTCTCTTGTTGGCTTTTGCTGAAAACATTTGTAAAAAATGATAAGCGAAAAGTTCAATATCACAAACTCGTTCCTGTAAGGCTGGTAAGGCTATTTGAAAGGCTGCAATCCTGTAAAATAAATCTTCTCTAAAATTCCCAGCTTCTATTTCGTTCTGTAAGTTACGGTTTGTAGCCGCTATTATGCGCACATTTGTTTTTGTGGGTTTGCTTTCGCCGACCTTATAAAACTCACCTGTTTCGATTACTCTAAGTAACTTGGCTTGCAGATCGGGTGCTAATTCTCCAATTTCATCCAGAAAAATTGTGCCATTGTTGGCTTCAGAAAACAGTCCTTTATGGTCTTTAATTGCTCCGGTAAAAGCACCGGCTTTGTGTCCGAACAGTTCACTTTCTAACAGGTCTTTGCTGAATGCCGAACAGTTGATAGCAACAAAGTTTTTGTTTCTACGGTTACTCTCCTGGTGAATGGCTTGTGCAAATACTTCTTTACCGGTACCGGTTTCCCCCGTAAGTAACACGGTTGTATCGCTGACTGCAACTTTTTTTGCCTGTTCGATTGATTTTTTTAATTGCTTTGATTCTCCGATTATACTGTCAAACGAGTATTTGTTGACGAGTTGTTTCTCCAGGCGCTGAACACGTTTTGTTAGTTCAACTTTTTCAAAAGCCCTGATAACTAAAGGAATTATTTTATTGTTGTCATCGCCTTTAGTTATATAATCAAACGCTCCGTTTTTTATAGCCTGAACACTGTCCGGGATATTGCCGTAAGCAGTAAGCAGAATTATTTCTATTACTGGATACTTATTTTTAAGTTCTTTTGATAGCTCCACTCCATTTCCGTCAGGTAGTTTCACATCACAAATTACAACATCAATATCAAATTGCTCCATTTTTATTAGAGCTGTTTTACTGTTTTCGGCTTGAATTACTTCAAATCCTTCGTAGCTAATAATCTTTGCAAGTAAATTTCTTAGCTTTTCTTCATCGTCTATGATTAATAAATTCTTCAAAATGTTTGATCTTAATAATTACAAATTTAGTAATTATTAGTGAGTTGGTAAAATTGTGGATATACCGGGCATGTTGTGCCAGTTAATCCTGGGTAATTTCCAGGTCAAATGTTTGAAGCGAATAGTTGACGAAATGTACCCGGAAGCAAAAAGGATGAGACTGGTTTTGGACAACCTCAAAACACACATCGCCTCAGCTTTTTATGACATATTTGAACCAGAAGAAGTCAATAGACGGTGGGACAAGTTTGAATTTACTTTTACTACACAGCCTGGCAGCCGCCTCTCGTCCTCGATAACGCTACGCTCATACAAGGATGAGGGAGGGCAGCATCACCACGCAGCAATTATTTGCTTTGCCCATATTGGAAATTGAGTGATTTCCTTCCGGAATGGATCAATCCGGGTTTCATTCAGCATGTGATGAGCTTTCAATACCAAACAGGTCATAAGGTTTTTCACTAAATGGTTGGTTAAATAAGAAAACGACCACCACAATCCAGGCGATAAAGCCCAGAACAATCATTAACTGGGTTATGGATGTTTTCTGAATCGGCTGCCGCGATTTTACATCACACACTTCGCCAGGGCAGTATTGTGCTTTCTCCTTATAGAACCATGAATAGAATTTACACCCCAGGCAAATGCCAAAGGCCGATTCAAAAAACAGGAATATCAGACAAATCAAACAGATCAGTCCGGTTATCGGGCTGAATGAATTAACGATGATCTGCAGCACAAGCATAATCACGCCCAGTCCCAGCCCGATGCCCCAGGCAAACTTTTTCTGCTGCGCCCCCACGTATTCGGGTGTCTGGTTATAGACTATCATACGACCAAGAATGAGTGTTGGAGCGTATCTGGGATTAATAAAAACCCGGATGAGGAAATCAGTCAGAAAGATGACAATGGCATATTTCAGCATCAGAAAATCCCCTTTCATGATCACTATCAGGATGGAAATAAACATCAACAAGAAGAGCAAACCTGCGGCTGCCCTTACTTCGCGTTCATTCAATACAGGGATGTTATATCCATCCACATCTTCTCCGAATTTTATTATTTTATTTGCCTTACTCATGGTTTAGTTATTTAAAATTTCGTATTATAACGATTGGCCAGCATAATAGTTACACCTGTCAGTAACATTTAATGATTGCCCACAATGGGATAGTGGTTTTTTTAAAAACTGATGTTCGCACGTGCAGCAATACAATTTATTGATTTTCATTGTTTTAATTTTAGTTTGAGATTTGATCATAATCTTCAACCAATATCCGGGTCAAATGGCCATTTGTAGATCGCATGCAAAAAGTACTAAAAGGCTTCCTTTTGGTTGGCTCTTTTGCCCCTCCTCATCCTCGATACCGCTGCGTTCAAAGGAGGACGAGGGAGGGGTCTGTTGTTGTGCAACTTTACTAATGTGTTCAAAATCTGTATCCAATTCGTAGGTGATAATTAAAAGCAACTCCATCTGTATTTTTGGAATATCCAACTCTTTTGGTAAAATAAATTTCATATCCTATTCCACAACCTGCTTCATAAGTGAAGTGTTTAGCAATATTACGTTTAACCCCCCAAGTTGGAATTAATGCTAGTTGGTTCACAATATTAGGTTTATTGTAATTTGTAATAATAAACCAATCAGGATGAAATCTAATATTAATGCTAACAAAATTTCCACTATTCCCAGAAATGTTTCTAGATTTAGAGTATCTGCTCTTTAAATCATAATACAACCTTGGTTCAAGGGTAAGTACCGGAACAACATAATAACCAGAATTTACTGCTGTGACAACCTTATCATTCCAAATTCGTGATGATAGTCCTATTTCACTCCTTAAAGCTATTACATTTGTCAGTCTTATTTCATCATATAACCAAACTCCTAAAAAACCAGTTTCTATTCCACCTGTTGATTTTGTAACATAGTTTTCTTGAGATAGAACAATTAATGTTAGTCCAGAAAACATAAATAGCAATGTTGCTTTCTTCATTAACTTAATTTTATTTTAATGTTATATTCAAAATCAGATATTAAATTCATGTGTAAATTCAGACAAATGTCAATTTATGGTTTAGATATTCTAAGCTCAACCATATCAAAATATAACAACCTTTATAATCATTGGATGTTGGGATGGTAAATCTAGGAAATTAACCTGTCGTTTTTACACGGGGGTTCAAAAAATCAGCTCCCTGTGGAAAAGTCCATTCTTACCAACCTGGCCTGTCGAATGGCCTTTTACTAATAACCGTCATTCCCGCTTTTCTGTTTTTAGGAATAGCACACTACACCGTCTTCCTGTATCTCCAAATAGAAAAGGTGAATAACAACACTGCATATCCGGCCAATATCACCACTTCGCTTTGAATGTCGGACCAGCCCGATCCCTTGAGCATAATCATGCGGTTGATCTTAATGAAATAGGCCACCGGATTGGCATAATCCAATATTTGGGCCCAGTGGGGCATGCTCTCGATGGGGGTAAACAGGCCACTCATTAAAATGAAAATCACCAGAAAAAACCATGAAATAAACATGGCTTGCTGCATGGTGTTGGCCAGGGTGGAAATTACCAATCCAATCGACAAAATGGCCACGAGGTAAATGGATGCTACTCCAAACAACAACCCTACACTGCCGATCACGGGAATGTTAAATACAAAAAAGGCCAACAGCAAACCAATCGCCAAATCGACGTTGGCAATTACCCAGAAAGGAATGAGCTTACCTGCAATAAACTGGTATTTTTTAATTGGGGTAACATTGATTTGCTCAATGGTACCAATTTCCTTTTCTTTCACCAGGTTCATGCTTCCTAAAAACAACCCGATGATGGTCACCAGCAGCACCAGTATTCCGGGTACCATGTAGGTAATATAGTTGAGCTCGGGATTGTACCAAAACGAAGGCTGAACACTGATGGGCAAAGCTTGGCCGGCCAGAGGAGTCATTCCCACGATAATTTCGCGGTTATAATCGCCGATGATGGAAATGGCATAGGCACTCATCAGGCTCGCTGCACTGCCATTGATGGCATCGGTAATTACCTGGATATTGGCGTTTTGTTCGATGACGAGGTTACGAGCAAACTGAGGTTCAATCACGATGAACTGATCGGCTTTGCCCCGCTTAATCAAATCGGCAGCCCGATCATATTGCTCCACCTGATCGGTGACCTTGTAAAAGGAAGAGCCGGAAAACTTAGTGATCAATGCACGCGATTCAGGCGTATGGTCGTGGTCGACAACCACCAGCCTGACCTGTTTGATTTCGAAAGTGGCAGTATACGACAAAACCAGCAATTGCATGACCGGCACGATAAATATGATGGGCAACATCGCCTTATCACGAAATACCTGGGTAAATTCCTTTTGCAGTATGTAGAGTAGTTTTCGCATTTAAATCTTAGGTCTTTTTGAAAAGTAAAAAGTTGAGATTATCCTGCGAATGCCATTGTTATGATGCATATACCTTAAATCTTTCATTTTACTCAACTTTAGTTCACTTCAAACTTTTAACTTTAGCTCACTTTTAACTTTCCTGCCTACCGGCAGGCAGGTAACTTCCCTACCCCAGTCTTATTTTAAATTTCTTCACACTCAAACCAACAAAAAACAAGGTCATAACCAATATAATGAGAGTTTCTTTCCAAAAATACGCCAGGCCCGTTCCCTTCAACATGATGCTTTTCACGATAACGATGAACCATTTAGAAGGCATCAGGTGACTGATCCATTGTAAAATAAGTGGCATATTCTCCACGGGGAAAATAAATCCGGACAACAAAATGGTAGGCAACATCAGTGCAAACATGCTTAACAACATCGCTTGTTGCTGGGTTTTGCTGACCGTTGAAATCAGGATACCCAGTGCCAACGACATCATGATAAACAACAAACTTTCGCCAAGCAACAACGGCAAACTGCCCTGAACGGGCATTAAAAAAACATACCGTGCCAACAACAAAATCACAATCAGGTTGATAAATGATAACAAAACGTAGGGGACGACCTTACCCAAAATAATCTGAACCGGGCGTAATGGCGAAACCAACAATGCCTCCATGGTCCCTTGCTCTTTCTCACGGGTGATGGAGATGGAGGTCATCATGGCCGAAACCAGCATTAACAAAATGGTGATCACTCCCGGGACAAACATGTATACACTCTTTGCTTCCGGGTTGTACATCATCCGGCTTTCCACCTGGATGGAGACCGGGATTTTCATTTGCTGTTTCATGTGCCGTAGGGTATAGGTGTTGATGATTCCTGTGGTATAACTGCTTAACATGTTGGCCGTATTGGGTTCGGAAGCATCTAAAATAACCTGTACCGAAGCACCTCTTCTCTCTTCCATCTTTCTGGCGAAATCCGGTTCAAAAACCACCACCTCCTTCACCCTGCCCTGTTCAAAGAGACGCCTAATTTCCTCGTTCGACTCCAGGTAAGCCTCCAGCTTGAAATATCCTGATGAAAGCAGCTTCTGAATGATTTCGCGGGTAACCACATCCTTTGAATGATCTAATATTCCAACGCGGGCATTGTTGATGTCGTTTGTAATGGCAAAGCCAAACAACAGAACCATCACCACAGGCATGCCAAATAATATGACCATCGATCGGTAATCGCGAAAGATGTGAAAGAATTCTTTTTTTATAAAGGCCCACATCAGCGTGCAATTTTAACAAACACCTCGTTCATGGTTCGTGCGTTGTAATTTTCCTTCATCTGTGCAGGCGTACCCAGCGCTACAATGCGCCCCTCCGCCATAATGCTCACCCGTTCACAGTATTCTGCCTCATCCATGTAATGGGTCGTCACAAAAACAGTAGTACCCTGATGAGCCGTTTCGTAAATTAACTCCCAAAACTGACGGCGCGTGATGGGATCAACGCCTCCCGTGGGTTCATCCAAAAATACCACTTGAGGATCGTGCATGATGGCCACAGAAAAAGCCAGTTTTTGCTTCCATCCCAATGGAATTTTACTCAACACCACGTCACGGGTTTGTTCCATTTCCAGTTTTTTCAAAAAATAGGCGGTACGCTCCTTGATGGCTGAGGCTGACAGACCATAAATACCACCATAAAACCTAAAATTTTCCTTCACCGTGAGATCGTTGTACAACGAAAACCGCTGACTCATATAACCAATGCGTTCTTTTACCCTGTCGGGAAATTTACCAACATCCCAACCGGCTACCATGACTGTACCTGAAGTGGGCGATGACAGCCCGCACAAAATTTTGATGGCCGTGGTTTTTCCGGCTCCATTGGCTCCTAAAAAACCGAAAATCTCCCCTTTAAACACCTCAAAATTCAGGTCGTCGTTTGCTGTAAAATTCCCAAACTTTTTGACCAGGTGGCTTACTCCGATGATTTTTTTCCGATTGTTCATCTTTTTGCAGGTTGATCCATTAAGGCCAGAAAACAATCCTCAATCACTGGATTGATAGAATTTATTTCTATTTCCTGATGGCCTTTTTTATTCAAATAGCTGGCCAGCAACTGCTGTATTCCGGTCGTGTTTTCACTTTTAAAAGTAATGTGAATAAATTCACCAAAGCGGAAAACCTGCGTGGCATCAGGAAATTGCTCCAAATCGGATAACAAGCCATACATCTGATTTGACTTAACGGCCAAGAGGTTACCAGTAAAGCTTTTTTCAATGCATACCGGGGTGTCGACAGCCAGGAGTTCGCCATGTTCCATCAGTGCAACACGATCGCAGAGCGAAGCCTCGTCCATATATGGTGTCGAAACCAGGATGGTAATCCCCTTTTTCTGCATTTTCTTCAACAACTCCCAAAATTCCATGCGCGAAACAGCATCCACACCGGTAGTGGGTTCGTCCAACACCAATACTTCCGGATTGTGAATCAACGCGCACGAAAGGGCCAATTTTTGCTTCATGCCACCTGAAAGGTCACCGGCACGGCGCTTTTTAAAAGGCTCAATTTGCCGATAAATATCACTTATCAAGTCGTAATTTTCCTTTACGGATGTCTTAAAAATACGCGCGTAAAACTGTAGGTTTTCTTCCACGGTAAGGTCTGAATAAAGCGAAAACCGTCCCGGCATATATCCGGTGCTTTTTCGGATTTTTTTGTAATCTTTCACCACATCCAGCGATCCGATAAAAGCCGATCCAGCATCGGGAAGAACCAAACTGGTTAGTATGCGGAACAAGGTGGTTTTACCGGCACCATCCGGACCAATAAAACCAAAAAGTTCGCCTTGAAATACGTCAATGGAAACATCTTTCAATGCTTCCACCGTGCCATATTGCTTTTTGATGTGGTTGAACCGGATGAATGCTGGCCGTGTCACCTTGTGAGATTAAAATGGTTCATTATTGCTGCGTTCATTATTCCCTACCAAAAAGTGCGGGTCACCGACTTTTCTTTGAGACCTCCCAATTGTTTACTCAACCCTTGTCCAATAGGTTGTTTTACCCAGCAAACTGACGCCAATATAACCCCGGATTTTTAATGTGTTCAGGTTGTCTTCGTCTTCAAATTCCATGTAGCAGCTATAGGTTTTGCCGCTTTTTGGATCGTAAACGGTGCCCTCATTCCATTCGTCATCATCAAAAACAAAGTCTTTTAAGAGCAGCAGGCCCATACGTGGGCGCGATTGAAGTGCCGGATCGGGGTTGAGGTTATCGGTTTTAGGTTTCCCTGTTTCCGGATCGATGGGTGTTAACATCCAGACAATTTTCCCGAAATACTTGTTTCCTTCCTGGTAAACCTGGATGTGGGCATCTCCATCGGCGTTGAGCCATATCCCGATAACATCGCTCGCTTTTTGAGCCGATGCGGAGTTCACCGAAAAGGTAAAGATCCCTACCAGGGCAATAAATAATAAGGTGATTTTTTTCATGTTATAAATATTAAGTTAGTAATGATAAGTATGTGTGTTATTAAAATGTGCCTATACAACTGTTTATTTTATGGTATGATGAAAAAAAAGAACTCCTGGTGACCATTAAAAATTGATTTCTCCGGGCATCCCTATTTTAATTGATCCGTCATTGATCACCTCCACCTTGATGGCATACACCAAATCGATCCGTTCCTCTTTGGTTTGAATGGTTTTTGGCGTAAACTCAGCGGCAGAAGATATCCAAACCACTTTTCCTTTCACCGTGGTGTTTTCATTGGCATCGCGGTCGTATTTCACTTCTACTTCCTGGCCAATCTGAACCTGTGGCAACTGCGCGCCGCTAATATAAGCTTTTAGTTTTACCGTTGACACATCAGCCAGTTTATAAAGTGGTTTACCTATGGCGGCCAGTTCGCCCTTTCGGGCATAAACCACCAGCACGGTCCCGATTATGGGGTTGTGTATCAAACATTTTGAAATAACCTCGTTGAGCTGTTCGATCTGAACATCCAGGGCAGCCATCTGGTTGAATATATTTTGCTTGCGCGATGAAATGGCTTCTATTTGCTTCTCATTTAACTCCACCAGACCAAGTATGTCATCAAGTTGTTTTTGCGAAGCTGCACCTTGGGCAAACATATTGACAATCCGTTTTTGATTTACCCTGTTGTTAGCCAGCAGCTGTTTTTGCACCTCCATTTCTGCATCTAGGCTGGTAATTTGCGATGCCACCGTGTTCAATTGTTTAAAGAGTAATTTTTTCTTCAGGTGTAAATCGGTGGTGTCGATCAGTCCGATGATTTCTCCCGCTTTAAGCAAATCGCCTTCATTGGGTAAAAAGCGTATAAGTTCTCCATTGCCCTGAGCAGATACAATTATCTCGTCAGATTCAAAGTTCCCATAGGCATCTGAAACTTCGTGATTTGAATTGCAGGAGCCCATGAAAAGGGCCAACAGGATTATCAAGATCGTTTTATTCATGGTTGATGGTTTTCAGATTACAGATTTCCGAGTGCAATGTTATATTGATATTTGGAAAAAATCAATTGTAGTTTATGCGCTTCGAGATTGAGCTGCGCCTTTACCTGCTTGTTTAATTCGATAACATAATGGGTAGCGGTAATGGTGCCGTTTTTAAGCTGAACATGGGCCGTATTGACCACATTTTGCTGCAGGCCCACTATGATTTCGTCCGTTGTAATCAATTGTTCCGCTTTACGAATGGCAGCCATTTTCGACTCCAGCTCAACTTTCAAATGCTGATCGAAACTTTGCTTTTGGGTGTTGATTATTTCATTTTGAACCTTCAACACGAGCACTCCGCGCCTGACCTGGTTCCAGTCCCAGATATTCCAGTGCAACCGGGCTCCAACTTTATAATACGAATCAAAATGATCATTTAACATATCATAACCGGGACGCCCGTAACCTGCTTGTCCAAAAACCATGAACTTGGGCCGCCGTTTTTCTTTTGTTAATGCTGATAACATTTCAAGTTTCGTTTGCTGCATCCCCATCAACAGGTATTCGGGTCTATTGTTCAAAAATTGATCCTCTGCCAATTTCACTTCCGGAACTACCAGCTGGTCGGCACTTGAAATAGTTAAATCTGTCAGCACCTGCAGGCTTGCCATCAAAGCCCTCATATCTTCCTTTTTCTCCACTATTTGCTGAAGGGCCAGGTGATACTCCACCCTGAGTGCATCCACATCCGAACCCAGCAAGGAACCATTTTCATAAGCCACTTCAGCCTCTGCAACAGTCACCTCGAGGTTTTTCTTCAGTACATTCAAAATTTCCATCGTTTTCCGCATCAGCACAATCCCGAAATACAGTTGGTTTACTTGTTCCTTTAACTGATAAAACTCAATTTGAAGTTTTTGATGGGCGATGCCCAGATCAGCATCTTCAACTTTTTTCATGCTATTGGTCAGACCTCCATCATAAATCATCTGCTCAATATCGAGGTTCAACGCGTACCAGTCTTTGGCGATGGTTGGAATGTTGATACCCGGTACATTGATGGGGACCTTGGTCACATCCGACTGGTATGAAGCCTGTCCGTTGAGATTTAAAGAAGGCAAATAATTGGTTTGAAGATTTTGCTTGTTTAATTGGTTCATCTGCACATTCAAATCGAGCTGACGGATGTTGGGATAGTTATTGATGGCCGCCGTATAACAATCGTCCAGGGTAACAACCTGATTTGTTTGCGCAGTTCCTTGCTGAAGGATCCAGAAAAGCAGGAAAACAAATACCTTTTTCATTTCTCGGCAGGGTTAATAAACAATGAATTTTTTATAAATGTGGTAACATGCTCTGTACGTTCATCGATAAAATGTTGATATTTTGCTTCATCGCCATTGAGCATAAATCCCATGATGATGGGCTTGGCCACAAAGGGGAAGATGCACATGGATAAGATATTTACAATCAGATGGACGGGATTGATCGGACGTATTTTATTTTTAGTTACCCCATTGATGATTAGCTGCTGAAATTTTGAGAAATCAATTCCATTGAGCTTAATCTGCTCTACAATCAGTTGTGGGTTTCGGTTCAGCTCATGTAAAACAAAGTCAGGCACAAAGGGACGCTCGCTGATCAGATGAATATAGTTGTGGACCATGTTGTCAATCAGCTCAACAATATCAGCAGAACTGGAGACTACATCGCTTAACAAGGTGGTGATCCCTGAAAATATTTCTACAAAAACCCGATCGAAAAGTTTGTTTTTGCTTCGGAAGTAATAATGTAGCAAAGCCTTGTTAATGCCTGCCTCGTCAGCAATTTCCTGCATGCGTGCGCCATCCATTCCTTTCAGGATAAATACCTTGCAAGCGGCATCAATAATTTTCTGTTCCGTATTCTCAGTTACGCTAACCATTTGTTTTAACTGTTTGGTTAAATCGAATGGGCAAATGTACATTATTAAAGATGGGGTTGTCAAGTATTTTGGGAAATAAATTTTAGAGAACAATTAATAAATTGATATTCAATAGAATTGAATATCAATTTATGCTTAAAAACCGACTTAACAGAAAGACTCGGAAGAGAAAAACCTATTGATATCCTCTATTCAATCCCCGCAATACTCTGTATTAACTCTAAAATGATTTCCGTTCCCTCTTCGCCTGAACCATAAGGCAAGGCACTTTCAACACCCTCTGTAAGGTTATTATTTTTCAATAACTTTCGGCATTCATTTTTAAGGTATTCTTTAACCGTAGCATTTGAATTAGCAATACTTTCCAACAAATCCGTACAATTGTCCATTATGTAGATAATATCCTCGAAATCGTGGCTTTGGCGCAGATCGCTCCCTCCTCTACTTTTATGGGCTTCAAATTTGGCTGCTAAGTAATACTCTGGAGGAAATACAAATACTTCAGTACCATCAGTTAATGTTTTAACAATTTTATTTATAACACCTTCTTCATACCAACTGTTTGTGAATCCGAGAATATTTGAATCTGTTGGCATAATATCCACCTTTATATCCTTGTAAACCCACCTGCAGATGGGGGCATCTTTGGAAAGGTCATGCGTAAAACCTTTTGTCCGTAACTCTTCTTCCAGATTTGCATGCATTTTCCTTGAACTTAACTCAATGACACAATCTACATCCAAAGTGGGCCGTATTTCAGAAGCAGCCGGATCGGTAACATAAAGTTCTGCTACGGCTCCACCAACAAAAACCACCACTTTATTTAATTCGCCCAATCCAATTGCCACTGTTTGTAGCATGTCGATATTTGTGCTAGACATAGAGCAGTCGTTTTTCAAGTTCGTCCTTCGCAAATTCAATTTCTCTTACCCGGCCCACCCGAAAGGTATCCACAATTACCAATAGTTCATAGAGCAATGGATCATCCTGTATAGCTTCTGCAATAGTTTTGTAAAGCGGTTCTATTGCTTGCCCTCTCAGGTTGCCTTTGGCATATGGCCATACATAGTTATCACTTCCATTGGAAATATGTTCTTTAATAGGTGATGCGGAATGTGCTGTAGGAATACCTTTCACCATGGCTCCTGGTTCGGTGGGAAATACATACTTTAGTCCATAGATCAAAAATTCTTTTAATGCACTTTTATAAACACTTCGTTTTTTACCATCAATAAGTCCCGCAATCCTACATCTGTTTAATGCTTCAGATACTTCTGACGGGCTAATGTGAAGTGCATTGGCAATGTCAATATTACGCCATTCATTGTCTTGTAATGCAATGATCTTCATCAAAACTACGATATCCTGTGGCCGCATTCCATTGTGTTTCTTCATTCTTTTTATCTTTGATTCGCGATTCGCGAATTGCAAATATAGCTATATTTTTATCCTATACAAAATTTAAACTTCTGGAATTAACTTCAAATGTAGTCAATTTCCCATAACCAACTCTATCATAATAAACACAGCCTGTATCAATGTTTATTACATTTTTATTACTATGTACAACTTCTTTGAGGAGGTCATACCTAATAGGGCAATGTCCATGAATAATTTTCCTGTTTCTTAAAACTGGGTGAGTATAATGATCATTGCATTTCCAAATCATGTGATAAGTATCTTCAAATGGATCTTCCATGAAATCATTAAAGCCTGCGTGGACAAAGAGGTATTCATCAATTGAATAAAAGAGGATCAACCTCTTGAAAAAATCAATGTATTTGGATTGAAGATTTGCCACCGAATTGATACCAAAACTTTTCAGAGTTTCTGCGCCTCCGTTTTGTATCCATAACGGAACTGCATTTTTATTGTTAATTGCATCAAGTAACATGGCCTCATGATTACCTAAAAGAGGTATAACATCAAAATCATTTTCCTGCAAATCAATAATATAGTCAACAACCGCCTTGCTTTGGGTACCACGGTCGATATAGTCACCAAGCAAAATGACTTTGTCGTCATGTTTAATCTGGATAGTCTCCTCCATTAGTCGTTTAAATGAATCGAAACATCCGTGAATATCACCAATAGCAAATAGTCTGTTATTCATATATTACACATATTGAGAGATTTTACTATTTTATCTAAAAGTTACATGCAACACGATATTATTACGTCTCAGAGACCACAACATGCCAATAGGTATTCCAATCCCAATATCCGACTCCATAAAAACACCCATCCCAGGAGTAGGTCATTTTCAGGTTATAGGCAATCATCAAAGCAATCATCAACCAAAATATTGATTGAATAAGCCAGCCTTTTTTTATGATGCTTTGGTATCCATATCCTAGCGCAAGCGCAAAAAGTGCATAATACTCAACAAAATTCCGGGCACCAAAGGAACAGCCAAATTCAGGCTGCCACCAGCACGAAAGCACATAGGAAAGCACCAAAAAGAGAATTCCGATCAGCACACCGTTGCTTCTGCTCTGCTTTTGGAATATCATGTATCCAATGGAAAACAACATGATAAGGACCAAGGGAGTATACAACAACAATCCATTTTTTGGAGAAAACCAGGTAATCATCAGTTGAGGATTCAACCAATTGAACCCCTCATTGCCATATGAATAGCTTATAAAAGAACCTGTTAAATATTTCCAGTAAAACAGTTGCGGACTCAGCATGACTAAAACTGAGATTAAAATTATTCCCAACGTTTTAAGCTGAAAAACAGAGCCCAGTCTTCTTTTGAGTTCATTCCTGTTTTGAACATCCAGAAAGAAAGTTCCCACCAGAAATATCACATTCAACGGGCGTAAAAGGATGATCAGTCCAGCGATCATCGAAATAATGACCAACCACAATATTTGCTTGTTCTCCTTTTCACGGATTCGCTTCCATAAATATAAATAGCCTGAAAACAAGGCAAATGAGTACACATGCGACATCCCTGTTTCATCAATGGCATAGTAGTACAAATTGGTTCCAAACACCAGTGAAGCAAGAACTAAAACCGTGACAGAAATTTTAAAATAATTCCTTAAAAAGAGGTATAAAAACAGGATGCCAGCCAACAGATAAAACACAGCAGCCACATTAACGGCCCAGTGATAAACAGGAGAAAATCCATCAGCTTTCTGGTGGAGAGGGGTTGCTAAAACGTCTGCTAAAAAGTAAAAGGGTATTTGCATCAGCGCCACCCCACAGGTATATTTTGTTCTGATTTTGTGGTCTTTCAAGTCAAGGGAAAAACCGTATCCGGTCCTGACATCCATCGAATCGGGGAATTCGTCAGGATTGAAAGCATACTTAAAAGTCGCCGGCAAATACACATAATAGCCGGCTTTATCAGCCCAAATTTCACTGTGGTAGTTAAAATATCCCGATTTGCTGTGCCGGTTAAAGGTCAGGAATATCATGATGCCCAACAGCAGGATCAAAACTAAATACAAGAATTTCTTTTCAGTTTTTTTCATTTAAGAACCTGCTCAATTAGTGATCCTGCTGACTGTAATATTCTTCATCATTTTCTGATTCCAATTTTACTTCCTAATTCATGATCCAACCACACTTATGACCCATCAATCGACACACTACTCTGAAACCAACAAAATTAGGTAAAATTGGCTTAAACTCAAATACCCTGAGTTTCTTTTAAGTATCTGTTTCCAACCGTTTAAAAACGCTTAAACACGTAAGTAAATGGTTATTAACCGAGTAACCTCTTGGGGTCGACATATCTTTGCTCCATCAATTGTTCATCGAAACTTTTAACTCACTATTCATTAATTAATTAATTACTATCATGACAACTTTAAGAAACTCAGTTCAACTGATCGGCCGCCTGGGCTCAGACCCAACAACCAAAAAATTTGGTGAAAACAATTCCATCACCAGTTTCAGACTGGCTACTACCGAATCGTTTAAAAACAAAGACGGCGAACGCGTTACCGATACCCAATGGCATCAGGTAGTGGCCCGCAATGGCAATGCCCGCGTAGCCGAAAAATACCTTCAAAAAGGACATGAGGTGGCTGTTTCAGGAAAACTGATCAACCGCTCGTGGGAGGACAAAGAAGGAAAAACACACTACATCACCGAAGTGGAAGTAAAAGAACTGGTATTGCTTGAGAAAAAAGCTAAGCCTGCCTGAACTTCCCTAAGAAACTTTAACCTGCTATTGATTTTAAAGTCCGGATCAACTGTGATTCGGACTTTTTTTTCGTGAGGCAAGAAAACCCCGGATATTGGTTTTTATACTTTCAGATAAAAATGGTTCCTGAAGGGCTTTTTCAATTAAATGAACGTTTAAGGTTCCGCCCCTAAAAAGACTGAACACCTGGGCCACTGTAATATTACCAATGTCTTTTTGATCCTGCAAAACAAGTTCATCGCCCATCTTTACAAACCCTTCTTCCAACACCCTGAAATAAGCACCGGGGAAATCGGCCATTTGAAATTGTTTCACCATGCTCATGTCAATAAACCGGATTCCCAACTTATAGCATGGAATACGTGGCTGCGAGACTTGTATCAAAGCGCCGCCCACCTTAAAAAGTTGACCAATAAATAAGTTGGTTTCATCCAGACCCTCAATGGTCAGGTTCTCGCCAAACATTCCCGGAAGCATTTCTTTTTCAGGATATTGCTTTTTCCAAAAAGCATAGCCACCCAATCCATAAGCATAACAGGCTTTGTCGATTCCACCATGATAACGCCGATCAACCACATGATCGTCTTTTACTCCAGATTTGGCAAGAAAAATGGGTGCTTTAGAAGAATATTTGTAAATACCCGTTTCCTCATTTTTACCATTGTAAACAATGGGGGTTCGTACTCCGATATTTACCGCAACGACTTTCACAAACAGGTAAATTAAAGCAGGCCCATTTCAAGTTTTGCCTCATCCGACATCATCTCCATGTCCCAGGGGGGCTCAAAAGTGATTTCAAGATTGACCTCTGTAACACCTGTGAGGAATTCGATTTCTTCCTTTACCTGGGCCGGTAAACTTTCGGCAACAGGACAATTGGGTGCTGTAAGCGTCATCACCACCTTCACGTGTCCGTTTTCCTTTACATCAACCTCATAAATCAGACCGAGTTCGTATATATTAACGGGAATTTCAGGATCGTAAATATTCTTGGTTACGCGAATGATTTTTTCTGTCAGTTCACGGATTTCATCTGGGTTCATCATAGCTGATTTGATTTTAACTGAAAAGCCCTGGCATACAGTTGAATTTGTTTGATCATGGAAGCCAGTCCATTGGCACGGGTTGGTGAGAGGTGCTCCTGCAAGCCGATGCTTTCCAAAAATGAAAAATCAGCTTCCAAAATTTCCTGCGGAGTATGGTTTGAAAGAATTCGAATCAACAACGAAACAATGCCCTTGGTAATAACGGCATCGCTATCGGCAGTAAAAACAATCTGCCCTTCCTGTTCTTCGGCATGCAACCAAACACGCGATTGGCAGCCAGAGATCAGGTGGTTGTTGGTTTTAAATTGAGAGTCTATCACCGGAAGGTCTTTTCCCAGTTCTATGAGGTAGGCGTATTTGTCCATCCAATCATCAAACATCCAGAATTCTTCAACTACTCCTTGTGCACTTTCATTTATTGTCATATCAAATTCAATTATCTGTTTTACAGCAACATAGCAATTGCCTTTTTCAAAGATGCTACAAAATATTCTACCTCAGAAATGGTATTGTATAACCCAAATGAGGCCCTGATGGTTCCGTTGATTCCCAAAGATTCAACCAAAGGTTGGGCACAATGGTTTCCGGTACGTACGGCAATGCCCATCTGATCGAGCAAAGTCCCCAAATCGTATGGATGTACTCCTTCAACTACAAACGAGAGTACTGCCGTTTTATGCTTTGCAGTCCCGATTAGCTTAATACCGGGAACCTCCAGCATCAATGAAGTTGCGTGTTTCAACAATTTATCTTCATATTTTTGAATCTTATCAATGCCAATTGTTTCCAGGTAATGCAATGCCGTTTCCATCCCCAGGACATCTGCTACGTTGGGAGTTCCTGCTTCAAATTTGTAAGGCAACCGATTAAAAACGGTTTCATTAAGAAAAACCTGATCAATCATTTCACCCCCAAACTGATAGGGAGGCATTTTGTTTAACCAAACCGATTTTCCGTACAAAACACCTGCACCCATTGGCCCGTAAGCCTTGTGCGACGAGAAAGCGTAAAAATCACAGTCCAAATCCCTTACATCCACTGGAATGTGGGCAATGGCCTGTGCCCCGTCGATTAACACCGGAATACTGTATTTATGCGCTTTGGCAATCAGTTCTTTTACCGGGTTAATGGTTCCCAACACATTGCTTATATGCGAAATAGCCATCATTTTCACCTTTGGAGAAAGCATCTGTGTGGCAGTTTCCATATCCAGGGTTCCATCTTCTAAAACAGGAATCACACTCAACCGGGCCTTTTTACTTAAACATAACTGCTGCCATGGAACCAGATTGCTGTGGTGTTCCATTTCTGAAATAATAATTTCATCTCCCTGATGGACAAACGATTGGAAACAGGTTGAAACCAGATTGATGGAATCGGTAGTGCCACGTGTAAAGATGACTTCCTCCGTTTTCAGGGCATTGATGTATTGTGCGATAAAATTTCGGGCACCTTCAAAACTAACTGTTGCCAGGTTGCTCAAATGATGGGCTCCCCGGTGAACATTGCTGTTTTCCGTTTCGTAATATTCTACCAACCTGTTTATTACCTGGCGGGGTTTTTGTGTAGTGGCTCCGTTATCGAAGTACACCAGAGGTTTTCCGTGCACCTGCGTCGACAGGATAGGAAAATCATTGCGCAATTGGTTAACAGGAAAGGCCATGTTTTAAATTTTACTCATATCAATTTCAAATTCCATGGGGATGTCCGGTGTAGAACAATGCAACACGCACTTTTCACAAATGGATAATTCACCACGCAGACGTTTTTTAACCATGTCTTCAATGCTTACACGAAGTGGCTGTATGTCAATCTTTTCAGCCACTTCGGCTGCAAAAGCGTACATCAGCAACAAACGGGCATCACGTTTACAGATACCGCGTTGCATCAGATAGAACATGGCATCATGATCGAGCTGACCGATGGTGGCACCATGGCTGCATTTTACATCATCTGCATAGATTTCTAAAAAAGGCATCGTATCCACCTTGGCGGTGGAAGTCATAAGGATATTGTTGTTTCGCTGAAAAGCGTTGGTTTTCTGGGCATCCCTGCCCACAAGAACAAACCCATTAAAAATGGCAGAGGATTCATCATCCAACACCCCTTTGAACAATTCAGAACTATTGCAATTAGCAACAGCATGATTTACAAACACCTGGTTATCTACCTGTTGTTTTTTATCCATGAGGTAAATACCATTCAAATCCGCTTCAGCACCTTCACCCTGCAAATCCACATTCAGTTCGTTGCGGATAGCTCCACCGTTTAAGGTGATCACATTCACTTTTAAACGGCTGTTACGTTGCTGAACAACAGAAGTGCTGTTTATCAGAAATGTATGGTTGTTAATATTTTGTAGCTTATACAAATCGAGGCTGGCGTTTTCACCGATAAAAATCTCGGTAACCGTATTGATCATACTGGATTGATGATTGACAGAGTCATCGCAATGCATGAGCGACAAATGGCTGTTCTTACCTAATATCACCAGGTTGCGCGAGTTGATCATCAGCTTTTGTGTATCATTCACCATTTTAATCAACTGGATTGATTCCTCAACATGCACCTGATCGGGAACATAAATAAATAAACCATCATTAAAAAAGGCTGTATTTATATGCGAATAACCATGCAAATTGTATTTTGCGATTTTGCCAAAATGCCGTTCAAATAATTCAGGAACCTCTTTTTGAGCCGTCTGAATGCTGCCAATTACCACCCCATTTTCCATGGTGCGCAATGTTTGTTTCTCTGAGGTATAATACCAGCCATTGAGCAATGCTTCCACTTGGGTGGTAAAACCATGAATGGAACATTGAAATATTTCGCTTACTTTTTGTGTATAAGTAGGCTTTGAACTAACTACCTCATAAGATTGCTCACTAACCTGATCAAATTTGGAGTTTCGCCACTTCTCGTTTAAACGGCCTGGCAATCCGGTTTTCCTGAATGCCTCAAAAGCGAGCAAACGTGCCTCCGTCACCTTAGTTAATTCGTTTGAAGATCGACTCAGGGAACTTTCAAACGAATTTCGCAGGGCGGACTCCAGGATCGAATATTTTTTTTCTGATGGATTCATATCACTTTTTCCTATCATCTTCAGATTCCTACTTTAGCCAGTCGTATCCCTTTTCTTCGAGTTCGAATGCCAGCTCTTTTCCTCCCGATTTCACGATGCGGCCATCGTACATTACATGCACAAAATCAGGTATAATAAAGTCGAGCAGTCGTTGGTAATGTGTAATCACCACGAAACCATTGTCGTTTGAACGCAATGCGTTAACGCCTTTAGCAACTACTTTCAGCGCATCAATGTCCAGACCCGAATCGGTTTCATCTAAAATCGCCAGCGTTGGCTCCAACATGGCCATTTGAAAAATTTCATTTTTCTTTTTTTCTCCACCCGAAAATCCTTCGTTTACAGAACGATTGTTCAATTTCGCCTGGATGTCGACCAACTGCTTCTTCAGTTCCATTTTTTTTAAAAATTCACCCGCTGTGACTATAGGGAGTCCTTCAAATTCATGTTTGGCATTCAAGGCTGTCCGCATGAAGTTGGTCATGCTAACTCCCGGAATTTCGACCGGATACTGAAAACTTAAAAAAACACCTTTGTTCGCCCGTTCGTTGGGTAACATCTCATTGATTAACTCCTCTTTAAACCAAATTTCGCCTTGAGTGATTTCATAACCATCGCGCCCGGTAATGGCCGCGGCCAGGGTACTTTTCCCCGTTCCGTTGGGACCCATAATGGCATGTACTTCGCCTTGGTTTACCCTCAGGTTCAATCCTTTTAATATTTCTTTTCCATTAATGGAAACATGAAGATTATTAATATTCAGTAGCATTCTACTCTTTTTTTTATTAAATAACTATCTAATTAAATGACTTTTAGCCTACACTACCCTCCAGCGTGATGGCCAATAATTTTTGAGCCTCCACAGCGAACTCCATGGGAAGTTTGTTGAGCACTTCTTTGGCATATCCGTTGACGATGAGTCCGATGGCTTTTTCCGAATCGATTCCGCGTTGCTGACAATAAAACAGTTGGTCTTCTGAAATTTTGGAAGTGGTAGCCTCATGTTCCACCACAGAGGTTTCGTTTCCGGTGTTGATATAGGGGAAAGTATGAGCTCCGCATTTACTTCCAAGCAACAGCGAATCGCATTGTGAAAAATTACGTGAATTGCTCGCTTTTTTGGCAATGCGAACCATTCCCCGGTAGCTGTTGTTGCTAAAGCCGGCTGAAATTCCTTTTGAAATAATGGTGCTCTTTGTGTTCTTACCCAGATGAATCATTTTTGTTCCGGTGTCAGCCTGTTGGTAGTGGTTGGTAACGGCTACCGAATAAAACTCACCAATACTGTGGTCACCTTTTAATATGCAGGAAGGATATTTCCAGGTAATTGCAGATCCGGTTTCAACCTGTGTCCAGCTGATTTTCGAATGATCGCCTTTACAAATACCCCGTTTTGTCACAAAATTATAAATGCCGCCTTTTCCGTTTTTATCGCCCGGGTACCAGTTTTGTACAGTGGAATATTTTACCTCCGCTCCTGTTTCAGCAATAATTTCAACGATTGCGGCATGCAATTGGTTTTCATCACGTTGAGGCGCAGTGCAACCCTCCAGATAACTCACATAAGCTCCTTCGTCAGCCACCAGTAAGGTGCGTTCGAACTGACCGGTATTAGCGGCATTAATTCTAAAATAGGTTGACAATTCCATTGGGCAGCGCACACCTTTTGGGATATAGCAAAACGAGCCATCACTAAAAACGGCTGAATTAAGTGCAGCAAAAAAGTTGTCACGGTATGGAACCACGCTGCCCATGTATTTTTTTACCAATTCGGGATATTCTTGCACGGCTTCGCTGAACGAACAAAAGATGATGCCATGTTTCGATAGCGTTTCTCTAAAAGTAGTTTTTACCGAAACACTATCAATGACCGCATCCACAGCAACTCCGGAGAGAACTTTTTGTTCTTCAAGTGAAATACCCAGTTTTTTAAAGGTGTCGAGCAGCTCAGGGTCTACTTCGTCCAGGCTTTCTAGCTGCTTTTTCTTTTTTGGAGCTGCATAATAGATGATATCCTGGTATTTGATTGGAGGATGATGCAAATGGGCCCAGGTTGGTTCTTCTATGGTAAGCCAGTGATGAAATGCTTTTAAACGAAATTCGAGTAACCAGTCGGGTTCGTTTTTTTTGTCAGAAATAAACCGGATGGTTTCTTCTGTTAACCCGACGGCGGCAGTATCCATCTCAATATTTGTATAAAACCCATACTGATATTCTTTGGATGTTACTTCCTCTAATATATTGTTCTGATCTTTATCTTCTGACATTTTGTTCCTATTTAGAACTATTTTAAATAAGATTGCAAAAATACGAATTATATATCAAACATGGGGTTCATCTAACGAATTTCGATGCGACCCTTACAAAATGAATGGTTAACCAATCTTTTCACTTTAAAGACTCAAAGGACGCCAGGAAACACCAGGATTAAAGGCGCTATAAACTGAAATTCTTTGTGCCTTTTGGAAAAATATTCTCTGGAAAGATTAACTCAATGACGGAGTTCATCTGCCATGATTTTAAGTGCGTATTGAATGGTAACGGTCAGTTCCTCAACCAGGGCAGGAACCTCTCTCTGAGTTACGTCATCCTTGGAAAAGAGTTCCAAGGTTCTGATGACCTTCATGGCTTGCTGTAAATCGAACACATCAAGTGATGGTTTTATCCGGTGCGCGATGGTGGCCACCTCATCAAAACAGCCCCTGGCGGCATTTTCCTTAAGCAACACCAGTTCAGGTGGAATGGTTTCCAGAAAAAGCCCAATCATTTCAACCACTTGATGTGGATCGTCTCCTAAAAATCCGGATAGTTTTTTCAGGTTATATGGTTTTGGTAGGTGAGTGCTCATCAAATTTCATGATTTTTTAACATCCGGTAAATGGTCGATTTTCCAATGTTGAGTTTTTTTGCCGTAACCACCACGTTGTTATCGTTTTTCTCAAGAAAATAACTCACGATACGCTTGTTATACTCCTCAAGGGTGCATTCGTTGAACAGAAAATTTGAAATCGAATCAGTTGTGTTAAAGTTAATGCTTTCGGGGCCAATCTCGGTGGTATCAGAAAGCACTACTGCCAGTTCTATTACAGCCTTTAACTCACGCACATTTCCGGGATATCCATAACTCATCAGTTTTTCCTGGGCTTTAAGACTGATGCTTTTTGTGGGTAAATTGTTTGCTTCGCAAAATTCATCTGTAAAATATTTGGCCAACACGATAATGTCATTTCCACGCTGCCTTAAGGGTGGTAATTCGATGGGTAATCCGAGTAACCGATAATAAAGATCTTCCCTGAAATTTCCATTTTTTACCTCGTCTGCCAGATTTTTATGAGTAGAAACTATTAATCTGACATCAAGCTTAATGAGTGTATTACCGCCAAGACGTGAAAGCTCGTTTTCCTGCAATACCCTCAATAGTTTTGATTGCATATTTAGGCTCATTTCGCCAATCTCATCCAAAAAAATGGTGCCTCCATTGGCTTGCTCAAATTTTCCTATTTTTCGAGCGTTGGCACCCGTAAATGCACCTTTTTCATATCCAAACAGTTCACTTTCTATCAGTTCTGAAGGGATGGCTGCCACGTTTACTGCCACGAATGGCTGGTTGGTCCTGGTAGAGTTGTAATGAATGGCCTTTGCCACCAACTCCTTTCCGGTTCCTGTTTCACCAATAATGGAAACGGTAATCCGTGCCTTTAGAGCACGATCCATCAGAGAAAAAACATTTTTTATTGCCGTGCTATTTCCTTTAATGTTAGCAAAATTGTATTTTTTCCCAACTTCTTCTTTTAGCACATTGATTTCTCGCTTTAATTGCTTGTTCTCACGAATTTTATTGGCCACGTTCCATAGCCTGTCCTGGGTATCCTGATCTTTAACGAAATAATCGTAAGCCCCTTCTTTCAACAGGTAAACAGCCGTCTTTACATCCTCCTGCCCCGAAACAATGACTATGGGCAGATCGGGGTAATCAAAATGAACTTTTTTAAGGATACTGTCGCCGGAAAAATCGGGTAATCGATAATCCAACGATATCATATCCGGCATAAGGTGAAGATTTGTGAGACAATCCTTTCCTGTTAAATATAAATAGACTTCGTTTTCAGGATTAAGTTGTAAATGGCGTTTTAGCAATTCTCCATAAAAACGGTCGTCCTCAACAATAAATATTTTAAACGAACTCATAAAGTATAGGTGTTTATGTGTTGTGACACATTGAGAGTTTGAACAAATGTAGTGCGTTTTTCCAATTATTGGAATTTATTTCAAACATTTTACTTAAAATATTTCATAGGCATCATTTCTTTAACAACACACAAAGGCATGATAGAACCATCTGGTTGTTTTTGATTAATTTCGCGGCCACTAAACTCGCTTAATGAAGGTAATTATTAGATTTATTAAACGTTTTCTCCTGGTGATGTTGGTCATGCTTATTGGCATGCTCCTGATGTTCTACCTGTTAGCACCCATTTATCAATTTTCAGGACCGGTTCCATTTTCGGGAGAAAATATCTACAATCCATATTCCGGCATGAGGGCTTCGGATTGGAAAAAATATAATTTTCAGGTACAATCAAAAGCCTGGATGGGCATTACCTCAGGACGGGATAATACCAACACGCTGATCGACAGTATTTATCACCAGCTGGGTTACAATCACGTGGCTACTTCTGATTATCAAAAGATTAACTCTTACCAAAGTGAGCAACCTGCCTATATACCTACTTATGAGCATGGATATAATGCCTTTAAAACACACCAGGTTTGTATAGACTCAAAAAAAGTATTGTGGACGGATCTTATTTTATGGCAAAGCCTGAGCATGAAACAATGGATTATTGATTTACTTCAAAAAGATTCCCGGTTTGTTGTGCTTGCCCATCCGTTGTTGCGCAACGGCTATTCGCTAAACGACATGAAATACCTCACCAATTATCAGGGAATTGAGGTACTCAATAACTTACGGGTCAGCCTAAAACATTGGGATGAGGCGCTGGGTTCGGGTCAAATTGCCTGGATTATTAGCAACGATGATGCCCATGATGTTCAAAACTCAAACGAAGTTGGCAGAAGATTCACTTTGATCAATTCACCTTCGACAAACAAAAATGACATTATGACGGCGCTGGAAAAAGGCAATGCCATCGGAGTTGATTTTTATCGCATTGATGACGAACCCATGCAGGAAAAAATCATCCGATCAAGAATCCTTCCTTCCCTTGTAAATGTTGAGATGCGAAACGACAGCCTGATAATAACCTTCGACAGCCTGGCAAAGGAAATACGTTTTGTGGGACATAATGGCAAATTACTTAAAATGATGCAACATGTCAACCAGGCCTATTATATGATTCCAACAGAAGAACCATATGTACGGACTGAAATAGAATTCTATAGCCACAGTAATTTTTA
Organism: Bacteroidetes bacterium HGW-Bacteroidetes-16; assembly: GCA_002840975.1. Lineage (GTDB taxonomy): Bacteria > Bacteroidota > Bacteroidia > Bacteroidales > F082 > UBA6244. The sequence continues at coordinate 61,644 of PHDN01000002.1, forward strand.
CCTGAACCCGATGATCAGGTATAGTGGCAACGATTTCGTAACCAGAAAAAAGGCCTCCATCAACCCATCAGCCACACTCAGGTTAAGAATACTGTACTTTATTCTGGCAATTGTTATGGCCTATCTCTACAGACGATATCGCATTAAAGACTAAATGAACTTATGTAAAACAGGATGACAGAAAAAGTTGATTATACCCGTTACCTGATCATACTTATGGTATTATCAGCCCTTGTCAGGGGAATAATTGCCTCTGTCATTGAACTTGGTAACGACGAAGTATATTATCGGCTTTATGCCATGTACCCTGATTGGTCGCATTTCGACCATCCATTGATGGTAGGTGGTGTGATTCAATTCTTTAGTTTGAATCTTTTATTTACCAGCGAGTTATTTATCAGGATGGGATCCATTGTGTTTGGAACCATCAACCTTTGGCTGATGTTCCAGATTGGCAAAACCCTTCGGGACGAACGCACCGGTTTTATAGCAGCCTTGTTATATACCTCATCGGTTTATGGGTTCATCATCACAGGTATTTTCATCCTGCCCGATACGCCACAGGGTATGTTCTGGCTTTGGTCGTTATATTTAATGATGAAAACCTTGCCGGGATGTCCTCGTATTTACGAACACCGAAATAACATGTTACAGCTGGGTGTGGTCATGGGACTTGCCATCTTATCAAAATATTCTTCCGTATTTCTTTGGGGAGGGGCTGTTCTTTATTTGGTGCTTTTCAACCGAAAATGGTTTAACAGCAGGTACCTGTATTATGCCCTGATAGCATCAACCGTTTTGGCTTTGCCTATTCTGATATGGAACCTGCAAAATGATTTTATTAGTTTTACCTGGCAAGGTGAGCGGGTTAATATGGCCGGGCAAACTATTCGGATTGATTACATGCTGACTGAGCTCGCGGGAGAATTTTCATACAACAACCCCATTAATTTTATACTAATTGTGCTGGCCGTGATCGCTTATCTCAGGGGAAAAATGACCATCAATAAAAGTCTTGCTCGGGTCATGCTTCTCCTGAGCTTACCTCTCATTGGGACTTTTTTAGCTTTTTCTTTCTTCCGAAGCACGCTTCCACATTGGACAGCTCCTGGTTATACCACCCTGATTCCCCTGACTGCAGCCTGGCTGACAGAAAAAACCACGAACCGCCTGATTCCAAACTCAATAAAAGCAGCTTTGGGATTGCTTGCACTGACAATCATACTGGGTCTTGCTCAAATAAAAACCGGTTTGATTCCATTGGATAAAACAATCCTTTTTGAAGAAATAGGCGAAAAAGATCCATCACTAGATCTATTTGGTTATACTGAAGCCGGAGAAGCGTTTGTGGAGATCGTACAACGCGATCGTAGAAACAACGAGATGAATGAAGAGGTCTTTTTGACGGGAACTAACTGGTTTCCTTTGGCCAACTACGACTACTATGCAGCCACGCCGGCAGGAATAAAAAGTCTCGGCATCAACACCCTCAACCGCCTTCACAAATATGCATGGATCAACCACATTGAAGGCGGTTTTAAGTTGGGATGGGATGCTTATTATTTAACCGACAGCCGTGATTTTAAGGCTCCCGACAGTACCCTTTGCAGCTATTTTGAAACCATGATCCCGGCAGACACCATCCAAATATCCCGAGGCGGCAAAATAGCAAAACGGGTATTTGTTTATAAGATGAAAAACCTCATCAAATTGCCTGATGATCCGTTACAACATGAATGAATAAATTCCTGGCACACTTTTATTAAGTTTGCCTCTTGTTTCGTGCATTCAACCGGTACCTAAAGCCATGAAGGAACAAAAGTTAGAAAAAATAAATGTCTATCAGGTGTTTACCCGCCTTTACGGAAATAAAAACACCCATAACAAGCCCTGGGGAACCATTGAAGAAAATGGAGTGGGTAAGTTCAACGATTTTAACGACAAGTCTTTGTCGGAAATAAAAAAAATGGGGATCACCCATCTTTGGTTCACGGGTGTTCTGCATCATACCGTCATCCGCGACTATACAGCTTATGGCATCACCAATGATGATCCTGATGTGGTAAAGGGCCGCGCCGGTTCACCCTACGCGGTGAAAGATTATTACAATGTAGATCCCGACCTGGCAGTGGATCCGGCACAACGGCTGCAAGAATTTGAAGCCCTGATTAAACGCACCCACGACCACGGTCTCAAGGTGATCATTGACATCGTTCCCAACCACGTTGCACGAAATTATCAGTCAGTTTCCAATCCGGAAGGCACCGAAGACTTTGGCGCTTTGGATAACACTTCCGTGGAATATACCCGTAACAACAATTTTTATTATGTCCCTGGTCAGGATTTTCAAGTGCCTGATTTTTTAAATGGTTATGAACCACTTGGCGGAGAACCCCACCCGCTTTCAGACCACTTATTTTACGAAAGTCCGGCCAAATGGACCGGAAACGGATCGCGCGAAGCCAAACCCGGCTTTTACGACTGGTACGAAACAGTGAAAATCAATTATGGAATCCGTCCCGATGGATCTAAAGATTTTGAAAACCTTCCGGCAGAATATGCTCAAAAGGATTACAAGGAACATGCTGTCTTTTGGGCAGATAAACAGGTGCCCGATTCGTGGAAGAAATTCCGTGATATCGCTCTCTATTGGATCGACAAAGGCGTGGATGGATTCCGCTATGATATGGCCGAAATGGTACCCGTTGAATTCTGGAGCTATATGAACTCGTCGATCAAAATGAAAAACCCAAGGGCCTTTTTGCTGGCCGAGGTGTACAATCCATCGCTTTACCGGGATTATATTTTCATGGGAAAGATGGATTACCTTTACGACAAAGTGGAGCTTTACGATACACTGAAACACATCATGCAGGGATACGGAAGCACCGACAATCTGGTTCCTATCCAGGAAGGCCTGGCTGATATCGAGCACAACATGCTGCATTTTTTGGAGAACCATGATGAACAACGTATTGCCAGCGGCGGTTTCGCCGGAAATGCCCAAAATGGAAAGCCCGCCATGGTGGTTTCAGCCTGTTTAAGTACTGCTCCAACCATGTTGTATTTTGGGCAGGAAGTGGGCGAACCCGGTGATGGAAATCCGGGGTTTGGCTCCGAAACCCGTACCACTATTTTCGACTATTGGGGTGTGCCCAACCACCAACGTTGGATGAACAACGGCGCTTTCGATGGCGGACAGTTATCGATGAAAGAAAAAAACTTACGCGATTTTTATGTGAAGTTGTTGAATACGGTCAAAGAACACCCTGCCTTCACCGGGAAATATAAAGAAATACACAGTCACAACCGATCGCATACGCCTTACTACAACGACCGTGTTTTTTCTTTCGTCCGATGGGATGAAGACGAACAACTCATCATCGTGTCCAACTTCGATGCCGACAGTAGCTTTGGTTTTCAACTATCGTTGGATTCGGAACTCATTAACCAATGGCAGCTTAAAAAGGGAGTTTTTCATTTCACTGACCTGTTGAGTGATCAGTCTGGTTACGAGCTTATTGCAGATGACTATGGTGCCAGTTTGAGGGTGGATTTAAAGCCGCTTGAATCCCTGATTTTGAAGCTGGAGAAAAGCGGGAAAAAGAATATGCCTGCCGGCAAGGCAAGGTTGACGTGATATAAATAGATTATTACTGATAAATTATCATTACCATGCAAGAAACTGAATACATGATGAATGAAGCCTATGAAGAGGCAAAAAAAGGACTTATTGAAGGAGGCATCCCCATAGGTTCTGTATTGGTCCACAATGGACAAGTGATTGGGCGCGGGCACAACCGCCGGGTACAAAACAACAGTGCCATTCTCCATGCCGAAATGGATGCACTTGAAAACGCAGGAAGACAACCAGCTACAGTGTATCAGAAGAGCACGTTGTATACAACGCTATCTCCTTGCCCTATGTGTTCGGGAGCCATTATGCTTTATGGTATTCCACGTGTGGTGATTGGCGAAAACAGCACTTTTAAAGGAGACGAAGCGCTACTTATAAGCCGAGGTGTTGAGATTCAAGTATTAAATCATCCCGGATGCAAAGAGTTAATGCAACAATTCATTCAGGAAGAGCCCAAACTTTGGAACGAAGACATCGGAGAATAATCCCCACATACAATAACAAAATCTTTATAAAACAAATCAACATAAATTAGTCATGAATAAAATAATGCAATTTGGTGAACAAGTAGAAGGATATCAAATTCCTGTTTTAAACGAACGTGAGATAAGGGCTGCTGCCGGAATTCTCTTTTTAATGATGTTTATAGCCATACTGAATGTCATTTACACTGGAAATTTTCTATTACTCAAATATGCGGTTATCCTGTTTCTTACCGATATTTTAATTCGTGTATTCATCAATCCGCGATTCTCACCTACGCTTATTATCGGTCGGCTGATTGTCCGCAATCAGGTGCCGGAATATGTTGGAGCTCAACAAAAAAAGTTTGCCTGGATTATTGGTGTAATTCTTGCCCTGACCATGTTTGTCCTTCTGGTGGTGGTCAATTCACAGAGTCCAATTACCGGTTTGATTTGTTTTATTTGTCTCATATTTTTGTTTTTTGAATCTGCATTTGGACTCTGTCTTGGATGCAAATTATATTCCCTCTTCTATAAAGAAAAGGCACAATATTGTCCGGGAGAGGTCTGTGAACTCAAAGACAGACAGGACATTCAAAAAACATCATGGATCCAGCTACTCATCGTACTGGCCTTCGGCTTATACCTGTTACTGACCGTCTTTTTGTTTCACGATTTGTTAAACAACAGACCTTTTGCTCTGTTTGGGGAAGACAACCATCCCCAAACTACGGAACATGGACTATAACAAATTTTGAGATATTAGATTAGAAAACATGAAAAAACACCTACGCTTATTTGGTTCAGCCATACTGTTACTATTGTCAGGCGCCTGCACTCAACAATCGGGAACGTCTGCTGAGCATACTCCCATTCCGAATACAAATGAAAGAAGCCAAATAATTTACTTATTGGATTCGTTCAATAATGCAGCTGCAAGTGCCGATTTTGAGCAGTATTTTAACTGTTTTGCCGAAGAAGCTGTTTTTATTGGCACAGACGCCACAGAATATTGGACCAAAGAACAATTTATGATTTGGGCAAAACCGTATTTTGACCAGGGAAAGGCCTGGAGTTTTCAACCGATGGAACGTCATATTTATTTTGACCAGACCGGAAATACAGCATGGTTCGATGAATTACTCAATACCCAAATGAGCCTCTGCAGAGGATCGGGGGTATTGATTAAACAAAACAACGTATGGAAAATTCAGCAATATGTGCTCTCAATGACCATCCCAAATAACAAAACAAAAGAGGTCGTTAGCTTAAAGGGGGCCTTTGAAGAAGCACTGATAAATGAACTTGTCTTAAAGCATGGCGATAATAAATAACCTTACCATTCTTGCCTGACCATTACAATAGGGTGCCCTTTAAAAAATTAAATAGCTTGTAAAAATGTGTCAAATAAAAAGGGCTCCGAAAGTCAGACTCCGAAACCCTTAATTTTTCTGAGCCTTCCATGGGACTCGAACCCACGACCTGCTCATTACGAGTGAGCTGCTCTACCAACTGAGCTAAGAAGGCTTGGTTTTGTGGCGGCAAAGATAACCCTATTTTCTTTTTGTTTCTTCCCATCAGGGTTTAACTTTTCTTGTGAAAATACAAAAAGTAACTTTCAATATTATTTGTATCTTGCACGCCGGAATTAGAATGAATCATTTATTAATCACAAAAATTTAATCACATGTTAAAAAAATCATTGATAATGATGGGGCTGGTTGTGTTCACACTGGGACTATTGGCCCAGACGGTTGAAGAAGCCGGAGCCAAATACAATGAAGGAAATGAATTGGTAAAACAAGAAAATTATGAGGCTGCCGTCCCTATATACGAGCAAGCAATGAAGATGGCCACAGATGCCGGTGCCGATGCTGCCGACCTGAGAGGGAACATAGAAAAGCAACTTGGTAATGCCTATTATCGTGCTGGTGTTAGTTTATATAAAGACAAAAAAATAGACGCCTCTATTGCCATCCTTGAAAAAGGGTATGCTTTCGGACAACAAATTGGTGATGAGGATATTAAGAATAAAACTGCCGACCTCGCCTCGCAACTGCGCTCAAAAGTAGGCGATTCGATGCGTAAAAAAAATAATCTCGATGAAGCTTATGTTGAGTATGAAAAGGCGCTTACGATTGATCCGACCAATGTAAAAGCCATGTATGGCCAAGGCCTTGTTTATAAGGAAAAAAACGACCTGGAGAAGATGAAGGAGAAAATGAACCAGGTTATTGAGTTGAGTGATGGATCGGATAAATTGCAAAAAATGGCAGATGCCGCACGCCAAACTACTGCCAATGCTCTTGAAGTAGCCGGCGCAAAAGAGCTTCAAAGCGGTGATGCCCACAAGGCTATAGTGCTTATTAACGAATCGTTTACTTACCAACCAGGCGAAGCCAACGCCTATTATTACTTGTTGATTGCCTATAACAAAATCAGTGAATGGGAAAATGCCATTGCTGCCGGCACAAAAGCCCTGGAACTTAAAAAGGAAGATGCTTCTGAAATATACTTTGGCTTAGGGCAAGCCAGCGAAGGAAAAGGGGATGCTGCTGCAGCCTGTGAAGCTTACAAAAATGTAACTTCCGGTCCCAACGTGGAATCTGCCAAATATCAGATGACACAAAAACTGAAATGCAGTTAGGTTTTGAGTCAGACTTTAAAAGCCCGGATAGAAAAACTACCCGGGCTTTTTTTTGTAAAACAACCCTGGAATAAATTTCAGGTTACAATATCTGCCATGCCTACGGCATTTGGATGCTGTTTCTAGTTTATCTTTCACGCTTCCCCTTTCACCTCAAAGTAGGAGGAGAAACAACATATAATAAAAACAACTCAGGTATAAAGCACCGCTAATAATTATAGAAAAAAGAATTTATAACCAACAAGGTGCAAAGCACCGTCATATTATTTTCTCTGGAAAAATGGAGAATCGACGAAAGTAACCATGGGCTAAAGCCGCATGGCAATAGATGGGGCTGAGGATAGAGCTTTTTTAACCTATGATTTCCTGTCTCACAACTTACTGCTTCGTGCTTCAGGATCTTCTAATCGACCTATCCCTTTATCCGGTTACAAACCGAATATCAATACTTTAGTCCAATGCCGTGCTTACTCTGTCCGGAGGATCTATTCCTTTTTGTTTCCTGTTGGCCAATGCTTCACGTGCATTTTTTTCGGAACCCAGTAGAATGGCAATCCATTGGGTACTCTTGCGGCTTCCCAAACTAATTTTAATGGCCATGGTGATGGGAACGGAAAGTAACATGCCAATATCGCCAAATATCCATCCCCAAAACACCAGCGAAAGGAATACCACAAGGGTACTTAAATCCATGCCTTTAGCCAAAAACTTAGGCTCAACAATCTGCCCAACGATAAAATTGATGGCTCCATAACCTATCCCGGCATAGAGCACTCCTGAAATTCCACCTTGTATCAGTACAAAAAGCAAGATGGGAATGGCCGAAATGGTAGATCCAATATTTGGTATAAACCTGAAAATAAACACCAGCAAACCCCATATAACGGCATAGGGAATATCCAGGATAATCAATAACAAAGCTACCAAAATACCGGCAACGCTTCCTGTTATTGTCTTCATTCCAAGATAATTACGCACGTTTTTGGTTATCAGACCCAGGTTGGTCATCGACCGATCGGGTTTTTTAAGAATGGCTGCAAGCTTTATTGGAAAACTGGTTGATTCACCTATAACAAATGCAACCACCAGAATCAGCAGCACAATCTGACCCATTACGCCTCCCAGGGAGGCAAGGAAATTGGTTGCATAACCAAATACATTTCCTCCTCCGAATTTAGAGAGAACATCATCCGGATGCAAGCTCATCCCAAAACCATTGACCCATTCTATAAGCTGAGTGATCACCGCACTCAACTTTTCCTTGTAGACGGGTAAGTTAAGAGTAAACTTCTTAAGTGACTGGTTGATAACGACGCTGAATCCAAAAATAATCGAACCCAGGCTCACCATCACAATCAGGATGGATAAGGAGCGGTTCACTTTTTTTTTGATCATCCAGTCGATAGGCTGATAAATAATGATGCTGACAAAAACAGCCATGAGTACCGGGTTGATGATGGGAGCGGCATAACGTAACCCGGCAATAACAACAAAACCGGCCGCGAATAAAACGATGGGGTGATTTCCTGAAAATGACAATTTTGCTTTCATGGTCGCCTTGATTGATAAGGGCCATAAAGATATTAAAATGGTCGAAAAGGAGAAAGATTTAAAAAAAGAATCATGAACCTGTCAAGGCAAAATTATCACGGCTATCTGATTACCAATATTTTCGTAACCACCTTTTCTGATTTATCTACCGTGAAAGCAAATACCATGTAAATCCCTGTTGCCACATCATGCCCATCGAAATTTTTCCCATTCCAAACCGCCTGGCCACCTTCACTTTTTGTTTGGTAAACCAGGTTTCCGTAACTGTCGGTAATTTTGATAAATGTGTCGCTTACCAGGCCCTTGATGGCAATATCGCCATGATAATCTTCGCGCACCGGATTAGGATAAGCATACACTTTTGATCCGGGAGGATTTGGGGGTGTTGCAGAACCACGGTACGAAATAAGTCCGTTGGCTGTTCCAATATACACTTCGCCTTTTTGGTCGATGCCAATGCTGATGATTTGATTGGATAGCAACGGGCTGTTTTCTGCTGTAAAATGATATATTTCTTCCAGTCCGTCAGGAGAGATCAGAAAAACTCCTGTACGTTCAGTCCCAATCCATTTGCGGTTGGCGCCATCAACGGTAATGGCAGTAACAAGCTCTGTTTCAAGCAATATATCGGCCAATCCCGATCCATCATTTCGTGGAACAAGAATTTGCTGGGCATCGTAATTGGCTCCCGGCACAAAAATATTTTCAGGTGAATAAAACACGGATACTCCTTTATCAGATCCAATCCATACTTCACCATCCAGGTCGGTAGCAAACGAATATACTTTATTGCCCGGAATATGTCCCAAGCCGGTTGTTGAACGCAAAACTTTTGCCTGGTCATCGGACGGATCGTCGAGTGTGTTATTGTCGTTAAACACAATCACAAATCCATCAGCCCGTTTTATAATCCATTTTTGATTGTAATCATCCACCATCATATCAGTAACATCGGTTCCACTCAAGGCTCCACCAAGATTATAAGAGAGCCATTCACCATTGTTTTTCATCACTGAAATCAGGTTTCCGGCTCCCGAATTGGCTACCCAAAGATTATGATCGCTGTCGAAATCAAGTCCTCCGGCCAGGGTGAGGTTTTGGGCGCTTGTCCATGGCTGAAGAGATGAATTTTGTTTATCGAAGATGGTGCTTAACTCGTTGTTTACAAACTGCAGCACTCCATTACCCCATGTGCCTATATAAGCAATATCAGGATTATTTGGATCGACCTTTACCGTGATAAAATCAGTAACGGTGTCAAAGGCAGGTGTATTGCTTCTGTTGTGGGTAGTCCAGTTCCCGTCATTAGATGAAAAAACGCCATCGGTCATGTAGCGTTTCGACCAATTTGACTCGTGGCCACCCGACGCAACCCATACATTGGAACCCCCGCAATCCAAATCAAATACGTTTTTTGTTCCCGGGCCATTCGGCTTAATAAATTCTCCGCTCCAACCGTTGTTCCACGCTTTTACAAGACCCAGTTTTGCATCACCTATCCAGTAAAAATCATTGTCCATATCCACTGAAAGAGGTGTAATTGTTTGATCGGATGGTTTATAAATAGTAGCAGTTTTTTCTGCCAGGTCATTAAATACATTCACTGAACCCCGATTTACCACTAAAAACCAATCGTCATAAGCCTTCATTTGATAGCGTGCATAGTTATTCTCCCGGTCAAAATAGTTCCACGCGGTTCCATCAAACACGAACATGGTATCTGAAGCCCATTGTCCGCTGGCATAGTTGGTGTAAATTTTACCTTTGAAATTTGTTATCAGGTTATACTTCAAGTTGGGGTACTTCAGCTTGCTGTCTTTTTTCCATTGTTGAAAATCGGCCAGGTTGACGGAGGAAACTCTGGCATAATAAATTCCTGATATAGTGGCAGCAAAATAAGAGGTGTCGTTGAAAGTAATATCCAGCACATCGAGGGAATTTCCGCCGGGGCCTATATACCAGGTGTCGTAAATTTCAATTCTGTCCATATCAACTACCACAATACCAAACCCACACGACAAATAAGCATACTTTCCTTTAATCAGGATATTGTTGATGGTTTTATTCCCTAATATATCCTTGTCGCGTATGTCTGAAAGATTGATCACGCTTCCATTGGGATAAACCAAATCGAGGTTGGCATTTGAGTAGGCCACCAACAAGGCATCAACGGTAGGGTTAAAAGCAATTTTATTAATTCCCACATCGCTTAACCCTTTAACCTTATCGAACCTGGTGATGCTATTGTCGTCCTGGTGATAAACAAACAGGCTGTAAGGAGTAGCGGCATACACATCGGTGTGAACCAGTGCCACATCTATTACATTGCTATATGGAAGATGGGTTCTCCATTCACCAATACCAATTTCCTGTGCCGATGCGCCTGATGCCCATTGCATGACAAAGATGAAGAACACAATTTGTTTAATTTTTACCATAAGAGGTTTCTTTTTTCAGTTTAGTATTAACTGCAAATTACCTGATTTATTGTAACCAAATCAAGAAGCATCATCGTGAAAATATTCAACTTTTTAAATATATTATTACATTTGTGTGCTATGAAAAAGATAACCCTCCACCTCAACAACATGATTTGCGACTGCTGTGTTCGCGTGGTTAGGATGGATTTGGAAGCGATGGGTGTAAAGGTATTAAAAATATCCCTGGGAGAAGTTGTTATCAATTTCAATCCGCTCAAAACCACCTTGGAGGCTATTGAAAAAATGCTTGAGACAAACGGAATTTCGTTGATAAAAAATAAAGAGGGGATCATGGTGAAAGAAATCAAGAGGAGTGTGATATCGCTGGTGCACCACACCACTTTCAACGCCATGGTACGCAATTCGGATTACCTGGTAGGGAAATTTGGCAAATCCTATCCCTATCTTTCTTCCCTGTTTTCAAAATACGAGGGCATCACCTTGGAAAAATACATCATATTGCACAAGGTGGAACGCATCAAGGGACTCATCGAAGAGAACGAACTCACGCTCAGTGAAATCGCCTTTATGATGGGTTATAGCAGCGTGCAATACCTTTCCACCCAGTTTAAAAGTGTTGCAGGGGTTTCTGTTTCCGAGTTCAAAAAACATCCGGCACAATACCGTGTTTCCATCGACAAACTCGGGAAAGGAAGTTTTGCCACAGAAAGTGATCACGAGATACCGATGTCGATTATTTAAATTGGCCAAACCTTGTTATTAATTTGCTAAAAGCGGGAAGGTATGTCACAGAATGCATTTCCAGAAAAAATTATTATATATACGTTAAATCAGACTTTTAGGGCGATAAACGCGTTAACATAAAATAGGCATAAACACAATGTGTGTATGGGATAGTTATTGGGCATTTTAAAAGACGGCATAAATCGACAACAAGAGAATAAAAAAAGTATGACAGGATTTAAATTAACGACATCGGACAACAAAGAAATAAGATTTGAATTTTACATAGACACTGCACCTGTGACATCAAAAGCGTTTGTTGACATATTGCCATTTACAAGGACTTTTCATCACGCAAGGGTTTCTGGACAAGAAATATGGATTGACAATGTTCCCAAACTTGACATCATTCAAGAGAACGCATCAGTATTTACCGAACCAGGCGAAGTTGTATTTGGCCCGACAAAGCCCACTAGAACAAAGACTGCAAACTGTTTTGGAATCTATTATGGTGATGGTAAAGGACTGGACGCTTGCAACATTTTCGCAAGGGTAATTGAAAGTGACAAACAAAAATTGATTGACCTTGGAAATAATATTTGGAAAAACGGGTCGCAATATTTGACTATCTCAGTAATCGAAGAAACAAAATGACCGACAAAGCAACGACAGAAATAAAAACGCTCTATAACAGCACCTATCCCAATAGGCTGGATTTTGTGTTCCAAAGACAGTTTTGTGGTTAATCAAACATGCGTTTTTCAAATCAAGTTTTGTGGTAAAAGTCCCGCCCTGCGGGTAGCTTCGAAAAGTTATTTATTGTGTCATTTGTCCTGTTTTTTACCCTTCTTGCCCATTTCCTAATCAGTTTACTTGTATATTTGCCTTTGCAGGTAATAAGATCAGTTGTTTGTATTAAATGATCCTTTTTCAGAGGAATAAACGGTTAAATAAAATAATAAGGATGTTGCACATTTTAAGATGGTTATACTAAATGATTAGCGAAATTGGGAAATACCTGATGGTTATTTTTCAGGCTTTTAAAAAGCCGGATAAAGGCAGTGTGTTTATAAAACAACTGATTATCGACTTTCGGTACCTGGGAGTGAGCTCAATCGGACTGGTGGCGTTTATTTCCTTGTTTACCGGTGGCATTATCGCCCTGCAAACAGCCTACAACATCGACAATCCTTTGGTTCCCATGTGGCTGATTGGTTACACCACCAAACAAATGATGATCCTGGAGTTTTCGCCTACCATCATCAGTTTGATTTTGGTTGGTAAAGTAGGGTCGAGCATTGCTTCCGAAATTGGCACCATGCGCGTAACACAACAAATTGACGCGTTGGAAGTGATGGGCATCAACCCGGCCAATTACCTGATCCTTCCCAAAATAACCGCCGCCATGATTTACAACCCCATCCTCATCGTCTTTTCGATGGGCGTTGGTTTGTTCGGCGGCTGGTTCTCCGTAGTCATCACCGGACAGGTTACTTCCGTGGCTTTTGTCGATGGACTGCAGTCGTTTTGGGATCCGTTTTCCATTACTTATGCTCTCATTAAAACAGTGGTTTTCGCCTTCATCCTGGCTTCTGTGGCCGGCTACAAGGGTTTTACCGTCCAGGGCGGCTCGGTGGAGGTTGGCAAAGCCAGTACACAGGCGGTGGTCATCAGTAGTGTGTTGATTATTATTTTTGATTTGTTGCTCACCCAGATGTTGCTCACATGATCGAAGTAAGAAATATTTCCAAATCTTTCGATGGCCAGGAAGTGCTTAAAAACATCAGCACTACGTTCGAAAAAGGCAAAACCAACCTGATTATCGGACAAAGTGGTTCCGGGAAAACCGTTCTGATGAAATGTTGTATCGGCTTGTTGGATACTGATGAAGGTGAAATAAAATTTGATGGCCGGAGGTTCTCGAACCTGAAAGGTACAAATCAAAAAAATGTACGCAAAGAAATGGGGGTTCTTTTTCAGGGTGGTGCGCTCTTCGATTCGTATACCGTGGAAGAAAATGTAATGTTCCCGCTCAATATGTTCACCGACAATACATTGGAAGAAAAACGTGCACGTGTAAATGAAGTGCTGACTCATGTAAACCTTGAAAATGTGAACAGTAAATACCCGGCCGAAATCAGCGGAGGGATGATTAAAAGAGTGGCCATCGCCCGGGCCATTGCGCTAAATCCAAAATATTTATTTTGCGATGAACCCAACTCGGGCCTCGACCCAAAAACGGCCGAAGTGATTGATGAACTGATTTCCGAACTGACCGAGAAATTTCAGATGACTACAGTAATCAACACGCACGATATGAACTCTGTGTTGCAGATTGGGCAAAAAATTGCTTATCTCTACAAAGGGCAACTTTGGTGGGAAGGCGACCATCAGGGCATTCTCGAAACCACCAACGAAGAACTTAACGATTTTGTTTTCTCCACCGAATTAACCCGAAGACTAAAACACAGGTAATAAACCGTTTATGAATATAAATTTTCTGGATATCATTTTAGTTATTCCGTTGTTGTTGTTTACTTACAGCGGATTTAAAAAAGGACTTGTCATTGAAGTTGCTACTCTTGCTGCCTTAATCCTGGGACTGTATTTTGCCTTTTACTTTTCGGAATTTGCCACCGAAATTCTGGACAATTGGTTTGCCATCGACCCCGCCTATCTTACTGTCATCGCCTTCATTGTTACTTTCACCGTGGTGATGCTGTTGGTGATTGCCATAGGAAAAATATTTGAAAAATTTATAGACCTCCTGTTACTGGGCTTTTTTAATAAGCTTGCGGGAGCCGTGTTTGGATTGATGAAAGGAGCGTTGGTGGTAAGTATTATAATCTTCACTATCAATTATTTTAATGAAAGCCGGACTGTACTTAAAAAGGAAACCTGCGAGCAATCAATTTTATACAGACCTCTTGAATCCATTGCCCCTACTTTGTATTCATGGGTACAGACAACCCATTTTCATTTCAAAATTCCGGAAAAGCAGGAGTTAATCGATCAGGTGTACTAAGTTTAAATCTACTATTCTAATGGAGATTTGAAAGTACAGGGCCGTAAAATAGATTTCTCGGATTCAGATATAAGAGATGCTATGACGTCACATTATCTTTTTATTATTTTTTTTGGCTACGTAATATTTAGAAATAATTTGCCACTAGTTTTACAATTCAATATCATAATTCACAACCATGAAAACCCTGATTTTAGTCCGGCATGCCAAATCATCCTGGGACAATCCCCTCATATCCGACCACGATCGACCACTGCTTGAGATAGGTAAAAAACGTACCAGGCTGGTCATCGCAAAATTACAGGAAATGAATGTCCGGCCCGATTTAATCATCAGCAGTTCAGCCGTAAGAGCCATAGAAACAGCCAGGTACCTTGCAAAAGGAGTAAATTATCCGGTGGAAATGATTAAAACATCATCCGTCTATTATACTGCCTCTGCCCGTGAACTCCTAAATGAATTTCTTGATATGCCCGATCGTTTTAATACCATCATGCTGGTGGGCCACAATCCAACAATGACCAACCTGACCAATAAATTTTTATCAAATCCTATCGACAACCTGCCTACAACAGGTATCGTTCAAATTTGTTTTAAAACCGATAAGTGGGACCAAATACACCTGTCAAAAATCGAAAGTCAGGCGGTGATCACACCCAAGAAGTTAAATGGCAACCATTAAACTCATCATTTAGGGGGACTTTTGGTGATTCTTATCTGTATTTTCGCCTTACGAAATTTGCAAAATTAACCTGTCTCTAAAATGAACCATCGGACATGAGAATTAAACAGGTGCTGGTATTTTCTTTCCTCGGCATACTTTGGATTCTTTATCTGGGTTTACGCGCTTTTTTTACCATAGAAGAGGGTCAAATTGACTTGTTCCCGGTGAAAAAGAGCGGTTTGGAATAGAGGAAAGAATTTCTCCAACCTGAAGCTTCCTTATCCATCCACTACTCTTGAACCATTAACAGTGTCTCCAGATTTTTCGGGATATCCGTGTTGTCGATCATTCCATTAAACATCTCACTTCCGGGGCCAATGGCATAAACCGGCACATTGATTCCCGTGTGTGAATAGGATGTCCATCCCAATCCCGCTTTGTTGCTCATTAATTTAATCAGAAAAGAGGTGATGTGCTTATAACTGCTACCGGACGCATCCGGTTTTTCACCCGCTCCAATATACATGTTTTGATTAAAAACATGCTGAAGTTGTGTTAATTCACTTGAAGTTAAAGATATTTTAGTGGAGTCGCCCAAACCAAATTCCTGGCCGAAGAGTATCAACATGTCTGCAAAATCCTTGCCTTTGTCACCGCTCAGTTGCCTGCTGAATTCGGCTAATTTCATATCAAAGCCTTCTGATGAAATATGTTGGTTAGCCAGAACAGCCACATTCAACTCATATTGCATCCCGCCATTTCCAAGTGCCAGGCCTCCGGTTTCGTGATCGGCTGTTACCACAATGATCGTCTCATTGGGATGTTGATCGTAAAAAGCTTTGGCTACCGCGATGGCCTCATCAAAAGCAAGCATTTCCATTATATTGGTGGCGGCATCGTTTCCGTGTCCGGCCCAGTCGATTTTTCCTCCTTCGACCATCATAAAAAAACCAGATCCGTCTTGTAATAGATCGATGGCTTTTTGGGTGAAGTCGGCCAGAGAAGGGTTCCCTTCATTTCCATCAATCATGTAAGGCATGGCTGCGTCAGCTGCCAACCTTGGTGCAATGGCTAATACCTTGCCTGTTCCTGGTTTTAACGCTTTAAAACCTTCAAGCGTATTCACAAAAGCAAAACCATTTTCGATGGCTCGTTTTATGATCCGAATGGTGTCGCCATTAATTACCTTCATTGGAATGACAAAACCGCCACCACCAAAAAAGTCAATATCACTCGCGGCCAAATCCAATCCAATTTCGAAATAATTTCCACGTGAGGGCTGATGGGCATAAAATACAGCCGGAGTGGCATGATCTATGGAAACGCTGGTGATAATGCCGGTTTTAAGTCCTTGTTTTTTAGCCCATTCTGCAATGGATTCAAAAGGTGCGGTGCCATCAGGATCCATCGAAATTCGTCCGATATTGGTTTTATGACCTGTGGCCAGCGCCGTTCCTGCGGCAGCAGATCCGGTAATAAACCGGTTATTGGCATAAGTAGTTACCCATCCAGTCGACGGAAATTGGGTAAAGGTTAAGTGTTTAAACGCAATTTTTTTATTGATTGCCATTTCGTAGGCTTGGGCTATATTGATCTGTGCCTGACCCATCCCGTCACCGATAAACAGAAAAGCATATTTAATTTGAGTCTTTTGTGGTTTGTTTTGACATGAAACCAGGAAAAATGCTGACCAGGTAAGAATCAGGATTGAGAAAACAACTTTTTTCATAGGAGAATATTTTTAGCAAAAATATTGAAAACATCACGTCAAATTATGAAAAATAATAAAGTAACGATTTGTTAATGATGCGCAAAGCATCAGACAAGAAAAATCAGTTGGGATGAAGCGCGATCAAAATGATTACTTTTGCAGCCTGAAAAAACTGCTCATGACCGCATCCGATATTGAAATTATGGCTCCCGTGGGGTCGTACGAATCGTTGCAAGCTGCCATCCAGGGAGGAGCCAATTCGGTCTATTTTGGAATCGGCAATCTGAATATGCGCTCCAAATCATCACAAAATTTTACCCTTGAGGACCTGGCCCGGATAACAGCTTTCAGTCAACAAGCCAACATACGCACTTACCTTACCCTGAATGCGGTTATTTACGATCATGAGCTGGAACAAATGCGCCAACTGGTAGATACAGCCAAAGACAACGGTGTAACGGCCATTATCGCTTCCGACCAGTCGGTAATTCAATATGCGCGACAAATTGGAATGGAAATCCACATGAGCACACAGACCAATATCACCAACCTGGAAGCGGTAAAATATTATGCTCAATTTGCCGACGTGATGGTCACCGCGCGCGAATTGCAGATCGAACAGGTGAAAGCCATCACGCAAGCCATCGAAAAACAACAAATCAAAGGACCTTCTGGAAATCTCGTGCAAATTGAAGTGTTCGCTCATGGGGCACTCTGTATGGCCGTCAGTGGAAAATGCTACCTCAGCCTCGACAACCTCAACTCATCGGCCAACCGCGGAGCCTGTCTGCAACAGTGCAGGCGTAAATACATCGTAAAAGACAAAGAGAGCGATCTGGAATTAGAGATTGACAATGAATATATCATGTCGCCCAAAGATTTAAAAACGGTCGCTTTTCTGGATAAAATTCTGGATGCCGGAGTTCGGGTGCTGAAATTGGAAGGCAGGGGTCGTTCGCCGGAATATGTAAAAACGGTGACGCGTGTTTACCGGGAAGCTGTGGATGCCTGGTTTGCCAATGAATATACACTGGAAAATATTGGTCGTTGGAATGAAGAACTGGCCACCGTTTATAACCGCGGATTCTGGGATGGTTATTACCTGGGCAAAAAGTTAGGCGAATGGACAGATAATTATGGAAATCAGGCTACTACCCGAAAGAAATATATCGGACTGGTAACCAATTATTTTTCCAAAATCGGGGTGGCCGAAATCAAGATTGAAACCCATGATTTAAAGGTTGGGGAAGAGTTTAAGATCATCGGCCCCACAACAGGAGTTTATGAAGACCATGTAAAGGAACTGCGCCTTGAGCTATTACCTGTTGATCAGGTTATTAAAGGAGATTTGTGCTCGCTTCCTGTAAAGGAGTTGGTACGACGTGGCGACAAATTATATAAAATTGTAGCCGCAGATCGCACGGTTCTGAATTTGGTGCAGCAGTAGAATAATGGAACACGGGTGACCCCGTACGAACGGGACAGGCACGGGTTATACGGATGATCACAGATTAGTATCCGTGATTTATCCACTGCATCCGTGTCATCCGTGTTCCAAACATTCGAATCTATTTCTATTCCACCACAACCTTTCCTCCTGCCGAATGCGCGGCAAACTCAGGCGCGTACATGCTCTGAATGGTGGCCATTCCATCAACAAATGCTCCCTTTTGAGTTACATAAAGTCTATATTCAAGCACATAGGTTCCCTTTTGCATATACCGGATAAAAAAGTCAGAGCCCACATCGGTGATCTGGTGATAGTAGCCCAATCCCCCTGAATACATGTATCCGCTCAGGTTGGAAACCGGTTCCAGCCCCGTGGCACGCGTATCCGACAAATGGACAAATTCCAGGTTACGGTCGGTTATCACCACCAACCGCACCACCAGCTTATCACCGGTTTTAATTACCTGGTTTTTTTCTACAGGCATCAATACCTGTCCGCTATCGGTGCTCATTTCCAGAAACAGTTTTTTATCTACCGAGAGGGAGGTTTGCTGTTTTATCACCTTGTCGATTTGCTCAAAATATTGCCAATAAGCCGCCCCCCAGGCCAGGTGGTTATTGGGATTTTTCACTGTAATTTCTCCCAAATCGGAACTTACTTCTTCATGCGACCAGGACTTGCGAAAATACCCCGTTCCCGCTTCGGGTGCTTGTCCCTGATTGGATTTGCTATCAAGTACCTGGCCGGCCACCGTGATTTCAACCTGAACATTTTCGTCCAGCATTTTCCCGTCGGTCATCAACAAAGCATAAACTGCCTCCGCGGTGGCAGAAGAAGTACTCCATTTGCTGGTTTGCTTCTGCTTCAGCAACCATATCTTCATCTGATCGATGATGGAGAGGTTTTTCTGCAGTTTGCTAAAGGCTTCAATCAACATGGCCTGTGTTTCTACCGGAGCTTCGTACCAGTTCCATCCTGATGGTTGACGCCAGTACATCCCCATTTCGTCGCTTACCAAAGCACGTTCCATTAGTGAACGCAGGATGGCTTCCGAGTCGCTGCGGTAACCAAATTCAGGCAAAGCCAATGCCAGCATCCCTTGCAGATAGTTGCTTTGTTTGAGCCAATATTTCCGGGCCTGTTCTACAAAATAATCCACCGCTTTTTGACTTTTTTGTGGGATGGGATAATATTTTATCAGCAGCGATCGGGTATATAAATATTGTATGGCATTGCCCGACAGGTGGTTGTCGTTGATGGATTTGGGGAAATTCCGTTTAATTTCATCGTAGTCGTCCGCCATCTCCTGATCGAGCCATTTCACCGCTTTTTCAATCATCTGTAAGCGATTGGCATCGGAAGATAGTTCAAGCACTCCTTTGCTATCGAGCTTAGCCATTCCCAATACGATGGCCTGTGTGGTATAGCGGTCGTCGCGCATGCCATCAAACCAGGGCCAGGCACCTGTCGAAAGTTGCTTTTCCTGCAATAGCGCCATGGTTTTTTCCTTTTCGCGGGCCATTTGGTTCAAATCGAACAATGAGGCAATACGCTGTTTTTGGGTGGCTTCATCCTCCGCTTCCAGAATCCATGGAGTAGCGCTTAAAACAGCATTTTTCAAGTCCTCATTCTTTTGAAGATTCGACAAAAAGGCATCTAAGGAATGTTGCTTCCAGCTGTCGAACACCTGTTTGATTATCGGGTTGCTGTTTACGATGAATGATGACATCGCGTTGGCCATGTACCGGTTGAAAACCGAAAGTGTGCTTTTGTCGACAGTTTCGGCAATGGAGGGCAAAGCCTGAATGGCATACCAGGCAGGATTGGAAGTAAATTCCAATGTAAACCGATAGTTCTGTGCGGAGGTAGGCCGTTTCATGCGACCGGTATTCACCAGGTTCAAAAATTCAAATTCTTTCTCTTCATTGGCTTTCACATTCATGGGCATGGTTTCCGTCACCAACACCCTGTTTGTCAATACGGGGATGACGCGTTCTTCACCGTCCGTGTGTGTTCCATCTGTAGCAGTGGTTCTTATTCCCAACATTTGCAGATCACCGGGAATGAGTATCTTTTCGTTGAAAGCAGTACCTTGGCCGGGAGGAATTGACAACTCTTGTTTTTGTGACAATTCATCCGACGATAGATTGAGCGTGTTTCCTGTTATAGGATCGTAGAACTCAATAGTGACCAGTGCTTTCATATTTACATCCGTCATATTTACCACCTTGGCGGTAAAATCCAGCTCATCATTCTGACGGACAAAACGCGGCACATTGGGCATTACCATCAACGATTTTTTGGCTTTGAACTCCTTCTGCGACGATCCCACTTTTAAATCCGGAGTATAGGCTAACATGAGGAGCTTCCAGGTGGTGAGGGCATCGGGTGTTTTGAAACTAAAGGTCACATTTCCCTCTTTATCGGTTGACAAATCGGGATAAAAGAAAGCGGTTTCGTTGAAGTTGGTACGAAGGGGTATATTTGGTTCCTTCGCTGGTTCTGGCGGCTGTGGTTGTTGCATGGTGACCGGTGCGATTTCTTCATCTTTATCAATTTCAACTTCGTCCTCAACAATTGTCATCACTCCACGTACCAGCCCCATTTTTTCATATATACCATCCGAATCTTCATAAAAATATCCAAACCAGTTGATATTGGGGTATTGGGGGCTAAAACCTGTTAAAAACGGGAACTTTTGTGCATACAGGTTACCAGAGTGTTCTGTTTGAAACTGTATTCCTTCCCAACCATGGCCTGTTGCAGTTGAATGATAAAGCGACATGTTCCATGTATGGTCGGTGAACTGATCCAATGAAGCATCGTACATTCCGGCCATCAGCCTTGAAGCCAGCGCTTGCCCATCAACACCTTTGATGTGCACTTTCCAGGTTTCCTTTTCTCCAGGAGTAAGAAAATCACGCCGGGTTTCCAAAACGATGTCCAGCTTTTTGTTGGTAAAAGGTACGTCGATAATAAATTTTTCTGTAAAAAGGCGGTTATTGATTACCATGCATGTGTTGACCAAAATACCTCCCCGATGTGCTTCCTTTACGGGAATTTCAAAGGTCTTTAGGCCTCCGCTCAGGATTACCCATTGGCTGAATAAAGTTTCCGTTCCATGAGTAACTTCAACCAACATATCGGCTTTTCGGACTGCGGAGCCAACTGTAATAGTCACCGTTTGTCCGGGTTCAGCCTTTTGGGAGGATAAAGCAGCCCAATATGGAGGCTTGCCGGGAATGGTTTTCTCATTTGAAGAATAAAGCGAAAAATAATGCTCCGCCTTTACCGATTTTCCATATTGATCTATTCCTTCCAGTACCATCACATATTCACCCACAGACCATGTACTTAATTCACCCAGCGATAGAGTGGCTTTTCCATTTATAGATAATTCTCTGTTTGACATTTCATTTCTTGTCCATTTTTCGGGCTTGTTCTCCTCTTTCCAGGCCAGATCGGGAAACTGATCACGATAGGATTGCTCGCTCATTACTTCCTGGTCGGGAAGACCAAAAGGTGTTGAAAATAATACTTTCCCGGGTGCATTCAATTGGTAAAAAGTAACCTTCGTCTCCATCCTGATTCCTGATCCTGACAGATTTGAAGCGGATATGTTAAAGTTTTCGATTGCTTCTCTATTCACCTGATCGGTACCCTTCACGTCGAGTAAGGCAGAAACGGAGCCCACTCGAATGGATGTTTGCGCATCGTGCACCTCGCCCGTGATGTCGGTAACCTGAACCGAAACGGTGTATTGGTAAAACTGATCCAACCTGTTTTGAGCTGACGGATCGGTATTGGCTTTAAATTTCAGGGAGAAAACACCCTGATCATCAGTGGTAAATTCGCCAAAATCGATCTGCATATCAGACATCAGGTAAGGAGGAATCCAGCCATAGCTGCGGTATGGAATAGGCCAATAACTGCTACGTGTAACGCGGTAGGAGGCAAAAGCATTGGTAACAGCATTGCCCGCGTAGTTTTCAACTTTTCCTGTAACACGAATGCTGTCATTGAGTGCATATTGACCTGCTACTGTATCCAGAATTACTAAAAAGGCGGGCCTTTTGTATTCTTCAACCAGAACCTGGACATTACCTGATTTGGTTCTCAAATTCATGCTTCCATTGAGTTGATCCTGCGGGATTTGAATTGAACCCTGAAATGCACCATACGCATCTGTCACAACAGGGATTTCCATGATCTTTTTTCCATTGGGACTATACAACTGCATTAAGTCGCTCTGTCCCTTGACCAGGGTTACTTCATCTCCTAAACTTGAAACCACGATGCCCTTATAATACATAGTTTGACCGGGTCTGTAAATCGACCTGTCGGTGAATAAATACGTGCGGATTGTTGGATTAACTTGCTTTTCATTTTTATAAAAACGCATGAAATTTCGAGAAATCAACACATCCTCCCCTTTACGGAAAACAAAAGTATAATTTCCATAACGCTCTTTTTTAAATGCAGTGATGAAGGTAAATCCGGCTTTGTTAGTTACTAACTGTCCTACCTGAACCGTTTCATGAATTCTCAGTTTGTTATTATACTGACTTTGGTACACTTCGATATCAACACCAGGGACTTGTTTTCCGGTAACGCGGTCGAGCACATACAACTCGCCACCATCGGTGTTGGTGTTTTCTTTCAAGATATAACTCAACTCCGAAACCCACAAGAGTTCAAATTCAACTTCAGATTGCTCGCTAAAATCCGGCTCATTACAAATAAACAGTGCATAAAAACCTTTGTTAAGTGCCGGAATGCTAATGAGAGCCGTATGACCCTGATGATCTTTAGTATCGGGGAGATCACGCGAAAAGCTGAGAACCTCTTGTTGTTGAAGGGCTTGTTTCATCTGGTCCTTTTGCGGGACATTGCTTTTCAGGTAAGCATCCACATCCAACCTGACCACTTTAAAATACAGCTTATTTACATTTTTAAAGCCAAGTGAAGCCAAAATCGGTTTACCCGGAAGGATTACCTCCTCGGTGGTGAGTGAAAAACTCTTTTGAAGAATTAGCTGAAGAAGTGCATCAAAAGGTGCTTTTTGGGCTGAATCAGTATAGATTTCCAAAGCCTGTTGGCAAATTCTGGCCGATTCTACGAGTTGAAAACGAGAACTGTCACTAACTTGGGGTTGATAGCTTTGTCCATTGCTATAATATAGTTCTGCCAATGTATAATACACGTTACTCATTGATTTCTTGTCCTGGTTACCTTCAATCAATTTACTTAAAGCGTTGGCGTACTGATTCCACGAAGCTGAAGTTTGAACGGATTGTTGATACACATAGGTTAGTCGTCTGAGATCGAGATCGATGAATGCCCCGGAGTTATGCGAGGTAAGATGAAAGGCCAGCAAATGCTGAAATAGTTCAAGTACCTGAGCGTGGTTTTGTCCCAGTTGATTGGCATCAAGGGGCAAACCAACAAAAGTATGTGAGTCCGCAAAGTAGGGGTTTTCGGGTTGAAAAAGAGGCTCCGGTGTATTTTTAAAATCAAGAGTGGATTCTGTAAAAAACAACAAGGCTCTGTTGGCGAGTAAATCGTACATCGTTGGCCAAAAATTGGTGTCGTATTCGGTAACGATTGCTTGAAAACCTTTCAAAGGCAACGCTTCAAGTTGTTTTCTGTTTTCAAGCGAAAGCAGGTAATGTGTTCGGATGGCTTGTTCGAACTGCATGGCATCCCAGGTTTTCATATCCATTGATGAATTCCCCATTACCGTTGTGCGTTGAAGAATTTGCCATTTATTTTGGTCATAGTATCGCTGGATGAGCTGTGCCTGCAGGGAGTGAAGAATTTCCCGTTCAGGTGTCTCTGCCGTAGACAATTCCCCTGTCAGTTGCCCGATGGCTTTTTCCAGGTGGTTCTCCTCGAAATCGCCCTGTAGGCTCATTTTATACAATAGAGCTTTGATAAGTTGAGGCTGATTCGATTCGGCTTTGGCCTGATCATACACTTTATCAACCAGTATGATGGCGCTTTGCGGAAGGCCTTGTTTTTTAAAAGATTCAATTTCTTTCCAGGTTTTCTCAAAATCATTGTGTTGTTGGGCACAGGCCGGGAAAAGAAGTAAAATAAACGAGAAAGAAGCGAGAATTTGGGCAAATCGTTTCATAGGATCATTGTTGTTGAAAGATGCGTGAAGTACAAAGATAATGCCTAAATGAATTGCAATTGAAACAGCGGGTTAATTGAGTACTGATAACCCAGATTCAACTATTGATGATGTTATTCTTCTTTTTTCACAAACTTCAACGGTTTCACCAGGCCTGAATACTCAATCAGTTCCATTTTTATAGAGCCTACAATCACCTCCGATTCACCCATGACAGGCACATGGTTTTCGTCATCGCTTACCCAGACAAACATGGGATATTTATCGGCAAAAATATCACCAGTAGCCATCATGGGAGCAATTTTCAAACACAGAATTCTGCCCCATTTTGTTTTTATATAGCCCCTTCCCTGGAATTTAATGGCTGATGTATACACCGAATCATCCAGAAAAAAATTGAGATAAAACATACTATCGGCATCAAAATCGCTCACTTTAAAAGTGCGCATATAATAAATAGCTGAAATAACATCCTGAACATTGGCCGGAATTGTTTTAGTCTTTGACGTGCTGACAGCGGTTAGTCTTTCCCTGTCAAAGGTCACCTTATCGTCTTTATTAAATTTCCCTTCACGGGTTTCGCGCAAGAAAACATACGGCAACAGGGTTTGCTGATCGACAAACGACTGAAACTTATCTCTCACCTTAAAGAAAAAATTAAACACCCCGGTTGAATTTCCCTCGCCGGTAATATGAAAAACGGTTTTATCTGATCCTGTATATTGCTCCTTCCATTCTTCGACAGTAAGAATGGCTTCACCTGCTGTTACATTGCCTATACCCGATTGATAATACACCCGGTATTCGAGCCTTTCGCCTGTTTTAAATGCTTGATTCAGAATGACATCTTGTGCAAATACACCTGATGCATTTAGCGAGATAATAATAACTGAAATTAATAAACAGATTCGCATCATGGTGCAAACGTACAGAAAGTATGATTCATAAAAGGCATAGGGTCTCACATATTAAACGACGATATTGATAATTCTCTTGGGAACGACTATTATTTTACGAAGTGGTTTGCCTTCCATCCATTTTTTTGCTTCATCAGATTCTATGGCAGCTTTTTCGATTTCTGCGATGGTCAATCCCACCGGGAGATCCAGTTTAAAACGCATTTTGCCATTAAATGAAACGGGATACTGAAAACTGGCTTCTGCCAGATATTTTTCATCGTATTGAGGAAAGTCAACTGTGCTGATACTACCCTGATGTCCCAACAATTGCCACAATTCTTCGGCCACATGAGGCGCATAGGGTTCAATCAACAAGGCCAGAGGCTCCAGAATTTCACGTTTGTGACAGTTCAACTCCATGAGTTCATTAACGCAGATCATAAAAGCACTCACTCCGGTGTTAAACGAAAAACGCTCGATGTCCTCATGAATCTTTTTAATGGTTTTGTGCAACACCTTTAGTTCTTCTTTTGTAGCATTTTCATTGGTAACAATCAATTGATCGTTGTTATCAAAATACAATCTCCAAAGTCTTTTCAAAAATCTGAAAACGCCTTCAATACCATTGGTATCCCAGGGTTTGTCCTGTTCAAGGGGTCCCAGGAACATTTCATATAAACGAAGTGTATCGGCACCATATTTTTCGATAAGTGCATCCGGGTTTTGGACATTGTGTTTTGATTTGGACATTTTCTCCACCTCCCAGCCACAGATGTATTTTCCTTCTTCCAGAATAAACTCGGCATTTCTGTATTCGTCACGCCAGGCTTTAAACCCTTCGGTATTCAGCACATCATTTTCTACCAGATCGATATCTACATGCAGACGTTGGGTGTCGTAATCTTTGCGCAAATTGTGCGAAACAAATTTGTTGGTTCCCGGTATCCTATATACAAAACTTGATCTTCCCTGGATTTTCCCCTGGTTTATCAGCTTTTTAAATGGCTCTGTTTCGCAAGCCAGGCCCAGATCGTACAAAAATATATTCCAGAAACGGGAGTAAATCAAATGGCCGGCTGCATGTTCATCGCCACCCACATACAAGTCTACATTGCGCCAGTACTGGTTGGCTTCCGCTGAAAAGTACTCGTCTTTGTTCTGTGGATCCATGTACCGTAGATAATAACCACTCGAACCTGCAAATCCGGGCATGGTATTGGTTTCCAGAGGGTACCCTTCCTTTGTTTTCCAGTCAGTCAGGGCAGCCAATGGTGGATCACCCTGTTCAGTGGGCAAATAACTTTCTACCTGAGGTAGTTTGAGCGGCAATTCACTTTCATCCAAAGTATATGGCATTCCATCTTTATAATATATTGGGAACGGTTCACCCCAATAGCGTTGACGGCTGAAAATGGCATCGTGCAAGCGGAAATTAATGGTTCCATAGCCAATGCCCATTTCCTGTATTTTGTTGATGGTCGTATTGATGGCATTTTTAACTTGCATCCCGGAAATAAATCCGGAGTTCACCATCACACCTTCCTTACTGTCAATAGAATCGTCCCAGGTAGCGGGATCAGTGGGCTCCTCCCCTTCAGCCACCACCACCTGGATGATGGGTAAATTAAAATGACGGGCAAAGGCAAAATCGCGGGAATCGTGGCCCGGAACGGCCATAATGGCCCCAGTTCCATATCCGGCCAGCACATAGTCTGCAATCCAGATAGGAAGTTTTCCACCCGTAAGTGGGTTTATGCCATAGGCACCTGTAAATTCACCGGAAATATTTTTTACTTCGGTCATGCGTTCCCGTTCCGAACGATTTTTAGCCCAGGAAACGTATGCCAATACATTTACTTTTCTGTCAGGAGTAGTGATCTGCGTCACCAACTCGTGCTCAGGAGCAAGCACCATGAAAGTAGCGCCGAACAAGGTATCGGGACGGGTGGTGAATACGGTGATTTTTAGTGTTTGTTGCTTCGGGTTATTAACCCCACCTAAATCCTCCCCAAAGGGGAGGACTTTGGTTGATTCGTTTAAATTTTTATCAGTGATCTGCTCCTTCCCCTTTGGGGAGTCCCCGATGGCTATCGGGAGGGGTGGGGTAAGAGAAGAATCTCCATCCCACACCTCAAAATCCACACTCGCCCCTTCGCTCCTTCCAATCCAGTTGCGCTGCATTTCTTTGATGGGTTCTGACCAATCCACTGTTTCCAGTCCGTCAAGCAATCGTTGTGCATAAGCTGTGATGCGCAACGACCACTGCAACATGAGTTTTTTCTCAACGGGATGTCCACCTCGCTCCGAAAGGCCTTCCTTGACTTCGTCATTGGCCAAAACAGTACCCAATTCAGGGCACCAGTTGACCATGGTTTCTGAAAGGTAGGCCAGGCGATAATGCATCAGGATTTGCTGCTGTTCCTTTTCAGAGGTATTGTTCCAAAACTCAGCAGTAAATATTTCTTCACACGTGTTGGCTGCTTCCAGTCCGGTATTTCCATTGATTTCGAAATGTGAAATCAAGGCGCTGATATTTTCGGCTTTGTCTGTTTTTTTATTGTACCATGAATTAAATAGACGGATAAACGTCCACTGTGTCCATTTGTAGTATTCCGGGTCAGAAGTGCGTACTTCACGGTCCCAATCGAAGGAAAAGCCTATTTTGTCCAGTTGCTCGCGATAGCGAAGAATATTTTTTTCTGTTGTAATTTCAGGATGGGTGCCGGTTTGAATAGCATATTGTTCAGCAGGAAGTCCATAGGCATCGTAACCCATGGGATGCAACACATTAAAACCCTGATGTCGTTTAAAACGGGAGTAAATATCGGAGGCAATATATCCCAATGGGTGTCCAACATGTAAACCCGCTCCCGAAGGATAGGGAAACATATCAAGTACATAGAATTTAGGTTTGTCGTGATTGATGTCAGCCTTAAATGTTTTATGCTCACTCCAGTATTTCTGCCATTTCTTTTCAATGCGGTCAAAATCGTATCCCATTACAATATCTGTTTTTTCTATTACTTACTTTCTTCTAACATGTCAAAACTTAAGTCCAACAACTCATACTCTTTCCAGTTTTGATAATCAAAATGCCACCATTCACTATGATAAACGGTAAATCCGTTATCATGCATCACCTTGATTAGCAAGTCTCTGTTTAACTTCACGTTTTCCGGAAGGTCAGGGAAATCAGGGGCTGCCGTATCGCTAAAACTATCATAATCAGTGGGCATTTCCAACTCCTTTCCAGTCTTAATATCCATGAGACCAATGTCAACTGCGGCACCTCGGTTGTGGCGCGATCCCGAATAGGGTGAGGCAACAAATGTAGTGTCTTTGAAAACCTCATAAAACTTGATTGTGGCGGCATAAGGACGATAAGCATCGTAAACAATAAGGCCAATGTCTTTCTTTGCTAAAATTTTTTGAACCCTTTTTAGTGCTTCCGCAACAGGTCTTCTGGCAAAGGCTTTTGGCTCAGTATATATTTTTTGTCCGGTAAAATTATCGATGGTAGCATACCTGATATCCAACACAATACTTGGAATTTCGGTTTCCAAATTCACCAGTTGATTGTCAGTATTTATGCGAATTGACTCCTGATAGGCTTCTCTGGATCGTACAATGTTTAAGTTAGTCTCATATCGAGTTGATTTCTGTGCTTCAGCTAAATCCGAAACAACTAAGACAAGAAAAATAAAAACCCATTTCATAACGACCAAATTAGTTTGCGAAATTACAAAAAGAAGACGCTCCTTTTTTGTGGTTCACTATAAGCTTTCAACGATGATAAATGATTGGAAAAAACAGGAATTCATCTACATGAACAATCACTATTTTTTTGCACCTATTATGATCTATATGTCATTTTGCCCGTTTAGCAATCTTTCAACATAGTTTCCTATAGCCAGGGAAGCCGTAAGTCCGGGCGACTCCATTCCAATCAGGTTGACAAAACCGGGCAAACCCCTCAGGCTTTCTTCCCGGATATAAAAATCCCGTGGAGGGCCATCCTTTGTCTGAGTCTTAGGACGAATTCCTGCCATTTCCGGAATCAGGTCTTCTTCTTCCAGAAAAGGCAAAAACCGTCTGGTGGATTCGAAAAAGGCTTTTCGTCTTGAAGGAGTCAGGGTATAATCGTATTGGTTTGTATCCAGATATTGCACATCCGGGCCAAGCTTAACGCCACCTCCCATATCAATGGTGACATGTATTCCCAACGCATCCTTGGAAGGTACGGGATACACCAGGCGGTTTAACAGCTTGTGTTTGGGAGGCTGGATTCTGAAATATTCTCCTTTACAAAAATGAATGGTTAAATCCTCATCGTTTACTCCCATCATGGACGCAATATTAAAGGATTCGAGTCCGGCAGCATTAATTACCCTTTTCGAGGTAAACGAAAATGGATGACCATCAGCATCATTTAGGTCAATCTGATAACCTTCGGTCTGTTTTTCTATTCCGGTGACAACCGAGCTGTAGGCAAACTGTACACCATTGTTGATGGAATTGGTTTCTAACCGTTTTAAATACCAATAGGAATCGATCACTCCGGTGGAGGGCGAAAACAATGCTTTTACCGCAAATATGTTCGGCTCCATGGCTTTAATCTCTTCCTGTGTCATCCAATATAAATCGGTAACACCATTGCTCAGGGCTTTTTGTTCTACCTGTTCAAGCGCCGGGATTTCCTCTTCGGAAGTGGCCACAATCAGCTTTCCACAACGGTTATAAGGCAGTTCGTACCGATCGCAGAAATCATATAAAAGATCTCTTCCCTCGACGCAAAGTTTGGCTTTGAGGCTGTTTTTAACATAATAAATCCCGGCATGGATCACCTCGCTGTTGCGACTGCTGGTCTCCTGACCAAAAGTGGGATGTTTCTCCACCACAAACACCTGCGAAATGTGTTGTGAAAGCTTTTCAGCGATGGCCAGACCAACCACTCCGGCACCAATAATGGTAATTTCAGCATCGAACATAGATCGATAAATTGAATTTCAGATTATTCTAATACAAATTAAAAGTATTGCAAAAGTAGCAAGTTTAAAGGCATTTCATACAGGTGTTTCAGAACCTGTTGATTAATTAATTGGGATTGTAAATCAGCCAAACGCTATTGCTTTATCAATTTTTGATGCCAAACCTGTTTTCCAGATTTCATTTCAAAAATATAGCAACCATGCCTCCATCCTTCAGTCTGGATTGTTTTTGCTTCATCGGGCAACAGGTTAAAATTGGCGATTTTGGTTCCTGAAATATGATAAACCACCACATGACAAGCTTGGTTCCCGGCCCACTGCATGGACACCTGATTTTTTAATGGATTTGGATAGATTTCGGGCACTTCAGATACATTTTCATTCATGCCACTTTGCAGTGTAGACCCTTTTAGAAATAGCTTTATCGAAATCCCGGAAGTATCGTTTTGTGTCATCAGATAGGCGTAGTCATTGTATTCACCATCGAACAATGGATGAAACGACATCACAAATTCCTGCGACGAATGCCCGGGAATAGTTACTGGTAATGAAGTCTGTAAACTAAACGGATTAATGCTGAAATAACTGCCTGTAACAACAATGGATTCGGCATTTGGATTGACAACATTTACTGGTTGACTGGTTGTATTTCCGGGTAAATTCTGAAACCCAAAATCTACAGTATCGAATTCAGGATAAAAATAGGTTGTTTTCCATGGATATTTTAACGATCTGTAACTACGTAGGTTAGCTGTTTGTGTTTGATGCATTTCGAGTACTTTTGTCCCATCGGATTGATATTCGGTCAAACACTTTTCTTGTGCATTCAGTGTCCAGCCAATGACCACATTTCCGTTTTCCAGGGTTTGCATGCTTCCCATGGGATTGGTTACCACAACCGGATTATTGTCATCATAACCATTGATATAAGTGGCTGTCCATGTATTGGTATCCACCGCATAACTCACCCCGCGACTGTGGGGAGAATTGTGGTAGTTGCCATTATCGAAAACGGTAACCTTTCCCAACTCATCTTCCCGGGCCATATGCTGATCGGTGAATCCGTTTAGCGGATCGCCTACTATTGTAAACTGGTTGTGTACACCTCCCAAACGCCAAAGAATTTCACCCGTGTTTTTATCGATTTTGGTCAGTTCATTTAACTTTCGTGAGGAAATCAATACGTCTCCATTGGGATCGATGGCAATTGAATTTACATGCGCATAAATGACAATTGCATTACAAAAATCGACCTGATTGGGATCACCATCCATAATGTTAAAATGGTCGACGGTTCTCCATTGCCACAGCACAACATTGTCTGCATCCTTTTCTTCAATTACATATTGAATCACTGTAGCCTGTGGATTCCCACATTCCACATATTGGCTCATATCTGTTACAAGATATTCATCGTTAATGGTCCAGTAATTTCCATCAGGCATCACAAGCAATTCATGGTTGTTGGTCGCATAGCCCATTGAGGCTTTATATAATCTGCGAAAACGATAGGCACTATCCAATTCCACATATGCAGACTTGGAAGCTTCAAAGTAAGTGATATACCCGTTTTTATTCACCTTAAAATCGAGACAGCGTGTAGGAGTTTCCTTGTAGAAATATGGGATTCCTTTGTTATCGGTTATCAGTTGAAAAAACTGGCCGACTTCGGAAGCCTGAAAATAATACTGATCAGGAGTCGGGGTGGTATTTAACCCTATTTCATAGTAAGGATAGCCTTCAGGAAGCTCAAACCCTGATTGAATTTGGACTGTCTTGTTTTCTGCCTTTGCAGGAAATCCATTCATAACTCCGTCTGAATTTAAATTCGGTTGTGGTGTATCTCTTACCTGAAAGGAATAGTTTAGCGCATCTGAAATATTTCCGTTTTGGCATCTCACACCAGACAAGTGTACTGAAATAATATCGCCCGGTTTAAAAGGCTGGTCTGGTAAGAAAATTAGGGTATGGTTATTTTCCTTTAGCAATATTTTACCCATAATCATTTCGCCATGGTGATTAACCACATGCAACTCAATAGAATCAGAATTATCCCTAAAAGCCTCTTTATGTTTAAAGATCAGGTCGGAATACGGATTTATTTCGGTGGCTTCAGGAAACGGAAATAAATAATAAAAATGCTGGTCATAGTAATATGGATTCTTCGATAATAGATCCGATGCAGCAAATACAGTTATTATAATAGCAAAAAGGGAAATGTAGAAATGGTATCCGGGACGCAATGTCATCTTTGAATTATTTTCGTTCTGAACATACTGACCATGCAAAACAGTATTATGTTGCAAACATATCTAAAAAATTGTCGTTTTATTAACTGTTGTGCCAACCATATTCTAAATATTTGATTATCAAAATAGATTTGATTCCCATTGTAGTGCATAGAATTTTGACTGCTCAGACACAATATGTGAAATTAAAAGGAAATAATTATAAAAAGCAGCCTTTTTTGTTTCAAAACACGAAACCTATTAGTGATTAATTTTGTCTGTATTTATTATCAATCTTGATACCAATTCTTTAATTTTGCTAAAAATTCGCCTGTAATGAAAAAAGTTTTACTGTTAAAAAAGATTTATAGTTCGGTCATTTTGATCTTACTCAGCATAACTCTTGGAGCTCAAACGAGCTGGAATTA
The DNA here is from genome assembly GCA_002840975.1 of Bacteroidetes bacterium HGW-Bacteroidetes-16. GTDB lineage: Bacteria > Bacteroidota > Bacteroidia > Bacteroidales > F082 > UBA6244. The sequence continues at coordinate 94,636 of PHDN01000002.1, forward strand.
TGTTTCTCCTCAACCCGAATCGAAATTAATAAATCCTGAAAATAACATAGCTCTCAGAAACGGTGCCCGGTTAGATCGGAATAGTATCAGCACCGGATTAATTTCCGTTTTCGGTTCTGTAAGTGGACTCATTTCGGGAAATGTTAAGCTTTCTCATGACTCTCGTACCCTGATTTTCACCCCGAAGAAAGCATTTCAGTATGCCGAAACCATCAATGTAAAATTGCTACCCGGCATTCAAACAGAAAGCGGAGCAAATCTCGAGGGAATTTCGTTTCACTTTGTGATTAAGCCCGATGATTCAAGGGCACTTTCGCAGAATTTTGACCAGAATGATAATTCCTTTGAAAATGTCGCTGATAATTCACATAAACAACTGAATACAAAAGAGATTGTTTATAGTTCCAGTCAACTCATTACATACGGCAATGCAGAGTTGCCCGATAATTTTCCACCAATTGAGATCCTGGCTTATAACAATCCTGCTCCAGAACTCACATTCTTTGCTCCTGAACCAAGTACAGATAGATATGGTGATTATGCTGTGATTGTTGATAATTATGGAACTCCTGTTTTTTACAGAGAGTATCCTGACATTGCCGTAAATTTTCAGGTTGTGGCCAACAATCACCTGGTCCACAAATACGCATTACCAACATTTACCGACAAAAACTCATTTGTTGTCTTGGATGATCAATATAACATCATCGACACGCTTCAGGTTGGAAATGGTTATAAGACAAATACTCATGATGTTAAAATGTTAGCAAATGGTAACCATTACCTGATGATTTATGATGAACAATTGGTAGGAATGGATACGGTTGTAGCAGGAGGTGATCCAAATGCAACCGTCAGAGGATTTGTCCTTCAGGAACTTGATCCTGACCACAACGTCATTTTTCAGTGGAGAAGTTGGGATCATTTCGCTATTACTGATGCCAATCATATTGATTTAACTGCACAAAGTGTGGATTATGTTCATGTAAATTCGTTTGATACCACTTCGGATGGAAATTTATTGCTTTGTTGCCGGCATTTTGATGAAATCACCAAAATTGACCGAAATACCGGTGATATCATCTGGCGATTTGGACCGAAAGCCCAGAACAATATGTTTACGTTTACCAATGACACAGCTGGTTTTACATGGCCCCACGATATCCGTCAGAATGAAAATGGAAACATTACTTTATACGACAATGGTAACTTTGATAATCCACGGATATCCAAAGGTTTGGAATATGAACTTGATGATCAAAATTTGGTGGCAACTCTGGTGTTCTCTTATAGCAATGATCCTGCCATTTACGGGAAGAACAAAGGCAGCACACGCCGACTGCCCAACAACAATGTGCTCGTAGGTTGGGGAAATAATTGGCCCATCATTGCCACAGAGGCAAACAATGAAGGAATAAAAACCTGGGAACTGTCGGTAGATAGTTCATTGTCATTTAAAGTTTTAAAATTCAACTGGCAAACATCTTGTTTCGAAACTAATTTTGATACGATTGATTATGGTTATTACAATGATTATGTATCCTGGCCCGTTATTTTTACGATAACCAACAACCTGGATCACGAAATTACCATCACAAGCGCATCCAATCACCTGGAGGCTTATACATTAGGAACACAGCTGCCATTGTACATTGCCGCCGGAGGAAGTGAAAATATGGTAGTGTATTTTTATCCCGTGGGAATGGGAATACACGACTTTAATGATGTGCTTACCTTGAATTATGATTCATATTATGCAGACACCATGCCCCAAAGGATCACCCGTCAGGTTGTTTTAAAAGGAACAACCATCGAGCCTTTGAATATTGACCAAAACAGTGACGAACAAATTATTATATCCCCGAATCCAACCAGTGGCTTGATTCAAATTGCTTCTTCTCAAAAAAAAATCACCAACGTAAGTATCTATAATGCGCTTGGAAAAATTGTTAGTAGCCATAAAGGAACCTCGAATCAACAAATTCAACTGGATTTATCGGGATACGAAAATGGGGTTTATTTTATTCAGGTTGAATTAGCTGGTGAAAAAAAATCAATCATGGCTAAGGTGATTAAAAACTAATCACATCATGGCCGATAACTAATGAAAACAGTTTGTTTTAAACGAATAAGGATCGTCCTGAATTGACGGTCCTTTTTTTAGCCCCTTATTTTATCCAACAATTCGTTCAGATGTCGGGCTTCCTCTTCGGTAATGGTCTTAAGTAACTCATCTTGCTGCGATTCGCAATGATCCATCTTGGCCAATAAACCCAATCCAACCTGTGTAATTACAACATCCTTTTGTCGTCTGTCAGCGGTACTTTCTGTTCGTTGAACCAAATTGCGCAGCACAAGCCGATCCACCAGTCGGCTGACATCAGAACTCTGGTCGAGCATGCGTTCTTTTAAAAAACCAATGCTCGAAGGCGTATTTTTATACCCCCTTAGCACCCTGAGAATGTTGTATTGTTGAATGCTGATGCCATGTTGTTTCACTACCTGATAAAACCCATGACTTAACTGATTGGTGGTATAAGTCAGGTTAATGATTGCTTTGTGAAATTCATTGCGAAACCTACCTTTTATTTCATCTTCAATCTTCATATCCTATACTATTTGATTTTTCTGGCTACAAACCTGATCACTTGCGAAATACCCTGATGAAATTCGCCTTCATATAATTTTACCTCCAATTCTTGTATGTTCAACTCCTGCATTTGAGAGGAAAAATCTTCCCAGATTTCTTTTTTTGAAAACAACATTTCAAGGTTTCGCGGGCCACCGGAATTAAATTCAAGCTGCTTTTTGGCAAACCCTTCAAAAATAACAAGACCTCCAGGTTTTAGTTTGCTCAACATCTTGCGGTGAAAAAGCTGTCGTTCTTCCATCGGCAGGTGCACAAAAACAAAAACAATGCAATCGAAATAATTATTGCGCAGTACCACATCTTCGGCATCATCAACAATATAATCGATTTTCACCTTATACAAATCGGCCAGCATATCGGCCTTTATTTTTCCATTTTCAGCGCTATCAAAGGCCGTAACATCCCACCCAAGAGTGGCAGCATAAACCGCATTGCGGCCTTCGCCTTCGCCGGGAAATAATACCTTTCCGGGTTTCACGCGATTAATCTGCTCTTTATAAAATTTGTTGGGTTCAACACCATAAGCAAATTGCGCTGCTCCATATCGCTGATTCCAAAATGATTTCATTAGTGGTGATTGATTAAATTAAAACAGCCTGTCTTCGCAACCAGGTTGCGAAGACAGGCCGAAATAGTATTAAAGATTTGCATGGGCACCATCGCAAAATGGTTTGTTCGCACTGTGCTTACAACCACACCAGGCAACTTTTTTCTGCTCAGCAATCTCCGTTTTTATGGGAGTAAAAGCGGTTCCTTTGTGCGACCCATCACAAAATGGCTGGTTTGAACTCTTGCCACAGGCACACCAGTAATAGGTGCCGGGAGTCATGTCCAGGATAAAAGGCTTTTTTTGCGCAATCGTTGGCTTCTCCATGAGAATTATTATTAAGGGTTCATTTTCATTAATTCAACCCTGGCAGTGAGAGTGACTTCTTCACCTACCACGAGACCTCCTGTTTCAAGTGCTTTGCTCCAGGTTAGTCCGTAATCCGTTCGGCTTAATTTTCCTGTGAGCTTAAATCCGGCTTTTGTATTTCCATAAGGATCTACAATCATGCCACCGTAGGTAACTTCAAATGTAACGGGTTTTGTAATACCGTGCATGGTTAAATTGCCTGTCAAGGAATAATTTTTTCCCGATGTTTTTGTAAAAGATGTACTTGCAAAGGTAATTTGCTGAAATTTGTCTACATCAAAAAAGTCGGCACTACGCAAGTGATCATCGCGATCGATGTTGTTTGTGTTAATGCTTTTTGCTTCAATATAAAACTCAATTTTAGCATCGGTGAAATCTTCCTTTTCAGATTTAACTGATCCTGTAAACTCGGTGAACTTCCCGGTAACTTCAGTAATCACCATGTGATCGATACCAAACTCCACTGAAGAGTGTGCTTTATCAAATTCCCATACGGAAGTTTGTGCCCATAAACCTGCTGCTGTTAGAAGTACTGTAAATAAAATTCCAATTTTTTTCATGTGAGTGTGTGTTAGTTAAATGAGGTGCAAAAATAAGTAACAACATTATATGTTACAACATATATTTAGTTAAAAATATGTAAATGACATAAATCACGCAAAATCAACCTCCCCAACGTAAAAAATTAGAGAGGGTTCATAACATATAACTATTTTAATTTTTTCCCGACCTTTTCAAGCATCAGCTTAGTCATTTTGTCCAGATCGTACTCCTGGGTTAATCCCCAGTCGCGACGGGCAATACTATCGTCAATACTTGCCGGCCAACTATCGGCGATTGCCTGACGGAAATCGGGTTTATAAGTGATTTTAAATTCAGGCATGTATTTTTTAATGGATTCGGCCAGTTGTTTTGGCGTAAACGATATACCTGCAACATTATAGCTCGACCTAAGCGTGAGGTTCTTTCCCGGAGTTTCCATTAACCGAATGGTATTGTTGATTGCATCATCCATAAACATCATCGGTAAGGCGGTATCAGCCGATAGAAAACATTCGTAGCTGCCATGGCGAATGGCTTCATAAAATATTTCAACCGCATAATCTGTGGTTCCACCACCAGCTTCTGTTTTATAACTGATCAAACCGGGATACCGTACACTACGGAAGTCAATTCCATATTTTTGATGGTAGTATTCGCCCCAGCGTTCACCCGCCAATTTGGAAATTCCATATACTGTATTGGGCTCCATGATGGTAAGCTGAGGGGTAAGATTGCGCGGTGTGGTAGGTCCAAAAACGGCAATGGAGCTGGGCCAGAAAAGTTTTTTGGCATCCGATTGTTGTGCAGCAAGGATAGTATTGATCAGAGCTTTCATGTTAATATCCCATGCCTGCAATGGGATTTTTTCAGCATTTCCTGACAATACAGCCGCCAGATTATAAACTTGAGTGATGTTATTGCGAACGATGTAATGCAACAGGTTTTGAAAATCCAACACATCCAGGATCTGTCCCGGGCCACTATCCCGGACCTCGTCCGTGGGATACTTTATATCGGTAGCAAAAACATTTTCATTTCCGTATTTGCTGCGCAATGCCATAACCAGCTCCGAACCTATCTGTCCTGAACAACCAATTACCAGTATTTTTTCCATCATTATGTTATTAAATTAACAGTGGCAAATTTAATCAAGTATCAAAAGCAAAAACAACCAAAACTGTCAATTTAATCCTGGTGTTGTAGTATATTTGCAATATATATTTCTTACATTTTGTTATATGATTGATATTAGGCCTGTTATAACCGATAAAGATCGCCGTGCTTTTGTTAATTTCCAGTTTAAGCTTTACCAAAATCATCCTTTTTGGGTGCCCCCTTTGAAATCAGATGAAGTGAAACAATTAACAGCAAAAACAAACCCTGCCTTTTGCTTTTGCGATGCTCAATTTTGGACCGCCTGGAAGGAAGGTAGTTGTGTTGGACGCATTGGTGCCATAATAAACCACGATTACAACAAAAAAATCGGGAAAGAAATGGGGCGTTTTACCAGATTTGAAGTAATAGATGATGAGGAGGTAACCAAAGTCCTGTTTGATGTAGCAGAAAAATGGCTGAGCAAGAAAGGTGTTAAAGCGATTCATGGGCCTCTGGGATTCACTAACCTCGACAATCAGGGTTTGCTTATTGAAGGCTTCGATTACCTGCCTTCCATTGCTTCGGTGATGCACTTCCCCTATTATCAAAAACACATTGAGGAGCTGGGTTATTCCAAAGAAAACGACTGGATTGAATTCTTATTAAAGATTGAAGAAATTCCAGAAAAAGCAACCCGACTGGTGGAAATTATCAAACAGCGTAATAACCTGGAAGTAATTCACCTAAAAGAGAAAAAAGAAATGGTTTTGTATTTGAACGAGGTATTCTATTTATTGAACCGTGCTTTTGACGAACTTCCGTATGTAAGCCCGTTTTCTGATGAATTAATAAAAAGTGCCACGCAAAAATACATGGACGTTTTGGCTCCAAAATATATTGTAATCATCAAAAAAGAGGGGCAACTGGCAGCCTTTATCATTGGGTTGCCCAGTCTTTCAAAAGCAATGCAGAAAGCAAATGGCCATTTATTTCCTTTTGGGTTTCTGCACATCAAAAAAGCATTAAAAGAACCAGAAGTCCTGGATTTACTGCTTACCGGTGTCGATCCTCATTACCAAAAATTAGGCTTGCCTGCCATTTTAATTAGTGAGTTACAACGCACTATGCTCGATAATGGGATAAAATATGTGGAAACTACCGGCATGTTCGAGACCAACCTGAAGGGTGCCACCACCTGGAAAAACTACGACCATATTCAACATAAACGCCGCCGGTGTTTTATAAAACAATTGTAGTTTAAGTCCGGCTTATGATGCAAATGCCAGCTATCGACACCAAACATTTCAATTTATAGACGATTCTACAGTCTTTTCTTAATTTTGCGCCACAAATCGATACGGTCATGGAAACCCAATTGTATATTTATAATACCCTGGTCAGAAAAAAACAGTTGTTTAAACCCATTGCACCACCACACGTGGGTATGTACGTGTGCGGCCCGACAGTATATGGTGATGCACATCTGGGTCATGCACGCGCAGCCATTACCTTCGATATCGTTTTCAGGTATTTAATACACCTGGGTTACAAGGTGCGTTATGTGCGTAATATTACCGACGTGGGTCATCTTGAAAATGATGCGGATGAAGGTGAGGATAAAATTGCCAAAAAAGCACGGATTGAAGAACTTGAACCTATGGAAGTGGTAAAGTTTTATACTGATCGCTATCATGCCAACATGGATGAATTGAATGTGCTGCATCCCAGCATTGAGCCCACCGCCTCAGGTCACATCATTGAACAAATTGAATTGGTAAAAGAAATTCTTAAAAATGAATATGGATACGAAGCAGATGGATCGGTGTATTTTGATGTAGAAAAATACAACCGGAAGTTTGAATATGGAAAACTTTCGGGACGTAAGATAGAAGACCTGCTACAAAACACACGTGAACTGGCAGGGCAGGAAGAAAAGAAGAATGGTTTTGATTTTGCCCTTTGGAAGAAAGCAGACTCCAGGCACATTATGCACTGGCCCTCTCCATGGAGCGAAGGATTTCCGGGTTGGCACCTGGAATGTTCGGCAATGGCTGCCAAATATTTAGGCGATCCTTTTGATATTCATGGTGGTGGAATGGATCTGCTCTTTCCACACCATGAATCAGAGATTGCCCAATCCAATGCTGCCCATGGCCACGATCCGGTGAAATTTTGGATGCACAACAACATGATTACCGTCAATGGTCAAAAAATGGGCAAATCACTCAACAATTTCATTACCCTCGATGAGTTTTTTACAGGGAACCATGAATCGCTAGTTCAGGCTTATTCACCCATGACCATTCGCTTTTTTATTCTTCAGGCTCACTATCGAAGCACCCTTGATTTTTCTAATGAGGCCCTTCAGGCTGCTGAAAAAGGATTGTCTAAACTTTTCGAAACTTATAAACTGATCGACCTGCTAAAACCCGCTCATACCTCATCATTCGACATTGATGCGATTAAAAACTCACTGGAAAATGCGATGAACGATGATTTTAATACACCTGTCACCATCGCTCAACTTTTTGAGTTAAGCCGAATGATTAACCTTGCAAATGATGGAAAAGCAAGTCTTAAACAGCCTGAAATCGATCAACTTAAACAGATTTTTGGCCTGTATTTATTTGATGTGCTTGGTTTAATTCCTGAAAAAAACAACAGCAACGATCAACTGGTGAATTATTTGATGGACACCATTCTTGAACTACGCAAACAAGCCAAAGAAAATAAAGATTGGGCTACATCTGATCGCATCAGAGATGAACTGGCTAAATTAAATATCCAGGTAAAAGACACAAAAGAAGGAGCCCGTTGGAGTTTTAACTAACTACCTGGTTACTATAATAAGCCGACTATCAGTGTTTGGTGCGTTGAATATTTTTAGCACATAGGTTCCGGGTATCACATCGGTTACATCCAGTTGAAATGATCCAACAGTAGAAAAATCAAGATGATAGGTCTTAATCAATTGACCTTGTGTACTGAATAGCTTAATTTCAGGAGTCGATTTTCCCAAAAAAGAGGTTTGTACAGTCAGTACATCAGAAACAGGATTGGGGTAGATTTTACAGTTTGTTGAACCAAAATCAAGTTCCGGGTTAATTCCACTTGCAACGTCTTCAATCACCGTGATGTGAATACCCGTGGCATTTGGATTTTCTCCCGAAAGGTCAACCCTGATCTTTTCGGCAGTAACACCTATGATTTCAGGATAAATCCAATAGGGTTTGGCTTTCATATTTACAAACTCAAACAATCCCTGGTCGTTGGCCTTACAATACATCAGCATATCATCGTTTTCATTCATTAAATAAATATTTGCCCCAACTGCAGGTTGTGCATCGGTTATTCCTTTGGGAAGATTATCGTAAACAATCGTTCCTTCTATTATGGAATTGCCGGGTAAATAATCGTCAGGTAACCTTAATCTGATGTCGTATTCCCAGGAAGTAGCATTGAGGTGAATGGGCTTTGCTTTCTGCCACAACAGTTCATCGCCATAATAGGTTGGAAGCAAATGACCCTGATATATTGAATTTAAGGAGAGTTCACTTTTTACAGTATACTCTCCTGCCGGAATCTGGTAAAAATAATAATACCCAAGCGTGTCGATCCTGACAGTATCAAATGTGTAATAATGGTTGGCAGAATCTTTGGCATAGAGATAAGCAATCCCTGCATCGATGGGCATAAGTTCCGAAAAAACATGACCCCCAAAGTGGTGATATTCCAATGGACTGATATAAATTAATTGGGTAATGGTGTTTGAAAACTGCTGAGAATAAATATTCATGGTCACGGTCAAACTAACCAGAAATAAACCGGGCTCGCTATAAATATGTTCGGGGTTTTGCAACAATGAGGTAGTTCCGTCACCAAAATCCCATTTCCAGGAACTGACATGCGGATTGGTTGTCTGATCGAAAAACCAATATCTAAATCGATCTCCTGTAGCCTTTTGTACATACTTAAACCTGGCTTGCAGCGGTTTAAACTGATAAGGTGCATCAATATAAAAATTGCTTAACAGGATATTCGAATAAATGTTTTCGCCAAACCTGAAATGCAACGTGTTTTCATATGGTTTGTCGTTTTTATCGAGTGTCATAATGAGGTACGAACCACTCTTCTCTTGTGTTACAATCGTGTCAAAAAAATAGCCATCATCATTTGTAAATACTTCTTTAAAGTAATAACCGCGGGTATTGTCACCCCCATTAGAGAGAATATTCACCCGATGATTTGCAATAGGACCACCATAAAGCACATGTAATACCTGCCCTGAAATATAAACTTCATTTGGTTGGTTTCCTGCAATTAGAACAGGGAAATTTACCAAAAGTAAAAAGATCCCCAGCAGGTAGGTTTTCGTTTCTTTATATATTTTTAGAGAGCTGATCATAGCAAAATGATATCTGAGTTTAGTTAAGTCTGATTATTGCCCCTATTCTTAAAGTAAAAGCGGAAAGGGGTTTATTATATCCTGGTTTATTATAAATTGAATGGATGTAGTATCGGTATCCTGGTTCGATGGCCATAGAGAACTGATTAGAGAGTTTATACTCGATACCGGCACCCAGCCAAAGTTGAAAATAGGTATTATTCCGCACCGGTAATTTATTTTGTAAGTTTATTATTTCGACATCTTTTTCCGCAGGATGCGGTTTGTCAATAAACTTTCCAACTTGTATATTCATTGCAGGACCACCGTAAAGATACCAGTTAAAAGATGAATGATTGCCTTGGTGAAAATAGCCTAACAGAACAGGAACCTGAACATAGATATACCGGTTGGTAACTTCAGAGATTACCAAATGACGGATGCTGTCCCATACCTCAACAGTTTTGGTATAATAGGTAGGTACCACTTGTCCGTTAATAGAATCGAACGTTACATCATACACATCATGATAGGTACCCATTAAATCGTTGCTGATATAGTCAAGTTTTGCAAAACCCCGATCTTTGGCATAAGAAACGCCAAATCCAAAACGCAGAAAAAACGATTTGTTTAGATGAAAAATAGGCTCATAATTAATCGAATACGTATTTAAAAGGGTGACAGAATCAAAAGTGGTAGTTACAAATTCAGGTGAAACACCTACAAAAGAAGACCATTTACGCGGTTTTATTGATAAGGCATTTTTCACCGGACCAAGGTTTTTATCACCTCCTTTTTCTACATTTTGGGATTGATGAAACGAATAGAAAAATGGCTCATACATAGTTTGATTCACCTGATTTAATCCTCGAAAATTTAAGTATGAAATTCCCAAGAAAACCCGATTTTCCATATCATTGATTTGTTTTTCAGTATCATTTCCAATTGGATCCGGATTTTCAGGTTCCTTAAAAGCAGCAGGATTATTCCCAACAACGATTTCATTTTTCGATTGACTTGGTCCGACTGTTTTAGCAGGTTGGATTACTACTGGTTTTTGATTGATCGAAGGCTGAGATTCTTTGGCTATGAGATCATTAGAAGTAGCTGGCTCATGTACTGGATTTTCCGGAGCTTCAATGGAGGTGTATTCTACCGAATCTGTTGATTTAAAAATTGTTTTCTTTTCAGGAATTAAAAAAACCCAGCTAAGAAGAATTACAAGGAAAGCGGCAGCTAAAACGAATGTCCTCTTGATCCTATTCGCTTTTGCCCTTTGTTGGGTTTCCATACCAGACAGTACCCCTTGCCAAACACGCGGAGGTGGTGTTGGCTCAAAGGAATCAAACTTTTCCCTGATTATACGATCGATATGGTCGTTATGGTTTGTCACAAATTTTCTTTCTTTTCAATTATTTTTAAACGTTTTTGCAGACTTGCCCTGGCTCTGGAAAGTTGCGATTTAGATGTGTTTTCCGAAATCCCGAGCATTTCCCCAATTTCCTTATGCGTGTATCCTTCTATGATATTCAGGTTAAAAACAGTTCTATAGCCATCCGGTAATTCATTAACCATATTCAGTAATTCGCGCGTCGACATATTCTCAACAACCAAACTTCTGGTTTGATTTGTTTCTTTTACCTGATCTAAATCGGTTTTAACTCCCTGCTTAATTCTTTTATTATAGTAGTTAATAGCAGTATTTACGATTGTGCGTCGAACCCATCCTTCGAGCGATCCCTCTCCCCTGAAATCTTTTAAATGAACGAAAACCCTGATAAAGCCATCTTGAAGAATATCCGCCGCATCATCTTTATCCAATGCAAAACGCAAACAAACCCCGTACATTTTTGGGGCAAGATGCAGATAAAAAGCCTCTTGTGCTTTTTTATCGTTCCTTAACAACTTAATTATAAAAGATTTATCAAATTCCATGCGACCCTTTTCGTTTTTCTTTCCACAGAAAAACAGGGCAGCAAGTTAATAAAATCCATTCATAATTCGTATTGTTGACAAAAAGCCTTTGTGAATGGTTGCATAGAAGCCACTTTTACAATACCAAGAGGTCAATGTGCGAGAGGAATGAGGACAGGTTCGGGAATCAGGAAACCACAAACTGCCTGTTGATAACATGTAGGAGTTCAGGTTTATTGATGGGTTTGAACAATAAATGATCAACGTGTTCTTTTTCAATCACTTGCGTTTGTTCAAAATCCAATTCATTCCCAATTATTACGATGCGAATTTGCCTGTCTTGTTCTTTTATTCTATTGATTAATTCCACCAAAGGAATTCCGGGAAGATCAACATCAAGAATAACCAGATCCACTTTAAACTCATTTAAATGACTGATCAATTTTTCCCCGGTTTTGGCCCAGTGCAGTTCGACCTTAGTTTTAGATAACATCATCTTCATCAGGTTAAAGTTGGCAAGTTCGTAATCAGCTATCAAAATGGTTTTGTCAGTCCATGAATAATCAATACCCAACTGATTATAACTAGGCTCCATCGAATGGACTGAGATAATGGATTCGGGTAAATGAAGGTAAAAAGTGGAGCCTTTCTCAGGTGTCGAATCCAGGGTAATTGATCCTTTCATCAGCTTGGCCATCCCGCTTGCAATGGCCAGCCCCAGCCCTGATCCGCCAACAACACGTGTGGGTGAATTATCTACTTGCCTGAAATGTTCAAATATTGACTCATGAAATTCAGGAGCTATTCCAATGCCCGGATCCTTTACATAAAAACAGATGCCGTTCATATTCTCAATAAAATAACCAAGCTCAATCTGACCGGTACTTGTAAAAACAACCGCATTGTCAAGAAAGTTGATTAAAATTTGATGCACTTTACGAATATCTGCTGAAATGATAAGATTCCTGTAATCAGTTTGTTCATTTAATATGATTTGTAAGTGCTGCTTGTTGTGTTGATGTTGAATTCTTTTGGATTCATTAAAAACATAATGTAAAATTTCGGATACTGCAAGGTTGTCGTTATGCACATCCATTTGCCTGGTCTCAATCTTAGAAATGCTAATGACATCTTCGATACGCTTTAGCAAAATATCACTACTGCCACGCACGATTTGTGTATACTCCTCACGGTCTTCGGATGGCAAATTTTCCATTAAAAGAAGCTCCAGAAAACCAAGAATATGATTTAACGGGGTGCGAATTTCATGTGAAAGATTACTAAGAAATGCTGTTTTAAGCATATTCCCTTCTTCCGCCTTCTCTTTTGCTAAAATTAAATCCTTTTCAGCAAGCCTCCTTTGAGTAATATTTCCAATAATGATTAAATGGGCTGTGGCTTTTTGTTCACTGTTGGTAATAGAAATTCCCCTCACCCTGAAGTAGCTGTCCGAGGCATCTAAATCAGAGATTCTGGTCTCGATATCAAACTGAACATGATCGTCGAGTAATCTGGAAATTTTTTCACTTAATCTGGTGTCGTCAAACTGCAAAAACCTGCTGATATGTACATGCTGATTTTGGTTAGTCTGTGCATAATCAAATAACTTGCTAAATGTACTGTTAATAAACTGAATATAACCAAATGTGTCGAGGCTTAACATGGCAAGAGGCACATGGTTAAGTACATCGGTATAGGTAACGTTTTTTGATGTCAGATCCGAAATCGATTTTTCATACTCACTAAGCTTGCTTTCCAATTCACGAATACGTTCCGTCAACCGACTTATGTTGTCGTTTTCTTCAGATTCTAAGGCTTGCTTATTTCTCATTTTGCTAGTGTTTTAACGATGCAATAAAATTAGTTTATATCCATATTAGCTATTAGGTTTTCAACATTATGACATCAGCGTCACTAAAGTTTGATGATCATGTTTTGATAATTTATGATGCATTCCTGAAACTTTATTTCGATGATATTGCGCTACAATTTCTGATAGTTGTTCACCATTAACATTTATCTCCGACAGTTTAACCGGAGATCCGACAGATGCAAAAAACGCAGTGAGTTTTTCAATGGTTTCATCAACATCGCTGGTGTCAAACAGGGCATCCCCAAGTTTACTAATTCTGTCCGAACATGTTTTTTTGTGAAGTTTAAGCCATGCAGGATAAGCGATGCTCAAACTGGCTCCGTGTGGTGTATCAAACATCAGCGACAATTCGTGCCCCATGGCATGTACTCCCCAATCGCCTCCTTTTTTCCCGTAGCTTGTAATTCCATTTAGAGCCAGGGTAGCATCTAACATAATATTGGCTCTGTATTCCAGGTTATCCAGGTTGTTCAATAGCTTTGGTGCCCAACGCATTGCATCTTTAATGATAGAAAAAGTAAAGCTGTCGGTAATTGAAGGTTCTCCTTCGCCAAAATATGACTCCAGCGAATGAGCAATTAAGTCTACAATTCCAAATGCCGTGTAATTTTTAGGAACAGATAACGTGAATTCAGGATTCAAAAAGCTCGTTTTAGGGAACAACAATTCGTTTACAAAACCCAGTTTTTCTCCGGTTTCATGATTTTGAATCACTGCGGCAGCATTCATTTCCGAGCCTGTAGCTGCAAGGGTTAAAATAGTAACCAAAGGAGTTGCTTTTTCAGGATGAGCCCTCCAGGTCATAAATTCCCAGGGATCGATTTCGGTTTGTAATCCCAACGAAATGATTTTAGCGGAATCAATTACACTTCCCCCGCCTAACGCGAGAACAACATCTACTTTCTTTTCTTTGCCAAGTTTTACAGCGGCCCTTACATCATCAATTACAGGGTTCGGTTTAATTCCAGAGAATTCTGAAACCTTGAACCCACCGGATGTTAATACGTTCATTATCTGATTGTAATAACCATATTTTTTCACTGATCCTTTTCCATATATCAGCAAAATATTCATGCCAAATTTTTTTAAACAAGGACCAAGTTCATCTTTAATCTGATTCCCGAAGACTAAACGAACAGGATTATATACAGTAAAATTCACCATTATTGCGGTTTTGAATTATCCCTTTTTATACTGACAAATGAAGTAAAAAGTTTCGAGAGGTTCAACTTATTCAAACTCATCCACTATAACGCAAAAATACATATCTTTGTGCACTTATAAAGTGATAAACTTTATTATCATAACCTATTGATCATTAGACAAATTAGATTTTATACATGACAGAATTAATCATCGAAGAACAATTGCAATATAAGATTGCAGATATTTCTCTTGCCGAATGGGGCAGAAAAGAGATTGAAATTGCTGAAAAAGAAATGCCGGGTTTAATGGCCATTCGCAACAAATACAGCAAAACAAAACCTTTACAAGGGGTTCGTATCACAGGGTCATTGCATATGACCATTCAGACCGCCGTACTCATCGAAACCCTGGTCGCTCTTGGTGCAGATGTGCGTTGGGCCAGTTGCAATATTTTTTCCACACAGGATCAGGCAGCCGCAGCCATTGCAGAAGCAGGAATTCCTGTTTTTGCCTGGAAAGGTGAAACATTAAAAGAATATTGGTGGTGTACCTTCCAGGCGCTTAGTTTTGCTGATGGTAAAGGCCCTCAACTGATTGTTGATGATGGTGGCGATGCCACGCTGCTTATTCACAAAGGCTTTGCTGCAGAAAAGAATGCTTCATTACTAAATGTAACTCCGGAGAGTATTGAAGAAGGCGAAATTTTAGAATTATTAAAAACCACACTGGTTGAAGATCCTAAAAAATGGCACCGCACAGTAGCAGATTGGAAAGGCGTTTCAGAAGAAACAACCACCGGAGTTCACCGTTTGTATCAAATGTTCGAAAAGGGAGAACTGTTGATACCAGCCATTAATGTGAACGATTCTGTTACCAAATCAAAGTTTGATAACCTGTATGGTTGTCGCGAATCGCTGGCCGATGGCATCAAACGCGCTACCGATGTAATGCTGGCAGGAAAAGTGGTAGTGGTTGCTGGTTATGGTGATGTTGGCAAAGGCTCGGCACATTCTATGCGCAGTTATGGTGCCAGGGTCATGATAACAGAAATCGACCCCATTTGCGCCTTACAGGCAGCAATGGAAGGCTTTCAGGTTACCACAATGGAGGAAGCTGTAAAATTTGGTAATATTTTTGTTACCACCACAGGAAACAAAGATATCATTACCGCCCAGCACATGGCAAATATGAATGATCAGGCCATTGTTTGTAATATTGGTCATTTCGACAACGAAATTCAAGTTAGTAAACTTGAGAAATTACCTGGAATTAAGAAAATTAACATCAAACCACAGGTAGATAAATATTTATTTCCAGATGGTCATGCCATTTTCCTGTTGGCTGAAGGTCGCCTGGTGAACCTGGGCTGTGCCACAGGTCATCCCAGTTTTGTGATGAGCAACTCATTTACAAACCAAACACTGGCTCAAATTGATCTTTGGGAAAAACGCAATGAATATAAAGTAGGCGTATACCGGCTTCCTAAGTATCTTGACGAAGAAGTAGCCCGCTTACATTTGGAACAAATTGGGGTAAAACTCACCAGGTTGTCGAAAGAACAAGCTGATTATCTGGGTGTAGATTTGGATGGCCCATATAAGCCAGATCATTACCGTTATTAATAACACACATTAAATAAAAAAAGCGACACTTTCTGGTGCCGCTTTTTTTATGTGTTTAGCTTTTCCTTTTTGTCAAAAAGGGGTAAGAGTAATACCTACCGAAATGGGATAAAGTTCGGGACCTCGTCCCTTATTGAATATTTGTGAAATCTGGTAATATCCAAACAAATTTACTGATTTATATCCAACCCTTAAGGTAAAACCATAGGCATAATCCTGGGTTTGCGAAATGGTTTTGGTTTTGATGGTAACACGAGTAGCCTGTTCGGGCGTGTCACCAACATATTTCTCCTTGCTACTCAACAAATATCCAATCTTAAACCCAACGCCCATCTTCATCTCGTTTTTAAAGCGAATCTTCAACTCCATTGGTAACTCCAAATAGGTGAGATTAATTTTACTGCGTTTGAATGATTCTTTTATTGGAGAAAACACAATGGTGTCTGCCTTTATATCGTCAATCTTCGAGTGGCTGTAAATATTGTGGTTGCCAATACCTAATCCAATGCCAAAGGATGAATTGCCTTTACCAATTTGAAAATTGTACATTCCATAAATATTAGCACCCTGGTGAATCGTCCGTACATCCATATTATATGGAATGTTCTGCAAGAGGTCGGTAAACATGTCAAATCCAATGGTTATCTTGCGTTTAGCGTTTTCGCTAATAACTTGTGAAAATCCCATGCTGCCAAAGAGCATGATAAATAAAACTAAAAATCCAAAAGAGCGTGTATTCATCGTTAGTTATTTTATTAACAAAAATAGTATTTACAAGGTTAACTGGCCTTATTCTTTTAATAATTGATCGATTATTTGATTCATCTGGTCCGAATTCCAACGGGCCGCACCTTTTTTACTCAATATCACCTGACCGTTTTTGTTTAATAAAAAAGTAGTCGGAATACTTTCAGAGTAAAATGCAGCAGGAACATCTGTATATTGAAAAAAGGGGAGTTCTGTCAAATGGCGCTTTTTCGCGAAAGAAAGTACCGTTGAAACTGATTCGTTGGAAACAAGGACAAAATTCACCTGGTCACCATACTTGCTGTATAGTTCAGCGATACCAGGTAACTCGGCCACACATGGCGGACACCAGGTAGCCCAAAAGTTGATAAAAACAGGCTTATCATCCATCAGTGTGGACAAAGAAATTTGTTTTCCGTTCATATCCGTAATCGACCATGTTTTTGTATCTTCAGGTATGATAAATTGGTCTTCCGAATTCATTTCTGATGGAGCCAAGGATGTAAGACGAATAAAAATGGAAACAACCTCAACACGTGTGGAAGGAATCAGGATCAACAGGATGAACAACAGAAAAAAAATATCAGATGCAATGGAGAACTTTGATTTCTTCCGGTAATAATTTTTCAGATAATTAACAAACTTTTTGAATTTAGTCACTTGATTATTAAAGTATTTTGGGTGTGGGAAAAGTTCCGCTATTCCAACAAATTGGCCCTGCGGTCGAGAAGTTCGTTAATTTGATCTTCGGAAAGACCAGGTTTTTTTAGCATCTCATCAATAGCCGCTATTCTACCGGGAGGGTTAAGTGTTAATTCTTCAACTTTAATTTCATCCTGCAAGAGGTCTTCGTTATCTTCTCCCAGTTGTGCGCGCAATTGTTCAACCAAATTGCTCACCATTTTTTTAACAGGTTCACCAAATTGCCCTTGCAACTGGTGACTGATTTGATCCTTCATCGTTTCGTAATTGCTGAAAAAAAACTGAAACTGTTTCATCATCGAACGATCCACTCCGGGAATATCTTCCATCGATTGTCTTTCAACCAACCGTTTAAAAAGCCTGAACAATTCGTCCAGATCCTGTTTAAATTTTTCATCTTCCATCACCCTACAAAATTACAATAATCCCGACATACTCCTTCAGGATTTACAAAATCTTAACTTTTTTGCTATTTTAAAGGTGCTGCCGAATACAAAATCGCCTCCACCTGCCGCAACAAATCGCGTTTATTCTGGTTGGGGTAATATACGTAACCCATCAGGGTGAAAATATTTTCATTCTCTTTGTCGGTAAAGGAATAGCTGATGAAAGGCCCTCCCATAAAATCATTGGCCACATTCCACATTCCTCGGGTTTCAATGGCGTATTCGCTTGGAAAATCTGTTACTTGTATGGCTTTTGGCAACACATAGGTTTCGTCAATCATCATAAATGAACCTTCAGAAGTTCCCGGAACATATTGCTTCAAATCGCGGTTAATACGCGCCACGATACTCTCAATAGAAAACTGGGCTTCAGATACATAAGGTTCCGACATGATGATGATACCCTGGCTATAGGCAGGAACTTCTTTTCGTATCCACATAAATCCAGATGCCGATTTAGCCAGATAAAAACCGGCAGGCACACTCATATTAAAATTAAAGGCTTTAATCACCTCTTCAGAAACATTGTTTTTGGATGTGGGATTAAACACTTCCATGATGCGGGCACGCTCTGCTTCGCCAAAACTATGCATAATGATTTGCTCTTTTTTCTCGAATACTTCGACAAAAGCCTGTAAGTTGGAGCATTTGATTCGGAAAATACGCTGAGGACCAGCCCACAAATCGTTGAAAACTTCCATCTTCGATTCGGTAATAGAGGGATCTATTTCTACAATGAGTAGGTTTCGGTATTTCTTAAACAATTCGGAAAAATTAGCCACGGTAATGTGACTAAGTTTAAAAACAGGTTCAACCTGTGGTAAGCCATATTGTTCCTGTTCCAGGTATTTTCTGATTACCTGACCAATCTGCCCATCCCATTGTTCCTGATTTTGAAGCACGACCAGCACTTCGGAGCTGTTTCCAATCGATCGGGGCAATTTTGGTTTATCGCTATTTGGAATACAGCCTGAGAAAACCAATACAAATACGAATAGCAGGGTAAATAAGCCAATTGTGTAGAATTTATTTAAAACCATTGTTCTTTGCTGTGGTGATACTTAAATAACTCTGACTAAACTAATTTATTGCGATCAACTAATTTCGGCTACAATGATTTTCTGTCCTGGTTTCAGTTTGTTGATGTTATGCATATTATTCAGAGCCTTAATCTGCTCTACTGTTACCCCGTCATATTCTTTGGCTATATCCCACAGTGTGTCGCCTTTGCGCACCACATGATAAAGGTATTTACCCTGAGCAACCGAGTTGGTTTTTTTACTTTCGGGTCGGTAAACCGTAAGCGTTTGTTTTGGATAAATATTGTTGTTTTTCAGGTTATTCCACTCTTTTAAGTCGGTTACCGAACATTGGTATTTTTTGGCAATCAATCCGAGGTTTTCACCATTCTTTACTACATGTTTTGACTCAACACCTGAACGAACTACCGGATCGCCTGATTTACTGCTATATTGCACACCACCACCTCCAAATAGAACGAGTTTCTGCCCGGGATAGATGGTGTTGTTTTTTAAGTTATTCCAGTGCTTAATCTGGCTAACATACACATGGTTTCGTTTAGCTATCAATCCAAGACTCTCACCATTTCTAACAATATGTATATTCCGATCTTGTGCTTTCTTGACTTCAACCATCAATTGATCGCGCTCCACGCCTTTTTTTGTTTTAAAAGCATAAAGCGAATCTTCATTTGTGAGATAGCTGGCAACATATTGGCGAGGAATACGCAAAATAAAGGTTTTACCCTCCGTAGCTGGTATGATGCCCATTTTAAACTGAGGGTTTAAAAATTTCAGTTCATCTAATGGAATGCCCAGCAATTCGTTTAATTGATCAAAAGCCAGGATATTGCTAACTGTCACAGTATCGATATTATAGTAAAACATGCCCGGACGCATGGGATAAATGTTGTGTTCTGCAGCATAATTCATTACATAGTTTACTGCAATAAAGGCGGGAACATATCCACGCGTTTCGCGTGGTAAAAAAGCCCACACGGCCCAATAGTTCTTGGTTCCTCCTGCCCTGCGAATAGCCCTGTTTACGTTTCCTGCCCCGGAATTATAAGCAGCCAAAACCAGGGACCAATCACCATAAATTTCATATAGATCTGTCAAATGCTCACAGGCTGCGATGGTACTTTTTATCGGGTCGTAACGATCGTCAACCAAAGAGGTTACCTGCAAATCATACACTTTTCCTGTTCCATACATAAACTGCCACAATCCTTTGGCACCCATGTGTGAGCCGGCAGCAGGGTTTAGCGCCGATTCAACAATAGCAAGGTATTTAATTTCTAGTGGCATATTGAAACGATCTAGCGCTTCTTCGAACATGGGGAAGTAAATCTCCCCCAAACCAAGCATGCGTGCAGTCAGGTTTCTTTTTTTATTGGCATACAGGTGAATATAATTTTTCACCTCTTTATTGTAGGTAAGTTCAATGGTTGTTTGTTTATTTAATGTTTCGATGCGTGCGGCATAAACCGAATCGGGAAAATCCGGGATTTCCCCCAAATCAATTTGAGCTCCCCCCGGACGAGTATACATTGGACTAAGATCAAAAAACCGGGTATCATAGAATTTCGAATTAGTCATGCTGTCAATGGTTCGAAGAATCTGCGAGTCGCGAATAAGTAACTCAAAATTTCCGGTTGTATCAACAAGTGTGTTTGTATAGAGGTCAACGTCAAAAGTGGAAGAGTCCTGTAATGCTCCGGGTAATGTATCACCTTCAAAAACAACATTGGCGGTGTCGGATGAGACAATATTGGTGGTGTCAGGATTCGTGCCCATACTTAAAGCGCCAAACGAAAAAGCCATCATGGCAAGTACAGTGAATAGGAATGTGGATAGTTTCATGAATAACTAATTTTAGAAACAACGAGATTTTGCAAAAATAGTTGTTTGATAACACGGAAACCATTTAAATGAAAAACTAATGAACAGGAAGGCGTTAGTTTGTTTTGGTTTATAATTGAGGGAAATAGAAAATAAAATGCCCGCTTTTTTAGGGCGGGCTTTTAGCAAAACGCTATAGGTTTTGCTTAATTATTTTTGTCCAGGCTTTTATTCTTTCATCCGTTAATTCAGGTTCGTTATCTAAATCAAGTGCCAACCCGTAAAAATGGTCGTTTTCTATTCCATCTGAGTCGGAAAATTTATATCCTTCAACAGGCCATTGTCCGATTACCTTTATTTTCCTTTTGTCCATTTCCTCCTGAAAAACGCTCAAGCCATCCACAAAATGATCGGGATATAATACCTGATCGCCCAAGCCAAAAAAAGCGGCCGTAAAATTTAACGATCCTTGTTTGTCAAGTTTTCTAAAAAAACGGTTCCATTCATTATCTGCTTTGGCATCAATCCAATTCTCAGCACCAATTGTTGAACTGCCAAAAATCATCAGTTTATAATTTCCCAGCGTGTTCATGTCAAAACTGACCACATCGGCAATATCAATCATCTCGCGATCGAACATCGAATAGACCTTTCTGGCAGCTTTTTCAACATTGCCTCCCATTCCCCAATAAAGCAAAATAATTTTTTTCATGTTTTCATTTTTTACAGGCAGTAAAAATACAACTAATTGTTTTTTGATTATTTTGATTGCTTAGGATTTTGCCTATTTATTTCAAATACAAATAAAATTGATTTTATCTTTTCAAGCCAATGGTTTCTTTCTCTATTTTTGAGCCCTAATTTAGGTAAACGTGAGTTGGCACGAAATATTGATTTTTGGGAGTTTTTTAATCCTCGTTACCTTTCTTTTGTTTCTTGATATTGGGATTTTTAATAAAGAAAACAAACCGGTAACCTTTAAAAGTGCTCTGTTTTGGACCTCGGTATGGGTAAGTTTAGCCCTCATTTTTTGGGGATTAATTTATTTTTTCGGTAATCAAATCCATGATCCGCAAAATATTGAAGAGCTTACACAACTGATTACAAAATATAATCATCCAATAAAAATAGACCCTGATAATTTTGATGCGGCCCTGATGGTTTACCAACAAAATCTGGGCTTGGAATTTATTACTGGTTACCTGATTGAGTATTCCCTTTCGGTTGACAATATTTTTGTGATCCTGATGATTTTTTACTCATTTGGAGTTGAAAAAAATTATTATCACAAAGTGTTGTTTTGGGGGATATTGGGTGCCATTATAATGCGATTTTTGTTTATCTTCTTAAGCGCGGCATTAATTCAACAATTCTCGTGGATACTCTATGGATTTGGTCTATTGTTGGTGTTTACCGGTGTTAAAATGTTTATTGAGAGAAACAATGTGGGAAAAATCGATACGACCAACCATCCGGTTATCCGGCTCGCCGGGAAATATCTATCGGTGGATCATGAATACAAAGGAGACCGGTTTTTTATAAGGAAGAATAATAAATTATACATTACCGGTTTATTCGTGGTTTTGTTGGTTATTGAGTTTACCGATGTTATTTTCGCTGTTGATTCCATACCCGCCATTTTTTCGGTTACCCGCGATCCATATATTGTTTACTTTTCAAACATCTTCGCCATTATCGGATTGCGTTCCTTGTTTTTTTTAGTCGAAAGCATAATTCAACGGTTTTGGTTTATTAAAATTGGTCTGTCTTTATTACTGGTTTTCATTGGCATGAAAATGTTAATACATCCTTTCTATGACATCCAAACCATGCATTCGTTGATCATTGTATTGGGCATATTGGTAGGTAGCGTTCTGATCTCTGTATTCTTTCCAAAAAAAAACCCGGTCATTTCTGACCAGGTTGAATAAAAAATTCTTTTGTAACCACGCTATTTTACCAGTTTCCGTTTCATAAAATTCTTACCATCAGTAACTTGAATTAAATAAATTCCCTTTGATAAATCCAATGTATTGATTTGTATTTTATCAAGTTCTGTTTCAAAAGAACGAATGAATTTCCCCTGAAGGTCTGTCAGATTTACTTCGCGTGAATGATTTGATTTGTTGGGAAAATAAATAGTAACATAATCGGTAACCGGAATGGGGCCCACGGTAAAATAAGCAGGTGAATCCATTTCGTTAACATTCATAATGATGCTGTTCACTTTTTCCATCGTCCATTTCTCCGGATCTACCAAAACCAATCCGACTTCTTTTCCTGTTTCAATTTCATAGGTATTCACGTTGGCTGTCTGCTCGAGTTTAATAATCGTATCCGTACCATCGAGGAAAAGGAGTTTGTACTCCATGATCATTTTGAAAAATGGAGTGGAAGAAGAAGTCGATTGCGTTGAAGTAAGGAAAAACCTGGTATTGGTTGAATACCAATCTAAATCATACATGGGGTATCCTTCGCCATAATACCACTGGTCGAAGAAATAACCGAAGTCCATACCGGTAACCTGTTCTGCCGTATTTTTAAAATCTTCACCTGTCGCGGTGCTCCCGGTAAAATCGGTTTGAAAAGTACGCATTACTTCAAAAAACAAGTCGTCGTTTTGAATTTCATGACGTAACATGTGAATGATGACGGCACCTTTGTCGTACGACAATCTGCCGGAAAAGATACGCCATTCATTACCCGGATATACTTCGTCTTCAGGAATATAAACGCTTCCTCCCGGTGATGACATCGCGTTTGATTGTTTTGATGAAATAAAGCTCTTCCCAGCTTCCCATCCTAAAATAAACTCGTTGGCCAGGTAATCGGAATAGGTTGCAAATCCTTCATTAATCCAGATATCACTCCAAGTGGCACAGGTTACGTTGTCGCCAAACCACATGTGTCCTAGTTCGTGGGCTACCAAGTCAAATGAAAATCCTCCCAGTGTGGTCATGGTTTGATGTTCCATTCCTCCACCCAACTGAGTAAGACAATGTCCATACTTTTCTTCCCAAAATGGGTATAGGATGTATTTCTCGGAAAATAACTCGATAAATTCAGCCGTTTTATCAATTCCTGCTTTGTTATTTTCAAGACATCCGGGCGAGTCGTATATGAAATTCTGTATAAGAATAGAGTCGCCCGCCATTTCCGTGGGATGTGCATATACATTATATTCCTGATAATCTGCCACAGCAAATGAAATCAGATAATAATCGATGGGGTAATTTGATTTCCATTCAAACCGGTGTTTTCCGTTTCCAAGCTCAACCACATTGGTTAATAGCCCTTCGGAACCAGCCATGTTGTCGGTGCTGGTGGTGAGAAATACCCAGCATGAATCAGCCTTATCTTCTAAGTCTTGCTTTACCGGAAACCAATCCTTTGCCGCAAACGATTCCGACAGAGTCCAGGTTACCGGTTGATTATAAGTACCTGAATAATCATTGGTTACGCCAGTAAAAAAACCACCGGTAGGAGGCTCACCCTGGTAAAACACTTGCGCTGAAAATGAATCACCGGCATTAATTTCAGTAACCGGAACCAACACATTATTACCGTCACGCAAAAAGTTGGTGTATTGAATTCCATTGAACCACAATGAATCGATATTCTGTTCCGGAATTAGTTCGAAGGCAAAAGTATCTAGTGGTACCAATGCAATGCCGCTAATTGTCCCATTCCCTTTTATATAAATTGAGGTGCTGGACACTTCAATATCTAAGCCGTAAAAGGTAACATCGTAATCCCACATATAAGGACTTTGCCAATCATAAAGACCAAAATAATTTAGTTGTTGACCTCGTTGCGGAACATGAGAACATTTTCCTTCCATATTGGGATCCTCATTCCATTGTGCAGAGAGGCTTATCGTCAAGATCAAAAGAACGAGTGTGGTAATTTTACATTTCATACAATATAATTATAAGTGTTATTTGATTAAAACATGAATATTAACGCAGGGTCAAAAAAAAGCAATCAGCTAAGATAATACTTTTGACGCCACCGAATTTCTATCTTTGCCGTTAGATAGAATAATGACATGAAAATTCCCGTAAAAGTTGTCAATGAAAACCAGTTACGACATATTAATTGAAAAACTCAGGCAATTTATCCTGAAGTATTATAAGAATCAAATAATCAAGGGTATATTACTCAGTATTGCGCTCATTATTTCATTTTTTCTTCTTATTAATCTGATTGAATATTTTGCATGGAGCAATACGGCCATACGCACCGGACTGTACTATTCATTTTTTACCACTACTCTTTTGGTATTGGGTTACTATGTTTTAATTCCGGTTTTAAGGATGTTTAACATGGGGAACACACTTTCTTATGAGGAAGCCTCAAAAATAATCGGAAGACATTTCCCGGAAGTGAGCGATAAATTATTGAATACGCTCCAACTCCATGCACTGGACAAAACAGGTCAACTCGAACTGATAACAGCCAGCATCAACCAAAAAGCGGCCGAGTTGGAACCTGTTCCGTTTAAAAGAGCCATTAACTTTAAAGGAAATAAAAAGTACATGAGATATGTACTTCCTCCATTGCTTGTTTTGCTTCTGCTATCAGCCATAAGCCCATCTGTCCTGACAAAACCCACCCGGCGGATATTAAATTACAATACACATTTTGAAAAGCCACTTCCTTATACCGTACGTTTATTAAACACCAACCTTACCTCGATTCAAAAAAATGATTTTACAGTGGAAGTTGAGGTTGTTGGAGAGGTGTTGCCTTCTCTTCTCGAGCTCAACGACGGACAATACGCTTACAGAATGGGAGAAATCGCATCAAGGAAATACCAATATGTATTTAAAACGCTCAATCAGGATGTCCATTTTACAATAAATACTCCTGAATATACCAGCCAAACATATCATATTCAGGTGTTTCCAAGACCTTTAATTTATGGTTTTCAATCGAATTTAAAATATCCATTGTACCTTGCCAAAGAAGACGAAACCATTGAAAACACTGGGGATTTGGTCGTGCCGGAAGGAACCACCATTCAATGGAAGATTTTTACTAAGGATGCGGATTCTGTTAAAATGCAACTTGATGATCGTTTTATTTGGCTAACTGCTAATAACAGCAATACATTTGAATACCAACAGCAGGTTTTCAAATCATTTAATTACACAATATCGCCAATAAATCAATATGTTAAACAACCTGATTCTCTGGTGTTTACCTTGCAGGTAATTCCGGATGAGTATCCGGAAATAAAAGTCCAGGAATTTCGGGAACAAGGTTATTACTCGCAAACGCATTTTAGTGGTGAAATTAAAGACGATCATGGTTTTTATCGTTTGAACTTTTTATACCGCAAGGATAGTTTACCAGAACAACTATGGAAAATGGTTTCTCTTAATCAGGAAACATCAATTTTACGTCAGTCTTTCGATTTTAGTTTTAATCCGCATGAAATGGGTTTTAGCCCAGGAGAAAGCATCACTTATTGTTTTGAAGTCCGTGATAATGATGCAATAAATGGATACAAAAAGAGCCGTTCTTCCATGTTTTATATGCAATTACCAAGTGCGGACGAGCTTAACGACAAATCAGAAGCACAGGCTGATGAAGTGAAAAAGAAACTAAATGAATCATTGATTCAATTAGAATCCCTCAACAAGCAAATTGAAAAGACCGAGTTGATTCTATTTGAAAAAAAAGATTTGAACTGGATAGATAAACAGAAGATATCCGATTTGCTTGAAAAAGAAGAAGCCTTAAAAAACCAGCTTGAAGAAATAAAGCAACTAAACGAAGAAATTAAAGAGCTTGAGTCGCTTATTAATAAAAAAATAGATCCTGAATTAGAACAAAAACTCAACATGCTTCAGGAGTTGTTTGATCAACTCATGAACAATGACCTGGATAAAGAGCTGGAAAAGTTAAAAGAACAGTTGGAAAACCTGGATAAAAATAAGCTGGAAGATTTTTTAAAGGATATGAAATTGAAAAACCAGGAGCTAAAAGATAATCTGGAACAAAATCTTGAACTATTTAAACAATATGAGGTTGAAAAAAAATTGGAGGAAGCCATCAATAAATTGGAGGAATTGAGTCAAGAACAACTTGATTTGGCTGATAAAACGACCAAAAAAGAACTTGAAATCAAAGATATACTGGAGCAACAAAAAGAAATTCAGGAATCATTTGAGGATATTCAAGAGAACCTGAATGAAGCCGACTCTCTTGACAAAAAATTAGAAGACCCCTTTAATATTAAGAAAGACACGGCTGCCATCAATTCTATTGAAAAGGAGATGGAAGAAGCCTCTGGGAATTTAGAAAAAAATAAAGAAAAAAAGGCCGGCGAAAACCAACAAAAAGCCGGTAATGAAATGAAAAAAATGGCGGTAAGCCTGAGTATTACTTTAGAGGGAGCTAAGGCTGAGCAGATGGGAGAAGATGCTGAACAGGTACGGGCTCTGCTCGATAATTTGCTTGACATGAGCTATGAACAGGAAATGCTGATTAATAAAGTCGCCGAAACATCACAAAATGATCCATTGTATATCGACAATACCGAAAAGTTAAAATTGTTGCAAACCGATTTTATAGTGATCCATGATTCGTTAAAAGCATTAAGCCAACGACAAATCATGATACAACCATTTATTCTGGAAGAATCAGGCAAGATAAACAGCAACATGGATAAAGCGATGCATTCAATGCAGGAACGTCGTGTAGGTGAATCGTTAGGGGCGCAGCAATATGCCATGACTTCCACTAACAATCTATCGTTAATGTTGGCGGAATCGCTTAAACAGATGAAATCATCCATGAAAATGGCTGGGCAAAAAAGCGGAAAAGGAGAATGCAACAATCCCGGAGCGGGAAGCAAACCTTCTCTGGAAGAGATAATGGATGCTCAAAAAAAACTGGGTGATCGCATGAAAAAAAATGGAAAAAAAGAGGGTAAAGAAGGAAAAAACGATCCGGGTGGAGTTAATGGAAACAGTCAGGAACTGGCACGGATGGCGGCCATGCAAGGAGAGATCCGAAGACAATTACAGGAGTTAATTAATGAAATTGAAGCTTCTGGACAAAAAGGAACAGGCCTGAATAAGATAACGGAAGAAATGCAAAAAACTGAAAAAGATCTGATTCAACGACAATTTCGTCAAGAGACTCTAGAACGACAAAAAGAAATAGAAACCAGGTTGTTACAATCGAAAGAGGCTCTTCAGGAAAGAGAAAAAGAGAAAAAAAGAGAGTCCAATGAAGGAAAAAACCGTGAAATAAGAAACCAAAATCAAGAACTCAAGTATAACGACCAAAGAACACGTCAGGAAGAAATACTACTTACCGTGCCCATTGAAGTATCGCCCTATTACCTTGACTTGTATAAAAAGTATCTCTTTAAGTTAGAAAATGAAAAATATGAACCCAAAAAATGACCAAATAGTAACTGTTCATTCGAACAGAAATAATATTCACGACATTGAACAATTCGCAGAAACTTTGTGCGATCACCTAATGATAAATGAAACCTATTTTGGAAATATCCTGACTTCATTAAGTGAGCTTTACCATATCTGGAATATCAGCAATCCTTCTGACTCAATAAAACTATCTTATAATACTGATTTTAAAACACTTAACATATTTATTGATGGATTTGAACAAAAGGTTATCGATCAAATAAACACTCCCGAAAACCTGGATCACGAAGAACATGGTACAATTTCTGATAAGGTATTTGTGATTCAACGCCTTACCGACAGTATTGTTATTAATGAAGACAATTCGGTTCAAATATCCTTCGATATCAGCGCCATTCATAACAGGATATATCATGAAAGGGCACGTTTACTTCGTGCTTACCATAATGGGGTTAATGTAACCAAGGTAGCATCAAACGATGATCACGTTTAACTATCTTTTTCATCTCAACGACTTCAAGAAATATGAAGTTTACCTTAAACTTTGGATTGCTCAGGTAATCCTTCTTGAGAATAAAAAAAGAGGGGATATCACCTACATCATTTGCGATGATGACCAACTACTCGATATAAATTTGAAGTTTCTAAATCACGATACGTACACCGACATCATTTCATTCCCTACTTCCAACAACACCAATATTATTTCGGGAGAAATTTTTATCAGCTTACCACGGGTGATCGAGAATGCAAAATTAAACCAAAACAAGCCTTATGATGAATATTCCCGGGTAGTTATTCATGGTATTTTGCATTTGATAGGATATAACGACCATAACCCTGAGGAAAAAGAGGAAATACGCGCTAAAGAGGATTATTACTTAACTTTGCGGCCTTAAACTACATTGTTCCACGTGAAACATTTCCCTATGTTTGAACTATATGACATCATCGTTGTAGGAGCCGGTCATTCGGGTTCGGAGGCTGCCGCTGCCGCTGCAAATCTGGGCTCGAAAACCCTTCTTATTACGATGAATTTACAAAGAATTGCACAGATGTCCTGTAATCCGGCAATGGGTGGAGTTGCAAAAGGTCAAATTGTGCGTGAAATTGACGCCCTTGGTGGGTATTCAGGAATTGTCACCGACAAAACCATGATCCAGTTCCGCATGCTAAACAAATCCAAAGGACCGGCTATGTGGAGCCCAAGGGCCCAAAGCGATCGTATGCTTTTTGCCTTGGAATGGAGACAAATGCTGGAGAAAACTCCAAACCTGGACTTTTGGCAAGATACCGTTACTGAATTAATTCTTGAAGATAATCTGGTGACAGGCGTTGTTACTGGAATGGGTCATAGAATTTTTTCCAAAGCAGTAATCCTGACTGCTGGTACCTTTTTAAATGGTAAAATTCATATTGGACAAAAACAATTTGGAGGGGGCCGAATGGGAGACTCTCCTTCTTATGGGATCACAGAGCAACTGTTTCATATTGGATTTGAAGCGGCACGACTTAAAACAGGAACTCCCGTTCGTGTTGACGGCCGTACGATCGATTTTTCCAAAATGGAAGAACAAAAAGGGGATGAAAACCCTCAAAAATTTAGCTATACTGATACTCCACACTTAGCTCAACAGCGGAGTTGCTGGATAACCTATACTTCAAAAAAAGTACATGATATTTTGAGAATGGGCTTTTCTGATTCTCCTATGTTTGCAGGAAGAATTGAAGGAAAAGGACCCAGGTATTGTCCTTCGATTGAAGATAAAATAGATCGATTTTACGATAAAACAAGACACCAATTGTTTGTAGAACCAGAGGGTTGGAATACCATAGAATATTATGTCAACGGATTTTCATCTTCTCTTCCAGATAATATCCAGCTACAAGCATTGCGTGAAATACCGGGATTTGAA
This sequence comes from Bacteroidetes bacterium HGW-Bacteroidetes-16, assembly GCA_002840975.1. Taxonomy (GTDB): domain Bacteria; phylum Bacteroidota; class Bacteroidia; order Bacteroidales; family F082; genus UBA6244. The sequence continues at coordinate 124,857 of PHDN01000002.1, forward strand.
AAAGCAAAAATATTCACACCAGGTTATGCTATAGAATACGACTACTTCCCTCCTACTCAGCTTAAAAATACACTTGAAACGAAACTGATTAATCACTTATATTTTGCAGGTCAAATAAATGGAACTACAGGATATGAAGAAGCAGCAGCTCAAGGAATCATAGCAGGAATCAACGCGCATTTAAAACTAAATGAAAAATTGCCTTTTGTGTTAAAACGTCAAGATGCTTACATTGGAGTGTTAATAGATGATTTAGTTACCAAAGGCGTTGATGAACCTTATCGGCTTTTTACTTCCAGGGCTGAATACCGGACTTTGCTACGCCAGGACAATGCAGATATCCGGCTTACACCAAAAGGATATGATTTAGGATTGGCATCACAGGAAAGATTTGATAATGTAATTAAAAAGTATAACAAAATTACCGGGTTTATTCAATTTCTAAAAACAGAAGGTGTTGCACCAAAAGAAATAAATGATTGCCTCGAATCATTAGAGACCCCAATTTTACGACAACAAGTTAAAGCCTCCGATATCCTTCTTAGGCCCCAGGTTAACCTCTTTGACCTCATTGAGTCTGTTAAATCTATAAAAACTTATGTTAATACACATCAGCTTAATAAAGAAGAAATAGAAGCGACTGAAATCCATATTAAATACGAGGGATATATTCAAAAAGAATCAGACGTGGCTGACAAATTATCCAAATTGGAGAATATTTTAATCAATGACAATTTTAATTTTCACCAACTCCAATCCCTATCCACAGAGGCCAGGCAAAAACTAACCAAAATTCGTCCTTCTACTATCGGTCAAGCATCCAGGATTAGTGGTGTATCCCCGTCGGATATCAATGTATTGCTTGTGTTTTTTGGTAGATAATCCAATTGTTTCACGTGAAACATCATAAAATGAAATCAACAAATGTATGCCCGGTATGCGGTTCTTTTGATATAAATCTTTTCTTGAAGACAAAAGATTATTTCCTGACAAAAGAAGAATTTTCTCTACTAAAATGTGATCAATGCGGCTACCTCTCAACCGATCCCGTTCCGACAGAAAAAGAGCTTCCAAAATATTATAACTCAGATCAATATCTTTCGCATACCGCTGCAAATAAAGGGGTATTAAACCGCATATATGAGGTTCTCCGAACAATCAATATTAAAAGGAAATATACGCTTATTAAATCCTACAAACCGATTGGTTCCATATTAGATATAGGTTGCGGCACAGGTGAACTTCTTAATTATTTTTCAAGTCATCACTGGTCCACTAAAGGTATTGAGCCAAACAGGGAAGCAAGAGAATTAGCACAAAACTCCTATCATTTGGATGTTGATGATGAACCTCAATTGTCGAATTTTTCACCTGAAAGTTATGATGTTATTTCAATGTGGCACGTTTTAGAACACGTTCCCGATATTAATCAAAGAATAATTCAGGTTATTAAACTACTTAAACGAGATGGAATCATAATGATCGCACTGCCGAATAACAACTCATTTGATTCAATGAAATATGGAGCTTTTTGGGCTGGGCTGGATGTTCCCCGGCATCTTCACCATTTTAACCCATCATCATTCTCTGTTTTGGCAAAAAAACACAAATTGAAAATTATTGATATCATTCCAATGAAAATGGATGCCTACTATGTAAGTCTGCTGAGTGAAAAATACCAAAATAATTCTTTCCCTGTTTTTAGGGCATTCATAACAGGATTCATTTCAAATCTTAAAGGCGCTAAATCGAATAACTATTCAAGCATGATTTTTGTAATGAAAAAGGAATAACGACCTGCAATGGGCTTTATGAGTAAAAATATCGTCAATATTATTACAGATAGAAGAAATTATCTTCCATTAATTTCTATCTTACTCATGATCGCTTTATTAATTTTCAATCAATTCTTAAAAAAGGAATATTCGGTAGGCAAATTAAAGAGTGAACTTTCGTATTATATTGATAACGAGCTATTTAAAATTACAAAAGTAAACGATTCACTTCGCTTAGCACTAGAAAAGGATGCTCAATTTTCATGGAATAATCTTAATAATATAACTAATTCCGCAAAGCTCGGATGTTACATTTATCATCAGGATAGTCTCTGCTATTGGAATACATACACCGTTACTCAAAACATTCCACTTATATTCAATTCTCAGAAAGATACCATTGTAAAATTAAACAATGGAATCTATTTAATCCATCAGCAATTTTTACATTCTTACTTAATTATCACATTTAAGGCGCTCCAATATGAATATCAAGTTGAGAACTCATTTCTTAAACCATCAGTTAATCCAGAAATTGCAGTTTGCGATCAGGTAAATTTTTGTTTGGATAATGAGTTTGAGGACAATTCAATTTTGATTGAAAGAAGGGGTATTTACAAGCTGTATGGAGTACCGAAAAAAACAATTGTACTTAACAAGACAGATCTGTTGTTTCTTTACGCTTTGTACTTACTGATGTATGCACTTATCATATTAACCACTTTATCACTATTCAGGCGACTTCATATTTTTTCAAATTCAAAACTACTGTTTTATATCAGCTTCGTAATTAGTTTGATTATGATCCGATTAGCTGACTATTACTTACACTTTTTACCTCTTCTTAAAAATAGTACTCTTTTCACCACCTCCATTTCACCTATTTCCTTTTTTGAATTTCCGGGAAATATCATTACCAATTCTCTGCTTTTCTTCTTAATATCCTATCTTTTGATAAACGACTTAAAACCACCGTGGTATAGAGTAAAATCTGTATACCGTATAATTGGTTATTTTTTAGTCACTTGGTCTGTGGCCATTCTCGTTTCCTACTTTATATTAAGCATATTATTATACAACGAATATACATTTATCACCACTTTTAATGAAAATTATCAACCAGAGTGGATTCTTTTAGTCATTGTTTTATTTTCAAATGGAATTTTGTTTTTTCTACTTTCCGGTTTTTCAATAATTAATCGTCGGCAACCGCTCAAAAAGCTTTACCTTTTTATCGTCCCCTTTTTATTTCTTCCATTTATTTTTATATTCAAAGATGAACTTTTCGCCATATCTATAGTTACATGGCTGATGGTAACTATCGCATTTTTAATTGGTTCAACCACCAATCGTTTTCGCTCCTCTATTTTAGAAGTCTTACTTTTATTGATGCTGTTAGCTGGAGCAAGTGCCTGGATTATTAACAAAACCATTGACGTTAAGGCAAAGAAAATGCAAGAGTTTACGGCTCAAATGTTATCGCAAAAAAACGACCCATTATTAGAATACGAATTTTCGCTAATGGCAAATAATATTGAACAAGATGATCAACTAAAATCCCTTCTTTCATCTGAAACAGAAACGAATCCATTGCTTATCGAGCAATTGCTGATAAATAAATACTTTAACTCAGTATTTGAAAAATACAAAATTCAGATTACGGTTTGCGACTCATCAGATCTTTTAGAAATTCAAAATGAAAAGAATCCTATTTCATGTACATCATTTTTTAACGAGTTTAAAACCCAGTCAGGAACTCCGGTTCTTGATTCTACATTATACCTAATGGATACTCATACAGAAAATATCTATTACCTGGGTATATTAACATTCAAGTTAAAGAATAACTCTGTTAAAAGAGTATACCTTGAAATTGTAGCGACCTATGTTCCGGAAGGAATTGGATATCCGGGACTGCTAATTGATCAAAGGGCTCAGGCATATAACCTTACCAACCTTTCCTACGCTCGATACTATAATGGAACTCTTTTCTACAAATTTGGAGACTATCATTACCCGATTATCCTTTCTCTGGAAAACTCAAAATTGACAGATGTATTTTATAATTCCAATGGTTATCGACATTATATCATTTCAATCACGAACGAAGAGAATGTTATTGTCAGCCAATCCGTGAAAAGTAACAATATGATACTCTTCCCTTTTTCGACGCTCTTTTTGCTTTTTGCTTTAACAGCCTCCATTTTATATACAATTAAGTTTATAATTAAAAATGGATTGATTCATTCTGTTACATTCAGGAACAAACTTCAATTATTTATCATTGGTACAATCATTTTTACAATTGCATTACTGGCTGTGGTAACTTTGATTTTTATGAAAAACAACGCCATTGATGAAACAAAGAAACAACTTGAAGAAAAAACATATTCTGTTTTCATCGAGTTACAACATAAATTAGCAAATGAAATAACATTTTCAGCAGTAGAAAATGTCCAGCTTGAAACCTTACTTAAAAAATTCTCACAAGTGTTTTTTTCCGACATTAATCTTTTCGAACCATCAGGAAAACTTGCTGCCACATCGCGTCCGGAGATGGAAGAAAAGGGCCTATTGTCGAAGGTTATAAATCCAGCAGCCTATCAAGCAATCATGATCAATCACCAGCCTTCGTTTATTACAGAGGAAAAAATTGGATCGTTGACATATTACTCTTCATATTTGCCCCTGTTTCTTTCACAAAATAAACCCCAGGCCATTATCAATCTTCCGTATTTCGCACGTCAATCAGAAATATCACAAACCTATTTCGGTTTGCTTGCTACTTTCATTAACCTGGCAGTATTGATTGGAATCATCGGAACAATTCTAACGCTCATCATCTCGAGATTTCTCACACGACCACTCTTTATGCTTAAACAACGTATGGCCGCCATACAAATAGATAAACCCAACAAAATGATCTATTGGCATAACAACGACGAAATAGGTGCGTTGATCAATCAGTATAATTTGATGGTGGAGAAGCTGGAAGTGAGTGCAGAGCTTTTGAAACATTCTGAAAGAGAAAGTACCTGGCGCGAAATGGCCCGGCAAATCGCCCATGAAATAAAAAACCCACTCACACCAATGAAGCTAAATGTTCAGTATTTAGAAAAAGCATATCAGGAAAACCAACTTGATTTTCCACAAAAAATAGGCTCCATAACCAAATCTTTAATTGAACAAATTGAAACTCTCAATAATGTAGCCAATATGTTTAGCGAAGTCGCTTCAACACAAACAAAAACTACAGAAGTAATTAATATGGGAGACTTAATATCGGGAGTGGTAGAATTATTTATTAATCAGACTGATATCGTTTTTAATATTGATCTCTCGGCATCACCCTGCTATATAAATGCAGTAGAAAACGATATGATCAGGGTCATGAATAACCTAGTAAAAAATGCGGTTCAATCGTTTTCAAATCAAACAGAGAAAATAATAACGATCATTTGTAAAAGCGAGATGGACCAGTTGACTATTTCTATTTCAGACAATGGGAAAGGGATTGATGAAACAGCACAACAAAATATATTTAAACCCTATTTTACTACAAAAACAAGCGGAACCGGATTAGGTCTTGCCATTGTTAAATCAATCGTATTAGAAAGCAATGGGCGCATTTGGTTTATATCCAAACCTGGGCATGGTACAACCTTTACCATGTCGTTTCCACAACTAAAAAAATAGGATTTGCAAGGATAATGTAAGAAATACTATATAATTCAGGTAAAACTATCATTAGCCAACCCTTTATCTCCAAGAGGTGAATTGTGCTACTTTTGATCCGTGAAAATGTCAATAAACCCGATTAAACGATTGGCCGGAGAAACGGCAATCTATGGTCTTGGAACGATGGTTCCCCGCTTTTTGAATTATCTTCTTGTTCCTTTTTATACCATCATGATATTCAATCAGTCAGAATATGGTCAGATAACTGTTCTGTATTCATGGGTCGCGTTGCTTTTGGTTCTGTTAACATACGGAATGGAGACTTCCTTTTTCAGGTTTGTAAGTAAAAGCGATAACGCTGCAGACGTTTTTAATACGGCAACAACGGCCTTATTAGTCACTTCTATTGTGTTTATTTTGTTGGTGGTGGTATTTACTCAACCCATTGCTCTAATCATCGATTATCCGGCAAATAAAGAATACATCTTATTCATTGGCCTTATCATAGCCATCGATGCATTTACAGCACTGCCTTTTGCTCAGCTGCGTCACCAAAATAAAGCCAGGCGATTTTCGACAATCCGTATATTAAGCGTTTTGCTGACCATCGCCTTTAATTTGATATTTCTGTGGGTCATCCCGAAAATAGCCGGAGATAGATTAATTGAATTACCTCTTTACAGAAGTACAAGCCTCGTGGCATTCGTATTCATCTCGAACACTTTGGGAAGCCTGGTAACTTTAGCGATGTTAACGCCAGAATTATCTTCATTTAAAATCACCATTAACTGGCCGTTATTACGAAAAATGTTAGCCTACGGACTGCCTATCCTGGTGATATCTTTAACTGGTATGATAAATGAAGTAGCGGATAAAATTCTCCTGAAGTACTTTTTGCCGGATTCCTCGACAGCAGAGGCACAGCTTGGTATATATAGTGCCAGCTATAAACTGGCCATTATCATGATGCTTTTCATTCAAATGTTCAGGTATGCAGCCGAACCATTTTTTTTTGCTGAAGCTGATAAAACAGATGCTAAAAACATATACAGTCAGGTAATGACCTACTTTGTTATTTTCTGTTGGATCATTTTTTTGGGAGTAATGCTGTTTATTGACATATTCAAATACTTTATTGGACCCGGGTTTTGGGCGGGTCTGACAATTGTTCCGATTATTTTGGCAGCCAAGTTGTTTCTGGGTGTTTTTTATAATCTTTCTGTATGGTATAAGCTTACAAACAATACGCTCTATGGAGCCATTATTGCCATTGTTGGTAGCTTAATCACCATCGTACTTAATGTTGTCTGGATACCAAAGTACGGTTATATTGGCGCGGCCTGGGCTAATTTTGCCTGTTATTTTGTTATTATGGCGATTTCATTTATTTGGGGTAGACAAGTTTATCGAATTGATTATCAATATAAAAGAATTGTTTTATACTCAATCCTGGCCATTGTTCTATATTTCGGATCAATGCTATTCTCCAACACACCATCTAATTTTCACCTTTTGGTTAATGCTTTCTTATTCATAGGTTTTGTATCGACAGCTTATTTTATTGAGAGTAAGAAAAACGGCCGTGTTAAAAAAAACGTCAATTAATTAACTGATGTTAATCCATTCCTTAACTTTGTGCTCTGGTTTTGTGCCAGATATTAATGAATGGCCAATATTCTATAAACCAAATTGTGTTCTTTATGTTCTCGTTTTTTAGCAAATTTAAAAAGAAACCGCTTGAAAGGAATTCAGCATTTTACTATCGTGAAAATCAAATTCAAAATGTTGATGATTTAAAGACCGTTTTTAACAAAAAGGTTTCTGTTTTAACAAAACACCCAATCCTTTATCAAGGATTGACTCTCGACAAAATATTAGCTGTGGAGCGCGAAAAACAATTTGCTGAAGAATCCTTTATGCTTGATCACAACGAGGTAATACCCGGTCACTTCATCTTTTTTTACAAAAAAAGTGTAGAAAAATATGCCCTGTTGATGCAGTTGCACTTCATCAACAATACTTTCATTTTTGCAAATACCAAAGTCGGTTCCGAGTCGATCGTTTCAGATAAAGACAAACAAAAAATTTCGGATCAATTGCTACACCATTATCCGGATGTGGTAGTTCCATATAACACTTTTGAATATGAATTTATGGATACACAAGGGAATATCATTTCTACAAGAGACCATATTTATTTGTATATCAGCTATTATGCCAATAATCCAGCAGTTGAGAAAATAAAGCAACTGTCTGAGAATATTATTTCTGCTAAATTCAGTAGAAATGAAGGTGCCGATAAGCTGGATAAATTTATTTAATAATTATTTAACAAAAATAGAGTACTACATTATAATTAATTTTTAGTTTTGTCTTGCTGAATGTGATATTCTTTGTCATGTTGCCGAATAACCTAACTTGATATAATTATGCTCTCTCTATTTGGTAAACCTAAAAACAAATCTCTCACAACAAATTCATCACAGTACCACCGTGAGAATAACATTCTCATTTTTGATGATTTAAAGGCGGTTTTAAACAAAAAGACAAACATTATAACCAAAAATCAAATTCTTTATCAAGGGCTCACGCTGGATAAAATAAATATGAAAGAGCTTGAAAAGTATTTTGACAAAGAAACATTTTTACTCGATCACACTGATAAAATTCGAGGGCACAAAGTATATTTTTATAGAAAAAATGTTGAAAACTACAAGCTGACCATTCAGTTACATTTTATTGAAGATATTTTCTTTTACGCTTCAACAAAAGTGAGTTCCGAGTCACAGGTAACAGATAAAGACAAGAAAAAAATATGTGCCACATTGCTTAGTCACTATCCTGATATACCCATCTCAACAGATTCGTTTGAATATGAATTTATGGATACGCAGGGAAATATCATTTCCACCAGAGACCATATTTATTTGTATATTAACTACTATGCCAATAATACAGCGGTTGATAGACTTAGAAAAATGGTTGAAAACCCTGACTTTACGGTAACCTCAGTTCAAGCAAATGAAGAAAAACTTGAAAATTTTTTATAATTTTCCTTGTAATATGTATTTTTGATTTGTATTCTTTTCTTCGTTTAATTTTATTTATTCAATTCCAATTGTCCTGATTTCTTAATCAGGTATTTTACTTATTTTGCAGAAAAACTGATTCCTTCACTATGGCCGGAATATATATTCACATCCCTTTTTGTCGAAAAAAATGTCACTATTGCAACTTCTATACGGTCATTTCACATAAATACAGAAATCAATTCATCAGCAAACTTCTACAAGAAATAGAATCTCGCCATCATTATTTGAATAATCAAACGGTCAACACCATATATTTCGGAGGAGGAACGCCTTCGATACTGGAACCATCAGAAATCAATGCGCTGATTAACAAGATTAAAAGTCACTTCACGGTGATCGAAAACGCGGAAATTACTTTGGAAGCCAATCCTGATGATCTCTCGATCGATTATTTGAAAAAATTAAAAAACGAAACACCTATCAATCGTTTCAGTGTTGGTATTCAAAGCTTTTTTGATGATGACCTTACATATCTAAACCGTTCACATCATTCAAAACAAGCCAGACTGGCAATAGAGAATGCGATTTATTTAGGTTATAACAACATGACCATCGATTTAATTTATGGCATACCAACACTTACCAATGAAAAATGGATGAAAAACCTGGACATCTTTTTCGAATATGGTCTTCCACACCTTTCTTCATACGCGCTAACGGTAGAACCAAAAACAAACCTCGAAGTTCTGATCAATAAAAAGAAAATAGCCTCAACCGAAGAAGACCAAATAGTGCGTCATTTTGAAATACTTATTGAAGAAATTGACAAACAAGGATACATTCATTATGAAATTTCAAATTTTGCCAAAGAGGGTTATTATTCAAAACATAACAGTATCTATTGGCTTGGTGGTCATTATCTTGGACTAGGTCCATCTGCTCACTCGTTTAATGGGCTCACCCGGCAATGGAATGTTAAAAATATGAAACAATACTGCGAAGCCAAATCGACTGATACAATGATGTTGGAAAAAGAAATATTATCTGTTGATCAGCAGTATAACGAATACATTATGACCAGCTTGCGTACAACCTGGGGTTGTGACACGGAACATATTATGAATGTTTTTGGAATGGAATTTCAGATCGGTTTCGAAGAAGGTATAATTCCATTTATCCAACAAAACAAAGTGAGGAAAACAGGTAATAATTATCAATTAACCGGCGCCGGAAAATTATTTGCTGATGGAATAGCCGGAGCTCTATTTAGAGGTTGCTAAGCTGTCAGAACTTAAATAGGTTATTAGATAGCCCAAAACCGGAGAAAGCATCATACAGAAGAAAAAAGACCATTGTACGCCTAATTTCTTCTTGCTCCCTAATGTTTCAGACACGATCATAGAAAAAGTATACCACAGAATAAAAATCAGAATGATCAGGTATTCGTTCATGATGCTAATAAAAATAAATCATTAAATAAATAAACGGTATAAGAATGCTGAGAATGACCATCCAGGCACCACGGCCCGTAATGCCTTGTCCGCCACGAGGAATAAACAATCCCGAAATTCCCAATACAATCAGGGCCCCACAAAAGATATCTGAAAACCAGGTCCAATATTTTATCGGGTTATAATGCAAATAATTCACTTCTCTAAACAAGGGGCGTCTGGTCGATTTCTCTATTAGCCCCTCTCCATTTGTCAAATTAACATAGACCGTACCATCCTTAATAAAAATTTTGAGGAAGTCGCTATTGGGGAAATAATGACTTTTATAGTTGCCGGATTCACCCATATCGTTCAGCCAATTTTTTATCAGCTTTTTATCAGGTTTCTGACCGGTAGTGCTAACCTGAACCTCTTCGGAAGTTACCACATAGTTTGGGTTCCAGTCATTTATATGATTTATGGCAATCCCGGAAAGCGCATAAATAAGAGTCATGCCAAAGAACAGATAACCAAAATCCCTGTGGATGGCCCTATTCCATTTGCGCCATTTAAAATTCATGAAATAACTGTAACAAATGAATACTAATTTTCTATGTCTTCTTCGTCGTCATCTTGTTGATCGACAACCTTAAAGGATGTACACATTACCGAATAAAATGAAAGGTGGTCGCTGCCTGAATCGAGCAAAGACTGACGAAGGTTATTTACTTTTTCCATTTCTTCATCCAGATCAGCACCTTCACCTCCTTTTTCCACGTTTCCACCCAGGTGAGTTCCTTCTCCTTTATCGTCTGTAGTTAAGGCTCCGGCTTTAATTTCCTCTTCCCATTCTTTTATATAGGCTTCATCAATTCTTTGTTCTTCTACCACACCCACGACAATCACCTGACTTCCTTCAAGCTCTGTATTAAATGCCGCGATCGTTTCGTCAGGGGTAATTTTTACGCGTGTATCCGATTCAGGAACCACAATAAAGGCACGCTGCCCACCATGTCGGCAAATATGATCAATAGTACCTTCTAATTGAATCTTTTTTCCAACATAATTGCTGGCAAGGCTATCAAAATCAGTCAGGCTGACCAGTGCAATTTCATCTACCGTAACTTCGATACCTTCCTCGGCTGTTGCTTCGTTTTTGACTTCGTTATTAACACACGCCGTGGCAAACAAACCCAATAAGACAATGCCTAAAAAAAACTTTTTCATGATTTTATGTTTTTTGAATAACTTTTTTGTGACTTAAAATCCGGGCGAAGATATAAAGAAAGCCTGATATTGATACAAATACTTGCTATTTAGATTTAATCTTCCAAAAGTTTATTCCTCCATGTCAGTAGAAATGCCATCATATTTAACTTCCTTTCCACCCTTGTAATCTATTGTAATTAGGGTGGTTCCATCATCATTATATTTTTTCAATTCCCCACTTTTACGCCCCATGACAAACTCTGCTTCCATTTTAATTCGGCCGTTGGGCCACCACCACAGGTGTTTTCCATTTGGTAAATCATCAACATACTTACCTTCAAATGCAAGACTTCCATCCGGATAGTAGGTTTTCCATGTTCCACTTCTCAATCCTTCGCTATAAGAGCCTTCCTCCCTGGAATCACCAATTTCCAATGTCCAGAAGCCTTCCATCTTCCCCTCAAGATAATCTCCTGAAGTAATTAATTTTCCTTTATCATCAAATTCTCTATACGCCCCATCAGGCAAACCATTGTAGAAATGCTCCTCGCGTAAAGTTTTACCGTTTGAATGGTACCAGCGCCAAAGGCTGTCTGGCTTTCCGTTGATATACTTACCAATTTGCTCCAATTGCCCTTTTTGATAATAAAACTCCCAAATCTTTTCTCTCAAATCGTCCCTGTAAACTCCCGTTGCTTTTAATTTACCATTGGGATAAAATTCTTTCCAGAGGCCCTGACGTTTACCATCGTCCGTCATAATTCCTTCTGCCACTATTTTTCCTTTTCTAAAAATAAATGACTTTTCAACCTCTCCTGTTTCGTTATACTCTCGGCGCACTCCTTCAGGAATGCCTTCTTTGGAGTACGTAGATACTACCTTAATTTTCCCACTTGGATAATAATCGGTACGCATATCCAATTTAACCAACTCTTCGGCTTTTTCCTGTTTTTCACCATCCACATATTTTGTAGCAGAAACCAGGTTTCCGGCCCTATCATACTCTTTCCAATAGCCGTCCTCCAAACCATTATTATACGATCCTTCTTTTTGTATTGCAATTTCATCATCAAAAAACCACTTCCATCTTCCATGTCGTAGTCCATTTGAATTGGTTCTGTTTATTCGTTCTCTTTCAACAACATAACCTTTTTTATAATAAACCAGTTGAATAATATTTCCTAAGGTATCATAATCGCGGGCAATTCCCTCTTCCAAACCATCAACAAAAGGTATTTTTGATTTGATCTTTCGGTCAGCTGATAATACATAGCTTTCACCTTGCTTCACATCTTGTACAAAACGTTCACGGATGATTTCATTGCCTTGATAAGTTGAGCGAAAGCCGTTTTTCTTACCTTGCGTGTAATCTATTTCAAGTATAAGTTGTCCTTCTTCACTATAAAAACGCCAAATACTGTCGAGTAAGAAATTTTTTCTGTTTCCCTCCGATTTCAAAATTCCATCAGTATAGTAGTTTTTCCAATACCCATCAGGTTTTCCTGAAACCATGTAACCTTCACTAATGACGACGCTATCAGGAGAATAAAAAACGATATAACCTTCACCAATCGACTCTCCTGTAGTTTGTCCGTTGAGGTTCATTTGAACAAAAATCAGTGTTAATATCCAGAAAAAGTTTTTTTTATTCATATCCGGAAGAAACGGTTCTGCCTTTTAAGATTCGCTTTTGTTTTTCAAACTTGCTAACATAATCTTTTGCAACCATTAACAAAGCTCGGCTTGACGAGGGTGTGAGATAATAAATAGTTGTATCGTATTTAACCTGCCCATAATTTCCTTTCCAGGAGAGTGCAGACAATTGATAATAACCATCAGCATTGCATTTGAATGATAATTGTCGGTTTTCACCTGTTTCAAAAGAAATATTTAAAAGATCTTTGCTTTGATACACAACCACTCCCGGTGTACTTTTAGGAATAACAATTTCTTCGACATACTGACCATTTTCATATCTAATTTGACCTCTGGCTATTTGTGTTTCAGCATAAGATAGATTTCTTTTAAGTACAATTTTCCCTGAATTAAAATATTGTACTTCATTTTCTTTTAGTTTATTTTCCAATAGATTAATCCTCATTTCTCTTGTAAACAATACTTTATTTGAGCAGGCAGAACCTGCCACCAAAACAAAAATCAACGATAATATTAAAAGATTTTCTTTCATTTTTAACTAAATAACTAAATTATTCCCAACTTTTTTGAAATGTCAAGCATCCGAATAATAGGCTTCCTGGCCAATTCAATTGTTTCAGCGTCTAAAGATATGGCAGGTTTTCCATTTTTCAACGCAAGATACAACTTTTCCATGTTATTAAGTTTCATATATGGGCAATCGTTACAAGAACAAGTGCTATCGGATGGCACAATGTAAAAATCCTTCTCCGGGGAAAGCTTTTTCATTTGATGCAAAATGCCTGATTCAGTAGCAACAATGAATTCTTTGGAAGTATCTTTTTGAGTAAAATTAATCATTCCTGTGGTGGATCCAATATAAGCTGCCAATGTCAGAACGGGAGCACTACATTCGGGATGCGCAATAACTTTGGCATCCGGATGCTTTTGTTTCAGTTCTATAATGGCCTCGGTATTAAGAATATTATGTACTTCGCAGGTGCCATTCCATAAAATCATATTTCGTCCGGTTAACCGGTTGATATAGCCACCCAAATTTTTATCAGGGGCAAAAATTATTTTTTGATCTGTTGGAAATGATTCTACAATTTGAACGGCATTACCCGAAGTACATACCACATCAGTAAGCGTTTTAATGGCCGCTGTGGTATTGATATAACTTATTACGATGTGATCAGGATGCTGTTCCTTAAAAAGCTTAAAATCTTCGTAAGGGCACGAGTCGGCCAATGAACATCCAGCATTCATATCGGGCAAAACCACAGGGATATTGGGATTAAGCATTTTAGCCGTTTCCGCCATAAAATGCACTCCGGCAAATACAATCATATTTGAATTGGTTTCAGAAGCTTTTTGCGCCAGCCCTAAACTATCGCCAACATAATCAGCTATATCCTGAATTTCCGGAATTTGATAAAAATGTGCCAGAATCAAAGCATTTTTTTCTTTCTTTAGTCTCAGTATTTCGTTTCTATAATTCATCTCTTATTAACTATGAACAATTAAGCTTTATTATATTTTTTATTTAATTAAATAAATGTTAATATTTATAGCACTGTTCAAATGTTTGATTACTTGTATCCAATTTGTTTGGATAATTTAAAAAGACCATTTTTTTAACACTGCATTAACAAAATAACTTTGTTTAAATATTTTTAAATCAAAGATATAGTCACTTATTAACATCCTTATTATTTTTAATTGTGGTAATAAAAATATCCTGTTGATTGAATAGTAAAGTTGTTCATTAAAAAGGGAAACTATTTAAAACTTTTATTAAAAAAAGGAAACCTCACGACTGTCAAATTTGGATGTTAATAAACCTCGATTTACTAAGTAATTATCAACAAAAATAAGCAGATATTAACAATAAAATAGTGATAACAGATAAAAATTTGAATGTAAATACATTAGGATAAGATGAAGTAAAAAGGTAAATATTCAAAGCAAATGGTTTTCAGTTGATTTAATCATTGCCCTTTAAAAATGTCTAAATTTGTAGCATATTTTTTCAACAATGACAGAAAACAGCATGATTTTAACTATGGCATCCGATCATGGTGGATTTGCCATGAAAACTTTTTTAAAAGAGAAACTCGAAAGATCGGGATACACCGTGTTTGATTTTGGGACCAACTCGGATGAAAGTGTTGATTATCCTGATATGATTCATCCACTCGCGAGTGCCATTAATAAAGGGGAATTTGAACGTGGAATCATTCTTTGTGGAAGTGGCAACGGAGCTCAGATGACCGCCAACAAATATCCCAACGTGCGGGCCGGATTGTGCTGGGATGTACTACAGGCAGAGTTAATCAGGCGGCACAACGATGCGAATGTTTTGTCGTTACCAGGCCGGTTTATTTCGATGGAAGAAGCCTGGAAAATAACAGAAATGTTTCTTAACACCTCATTTGACGGTGGGCGTCATTTAACTCGTGTTAATAAAATAAATAAGTTAATTTAACTTTTTTCAAGTGGAAATAAATATTGAATACAAAGATTTTACAGAGCGCGCACTCCAGGTAATAAGCAACCCGGAGAAGCAGGAACAGATTGTTTTAGCCATCAATCAGCATGAAAAAAGGATGAAAGACGGATTAAATCAATATGATAAATTATCGGTGGTTCGACAACGAGCAGGCTATTTAAAAAACAAGGTTATCAATGAACTGGATCGATATTTGATTGAATTTGAAGACAACTTTTTAAGCAATGGTGGAAAAGTAATTTGGGCACGCGATGCAAATGAAGCAAAGATCGAAATAAAAAAAATAATCAAGAAAAATCAAATAACCAGGATTGTAAAGTCAAAATCGATGGTTACGGAAGAAATTTCACTTAACCAAACCTTGAAAAATGCAGGAGTTGAAGTAATTGAATCTGATACTGCTGATTTTATTGCTCAGCTGGCAGGAGAGAGACTAAACCACATGGGTACACCCAATCAGGTTTATTCAAATGAGGAAGTAGCCGAACTTTTGCATACTAAATTGGGTGCCACGGAACATTTGACATCATTGGAAATCACAGGATTTACCAAGGAGTACTTAAGTGAAAAAATAGCCAGTGCTGAAATGAGCATTACAGGGTGCAATTTTCTGGTAAGTGATATAGGGGGTATCGCTATCACCGAAAACGAATCCAATGCATTAACCACCATGTCATTACCCAAAATTCAGTTGATTGTAGCCGGAATTGATATGTTGATACCTTCAATGGAAAACCTGGATTTATTTTGGCCTTTGCTCGCATCTTACCAAGTTGGTCAGCCGGTTACAGCCTACAACAGCATTATTACCGGACCAAAAAAAGAGGGTGAACGCGTTGGTCCTGAAGAACTGATTCTGATTTTAATAGACAATGGCAGATCGAATGTTCTTGAACTGGAAAAACAACGGCAGTCACTTACCTGCATTGGTTGTGGGGCTTGTGCAAATGTTTGCCCCGTATATAAATTAGTTGGTGGTGCTACTTATGGCACTACTTATCAGGGACCTATCGGTGCGATCATCACACCCTTTATGAAGGATTTTGACTCCTTTAAGCACCTCAGTTATGCCTCCACCCTTTGCGGTAAGTGCGATGCTGTTTGCCCTGTCAATATTCCGTTGCATAACTTGTTGTTGAATAATAGAAACTATGCCGTTAAAAAGGGTTTTGTTACTTCAGGGGAATCGCGTAGAATCAGGTGGATGACCAAAGCCATGTCATCGAGAAAACTATTGGATATGCCGGGAAGTACCCTGAAAAACATGTTCATCCGGTTTTCAATGAAAAAGAGCTGGGGAAATCAACGCCATCTACCTACAACGGCACCTAAATCGTTTAATCAGCTTTTGAAAGAAAAAAGTTAGTAGTTTTATCGTTTTAAAAACAATAAACTCATGAAATCAAAGACATTATCAAACTGGTGGATACTTGCGTTTAATGGTATTATTGCTCTGCTATTTGGTTTGATGGCTATTTTTTCACCTCTTGAAACCATGAATGTGATTGTCATGTATTTTGGCTTTGTGATGATAATCGTTGGTATTGCCATGGCTTATGGTGCTTATATCAACATGAAGAATCAACTTCGCTACGGAAGGGATTTAATTAGTTCCTTTATCACCATTGGATTGGGGATTGTACTTGCTTTTTTTACTGAACGTTCGATGGAGATACTGGTTTTGGTGGTGGGTATTTGGGCCGTCATTCTGGGCATCAGTCAATTGATAATCATGATGAACATTCATTCCCCGGGTGACAAAAGAATGTTGTTAATCAATGGAATCATTACCATCGCTTTTGGAATTATTTTGTTTTTTAATCCATTTGCATCGGCTGCTGTATTTATCGTGTTAACAGGAATACTGGCGGTAATGGTAGGCGTGATATTAATTGTATTGTCTATCAAACTAAAAAATTTGGATTAAAAGTCACGCAGACGGTCTAATCAAATTTAATGTCTAGAATTCGAAGCTGAAGGGAAGTATTTCCCAGCCAGGTGTTTTCATCGATGTGATAGCAGATGCTGAACGGCTTTCCCTGCTGTACTTTTTCAAGATATTCTCCCATGTTGAAAGCAATGGCCGGGATTGGATTTCCGGTTCGGTCGGGATGAACGACAGACAGTTTAAGGTGCTTCACGTCTCCTTTTCCCACCAATTTTACATATCCTGTATCAATAACATTATCTGTTATAAATGCAGGAGCCATGTTTCCGGGACCAAAGGGGGCAAATTGTTTGAGTATCCTATAAAATTTGGTGCTGATATCTCCGATATAAAGATCTCCATCAATTTCAATTTCAGGCACCAGCATTTCATCGGTGAGGTTTTTGCCGGCATATTCTTCAAATTCATCGGTAAATTTTTGTAAATTCTCCGGTTTTAAAGCAAGTCCGGCCGCGTAGGTGTGTCCGCCAAAATGCTCCAGCAGGTGGTTGCAGGATTCAATGGCATCGTAGATATCAAAATTCTTAATGGATCTGGCAGAGCCGGTAATTAACCCATCTGACTTGGTTAACACGATGGTGGGTCGATAGTAAGCTTCTATCAAGCGTGAGGCAACGATACCTATTACGCCTTTGTGCCAGTGTTCGCTATAAACAACAGTCGATTTTTTTTGAAACTTGATGATGTCGCTGTTTAATATCTCCATGGCTTCCTGCGTGATGTTGGTATCCAGGTCACGACGGGTGGTGTTGAGTTCGTTTATTTGTTTACCAAGTTTTTCTGCATAAACCATGTTATTGCTAATGAGCAACTTAACCGAATCCGTAGCACTTTCAATCCTTCCGGCTGCATTGATGCGCGGTCCAAGCAGGAAAACAATGTCGCTGATGGTAATTTCACGGTTAAAAAATCCTTCGTTGTCGAAATTATTCTGTTCATCTACGCCTGCTGATTTTAGCAACGATTGTATTCCAACACGTGGATTTTTATTGAGTTGTTTTAATCCATAATAAGCAAGAATTCTGTTTTCACCAATGATGGGTACAATATCTGCGGCAATGCTGATGGCCACCAGGTCGAGGCAAGCGAAAGAGCGTTCTTTGCTAATTCCTTTTTTTTCTGAAATGGCCTGAACGAGTTTAAAACCTACGCCACATCCTGATAAATCTTTGAAGGGATAATGACAATCGGGTTGTTTTGGATCGAGTACGGCAATGGCATCAGGAAGTGTATCGCCGGGCCTGTGGTGGTCGCCAATAATGATATCCAGCCCCTTTTGATTGCCATAGGCTACTTTGGAAACGGCTTTAATACCACAGTCAAGTGTTATCATCAACTTGTAGTTGTTTTCGACGGCATAATCGATGGCCTTAAACGATACGCCGTATCCTTCAGTATATCTGTCGGGAATATAAAAACCAACTTTTTTGTAAATGTCTTTCAGAAATGAGTACACCAATGATACGGCTGTAGTACCATCTACATCATAATCACCATATACCAAAATCTTCTCACCGTTGTTGATGGCCACCAACACCCGGTCGACGGCCTTGTCCATGTCCTTCATCAAAAAGGGATCGTGGAGGTTTTCAAGTTTTGGTCTGAAAAATGTTTTTGCCTCCTGATAATTTGTCATCCCACGCTGCACCAACAAATTCAGCAGTTTTTTATTGATATTCAGGGATTGTGACAGTTGCTCAACTACATCGTTATCAGGCTTTTTTTTAAGCACCCATCGCTTTTCCATTGATTCTCTTCTTTGATGGGTAAAAGTAACCAATTATTGGTCATATCAGCTAATTAACACCAACCTTTGTGGTAATTGGAGCAAGAGAACTTGTTAACGAATACAATACCAGCTGATTATTTGAATATTTATTAACCAACAAGACATTAAAAATTCGAACGCATGGCATCCACAGGATTAAGCCTTGAGGCTGTCCAGGCCGGGACAAATCCTGAAATAAGGCCGATAAAGGCCGACACCAAAATTCCAAGCATAATATTGGCCAACGTAAGTGTTAATGTGAAACTAAAAACAGATGAAACCACGATGGTGAGTGCAAACACAATCAGTAAACCTACCAGTCCTCCCATCAAGGAAAGAAAAATGGACTCGAACAAAAATTGAAGCAGTATAAAATAGTTTTTAGCACCAAGGCTTTTTTGTATACCAATTTGGTTGGTCCGTTCTTTAACACTGACAAACATAATGTTGGCAATTCCGAAACCACCAACCAACAACGAAAATCCTCCAATAAACCAACCAACCATGGCAATTACACCAAACAACTGATCGAATCCTTTGCTGATAATATCGGTTTCGTTTAATGCGAAATTGTCGTCAGCTGCTGGTGACAGCTTACGGATGGAACGCATGATCCCGGTAAGTTCGTCCATCATTTGCTCATTGGAGATGTGAGGTTTGGCCATCACCATGATGGTGGTACCAATGTTATTAAAGTCCAATAAATTCCGCGCGTAATTAACGGGAACAATGATCCAATTGTCTTTGGAACTTCCAAACACATCCTGTCCTTGCTTTTTGATTACGCCTATTATCACAAGTTTACGCCCAAACACCTTGATACTTTTGCCCAGGGGATCGAGACCCTGGTAAAGATTTTGTGCAATATCTGCACCAATGATGGCAATATTTTTGCCTCCATGCGATTCGATGGGCGTAAAATAGCGACCTGCCTGTAACTCAAAAGGCATCACCTTGTCGTAGTCTTGCGAAACTGCCACCACCGGAACATTTTCCATGTTGTTGTTACCGTGATAAACATTGCGGGTTACGCTAACCATAAATGCGGCAGATTCCACCGTGCTTGTTCGTTTTAGCAGCTCATCCATTTCACTTATTTTAGCCTCGGGACGTTGGTAATATTTCCACCAAGGATAATCACCTCCCATGGCCCATGGCCACTTTTGAATAAAGAGTACATTGTTGCCGAGTGAGTTTATTTCGCTTTTAATGGCATACTCCAAACTGTCGAAAACGGTGAAAACCGAAATAATAGAGAAAATACCTATGGTAATTCCCAAAAGGGATAATAAGGTTCTTACTTTATTAACAACCAATGCGTTAACTGCGAACAAAAAACTTTCGTATATCAGCTTGAATAGGATCATTTTTATCGGAATTGAGCCATTATTTTTGAAATTGATTAATTGTCAAATTTCATTCAAAATAGTAGGTAAAAGTATAATAAGTTTTAATTAATTCATGTTATTTTGCAAAACAGTAAACGGATCAAACCAAATTTTGATAACTAACCCCCATTGTTGCTTTGAAAAGAATTAAAACAGCACTTATTAGTGTTTATTATAAAGACGGACTTCTTCCTGTATTGAAAATGCTTGACAAGCTTGGCGTCAGGATGATAAGCACGGGTGGGACCTATGATTTTATCGTACAAAACGGCTTCCCGGCAGAAACTGTTCAATCGTTTACCGGTTTTCCATCCATTTTGGGAGGGCGTGTAAAAACCTTGCATCCCATCATCATGGGCGGTATATTAGCCCGGCTCGACAACGATAGCGATCAACACCAGTTAAAAGAATTTCACATTCCACCCATCGATTTAGTGATTGTTGATTTATATCCCTTTGAAGAGACGGTAAAGTTGAACAGTGAGGAAGGCGAAATTATTGAAAAAATTGATATTGGCGGCATTTCACTTATCAGGGCGGCCGCAAAAAATTATCAGGAGGTACTGGTTGTTCCTTCTTCGGCGCAATATGCCGGGTTGTTGCAGCTGATGGAAGAGAAAAATGGGTACTCCGACCTTGATGACCGCAGCTATTTCGCCGTTGAGGCCTTCAATGTAAGCTCGCATTACGACACGGCCATTTTCGGATGGATGAACAAAGGCAGGGTAGGAGCGTTCAAGATCAGTCAAACACTAAAGCAGCCGCTCAGATATGGTGAAAACCCACATCAAAAAGGTGACTTTTTTGGCAGACTGGACGATGTGTTTGAACAAATTCATGGGAAGGCCATCTCCTATAACAACCTTCTTGATTTGGATGCAGCCATCAACCTGATCAACGATTTTGAAGAAACTACCTTTGCAATTATTAAGCACAACAATGCCTGTGGTATTGCTTCGCGAGAGCAACTGGTTGATGCCTGGAATGATGCCCTGGCCGGGGATCCTGTTTCAGCGTTTGGCGGAGTTTTGGTTACCAACCGGGAAATTGATGAGGCCACTGCAGCAGAAATTAATAATATCTTTTTCGAGATTATTGTTGCTTCCGGTTACAGTTCGAAGGCATTGGAAGTACTTCGGACGAAGAAAAACAGGATTATCCTGAAATTAAAACCAGTTAATTTACCTGTGATACAATTCAGGTCGCTATTAAACGGGATTATCGTTCAGGATAAGGATCTGGTAACAGAAACCCCTGAGGGATTAACTCCGGTAACCCACGTTGAGCCAACTCTGCAACAAGTTCAAGACCTGCTTTTTGCAAATAAAATAGTGAAGCATACCAAATCGAACACCATCGTTTTGGCTTACAATAAACAATTGGTTGGTTCGGGAACCGGACAAACATCAAGAGTGGATGCGTTGAAGCAAGCTATTGAAAAAGCACGTACCTTTGGGCTGCCACTAAAAGGTGCGGTTATGGCTTCAGACGCATTTTTCCCTTTTGCCGATTCGGTCGAAATGGCGGATAAAGCAGGGATAAAAGCTGTAATACAACCCGGTGGCAGCGTTCGCGATCAGGAATCGGTTGACTATTGCAATGAACACGACATGGCCATGGTTACTACCGGAATCCGGCATTTTAAACATTAAAAGAAACTACTAAAAATAAGAATATGGGATTTTTTTCATTTCTGACCAAAGAAATTGCCATCGACCTGGGCACTGCCAACACCATCATTATTTATAATGATAAAGTGATTGTTGACGAGCCGTCGATTGTTGCATTGGAGAGAAATACAGGCAAAATTATCGCTGTTGGTAAAAAAGCCATGATGATGCATGGTAAAACTCACGAAAACATCAAAACAATACGCCCGCTCCGTGATGGTGTGATTGCCGATTTTCAAAGTGCGGAATATATGATCAGGGAAATGATTAAAATGATCGGTATGAAAAAGACCCTTTTTCCTACCGCCTTGCGTATGGTTATATGTATTCCTTCCGGAATTACAGAGGTAGAAGAACGCGCTGTAAAAGATTCGGCCGAACAGGCCGGCGCCAAGGAAATCCGCTTAATTCACGAACCAATGGCCGCGGCCATCGGAATTGGAATTGACGTTTTGGAACCAACAGGAAACATGATTATCGACATTGGCGGTGGGACCAGCGAAATTGCCGTTATCGCGTTGGGTGGAATTGTCAACAACACCTCCATCCGAATTGCCGGAGACGATTTCAATGCTGATATAGAAGAATATATGCGCAAACAACACAACATCACCATCGGTGAGCGGACTGCCGAGCGCATCAAAATTGAGGTTGGGGCTGCTATTACCGAACTCGACAATCCACCTGATGATTATGCAGTACACGGCAGGGATATGCTGACCGGTATCCCCAAAGAAGTGATTGTAAATTACAAGGAAATAGCCAGTTGTCTTGATAAATCCATTTCAAAAATTGAAGCTGCCGTGCTCAATGCCCTTGAAAAAACACCCCCGGAGCTTTCAGCTGATATTTTCCGCACAGGAATTTACCTGGCCGGTGGAGGGTCGATGCTGCGTGGTTTGGATAAAAGATTACATCATAAAACCAAACTCAGTGTTCATGTGGCCGAAGATCCATTGCGTGCCGTTGCCAGAGGCACAGGCATTGCCCTGAAGAACTTCGATAAATTTACCTTCCTCATTCGTTAGAGTTTTTTTTCAACTTGATAAATAATGCGCAACCTATTTCTGTTTTTATGGCGTAACCAGTTTTTCACCTTATTTATCATACTCGAAATAATTTCACTTTTGTTATTAAGCAATAGCTTTTCTTATCACCGTTCGTTAAGATATAATACGGTAAGCGATTTTACCGGATCTGTTTTTTCAAAATATACCAACGTTACCAGGTATTTCTATTTACAAAAGGAAAATGAAGATTTAGTGGCCGAGAACGCGCGGCTGCGGTCGTTGATACCTCCGGTGGCAGAAGGTTTGGATTCATTGCACTATTATCCCGACAGCCTGTATGGATATATCCCGGCAACGGTAGTCAGCAACACTGTTACTAAACCTAACAACCTGATTATGGTAAACCGTGGCTATAAAGATGGAGTGGAAAAAGAAATGGGAGTTATCTCATCTGGTGGTCTCGTGGGTATTGTGATAGGTGTTTCGGAACACTATTCGGTGATCATGTCAATGTTGCATCAAAACATCAGGATAAGTGGGCGGATAAAAAAAAATGATCAATTGATTAATGTAGTTTGGGATCATACTGATTATCGATTGGGAACGATCATCGATATCCCATCACATTTACAGCTTCAGGCGGGTGACAGCATTGTTACAAGCGGGAATTCGCTGATTTTCCCAAAAGACTTATTGATTGGCGTTGTAGAAAGTCATGACAAAGAATCCGGGGGCCTTCTTAGTAAGGCACTACTCAGGTTTTCTACAGATTTTAACAGTCTTCGCCATGTTTACATCATTAAAAGTTTTATGGCTGTTGAGCAAAAATCGTTGTTGTCAAAAATTCACGAATAATGCCCGGATTACTTATAAGAAATATCATCAGGTTTATACTGCTCATTTTGATGCAGGTATTGGTATTTAATCACATAAACATGGGAGGATATTTGAATCCTTCGATTTATGTGCTGTTTATTTTGCTTCTGCCCAATGATATAAAACCCAGCCTGCTGCTCATTGTTGGGTTTTTTACCGGATTAACAGTAGATTTTTTTACCAACACTCCCGGGCTGCATGCAGCGTCCACCGTGTTGTTGGCATTTTTCCGCCCCGGAATCATCAGGCTGTTTTTTGGCAACCTGGAGTTTGGGCCCGGCGAATCGCCCGGATTGAACAAGTTGGGTGTTACCGGATTTTTCAGATATGCACTCGTGCTGATTTTTATTCATCACCTGGCCTTGTTTTTGCTCGAATCACTGAGTATGAGCCATATACTATTTATTTTATTCCGTACTTTGTTGAGTACAGGATTATCCTGTTTAGTGGTTCTTATTCTGGTATTATTAACAACCGCCAGGAAAAAAAGGTGATTGGCTGGTAGAAAGGGTTCGCTTTTTAACGAACAGATAAGTTTCAACCGGACAATGGTTTGCTGACCACCAATGGATATGATCGTTATGGTTTCACAACTTACATTTATTCTGAAAAGGCGGTGCAGGATTTGGAGTATTCTTTCCATGTCCGCCTGGCCATGCTTACCTCTTTGTGCCGTATTATTTTTAATAATTAATTTTTTGTTAATTTTTCATGATATTCCAACAGGCTGATTAGCTTTGCTCTCTTGTTTACTTATGTATAATCTTGATTTCAACTCTGATGAAAAAACTCTTTTTCTTGATTTTAGTTTCTATGGTGGTGGTATTTGCTACTTGTACCAAACCCCACAGCCAGGACAATTTTAACATTCACCTTACTTTAACCGGGTCGGATGGGGACAGCGCATTTCTTAGACAACGCGTTGATGGTGAAATGATTACATTTGACTCCGGTGCATTTTTCGAAAACAAGGCGCAATTTAAGGGAAACGTCAACCTTCCCGAGTATTTTTACATTACCTTTAAAAACAACAAGGGAAATATTCCGGTTTTTGTTGAGCCCGGCGATCTGACAATTCAAGGTGAATACGGTGATCTCGAAAATGTAACCATCACAGGATCGAAATCACATGATGATTTAAAGCTCTTTTACGAGAACTCCGACATTTTTGATGTACAATTGAACCAGCTTGGTCAGCAATATGGTCAGGCACGTCAAATGGGCGATACCGTTAAGATGGACGAAATTGATGCCGAATATTCAGAGTTAGATGCCAAGAAAACAGCCTTTATTGTTCAGTACGCTTTCGAGCATCCCGATTTGGTGGTGTCTGCATTCGTAATTATGAATAATTCTTATCAATTTGAACTTCCAATGCTCGACAGCATTGTTTCAGGTTTTAGTCCCTCCATCAGCCAATCGTTTTATGTAAAAAAGTTACAGGATTTTGTCAAGACACTCGAAAGTGTAGAAGTTGGTCAGCCATTTGTTGATTTCAACCTGAACAATCCAGGTGGAGTAGCTACTCCATTGTCATCGGTGATTGGAAAAAACTATGTACTGGTAGATTTTTGGGCTTCCTGGTGTTCACCTTGCAGGGCCGAAAACCCCAATGTGGTAGCCGCATATAAAAAATACCACGATAAGGGATTTGATGTGTTTGGGGTTTCCTTTGATAAAAAAAAGGATGCGTGGCTTAAAGCCATTGCAGATGACCAACTCACCTGGACTCATGTTTCTGATTTAAAATACTGGAATTGCGAAGCCGGTAAGTTATATGGTATTCAGTCGATTCCACAAAACGTGCTGATTAGCCCGGATGGCATTATCATTGAAAAAAACCTGAGGGGGCAAGATTTACAGGACAAACTGGAAGAATTGTTTGATTAAAGAAGACCCTTGCGTTTTGCAAGAGGGACCTCATTTGAACCAATTAAACCACGGAGACACAAAGGACACAAAGATTAAACACTTCGTGTTCTTTGGGTTTCGCAACTTCATCAGCGATATCTGCGGGAAATAAAAAAAGGAGCCCATCAGACTCCTTTTAATAATTCAATACAAGTTCAACATCTTAATGGGAACTTCCTGTAACCTTAAGTTTGTCTCCGGTTTGTCTAACAATGAACTTATAAGTTTCAGGACTATAGCCTGGCTGACTTACTTCGGGAGCAATATAAATATATCCTTCAGGAACTTCTTTTTTGGTTTTGATGTTACCATCCATGTACTTCATGAAGAGGTATTGATACAAGTCTTTCCAGATATTGAACACATCGGCACCCACTCCTGCAGAATAATTGGTGAGGTAGGCAATGGCCGCCGTTTTATCTTTGTCGATTAAAGCCAAGGCTCCGGCATCAACAGCCGGTACTGTGTTGATGAAACCGGTTTCGAGATCTGTTTGAACCTTTTGAATTTCAGGATGGATGGCATTGTAACGGGTGTAAGCGTAGTTTTGTACCTGGTTAAATATCCAGAACCCTGAAGTTTCTGACCATTCCATCATGGAACCATTGCCCACAGCATAGTTGATTGGAACTTTGGTAATGCTGGAATACATGGGCATGTATACGCAGCCTGAAGCATCGTCAACCCCAAACCAGAAAATTCCTCCAATGGCATCAGGAAGCCAGCTTCTCGACTGTGTAACGAATGAAAATCCAGTCTGTTGGGTGGCTGTAGCGCGCTCGTTACAATAGGCTACACTATCAACTTCCCAGGTGAGTGGACGCCAGCGGTAAGGAACGCCATAAGCTCCGGCACCTACATCTTTGCTCATATCCAGCTCTGTATTTTCGAGGTGGTCGCGCATGAAATTCATCATGTCGTGAACACTCACTTTTTTTTCGGGTTTTATCCATAGCGGCATGCGGTTGGTTGCATACTGGTTGGGATTGGCATCGCCGTTGGCAAACTTATCCTGATGTTCAACATTCCCTTTTACGTATTCCCAGTAGTTGTCCATTCCACCGGCAACCTTGTTAAACATGCTCCATACACGAATTTCACAAAAGCGTGCGCCTCCAAAATTGACCGGTGCATAGGTATCACTGAACGAAAAATCTTTGTCATCACCGGTATACCAGCCTTTTCCGCGGGCAAAAGAAACCACATCAGCCGCGTATACACATTCAATTGCAGGATCATTAATTTTATCCAACTCATTGGAAGAAATGGCGTTGTCTTTCAAGGATTGCGGAAAGGTGGTAATACGTGCCTGGTTGGCATGGCCCGAAACATATCCATCAGGAATAAGCAGGGCTACCCAAACAGCTCCTTTTTCACCTTGTCCTTTGCCTATCATTTCTAAAATCCAGACTTCGTTTTTGTCAGATATGGAAAAAGACTCTCCTGAACTGGCATATCCATATTCAGACACCAGATCGCCCATTATTTTAATGGCTTCACGGGCAGTGGTGGCGCGTTGAAGTGTGAGATATATCAGGCTGCCGTAATCAACAATGGCTCCAGGTTGGGTGGCCAGTTCTTCGCGTCCGCCATAGGTAGTTTCACCAACAGCCACCTGATGCTCGTTCATGTTGCCAATCACGTTGTAAGTTTGTAGTGCTTGTGCTATTTTACCCATGTATTTTCCTGTGTCCCATTCATACACATCAAGCATGGTGCCCACAGGGTAGGTGGCCGCAGGCCAGTGGTACAATTCGCCATACAGCACATGTGAATCGGCGGCATATGAAATCATGGTAGAGCCATCTGTGGAGGCTGCTTTGGTAATCAGATAATTGGTACAAGCGGAGGTATTATTTGATAAAGCAAATACCATCCCGATGGCCATAAAAAGACCAATAAAATTTTGTTTCATAAACATTTATTTATGTTGATTTATATTCAATTGCTTACAAAAATAGTACAAAAAATCAAACGGTACTATAGGGCAAACCAGATGAAGTTTTTCAGGATAATTGATCGACTTAGCACTTACAACAATAACAGGGCCATTTTCTTGTCATTAACCAACTGGTTTCTGAGTGCCTCCAAATTTTCAAACTTTTTTTCATCACGCATGCGATCCACAAACAAAATGGTGATTTCTTGTCCGTACAGGTTTTGATTGAAATCGAATATATTGACTTCTATGGTTAAGTCGCCATGGTCGACCGTTGGGCGGAAGCCTATATTGCTCATGCCTTTGTATACCACATCGTTGAAAAACACCCGACAAGCATATACACCAACAGCAGCAATGAGTTTATAACGGTCGGCTACTTCGATGTTGGCGGTCGGGAACCCCAGGACCTTTCCAATGGATTTCCCTTTAACCACCGTTCCGGTGATGGAGTATTCATGTCCAAGCAACAGGTTAGCTTCCTTTACTTTTCCTTCTTTTAACAGGTTCCGGATTTTTGTGGAACTCACGGTAATTCCATTAATCGTCTGTTCCTCCACCATGTCCACGTCAAAGCCAAATTCTTCTCCCATTTTTTCAAGCAATTGGATGCCTCCTGAACGGTCTTTTCCAAAATGGTGATCGTAACCAATGATTAGCGCTTTGGGTTTTATTTTTTCCAACACCAGATTCCGAATAAAATCTTCAGATGAAGTACCCGCGAATGATTTGGTGAATTCCACCACAATCAGGTGATCAATGCCTGCTTGTTCAATTTCTTGAATTTTTCGCTCCTGTGTCTTGATAAAACGCAACTCCGTGTTTTCGGGTTCAAGTACCACACGAGGATGGGGATAAAAAGTGATTACGACGGTTTCTCCACCAAATTTTTGTGCTTCTTCTCTCATTTTTTTAAAAATGGCACGATGTCCCAGATGTGCTCCATCAAATGTCCCAATGGTCACAACCGGGTTATTGACAGGTTTAAAGTCGGCAATGCAGTTATAAATCTTCATAAGTCTAAACCAGTTTATTGAAAAGCAGGAATTCGGCAATCTGGACAGCGTTGGTAGCTGCCCCTTTGCGCAAGTTGTCGGAAACTACCCACATGTTCAGGCAGTTTTCGCGTGAAGTGTCCCGGCGAATACGGCCAACAAACACTTCATCTTTACCTTCGGCCAGAATGGGCATCGGGTAGAGATTGGCCCCGGGGAAGTCAAGAACCACCACACCGGGCATACCTCCCAACAATCGCTTTACTTCAGGCAAGGTAAAATTATTTTCAAACTCTATATTAACGGCTTCAGAATGACCTCCTTTTACAGGAACGCGCACAACGGTGGCAGTTAATAAAATTGTCGGATCAAGAATTTTTTTTGTTTCGTTAGTGAGCTTTATTTCTTCCGATGTATTTCCATCATCATCAAAATCGCCGGCGTGTGGCAACACGTTCATATCAATTTGATGTGGATAAAATTTGTTGTGCGGGATATTTTTACGCTCGTTCATCAACTGATCTACTCCCTTTTTTCCACTTCCAGAAACGGACTGGTATGTGCTGACAACGACTCGTTTAATGCCATATTTATGATGAAGCGGAGCCAGAGCCATCACCAATTGGATGGTTGAACAGTTTGGGTTGGCAATGATATGATCGTCCCTGGTCAACACGCTTCCGTTCACTTCCGGAACCACCAACGGGATGTTGTTATGCATCCGCCAGGCTGATGAATTGTCGATAACTTTGGCGCCGTAAGCCGCAAATTGAGGTGCCAATTCCAACGAAACGCTTCCCCCTGCTGAGAACAGGACGATTTCAGGTTTTTGTCTTAATGCTTCCTCAGCTGAAACCACGGCAATGTCTTTCCCTTTAAATGAAACGTGCTGCCCGACAGATCCTTTTGACGCCACGGCAATTAACTCGTTAACCGGGAAATTTCTCGATTCCAGCACTTTTATCATTTCGCGGCCGACCAGTCCGGTGGCACCTACAACAGCTACTTTCATTTGACTTTACTTTTTTCAGAGGGACCTGAATTAATTGCAATTCGGATTATTTAGCTCTTTTAGAAGGAAATTCTTTATTCACTTGTTGAACTTTCAACGTGAAGTTGTATATTTACCTACCCAAAAAAGTTTCAGCAAAAATATCAAAAAATGAAACAACTTTTTTTTATCCTGCTGTGGTTTCCCCTCTTGCTTTTTGCACAGGTTTCGGATGATTTCTCGGATGGTAATTTTACCGAAAACCCGGTCTGGACCGGAGACCAGAATAAGTTCGTTGTAAACGACAATTTCCAGCTGCAACTCATGGATACGGCTGCCGGAGCCTCCATGCTGGCAACGGCCAATCAATTTGTTGGAGAAACCGAATGGAGGTGTTTCATCCGCCTGGCCTTTAGTCCGTCGTCGAACAACAATGGACGGTTTTACCTCATTAGCAACCAACAGGATATGCATCTGCCTTTGCAGGGATATTTTCTGCAACTGGGAGAATCGGGAAGCAGCGATGCATTGGAAATCTTTCGTCAGGATGGAGAATCTGTTACTTCTGTTTGCCGTGGTACCGAAGGATTGATCGCGTCTTCTTTTTCAATCCGGGTAAAAATCACCAAAAGTACCGATGGTTTGTGGAAAATGTATGTGGATCCGCAAGGCGGTGAGAATTTTCAGTTGGAAACTCAGGGAACCGACAACACGTTTCAGCAAACCAACGCTTTGGGGTTTCTATGTATCTACACGGTGAGCAACGACGATAACTTTTACTTTGATGATGTGTATGCCGGTCCGGTCATTGTCGACAATACACCTCCCGTCTGGCTTACCACTTCCGTCACCTCCGACAGTACCTTGTTGCTTGGTTTTGATGAATCGCTGAATGCAGCAAGTGTGGCAACACTCTCAAACTACGAAGCTAATAATGGCATCGGCACACCAGCTTCAACGGAATTGGTAACCGGAAATCCGACCAACATCCAACTGGTATTTAGTCAGAAATTTCCATCGGGTCAGATGAACCGGCTTTCGGTATCCGGCATTCGCGATTTGGCTGAAAACCTGATGGATCCAGGGTCGCAGGATTTTGTTTTTTACAGAGCACAAGCTGGTGATGTGGTCATCAATGAAATTATGGCCGACCCCAATCCTGTGGTGGCTTTACCTGATTTTGAATACCTCGAACTGTATAATCTGACAGAAAACCTCATTGATTTAACCAATTGGACTTTAACCATTGGCACTACAGTAAAGACATTTGATTTTGTGGTGATTCCGGCCAATGGTTATTTAATTGTATCGAAAGAGGAAGCAGAACCTGAATTCACCTCCTATGGACTATTTTACGGATTTAGCAGTCTGGCACTCACCAATGCAGGGCAAACCGTTACGCTGGCCAACAATGAAGGCATGCTCATCAACCAGGTTACCTATTCGGACGATTGGTACAAAGATCCTGATAAAGAGGATGGAGGCTGGTCGCTGGAACAAATGAACCCCGGTAATTATTGCTCGGGGAGTGAAAACTGGCACGCTTCCGAAAACAGCCCGGGAGGAACACCAGGCACGCAAAACTCGGTTTTTAACGATCAAATGCTGTTTCCTGCGCCGCTTAAGCTGGTTATACTGGCTGATAACATTCTGCAGCTGACATTCAATCAAATGATGGATGAAACTGAATTGCAGGTGAAATCCAATTATGAAGTGGATGGCGGTATCGGGAATCCGCAATATACCTATTTGGTGGTGGACGATTCACGGAAAATAGAACTGTATTTTGCCGATGGGTTTATTAATGGCAAACTATATGGATTGACCGCAAAGCGCAACCTGACTAATTGTGCCGGAATTCCCATGAAATCGGATACAACCATTTCTTTTGGTTTACCTGAAATAATAGGTACCCAGGATATTGTGATCAATGAGTTGCTGTTTAATCCATGGACCGATGGTGTTGATTATGTGGAATTGTATAACCGGTCGCAAAAAGTACTGGATTTGGGTGCTTTGCTGCTCGGAACCATCAAACAAAGTCCGCCTAACCCGCCAGACACCTTGTATTATCCGATCCTTTCCGAACAGCAACTCATGATTCCGGGTGAGTATCTTGTATTGACGGTTTCACCGGACGTGGTAAAGAAACAATATTATACTCAAAACCCGGAAGCCTTTTTAAAAGTGGAGCCGTTCCCCGCGTTTAACAACGATTCAGGAACAGTTCAAATAACAACCAGTGAAAACTTGCTTGTTGATGAACTAAAATACAACGAAAACATGCAATATCCATTGCTCAGTTACCTGGATGGCGTGGCACTTGAGCGCATCAACCCCCATGTTTCTTCCAATCAAACAAACAATTGGCATTCGGCTTCCGAAAGTGTGGGTTTTGGAACACCTGGCTATCTAAATTCACAGGATGTTAGTCAACAGGTTGAAGATAAATCCATTCAAATAGTGCCGGAGATATTTTCTCCCGACAACGATGGTTATCAGGATGTTTTGAACATCATGTATACATTTGATGAACCGGGATATATGATGACCGTGAAGATTTTTAATGCTGGCGGATATACTGTCCGCAAACTGGTGAACAACCAATATCTGGGTACTTCGGGAATGGTGAGCTGGGATGGAATTCAAGATGACCATTCGAAGGCTCCTGTTGGAATTTATGTGTTTTATGTGGAAGTTTTTGATTTGAACGGAAACGTTAAAAAATACAAAAAAGTCGGGGTATTAGCCATTAAGCTATAGGAAGTTAACTCCAAAATAAATCGGGTATGATTTCCGTGAAATAATTGCCCTCAAATATATTTGTTACTTTGTGTTTTTATCTTTGTTTATGACCAGTAACAAATTGCCTGCACCAGCGTTCGAACAACGCCTTAACCGATATGAGGAAAAATTAAATCTTGTAAAAAAGCAGATACGCACCACCTCTATCCTGCGTCTGGTGGTGTTTTTCTCTACTGTGGTCGGAATTTATCTATTGTCTTCGGTGAGTTATATACCCGTTACCCTGTTGGGGATAGCCGGTTTAGCCACTTTTGTTTATTTAATCCGGAAACACCAGTCTCAGGAACTTAAAAAAGCACGTTATCAGGCTTTTGTTGAAATTAACCATCAGGAACTTGAATTTTTGAAAAAGAAAACCGGGTTGGCAGATGCAGGTATCAACTTTGTGACAGCCGACCATCCTTATTCCGATGATCTGGACTTATTTGGAAAACGCTCATTATTTCAGCTTATCAATCGCTCCGCGCTGGTATCCGGTAAAAACAAGGTGGCAGAAAGGCTGTTATCCCCAATATTGGATGAAAAGTTGCTTTTTCAACGACAAGAAGCCATTGCCGAATTAAGCACCAAATTATCTTGGCGACAGGAATTTCAGGCCGTGGGCCTTCTATCAAAATATTTGTCAGGTGAAAAGCCGGAAGATCAAAATGATTTGCCCGGATTATTAAACTGGGCTAAAGAAACCACGAAAATCTACGACACCTGGTTCTTTCGCTTTTTATTGGTGCTAAATCCATTAATTGGATTTTTTGTTGTTATTGCCATTGTTTTACATTGGATTGCACCCGTTTACTTTTTATTCTTTTTGATGCTGCCTTCGGGCATACTTGGACCTAAGTTGAGTGAAATGGGACGAATACATGAACGACTCACAAAAAAGAACAACCTGCTCAGCAAATATGCACGTTTATTCAGGATGGTTGAAAACCAAAATTTTACATCTGCTTTAAATCAGGAAACCCGCCACATAATTGTTGAAAAAGATGCCGAAGCCGGTAAAGAAATTGAACATTTATCAGCCATTGCGGCAGCTTTCGATTACCGATTAAATATATTAATGGGAATCTTGCTGAACGTCTTCTTGCTTTGGGATATACTGCAAACCATCCGGCTTGAACGCTGGAAGGCAAAAAACAGCCAGCATATACATCAATGGTTCAACGCGTTGTCAACTTTCGATGAGCTCAGCTCGTTTGCCGGATTTGCCTTCGGAAATACCGAAAGCACCTTTCCAACAATCATTTCTGGTGATTTTAAAGTGGAAGGAAACAACATAAAACATCCCCTTATTTCTTCTGAAAACTGTATCGGCAATCCTGTTAAGTTTACCGGATGGCAACAATTTCAGGTAATTACCGGAGCGAACATGGCCGGAAAAAGCACCTATTTAAGAACCGTTGGAATCAACCTGGTTTTGGCCATGACAGGTGCTCCTGTATTGGCAGAATCGTTTGAATTTAAACCTGTTCAGTTGTTTACCGGAATCAAAACCAGCGATTCGTTGCAGGACGGTGAATCGTACTTTTACGCCGAATTAAAACGGTTGAAGGAATTAATTGATCGCTTGAAGAGCGACCAATCGCTATTTATCATTCTTGATGAGATCCTTCGCGGAACCAATTCTGCTGACAAGCAAAAAGGATCCAAGGCATTGATCACACAATTGATTTCTTTTCATTGTTCAGGCATGATTGCAACTCACGACTTGACATTAGGCGAGCTGGCCCTTAGGTTTCCGAAACATGTTTCTAACAAACGCTTTGAAGTGGAGATCCAAAACGACAACCTGAAGTTTGATTATTTGCTGAAGGATGGAATTTCCGAAAATCTAAATGCTTCATTTTTAATGAAAAAAATGGGCATTACTGTATAAACAACTCGATTATTTTCCCAATAAGCACAATGTTTCCTTTCTGGTATGCGTTTGCATTTAAAACTGAATGTAATTAACTTTGCATTCTAATAGATAGCATATGGAAAAGCAAGGAAATGAAATAAAAAACAGCCCTAAAGGGAATTCCAGTTTATGGATGTACATCGTCCTGGGAATACTGGCTGTGGTCATTATTGGCCTATCTGTTTGGTTGATTTCGGTAAAAAGCAACATGAAGGAGTTGCTTACTGAAAAGGAAATTCAAAAAATAGAATTGCAAAATGAACTTGATTCAGTAATCCTTCAGCACGACAGAATAAAAGCAGCTTATGGCGAGATTTCTGATTCGTTGGTGTCGATGGATAGTATAATTCAAGCCAATGCCAAGGAAATCAAGGAAATGTTGAATTTTAAATGGGAATACTACAAGATTAAAAAGAAGCTTTCGCGTTTACAAGTGGTAGCCCAGGGTTACGTCCGCCAGATGGATTCCATTGTGACAATCAATCATGAACTTACCGAGGAGAATTTACAGATAAAGGAAGAAATAATTATTGAAAAGCGAAAAAGTCGCCAGCTTGAAGAAAAAACAGAAGTGCTTACCGGAATAGTTACCGAAGCCGCTGTTTTAAAGGTGTATAACCTCACCGCTTCTCCGATGCATGAAAAAGGAGGTGGAAAACAAGTGGAAACTGATAAAATCAAACGGACCGACCTTGTAAAAATCTGTTTTACGCTGGGCGAAAACAGTGTTGTGGAACCTGGAAACAAGGAGCTTTACGTGCGTATTGCCGAGCCGGATCAGGAAATATTAACCATGGGAAGGGGCGAAGAATATTCGTTTATGTTCCAGGGCGAGCAACTGCAATATTCAATTACTGAAACAGTGGATTATCAAAAAATTGCTCAGGAAGTTTGTATGACATGGAACAAGCGCGCCAGCAAGGAGTTGAAACCCGGTTTGTATCATGTTGAAATATTCCAGGGTGATAACATTATCGGACACACCTCTTTTACTCTGAAATAGCTCTTTTATACAACTTATTCTGAACGCCGGGCAGATATTCCAACACTGGAAATGCCCGGCGTTTGTACTTTCGACATTTTATTCTCAACGCGTATCTTACAAATACCCGATGCTCCAAACCTCATTTGTTTACGAATTGAAAACACCTGACTTTTTCCTGGTACATCAGTTAGAGATTCTTTATCGAGTTTAAAGGTATAATCCGACGAAAGCATGCTGCCATCAGGTGGATAAAAGGTAATGTTGGCGGTTAGTTCCTCCCATGGATATTCTTCGGTATATCCGACAATCAGGTCAAAATCAAGTAACTCATTTTCGGTTATTGGAGCTTCAAACATCAGAAAATTGAAACGGTTCCAGATATTGTGGTCCATCTCCACTTTTCCTTCAAAAACAGGAGTCTGAGTGCAACTAAATAAAACCAAAACAAGAGAAATCAACAACCCTATTTTTATCATGATGCAGGATAAATATTGTTCTTTTCAAGATATTGAAAAACAGTTTCTGCCTGGTGCGATTTTTCCAGGGCATTTAGTGTTAGTTGTGTATTTTGTGGAATATCGTATTGCATATCAATGCCCGGGATATGCTGAATCTCACCACGATCGGCTTTTTCGTAAATGCCGTACTGATCGTTTGATATGCAGAAATCCAGGTTGGCTTTCAGATAAATCAGATGGAATTTATCCGGTCCGATAATTTCAGCAATTTGTTCCCGGACTGCATTATCGGGTGATACAAACGAGCAGATCACCAACATTCCCTGATCATTGAGCAAACGGCACATATGGGCTACACGGCGCAAGTGTTCTGCACGGTCAGAAGGGGAGTAGTCCAATTCGCGTGAAAGACCTGCTCTGACTGATTTTCCATCCAGTAGAATAAGCGTAGCTCCCTGTTGGAATAACTCCCTGTATAGGGTATAGGCCAGCTCATTTTTCCCTGATCCGTGTAGGCCTGTTATCCACAAGGTGTGTGCTTTTTGGTTAAACCGTTTTTCCTTTTGAACAGGATCAATCAGCAATTCACCCTGTGCCACCTTTTGTAGTTCAACTTGCGTTATTCTGTGTGATTGATGGGCACTGGTTTTGTCAATAATCATACCTACAGCCACAGTATGGTGGGTCCTGGGGTCGATGAGGATGAAAGCACCGGTTTGCCGGTTTTTTTTGTAGGCGTCAAAAAACAGGGGCTTGGCTGTGGTAATGGTTACGTGACCGATTTCATTTAACTGAAAGGTCTTTGCGTCAAAATTTTCCAACGTATTGATATTCACCATGTGGTTGATCGAATCAATACGTGCTTTGGTATTGTTTGAAGTATGTTTGATTAAGAATTGTGTGTTGAGATCCATCGGTTTTTCGTCCATCCACACCAGCATCGACTCAAAGTGCCTCGAAATACTTGGCAGGTTATCCGGATGGACCATCATATCGCCACGCGAAACATCAATTTCATGCTCCAGGGTAAGTGTTACCGACTGTGGCGGAAAAGCCATGTCGGGTGACCCATCGTAGGTAACTATTTCCTTTACGCGCGAAGTCTTGCCCGAAGGCAGTACCATGATATCATCTCCGGGCTTTACAATACCAGACGAAATTTTTCCTGCAAACCCGCGATAATCCAGGCCGGGACGTATCACATACTGCACAGGGAATCGGAAATCTTCAAAGTTCCGGTCGCTGGTAATGTGAATGGTTTCCAGGTATTCGAGCATGCTTTTTCCGTGATACCAGGGCATTTTGTCGGAAAGATCCACCACATTTTCTCCTTTGAGCGCCGACATGGGAAAAAAGCGCACATCAGGAATCCCCAAAGGAGTTATAAATTCCTTGTAATCATCACAAATCTTGTCGTACACCGCCTCGCTGTAATCCATCAGATCCATTTTGTTTACTGCCAGGGCCACATGTTTTATCCCCAGCAACGAAACCAAAAAGGTATGGCGTTTGGTTTGGGTGATGACCCCTTTTCGGGCATCGATCAATATAATGGCCAGGTTGGCAGTTGAGGCACCGGTGACCATGTTTCGGGTATATTGTTCGTGGCCCGGAGTGTCGGCAATGATAAACTTTCGCTTGGCAGTAGAAAAATACCTGTAAGCCACATCGATGGTAATGCCTTGTTCGCGTTCGGCTTTCAGGCCATCGAGCAGGAGGGCATAGTCAATTTCTTCGCCTGCATGACCTTCGCGTTTGCTGTCGCGTTCCAGGGCAGAGAGTTGATCTTCGTAGAGTTTCTTACTATCAAAAAGCAATCGCCCAATCAATGTAGATTTTCCATCGTCCACACTACCTGCGGTAAGCAATCGGAGAAGGTCCTTTTTTTGATCCTGGTCGAGAAATTCTTTTATTTCCATGTTGGATTGTGATTTCAAATTTAAAAATACCCTTCTCTTTTCTTCTGTTCCATGCTGGCTTCCTGATCGAAGTCGATCACCCGGGTGGTGCGTTCGCTTTTGGTAACGGTCATCATTTCCTCTACAATTTTTTCGATGGTATCTGCTTCCGATTCTATCGCTCCTGTGAGGGGGTAGCAACCCAATGTCCTGAACCGTACCTTGCGCATTTCTGCTTTAGCTGCCATTTCTTTTGGCATCCGGTCATCATCCACCAAAATAAAATTTCCATCAACGTTTACCACTGGTCGCATTTTAGCGTAATACAAGGGCACTATCGGAATGTTTTCGAGCCGTATGTATTGCCAAATATCCAGTTCTGTCCAGTTACTGATGGGAAAAACCCGGATGCTTTCTCCTTTTTGAACTTTGGCATTGTAGATGTCCCACAATTCGGGGCGTTGGTTTTTGGGATCCCACTGATGGAATTTATCTCTAAACGAGTAAATTCGCTCCTTGGCCCGTGATTTTTCCTCATCGCGACGGGCACCGCCAAAGGCGGCATCGAATTTATACTTATTCAGTCCTTCGAGAAGGGCCTGGGTTTTCATCACATCCGTGTGTACTTTACTACCATGGGTGTATGGACCAACCCCTTCTTCAAAAGCTTTTTTGTTATAATGCACGATCAAATTCCATCCCATTTCTTTGGCATATTTATCGCGAAAAGCCGTCATTTCCCTGAATTTCCATTTGCTGTCGATGTGCATGAGTGGAAATGGCACTTTACCTGGAAAAAAGGCTTTTTCGGCCAACCTCACCATTACTGAGCTGTCTTTTCCAATGGAATATAGCATCACCGGGTTTTCAAATTCTGCGGCCACTTCACGGATAATGTGAATGCTTTCCGCTTCCAGTTCCCTAAGGTTGTTAATATGATAAGAAGGTATGTTCATGTGCAGACGTTTAGGTCTGCAAAAATACAATTCTTTCTTGTTTTTGTTGGATGATATTGGTTAAGCTACTTGATTACCTTTAACTTGTTTTTAGGAATCTGGAGCGTAATGGATTTATTCACCACATCGATGCGGATTTTTACTCGTTCTTTTCCGTTCAACTCAATGAGTTCGCCTTTTAAACCTGTCAGATTGCCCAGAATGATTTCCACTATCATTCCTTTTTTCATTTTCATCTCATCTACTTGTGGAGGGTTTATTTCTTCCAGAAAGTATTTAATGGCTTCAATTTGTTGGGGCGGAATGACTACCGCTTTACCTTCAAATGAGATGTACCGAACAGAGTTTGGGATGTTTATTGCCTTGTAAAATTCAGATTGATCAATGTTTACGAAAATATAAGATTTGAAAAGAGGTTCTTCGATCCATTTTTTTCTGTCCGACCATGTTTTCAACACCCTGATAAGTGGCAGATAATAATCGATACCGGCAGCATTGAGCTCAATCGCAACCTTTTTTTCGGATCGGGACCTCACATAAATGGCATACCAGTTTTTATTGCTTTCGATCATGGAGGTTAAAGCAAGCTTTTTAGTAAGGGGTGATAATCAGATGTTTTCCCGGAGATTTGCGCATTTCGGATGTCGTGTGCAATGTTGATGCTATTGCGGGCATGTGCAATTCCGAATCCTTTGCCGGTCAGAATTTCCTGATAGCTTAATGTATGCAGGTCGGTAAAGCCTCCGCTAAACTCGATTTCTTTGCCATCTACCATGATTGTTCGATAGGTAGACAGTTGTTTTTCTTTTGCCGGAACCGGGAGATCGTTTGCATCGATGCTTAAAAACCATCGAACATTGGCATTTTTCAACTGCAGTAACCCGGACGCTTTGTTGTCTTCCATCAAATGTACGGTGTTGGTAACAGGCTCTCCAAAAATCCAACTTAACATATCAAAAAAATGAATTCCAATATTGGTTACCACACCTCCGGATTTTGATTTATTGCCTTTCCAGGAATAATGATACCATTTTCCGCGCGATGTGATATACGTTAAATCAACATCATGAACACGGGATTTTTTTTGATCGAAATCGTTTTTAAGTTGAAGTATAGAAGGATGGTGCCTGAGTTGAAGAATGTTAAAGATTTGTTTTCCGGTCTCGTGTTCTATTTCCTCCAGGTTATCCAGGTTCCATGGATTTAGTACCAGGGGTTTTTCGCAAATAGCGTGGGCATCGTTGCGCAGTGCCATGCGGATATGTGCGTCATGCAAAAAATTGGGAGAACAAATACTCACGTAGTCGACTTTACTGATTACAGATCTGCGCAGCTTATCCAGGTGCCGGTCCATCCGTTCCGGTTCGATAAAAAAATCGGCATCCGGAAAAAAACTGTCGATAATTCCTACGCTATCTTTGGGATCAAGTGCTACCACCAGCTTGTTCCCGGTTTCTTTAATCGCTTTCATGTGCCTTGGGGCGATGTAGCCGGCGGCTCCAATCAATGCAAAATTCTTTTGAAGTTGTTCCATGGTTATCGCTGATAAAGATGAACGTGCACACGTAGATTAACTGTTGAGCTTTACTATGTTAAACCAAACTCAAACCGATTCCTTCTATAGCTTATTAAATAGTCGTTTGGCAAACGACTTCTTTTTATCCGGTTTATCATCGGTATAGTATCCATATCCATATCCGTACCCGTATCCATAGCCGTACCCGTATCCATAGCCGTATCCATAGCCGTAACCATAGCCATACCCATAACCACCCCCGGAGAGTTTTATATCATTGATTACGATACTCATTTTCATGCCACGGGCCTCTATGTCACCAATGATGGAAGAAAACACTTTTTTATGTGTAACTCCCTGACGTACAAGGAAAATATTTACATCGGTATGTTCCATCAAAAGGAAAGCATCTGTAACCAGACCAACAGGAGGGGTGTCGATAATGATGTAGTCGTAGCGTTCTCTCAATTCTTTAAACAGTTGGGTACATCTTTCACCAGCAATCAACTCCGCCGGGTTAGGGGGCACAGGCCCGGCCATAATCATGTCCAGGTAATCGTTAACCCCGGAAGGCTGAATGATATCGTCGATGGTGGCTTTGTTAATCAGGTAAGTGGTTAAACCTTTGCTGTTCGACAAACCAAAATCCTGATAGATTTTCGGTTTACGCAGGTCGAAACCAAGTAATACTGTTTTTTTACCATATTGGGCGTAAATACTGGCCGTATTGATAGATACAAAGGTTTTTCCTGCACTTACCATATCAGCGGTAACCATGATACAAAGCTGGTCCTTTCCTTTGGCTACATATTGAATGTTGGTTCTCATGCTTCGGAACGCCTCGCTCACACTCGATTTAGGCGATTCCAATACCACGAGTTGAGTTTCTTTGCTGGAGTGGAGAAGTTGCCCGATAATGGGAAATTTGGTTGCGTTTTCGACATCCTTTTTCTCGATAATGGCATCGTTAAAATAGTCTTTTCCAAGCACATATACTACAGGAAATACCAGACCCAAAATGAGGGCGATCATGTAATTAAGTGATTTTTTAGGAAATACCTGTTCTCCAAGTTCTTCTCTTGCCACGTCAATCACTTCATTATCAGGTAGGTTGGACGCTTTAGTGATTTGTGCTTCAGAACGCTTTTCTAACAGATAAGTATAAATATTGTCGGCCAGCTTAAACTCGCGCTGAAAGCCAATCAACTTACGTTGGGTAACAGGTAAATAGCTTGCCCGGTTCGTGACTTCATTGATTCGCTTATCAATTTCCGCCAGCGCCTGATTTGAATTTTGGATGATGTTGTTGATGTTTCCCAGAATTGCGTTTTGCGTACTTCTGATCTGGGTGTTCATACTTAAAATGGTTGAACTTTTCTCGGTTAAATAGAGTAAGTTCTCTGTTTTTTTATTGTACAAGGCAATCAATTCCCCTACCAGGGTATTTAAAACAGGATCTTCTATTCCCATGGCAGAAGGGGCTACCAATTCATCAATATTTTCCGAATTTTTAACAATGTAGTTCTTGAGGTTGTTGTAATACCTTGATTTTACTTCTAATTCGGCTTGTTGTTTTTGCAGGTCTTCGATGTACTGAAAAACTTGTTGGGCCTGAAAGCTCATGTCCATCACCTCGTTTTTCGACTGAAATTCCTGAAGGTTAATCTCGGCACTATTTAACGAATCGGAAATAATGTTGAGTTGGTTATCAATAAAACGGATGGTATTGTCAGCAATTTGATTTTTTTGCTCCAGGCTTCTGGTAAGATAAATATGGGTGAGCATATTTAGAAAGTCCACCGCTTTATGAATATTGTCTTTTTTCATTTTAATATTCAGGATAGAGGCTTCCCTGTTGATGGGTTCAATATCAAATCCCCTGAATTGCTGGGTCAAACTGTAATAATCACTGAAAATGAAGTTATAGTTTTCTTTCAGGTTTAATTCCGGATCAAACGAATTGGTCAGGATCACGGTGAATTTCGCGAAAGGAGTTTCAATGAGCTCTCCAAAAGCATATTCTCCCGACCAGTTGATCCGTTCGATCACACCATCATCATATTTATTGGTACCAAACACATATTTTTTAATCAGTTCGGCCTCGGCATCAATCTTGAAGGTATTCTTGTTGATAAATTTCAGGTCATATTTCAATCCAACGGCCTGGGCTACAGAAGTGTCGAACACCACCTCAAAAGGAGAATTTTTATATAGTTCCGTGCTCACCAGCCCTTCATCAATAAAATACGAGACTTCAAAACCGAGATTTTGAATCGATCTGTAGGTAAGTGAGAACGAAGAGAGAATCCCGATTTCGTTTTCTACGTTCTGTTGGGTATTGCTTAGTCCAATTCCAAGCATTGCTGAAGGGTCGAGTTTAGATTTATCATCTTTAACCAGGACGGAGGTGCTTACTTCAAACACGGGGTTCGTGTATTTATTGAACAAGAAAGCCACCACGAAGGCCACAAAAACGGTAAGGGCAAACAGGTACCAATACCTGACGAACTTATAAAACAGAGCCCTTAAATCAATGGTTTCTTCTTGTGGCTGAATACCGTCAAAATTTTCTACTGCCATTTTTTTCTAATTGATGGTTACTTAACAAAATTAATGATCAGGATGGTTGATGAAATAAACCCGAATAGAATTGCATAGGGGAATTCGGCAAAAGTAAACTGTTTGCCTTTAACAGGCTGAACATAAACGATGTCGTTGGGTTTTAGATAATAATAGTCTGAAAGCAAGATGTCGCGTTTGGTCAAATCCACATACACTACTTCTGATCCGGTTTTGTTTTGTCGGATAATAGCTACTTTATTGCGGTTGGCATAATCGGTCAGGTCACCCGACATGGAGACGGCTTCAAACAAGTTGATATTATCCTGATATACTTTATACTGCCCGGGTCTGCTCACCTCGCCAAGCAAGGTAATATTGTAATTCACAAGTTTTACAATCACTACAAATTCCTTCAGATAAACCCTTAGTTTTTCCTGAATGGTGGTTTTTACTTCATCAATGCTCATGTTTTTCACAAATACTTCCCCGGTCATTGGGAAATCCAGATTGCCATCCTCGCTTACGGTATAACTAGTGAGATAAATAGAAGCGTCTGATTGACCAATATAATTGGAACTACCTCCGGATAAAGGGTTTAGCAACAGAGTTGTCTGTTCATCCAATGTCACCACCCTGATATATAAGTTGTCACCCGGTTGTACGCGGTAATCAATTTTACGTTCGTTGTTAAATGAGGATAGGGTATCCGCTTCATCGTGGATTTGCAAGTAAAGCATCTTCTTTTGCGGAATGCAAGATGCAAACATGAAAGCCAATATCGTTATCCAGATGAGCGATCTGAACGTGATTAAAAAAGAATTCTTCATGAATGATTAGTTTCTAGGGTTATAGAATAACATTTGGAAAATTTTGGCAAATGTACCGTTTTTTTTAAACAGGCAAATACATTAATAGACGTGACGTCCTTTTTCATCAGATTTTGCATGTTTATCATATCAATTTGGTGATCATTCCTTTAAAATAGTAGATTTTTAAAGAGATGTATTGCTGGTACAAACATAATACAATTGAGCCACAT
The DNA here is from genome assembly GCA_002840975.1 of Bacteroidetes bacterium HGW-Bacteroidetes-16. Taxonomy (GTDB): domain Bacteria; phylum Bacteroidota; class Bacteroidia; order Bacteroidales; family F082; genus UBA6244. Next base: position 168,740 of record PHDN01000002.1, read on the forward strand.
TTCCTGAAACAAACAAAAAGGTTGTTATTGATCGTTTACATGGGTCAGTAATTAAGTATATTTGATTGTCGTTAAACCCTGATACCCATGCATAAATTTATTTCCTTCGGCATTATATTCTCTTTGTTTGCGATTCCAATAGGTATTGTTGCCCAATCTTTCCAGTTAAATCAATTGGTTCCATCCGTATACTCTTGCATCCTGCCTGACAAAAACGGTCAGCTTTTCTTTCTGCCGGTTACTTCGGGAGATACCAGCTGGATCAAAAATGATTCTTCATTTTATGTTCCCGATCACCTGATGACGGAACCAAAAGGAACACATAAGGGTTTGTTCTTCGACTTCAAAAACAAGGATTTTTATGGAAACCTTTATTACGGACCATTTCCTGATGAGCCGATCCTGGTTTCATTGCCTTCGTTTTCAAAAAGCACCCGAATTATTGCAGGCATCGCCAATCTTGATTGTTCACCGTTTTTTGACCCAACCACATCCGATACTCCCCAAAATATAAAACTCGCCTACCGGATTGCTGATCAATATGGTCGAATGTTGTACGATGGAACCATTCGCGTCAATAAAGGGGAACAAATAATTCCTGCAATCACGATCATGGAAGGACCTTTTGTTAATCGGGTTGATCACCACAGTGCATACATCTCATTTACCACTAATCAGCGTTGTAGTTCCCTGGTAGTTGTTGATGGTCGTGAATTTAGAACAGTTAGTATGTTGGCCAATATGCAGGGAGATAAAATTCATATAATCAAAATCGATCAGTTACTTCCTGAAACCAACTACCAATATGAAGTTCATTTTGGCGATTCTGTTGAGACCTATTCTTTTACAACAGCACCAATGCCCGGAAGCAGAAATTCTTTTGTGTTTGCTTTTACTTCTAAAACCCAGGCCGGTTTTGGTAGCGGTGAGAGCGAGTTCCTGGGAGTAAATCAGCTTTTGTTACAAAAAGCATCAGCGTTGGCAGCTCATGAAAACGTTGTTTTTTTTCAATTCTCAGGTAACTTGATCAGCGGGTATGTTTCGGAGGTGGGGGAGGCCGATCAACAGTATTTTAACTGGAAAAAAGCGGTGGAACCTTTTGGGCATTATATACCATACTATGTCGGTTTAGGCGATCACGAGGCGGTGGAGCACGTTTTCGACGATGGCAGCAAGTATGGACTGGCAGTTGATAAGTTCCCTTTTGCTTCCGCTTCAGCGGAGGCCATTTTTGCAACTCATTTTGTTCAACCCGAAAATGGTCCTCAAAGCGAAGATGGTTCTGTTTACGATCCTCATTTGGAGGCAGGTGACTTTCCTTCCTATAAGGAAAATGTTTATTCTTATACCTACGATAACCTTGCTGTAATAGTGCTCAATTCAAATTATTGGTACACGCCTTCATACAAAGCGGTGTCGATGATAGGAGGTAATCTTTCCGGCTATATTATGGACAACCAAATCAAATGGCTGTCAACTACCATCGATCAATTGGAGCAGGATAATCATATCGATCATGTTGTGGTGGTTATTAATTCTCCGGTTTTCCCAACCGGGAACAACATCAATTCAGGAATGTGGTATGGTGGTAATAATGCCGTCAGGCCCATGGTGGCTGCTGAAAAAGTGAGTAAAGGAATCATTGAACGCAGGGACGAAGTGTTAGATGTGCTGATCAACAGGAGTTCAAAAACGAAAATCGTTCTATCCTCTGATGAGCATGGCTATTCGAGATTGGCCATTCATCCGGAACTGGATTTGTACCCTGAGGGTTACCGGGGTAAGATGTTACATCTGAGTCACAGTCTAACTCAAATAACGTGTGGATTGAGTGGAAAAGCTGGTAAAAAACTAGCGGATCTACCCTGGTCAGGTTCTATTGAAAAATGGTCCTCACAACCTGCCGTTGTCTTTATTCAGGTAACAGGGAAACAGATTTTGTTGCGTGCAATAAACCCACAAACCATAGAGGAGATTGAAGAAATTAATATTAAGTAGTAGAAAACGGACTCAATTGAAATGTGTTGATTTTTAACTGGTTTTTTTGGTAAAAATCAATCTTTCTGCCCATCAATTCAATTTATATTACTTTTGCAGCTTCAAAAAATACCTTTAATACAATCAATTAATCGTTAAAGATGGCAAAAAACCTCGTGATTGTCGAATCACCGGCAAAGGCAAAAACAATTGAAGGTTTCCTTGGGAAGGATTTTGTGGTAAAATCCAGCTTTGGACATGTGATGGACCTGAACAAGACGAAACTAAGTGTGGATGTTGAACAGAATTTTGAACCTAAATTTGAAGTAAGTGCTGATAAAAAAAAGCTTGTTGCGGAGCTGAAAAAATTGGCTAAAGAAGCCGAAATGGTTTGGCTTGCTTCCGATGAAGACCGTGAGGGAGAAGCCATTTCATGGCATTTGTTCACCGCGTTGGGATTAAAAGAAGACAAAACAAAGCGAATCGTTTTTCATGAGATCACAAAAACAGCCATCTTAACTGCCATCGAAAATCCGCGAAATATTGACAGAAACCTGGTTAGTGCACAACAGGCACGCAGGGTGCTCGACCGATTGGTTGGTTACGAACTTTCGCCCCTGCTCTGGAAAAAAGTAAAACCTTCGCTCAGCGCAGGGCGCGTTCAGTCAGTGGCAGTGAGGTTGATAGTGGAACGCGAAGAAGAAATTAAAAATTTCAATAGCATTCCTTCGTACCGCACTGTTGCTGAATTTGTGTTGTCTGATCAAAAGGAAAAGCAAGCCTTTCAGGCAGAATACCCCATTCGTTTTGAGGAACATGATCAGGCTCTGGAATTTTTGCAACAGCAAATGAATGCCTCCTTTGTGGTGAAACAGGTTGAAACAAAACCAGCAAAGAAATCGCCGGCAGCTCCTTTTACAACATCTACTTTGCAGCAGGAAGCAGCACGCAAACTTGGCTTTTCTGTGGCCAACACCATGCGGGTGGCACAAAATCTTTATGAGTCAGGTAAAATCACCTATATGCGTACCGACTCCGTAAATTTGTCCGGCTTTGCTATTAACATGGCTAAAGATGAAATTACTTCGGCTTATGGTAAGGAGTACGTAAAAACACGAAAATACACAACCAAAACAAAAGGTGCCCAGGAAGCCCACGAAGCAATAAGGCCAACCTATATGAATCAGTCGTCTGTTAGCGGAAATGCTGATGAAAAGCGGTTGTATGAACTGATCTGGAAACGCACCATCGCATCACAGATGAGTGATGCCGAGCTTGAAAGAACCCAGGTAAAGATTGCCTCCTCCAAGGCAGACGACCTATTTGTTGCTTCTGGCGAGGTTATTAAATTCGATGGTTTTTTAAAAGTCTACCTCGAAAGTTCTGATGATGAACCTACTGATCAGGAAGGCATACTCCCGGCCATGAGAGCAAACGATCCGTTAGACCTGATCCAAATGACTTCCCGTGAGCGGTTTTCAAAACATCCGCCACGTTACAGTGAGGCAAGCCTTGTTAAAAAAATGGAGGAACTGGGAATAGGACGTCCTTCTACCTATGCTCCTACCATTTCCACCATACAAAAGCGTGAATACGTTGTAAAAGAAACACGTACCTCTGAAAAAAGAAGCATTCAACTGCTGGTTTTAAAGGGGAATAAGATTTCCGAAAAAACACTTTCTGAGAATGTTTCATCTGAGCAAACCAAATTATTCCCAACCGACGTTGGATCGTTGGTAAACAAATTCCTGATGCAGTATTTCGACGATATCATCGACTTCAATTTTACTGCCAATGTAGAAAAGGAATTCGATGAAATAGCCGATGGGTTAAAAGAATGGAACCAGATGATCAAGGAGTTTTATGGCCCTTTTCATAGTAAAATAGAGCAGACAGAAGAAAACTCAGGGAAATTCAGTGGCGAAAAATGTTTGGGAGTTGATCCCGAATCGGGTAAAAACATCTATGTGAAAATTGGACGATTTGGGCCACTGGCACAAATCGGTGATACCGATTCAGAAGAAAAACCCCGTTTTGCAGGCCTGCGCAAAACCCAAAGTATCGAAACCATTACTTTGGAAGAAGCACTCAAACTATTCGATTTTCCAAGAACTCTTGGAGAATACGAGGAAAATGAGGTTACTGTTGCTATTGGACGCTTTGGCCCCTACGTGAAATTCGACAGCAAATTTTATTCTTTGAAAAAGGATGACAACCCGGCCGATATTTCGTTGGACCGTGCCATCGAAATTATCCTTGAAAAGCAACAGGCCGAAAGGGAAAAGCTGATCAAGAAATTCGATCAGGATGAAGATGTACAGCTACTTAATGGCCGTTATGGCCCATATCTGGTGATTAAAAAACAAAATTTTAAACTTCCCAAAGGAACCGATCCCAATTCATTGTCGCTTGAGGAATGTTATAAAATTTCAGAAGACCCTAAAAACATGCCTAAAAAACGGTTTGTGAAAAAGAAAAAATAACCTCGGTTCATCGGGTTCATAATTTATTTATTTTCGTTCCTCAAAGCATGATAGCCCTGTTATGGAAATAAACCACTATTTTCAGCCAATTGATGTTGATTGGATCGAGTCCCTGCAAAATTCAGGAAGGAAACGACTTGGGGATGTGATTGTTGCGCATACTTCTTCAGGTGCCATGCCCGATCCTGAACAATATAGCCTGGCCATTATCGGTGTTCCTGAAGACCGGGGAACCGTGACTAACATGGGTTGTGCTCAAGCTCCGGATGAGGTGCGAAAACACTTGTACCGTCTGTTCTCCCATTGGAATCAGGTGTCGATTTGCGATTTGGGAAACCTGAAAAACGGACACCGGCTAGAAGACACTTATTTTGCCTTTAAGGAAGTTGTGGCAGAACTTGTCCGCAATAAAGTGATTCCAATTGTTATTGGTGGGAGTCAGGATTTAACTTATGCCAATTATCTGGCTTACGAAAATGTGGGCAGAGTGATCAATATTGCAGCCATCGACCCCATGTTCGACCTGGGTCATGATGAACATGAGTTGAACAGCCAGAGTTATTTGAGTCGCATTATCTTGCATCAGCCCAATTTTTTGTTCAACTACACCAACATTGGTTATCAAACTTATTTCGTTGATCAGGAATCGCAAGTACTGATGAAAAATTTGTATTTTGATGTGTTTCGCCTGGGAAATGTTCGTGCTAATATGGAAGAGGTAGAGCCAATGGTGCGCAATGCCGATATTCTGAGCATCGATTTGGCTTCCATACGACATTCAGAAGCCCCGGCCAGTGAGCAGTCGTCACCCAATGGATTTTATGGTGAAGAAATGTGCCAGATATGCCGTTATGCAGGATTAAGTGATAAACTCACCAGCATCGGGTTTTATGAGCTAAACCCATCGCTCGATCATCAGGGGCAATCGGCCTTCTTATATGCTCAAATGATCTGGTATTTTATTGATGGATTTGTTAATAGACAACATGATTTTCCTGAACAGGACAACGATGACTTTGTCAAATTTACGCTTCATGTGGAGGATTTTGACGAGGAACTGCTCTTTTTGAAGAGTAAAAAATCCAGCCGATGGTGGATGGTGGTGGGTGTAAAAGATGTGGTGAGCAAGAAATATCGCCGACATCAGTTTGTTCCTTGTTCTTACGACGATTATCAGGCTGCACTTAACCAGGAAATCCCCGATCGCTGGTGGAAGGTGCAACAAAAACTAATGTAGGTTATTTCTTTTCACGGGATGGATTGTCTTGCAAGAATGATTTCCATCCGCTATAACTTTTTTCAGTGGAGGACGTTTTACCCTGGAAAAAGTGACAAACAGCCGCGGCCAGCCCATCCGTAGCATCTAAATATTCCGGAACTTCAACAAATTTAACCAGATTGGCCAGCATGCCGGCTACTTGTTCTTTACTCGCGTTCCCGTTTCCGGTGATCGATTGTTTTATTTTTTTTGGTGAATACTCAAAAATAGGAATGTCTTTATAAAGACCGGCGGCCATGGCTACACCCTGTGCCCTGCCCAGTTTTAACATCGATTGTACATTTTTTCCAAAAAACGGAGCTTCCAGGGCCATTTCGTCTGGATGGTACTGCTCAATTAATCCTAGCGTTCGTTCAAAAATCTTTTTTAACTTTAGCGCATGGTTTTCGTACGATCCCAGCTTGAGTACACCCATGGTTACCAATTCGATGGCGTTTCCATGTTGATGTATGAGTCCGTAACCCATAATGTTTGTCCCGGGGTCAATGCCAAGAATAATCCGTTCCACCAGCCGATTGATTTTTAAATGATGATTGCAAAACTACGTAAAACAACCAACACGCTCATCAAACTTTTGGTGGTTGTACTCACATTGGTGTTTTTATACGATCAGCTGTTTATTCGCCACGATATGGAAAACATCATGGCCTTTTTTCCATTGATATACGAAAAGCAAAACGTGTTTTTCTTGTTGTTGATAGTTGGTTTGTTGACAGTGCTTAATTTTTCACTCGAAACACTGAAGTGGCAGCTTATTATTTCAAAACTTGAAGAAATACCCTTTCTTCGCTCCGTGAAAGCAGTCCTGGCTGGTATGGCCGTGAGTATGTTTATGCCAAACCGGGTGGGCGATTATCTGGGCAGGGTATTTATCCTGAAACATGCAGACAGGTTACAGGCAGTACTGGCTACCATTCTGGGAAGCATGGCGCAGCTGATAACGACCTTATTATTTGGGATGGTCGCACTCTTGTTTTATTACCCTTTTCTATTTGATGTGCATATCCTGTTTCATGGATGGATTTTTTCCGGATTGGTACTTGGTGTGATGGTCACCTCCTTTTTAATGGTATTTGTTTACCTCAATTTCAATTCGTTTTCTCTTGTCATCAAGAGAATTAGTGGGAGAGGATACCGGAAAATAAAAAAATATGCCGAAGTATTTTCGATGTATTCTTTTAGCGAACTTTTTGGCATACTGCTCATCAGTATAGCAAGATACATGGTGTTTTCGTTTCAATTTTATTTGTTATTAAAGGTCTTTCAGGTGCCTGTGAACTATCCTGAGTCCATGATGTTGGTGAGCATGGTCTATTTATTCATGACCGGGATTCCTACCATTGCATTGACTGAATTTGGCGTTCGGGGTACAGTAAGTCTGACCGTTTTTGAACAATATTTTGTAGCAATAGGTTGTTGGAATGAAGATCTGACACTTGGCATCGTCGCCGCATCGTCCATGTTATGGGTAGTGAATATCGTCTTCCCGGCAGCTGTTGGTACCGTTTTTGTTTTTAGTTTGCGATTTATCAGAAGAAACCATGTGGATTGAACTACTTTCTGTTGTCGTGTTGGTCATAAGCATGGCTTATCTATTGGTCATGATTATCATTACGATCGGGTGGTTTAGTCTCGACAAGTCAGTTCCTCCACCTGGGAATACCCAAAAGAAGGTGACCGTGTTAGTCGCTGCGCGAAATGAAGAACACACGATTGTAAATTTGCTGAAAAGTCTTGAACAGCAGCATTATCCCAAAGCTTTATTCAAGGTAGTTATTGTTGATGATCATTCCACGGATCAGACTTTTGAAGTGATTACAAATTTTGCGCAAATTCATGCGGGTTTAAATATCAAGGTGATAAAAGCCATTGGACATGGAAAAAAAGCTGCTCTTAAGCAAGGAATATCTCTTACAAAAACGGCTTTGATAGTAACCACAGATGCAGATTGTATTGTGCCACCGGGTTGGTTACAAAATTATGCCGATGCATTTGATAATGAAGAAGTTTCACTGATATTGGCTCCGGTTGTTTATCAGCAAAAAAGGAGAATACTTCAAAAACTAATGACTCTTGAATTCTTTAGCCTGGTTGCTTCAGGAGCAGGAGCGGCAGGAATCCGGTTGCCTTTCATGGGAAACGGGGCCAACATGGCCTTTACCAGCCAGGTTTATGAATCAGGCGTGGATGATAAAGGCTATCATCGGTACACCTCGGGCGATGATGTTTTTCTAATACACCATACGTTCAGGTATTTTGGAAGAAAAAGCATCCGATTTTTACTTAAAAAGGAAGTGCTTGTGGAAACGCCACCTCCTGAATCGCTGAGTCAGTTTATAAATCAAAGGTTAAGATGGGCATCAAAGGCCAAAGGCTATCAATCGCCTGTCGCTATTGTAGTTTCTTTTGTTGTTTTGTTGACTAACAGTATGTTGGCCGTCCTGTTTTTTTCCGGCTTTTGGATGAATTGGCTATGGTGGATTTATACTTTGCTGATGCTGATGAAAATATTAATCGACATGCCGCTGGTATATGGCTATGCAGGTTTTGCTCAACGAAACGATCTGAAAAAGTGGTTCATTCCATTTAGTTTTATCTACCCGTTTTATGTTGTTTTGGTCGGTTTGGCCTCGCTGGTGGTTAGCATTAGCTGGAAAGACAGGCGGTTTTCAAGATAGACTTACAAAGCTTTTATTTCTCTGTTTTTCAGAATGATTTCAGCCATTTGTAAGTCATTGGGGGAGGTGATTTTGATGTTTTCTGTTTCCCCCGGAATTAAGATAACCGGGTATCCCAAACTTTCTAAAACGGAGGAATCGTCGGTAAATTTTTCTTCCCATGATTGTCTGTAAGCCTGCAGAATCAGGTTGCTTTTAAAAACCTGTGGAGTTTGAACGGCCCTGTATTGCTCGCGTGCAACCGTTTTGTTGTGGGGCCCGGATACATACCTGATGGAATCCGTGAAAGGGATTACAGGAACCGCACAACTCTTTAACTCCGCGATTTTGAAACAGGATTGTATCAACTCAGCCGACACAAGTGGACGAACAGCATCGTGTATGGCTATCAACGAAGGATTTGTCACCAAAGCAAGCCCGGCCTGTACCGAATGAAAGCGGGTGAGACCTCCTACTACCAGGCGGTGTGGGATTTTGAAAGCGTATTCCTGACACAGATTGTTCCAATGTTGATGCCAGTCCTCGTTTAAGATTAATACAAATTCAGCATCTTCAACCTGGTTGAATGCCTCAAAAGCATGCATTAACATTGGCTTTCCGTTCAATAATGCGAACTGTTTTGGTAATTCCGACTCAAAACGTTTTCCTGCCCCTCCTGCTAAAATCAGTATATATTTTTTCATTTGATAAAGTAAAAAGAGAAAAACCCGGTACAGTAACCGGGTTATAACGAAGATTTTGTTTTTTTATTAACCTAAAGGATCAACATGGCATCGCCATAAGTAAAGAACTTGTATTTTTCTTTAATGGCTACATCGTAAATTTCACGCAGAAAATCATATCCGGCGAAAGCCGATACCATCATCATCATGGGGGACATAGGCAGGTGAAAATTAGATACCATTGAGTCGGCAGTTTTAAATTCGTAAGGTGGATTGATAAATTTATTGGTCCATCCTCTATAAGGTTTAATTTGTCCGGTAATGCTAACGGCTGTTTCCAACGCTTTCAGGCTGGTGGTTCCAACAGCACAGACCTTATGTTTATTTTCTTTGGCAGTATTGATAATATCGGCCATCTCCTGCAGAACGAACATCTCTTCTGAATCCACTTTGTGCTTCGTCAAATCTTCGACTTCGATGGAGCGGAAATTTCCAAGCCCGGTATGCAAGGTGACTTCTGAAAAGTTAACACCCTTTATTTCCAGACGTTTCATTAGTTCACGTGAAAAATGCAGCCCGGCCGTAGGAGCGGCAATGGCGCCTTCGTGTTTGGCATAAATTGTTTGATAACGTTCGTCATCAACGGGTTCGATGGGTCTTTTATGGATTTTTGGAAGCGGTGTTTGTCCAAGAGCCTGAATGGTATCCTTAAATTCATCATAGGTGCCATCGAATAGAAAACGCAACGTTCTGCCTCGTGAAGTGGTGTTGTCGATTACCTCAGCAACCAGTTCTTCGTTTTCACCAAAATACAATTTGTTACCAATGCGGATTTTTCGGGCAGGATCGACCAACACATCCCACAAACGGCTTTCCCGGTTGAGTTCCCGAAGTAAAAAAACTTCAATTTTCGCTCCGGTTTTTTCTTTTTCACCATAAAGTCTGGCAGGGAATACACGCGTGTTGTTAATCACAAAAACATCCCCCTCAAAAAAATAATCCTGGATGTCCCTAAATATTTTATGCTCGATGGTGTGTGTGCTCCTGTTGATTACCATCATTCTCGAATCATCTCTGTTTTTTGGAGGATGGTCAGCAATCAACTCCCTTGGTAAATCAAATTTAAATTGGGATAATTTCATGTATGAATATTTAAATTACTTTTAGTACCTTTTGTCCCTTCAGGGGAAAAAGTTTGCAAAGATACGGTTTCCTTGACATAAAGTCAAGTCAAGTAATGGTAAAAACCTATTTATCAATCAAATGGTTTGATATTTCTATGATTTTCGGTAGATTTTATACCAGGTAAATGACGCCAGGGAACTTAGTATCAATACCAATAAAAACCAGCCGGTCAACTGCATCAAATGCTGTGTTTTAAATAGGACAGTAGAGATATTTCCGATGATCAGCCACTGGAAAATATAAACCGAAGTTACCCTTCTTCCAAGCCATTCAATGAAATTTGTAGCCACATTATTGACATGAAGTGTGATCTGGTGAAAGCAAATTAACCAGAAAAGCATAAAAAGGACAGTGAAACCAAAAAACAACATTCCATGATGATAGTATTGCTCCAGGTGTGAAGAAACGTCGATTCCATATCTTAAAGTAAAAACTAAAACAATGGCCGTTATAGCAATAATTGGCCATTTGAATTGATAATAGATTGTCTTCAGGTTTTCTTCGAGGAGATTGAAAAGAAGGCCTGCCAGGACATAGGCAAGCCAGGGAACAACCGGAAAATACGACCACCAGCTTTCCGAATAAAAATAAGCCCAAAAATACGCTGAAACGCCATCTGTGGTTGAGGGTTTAAACACTTCCGGTATCGCAATGGTAATGAATAATAGAGCCAACCATGGCCAGATTTTGTTTCGGAAGAAATGTTTTATCAATCCAATGATGATGACCGATAATCCGGCTAAAAAAAGAATGTCCACACCAAACAAGTATTCCCAGGGACTCAATTGAAATGCACCTGCGTAGATATGATAGAAAAGGTTGAGGTTAAGCCCGATATTCAATGCAAAGCCCCATATAATCAGTTTGAACCCTCGTTTAACGTCGAACAACAATCCTTTTGTCGAGAAAGCCAAAAAATAACCCATTACCGCCATAAACACAGGGGCAGCAGGTGGCCCGCCAAGGAATAGCAGGAGTTGCCCTAAAAAGCTGTCGTAAATTTCAGGTGTAGCAAAAAGTTCTACCAGATGAACCTGAATCATCAGGATTACAGCCATCCCTTTGAGTAAGTCGGCAGTTCGGATGCGCATGTAGTTGATTACTGAACAACAACGGGTTCAATGAAAGCCGCATTGGTGTTTACATCAATAACTTCATCTGCAGGCTCCGGTTTTTCACTTACCAGCGTCATTTCATCAATCAGGTTTTTTGCACCGGCAAATTTATCGATGATGAACAACACATACCTGATATCCACATTGATGGTGCGTTGTAACTCGGGTTCAAAAGCAATGTCGCCACTCATGGCTTCCCAGTTGCCGTCAAAAGCAAGTCCGAGAAGTTCTCCATTTGCATTCATCACCGGACTTCCGGAATTTCCACCCGTAATATCGTGGTTGGTCAGGAAACAAACCTTCATCACCCCGTCATCACCATATGGGCCAAAATCCTTGGCTTGGTATAGTTCTTTGAGTTTGGCAGGAACAATAAATTCAAAATTATCGGGATCTTCTTTCTGCATGATGCCGTCCATGGTGGTGAAATATTCGAAGTGGATGGCATCGGCAGGATAGTAATCCTGAACGGTTCCGTAGGTTAAGCGCATGGTGAAGTTGGCATCCGGCGCGTAATTTGTTTCCGGGTTCATTTCGCGTAACCCGGCAATAAACAAGCGATTGCCTTTGGCCAGGTTGGCATAGGCCTCATTTGTTTTGGCTGTCATGTTGCGATAATTGGCAAAAAATGCGTTAACGGCCTCAAAAGCAGGATCTTTATCCAGCACTTTTTTATTGGGTTTTGCTAAAAAAGCAGTTACCTTTTCTTTGCTGGCGAACATAGATTTAGCAAAAACATAGTCGGCATATTTGTTATAATCGCCTTTAAATTTCTTATCCATCTTTAAAAGATAAGCAGGTTGTTGATCCAAAGGCACATTTTCATGGTACATGCGCATCATGGATGCAAGCAGGTTGCGGTCGATGGCATCGTTATAATCTTTGAAATATCCGTCTACACCTTCTTTTATTTGGTTTACGGCTTCCTGAATAGCAGCAGGATCTTCCTTTTTGGCATGAAGTAATTTAGCCAGTTTATTAAACTTGTTGGCAGCTCCAAGGATTTCAGGTCCTCGATAAATGGCTTCCATAAAATAGTAACGTGCCGGAACATAACCCCCAATCACTTCGTAGGCATTGGCAATCAGTGTGAGGGCCTGACCATATTTTTCTTTTTCTAGTGGGTTGTGATTCAGCCAGTTTTCGAATTCAGCTTCCAGCTCTTGTTTTTGTCCCTTTACATTCAGTCGTTTCAGCCCTTTGGTTTGTCCGATAAAATATTTCCAGTAATTGGCGGTACGTGCATATTTCGATGAATATTGTAACCTGACGGCCTCATTGGCATCCATCCCTTCGCGCATGAGGCGAAGTTTTTCGGCACGGATATCCACAATGGTAGGATTGGATAGGTTGATAGCCTGATCAACACCAAAGGACGACAGATAACGGTCGGTACTACCCGGAAATCCCATAATCATGGCATAGTCACCCTGATCCACGCCGGCAATGTTGATTGGAAGGAAATGCTTTGGTTTCATGGGTATGTTTTCTCCGGCATATTTAGCGGAAGTTCCATCGGGCGCTGTATACACGCGGAACATAGAAAAATCACCTGTATGACGGGGCCACATCCAATTGTCGGTATCGGCTCCGAATTTTCCAATAGATTCAGGAGGAGTACCTACCAATCGTATATCGTTATATACTTCATATACAAACAGGTAATATTCATTCCCACCGTAAAACGATTCCACAATTCCCCTGAACTTGGTGTCTTTGGTGGCTTCTTCAATAATAACCTTGTTGTTTGCATTGATCATGCTGTCGCGTCGGGTTTCGTTCAGGTCGTTGGTAAGTCCTTTCAGGCTTTCGGCAGTAACTTCTTTCATGTATTGAAGAAATTGTACTTTAAGTCCTTCAACAGGGATTTCTTCGTCTTTGTTCATGGCCCAGAAACCATTGTCCAGGTAGTTTTTTTCGGGTGTGCTCACTTGCTGAATGGAACCGTATCCACAGTGGTGGTTGGTCAGGATCAGACCTTCGGGGGATACAATTTCCCCGGTACATCCACCACCAAAAATGATGACTGCATCTTTCAAACTGGAATGGTTAATGCTGTAAATGTCTTCAGCCGAGAGTTTTAATCCCAGTTTTTGCATCTCAGCCATATTTTTATTGATTAACAGAGGTATCCACATGCCTTCATCGGCACGAGCCAAAGTGCTTATTCCCATGGAAATGGCCACTATGATAACGAGAATTTTTTTCATTATTTATTTAAGTTATTGATTTAAACGTATTTTTCTCCTTTTTCCACTTTCACATCGGTAACGATCTGCCGGATTTGCTGCTCATCTTCTTTGCGACAAATGAGCAGTGTATTGTCCTCTTCAACCACGATGTAATCACGAAGCCCTTGCAGCACCACCAGTTTGTCCTTGGGCATATTGACAATGCAATCTTTGGTATCGTAAAGCATTACCTGGTTGCCCACCACTGCATTTTGGTTGACATCTTTGTCCCGTATGGTATAAAGTGATCCCCAGGTTCCCAGATCCGACCAACCAAAATCCACCGCCAGTACATATACATTGGAAGCTTTTTCCATGATGCCGTAGTCGATGGAGATATTTTTACAAACCGCGTAGGTAGTTCGGATAAAGGCGGTTTCATCAGGCGTATTGTATTTGCCGACACCGGCAGCAAAAAGTGAATCTACCTCCTCGAGCAAGGTGGAAAAAGCAAACATGATGTTTTTTACCGACCAGATAAAAATGCCTGAATTCCAAAGAAAATCACCACTGGCTAAAAATGACTCGGCAATTTCAAGGTTGGGTTTTTCGGTAAAAGTCTTTACTTTGTGAAGCATGGGATTTTCCGGGTAAACCTGATCGTCCGTAAACTGAATATATCCGTATCCGGTATCGGGCCGGCTGGGCTGAATACCCAGTGTTAACAGCCAATCGTTTTCTTTTGCTGCCTTAAGGGCGGTTTGTATATTGCGTACAAATTCTTCTTCTTTAAGAATAATATGGTCCGAAGGAGCCACTACCACCAACGCCTCTGGATTTAGTTCTTTGATTTTATAATTGGCATAGGCCACACATGGTGCGGTATTCCTACGTGCAGGTTCGCACAACACCCGGTGTTCCGAAAGCGCAGGTAATTGTTCTAAAACCAGGTCTTTGTATATATCATTGGTAACCACAAAGATGTTTTCTGCGGGGCAGATTTGGGTAAAACGCTCAAAGGTTAACTGGATGAGTGTTTTACCGACTCCCAGAATGTCGATAAATTGTTTTGGTCGCGAGGTCTTGCTCATGGGCCAGAAACGAGCTCCGACGCCTCCCGCCATGATCACGCAATAATGATTCTTTTTTTCCATTTCTTTTGGTTTGACGTGCTTTCCAATATATTGGTGAAGCATTATTTAAATCGTTTGCAAAAATAGTAAAGTCGTTGGTTTATTACTTGTTATTTACCCTTTTTTGAACCAGTTATCAAAACCTGAAGGCCGGTTATTATTGAATCTGTATTTTATGGATTTCCTTTTTTGTTTCCGGCCCAGTATAAACGCAGTAACGGATTAAAGAGTCGTAGTTTTTCAGTTATGAAGATACTATATTAAAAACAAAAACGGTTCAATATTGCACTTGAACCACTATTGCGTTTATAAATTGTTGTGTGTTGGCGCTATTTGACTTTTGAAATTTTTTTCAGCTCTGCTAAAGTTACTTTTCCAACACCTTCTGCCGATTGAGGGTTTTGTCCTGTTACCAATCTTTGGTCAACCGTAACGTGCTTTTGCCAAAGTCCTGATTTTTCAAAAATGGCTCCACGTTCTTTTAGTTTACTTTCAAGAAGAAAAGGAACTACATTTTCCAATTTTACTGCTACTTCTTCTTCGTTAGTAAAGGCATTGACTTTTTTCCCGTCAACGAGATATTTCCCATTGCTTAGTTTGATGTTTACAAGTCCTGCCGGACCGTGGCAAACAGCACTTACAACTCCGTTGTTTTCGTAAATTATTCTTGCTATTTCAGCAATTTCTATGTTATCCGCAAAATCCCACATTGTTCCGTGTCCACCTGCATAATGGATTGCAATGTAGTCATTTGGATTAATTTCAGATGGTTTTAGGGTATTTTCAATCTTATTTCGATAGGTAGCATTTTCCCAAAACATTTTATTGATTGGGTCGTCCATATTAAATCCATCAACAGGTGCTTTCCCGCCTTTTGGACTTACAAAGTCAATTTCATAACCTGCGGAATGAAGTACTTCCCAAGGGTGTGATACTTCGCTTAAATAGTATCCTGTTTTTTCGCCTGTGTTGCCTTTTTGGTCGTGACTTGTAACCACGAATAGAATTTTCTTTTCCATTTTATTTTGATTATTAGTCTGGGCGATTGTCTTGTTGAAAGCGGTAAAAATGGTGCATCCAACAATAACCATTAAACCTACTGAAATTGTTTTGATTAACTTTCTCATGATTTTTATTTTTATTTATTGTCAAGTTTCACCCAAGTAAACTACGTTATTGGGCGGGCAAGGTTGTTTATGGTAACTTGTGTTAATAATTTTAAAAAACAAAACTTTCTTTTAAATTCATCAGGTTTTTGTAAAAATATTTCTGGCCCTGCCGGATAATTGAATCTCCTACAGGGTAAATTTAATTTCGAGCCTTTTTTCACAGTGCAGGTGTGTTAATTTCTTTTTCCGGGAAAACAGGAGTCAGGGCATGAACTAGATATGTTTTTTTGTTATTCATATTCATGCATTTATAACGGGTTCTTCTTTTTTCCCCTTTTTTGAAAACCATTCCGTTTTCGATCAAAAACAGGCTTCCTTCCGAGAGATCTTCCAGCAATGGGATTCGGAATCCGGTATCGTATTTCTTTAGCAAGCGTGAAAGCATTATTTCTGAGGTGCTGGCCGCTTTTGAATTGAGGATGCTTTTTTCGAGTTCCAGACGGATGTCATCAGGAAACGATCCTGTATGGATGATTTGTGTCATCAGATTCCGATAAGCAGCTTTCCATTCTTTTCCATGTGGCTGGGCTTTTCGCTCATGTTTTTCCCAGGTGAGCAAATGCGCATATTCATGCACAAAAGTGATCAGAAATGAGTAAATGTTTAAATTGTGATTTACGGAGATGCGGTGGTTGCCATGACGAATGGGAGGACGGTAGTCGCCCAGTTTGGAGCTGCGGTCCTTGCTGATGCGAAAATGCACCTTTTTATGCTCGATCCACTCAACAATGGTGTCAATCGCTTGAACAGGAAAGTATTGGTCGAGTTTTTTTATGTCCTCAGGATGCATAGTAGATTGCTATATCAGACAAATGAGGCTGCTTTTGGTGTTGGTTGTATATTCAGAGGCAGATAACTCCAGCGCGGACAATCGCAGTCTTTTTTCGAGCGCTTGGGCGGACGGTATCCTGTTTTTTGTGTGGCACACGAAGCACTCAAAACAGCTATCACTACAATAGTAATCAAGAATCCTGGTTTCATTTATCTTACCTGTTTACTAACCTGCGACAAAGATATACTCTTTTTTTGTTCATGAGGTTTCTATCGAGGGGTTTATCAGTCTGTCCGGAAAGGGAGATTGTGAAGCAATTTCCTGTTTGATTTTTTCCAGGGTCCAGGCGTTATCAACCGAAAAATCTCCAATCAGTGTGCGGCGCAAGGCGGTGAGGCAGGCTCCATTGTTTAAAGCTTTACCAAAATCGTATACCAAAGAACGGATATAAGTGCCTTTGCTGCAGTGTACCACGAAGTCGGCATCAGGTAAGTTGATGTTTAATACAGTGAACTGACGGATGGTCACCTGGCGCGATTTCATGATTACTTCTTCATGATTACGGGCATACAAAAAGGCCCGTTTTCCGTCAATTTTTAAAGCTGAATAGATGGGTGGAATTTGCTGGATATCCCCGATAAATGAAGATGTCGCCTGAATTAATTGTTCCGGTGTTAAACCGGAAATATCAAACGTCTGATCAATTTCGGTTTCTAAGTCGTAGGTTGGGGTTGTTGCACCCAATCTCATGCTTCCCTCATACACTTTGTCGAGTCCCTGATAGGTATCAATGTGTTTGGTTAATTTTCCGGTACAGACGATCAGTAAACCACTGGCCAAGGGATCAAGCGTTCCGGCATGGCCCACCTTTATATTTTTAATGTTATAGGCTCTTTTGATAAACGACCGCAAATGGTTTACCACATCAAACGATGTCCACTTCAGTGGTTTATCGATGAGCAAAACC
Source organism: Bacteroidetes bacterium HGW-Bacteroidetes-16 (assembly GCA_002840975.1). GTDB lineage: Bacteria > Bacteroidota > Bacteroidia > Bacteroidales > F082 > UBA6244. Next base: position 186,331 of record PHDN01000002.1, read on the forward strand.
TCTCCTTCTTCAAAATTGAACGTCATTATGAAATGGTTAAGTCAACACCAACAAAATACAGTACCAATATGATGACTCCGATCGCGATGCGGTAATATCCAAAAAGTTTAAATCCATGTTTGGTTAAAAAGGTGATAAACGATTTGATGGCTATGAGGGCAACAATAAAAGCCACCACGTTACCAAATATCAGGATATCAATGTTTTCGGTGGTGATGGAAGTGTAATTTTTAGTTAATTTATAACCCGATGCCGCAAACATGGTGGGAACTGCCAGAAAAAAGGAAAACTCCGCGGCAGCTTTCCTGCTTAATTTCTGCGACATCCCGCCAATGATGGTAGCTGCCGAGCGCGATACACCCGGTATCATGGCAATCACCTGAAACAAACCGATTTTTAAGGCGATGGGATAAGTAATTTCCTGATCGTCACTTACTTTATTGTACCACTTGTCGATAAACACCAGGACAATTCCTCCAAGGATGAGTACCACGGCTACCACATACACACTTTCGAGTAACATGTCGATGTAATCGCTAAGCAATAAGCCAAAAACCGCGGCGGGTAAAAAAGCCACAAAGAGTTTATAATAAAATTTCATGGTTTGAAAAAACCGTTTCCAATACAGAACCAATACCGATAAGATGGCTCCAAACTGAATGTTGATGATAAAAGCCTGAATAAAATCATTGCTTTTCATTCCCATGATGCCCTCTGCCAGGATCATATGACCAGTAGAGGATACGGGTAAAAATTCGGTGATACCTTCTACAACGGCGAGAATAAATGCTTCGAACCAGGTCATAAATATAAATAGTTAGCTAACGGGGCAAGTGAGTAAACCATGTTGTTAAAGATAAAATGAACAGGATCATCAATCAACTGAGCCATTCAAAGCGGTTGAATTGTTCTTGATGATCTCCACAAAGGCAAACCAGATGTGGGTCAGGCTTCTTGGGGGCGGTACATAATCGCAACAATCTCAATTACATATCCCAACAATATCAGGATGGGGGAAAGGGTCAGCCTGCCAAAACTAAACAATCCTTCACTAAAAACATCGGGATCTTCTGAGCCTCCGCCAATCATCAGTAAGAATCCCAGCAGGAGCACAATAAGACCGGTAATTAACAATAGATAATTTACTTTTTGAAAAGCAAAACCCCGGATTTCTTCTTTGTTGGTGTTTTTTTGCACATTCGTTGCCATGGTATTATTTTTTTGTCAAAAATAGCAGAAATAACTTTTCACCGTTTCTTCCCGGTCGATTTTACATAGAACCAGTTCATAAAGGTTGTTAAAAGACACTGTTGTTAACCATAAAACTGATCTGATTTCATGTGAAGAAACTTTGAAACGGCCACATAAGTCGATACGGATGTAATAATCATCCCGGCGAGCAAAATGGAAAGGTAAAGATAAAAACGGGTTACGGGACCGGTAAGTACCGAAAGTTCAGGTACCTGATTCAGTAAGGTTTCCATTATTCCATATAAAAGTAAACAAGCCAATATGGCACTCACCGCACCCTGGGCAATTCCGATGAGTAAAAACGGTTTTTGTATAAAATTTTCAGTAGCCCCCACCAACTGCATGCTTCGGATAATAAACCGCTTGGAAAACACCGAAAGCCGTATCGTGTTGTTTATCAACGCTAAAGCGATAACGAACAACAACAAACTGAAAGCGATGAGTGCCAGGGTTATTTTATGCAGGTTGTTGTTGATCAGGTGCACCATTGACTTTTGGTAGTAAACTTCCTTTACTCGCGGGTTGGCCAATATCAGCTGCTCAATTTTCGTGATGCTGTCGCTTTTGGCCCAGGCAGCCTTAAACCTGACATCAATGGAAGGCAATAACGGATTGTCGGCATCACCCAAAAATCCGGTGAACTCTTTCCCTAACAAGTCGGTTAGTCTTTTGGTGGCTTCTTCTTTGGTGATGTATTCAGTTGATTTTACAAAAGGTTGTGCATCCAGTGATTTTTGCAATTGCAGGATTTCCGCTTCTTTCACCTTGTCAGTCATGATGATTTCGAAACCAATGTGTTCCAGGATATAATCCGATAAATTTTGGGCATGTAACAGAACCATCCCCAAAAATCCCAAGGTAAACAACACCAGCGTAATACTGATAGCAGAGGTAACATAGGCGCTGCTGACACGGCGTTGTTGGTTGTGATCGTTTTTAATACCCATAGTGGTGGCTAAAGTACAAAATTATTAAATAAGGAATTGGCGGGTAATTATGAAATGAATCGCTGCGGTTTTATCGCAAAAATCAGCTTACCATCTTAGGTGTATTTTTCATTATTCATATTTAGACCTTGTATAAATTGACCCGATCATGCATTATATCATATCTAACTATGTGAATATGAGCATTTATTGAAGTTACTTTATCAAAATATCAACAAAAACCAATGAAATGAATATTAATTTGAGAAGTGAGAAGAGCAGGAAAAGCGATATAACCTTGTTTATTTGCAACTTTAAAATAATACTCTTTTCATGCATATTCCTTTTTTTTAATAGTTGCAGCAGAGATAATTCCATCATAGAGGGTAATGAGGAAAACAGAACCCTGCCTGAAATAATGAGGTCTGATGTGATCAATCAAGGTGATAGTTTGTATGCTGTGAAGGCCCCTCCTTTTTCCGAAGACATATTCCCCTGCTCAGGATGCCATGCTGATGAGGAACCCAATCCAAACAGAAGACAACTGGTTGATATGCATGATGATATTGATGCCATTTTTAGCCATGACAGGGAAAATAGGTGGTGTCTTGATTGTCATAGCATTGATACCAGGGATTCATTAAAGCTTGCAAGTGGGAAACTGATCGGTTTTGATGAATCATACAAATTATGTGGACAATGTCACGGCGATAAATTAAGGGATTGGAAAGTAGGGATTCATGGAAAACGCACCGGGGAGTGGAACGGGAAAAAACAATATCTTCTGTGTGTGCATTGCCACAACCCTCATTCGCCTAAATTTAAAGCAATAAAGCCGTTACCACCTCCGGTTCAACAAAAGGATATTCAATTGTAACCCGATCAAAAACCAGATAAATCATGTCAAAAGACAGTCACACACCAAGAAGAGATTTTTTAAAAATGATACCCGTGGCGCTCATTTCAATGGGTGTATTTTCGTTTTTCAAGGTTAAAAAATCCAATAAATATTATAAGGAGAGGTTTCATGGTTTGTCAAAGTTTGAGGCAGATGAGATAATCAGGAATAACCAGTTCCCGGTTTCGACGCGAATGAAACCCGCACCGGCTCCTGTGGCACAAAAAAGTATTCAGGGATAATGATTTCACTATGAACCCAATTTCGCAAAGTATGCAGAAAGAAGAAAAGAGTAATTCACGGCGGGAGTTTTTGAAAAAATTACCTGTTTTGGCTGTCGGGGCTGCCGCATTGGGAGGTTGTAGCCCGGAAGAGATTGAAGAATATTTCCAACAAAATTTCAAAACATTATCGAAGGAAGAAAAAGAAGAAATCGTAAAGAATCTGGAGAAAAAGTATTCTGAAAAATATGGAAAGGAATTCACTGTTTCTGATACACCTGCAACCGATGGGATTTTATTTGGATATGCCCTCGATTTATCCCGATGTATAGGATGCAGAAAATGTGTGTATGCCTGTGTTGAAGAGAACAACCAATCGCGTGATCCTCAAGTACATTGGATTCAGGTTCTTCAGATGGAAAAGAAAAAAGGCATTGACCTGGTTCATGCGGATATTCATTATAATCCGGAAAAAGTTCCAGAGGAAGGTCATTTCTATATGCCGGTTCAATGTCAGCAATGCAGAAATCCCCAATGTGTATCGGTTTGTCCCACAAAAGCAACCTGGCAGGATGAGGATGGGATTGTTGTAGTAGATTATAATTGGTGCATTGGGTGCAGGTATTGCATGGCGGCATGCCCTTATGGTGCAAGGCATTTCAATTGGGGCGAGCCAAATATACCCGATGAAGAAATCAACCCGATTACCCATTATTTAGGCAATAGGCCCCGGACTAAAGGGGTTGTCGAAAAATGCACTTTTTGTATACAGCGTGTCAGGGAAGGAAAATATCCTGCCTGTGTTGAGATATGCCCGACGGGATCAAGGAAATTTGGAAACTTATTGGATCCGGACAGTGAAATAAGATATATACTCGAAAATAAACGTGTGCTTGTTTTTAAAGAAGAACTGAACACCCAACCAAAATTCTATTATTTCTTCGGAGTATAATTTATTCTTTTTAAGTCATGAAATACCTTTAAAATTATGAATTTCTTACGGTTTTTATTCGGATGTTTTAAAATTATTACAAAAGGGGGAAGGGTATATTACTCCAGCTTATTTTTTCTTCTCGTGTTAATTGTATGGGGTGGATTGGGTTACCTTGATCAATTACAGAATGGATTGATTATGACCAATATGAGAGACTCAGTTTCCTGGGGCTTTTATATTGGAAATTTTACATTCCTGGTCGGTGTGGCCGCTGCTGCCGTTATGCTTGTGATTCCTGCCTACATTTACGACTGGAAACCAATAAAGGAGATTGTTATTTTTGGTGAGATACTGGCTATTTGCGCTGTTATCATGTGTTTGTGTTTTATCGTTGTGGATATTGGTAATCCGCTTCGTTTTTGGCACATGCTTCCATTTGTTGGCACCATGAATTTCCCTTATTCGATTTTATCGTGGGACTTCTTTGTATTGTTTGCTTATTTCCTTCTCAACATTGTTGTTGTCACCCATTTGTTGTATAAACAGTTTTTTAAGAAACATTACAACAAATCAATCATCCTGCCATTGGTACTATTGAGCATCCCTGCTGCCATTGCCATTCATACCGTTACAGCATTTCTCTACAACGCTTTACCGGCACGCCCATATTGGAATAGTGCTTTGCTTGCCCCCCGGTTCCTGACAACGGCTTTCTGTTCCGGCCCGGCCGTACTCATACTCCTCTTTCAGGTGCTTAGAAAAACCACCAAATTTGAAATTAAAGATGAAGCCATTTTTACCATTGCAGAACTCATGGTTTATGCCATGTTTATCTACCTGTTTTTTACCATTTCTGAATTTTTCAAAGAATTCTATTCGAATACCGAACACATCGTTTATTGGGATTATTTATTGTGGGGTGCTGAGAAAAACAAGGAGATTGCTATCTATAGTTGGGCCTCCATTATTATGGGCACCTCTGCTTTTATCCTTTTTCTAATACCGAAAACCCGGAAAAACCTGCTCACATTAAATATAGGTGCCGTGTTAATTTACTTTAGTGTTTATTTGGAAAAAGGCATCACCTTAATTATCCCCGGATTTACCCCGGATACACTGGGACAGTATTTCTTTTATGTTCCTTCTGAAACAGAAATACGTACCGCCGCCATGATATTCTCAGGGGGGGCGTTGCTCTTTACTTTTATTTCGAAAATTGCCATTGCTATTCTTTTTGAGGGATTTAGTATTGATAGTTTAGAAAAAAAAGCGATCATTGAATTGAAGAATAAACCGGCAGCCTTATGACCTGGTTTAGTTTGGTAAACAGTACTGTTTTTCATCAGAATCAAATCTACTCGTTCATAACATCCATTAAACCTAACAATTTGACACAACTTAATCATTTAAAATTCAATCTATTATGCCACTTCAAGTAAAACGATTATTGCTGGTGTTTGCCATATTTATCGGGATCATGTTGGTTCTGAAATATGTATTAACCCCCGATTCATGGAGGGAGTATGGGCCTTACCGCGGGAATGCCATTGGTGAAATCGCCAGTCAACAGGCCAAATTTGTACAAAAGGAATCCTGTGCCGATTGTCATGACTCCATTGCCGAAATAAAATCCCTGGGCGAGCACATCAATCTCCAATGTGAAATTTGCCATGGTCCCGGCTACCAGCATGTTGACGATGAAAATTTCAAGATGGAGATTACTAAAAACAATGCACTTTGCTTGCGATGTCATACAATGAATGCCGCCAGCCCTAAAAATATCATTAAACAGATTGATGCTATTGAGCACAATGAAGGTGAAGAATGTATAACTTGTCATAATCCACATCAGCCATGGCTATAGAAAAAGAAAATTTCTCAAGACGCGATTTCATTAAGAATTCGAGCATGTTTGCGGGGGGAGTCGTGTTTGCCTCCCTAATAAATCCATATAAATTCGTGTTTGCCACAAAACAACCAAAAGGAAAAGGAAAGTGGTACGGAATCGGCATTGACATTGAAAAATGCATTGGTTGTGGAAGTTGTGCCAGGGCCTGCAAAATAGAAAACGATGTGCCTGATGATCCATTTTTCTTTCGTAACTGGGTAGAGCAATATACCATAACGAATGATGAAAGGATATTGGTTTCTTCGCCCAATGGTGGTATTGATGGATTTAAACAACCTGTTCCCGATGAAGATATTTACAAGACCTTCTTTGTCCCCAAAATGTGTAACCATTGTGCAAAATCACCTTGCACGCAGGTCTGTCCCGTGGGAGCCTCATTTGAATCTCCCGAAGGGCTTGCCTTAGTTGACCAAAGTTATTGTATCGGTTGTGGTTATTGTGTTCAGGCTTGCCCTTATGGTTGTCGGTATATTGATCCTTTAAAAGGGGTTGTTGATAAATGTACCCTCTGTTACCACCGTTTAGAAAAAGGGTTGGATCCCGCATGTATGATGGCTTGTCCTACCGGGGCGAGAGTGTATGGTGATTTAAATGATAAAAATAGTGCAGTGTCTCTTTTTCTAAAAGAGCACAATTGTGCTGTGCTAAAACCACAATTAAACACCGAATCAAAATTATTTTATAACGATTTAAGTCAGGAGGTACACTAAATGGATAAAATTCAATCACTGTATGAAGCACTCACCAAAGTAGATGGCTTTATTTATCCCAACGAACTTGCTTTAAACTGGGATATGCTTATTGTAATGTACCCTTATATTACAGGACTGGTTGCCGGAGCTTTTATTCTGGCCTCCTTAAACAGGGTTTTTGATATTAAGGCATTAAGACCTACTTATGAGCTTTCTTTGCTAACGGCATTGTCCTTCATGTTGGTTGCTACCATGCCATTAATTACTCACCTTGGTCAACCATTGCGTTTCTACGAAATGCTGATTACACCACATCTGACTTCCGCCATGGCCATTTTTGGTTTCGTGTATTTGTGGTATTTGATGGTCGTTTTATTACTTGAAATATGGTTTGATTACCGTTACGACATGGTAATCTGGTCGCGTGAGAAGAAAGGGTTTATGAAGTTTTTTTATAAAGCCCTGACTTTATGGGTGAGCGATACCTCACCTGAATCGAGAAAGACGGATGAGAAAATCGGCTATTTTATTACCGTGGTGGGTATTCCCTCTGCATTTTTATTGCATGGATATGTGGGATTTATCTTTGGTTCCATTAAAGCAAATCCCTGGTGGTCAACCGTTATGATGCCCGTTATTTTCCTTTTTTCTGCCATGGTTTCAGGCATTGCACTGGTGATGTTTATTTATATGGTGGTTACATATCTGCGAAAACAGAAAATAGACATGAATGCATTGGATACCATTGCAAAATATTTGTTTTATATCTTAATTATCGATTTTACCCTGGAGAGTCTGGATCAGATACACCGGATTTATGAGGCAGATGAATCGTTTGATATATTGAAAATACTGGTTCGTGGTAAACTGTTTTTCACTTTCTTTATCATGCAGATTGGGGTTGGGGTAGTCATCCCTCTGGCTACTTTAGGTTTTCTGCAATTTAAAAAGCCACGGGTAAGAATCAGAAAGCTTATTTATTGGATCATCAGCATCTGTGTGTTGGTTGGCATCTTCTATATGAGATGGAACGTGGTAATAGGTGGTCAGCTCTTCTCAAAAAGTTTCTATGGTTTCACCAGCTATAAGGTTAATTTAATTGGAGGTTCAGATGTTACCTTATCCTTGTTGTGGTTCATTGTCCCCTTCTTTATTTTGGCGTTTTTACTTTGGTTGTTACCACCATGGAAAAAGGCTCCCCCAATTGAAATTCCGGAGGATTAGGGAATCCGATAGCGATTGGGGTCAGCGATCAAATAAGAAGTTTCACGTTTAATTAATACCCTATGGACTTAAACGCTACTGAATTGAATAACAGTGAAATAACTGAAAGACTCAATGCGCTTGAATTGCGCGTTGCACAGCTGGAGTCGGTTCAAAAAATGGTTCCTCAAAAACCGGTAGAGCATGATGAACCGGAGCTTTTCGATCAATTTAAAGGCCTGTCAGTTGGATCGCTTCTTGAATCAAAAGTGGGCGAGTACGGACTTTCGTGGCTCGGCAACATTGTCCTTTTCTTTGGAATTATTTTTCTTGTTGAATACATTCAAAGCCAGGGCTATCAAATTGCGTCTTCTGTTTTTGGATTTGCAGCCGTTGCCGGGATCTTTCTTTTAGCCCGTTTCATGAAATCAATGTATCCGAAAATTGCCGCCACCTTTAGTCTGAACGCGTATCTACTTCTTTTTTATGTCACGCTAAGCCTGCATTTTTTTACCGCTACCCCGCTTGTCAGCGACAAATCAATTGGACTTCTTTTAATCACCCTTGTTGCATTGATCCAATTGGTTAGTTCGGTCAGGAAGAAATCCACTTCTTTGGCAGGAGTCGCTTTGGTACTTTTAAGCATTGTGGCCATCATGGGCGATACCACCCATTTTACATTGTCCATGTCAGTTGTGATAGCCTCCATTGCTGTTTTCTGTTTATTTCGTTACGGTTGGATCCGATTACTCACGTTTTCAATTTTCCTGGTTTATTCAATCCAATTACTTTATTTTTTGAATAACCCATTGATGGGACATCAGTTGCAGGCTATCAGGATACACAACTTTGGGACTGTTTATTTTTTCGTTATCGCGGCCATATACTCACTTATGGCTTTGGTAAGGAAATCGGAATCGTTGGCTGATACGGGAATTGTGGGATCTGTTTTGTTGAATGGAATGGGATTCTCTATGCTGTTAGCATTGTATGTGGCTTCTTTTTATAAAACCGACTACATGTGGTTGATGGGTTCTGTCTCCGCATATTGCCTGCTTTATTCTGTGCTGCTGCAGCTCAAATCCGATTGGAAGATAACGGCAGCATTCTATGCCTTATTTGGTTTTGTCACCATGAGCGTGATGGTGCATGGTTTTTACGATTTTCCACGTGCTTATTTCTTCCTGGCTCTTCAAAGTTTTCTGGTGGTTTCGATGGCCGTTTGGTTTAGGAGTAAGTTTATTGTCGTGATGAACACGTTGCTTTTTTTGACAATTGTATTGCTATATCTGAAGACTTCTGAACTTATCGATGGTGTAAATATCTCATTTTCGTTGGTTGCCCTGTTGACAGCAAGGTTATTGAATTGGAAAAGAGATAGTCTGACAATCAAAACCAATTTATTGAGAAATGTATATCTCATTATCGCTTTTTTCATGGTGCTTTTAACACTTTATCACCTCATTCCCGACAGGTACATCACGTTATCCTGGACTGTGGCGGCCGTTGTTTATTTTGTGTTGAGCTTAGTGTTGAAAAATGTGAAATACCGCTATATGGCGCTTGGCACCATGATCGCCGCGGCCTTTTACTTTTTCATTATCGACCTGGACCGCGTCGAATTGGTGTTTAGAATCATAGCCCTGATGTTTCTTGCCTTTATTTCCATAGGACTTTCCATTTATTACTCTAAAAAAATCAAGAAGAAACAATCAAATGAGCCAGAATCTGCGCAACAATGATTTTGTTTCAAGTTTGAGGCACCTAATCGTTCATCAACTTCTGATGAATTTGAAAGCAAATTTCAATAACAGCATCAGGTTGATTGTTATGTAATGCCTTATTCATTAATGGTTTTTCTTTCAAACTCATAATCCGTTTCCACTTTGGCAATGCGGGTTTTAAACCTCTGGTACCAGACATTTCTGCCTTGTTCCCTGGCAAGGGTGTGTTCAGCATTTTTTTTCCAATTTTTTATGGATTCCAGGTCTTTCCAATATGAAACCGTGATGCCAACTTCCTCTCTGGCAGATTCAACTCCCAGAAAGCCATCCTGGAGTGCAGCCAGTGCAACCATTTTGTCGGCCATTTCATTATATCCCTGATCTCCAGGCGTGCGAACCGATGTGAAAATCACGGTATAATTGGGAGGAGAGGGTGTAGAAGCAATCATAATTGTTTTCTTTTAAATCATCGAATGGTGAATGTCATTATTCTTTTGAAACAGATTTCTTTTATCACAGCATTCATAAAGGTGTTTGATAAAAGCTGATATGATGGCAAAACTAGTCGATTAATACATTGTTTTATACATTTTCAGCGTATCATTTAGTATAAGTGGAACAATTAAATATTTTTTGCTTAGGTCGTTTGATATACAGTTATATATTTTATATTTGAAGCGTATTAGCCCTGACGCTATGCCTAAACTACTTACTTCCAGAACTACTAACAATTAAGATAAAGTGACATTTGGTGATGTAAACAGAGATAATTGAACATCAATGAACCTAAATACACGCACTCATGAAGAACCCGGCGTTCTTGCCTGCGTGGATATTTACATTAAGTGAGAACATTTACCAGGAAGACGAAAGTTTAAAAGATTGAGCAGTCAAACTTAGGGCTGACCCCCCAAAGTGACAAGATAAAAGAAAAAGTGGGGACCAGAAACCACTTTAAACCTATGGATAATAACCAATGGGTTTATAAAAACAGGGATGACTCTTTAAAGCCAATTGAATACAAAAACTTAAAAAAAGTACCATGAAAAAACTGATTATTTTTATTGCTGTAGCCGTATTGTTCACCTATAGTGCAGATTCGTTTGCTCAAACATTTGGTGTCAGGGGTGGTTTGAATATGACAAATATGTTATCAAAAAGTGATGCACACACTGCTGATTTTAAAACCAAAGTGGGTTATCATATCGGTGGTACAGCCGAATTTGAAATAACGGACATGTTTTCGTTCGAAACAGGTCTTTTTTTGTCGACAATGGGATATAAATATGAGGGAGAGATGGCCGATTACACAACAAACCTACTATATCTGAATATACCAATTACCGCAAAAGCCAGGTATGAGTTAGATAATTTTAACCTGTATGGTCTTTTCGGCCCTTACATTGGCCTGGGTTTAAGTGGTAAATACAAGGCTGATGATAACAGTGAGGATATCAAATGGGGATCTGGTGATTCAGATGATTTGAAAAGGCTTGATTTCGGATGGACCATTGGTGCCGGTATCGAGTATGAAGCCTTTATGGCAGGTTTGTCGTATAATCTTGGGTTAGCAAACATCGCCGCTCAAACTGAGGGTGGATATAAGGCAAAAAACCGGGCATTTTTGATTTCGGTGGGATATCGATTTGGTGTAAATAAGTAACGGTCTTTTACTAAAGTGTAGCAGTAATCAGGGTGGTTGAGGGATTTAAGCTCCTCAAGGAAGCTATCGGGATTCTCCGGATATACCATTTTTCGGCGGATCAGAACCAATCCCTCAATCACCTTTCTACTGCTACCTATTGCGCCGTTTACTAAAGCCCGGTTTATCCAAATTTGAAAAACTTACTCCAAAAAAAAGTAAATTTCTGCCAGGCTCTTGACCGACATATCGGCATAAAAACTGCCGGGATGATAAATTCGATAGTATCCGCTTTTATCTGATTGATCTGGCACAGCCAGAATGGATTTTACCTGATCGGCTCTGTTAAACAACTCACTGTAGCTATAAATTACCCGGTACCCATCGATTCCCGCGAAGCATACCAAACCACTTGCCATCCAACGGGTGACATCTTCGAATTTTTTCTGTTCAATAAGGGTTTGTAACTCAATTCCTTTAAAAACAGGAATTGGATGATAACCCATACCCATTCCGTAAAATACCGACTTGTATTCCACTTGAGGTGCGGATAGGTTATTGGGTTCTATTGTCATTACAAATTGGTTATTTACCATTACATCCACCTGTTTGCTGAATGAATTTCGCAATTCCCTGTTGATGTCATATTCCTTTTTATCGAAAGTTTTAACAGTAATTCTTACCGGATTTTCAAGCACACGTCCGTTTACCAGGTCGTTTGCTGAAACCACCTTCCATAACATATCAGTGGGATAATCCACTTCAAGCCTGTGAGGTTCAATAGGCGCCGATTCGGTGGCAATGATGACCTGGTGTGGGATATTGGTGAAAAAAATCTCAGCCCAAGAAAAGGTCACTTTTTCACCCCGATCGTTCTCAATGATAATGTAAACATCAATTTCAGGCTGAAAAATGTTCTCGTTCTTTTTTTTCAGGATAAAACCATTCAGCAAGTCGAAAAGCGAGTAGCCGCTGTATCTGTAGGCTCCTACAAAAACAACTTCTCCCGTATTGTCATACTTCGCTTCCTTCCAAAACACCTCGCGCTTGTAAAAACTTTCCAGACTAACCTTTCCCGGATTTTCAACCTCTCCTTCAACCAGGAGCTCACCCACCTTTAAACTGGTTTCCTCAGTTCGGTGATAAAGGCTGTTCCCGGTTAGTTTGTAGCCCGATGTAGCTCCAGATATGGCATCGGGATTTTGATTGTAGGATGCCAGCGTCGCGGTTATGACCACCACCAATAAAAATACTTTTTTCATGTTCCCGGAGGATTGATTTTTTAAGAAGGCCGTTAATTTTTTATAAAATGAATCGAACTGGCCTTGAAACTTATCCAGACCAGCTTTCCGACACGTAATTGCAATTTCTCGAATGAAAAATTGGAAATTTTTGCGGTTAATTCAACGCCAATATCCACCACAATTTCCAATCCGTTTCGGGTTTGATAAATGTCTTTTATGGTTCCCCGGAAGTTGTTTATTGCACTCGAATGCAGCTTTTCGTCGGAAATGAAAATTGCTTCACCCGGAATCATAATATATCCTTCGGATTTTTCTTCTTCCCTGGTATTTGTAAAGAATTTTACATCAGAGGTCTTGAAAAATTTAAGATCTGATTGATGTTCGGAGGCAAGTATATGACCTTTAAAAAAATTCCCAATACCAATAAAATGAGCAATGAAAGCTGATTTTGGATGTTGAAAAACCTCCTGTGGTGTACCTGTTTGAATGATGGATCCATGTTCAATAATGGCAATTTTATTCGTCAGCGAAAGGGCTTCCTCGTAATCGTGAGTGACGTGAATGATGGTTTGCCCTTGTTGGTTTAGTTTTCTTAATAAGGCCAGTATTCCCCGTTTTAGCTGAACATCCAGAAACGACAAAGGTTCATCAAGCAAAAGAATTTCAGGATTTGTGGCCAAAGTGCGGGCAATCGTTACCCGTTGCATTTCACCTCCTGATAAACTACCAATATTTCTTTTTAAAAGATGGGTGATTTCAGTATCTTCGGACAATTGCATTACCTTGATTTTAATTTCTTCCTTGCTGAACTTCTTAATTTTTAAAGGATAGGCGATATTCTCAAAAACCGACATGTGGGGGAATAGTGTGGGTTTCTGATATACAATACCCAACTTTCGTTTTTGAGTGGGCGTATTGAGGATGCTTTTTTTATTCAGTAAAATATTCCCGCTGTCAGGAGCAATAATCCCCATAATAATCTCCAAAAGCATGGATTTACCAGCACCCGATTCGCCAATGAGGGTAAAGTAATCCCCTTTACCGACGGTAAAATCAATATCGACAAGTGAAAAGTTTCCTGCCTTTTTATTAATTTTCTCCAGTTTCAGCATGGTTGGTTTTTTTCGAAATAACCTTCATGGCTACAAAAATAGCCAGACAAATAGAGATAAACAGCACAGTGACCGGTGTCGCGTATTGTAACCCGTAAGAGCTAAACCGTTCAAAAATCATTACGGGAGTAATCATGGGGTGATAGGCGATAATGATAACGGCGCCAAATTCACTTAATCCCCGTCCCCACATCATGATTAATCCGGTGAGGATGCTTCTCCATGCCAGTGGCAATGAAATAGTGAAAAAAACCCTCGACTTGGAAGCTCCCAATGTCAGGGCTACTTTTTCGAGCCGTTCCGGCACACTAATAAAACCATCTATGGCAGCATTTATTAAATAGGGGAGGCTCACAAAAGCCATGGCAACCATGATTCCTGCAGGATTGTTGACAAAACTAAACCCCAGCGATTCTGCGATTTTACCCAACAGGGTATCTCTCGAAATAATTCCCAACAAGGCAATCCCTGCTGCCGAGTGCGGTATGATCACCGGGATATTGATGATTCCAAGCAATATTCTTTTGAAAATGAATTTCTTTCTGGCCAACAAATAGGCCAGAGGAATGGCTCCTATAGAAAAAATGAGGGTAGCAGCCATGGATGAAGAAATGGTTAACCAAATGCTTTTCTGTACTTCCGGTTCCTGTGCCGTTTCAAACAGGCTGTAAGGAGTCGTTGAAAGAAACAGCCCGATTAGAGGCGCAAGGAGAAACAACAAGAGCAAACCTGCCAGAAAACTAAAGACTAAACTGATATTGTCTGTCTTTTTCATCACCGAATTGCTATTTTTAAACTCATACGATCCACTATCTTTTTATTTCTAAAGCAAATGGTTTTAGTTCTTCAGGTATGTTATCGAAACTTTCTGTGGCTGAGGGAACCACCGAAGGTTGTCCGAGCAGCTCCATTATTTCCATGCCTTTATCTTGTGTCAGCAGATATTTCACAAAAGCCGTGGCAACTAATTTATTCGGTGCCTCTTTTGGTATGGTAATTCCATAAACCATGGGTTCACCCTTTTGTGTAATTTTCTCGTTTGGTGTTTTCCCGTTTATTTCAGTGGAAACGGATTGGTACAATGCAAAGTAGGCAGGGTTTTTTAAATTGATTTCGTCGGGGAGCAGGATGTAGTTAAGGTGGTGCTGTTCTGCCACCGATCGGTATAGAAAGATATAATCTACATTTCCTGTTTCAAGCAAGGCAATCAGGTCCGTTTCTTTAGGGCGGATATTGTTCTTGTTTTTAATTAATAGTTGATTGGCTAATGTGCTCTTTTTATAATATTTTTCCGCCAATTTAGAAACGAGCACTGCCCTGTAACCACAAGGATCGGAATTGGGATCGGCACGGCCAATTTGAATGTTTTGGTCCAGCATGATTTGATACCAGTTCTCCTGGTTTATTTCATTGCTTCTTCTTGATTTTTCGGTGAAAACGATGGCCATTTCATTGGATGCGAACCGGATGTTCCAGTCGGCAAATTTTGGTATCAATAATTTGTCGATGATGGTATAATCGGCCGATGCCATAATATCACATGGTTTTTTCAGTTCAGTAATCTTACGGGCACATTCAACGCTGCCGGCAGCTTCCAACATCACGTTCACCCCGGGGTTTTCATTGGTAAAAGCAGCGGCTATTTCTTTCATTGGAACGGATAAACTTCCTGCATGAAAAATAATCAAATCGCCTGATAAAGAAGTACTAACGCCATCGCTTCTGTTGGGAGTCCCCACCTGGGCCTGAACAGAAAAAAGTGACCATAGGAGGACAATAAAGAGGCTTACCGTTTTCAACACATTTAATTTTAGCGATATGAAAATGATTTCATAACGACAAAAATATGGAATTTTTGTTGTATTTCAACTGTATAAATCTAAAGTAAGGCACTAAGGATACCAAAGAAAAGAGCAAGCCAAATTTTTCTGAAGCTCAGGATCAGGAGTTAAGTTTTCAGGATGCTCCACTTTTGTAGTAAATTAATTCTATTAAATTAAAACGATGGAACAAAAACCTAAAAGTTGTTTATAGGAAGTATCATTAAATGTGAACTTGTGTTGATCTCCATCATATTCTCCCAATCAACTGATCACGGACTATATCGTAAGCCAATACCGGATCGTAAATATTATCAGGCCTTAGTATAGCTTTCGTATCGCCTAAGATCCATGAGAGTAAATTTTTGCGTAAGGTAGTGTTTTTAGATACTTATCACAAAATATTACTTTTTTTTCTGCTATTATATTTGGAAAACATACATTACAAAAATAGATTTTCTTGAAAGATGATCGAGATTTATATTTTCTCAGGAAATCTTGTTAAAGATAGGGTCAACCGTAATCCGGGAATTTGCAATTAAGGTTCATACATTAACTTGTACCCGAAAGGGTGTGATCTGAGTATTATGCGCATATTTATACCCTAAAAGGGATAATACTTAATATTCTTAATAAACGCATACCCGAAAGGGTATATATATACAATATTGTATTATATTTGTACCCAAAAGGGTATAAATATGAACTTGGCAACTTTTGTAAAGGAAAAACGTAATTCAGTTCAGCTCACACAGCCGGAGTTGGCAGAGAAAGCGGGTGTTGGCTTACGTTTTTTAAGAGAACTGGAACAAGGAAAGGAAAGTATGCGGTTAGATAAAGTAAATCAGGTGCTGCTACTTTTTGGATATGAAGTAGGAGCTGTTCCTGCTAAAAATGAAAATGAGAGATGAGAAAGGCTGCCATAAAAATAGATAAACAATTGGCCGGATGGCTTACACAAGATGAAGGGGGATATCATTTTGTGTATGATAAAGCCTATTTAGTTACGTCACATCCCAGGCCGGTTAGCCTTACATTGCCCTTGCAGGAAGCCCCAACTACCTCCAATGTGTTATTCCCTTTTTTTGACGGTCTCATTCCTGAAGGATGGTTGTTGGATATAGCTGAAAAAAACTGGAAGCTAAACCCCAGGGACAGAATGGGTATACTGCTGGCTTGTTGTAAAGATTGCATTGGGGCTGTAAGTGTGGAAGAAATTAAGGAGGATAACGAATGAACCGTTGTTTATACTGTTACAAGTTGTTGGAAAATGGAGAACAGGACTTTCACTCCTCCTGTTCTAAAAAAATATTTGGTCAACCAAACCCTCCGGCATTACTTTATTCGGAAGCAGATTTAGTTTCTTTGGCAAGAGAGGTGATACAAAGCCAAACGTCAGTAACCGGTGTACAGGCAAAATTATCGCTACACATCACAGGAAATAAGGATGATCAGAAAGGACAAAGGTTTACCATTGTAGGACTGTGGGGTGGTTATATATTAAAACCACCTACTGCAATGTATCCTCATTTACCAGAAGTGGAAGATGTTACCATGCACCTGGCTGAGCAGGCTAAAATAAGAACAACTCCGCATAGTTTAGTTCGGTTAGCCTCCGGTAATCTTGCATATATCACCAAACGGGTCGACCGTACAAAAAATGGAAAACTGGCCATGGAAGACATGTGTCAGTTAACAGAGCGGCTTACGGAAGATAAATATCAGGGTAGTTATGAGCAAATAGCTAAGGCGATTCAGAAATACTCATCTACACCAGGTTTGGATGTGGTGAATTTTTTTGAGTTGGTAATATTCTCCTTTTTAACCGGTAATGCCGACATGCATCTGAAGAATTTTTCCTTGTTGGAACAGCCGGGTTTAGGAATGATCTTATCTCCGGCCTACGACCTGGTTAATACAACACTGGTAAATCCTGATGATGATGAAGAGTTGGCGCTAACTATAAATGGAAAAAAGAAAAAAATAAAGAAGCAGGATTTTGTTGCAGCCATGAACACCATGAAAATGGAAGAAAAACAGCAAGAGAATATTTTTAACAAAATGGAAAAGGTTCAATCCAAATGGATGGAGCAAATAGAGGTCTGTTTTTTGAGTAATGAATACAAGGAGCAATATAAAAATCTCATTTTGGAAAGATTTAACAGAATGTTATAAGAAGTGAGACAACAGATTTTGATACTTCTTCCAAATATCGTTCCTCATCGGGACAGGCTTCTCGCCCAGACAATTACTCTAAAAAAGTCTCCCCGACAGGGCTTCCCGATATCGTACCTCATCGGGACAGGCTTCTCGCCCAGACAATTATTCTAAAAATGTCTCCCCGACAGGGAGTTGATCAAAACATTTCTAAAGAACAGAATAACAAATATATATGATGTTTTTCGTTTGCTAATGGTGAAAGTATGGTGAAATAAACTAATCCTTTTTCTTCTTTAGATCATTAACCATTTTCCATAGAGTATTAAAAATAAAATTTTGATCTTGGTGAGGAATAGTATTTAAGTCTTCCAATAATGAATCAGTATTGTTGAAATCTGTACTGTAATCACCTTGTCTTTTCTCTTTTGGTGTTATTAAATTATACAGTGATATGGCACCTTCTCTTCTTAAAATATTAAGCGCCATTTTTTTATCTTCTAACTGATCTTCTAATTCTAATATTCGCTTTTTGAGGAATTCGTTTTCCTCTTCTAACTTTTTATTAGTACTAGTATTTTCTGTTTCCTCAATTAATTGATTAATTCCTGATAGTTGATTGAATAATGCTAATGGACTTATTTCTAAAGCATCTGCAATTTTGATCATTGTATCAACTCTGATGGTGCCATTTTCAAGAGCAGACTTCAAACCCTGACGAGTATATTCTATTTTGTCAGCCAACCAAGTGAAATTTCTTTCCCTATTTTCTAATTCCTTTTTTATGATATTATTTAAATCATTCATAATCAGATGTTATTGTTGTGTGCAAAAATATATATTCAATTAACGTTAAATATATTTACGTTAAGAGTAAATATATTGTATCTTTGCAGCAAAGTTAATCAAATACGTTAAATAATTAGTGTTATGAGTGAAATAATTTTAACAACAAAAGCAGAATTGAGAACAGAACTACTTTCTGTATTAGTAGAATATAACAACAACAGAAAGGAAAATCTGCCTCCAAGACTTTTTACTATTAATCAAGTGGCTAAAATGTTTGGTAAAGCTCATGTAACAATCAAAAAACTAGTTGGGAATGGAACAATTCGATCTACAAAAAGCGGATTGATACCTGAAGACGCCATTTCGGATTATCTAAATATTTGATCTGATATATTAATTCAATAAATGATTTTTCAAGAAAATTAATTAAACCTTATAGTAATGAACTCAAACAATTTAGTCGTAATGACAAGAACTGAAGTCAAGAATCTATTTTTAGAAATTATTTCAGAATCCGAAGCCAAAAAATTTAAAAGTGTCTCTCTTACCAAGACACTATCTTTTAATCAAGCCAGAATTCTGCTTGGCGTTTCTCATACTACTGTTAAAAATTTAGTAAAAAATAAAATACTAAAAACGACGTCTGATCAAAGAAGAATACCTGAACAGGCAATTAACGAGTATCTACAGATTATCTATTTGAGAAAGGACTAATCACAATTCAGGGAGTTTTAATTTAAGTGAATAAATAATTATAGCCGATGAAAAATGAACAAAAGAGTCACAAAGTAAATGATGCCTTTAGTAATGATGGGTTGCCGGTGAATGTCGCCTCCTCTATCGAAAGAGCTGCTAAAGTCGAAATGGCCAAAGAAAAAGCCACGTCTAAAAATGAATCCATAGAAATCATTTTAAAATCAAAATACACTTTTAGGTTTAACACTATAAAATGCCAACCAGAATTTAAAATTAATGAAGTCAATAGTGTTTACAAGCCAATCGACAAGTATGTGCTAAATACATTGAAAAGAGAATTGGACTCGGAATTCAGTATAACAACTACAACCGATAACTTAAGATCTATTCTTGAAAGCACGTTCTCACTAAAAGTAAATCCTATTGATGAATATTTTAGAAATCTCCCCGAATTTGATCCTGATGCTGATTATATTAAAGAATTTTCGCAAACAGTAAAAGTCGAAGACCCTATTTTGTTTTGTGAATATTTTAAAAAGTGGATAGTTGCCGTTGTCGCTAATGCGTTAACAAAATATGGGTGTCAAAATCATACAGCATTGGTCTTTACAGGTGATCAAGGGAAGTTTAAAACCACTTGGTTAGATTTACTTTGCCCGCAGTCATTACATCAATATATCTTTACTGGAAAGCTAAATCTGCAAAGCAAAGATACCTCCTCTCTAATAGCCGAAATGTTTTTAATTAACATTGATGACCAACTAAGGCAAATTAATAACAGAGATGAGAATGAGCTTAAAAATCTGATAACCACCCCTTCTATTAAATATCGTAGACCTTATGATATATATATTACTGAATACCCGCATACAGCCTCATTTATGGCAAGTGTAAATGGAAATGATTTTTTGACTGATCCAACGGGCTCACGTCGTTTTCTGCCATTTGAAGTACTTGAGATTGATATCGAGAAGGCAAAAGAATTCAATATTAACCTTGTTTATTCACAAGCATTTTATCTTTATAAAAACGATTTTCGATACTGGTTCGATGAACAGGATACAGCAATTTTGCATAAGAATAATCAGGCATTTCAAATGACGAGTCTTGAGGAACAATTACTATTGGAATTTTTTAGGGTACCTGAAAATAAAGAGGAAATAACTCACCATTTACAACCCGCAATGATACTAGAACATATTGAAAAACAAACCAAGAATAGGTTGAGTCTTAAAAAGCTAGGTGAGGCATTGAATAAAAATGGGTTTAAAAAGATTCAGAAAACAGATAGGAACATCAAAAAATGGGTGTGGCAAGTAATTAGATTAGAATTATTTGAAGTGGATCTAGCTAGTCAAAATAAAAAGGATTATTCACAATCTTAATATACAAACTAGTTATCTAGTTATGATAATTATATAAATCTGATATTATGCAGATTAACCATACCTACTTAAAAATTTTAATGTGGTTACTGAACTAGTTCTTTAATAAAAACCCCCAAATAGAACAGGTTCTGGCACTAAATAAAGAATTCACAATTATCCATAAAAGCTAACAATAACAACACTTTCATCATAAAGCACTACATCACTAGTTGTTTAATAAAAAACTAAATATTGCTAGTTAAAAGAAAAAAACCATGAATGCAAACCAATGTAAACGGATAAAAATTTCAGACTATTTGGCCACTAAAAACATTGCGCCAAGTAAGGTGCTTAAAAATGGCGATTCGTTTTTGTATTTATCACCCATCAGAAACGAGAGAACAGCCAGTTTTTTTGTAGATAACTCAAAGAATGTATGGTATGATCAAGGCGCAGGAAAAGGAGGAACCATCATTGATTTGGCAATGCTATTGGAAGGAGTGCCTATTAGAGGTGCTCTTGAATATTTTACAAATCATACGGTGAAACAAAACGCTTTTTCTTTTAACCAGCAAAAGAATGAGGCAGTGGAGACGAAATCACAGATAGAGATTGTGCAAACTAATAGCAATATCGACAGTGGGATTTTGGTGGACTATCTCACCGGTCGTAAAATCTCCCCAAGCTTAGCATCCATATATTGCGACGAAATCCATTATAAGCCTGTTTCTAGCTATCAAGAACCGTATAGGGCAATTGGGTTTAAAAATGATAAAGGCGGCTATGAAATACGCAGCAGGCACTTTAAAGGGGGTACTTCTCCTAAGTATTATACTACGATCAAAGAAACGGTCGATGATGAGGTCAATCTTTTTGAAGGGTTCTTTGATTTTTTGAGTGCCCTAACCTATTATAGAGTAAACTTTTTGGAAGGGACGACAATTATTCTGAATTCAGTCGCCTTTATGGATAAAGTTATTCCAATGCTAAGCTCATTCAAAGTTGTTAATTCCTACCTGGATAATGACAAAGCAGGCGATGAAGCAACTATGAAATTATCCAATAACCACTCCAATGTTATCAACCAGTCCAAAATAATTTTTCCGGGTTACAATGACTTTAATGATTTCTTAATGGGCAAACCCAGTTTGGGGTAGTAATAAAAAGCAACCGAAGACGCAAACCAATAACCAACTAACCACCGACCAATCACAAACCAATTGTAAATGAATGTAGACCATAGGATATCAATTATCAATCATTGCAGACCACCGTAGGCCATTGCAGATCAATAGAAAACCAGGTAAAACTAATGTAGACCATTATAAATCAATGGTAAACCGGAAAACGATTTTCAAACCAATTGTAAACGAATGCAGACCATTGAATATCAATCATCAACCATTGCAAACCATCGTAGGTCATTGCAAATCAATCACCAACCATTATAAACTATCGTAAGTTATATTTCTTCAATACCTGTTTGTCTTAAGTATTCATATGTACTGTCATAGTTTTTTCTAGGTCTTGTATGGTCTGTTTGTGAACCTTCAGGAATAAAAATAACAAGACCTTCTCTCGCACGAGTCAATAATACCCGATACTTGTTTATTATAAACTGCTTTCTCTCATCTTGTCTTTCGAGCTGCCACTTTGTTCCTTTAAAACTATGAAATGACCAACCATTTTCTTCTTTCCTAAAGTCGTCACCCCAGCAAAGACCAACCCAATCAAGTTCTAATCCTTGAACAGCAAATTCCGTCGCAGGAAGTTCTAAGAAACAAGATGAACGAATATCGATTTTTGGATTTAGAAACCAATTTGCAACATCAATTTCGGCTGTAACATCAAGTCCAAAAGGTTTTAAACGGCGGGCCCCAGAGCTAGCTATAAGACCTGTTCGTCTATGTCCCCGATTTTTATTTCTTAAAAACTGTCTTGCCGTTTCTAAGTTACGTGTTAAGAAAATGGGATAATCATTTAGATGATATTGTAAAAGCTCTTTTGCTTTTAAAGGATCATCTTCCAAGATTCTCTCTACCCACTCTGATAACTTTTCTGCTTTGTATGCGCGAATAGAAACTTTTAAATGCAGTTCTGGTAATTCTGTAATCGAGAGGTTCGCTGGAACTTTTTCAAACAATTTATAATTTGCAATATTTGATATTCCATCTTTCAATTCAGGAGAAATGTAGATCTTCCAATTAGAGAATTTCTCATTTATTGTTTTCCCCCATTCGGCTAATCCTGCTTCTCCAGTGTTAATTTCTTGACCACTTCCAATTAGAGCAACAATAACAGCCCAACCTTTATTTCTATTCATAATATTGAATAGCATTTCAGCTTCAGAAAAATCTCTGTCAAATTTTCGTTTAGAGTGTTCGGCATTCCAGGCTCTTTGAGCTTCGTCAAACAGAATTATTTTGTCTTGTGGAGTCTGGTCATTATTATGATAAAAGTCTAAAAATTGGTGCACATTTTGAACAAAAGCAATTTCCCGTCTTGACTGAGATAACGGAATTTTTAATCGTTTAGAATTATCTCTTGCTAATGCTTCGGTTAATACTTTCACCAATGGACCATTTCCTGACAAAAAAACGCCTTTCCCGGAATGGTTCTCAACATTATGAACGATATTTAGACCTGCTAGAGTTTTACCTGCACCAGGAACTCCAGTAATAAAGCAAATTATTTTTTCTTCATTTTCTTGCGCATGTTTAATAGCATTTAAAACGGCATCAGTTGTATCAGTCAAATTTTCAGAGCCGGCATGTGAACGAGAAATTTCTCTTACATTTTGTCCTGAAAATAAATGTTGAGCTGCTTCAATTATCGTAGGAGTTGGTAAATACTCACTATTGTTCCATACTGTTGGATTAATTATTAGAGCAGTAGGATTTGTAAAGCATTCAAATGCTATTTCAATAACAGCGTTTAAATTCTGTCTATTTGCAAAAAGTGTAGGCTTTACAAAGTCTCCATTGTCTGTCAGTTCATTCCTTTTTTCTTTAGCTTCTGAGGCCCATACAATAGGAATAATAGTCTTTGATGCTGATTGCTTATGAAAGTCTCTAATGTCTAGTGAATAGTCTTCTACTTGGCTTATTGCATCAGGTGTATACTTAATTTCCTTGTCTTTAAATTCAATGATAAAAATCAAATCAGATGCAAGTAAAACAATATCAATTCTTTTAGAGCGTCTAGGAATTGGATATTCAAGAATTAAATTCCATCCAGCAGGAAGATTTTTAAAACATTCTTTAATGTAAGTTATCTGATGGTTCCATGACGTTCGCTGTTGCATTAACAACTGGTGATTTGTCAGACCCAGTGAAAGATGTCCAATAACTGTTTCGTTATCAGTAAATAAAAAACTTTCTATGTTACTTTGATATTTTCCTGGCACTTTTTCTTTCTTTTTTAGGGTTGCTTTATTGCAGTGGATTTCTTTATTCCTTTTTTAAAAGCGTCTTGGATATTTCTTCCTGGTTCCATCACGCCATATTTGATTCACTCTTCGGTTTATTTCCTCTTGATTCTTTTGTTTGATATAATTCTGATAATTACTAATTATGGTAACTACTTTATCAACAAGGTCTTCTATTCTTCCATTTTCACAGCTATTTATAAAATAGTTTCGGTTAATTTGAATTATATAGGCCATATCAATAGTTGATATTGGGCTTAAAAACCATAACCTCTCTGGTTCTTGGAAATCAAAAAATACTGGCACGTCACAATTGACCCATTCTTTTATGATTCGAGATTCTTCTGGAAATTCTACTAAGAATATAATTAAATTATTTAATAAAGACGTTCTACCTTCTTCAATAACTTTGATAAACCGAGGTTTATCTTTGATTCGTCTCAGACCATCAACAACCCATATCAATTTTTGATAGAATCCTATTCGAGAGCGTCTTTCTTCTGGATTAATGAATGAGTGTTGAAACTCAATTACTAACCCAGTTTCTGTTCTGACATCTGCAATATGCTTTTCCCCATTTTCATCAAGATGAACTACTTCTTGGCATTCAACGGGAAAGAGCCCTTTCCATTTACGGTGCCATTCAGTTTCATTTTCCCACCAATGATCACAATTTCTATTTCCTTTATGTGCCCAATGATTAATTTTAACGTCTCCACATTTGGCAATTAATTCTGAATTACAACAGGGGCAAATACCTCTTCCGCCTTTTAGAGCTTCAGTTTTCTTTCCTTCTACAATTGCATATTTCATAATATTATTACCTTTTTACTCTAGCTCTCAAATGCACTATAATGGGAAGCATATGCTTAGTGGCGGACATTGAAAGTCTAATCTTTCTGCCCATACTGATTATATTTGAAACTAAAATATTTATTTTCATAACGTTACCCGCAAAAAAATATATGTTGTTGTAGAGCTTTATTTTTTATTTAATAATCTCATTTATTAGTTCTCGTTTTTTCTTGTCAAGAAAATATGCTTGTAAAAGCCTATACACGTCTATACTACCTATTGACCCACCTGTTAGGTTGAAAAAATCAGTCAAAGCTATAGCTCCAAGATTAATATCATCAAGATCTAATTTTTCTAAATCTCTAGATCCAATTTGTTCTCTTAATTTTTTACATTTCGGTTTCCCATTATATTGATATTGTGCAAACTGATTCAAAAAGTCAATTAGACCTTCGTGCCTTTCTTGTGCTTCTTTTTTAACCATCTTTTATTTATTTAATTTGAGTTCTATTTTTTCCGTAATCTTCAGGAAATTTTTTCTTGCCATAAAACCAAAGAAATTTATCAATTTCTTTTAGGTTGAACTTGGTCAATCCATAATGATTTTTAAAGTCAATTATTATTTTCTTAAACTTTATAAAATCTTTTAAATCTGTTTGTTTAAAATCAGAAAAGTTATCTTTCGTCTTATAAGCGAGTAATACTTTCTCTACAAAGCTGTCATAAATGGCATAGCTTTCTTGATTATGCCAATTACAATATTTAGTTGCAAAAGAATAAAAATTTAGTTCAGTATTATTCTTCTTGGTTTTAATTCCGTGTCCTGTTGCAATATTATTCACTAAGTATGGGCTTCCTTTTTTAAGTTGTTCATCTATATTAAGATGTAGAATATGTTCGGCCATTTTAAAAGTCCCATATATATTTGTACTGTATAAATCATTTATAACGCTTATTTTTAATAGAATATCTTCTAATTTTTTATTGAAAGGAAATGCTGCAAAAAGGTTTATTATTGCGTCGTCTGCTGATTTATACCTATTGTCATGATTAAATTTGTCAATATACTCCTCAAGTAATTTATTTGTGGGATTTTCTATCATCATCATTTAGTTTTATTTATTGCACTAACGTTGAGGCTAGACGCAGTTGCACTTTTTATTTATAATTATTGGTTTAAATTTACACATTAGTTATTTTGAAAGCAAAAAGCCTCAAAACCCTTGGTGCAATTGCGTTTAAGCCTTTGTTATGTGGCGTTATTTAATTCATTTTCAACTCGTAACAATCTATCAAATTCTAGTTTTACAGGATTCATAAATGTGGGTATTTCTTGCTCATTTGATTTTGCATGCATGACAGAAGCGATATATTTAAAATCATTGACTTTCTTTGTCTCATATATATGAGACTTAATTGACAATTGATTATCAATCATGTAAAATGACAAAATCTCATTTTTCGCATGTTTTACCCTTTCTTGACTATCAAGATTTTTTATATCACTAACATTGTAAGTATACATCTCAGTCACAAAGAGGATATTGACTATATCATCTTTCTCGATTCGTTTTGCGATCTCATTAAACTTCCTGTATACTGTAGTTTTGATTGAAGATTCAAAGCTATTAAATTGAAAAGTGTTATCACTGTATACTATCATACAAGTGGGCATTAGTCTATTTTGCATTTGAAAAATCACTAAATGCATTAATTCAAACTTGCTTAAAATATCTCCATTAGGGAGATATTGATCTAAATTTTCAATTGGTGATCTATGATTCTCATGTCCTGAAGTCAATGCAGCTCTAGATGCTTTTTTAAAATTTTCATGTTTACAATTGAATACATAGTCGTCTACAAAAAGAAAATCTTTGGGCACTCGATAAAAATTCAACTTCTCTATTCTTCTTTCAAGTTCTTCTGACAAAACACAATCTTCATTCAACTCCTTTTGTATTCCAGACAAAAGAAGTTTCATTTGTGTAATTCCTAAAATAAAATTATCGTATAAATCTTTTGTATGTCCTCGTTCATAAAATGTGAACTCTGCAGAAAAGAAGACTTCTATTTGACCTGAATTTAAAAATGACTTCCTTAATGATTCGACTATAGAGGAGTAATCGACATCATTTTCAACCGTAAAAGTTAAATCTGGCAGGGAATAGATACTTTTGCCTGAATAGATACTAATTACTATTCTTTTTTCTAAATCGAATGGTTGTTCTTTAACTATGTTATTCCGTTTTCCTACAAACCATTTACCCACATCATTAATAAGATATTTATCTCGCAGTTTCTCATATACAGAAATAAATTCTGTTTTAGCCAGAGATTTTTGCAAAACAAATGTGATGTTTCTGTATTCTGAAAAAAAATTATCTAGGTGGCTGATATTATCGAAGAAGTTTGACCCTTTTTCAAATTTTTCCAAACTGCTCAAAGCACTATAGAATTTTTGTAAAGCTGGATATAATAAACCTCTTGTTTTTTTCATTTAACTTTTATTGAGTATTTGTTAATTGTTCGTAATTAAGTTGTTGATTTTTTTCTAATGCCACATAACAGGGAAGCATATGCTTTCTGGCGGACTTTGAAAGCCAGATCTTTCACCCCACACCGATTAATATTTGGAACTAAGATGTTCAATCTCATACCGAAACCCTCCAGAAAGTAAATGTAATGTTGGGCAAAGTTATTTTATTAACTCATTACTTGGGTCATATATCTCTTTATCAAATTTATTGTTATCGGTAATTACAAGAAATATTTCTTTGAGAAATAGTGTCAATGAGAATATTGTACTTTCGGTAAACGTTGATTGAGAGACTATTTTTCCATGGCTAAATGAAAAGGTTTCATTGTTATATGTAAACTCATAATCATGAGAGCCATAATAAATATAGTTTGAATGAATGCAGTTTCTTAGTTTGCCGAAAAACTCTAAGAATTCTCTGTCATATTTTTTTGACCTTCCTTTTGGGTATGGATTTACTTTCTTCAAAAGTTTGCCAAACTTGTTATTAATTGGAGAATGTGCAATATGATCTTTCTTAAGTTTTTTAAGTTTTTCGTCGGTTTTTGGATCTATTGTGCAGTTTTTTAATGTGTCTTTAACTCTTAGATAATCCAAATCAAGTAGTTCTTCTATTTCCTTGCTTTCAAGAAAGGCCTGACAAAATAATGTAACAAAAAGCTCAAAGTTTGACCAACAATTTATAATCAAAAAGCTGTTCAATATGTTCCTTTGGCCTTGCAGTGGCCCTAAGATATCATTTTTGTCAAAATCATTTCTTCCATAAATTTCGTGGTACTTATCAAGTATATCATTTTCTTCAATTTGGTAGTATGCGCAGAAAAAAGTTTTAACTATCTCAAAGTATTCGTCAAGAAAACCAGGGCGTATATCATTATCACCAAACCGTTCTCTGAATTGGTCGATTTGGATAATTAATAATCTAAGTTCTGTTTTTAACTGCTCTCTCATATAATTTTACCCATCGCGGCATTGCTATACGCAGTGCGGGATTAAAAAGCAATGCACTTTCTTATAACGAGGAAATTTAGTTTCCCGCATAATTTTTCTTATTATTTCTGTATCCCGCATTGCGTATAGGTTTTATTAGGCGCTGTATTTTTTCTACAAATCTTTTATTGCTGTTTGGATGTCCCCAATTTTAACTCCCGTAAGTTGATTCAAAGTAGGAGTACTAAAAACTATACCCGTAGCTTGTGCAAATCTAGAGACATGCATATTTGTAAATTGTCCTTGAATAGTTCTTCTTGATGAGTAACTTAATACACAAGTAGCTTTTGCTCTTGTTATTGCCACATAGAACATCCGAGCATTTTCTAACAATAAACCTGGTGCCTGCTGTGACCTTTGAGTCGGAAATATTCCTTCTTCAAGTCCGGGTATAAAAACAATTTTTGAACTCAGTCCTTTCGATGAGTGAAATGAGATCACTCTAATTTTATCAAGTGAGTTTACACCTACTTGTAAAGGATTTACTTGTTGGATTCTCTTATATATAGAGTCAAGAATAGTTGATTTTGTCAACTCTGAGTCTGTCTGAAGGTATTCCTTAAGTTCTCTAAGTGTCATGTCAAGGGGCAGCCCAGCAATTTGATTTCTCCACTCATTTACTTCTTTTTGTGTAAAGTTGTTCAGTATAAGTTGGTCAATATCTGCTGCTCGAACATTTATTGTATCATTCAAAGACCAAGAATTTGCAGTATTTATATTTATAATAACCTTGTTAATAATGGCTAATTCCCTAGTATTAAATACTTGATTTGGAAGTGGATTATAAAACAAGTTTCGGAAATTTAAATTGTTTGCTATCACCTTATCTGTAATTGATATCGCAGTGCCCAAACCAATTCCACGCGGTGTACCCAGTACAACACGATGTGCCACATAATCATTTGTATCAGACATAATCCGTAGTAAACCTAGTAGAAATCTACCTTCATTACTATCTTTAAAAACATCTCTTTGATTTGCGTCAAATGGTAGGTTCAGAGCCTGTAGAGCTGTTGTAATAGAACTTAGCAAAGCTCTTTTATTACCAACCAAAATCATTATATCTTTTGGAGATATGCCATTATTAATAAGTGCTTGGCAGGAATTAGCTAGATATTCAACTTCTTGATTTGGTTGGTTAAATCGATTTCCGATTACAACCCCCATATTTATTGGGTCTGAATTAGTGTAAGCTGAATTTAGGTTCTTATGAATTCTGTTTGGGTCAGGGAATGTATTTAAGACATTCACAGCTGAGTTTAATACATTCACAGTACATCTAAAGCATTCGTTTAGGACATGATCCGTTGCGAAGGGATAAGTTGTAGTGAAATTTTGAATTCCTTGGGGAAAAGCATATCTAAAAGAATAAATACTCTGATCATCATCTCCTGATATAAACACATTTACTCCACGTTGAATCAAACAATCGATAAATTGAAAGTCACAAGGATTTAAATCTTGAACTTCATCAATTATTAAGTGCTCTACTCCAAGTTCTGCAACTGGGTCAATGTGGCCAGCATTTATAGCATCTACACAAGTTCTAATGACTTCTCCAGGTAAAACACATGCGTAAGCTTGTGTCCGTGTTGAATAATGTCCATTAAATGAATTTCTCTCCTGTTGCGAGATGGGCACTTTAAACGTTGGTAGGTTGGCAGGGTTCCATATTCCTGTGCTCCAAAATGCTTCATGGTCTCTCCTAATTTCACTTGCTCTTGTTGGCGTGGAGCCTAAAGTCCGGCTATACTCATCATCAAAAATCGTTGATAATTCCCAGTCATCTAGAATTGCTGGGTCGGTTGGATACTGAGCTAAATTACCTGTTCTTCTAAGAATTAGTAATGCCAAAGAATGAAGTGTTGATACTCTGACTTGTTGTATGTTATTAATTCCAACGGAAGCTCCTTTTTTGTAGATTCTGTCTTTCAAATCATTGGCTGCTGCTCTTGTGAATGAAACCGCTATAATATTGCCAGGAGAAATATTTTGATTTTGAATCAACCACGCAACTCTTCCTTCTATTACAAAGGATTTTCCACTTCCTGGGCCAGCAACGATTCTTACAGCTCTGTTAAGGTCTTGGGCTGCTTTGTCTTGCGTTATTTGTACTTGTTGGATTTGATTTTCTTTAATAGCCATTTTTTTAGTTTTTATTTCAACGATCATCAAAATAAGATCTTGAGTATTAATTGATTTTAATTCTTTAATTATTAACT
The DNA here is from genome assembly GCA_002840975.1 of Bacteroidetes bacterium HGW-Bacteroidetes-16. Taxonomy (GTDB): domain Bacteria; phylum Bacteroidota; class Bacteroidia; order Bacteroidales; family F082; genus UBA6244. The sequence continues at coordinate 216,886 of PHDN01000002.1, forward strand.
TGTTCTAAATGTTTTTTCCAAATATGAAATGATGGTAAATCTTGATGCACTGCGATATGATAGCTCTCAACTGCATTAAATGCATTTTTTATAGTATCAATACTAAATCCAAACTCATATTTAGATTCTTTTTTATATTGATTTGTATTAAAATCGTGATAAATTTTATTCAATACGTCATGAAGTAAACTGTGAATAGGTAAAAATCTCAATTATATGATTTTCATTTTTAGTTACAATAAATACTTTTACAATAAATAAATAATTTAGCTATTTATTAAAATTTCTTATATCTTTTTTAATTGAATTATATTTAGCATTAATCAACTCTTTCACTAACTCAATTGCTAACTCATTAAAATATTCATCGTATTCTGCTAAATCAATGCCTTGATAATTACTCTTGTTTTTTAAGTTACTTGAAAGTACATTAATTATATCGCCAATTGTAATTCGACACAGATTAGCGTGAATAGAAGATGCAAATTTTTCCACTTTTCCCTCGATTTCTTCATTAGTTAAAATCTCTCGTTGAAACGATTTTACTTTTCTTTTAATATTTGATCCGAATTTAGTTTTAATTTTCTCAGGAGTATCAAAATTCAAATAAATTGACTGCTGTACTAGTGCAGCAAGTTTTTCTGATGTATACTTTTCCATAATTTGCTATTTAAATCTTCGAAGTTGTCAATTTAGAAATGTTCGTTAATGCAAATGCTGTTTGAATTATTAACAACATTTGTATAAACGCAATTGTGCTGAGGCCTATTTTTAAAATATAAAAAGGGACAATCATAAGTCCGTCTTGTAATAATTAATCATCACAACTACTACAGTAAAATAGTGTTTTAGGAGTTTAGTTCAGGTAGTTTTGTTTAGTAGCAAACAAATGTAATAAATTTCCATATATGCAACTGATACTTAGTCAAATATTCTTTATACTAACTTAAATTGTCGTTACTACTACATGCTATCCCATTTCTCCATGGCCTCTTTTTTCTTTTTCTCCAGTACCTTAGCGTAAATCTGGGTGGTCTTAATATCAGCGTGCCCCATTACATCCTGAACCAGGGCAATATTATCAGTTAAATCTAGTGTAATCATCGCCCAGGTGTGCCGGGCACAATGAAAAGTTAGCTGCTTTTGAATTTCAGCGTCTTTAGCAATTGTCTTTAAATGTCTGTTTGTTACCTGATTTGTATATACTTTAAAAAGGGGTTTGTTTGGTAATGCTTTGCCTGGTAACAATACTTTTGCCCTTGCACTAAGTGGAATCGAAACTAGTTTTCCTGTTTTTTCCATCTCCAAATGGATTGATTCACCATTGAGAATATGTTTGGATTTAAGTTGACGAATGTCAGAATATCTCAAACTGGTATAACAAGCAAAGAGGAAATATTTTAGCACCTGTCCTAACCCATGATTTTTTGACTTTTGTTTATTAAAGAGCTCTTCAAGACTGTTTACTTCTTCTTTAGTTAAGGATTCTCTGTTTCCCTCATTCTTTTTAACCCTAATGTCTTTTAGTGGATTTACTTTTATTATTCCAAATTCAACAGCCTTATTAAGGAATTTTTTTAATTGTCTGGATTGTTTATGTATGGTATTTGGCATGTTATCTTTACCCCTTAGATAACTATCATAACTGTTCCAAAAGCCTATATCAATACTGTTAAACTCCAATTTTGGCCGAAATTCCTTTAACTTATTTAAATGAGTTTGAAAACCCATGAGTGTTTTAGGTGCGTAGTTGTTTGCATGATTCTTTTTATACTCCTCAACAAAATCATAGTAGCTGTTAGTATAGTATTTAGCAGCTCGAAGATAACTATCTAGTGTATGGCTATTGGCTGTAGTTCCATCAATATTGCATTGTGAAATGTATTTTTTTGCCGTATCAACAAAAAGATGAATATCATCATTAATCGTACTCCAATTTGTAGCCGTTGATTTAACTTCCTGTTTGTCCAAATTCCATTGTTTCTCAAGGATGGAATGATTTGTAGAGTACCAGGATAACTTTCCATTAATGTTGGCATAAAGGTATATTCCTAGCGTTTTATCCTTTTTTGGCCTGTCTTTTCTCAATTTCAAAGCAAAGTGAGCTCTATTCATACGATTCTTTTGATGGTGAAAATATGGTGAAAGAATTTCGTAAAAATAATGAAATTTTCGTTTTCAGAGCTAATTCTAAAAGACATTTAATCAACTAAATAAGAAAGGATTGAAATATTTAATTTCAATCCTTTCACCTAGTCTGTCTCCCCGACAGGGCTCGAACCTGTGGCCCGCTGATTAAGAGTCCTAAACAACAGACTTCTTATGTTAACTTTTGTTTTCTTTTGTTTGATTATCAAAGATATAGCAAATCGTTCATGTCTGATACTTTCTTTTGTTTTCTTGTTTTCTCGGAAATGTATGTATATTGTATGTTCAGAAAATGGATAACCAACAAATCATAAGTAATTAGAAAATAGACATTATGGGACAAGTTACAACTCGCATGGTATTTGAAAAGCATGCAAAAAGGAAAGATAACCTCTATCCTGTGAGATTAAGAGTTACTCATAACAGAGTTCAAAAGTACTTTCCCATAGGACTAAACCTATCAGATGCTGACTGGGGAAGTACAATGAGCGATAATCCCAAGAAAATATTTAAAGAGCATAGAATCTATATTCAAAAAGTTGAGGAACGTGCTATGGCGACGATCAAAGAAATTTTTCCATTTTCTTTCGAGGAGTTCAGGATAAAATTTGGAGGGTCCTCTTCTGAGCGATCAGATGTAACTGAAGTGTTTCAAAGATATATTGATGTGCTTAACGAAGAAGAGAGAATTACAACCGCCTACAGCTACAGAAATGCACTCGTCTCTCAGAAGGCTTTTATGAAGCACAAGCATAGGAAAAGAATTGGCTTTGAAGATATCACCGTGACCTGGTTAAAAGACTATGAAAACTGGATGCTTGACAAAGGAAGATCAATTTCTACAATTGGTATTTATTTAAGGAGCTTAAGGACGATTGTTAATATTGCCATTACAGAAGGGAATCTCAAACGTGAACTTTATCCCTTTGGAAAAAGAAAATATAAAATTCCTGCCACAGAGAATGTTAAGAAGGCGCTGGTAGCAAAGGACATTCAAAAAATTTATGAATATATTCCTACTAATGATAGAGAAGCGAAAGCCAAAGACATGTGGATTTTTACCTATTTGTGCAATGGGATGAACTTTAAAGATATTGCCAAGCTGAAATATCTGGATATTAACCAGGGCAAGGTTACTTTCATACGATCAAAAACTGAGCAGTCAGGAAGACAGATGGTAAGGCCGGTAACAGTAATGTTGCTACCAGATGCTTTGGATATTATTCAGAAATGGGGTGTTGCAATAAAATCTCGCAGGGATTATATTTTTGGAGTGTTTGAAGAGAATGACACTCCAGAAGTCCAGAACAAAAAAATTCAGCAAGAAATCAAAACGATAAACAAGTACATGAAACGAATAGGAGAAGATTTAGTTCTACCTATCAAAATAACGACCTACACAGCTCGCCATTCTTATGCTACCATGCTTAAGCGATCAGGAGTATCAACTGCATACATTAGTGAAAGCCTCGGCCACAAGGATTTGAAAACGACACAAAATTACCTGGATAGCTTCGAGGACGGTACAAAGCTTGAAAATCAAAAAATGCTCCTGAATTTTAACTAATAAGGATTAATACAAATCTTCGTTCATGAGCCAGGTTATGCACCTATGTAAATACCGGTTTTTCGGTTTATATGGATTAAAGGTATTTATATTGTAGCCCTTTTGATCAGTAACGCTGACAATTTCTCTTGTAAATGCCCGGAGAAATGTAGGTTTATTGATTTATCACTTTATCCCCCTATACATCTGATCTTAATCATATTAACAATTAGTATATTTTATGCTCTTTGTTTCTCTGAAATGGAATGAGACCTTTAATTGTTTCATTTATTTCTGAATGCATAATTTTTTGGTATAAAAAAATATGCTTCCATATGCTCACTCCTATACCACCTACAATGATACCCCCCCTAAGCTTTGGCGGCCAAAAGGCCCCGTATCTTATTTATTAACTAAATCATTTAAGTCATGGTCAGAATTATTGATTACAAGCAGCATGAAACTGCTGTAGGGAAAACTTTTTATTCATTGATCCTTCAAGGGGGAATTGCGATGGTAAAAAGCAAGGAAACAGGAATGTATTATGCAACCTCTCACAACGCTTCGATTACTTCGACGTTTGACGAGGCTACCTGTAAGAGCCTTATTGGAAATGAAATGCCGGGGAGCGTCGCTAAGGTAAACTGTACTCCATTCGAGTATGTTGTGCCAAATACTGGCGAAGTATTGATGCTCGAAAGCAGGTGGGTTTATCAGCCTGAGGAAGTCTCACACGAGCAGGCTGTTTTTGAAGGCCATACAGAGAAGCCTATTACACAAGATTCATTTTAACCAAATCTAAAGGGGGGGATTTCTTGATCCTCCCTTTTCTTAAAAACTATTATCATGGAAATAATTAAAGCCGAAAGAAAACAAGCTAAGATTAAATTAGCCTTCCAGGGACCCTCTGGTTCCGGGAAAACATTTAGTGCCCTGTTGATGGCTTATGGGTTGGCCGGTTCCTGGGATAAAATCGTTGTGATTGATACCGAGAATGGATCCTCAAACCTATATGCACACCTGGGGGATTTCAATGTAATTAACTTTTCTGCCCCTTATACACCGGAAAAGTTTGTTGCAGCCATAGCATTAGCTGAATCCTCAGGGATGGAAGTGATCATAATGGATTCTATTTCTCACGAGTGGGAAGGACAGGGAGGTATCCTTGATGTGCATAGTTCTATGGCGGGAAACAGCTTTACCAATTGGGCTAAGCTAACCCCCAGGCATAATGCATTCGTACAGGGCATCCTCAACTGTAAGTGTCATGTCATTGGGACAATACGCTCCAAACAAGACTATGTATTAACCGAAAAGAACGGAAAGCATGTACCTGAGAAGGTAGGGTTGAAAGGAGTTACCAGAGAAGGTATGGACTATGAGTTTACTGTAGTGTTGGATCTGGATATCAAACACCACGCTACCGCTTCTAAAGACAGAACTTGCCTGTTTATGGATAAACCCCAGTTTATTATAACTGATAACACCGGGGTTAAACTGAAAGAATGGTGTGAGAGCGGTAGCAGTGTTATCGAAGTCATCAAGCAAGTAGAAGCTGTTGAAACGATCAATGAATTACGCACCATCTATAATAAGTATCCTGAATACCGTACTCAAATAGAGATGCTTGTAAAAGAGAAAAAACGCTCGTTGGAAGCAGAATCCTTTCTGAATGATGTTACACTTAAAGCCTCTGAAAATGGAATTAGAAAATGAAATTGCCCGATTGGAACCAGTTCTGATGAATGAGGTTTCAGATGATAACTTTATAGTATCAAACACCACCCCAGTGTCCCTTTACAGCCTTAGGAAGGAATGTATTATCCCTAATTTTGCAAAGGACAACGAATCTACTATCAGCCATACGGAATTTATTGAAGCCATTGCTGAGACTGTTGCTCATGTATTTCAGAATGAAGCAATCCTTGCTCCGGCCATCAGGGTCTCTCATCCTATCAGAGGGAGGATACCTGAGGCCATGGGAAAACCTGCCCGTTCACTATTGGCGCACGAGCGAACACTTTACTATGAGCGCATGGCCTTTTCCATAGAGATACCCTCAATACGTGAGAATATCAATGGGAATAACCTGTCGTTAACTGTGGGAGGTGTTAGAGCCTACAATATGGAGAACTTATATTCGCGTAAGTCTCTGGAACGCTTTAAAATCTTCATTGGGTTCAAGAACTTCGTATGCACAAATTTCTGTGTATCTACAGATGGATTCCTTGATGATCTACGGGTGTCCAAGACTCATGAGCTGATTGAAGGTGCTTATCACCTGCTTGCGGATTTTAATGTGGTGCAAGAGCTGGATAACCTGAGGGCTTTGGGAAAGTACAACCTGAATGAAAGCCAATTTGCTCAGGTCATAGGTAAAATGAAAATGTACGCTCATTTACCCAAGGGGATGCAACAACATATTACTCCTATGACATTAGGGGACTCTCAAATTTCGGCTATGGTGAAAGCCTACTATCAGGATGAAAACTTTCGTGCCGAGCATGATGGAAATATCAACCTGTTCGACTTTTATAACTTGGGCACAGGGGCGAATAAGTCGTCCTACATCGATTCATTTCTTGACAGGACTGTGAGTATGCTTTCACTCTCAAACAACCTGATGAATGGGATGAGGGTGCCTGGGAGCTCCTGGTATTTACGATGACATCATGAAAGAAGATGAAGTTGAAGATATCATCAGATACCTGAGCCCGAACTCCATTCTGGTGCTTACCCCAGTTAAGCTGATTAGAATTTATTGCCCCTTTGTTGTAAAGCCTATGGTGGAATTTCAGCACATGGAGATTTCCAAAGAGTACTTTGTAGTGAAGGTTAATATCGATCGCGATTTGCAAACGGTCTATATCATCAACGGGAAAGCCTATCAATCGAGATACTTCCTATTGGTGCTATGACCATGCACAGGGTTATGCTGTATTTTTTACTCCCTTTTTGAGACGGTCTCCCTGTAGAAAAAAAGGACCACTGAAAAAGGGAGTTTTTCTTCTTTTATCTCATGAATAATCTTTTCTGTGAGATTCACATGTATACACAATTAAATTTAAACCGATGAAAAGAATAATCATATTTATTACCATTACCCTTGGGATCATTTCATGCTTAAGGTCACAGGATGAAAGTTTTGTACTTTCTCATTTATTACTTAGAACACAAGTCGCATACCTAAATGACAATGGTAAAGAGCTAAAACTTGACGGCCATCCTTATATTTGGCTTGATGACTTTGAACTTAAGATCTTTAAAAAGGACAACACTTGTGAGGAGTATTCTTTTGAAGGGGATATTCAGACGATGAAAAAGGAGGAGTACACTGTTTGGAAACAAAATATTCGTAACAAGAAGACTAACGAAGTTTTGTCAATTGGTGTTTTTACAACTCCCGGTGACCTGAATGGTCGGTATCTGATCATGGAATTTGAGAATGGCTTATCAGTCTCTTTAGATTGTAGGGTACTTTCCAGCGGTGTTTATTAGATTTCTGCAGAAGGAGGCAATATAAACTCTTTTTGAAGCTAACACTATCGTCACTTCGTCACGGGCTCCCTAATTTAATAGGAAAGGAGATTGTGACGAAGTGATAATTATAAAAGAGGCGAGAATTAATTAGTCTGTTATGAGTAAATGCTCTGTGTCGGACTATCGAAGACAAATCTGCCTGTCCACAGTGATTCATATTTGAGACTAAAATGGTCATATTCAGACCGAAATCCGCCATTTAGTATTATTACTTTATGCAACAGTTGTTTCAATATCAGAGACATCAAAGATCTTAAGTCTGTAAAGTGAGGACATGTCCTGCATGCACTGTATTAATGAATACTTGGCAATATTTGATTTGCTATTTGCAATTCTATTCTTAACGGGTAAATCTCCATTTTGTGATCTAAATACCAAAACGTATACAATTTCTTTCTTGCCTTGAAAATCTGCAAGGATTGATCCTTTGTCAATTTGTGATGAGTGTTTATTATTATATAAATCGATAACAGATTCAAGATACGACTGACTTCCTGAACTTATGTCGTTCCATACCCTATTCGCAGAAATTACAATTTGATTTGATACATCTCTCATTTTTGCATCGAAACCATCTTTAACATGAATAAGGTAAATTGTAGTTTCGTCAATAAACATTATATCGCAAAACTCAATATTATTTGGTACAATTGTATCAAAAACGAAATAATTTTTATCATCAATATAGCTTAAGTTGTATTCACTTTCAACCTGATTGTCTTTGATCCAAGGTCTTTTTAAAATGCTCGGTGATAAATAGTTTTTTTCCAAAAGATTAATACATCTTTCGTTAATACTTTCTATGAAATCATCTTTAACTTTATACCAATTGTTATCAATTTGGAAATATGGCTTATTATTGTGTTTGATTTCACAAGTTATATGTTGAATAAACATTGCATGTGTGCTAACTTTACTATCGCGATAACCAATTACATGCATACCAAGCAATGCAGTGCTAAACTCGAATAAATTATCCGGGTGTTCCAAATTGTTGAAGAGAAATCTCAATCCTTCAGAATATAGTTCAGCGTGGTTATCAGTTTCAAAAAAAGGAAATTTAGCCCCTTTGGCTTTAAGAATGTAATTGTCACATTCATAAAAATCTTGCAGTTTTGAAGGATGTACGAAATCAATATCAAATTTGTATGGATTTGGTACTCTGCCTGGTCCAAACTTGTCAAACATATCATCCAATAAATTCTGAAGCAGAATAGATTTGAATTCTTTTTCTTTCAATATAGGGTCATGTACTTTATTAAATGTAGAAAGTGGTGTTGGTTGATGATCCCTTATTATTTCATTGATTCTTTTTAGAAGATCATGTAATGAGTGAAAAGTGATCCTATGTTTAATATAGAAATATGATCCAATTTCAGCATAGATTGTCTCGTTATTGAAATCAATAAAATCGAAAACTGTGTCAATCAGATCTTTCCGCAAAGTGATATTTATCTTTGTGGGTATTTTTGTAAAACTCAGGCAATCAGTCAAAGTTCTTCCATTTCTATATATTTCACTTTGCGATGTCAAACTTCCAGAAATACCCCTTGAAGTCATTGAAACTACTTGATCTTCATTTGGGATTGTAAGATACTCGAAAAACTCAAGTCCAAACCGGTGATTGAGATAGCGTTTTAATACTCTTATCCCTCCGCCACCTACTATAGCAAAAATATTATCCTCAACCACTGCAAATAATACAAATGACAATCTTAACACTTGAAAATTATGGCCTTCTGTAATTGCAGACGGAAGATAAGAGGCCCAATATGAATCCTTAATTGTCTCATTATATACATATGAGTAATATGTAACACTATCAATGTTGGCCTTTGTCGTGCTGTTGCCTTGTGTTTTAGAAATCTCAACAGCATCCTGATGATGCTTAATAATGTGATTTATTCTAATTTCATCAGACTCAAATGATTTTAATTCATAAAATGATTTATCAATCTGAAAGATTTTTATTTCAGAGTATTCCTTACTGTCAAAAAAATCTTGTGACATTTGAGTTTTTTTAGGGGTTGATTTCAATTTTATACTAACCGGCAGCATATGGTTTGTGGCAGACTTGAAAAGATAAATCTTTCTGTCCACACGAATTTATATTTGAAAGTAACATGTTCATATTCAGAGCTAAACACGCCATAAACTATATGCATTTTCAGCACATGGCCTTCTTATTTTTTTATCTATCAATGCTAAATATTTCATTCCAGATTGGTCTGTTATATTTTCAACTCGTTCTATTTGCAATGCTGAATGAATTGCATTTGCAAAGGCAGGTAATGCAGTAAAAGTACCAACTAATGCACCAGTTGTTCCGGCAGACGCTAAAGCTATAATTGCACCAGTAATACCGCAAACCGTTCCAAATATTAATTGTCCAAATCTGCTTTCGTTCATTTTTGCGCTCAATTCTTCTTTTTGGTAATTCAGTTCTCTTATTGTTTCTTTAAATAATTGACTTTCTTCGTCTATATTATGGTCAAGTGCTATCAATTCAACCTTATTCTTAAAACTATTAAGTAAATCTGGATGTTTGTCTTTAAATCTTCTTAATTGTTTTAAGTCAATTTGCTCAGGAAAAGGAATTACCTCTTTTAAGATTACTTCTCTTCTAAGATTGTCTTTTTTCATTGTCTTATAAACTTTTTTGGAACTATTGGTAAATGGTACCTTTCGAACTTGCATATCTGTAGTTGGTAAAAAGCCCAATTTACCACCAATGACTGATGCGAGAAATGACATTAAATCATTTGCTGTTCTCTGCTCTACAATAAACCATTCATGATCTTCTCTCCTTGCAAGCCCTGCTTGCTCTAATTGGTAGAAAATTTCATCATCGAATTTATCTACATGAATTTTAGGCCCGTTTAGATTGAGTTTGTTTTCATGAATTTTGCCATATTTCGCCCCTTGAAATTGAACTCTGCGTTGCCTTAACTTAAATTCCTTGGTATTAATGTAATCAATGAAAGGTCTTGAAATCTCCCATGGTCTTTCTAAAACTTCAATTGGATTGATAGGAATCACCAGTTCATTTTGCACCAATACCCTCATAAAATTATCATACTTCTCCGGTTCATAGAAGTAGTTTTGAGGTACAATTGAACCAACTTGATTGTAATAAAGTAATGTCCTTATTGTCCAATCGGTTCTTGGAACATTTATATAAGGATAATATAATAGATTTTCCATATGTTTTGGTTTTTTTGTTAGGTGCTAACGGTATATTTTATGAGTTGTGGTAGATTGCATGGTATTCTCCTTTCAAATCTTTACTAAGTTATAGCGTGCTACAAACGTTAATATTTATTACTTTACATGCCATTATTTATTCAACGTGTTGGATACATATTTTAATATTTCTGTAACCATGTTTTTAGATCATTAAAGTCTTTTAAATCTAATTGATTCTCAAAGTTCTTAGCTTCTTTAATGGCATCTTGTGTAAAGAAGCTTGTTGTTACAATTATACTTTTTGCTGGTTTATGAATATTATGAACACCAATTACTTCACGAATTATTCCAACTCCAATTTTGTTTTCAGCTTTGTATCTTTTGCATTCTACATATATGAGAAAGTTTGAGACCTTATTTATAATACTTGCAATTATATCTCGACCACCATCTTTTGTTGCTTTTGTAAGATCTGTATCGAATCCAAAATCCTGTAATAAGCTTGCAATTAATTCCTCAAATTTTCTTGGTGACATGTCGTATAATTTCTCTGGGTGCTTTTTAAAATACTTTTTAATCTCATCATCAATGTCTTTGATAATTACTTCAGAAGGTTTTATTATTTGCGAGTCTCTTGCATTGAATAAGGATTCCTCTTTTTTTCCTGATTTTGTAATTGTAATTATAGAATTTGTTAAAGACTCCTCTGCTTTTTCAATTGATGCAAATGACACTTTTGTTTCAATTGCTCTATATCTCTGATCCTCATCTTTTGATAGAATAACATAATTCCAGTCACTATCTGTTTTGTCTAATAGTATAATTCCTAATAAACTGTCATCGTCATTTGAGAACCATTTTTGCTCTGTCGCAAAAAAGGAGACAATAGGATTCTTGTCAATATCAAATTTGTCAAAATCATTTTCTGTTAATTCGTTGATCATCATTGTCTTTTTAACTTGTGCTTAAAGTAATTCTAACGACAATTGTCACTATGCTTATTACATATTTACTTAATAAAGCTCCTTTAATTTTATTATCAATGCATTATCTACTTATAACCGTTTAAATCAGGTTCTTGTTTAATTGTGAATTGATCGTCGAGTGATTGGTGGTGTAAATCTATGAAAATTATTTATTGGTTTTACTTTTATGTGTCTGAAATTACTAATACTTAATTGATTTGTCGATTTAATTTAAAATAATTGACGTAAATCCTTCTGGGGACTGATTTGAATGATTATATTACTGACGTAAATTTGATTATAATCTAATCATGACAAAGAAAGAATCGATGGCCATATTACTGGCCTGCAAAAAGCATAATATCTTCTTGACCGTGCGAAATGATGGGGATGACCATTTGGTTGGATTTTTAAATAAACTTGAAATAAGTAACTTTGATCAGGCCAAGCTGATAACGAATGGGCTGGTGATTGAGGGTAGGTTGAAAAAAGGAGCCCTCCTTTCCCGGGAGAAAGAGCATCCCATTACGGAACCCCTCAGGCATATATCAAAGAGTGAACGAAGGAATGGGAATAGTTAGTGGTGAAAATGTGTAGATAGTAAGGGATTGCATGGTAGAGCTACCAGATGTATAATGGCTACAAAAGTATCTTCCAAACTATCTCCATAGACGGTAGATCAAGAGTTTTTGTTTACATTTTAGTTGCTCATTTTCCATAATACGGATAAAATAGATGGCGTTGGGCAGATCGGTGACATCCATGGAATAATGATCCGAATCCATTGCTTCTTTCCTGACGAGTTTGCCATGTTCATCATATAGAATGAGGGTTTTTGGGTTGTTGTCGTCGGTACGGATTGTGATGGTAGAATTAGCAGGAATAGGATAATATTGACACCAACAGCTATCTATTACCACTTCTTCAGGAATTATGGTGATATGGACTGTGTCGGCATTCTGACAGCCGGTAGAAGCCCTAACCCATACATAAAATTCATGAACTCCCTCGGTTAGCAACGATCCGTCAACATGGCGGTAACGATCTTTGGTGCCGTTATCCCAATTATAGCTGGTTGGAGTACCAAATGTTCCGGCATCAAGTAATAGGGTCGATGTTGCACTAATCAGGGTATCGTTACCAAGGAAAACCTCAGGCAAGTCCGATAGTCCTACTTGTATGGTGTCATGATATCTACATCCTTTTTCACTGGTTACAATCAGGCTAAAGATTCCTGCATTGTTAACTAATAAGCTTGAATCTATGCTGTTGTCATTCCATAGGTAAGTTGTATAGGGGTATATGCTATCAGGTTTTAGCTCCATTTCCTCATAACGGCAAAGCTGGGTATCAGGCCCGAGGCTGAATAGAGGAAGCTGCTCAATGATCACGCTTCGTTTAATAGTGTCGATATAGTCAGGATAGTAACACACCAGTTTAACGTTGTAGGTTCCTGGAGTAGTATAGTGATGTTTTGGATAGTACAGCTTGCTATAGGTTTGGTCACCGAAATCATATAGAGCTGAATCCAATTGGTACAGGTTGGTAATGCGGAAGGCTGTAGTGTCGCCAAAACAAAAATGATCCACTTCCAGGTCGGTACGGAAAAAGTAGTTTTGAATGAAGTTGGGTGTACGTCCCATACAGGCGCTACCGTTGAGCCATAGTCCAAGCTCAACTACACCACAGGCGGTTCCTGACCTATTGGGAGCATTGATTACACCCAGATATTGTGCTCCCGAATACTGACCACCTCCTTTGCTGATGTATTTTTTTCCATCAGGAGCCAGTTGCATTTCGCCAAGACCATTTAATTGTGGATAAAGTAATGTTATTCTAGAGTTATTGATCGCTGTAGAATCGTGTACTGACACATCATACTGAAACAGCGTAGCCTCTCCAGTACTTCCCGTCTGATAAATATACAACTTGGTGGCATCCGGGCTGAATTCAGAGGAGGTTACCGACCTCATATCCGTCTTAAATTTAATGGGTCGGGTCAATTCACCAGTGGCAGCATTGAATTCAAACAATACAAAACCTTCCCCATCCGCATGACTCCAGTTTTCATAGCTACACACTATCTTACTTCCATCGGGCGCAACCGACAACATCCCCCCGTAATCATAAGTGTTGATTTCTCCTCCCAAGCTTACAACTGGTGTGTCGGATAGTCCATCCCTGGTGATTAAGCGAGCTTCGTAGCGGTTGGTTTGGACCACATTGGTGATAAGCCAAACATCTTGTTTATTTTCGTGATATATAGCTGTTACCATATCTGGCATACTATCCCGAATGATCCCCCCTTTTTGAGTAACATCGCCCAGCCCACCATCAAGGCTCAGATCCACAACACTGTGTGTCAGACCAGCAACAGGATAATTGCCGGGCTCCAGTGAAAATATATCAAACAGGGAGTCGGATTCAGGGCGAGGAATAATGATACATCGGTGGTACCACATACTGTCGACAAGGCAAATGTTTGACCCATTGGGCATGAGCATCTTATTTTTATTGAACACGTTTACTCCATCGGAGTATAAAAGCAGATTTCCAGCACTGTCGCTGATGATTCCCCAGGACCGACTGTAATTGCCGACCTCATACTCTTCCACATCCACCGAATCGTTATGAAAATGGAGCCCGAAATGATTGAATACCCAGTTATCTGCCTGCCCCTGAGCCTTCAGACTGAATGATGTTAACAACACAAGAACTTGTATGAGTAAAGCGTTTTTCATTTTTGGTTACTTATTCCACTTGCCCATTTACAGGGAAGGGTTTAGTTGGTAAAATTATACAATTAATCTGATGTATTAATACAGCCGGCATAAAACGTATTAATTGAAGATTGGGGAAGCATTAAGGGTGTTTTCCTAAAAATAGGAGCATGTAGCCCTATGGATTCCGATTACGATGTCTTTAGAAAAGTAATCCTCTTTGCACAAGAAACTGACCAGAAACCCTATTGGGTGGATAAATTATTTTGGCTCATTGGAAGCCAGTACTTTTATAAAACAAAGAATTATCCTGCTATCCAGAAGATCAAAGTTTCTAAGAGTGAATTCCTTAAGCGATTACAAAAGTTAGAGGAAGTGTAGCAGTGGTACAATACCGTTAAATTCCTATACCCACCACAATGCTCAACCCAATCTAATCCTTACCTTTGAACCCCTAATCAACCTACTATACCACTTCATACATTGAAGCTAACTTGTTTAGGCATGTCGGGAGCGAGCAGGATAGTTCAGAAGATTAGCATAAAAAGAAAAAGTAAATAATGGCCATAAAGAAATCAGAATTATACAGCTCCCTGTGGGCAAGCTGTGACGAGTTGAGAGGCGGAATGGAAGCCAGCCAATACAAAGATTATGTGTTGGTAATGCTGTTCATCAAGTATATCAGCGATAAGTGGGCAGGGCAGCCCTTTGCGCCCATAACCATTCCTTCGGGGGCGAGCTTTAAGGATATGTCCAGGCTTAAGGGAACACCTGACATTGGCGATCAGATCAACAAGAAGATCATTGCACCCTTGGCTCAGGCCAATAAGTTGTCGGATATGCCCGACTTCAACGATGTAAACAAGCTGGGCAGTGGCAAGGAGATGGTGGACAGGCTCACCAACCTGATTGCTATTTTTGAAAAACCGGAGCTTGATTTTAGTAAAAACAAGTCCGAAGGCGACGACATTCTGGGGGATGCCTACGAATATCTCATGCGCCACTTTGCTACCGAAAGCGGTAAGAGCAAAGGACAATTTTATACGCCTGCAGAAGTGAGCCGTACCATGGCCAAAATTATTGGGATCGATACAGCGCAAACAAGTGGAAATACCACAGTATATGATCCTACCTGTGGATCGGGGTCCCTCTTGCTTCGTGTGGGAAGTGAAGCCACCACCAAAGTAACGCTATACGGACAGGAAAAGGAAGCTACTACTGCGGGTCTGGCCAGAATGAACATGATCCTGCATGACAATCCCACCGCAGAAATAAAACAGGGGAATACCTTGTCGAACCCCTTGTTCCAGGAGAACGGAAGCCTGAAAATATTCGATTTCGTGGTAGCAAATCCTCCGTTTAGCGATAAGCGTTGGAGCAACGGCCTTAATTTACCAGAGGACAATCCCAACAACCGTTTTGCAGATTATGGTGTGCCTCCTGAAAAAAATGGTGATTATGCCTATTTGCTGCACATCGTTCGTTCCTTGAAAAGACATGGGAAGGGAGCAATTATTTTGCCCCATGGGGTATTATTCCGTGGGAATGCAGAAGCAGCCATTCGCCAAAGCCTGATTAAAAAAGGCTACATTAAGGGCATCATCGGGCTTCCTGCAAACCTGTTCTATGGAACAGGCATCCCTGCGGCCATCATCCTTATCGACAAAGAAAATGCCCAGAACCGCAAGGGGATCTTTATGATCGACTCGGGTAAACATTTTATCAAGGACGGCAACAAGAACCGATTGCGTGAACAGGACATCCATAAGATTGCAGATGTGTTTAACAAGCAATTGGAAATGCCCGGTTACAGCCGAATGGTGCATATTTCTGAAATTGAGAACAACGAATTCAATCTGAATATTCCACGTTACATCGAAAGCCAGGAGGTGGAGGATATTCAGGATATTGAAGCTCACTTGAAGGGAAGCATCCCACAGACTGATGTAGATGCCTTCAACAAATACTGGGAGGTGTATCCAAGCCTTAAAACCACCTTGTTCGGGGCTGGACACCGCAGTGGATATTTAAAACTAAAGATCCACAGCGACCAAATAAAACAAACCATCTTTGAACACCCTGAATTCATTGCTTTTAGTGGTGCGATGGATACCCTTTTCCATGGATGGAAGACGAAAAGCACATCGTATTTGAAAAGCCTGACCTCCGGATGTAAGCCCAAGGAGATTATTTTTGAGCTATCAGAAAGTCTCCTGGCACAATACACCAACAAACCCCTCATTGATAAATACGACATCTACCAGCACCTGATGGATTACTGGGCTGAAACCATGCAGGATGATTTGTACCTGATATCGGCTGATGGATGGAAAGCAACCACCTCCCGCATTATCGTGGAGACCAAAGCAAATAAGAAAGTTGACAAGGGCTGGACATGCGATCTGGTACCCAAAGATTTAGTGATCTATCGGTATTTTCAGGTAGAGAAACAAGCACTGGAAACCTTGCAAACTACCCGTGAAAGCCTCTCCGGTGAGATAACTGAACTGGAAGAAGAGCACAGCGGTGAGGAGGGCTTTTTTGCTGAGCTCGACAAGGTGAACAAGGCCAGTGTAAGTCAGCGGTTAAGAGAGCTAAAAGCCGAACAAAAGCATATTCCGGCCATGGCTGCTGAATCCACTGCGGACTATAAAAACGCTTTATCCTCTGAACTTGAGGTGCTTGAATTGTACCTGAGCTTAACCCAACAACATACCGACACCAACAAGAAAATAAAGGACGCAGAGGAAAGCCTTGACAGAAAGCTTTACGCCCATTATCCCACCTTAGATGAGGAACAGGTAAAGACCCTGGTGGTGGACGACAAGTGGATGTCCCATATGGAAGCCTCCGTAAAAAACCAAATCGACCACATCAGCCAGCACCTGACCAACCGGATAAACGAGCTGGCCGAACGGTATGCTGATCCACTGCCTGTAACTGACAAGGAAGTGGAGGAACTGGAAGATAAAGTGGCTGCTCACCTGAAAAAAATGGGGTTCTCATGGAAATGATAAGGCATGATTCCATCGAAAACCGGATATTCAATATTCGTGGCGAACAGGTGATGTTTGATTATCACCTGGCTGAACTATACGGAGTTGAGACCAAGCGGATTAACGAGCAGGTAAAACGTAACCTTGAAAGGTTTCCTGCTACGTTTATGTTTCAGCTTACTCAACAGGAATGGGACGATTTGAGGTCGCAAATTGCGACCGCAAAACGAAGAACACTGCCCTCACGATCGTTTCCTGGTTATCGACAACAGCCAACTGTATCACATCGGAGCCTCTTTAAAAGACCTGGGCAAACATTGGTTTGCTTTTTCGCGAATGGACTCACTGGTTGCCGAAATACTGCAAAAAATAAAGGAAGATGGAACAAAATAGAAGCCTGACCACCAACCTGCCCAAAGGGTATAAACATACAGAGATTGGGGTGATACCGGAGGAGTGGGAGGTTGTAATTTTATCAAGGATTGTTGATTTTTTAGATGGACAAAGACGTCCAATTAAATCAGGTAACAGAATTAAGGGCGAATATCCTTATTATGGAGCCTCTGGAGTCATTGATTATGTTGACGACTATATTTTTAATGATGAATTGATATTGTTAGGTGAGGACGGGGAGAATATTTTAAGTAGAAATCTACCATTAGCATTTCAAGTGAAAGGTAAAATTTGGGTTAATAACCATGCACATGTATTAAAACCCACGTCAGACGTAAATATCACATTCTTAACGGAGTATCTTGAAAGTTTGGACTATTCATTACTTAACTCGGGAACTGCCCAACCCAAATTAAACAAGCAAGCGTGTATAAATATTTTAGTTAATCTCCCCTCCCTCCCCGAGCAAAAAGCCATTGCCCAAGTCCTTTCCGATACCGACAACCTCATCCATGCCCTGGAAAAACAAATCACCAAAAAACGCTTGATTAAACAAGGTGCCATGCAGGAACTGCTGAGGCCTAAAAAGGGGTGGAAGGTGAAGAAGTTGGGCGAGATCGCTGAAGTTAGGGATGGGACGCATCAAACACCTACATATGTCAAAATAGGTATTCCATTCTATAGTGTTGAAAGTGTTACTAATAATGATTTCATAAACACAAAATATATTACAAGGGAAGCTCACAAATCATTAACAAAAAAATTCCGAATCGAAAGAGGGGATATTTTGATGACACGTATCGGCTCAATTGGTGATTGTAAATTAATTGATTGGGAAGTCAATGCGAGTTTTTATGTTAGCCTTGCATTATTGAAAATAAAACCTGGCTATTCACAATCTTATATTTGTCACTATTCAAAAACGTCGAATTTCAGAAAGGAAGCTGAATTAAACTCCTTACAATCAGCAATACCAAAGAAAATCAATCTCGGCCCAATTTCTAATATTATAATAGAAATGCCTGATTATGAAGAACAAACCCGCATCGCCGCCATCCTCTCCGATATGGACAAGGAAATAGAAGCATTGGAGAAGAAGCTGGCCAAGTACCAGCAGCTTAAACAAGGGCTGATGCAGAACTTGTTAACGGGAAAAATCAGGTTGGTATCACACTGAAATAGTAAAAATTAATACCTTAGCAAAAAATAACCCATGAAAAGCTATTTCCGTTTAATGTTAGGTGCTAAAAGCATTTATGCTGAGCAGTGTTTTAAGGAGTCGTTTATAGGAGCTGATTTTGGTATTAATCAAGATTTAAGCATGCATTTACCTGAAATCTGGAGGGATTTTAACCGAAAATTTATTCCTGTGTGGCAGGAAGTCCACCCGGGCAAAGGTAAGGTGGCTGCAGGCTTGGCCTGTGGAATGCTTTGGACGGTATGCAAGGGGCTAAACAAAGGAGATATTGTGCTTTGTCCCAATGGAAGTAATACGTATTTTTTTGGCGAAATAGGATCTGATTATTACTACAAACCCGGTGAAATACTGCCTCACCGTAGAGATGTTGCGTGGCATAGTCACACCATTGAGAGGTCAGAAATGAGCCCTGAGCTTCAACGTTCCTCAGGTTCCATCGGTACAGTGAGTAACATTACAAAATATGCTGAAGAGATAGAATCTTTAATCGGTAATCAACCCATCCAAACGCTTATTTCCACTGATGATACCGTTGAGGATCCTTCGGTATTTGCCCTGGAGAAGCACCTGGAACATTTTCTGGTGCAAAACTGGAAGCAAACCTTGCTTGGGAAAAAGTATGATCTTTACAAAGTTGATGGAGAGATCATTGGTCAGCAATTCCCCACAGATACAGGATATATTGATTTATTGGCCATCAGTAAAGATGGGAAAGAACTACTGGTAATTGAACTTAAGAGGGGCAGGGTCAGTGATGTAGTGGTGGGTCAGATACAACGTTACATGGGATATATACAGGAAGAACTCCTTGAGCAGGGTCAGGTTGTAAAGGGAGTTATTATAGCATTGGAAGATGATTTAAAAATTAGGCGTGCCTTATCTGTGGTTAACAACATTGAATTCTACAAGTATCAGGTGAGCTTCAAGTTATATCAATAATAAGTATGTACATACTTTTAAAACATATATTTTCAGGGATAGGACATAAAAGTTAAGTATGTAGTTGAACCCGGTTAACCTTAAAAGCAAAACAATGGATACAGTTGATCAAATAGAACGCCTCACCCAAAACAGGGTAGTTAAACTCTTTGTCGATGAGCTGAAATACACCTATCTGGGGTATTGGGAAGAACGGGAAAACAACAGCAACATTGAAAAGGAATTCCTTGAAACTTATCTCCGCAGGAAAGGTTACACCCCTATACAGATTAACCGAGCCATTTACGAGCTGAAAACAGCGGCCAGTATTTTTAGCGACAACCTCTACACCACCAACAAAAATGTATATCACTTGTTACGCTATGGTGTTCAGGTGAAAGCAGAAGCCGGAGAAAAATACGAAACAGTTCAGCTAATCGACTGGAATCACTTTGGTGAGAACGATTTTGCCATTGCAGAAGAAGTTACCATCACCGGAAACCACACCAAGCGACCTGATATTGTAGTTTATATTAACGGAATAGCAGTGGCTGTGCTTGAGCTAAAGCGGAGCATTGTATCCATTAATGAGGGCATTCGCCAGAACATCGTCAATCAACAGGAGGAATTTATACAACCATTCTTTTCTACCATTCAGATTTTACTTGCAGGTAACAATACAGAGGGTCTCCGTTATGGAACCATCGGAACACCTGAAAAATACTTCTTAAGGTGGAAGGAAGATGAAGAAGACATGAGCAGAAACCTGCTGGACAAGTACCTGCTTAAAATGTTTAACAAGGAACGGTTTATCGACCTCCTGTACAATTTCGTGCTGTTTGACGCTGGCGTAAAAAAACTTCCCCGGGTTCACCAGTATTTTGGAATAAAAGCTGCCCAAGATTTTATCAATCGCTACGAAGGTGGTATTATATGGCATACCCAGGGGAGTGGAAAAAGCATCGTAATGGTACTGTTAGCCAAATGGATACTTGAAAACAATCCAAAAGCCAGGGTGGTCATTCTTACCGATCGCGACGAACTGGACAAACAAATTGAAGGTGTTTTCAAGGATGCGGATGAAAAAATATACCGGACACACAGCGGTCACGATCTGATGCACCAACTCAGTCAGGCAAGTCCACGGTTAATCTGTACCCTGATTCATAAATTTGGTAAACGGGATGTAGAAAACTTCAACCAGTTTATTAAAGAGCTGGAAAGTCAGCCGGCCATGGCAGTAGGCGAATTGTTTCTTTTTGTAGATGAATGTCACCGAACCCAAAGTGGGAAACTGCACCGAACCATGAAGGCCATGCTTCCCAATGCCGTTTTTATTGGATTCACAGGAACCCCCCTGCTTAAACAAGACAAACAAACCAGTCTGGAAGTGTTTGGTAAGTATATACACACCTATAAATTCAACGAAGGAGTCCAGGATAAGGTAATCCTTGATTTAATCTACGAAGCCCGCGACATAGACCAACGTCTGACTTCCCAAAAGAAAGTGGATGAGTGGTTTGAGGCCAAGACCAAAGGACTAAACGATTTTCAACGGTTCGAGCTGAAAAAGAAATGGGGAACCATGCAGGCTATATTGAGTAGCCGATCACGTATGAACAAGGTAGTAAGTGATATTATTTTAGACTTTAGCACCAAAGCCAGGTTAAATTCTGAGAAAGGGAATGCCATTCTTATCGCTTCTTCCATCTACGAAGCTTGTCGATATTATAAGCTGTTTCAAAGCACAGAACTTAAGGGCAAATGCGGGATAGTAACTTCTTACAATCCTGCCACAAGTGATATTACTACCGAAGATACCGGAGCCAATACAGAAACGGAAAAAGAGTTCATGTACCATTTGTACAAGAATCTTTTGAAGGGAAAATCCACAGAACAATACGAAGATTGGGCGAAACATCAATTCAGGGACTACCCTGCAAACATGAAATTGCTGGTGGTTGTTTCCAAGCTTCTCACAGGCTTCGATGCACCAAGTTGTACCTATCTGTATATTGATAAATCCATGCAGGATCACGGCTTGTTTCAAGCTATTTGCAGGGTGAACAGATTGGATGGTGAGGACAAGTCCTTCGGGTATATAGTCGATTACAAAGATCTGTTTAAAAAGGTGGAAGATGCCGTAGCAGTATACACCTCCGAATTAGATTATGACACCTTCGAAGCCCGGGACATCGACATCCTTTTACAGGATCGACTGAAAGCAGGTAAGGAGCGTCTTGATAATGCGTTGGAAGAAATAGCCCTGTTGTGTGAGCCCATTATCCCTCCAAGGGATATCATGGCCAATATCCGTTATTTCTGTGGGAACCCGGAGATACCTGATGACTTGAAGGCCAGAGAACCACAGAGAACAGCTCTGTATAAAAAAACAGTGGCGTTGATCAGGGCATATGCGAACATCGCTGATGAAATGGAGGAAGCCGGATACACTGTTATGGAAATTGAAAGCATCAAGAAAGAGCTTAATTATTATTTGCTCCTAAGGGAGGTAATTCGCAAGGCCAGTAATGAAGTCCTTGATTTAAAGACCTACGAAGCCGATATGCGGCATCTAATCGACACTTACATTCAGGCCGATGAATCAGAGGTAATAAGCCCGTTTGGTGATATGTCGTTGTTGGATATTATCGAAAAAGTTGGGTTAGCAGAGGCCATTGAAAGCCTTGAGAAAGGGGTTAAAAAGAACCAGGAGGCTGTGGCGGAAACCATCGAAAACAACGTCCGCAGCAAGATCATCAAAGAGCACCTGTTAGACCCTGCTTTCTTTGAGGAAATGTCCAAATTATTAACTACCGTAATCAAGGAGCGAAAGGCCAACGCCCTTAGTTACAAAGAATACCTGGATAAAATTGCGGCTATCATTGATCAGGTAAATAAAGGTCAAAATCCGGGGACACCTGAAACAATAAAAACACCTGCTCAAAGGGCATTGTATAACAACCTGGGTAAGGATGAAAATCTGGCCATTCAGGTAGACTATTCTGTAAGAGAAGTAAAGAGAGATGGTTGGCGTGGTCACCTGGCCAAGGAGCGCGAGATAAAAGCGGGAATATACAATACTTTAAAAGTCTATAAAGAGAACAACCAGGTGACAACCACCGGGGAAAAAGACGAAAATTACCTGAAGAACATTGAACAGGAGGTAGAGGAAATATTTAAGGTAATCAGGGAGCAAAAAGAGTATTGATGCAGAAAATTGAGCTGGGAAATATTGCCATTGAGGTTGAATTCAAGGCGATAAAGAACATTCACCTGAGTGTTTACCCTCCGGTGGGCAGGGTTAAGATTGCAGCACCGGAACACATGGATATAGATACAATCCGGGTATTTGCCTTGACGAAGCTGCAATGGATAAAAAAACAGCAGAAGATCTTCTTAGAGCAGTTAAGAGAAACCCCAAGAGAGTTTCTGACCAAAGAGAGCCACTATTATCAGGGGAAGCGCTATCTGTTGAAGGTAATAGAGTGGAATGCAAGCCCCCGGGTTGTGATCAAGCACCATGAAATAGACCTGTACATCAGGCCCGAATCAACCCAGGAGAAGCGAAAAGAAGTTATTGAAGAATGGTATAGATCAGAGCTAAAGCTGCTTGTACCTGTACTCATTGATAAATGGGAAAAGAAACTCAAGGTACAGTGCAACGAATTTAGAATAAAGAAAATGCGTACCAAGTGGGGTAGCTGTAACACTGAAGCCAAGCGTATCTGGATTAATCTGGAGCTTGCAAAGAAGCCCCTGGAGTGCCTTGAATACATCGTGGTTCACGAGCTTGTGCATTTAATAGAAAGAGGCCACAACGAACGCTTTGTGGCCCTCATGGATGAGCACCTGCCCAAATGGAGGTTCTATCGTGAAGAGTTAAATAGCCTGCCGTTTGGACATGTGGATTGGAGGTATTGAGGAGAAAAAGCATTAATGTGATTAACCAATAATATTGAACAAATACTTTAACTGAAAACCGATGCAAGAGAGACTTGAAAAATTACTTAATGAACAGTTGGATTTTTTACGGCTGTTATGTGCCTCTTTCGATAAAAGGCATCTCCATGTATAACCTGGACAATAGTACTCCATTCCAATAAAGTTTTTATCCCCAATGTCAATGCAATACGACTTTCACTTAATTTTACCGTACAAAAAACTCTACTTACCGCTTACGTTAAAATAATTAGCTGTTTTTGCGATTTTAAACGATTTGAAATGGAATAATTTATAGTCGAATAACAAAATACTTAACATCATGAAGACAAAAACAACACTTGCCACATTAATTACCATGCTGATTGTAACAGCCTTAACCTTTCAATCGTGTAAAAAGGATCCTAACTCCCCGAATGTCACATTTACCGACTCTCGTGATGGACAAACATACAATACTGTAGTGATTGGAGATCAAACATGGATGGCCGAAAACTTAAACTTTGATTTGCCCGGTCAGTCTTATACTTATGACGACACAAGTGCTACAAGTGATATTTATGGAAGACTTTATGATCATTCTGCTGCCGTTTATGCCTGCCCAAGTGGTTGGCATTTACCAAGTGATGATGAATGGAAAACCCTGGAAATGGCTTTGGGTATGAGCCAAAGCGATGCAGACCGTATTGCTTACAGAGGTACCGATGAAGGAGGTAAAATGAAAGAAATGGGTACATCTACTTGGGCTGCTCCTAATACAGGAGCGACTAACAGTAGTGGTTTTAATGCCCTTCCTGCAGGTGTACGCTACGCTAACACATATATGGGCCTGGGTAAACACACTACATGGTGGTTGAGTACAGATGCTGATTATTATATAGAAAATTATTATTACAGTAGGCATCTTTCATACGATAAGGCTCAAATATACCGACACTATGCTAACGGTTCGGATGGTTATAGTGTCCGTTGTATAAAGGATTAATAGTATAGCAGTATTCAATGCTTAATTTCTTTCCCTTACACTTAGAGTATATCAGCCCAAGTGTTTCCATATCCTGTATAACCGCAGGTCAGCTTTTTTCTGTTGACATGACGGGGAGGGATTAGGGATTGTTGAGCTATCTTTATCTGGCTTGAAAAATCAGGGGCAGGGCCTAATAAAATCAATCAGATCGAGTTTGGTGGGTGTGCAGTAAACACAGGTACTTGTTCAAGTAACCTATTTCAATTATACGTAAAAGCATATAAACACCTAAATTATCCATTATATATACGCAATTGCATATAATATTAACTATATTTGCAGTATTATATTTAATTGCATATAATGAAGAGGATATCACAATTTGTAAAAAATCGCCGTAAGGAGGCAAACCTTACCCAGGAAGAGTTTGCCCAACGAGCAGGCGTTGCTCTTACCGTTTTAAGAAAAATTGAACAGGGGAAAACCAACCTCAACATGGATAAGGTAAACCTTGTGCTTAGTATGTTTGGACATGAATTGGCTGCAGTTAGCAGTAAAGAATTAAGAGACAAAAAAGATGAATCATGAGAAAAGCGCTAATATATTATGGCGATGCAGTTGCAGGTACTTTAACTGAAACTGACGATGGAGATTATGTTTTCAGCTATAGTGATGAATATATCAAAGCCTGGCCCAATCAACCCATTACACTTACAATGCCGGTTACTAACAAAGAGTTTAAGGACAACCGTTTATTTGCCTTCTTTGAAGGATTAATCCCCGAAGGCTGGCTACTGGAGGTAGCTACTATAAATTGGAAGATTAACCCCAACGACAGAATGGGACTATTACTGGCATGCTGCAAAAACTGCATCGGGGCAGTTAGTGTAATTCCAATACTTGAAGATTATGAATAATAGATGTTTATATTGCTACAAAGAACTTAATGATGGTCTTGATTTTCATCGCAATTGTAGCATGGAGTTTTTTGGTACGAAAGAAGTCCCCGAGCTACCCTATTCTTTGGATCAGATGTCGGAGCTTGCAAAAAACGTAGTGGAACGCAGCGTTTCAGTACCTGGTGTTCAGGCAAAATTATCATTGTCGTTGATAAAAGAAGCACAGCGAAAAAACAACAGGTTAACTGTAGTTGGGGCATTGGGTGGAAATTATATATTCAAACCTCCGAATAATGATTATCCAGAGATGCCACAAAATGAACATGCCACTATGCGATTAGCCGAAGCTATGGGGTTAAAAGTTGTTCCATCAAGTTTAATCAGGCTACAATCGGGTGAACTATCGTATATAACCAAACGGATAGACCGAACCCCGGAAGGCGTTAAAATTCATATGCTTGATATGTTCCAACTTACTGAAGCCTACGATAAATATAAAAGTTCGATGGAGAAGATTGGGAAGGCAATATCCAAGTATTCTGACAATACATTGTTGGACTTACTTTACTTCTTTGAATTGACAATATTTAGCTTTCTTACAGGCAACAATGATATGCATCTTAAAAATTTCTCCTTAATAAATTCAAGTTTTGGATGGATACTATCACCGGCTTATGATTTGCTTAATGTGTCAGTACTTAACCCTAAAGATAAAGAAGAACTTGCTTTGCCTATTGATGGTAAAAAGAATAAGTTGAAACGGATGCATTTTGAATTATTTGGCAGTTCGTTAGGGCTGAATTCTAAACAAATATCTGGTGTATTTAATCGATACCAGGAACACTCACCTATTGTTGAAAGTATTATTGATCAATCTTTTCTTTCGATTGAAATGAAGTCAAAATACCTGAAACTTTTCCATGATCGTCATGCGGTTCTGTTTTTATAACGGGTATCATGACTGCCTTATACGATCGTAGGACAGATAACAACACCGGGTTACTGTATTATGATGATGTTTATTCTGCATGACTTATTAGTGTTTTACGGAAGCATTCCCCAGAAAGGATAAATGTTGCTGTAATCGCTGGACAGTTTCTTTGATGGGTTATGCCCGTATTTGTACCAGATCAATATCTTCTGAATACCGAGTTTGAGGATTTAGATAGCGCTTGTGTAAGGCTGTACCACTTCTAAAAGCAAAGCATTTAGCCAGTAAATTATCAGAGAATATTTCAACCAGTGCAAGGCAAATAATCAGATCTTGTTCTACTTTTTCCTGAGGGTATATTTTTGCGAAAAGTAGTGATTTTCGATACTTATCGCAAAATATTACTTCTTTTTCTGCAATGATTTAAAGAAAACATTCATGATAAAAATAGATTTTCTTGAAACATAGTCGAAATACATATATTCTCAGGAAACCTTTACACTGATTTGTTTTAAATCGACCGTCTTTCCATCACTTCGTCACTATTCTCATTGGGGTTTTGTGACGAAGTGATGATTGTGACGATAATAAATAAGTTATTCTAAACTCTTTAGTGTGATCCGGATATTGTTTAGTGTCTCTGGCAGAGTAATATTCAGCATTTGCCCCTGGTTGGATTTTCTGGAATAAAACTCAAGATGATTCAATCTCTTTTTAAAAGTTTTATTACCCACAGGGCGATACAGATTGTCATGGCAATATCCTTTATATTCATCAAATAGCTGCTTGAGAGGAGTCCAGACTTCCGTGGTGGCAATGTAGCCAGTCTCTTCAATAAAAGTATGTACAGTATCAGCTTCCTGTCTAAATCGACTGATTATTTCATTAACCTTTTCGCTGTGAGTGAACTTTTGTTGAGCAATAATTCTATCCAGACCTTTCAACGCCCAGTTTAAAACTCCGGGTAATTCACTGCTGACAATCTTCTGAGCTAATGATTTATCCTGTTCTTCCTCTGGAATTGTAATATCGAAAGGAATAATTAGAAAGCGTCTGAAAAACGCATTGTTATGCTCAACATCTTTTGGGAGTTCATTGGTATTGAATATAAAGCGTGCATAGTTCTCCATTAATAGAGGCTTCCCATAGGGTAATCTGGCTTCGACGGGTTCTCCTGACACCAATTGTTTAAATACTGTAGTATCCATGTTAGGACTTATTTCACTTGCATAATTAACCAGTTTGTCCCCAATCATCGCTCGATAATAGCCATTTATGTCAGTCAGCTTACTCATAGAATAAGTGGAGATATTTTCTCTTCCCAATAGCCCATTGATGATATCGAAAAAGGTACTTTTTCCATTGGCCCCTTCTCCAACAAGGAGCAAGACCTTTTCTAATTTCATCTCAGAGTTTGGAATAAATAAATATCCAATATATTCTGAAAGGATGTCCTGCATTTTTTCATCAGGAAGAACTCTGTCAAGGAATTTAGTAAATGCCTGGGCTGTTGCATTCTCAGTATAAGAGAACGGAAGCTGATAAGTAATAAAGTCTTTTGAGTCAAATGCTTTCAGATGAGCTCCAGTTGATTTTATCACAAGGGTTCCGTTAAGTAGATTGATAAAGATTTCTTTTCTTCCGAAGATTGGCAATTGTTGTATGGCAATGGATTCAAACTGTTTTATTAGGCTGCTTCTGAATTCATGATGACGGGTTTCGTTTTCATCTATTCCCATTTTACAGGCAGCCTCTCCAAGAAGACTGTGCAGCTTTTCTTCCAGATGGATCCAATAAGATCCATTAAATAAGTAGGGTTGATTATTGTGTTGACATAAGCCGTAGTTTGATTTCTTTGCGATTTCTATCACATTGTCTACGACGAGCACAATTTTTTGACGTTTTAAAATCTGCTGTTCATCGGACAGGCCTAAAGATTTGTGCATATCAAGTGGACTAACCTGAGACAAAAGTTTATTGAATATATCTCTGGTTGAGTTCACCTTTTGAGATGATGTGGGTATTAATATCGTGGTATTATTTTCCATTGTTTTAAATTTTTATTTTTTGATTAGGCCGGGGCAATCCCAATTGGGAGTTAAGCCCCGGCTTTGAATTATTTGGAATAGTTAAATTAGATCCATCACAGGCCTGTTAGAGTACGCGTCAAGCATGTTATGGATATCACTGACTTTATAGTATACCCTTCCTTGAAATTTTGAGAATGGAACTAATCCTTTTGACCTCCAAGTATGTGTAGTTCTGCGTGAAACCCCCATTTTATTTGCAAATTGAAGGTTGCTGATGTAATCATCATGCTGATAGATGCCATTCCTGTAGGTTTTTG
Organism: Bacteroidetes bacterium HGW-Bacteroidetes-16; assembly: GCA_002840975.1. Classification (GTDB taxonomy): domain Bacteria; phylum Bacteroidota; class Bacteroidia; order Bacteroidales; family F082; genus UBA6244. The sequence continues at coordinate 245,582 of PHDN01000002.1, forward strand.
TTAATGATGTAACGGAGTTATTTGCCCGTTGGAATTTCCTGAATTTACTCACAGCTTGATTAAAAAGCACCATATTATCAGAAGAATAGTTAATTACATCCTTTCTCTCCGATAAATATTCGATTGATTTAAGGGTATCAAAAATTACATTTGTACTTTTTCTGTTTAGATGGAAATCGCCCTGAAACCGAGTTCTTTTTACGGTCTCAGCATCAATCGTAATAACGATGTAGCTATTTTTTCCATTGAAATAGTAATAAGATGTGGATGTTGGCCTTTTCACGGTGCATCTCAACAAGGTTGATTTTTTGAAAAGCTGTTCAATCGTTTTTTTTAAATTTTTCATTTTGTTAATTTTTAGAATTAAAAGTTAGTTGGTTTGTGCGTGTTTGGATTTCTTCTAAAGTGGAAATCTTGTTTTTCATCAACCAGGCTTCAACGTCAACACGTTTAAAAAAGATGAGTTTTCCTGATGGGCAATAATGAGGAATAGACCTGTTTGCAGTTCTTTTATACAAATCACTTTTGCTAAGTCCAGTATGAATACTGACCTCTTCAAGGCTAAGCATCTCTTTGTTGAGCAGGGTTTTGCTTTTAAGGTCTGCTTTTACCTCTTTTAAGATTTCCCTCATTTCGCTGAGAGTTGCGTTTTGCTCGTTTTGGAGCTTTAGGACTTCAGAAATTAATTCATTAAAGGTGTTCATATTATAATGTATAACTTTGTATTAACCAATTAGAAGTATCCAAAGCTTGGTTATTCTCTCAGGATATTCTGGTGCAAAGAAATACCAAAGGGAACGCCTTTGTTAGTTGCGCAACCTTGCGCAACCTCATTCTAAAGGATTGAAGTATAGATCAAAGGGAGGGAAAATAAAAAATGAAATTGATACTTTATGCTTGGTTTTTGTTCTGTTATACCTTAAACAATAAGGTATAACATCTATTTGTTGAAATACCGAAGCCTATCCAATTAGGTAAATGGATAGGCTTTGATTCTTCAAACTGAGGTAATCTAAGGAGATAAACTCAAAACAATGAAGCCAATGGAAGGGTGAAAGAGAAAATAGGCCTTAGCCCAGTGTATTTTAGTTTATAAATACTTTTGAGAGATCTTTGCTTTCAATTTGTCTAAGATGGTATTAACAGACTGGGCGGTGGCACGGTCAACATCCGTTGTCTTGTTTTTCAGACTACTCTCACTAATTGGCTTTGTCCCATCTTTTTTTGAAGTAAATGTACTTGTAATCATCTTAATAACAGATGTTTTAGTAATACCATTCGATTTGTCTGGTATTTGCAAGTAGTCAGTGTCTTCCGATAATAGACTGAGGAACAAAGCCATCTCAGAAACGGTGAGTTTAGTCTTAATTTTCTGTTGTTGGTTAGCGTACTCATTTTCCAGCTTGGTAGTAAGTAGGTCTCTTACTATAATTAATTCTTTGCTACATAGCTCTATCTCTTGTTCGATCATGCTAAGGTGTGCTTCTTCAGAATTAATAGCATAGGCATCATAATCGTGCAAAATCATTTTTTCCTTTAAATTGGCTTTGAGCTTAATTCTGTCTTGAAGGAGAATGTTAATTTCAAGAAGAATAGCATTGATTTTAGTAATTGATTCGGCATAATCAGCGAAGATTACATCCTCTTTCAATTGATTCAGGTACTCATTATGAACCTGATTATATGGGTAAACTTCATTTGTATAAAAATGGTTACTAAATTTGAATAGTCTTAGTTCAAGAGGGCCAAAGATTTCCTGAACGCTTTTTTTGTTTTGTTGAATAGAGTTGTTCATAATGGTTGGTTTTTAATAAAGTTAAATGAGAATTTGTTCCTTAGGCTATTGTCAACCTAAAATAAATATTTAAAAAAGTATGTATATAGTATGTACATAAAAAACAAAGGAAGCCACATCAACCTGTAACTTCCTCTTTCTTAAGTCTCCCCGACAGGGCTCGAACCTGTGGCCCGCTGATTAAGAGTCAGCTGCTCTACCAACTGAGCTACGGAGAGAAACGGCTGCAAAAGTAAATCTTTTTAAGCAATGCGCAAACCATTGACCTGGTTTTTTAGCAAAGGCATAGGTTGACCCGATTCACATCCAAATACGCTATCTTTGACATGTTTTCAAATTGGAAAGCGACCATGGAAAAAAATGACCACCACCACAAGGCAGAAAGTGCACTTAAAGTGAACGAAGGTATTGAACAACCTGCGTCAATTAACCCCATGCTTGAAAATGAGATGATCCGTTTCCGGAAAAACAGGCCAACGGTAAAGGATTTTCTGTCAGGCATCAGGGCTGGTAATCGCAACCTGCTTGGGCAGGCCATTACACAGATTGAAAGTGCCAGGACCGAAGATCAGGTTATGGCCACCGAACTCATTAACGCATGCCTGCCATTTTCAGGTAAATCCATCCGAATTGGAATTACCGGCGTGCCGGGGGTAGGCAAGAGCACCTTTATCGAAACCTTTGGCCTGTACTTGATTTCACTGGGGAAAAAAGTAGCCGTATTGGCCATCGATCCCAGCAGTACGCGCACAAAAGGAAGCATTCTTGGCGATAAAACCCGGATGGAGGAACTCAGTGTTCATACCGAGGCCTTTATCCGTCCTTCTGCCAGTTCAGGAACGCTTGGGGGAGTTACCCGTTCGACTCGTGAGGCGCTGATCTTATGCGAAGCTGCCGGATTTGATGTGATATTAATTGAAACGGTTGGTGTGGGCCAGTCGGAAACGGCGGTATCGCGATTGGTCGACTTTTTTATGTTGCTCATGCTTGCCGGCGGAGGCGATGAGCTACAAGGCATCAAACGCGGGATTATAGAGATGGCCGACTTAATTGTGATCAACAAAGCAGACGGCGATAACATGCTAAAAGCCAATTTAGCTAAAAGGGAATACGAAAATGCGCTCCACCTGTTTCCTCCACTTGCCAGTGGCTGGATACCGAAAACAGTTACCGCTTCGGCCCTGAAAAATATTGGAATTGAAAATACCTGGAACATCGTGGATGAATTTGTAAACCAAACTTCAACCAATGGGTATTTCCAAAAAAATCGTCACGAACAATCTAAACATATCCTTAGGGAAACTATTTCCCATGCTTTAAACAACCACTTTTTCAATAATGAAAAGATGACTAAGCGGTTGTTTTTTTTGGAACAACAGGTGATTGCCGACAGGATGAACCCTTATCAGGCAGCTCATCAACTGTTGGAAGAATATTTTCATCTTAGATAATTCGTTCAGAAAAGATACTTCGGTGTTTATAAGGTGAATATTTCTAGATTTGCACCCGTTTTTCTTTTGGATTGCTTAATTTTATCTTTTTTAATGATCAGCTAATGAATATTATCATTGCAGGTGACGGAGAAGTTGGATTTTATCTTGCCAAAGCGCTGGTTGATTCAAACCACAACATCACCATTGTTGACCCGCATGAAGAGTTGTTGAAAATGATTGAAACCCATGCGGATTTGATGACAATCGTTGGCGAATCAAATTCTGTTTCTATTTTGAAACAGGCCAATGTAGCGAAAGCCGATTTGGTGATTTCGGTGTTGCACGATGAATATATCAATATTCTCACGGCCATTTTGGCGAAAAAACTAGGTGCTAAACAGACCATCGCCCGTGTAAATACCCTCGAAAATGTGAGCGAGGAAAACAAAAAAATCTATGATGAACTGGGTGTTGATTTTTTAATTTCACCCGAGGACATCGCGGGTCATGAGGTGATCAACTTGCTGCAACAACCTGCCGCTACCGAGATATTTGAATTGTCGGGAGGCAGCCTGTCGGTGTTTTTAATTCGGATTGAACCCGATGCCCCGGTTATTAACAAATCGCTGAACGACATTGCCATTGAGCACCAATTGCTTAATTTTCGTGCTGTCGTTATTCACCGCAATGGCAAAACCTTTATTCCAACCGGAGATACCGTTTTCTTTCCCAACGATCTGGTGTATGTAATTACCAAACCTGAAGCCATACAGAACCTGCTTAAAATGGGAGGGAAGAGAAAGTTGGAGATCAATAACATCATGATTGTAGGTGGCGGTCGGGTGGGGAAAGTGATCGCCAAACGGCTGGAGAATGAGCTGAATATCAAGCTTATTGAACAGGACCGTGATCGCTGCATGAAACTCAGCGACATCCTGGAAGATACCCTGCTTGTTAATGGCGATGCCCGCGATATCACCCTGCTTGAAGACGAAGGCATAGAAGGGGTGGACGCGTTTATTGCCGTGACCAACAGTTCCGAAACCAATATCCTCACCTGTCTTCATGCCAAAAAATTCGGGGTAAAGAAAACCATTGCACTGGTCGAAAACCTGGATTACATCGAAATTTCCCAAAATATTGGAATCGATACCATCATCAATAAAAAATTAAGTGCCGCCAGTTATATTATCCGACACAGCATGGGCGATGAAGTCGCTTCACTGAAATGCCTCAGCGGGATTACTTCTGATGTGGTTGAACTGGTGGCCAAGCCCGGATCGCCTGTAACCAAAAGCAAAATCCGCGATCTACACATGCCCGAAGGAACCATCATAGGTGGCATTATCCGTGGGAAGGAGTCGTTTATTGCTGTTGGCAATTTTCAAATCATGGAAAACGACCGGGTGGTGGTTTTTGCCAGCCCTTACATCAGTCAGAAGCTGGAAAAATTGTTTTTAAAAACCCATTTTGGATTTTAGTTGACTATCATGCCAGCACGCCACATCATCCATTATTCCATTGTCATGAAGGTGATGAGCTTTCTTTTGATCGTGGAGGCTCTGTTTATGCTAAGCAGCCTGCCTTTTGCATGGTACTACGGCGAAAGCATACGGCCCATCACCCTTTCGGCACTGATTACCGGCTTTGTTGGCGGAGTCGGGTGGATAGCTCAAAGGAAAAAAGACCGCAGCAGCATTGGTAAACGCGAAGGGTACCTGATCGTTGCCCTGACATGGTTCGTTATATCGCTGTTTGGCACCCTGCCTTTTATATTCAGCGGTGCCATTCCGAATTTTACGGATGCGTTTTTTGAAACCATTTCTGGCTTTACCACTACCGGAGCTACCATATTAACCGATATCGAAGTTCTGCCAAAGAATATCCTGTATTGGCGTGCCATGACCCATTGGATTGGAGGCATGGGGATTATTGTGCTGACGGTGGCCATCCTGCCCTTTTTGGGTATCGGCGGACTTCAGCTGATGATTGCCGAAATGCCCGGCATCACCCCCGATAAACTTCATCCCCGCATCACCTCAACAGCCAAGCGGTTATGGGGAATTTATGTGGGCTTTACCCTGGTGGAAATATTGCTCCTGTGGGTTGGTGAAATGGATTTTTTTGATTCGGTATGCCATTCCTTTGCGACCATGGCAACCGGTGGATTTTCTACAAAAAACACCAGTATTATCGGGTTTAGCGCTTACTCACAGTACGTGATCATCGTTTTTATGTTTCTGGCAGGAACCAACTTCACCCTGCACTATTTTTTCCTGCACCGTCAGTTTAAAAAGGTGTTTTCCAACGAAGAATACCGGTTGTATTTTTGGATTGTGGCCATGGTAACAGTATTTATCACCGTGGGATTGCTGGTTTATGGCATGCCTGATGTGGAAAAAGCTTTTCGCGATACACTGTTTACGGTGGTCTCCATCGTCACCACTACAGGATTTGTTACGGCCAATTATTATGCCTGGCCTTCCTATTTGTGGATGTTGATTTTTGCGCTGATGTTTATCGGGGGAAGTGCCGGTTCAACCGGTAGTGGTGTTAAGATGATCAGGTTATTGTTGCTGATTCGTAATTCGTGGCAGGAGCTCAAACGATCTATTCACCCACAGGCCATTATACCTGTTAAATACAACGGGAAATCGGTTTCGCAACAAATGATATTAAATGTGATGGCCTTCTTTCTGATGTATGTGCTGGTATTTTCGGCAGGTACCATCCTGTTATCGTTGCTGGGTGTTGGTTTCGAAACCGCCATAGGAGCTTCCATTGCTACTTTGGGCAATATAGGTCCCGGAATAGGACATGTAGGACCTGTAGATAACTACGCCTTTTTCCCGGAAATGGCCAAATGGGTACTTTCGTTTTTAATGCTGTTGGGCCGACTGGAACTATTCACCATCCTCATCGTTATTTCCCCGGCTTTCTGGAGAAGATAAACTACTTGCTGTTTTCGCTGAAAAGCATCAGGTAAGCCTTTATAAATGCATCCAGATCGCCATCCAGCACATCCAGTACATTGCTCGATTCCAGACCGGTACGCACGTCTTTTATCAACTTGTAAGGGTGTAGTGTGTAGGAGCGTATTTGTGAGCCCCACTCAATTTTCTTTTTGTTTCCTTCAATCACGTCGATGGCTTCCTGCTTTTTGCGCATTTCAATTTCATAGAGCTGTGAGCGGAGCATCTGCAGGGCTTTTTCGCGGTTTTGTCCCTGTGAACGGGTTTCCTGACATTCGATCACCAAACCGGAGGGTTCGTGCCGCAACCTGACTGCCGTTTCAACCTTGTTCACATTTTGTCCTCCCGGTCCGCTGGAGCGAAAAGTGTCCCAGCTGATGTCGGCCGGGTTCACCTGAATGTTGATGGTATCATCGATTACCGGATACACATACACAGACGCAAAGCTGGTATGGCGGCGGTTGGCGGAATCGAAGGGGGACAATCGTACGAGTCGGTGGACGCCATTTTCGCCTTTCAGGTATCCAAAGGCATATTCTCCCTCAATCTGAAGGGTGACTGATTTAATTCCGGCAATGTCACCTTCCTGGTATTCCAGTTCTTTTACTTTGAACTTGTTGCGTTCGGCGTAACGGAGATACATGCGCATGAGCATTTCTGCCCAATCCTGGCTTTCGGTTCCCCCTGCACCCGGATTGATTTTCAGAATGGCGTCAAACGCATCTTCTTTGTTGCTGAGCATTTGAAGGAACTCCAGGTCGTCGATTTGCTTTTCCAGTAATTGATACTGGGCGTTCAACTCTTCCTGGGTGGAGTCGCCTTCTACGTAAAATTCGTGCAGCACATTCAGGTCGTTGTAGGTTTCCTCCGCTTGGGAGTAGGACTCTATCCAACGCTTTTTGTCCTTTATCTTTTTAAGTATTTGTTCGGCATTCTTTGAGTCGTTCCAAAAGTCAGGCGATTGGGTTTTTTCTTCTTCTTCTTCAATCTCTATTTTTTTGCGGTCGACTTCAAAGGTACCTCCTCAAGGCGTCGAGCCTTTCTGCAAGTACTTTCCTGCCATCTGTTGTAAACATAAGTTGTCATTTTTTGCAAAAATAGCCATTTGGTTACAACGGCCAACATCAAACCGACTATATCTCACCCCGCACGACTTTCCAGGCCAGTGATGGCTGAAATCCCTTTTGCTGTGCATAGGCTACGAGCTTTGCCTGTTCATGAAAGCTGAGGGCTTCAGTGGTTCTTTTTGAGGAGATAACAGCTTTTAGTATGTTGAGGTATTCCTCTTCATCCAGCGAATTGATGGCCATTTGAATGTATAGATCAGGAACTTGTTTTTGATGAAGGGCAAAGATGATTTTGTTTTTCCCCCACTTGTTGTGGCGCAGTTTTCCCAGTGCAAACGCCATGGCATAACGCTCTTCGTCAAGATAGTTTTCTTTTTCGAGTGCCTGGAGGATTTTCAAGGCATTGGTTTCCGAAACTTTCCAACTCTCCAGTTTCGCCTTGATATCATAAAGACAACGTTCCTGATAGGCGCAGTAATTTTTTGCCTTTTCGAGTAAATATAAATGTTCGGGACTCATGGTTTTTTTTGACCAAATTAACAAATTTCCAGTTTATATAACTACAAAATCACGCACTTATCCAGTCAACTACTCACCCACACAACTACATATTTACTTCGAAAAATAATGCAATGTAATGTCAAACACCAGCACTTCTTTGCCATAAGCCTGTGCCGAAGGAATGATCAGCTTGATTTTACCCCCTTCGCCAATCAGTTGCAGTCCTTCCTGCCATCCTGTAATAAGCTGGTTCAGTTTGAAAGGAACAAAACTACCGTCATCCACAGCAGAGCCAGAAAGCGTAAAACCTTTATAACTCACCGTTATGGTTGAGCTTAGTGAAGGATGAATCTCCGTGCCCGGCAATTGGATCTGATAGTAAAGCCCGGTAGTGGTAAATGTTCCAGTTAGTTGATGATCAAATACATAGGTTTCAATTAATTCACGGTCTATTTCGTTTTGGTTCGATCCGTCCTCTTTTTTACACGCAAGTGTTGCTAACAGGAATAATACAATTGCGCAGGTGGTAATGATAGGTTTCAGGATACTTTTCATCTATTTATTTACTTGAGCATGCCAAATTTTGATTAGCACAAAATTAGGAAAATATGGATTGAGGGAACCTCCTTTCAGGCTTATGGTTATCCGATTTTATATCTGGAATTTTGTTGATATTATCATGCAAAACGGGGCCACTAAGACACCAAGACACGAAGATTCACGAAGGGGAAGTATTGGATTTATTGATGTTATCTTGGTGTTTCTTAGTGCCTTTGAGCCTTTGTGGCAAGAAAACATGGACTAACCATTTAAAACATACGTCATGCATTGATTTACCTTAACGTGCTTTTTACGTTTTTTTTTACATTTGCTATCAAACCTAATCCCAAAAAGATATGATAAATACACAACAAAATCATAAAAACTCTAAGGGTCATGATGACAAATACAATCCAATTTCGGAAAGAACGGAACAAATTGCAAAATTAGTTGTGGATTCGGCTTATCAAGTTCATTACAATCTTGGTCCCGGGTTACTGGAAAAAGTTTATGAAGTATGTTTTTGTCATGAATTAAGAAAACATGGACTATCATATCTTCGTCAGGTTGACATTCCAATTGTTTACGATAATCTTACTTTTCCTGAAGGGTTAAGACTTGATGTTTTGGTTGAGGACTGCATTATTTGTGAATTAAAAGCCCTTGAAACAGTTAACCCTGTTTGGGCAGCACAAATTCTAAGTCATTTAAAACTAACTGATAAAAGGCTCGGCTTTTTAATCAACTTTAATGTAGTAAAAATGAAAGAGGGAATAAGACGATTTGTGGTTTAGCATAGTGTTTCTTAGAGCCTTTTGAGCCTTTGTGGCAAAAAAATTAAGTCCCTAAAACGGGGCCACTAAGACACCAAGACACGAAGATTCACGATGGGGGAAGCATTGGATTTATTGAAGATATCTTGGTGTTTCTTAGAGCCCTTTGAGTCTTTGTGGCAAAAAAATTAAGTACCTAAAACGAGGCCACTACGACTCCAAGACACGAAGCTTCACGAAGGGGGAAGCATTGGATTAATTGATGATATCTTGGTGTTTCTTAGAGCCCTTTGAGTCTTCGTGGCAAACAAGGAATCTAAATAAATCCAACCACAAATAGAGATTCACCACTTGAACAAAAAACAGGATGGCGACCTATTCTTTTCTATTTCAATCCCCTGTTTTTAAGCAATGGCTCCACCGATGGATTTTTTCCCCTGAAGTCACGATACAACTGCTCGTGATCAGAAGTGCCGCTTTTTTCCAGGATGTTCCTCCTGAAACTGGTGGCGGTAGCCTTGTCGAACAACCCGTTTTCACGGAAAGCTTCGTAAGCATCATTATCCAGTACAGCCGACCACAAATAGCTATAGTATCCGGCTTCGTAACCTCCCACGATGTGTGTAAAATAGGTGCTGTGGTAGCGAGGCTCTATTTGTTCCAACAAACCGAGTTGACTAAAGTAATTCAACTCAAATTGGTTAATATCAATTGCTCCCGTATCCGAAAGTACATGATATGACATGTCGAGCAATGAAGCGGCCAGAAATTCCATGTTGTTGAATCCGGTATTGAAGTATCTGCTGTTGTTGATTTTATCAATCAATTCATCCGGAATAGGTGCTCCTGTTTCATAATGTACCGCGTACATTTTCAGCACTTCGCGCTCGGTGGCCCAATGTTCCAGAATTTGTGATGGCAATTCAACAAAATCGGTAGGGATAAAGGTTACAGGATAGGTGTTTTTTGCGAAAAGGCCATCCAGGGCATGTCCCAACTCATGAAACAGGGTTTCAACTTCATCGAAATTAATCAATGAAGGCATGCTTGCCGAAGGACGGGTAAAATTATAGACCACGGTAACTACAGGGTGTATCTCTTCGCCATCAGGCAATACCTGATGCACACGGTATTCACCTTGCCAGGCTCCTCCTTGTTTGCTTTCGCGTGGGAAGAAGTCCATGTACATGACTCCAAGAGCACTCCCATCCTGATCGTTGACTTCGTAAGCCTGTGCATCGGGATGTGGTAGCGGAATGTTTGAAATGGGTTTAAAGGTGATTCCGTAAAGTTTGTTGATCACCATAAAGGCTCCGTCGCGAACATTTTCGAGTTTGAAGTAAGGGCGCAACTCGCTGTCGTCCAGGTTGTAGTTTTGTTTACGCAATTTCTCGGCATAGTACCACCAATCCCAGCTTTGTAGTTTAATATCGTCCCCCTCATCGTCGATGATTTGCTGCATTTGGGTAGCTTCGCGCCGGGCAACAACCAGGGTAGAATCCCAGACCTGGTTTAATAAATTTAACACGTTTTCAGGGTTTTTAGCCATCCGTTCTTCCAGCACATAAGACGCGTAGTTTGGATAACCCAACAGGTGCGCCTTTTGAATACGCAGGTTAATGATGTCGGAAAACAGTTTTTTATTATCGAGTTTGTCGTTGTTATTACCCCGGTTTAAGTATGCTTTGTATAGTTTTTCACGCAGACCGCGGTTTTGGGCGTATTGCAAAAAAGGAACCATGCTCGGTTTATGGACTGTAAACATCCACTTTCCGGTCATACCTGCCTCATCGGCAGTTTGGGCAGCCATACCGATGACGGATTCGGGCAATCCTGCCAGATCTTCTTTATTATCGATCACCAATTGAAAAGCATTGTTTTCGTCCAGCACATGCTGTTCAAATTTCAAAGCCATCATCGACAGTTTTTTATTGATTTCCATCAACTCTTGTTGCTGTTCACTATCGAGATTTGCTCCGCTGCGAACGAAATCCCGATAAACATTTTCAAGCAAATAGGCTTGTTCGTTATTCAGGGAATCATGTTCACGGTTTTCATAAACGGCTTTTACCCTGGCGAAAAGTTTTGGGTTCAGGCTGATGTTGTCGGCATGTTCCGATAGCAAGGGAGAAATTTCTTCCGCAATCTTTTGAATTTCAACATTGGTATTGGCACTCATCTGACCAGAGAAAACGGAGGATACACTGCGAAGCAATTCCCCGCTATAAGCCATGTCTGCCAGGGTGTTTTCGAAAGTAGGCGGTTCCGTTTGATTGATAATGGCCTCTATTTCGGCATTATGAAGCGCCATAGCCTCGATAAACGCAGGCATATAATTGTCGGGTTTAATGCTCTCGAAAGGAGGTACCTGATAGGTTGTGGTAAACTGCTCAAGTAACGGATTTTCCCCTGAAGACTGATCTTTTTTCTTGTTTTGGTCGCATGAACTCAATGTCATCATCATGATTATGGTAAGTAAATAATAATATTTTTGCATAGGTTTGAATTTTAATTGAAGCATGCAAAGGTATTAAGATTTAAGTTATAACCCGTTGTTTTTCTCTTGTTTGTGTTGATAAATGGCCTGTAAACATTTAAAAACCTGAAATGATCCAAATACATATGCGTAACAAATATTTTCCTAAAAGGAGGAACTTTTTAAAGATTTAAAACATTCGGCATTGGTAAATGTCAGTGGTTCCGACTCCATTGTTGAGATCAACACCAAAGGATACGGCGATAACCCCATCGTTATACAGAGTGCCACTGAAGGAGCAGCCGGCACTGCCAGAGGTGTTTATGCTGATTTGCTCAGGGCATGGAGCAGGATATAGGGGTGTTGGGAAGGGTTTTACCTCTATCTGGTGATTGTCGGTTGATTAGCAGGAAAAAATTATGGTGGTAGAAGATGATTTCAGAATGCATATCAGTCTCCTAAAATCAGGGACCTTTCTTTTCTATATCATCACCATGTAAAAAACGGGTTAAACATAGCGATGGTATAGCGATGATATAGCGATGGTCACAGAATTCTAATCCTGTTACACCACAAAATTCTTTGTAATCTGAATCCGTTTTTTACAGGCCCTGAAACGGAAAAAATTCATTTGGTTATAGTGGGTGAGAAATGGAAAAATGACGGTAAATTGTATGAGTAGTGGCAGATTGCGTGGTCGTTTCCTGTCAAACCGCTTCGCAGTTTGAGCGGGTTACAAGCATTGATATTTACCACAGTCCCTGCCATTACTTATACAAAATGTTGAACTAAATCCCTTCGGGATAGCCTTTTTTAAAGTGAATCTATGCATCAGTTTACTTTAAATGTCCAGGATAAAATTAAGCTTTTAATCTCAAAAGTGGTTCTTTTATTTTTACACAAAAGTTCAAAAATTATAAAGGCGGATTATTTATCTTTGTCAACCAATTCTTTTTAAGACGCCATTTTACATCTCCATAATTCTCTGGAATTCAATAGAAAAAACTCAAAACCGTCGATAAGTACATAGGACTAAAATTCAACGGTATCGTCGATGTAGTTCAATCCCGAATAAAAAGTCAGCGATTTTTAAGGAACCATTCGTTTTAGTATTTAAGAGTGACTTAATATTTATTCACTGTTGAGATCAGGCTGTCAATCAGGCTGTCACCTGCCATAGCTTAGGTTTTGGTAATTGCTCTTAAAATTGATCCTGTTTAGTGTTCTTTTATTGCTAAATTTAAATATGGCGGTATTATTTTTGTCTACATTTGCTCTGGTTTTTTCTTTACCCTTTTAAACAATTGTTTGTTAGAAAGTAATCCTGATTTTCTATTGATCTAGCGGGTTTTTGTGTGTATATTTACCGCCATATACTAATTTAGTATATTTCATTAATCAAACCTGCAATACAATGAAAATTATAATCAAAGGCCTAAAAGAAAACGATTTCATCATTGATAAAAACGATAGTTTGGCCAGGAAATTGGCTATGCTGATCGAAGGGCATACTACTATTGGGGTGAAATCTGCCTTACGTAAGTATGGATACACCGAACAGAGGTACTATCAATTGTTGAAAGCATACCAGGAAGGTGGGGCACTGGCATTAATTGATAAAAAATCCGGATCGGAAAAGCAACCTGTCAGGACCAAAGAGGTTGTAAACCAGATTATACGGCTACGGTTTTTAGACCCTTTTGCAAGTACGGAGGTGATCTCCCAAAAACTAAACCAGATTGGTCACAAGGTCAGTATCCGTAGTGTTGAAAGGACTATTACGGAATATGGACTCCAAAAAAAACACATGTTCTGAATCCAAAAAAAGAAAAAGAAAGACAAAGCATTAATATTCAACTATCTAAACGTGACACAACAACAATCAGGCTCAACAACCAAGGATCAGAGCGATATTTTAGGGAAAGCCTTTCAAAAAAAATAAGTGGTACATTAGTGGGCCTGTGGTTTCTGGTTGCCGAGCACTTACGCCTTGGAAGTTGGGATCTGATCAAAGGCTATACAGGATGTGGCGATGCAGATATAGAGCCCCGTATAGCCATGCAGGTTGTCAGCGAAGCGGCAATATGCAAAAACCGTGTAAGGAGGAACAATTATATTTCCCATCAGGGATTTGAATTGCTCAACGGGCTTGGGTTTTTAGCTACCGATGAGCAAGTACATGAACTGCTTAACAAGCACACAATCCAGCAAGCCCAATCCTTGCAACAAACAATAGCCCTCATACGCTCGAACAACGGTCACTATATTGGACAAAAAATAGCTATTGACCCTCACCGCATCGTGTCTGCCTCTAAAAGGGTTATGCCAAAAAAGAAAAAGCAGCCAACGGAACCTTCCCGAAAAATGCTACAAACCTTTTTTGCACTGAATACCCAAACAGGACAACCTATAGGATGTGGTATTGGTTCCCCGGGTGCCAATACAACCCAGGCAACATTAGAACTATTAAACATGGTGAAAACAGTAAACAGGAACGCTCTGATACTGGCTGATAAAGAGCATTTTACTGGAAATTTATTCCGAAGTATTGATCAAGATACTGATTTTGAATTTCTTGTCCCGGCTATATCATCAGAAAAAATCAGAAACATTGAACGGTCTCTCACTTATCAGAGACAATGGGCCGGTTATTCAACAGCAGAAACCAACTTTAATTTTGCAGGAAATAAAGAAAAATACCGGCTCATCTGCCAGCGCGAAGGCGAAACAGAGAGGGATTACTTTTACAAATCATTCCTGACCCTGTCAAACAAACCAGCCACAGTACTCCTAAGCGAGAAGTATATGGAAAGGTGGTCGATAGAAGACTTCTTTAATTTCGATGGTGCCATGGGTTTTTACAGGGCATCAACCTTTAACCTAAACATAAGGTATGGTAAAATGTCTCTGGCTTTATTAGCTCAAGCAGCAACCTACGAACTTAGAAAAAAATTGCCCCAACCCTATAACCGATGGAATTCAACCCATCTTGCAGATGCGTTATTGACTAAAATAGATGGCGATATCAGGGTGAGAGATGACACAATAATCGTAACCTGTTACAATGCCCCAGAAGAACTAAACCTGCAAAATAATTACCAAGGATTAACTGAAAAATTAATGGCAGAAGGTGTAAACCCTAAGGTCCCTTGGCTATATGATTTTAAACTCGATTTTAGATTCAAGTAGTGTTATACTAAAATGAATACTGGGTAAAAAATCGCTGAAATTTAATCCACTTATTTTTTAGGAAATTGCTCCATAAAATACTTATTCTTTATAGAATCCATTTCCTTAAACATTTTTTCAGTCTGCTCCATATTTTGTCTAAATCTTTCCGAAAAAAAATCTTTTTTATAAAAGTCATATTTCATTAAACTGTCTTCAAAGAACAAGTCATTAAAAAATGGTTTGAATGAGAAAGGATAGTTCGCATCAAACATTTTTCTAAAGTTATAAAAAATGCTATCCTCAGTTATTGGATTTTTTTCGATATTCGAGTAAAAGTAAGTATAAGTTGAATCGTACCTTATAAGATTACCATCCTTATCATACTCTTTATTTACTTTTATATCTTCTTTCGGTGCATTTTTTACATCGCCTAACTTATCGTTTTTATTTTGTTTTTCCTGTCCATTGCAGCTACTTAAGACTAATGTAACAGCAATGAATAACATCCATATGCGTTTCATAATCTTTTGGTTTAAATTATTAAACAATTAGTTATTCAATAGCTATTTGTTTTTTGTTCTCAATATACCCAGCTTTTTTAGCAACTTTAATCGATAGAACTCCATTTTTCATCTCTGCCTGGATTTTATCTTGGTCGGCACCTTCAGGCAGTTGGAACATTCGTTGAAAAGAAGCATAACCAAACTCTCTGCGCATCCAATTTTTGTTTTTCTCTTCTTTTTCGTACTGTTTCTCTGATGATACAATCAAACAATCATTTTGGATTTCTATTTTCACATCTTTCTTATCTAAGCCGGGCAGAGCAACACTTACGTCAAAGGCTTTGTCTGCATCAGCAATATTTACAGATGGAACTATTGATACTTCTTGGTCGTTTGAAGCCTCATCTGTAATTTTTCTACCCAAAAATTTCTCAACGATATTTGGAAATTTGGGTTTTATATCTGTAAAATTCCATTTAAATAGTTTCATAGCGTTTCGTTTTAAATGATTAATCATTAATTGTTTAAAATCAGCCAACCAAAAAAAAGGCTGGCTGATTTTTTTAATTACTTAATCTCAATTTGTTTTGCAGGCTTTGGTTTAGCTTCTTCTTTTTTAGGAATGCTAACAGATAGTATTCCATTCTCATATTTAGCCACAATTTTTTCTCCTTCTACTGTTTCAGGAAGGGTAAATGAACGACTAAATGATTGATAGCTAAACTCTCTGCGAGAAAACTGTTGACCTTCTTTGGTTTCATTTTCAACCTTTTTTTCAGAAGAAATGGTCAGTAGACTATTGTTTAATTCGATTTTAAAATCGCCCTTTTCAAAGCCTGGTGCAGACATTTCAACCTCGAAACCATCTTTGTCTTCCTTAATATTTACGGCAGGAAGCGTTGTGTTAGTGTTTGAATAATTACGATTCGACCAATCAAACATATCGTTTTCAAAAAAGCGGTCGAACAAACTTGGCATTTGATTAGAAAATTTTACTAATGACATAATTTAATCCTCCATACTTTAGTTAAACAATTAATTTAATTTTCAATTGGTCGCTTTTCAAAAGAAATGCCAAAATATTTAATGAATTAATGTTAATTTAGATTATCTCACAGAATGTCAGGCGTTTGTTTTTTGTAGTACAGTTGTTTTTACATTTTACACCTGTGTCATTATGGCGTGGTGTGAAATTAATAAGCGCCACATTGACAGTTTGCAATGTTCGTTATTATGCCACCTAACGGGCATGCATATGCTTTGTGGCGGACTTCAAAAGAAAAATCTTTCTGCCCGCTGTGATATATATTTGAAACTATAATACTCATTTTCATAACGTAACCCGCCATAAAGTATATGCAGCGCTGCTATTTTTTGATTTCAATGTATTGTTTTGAATCATTAATTAGTTGATCTGTTAAAAGTAAATTTTGAAATACATCAAATCCCCATGAATGGAGCTCTAAAAATCCTTATGTTATTATCACAACAATGTCCTGAATATTAATGTTATTATCGAACTAATAATTTCTGTGTATAGATGCCTTCATAGTCCATAATTTTAATAAGATAAATTCCATTATTAAACTCATTACTTGATATTGATGTTTCACCATATCCATTACCATTACGCATTATTGACCCATCAATATTATTTATAGAATAAATATATTCTAATTGGTTCTGAATAGGATGAATGATAATATCATTATCGGTATAATATATTTTATAAATTCCTTTAACAGTTTTGCTAGACGCTGGATGAACTGCCGTAAATTCTCCTTCTCCTGATTTCACAAACAAACCAGAATTGAGATTACGACCTGTACCATCAGCTATTGCAATTTTAATATGATATATCTCATTTGGAACAACTGGGATTGAAATATTTTGAATCGTACTTAAACCATTAAATGAAATCGAGTGTTCATCATTAAATATATAATACTCACAATTGGAACATGGTCCTACAGGAGTAACACCGAATGTAGCAAAACCATTGTTTACAGTGTTTACATTAAATGGGATATTCATTCCGGCAACTTCAGCAAAATTTTTCGCATTATTGCTAAATGGTCCACTCAATCCTTCTCCACTAACAAAAAATCCAAACACATCCGGAAAGTCTTCATCAATCAATTCATTGTATTCTTCAGAACCAAATACATAGTAAAAATCAACTATATTATAGGTAGATGTAAAGTCAAATTCAAGAATTGCCGCATCATGAACCTCGTAGCCCGACAAAATCTCTAGGTCAGAGTCGCCTGGAGTATTAAACAAGAATCCTGTGGAATCAATATTATTTGGCCCTTCTACAGTCCATGCAAATCCGGTATTTAATATTATTCCATCCTCAAAATCAATATTTGATTGCCCTGCAAAATTTCCTATGGAATATAAAGAACCTGATTGTGTTGCGTTGGATACAGAAGACCCCTCAGGAACAATATGCTCAGCATATAGGGAAGCATTATCAAATATTCCTATCTGTAGTTTATCATCAGGAGCATGAACTACTTCAATATCTTGGTGATATTCACACCCTACAGAATCAGTAACCGTTAGATTGTAAGTGCCGGGGCACAAAATTGCAGTTTGTGTTGTTTGTTGAGCTGGATCACTCCACAAATATGAAAAAGGAGGGTGTTCACCTTCTAAATATGCAGCTACCTCCGTCAAGCATTCATCCTCGAAGTAAGTAAAGTTAAAATAGAAATCAGGTGGACTACTTAAGGATTCGATTTGAAATGTATCTGATAAATAAAATCCTTCACTATCTGTAATATCCACATAATATTGACCTGCTGACAGACTATCAATTGAAGAGGTTGTTTCTCCGGTAGACCATAAGTATTGATAAGGAGGATAGTACCCATCAATATTTAAAGAAATAGACCCCAAATTATAACCACAGTGGTCGTTTATAACAGATGGAATTACCAGAAAAGGTGATGTTCCAATGCTTCCCTCTTCAATAAAAATCCCAGAATCATAATTATTATCCATAGCATCCGAAACAACTATCTTTACATGATAAGTTTCATTTGGGAATACACTTAATGAATTTACAATTTTCGTAGTAAATCCATCATACTGCAAATAATCTTCAGTATTTTCGATATAATATTCTGGATTAATATTTTCATTAATTGTTCTAGTAGTTAAATATACAGGGGGATTGCTTTCCGGTAGTTGTCCTAAATTCTCAGCATTATTAGAAAAGATTCCATTAATACCAGGGCCGCTTACAAAAATCCCTGCACCATCCGAATATGGACTATTAATGAATTCAGGATATTCTTCAGAACCGAAACTAAAACTTGCAAAAAGTAAACTGTCATTTTCCGAAGTAATAATATCAAATTCCAAAATTGAAGCATCATATGTCATAGCACCTAACATTAATTCAATATCAGAATCTCCAGGAGCAAGCATATTTGTTGAAGTTTGAGAAGAGTTATTTGGGCCCATCACATCAATTGCTCTACCTGTTGAAAGAATTACTCCCTGATCTAACTCAAGATTAGAGTTGCCATAGAAATGGCCACGAGCTATACTATCACCATTAGATATAGGATTAGAGTAATCCATATTATCTTGCAATAATGATTCTATAAGCTCTACAGTATTATATCCTGATGAAATGAAGAAATTTTGAGAGAAAGATGAAAAATTAAAAGAAATAAAAATTAAAAGAAAACTTAGCTTTTTCATAAATATTGGGTTTGAATATAATTTGTTTCAAAAATAACAATTTTGAGTTATAAAAAAGGTATCATAATAAGTTAGGCTTACAGAAATTTTGCTTGATCCCAAGTACCTCTGGAGTTTCATTTTGCTGTTCAGTCTCTTTTGGATTTCTATTATTGTCACTGCATGAGAATAAAATTGCAGAGAAGGTTAAAACTATTACAAGTGCTTTCGTCATATTATGTAATTAAATTAATTTAATCTAATTAAGGTATTCAATATTCTATTAATTATCTAAGGGTGCTGGTAGTTGCGCATAGCGGGAAGGTATATATGCTGTATTCAGCGAAGCGGAATATTGCATATATACGGTGTTGTGTTTAGTTAATCTATTAATTAACGTAGTTAAAGGGTGAATGATC
>PHDN01000016.1 GCA_002840975.1 Bacteroidetes bacterium HGW-Bacteroidetes-16
AAAAAGACATCAATATAGAAAAATTGAGATTAGATTCCAATTGTTGGGCAGTCGGCTAAAGCCAGACTGCAATGGATGTCAAATACATACATTCATTGTAAATGAATAAAACTATATGCGGTATCCGATCTTCTTTCATTATAAAATTTAAAGATGCAAACCAACAGGTACGGAGTACCGTTAATATTTATAGAAAGAGAAGAACACATTTTTAAAGGTGCAGCTCACCGTCCTATTTTCCTGTTTATTTAAATGATAATCAATATTGTGGTGCTATGTTCCTCGAATCATCTGGTTTTAAATTGGCAATAAATATTTTCGGTGTGCTTCACCTCAAAATTATCAGTTTTATAATATTCATTATTATTTGTTAGTTTTATGCTTTCAAATGCTAACACTTAAATGATCATCGGTATGGCCGACAAAAAAAAGCTTCGTCCCCATAAAATAAATAAGAAAACCGGAATGCATCCCGGTAGCGTTTTCTATATTGGTGAAAAACGGGAATATATCCCTAATTTATACCTGGTAGAATATAACAAAGAAAGCTTTAGGCAGACAAAACTCGCCAGTATTGATGATATCGGGAATGTGGAAGATGGTTCATTCGTGCGCTGGTTGAATGTGGAAGGAATACACGAAACAAGCCTGGTGGAACAAATCGGACAGAAGTTCAACCTGCATCCTTTGATTCTTGAGGATGTTGTAAACACCTCGCAGCGCCCCAAACTGGAAGAATACGACAATTGTATTTATATCACCTTTAAATCGCTGGTGTATGATGAAAAGGAACAGAAAATTGTCCCTGAACAAATCAGCATCATCTTATTGAAACATATTGTGATTACGTTTCAGGAACAAGCAGACGACACCTTCGCGGAAGTACTGGAACGCATTAAACACGCCAAATTTAAAATCCGTTCCAAAGGAAGCGATTACCTGGTGTATGCGCTCATCGACCTGATCGTGGATAAATACTACAATTCGATAGAAGGCATGGGGATGCAACTAGAGGAATTGGAAGAGGAGGTGTTTAGCTCACCCTCGGCGAATTCTCTTTATAAAATACAAACCTCTAAGCGTGAACTGCTCGAAATGAGGCATTCTGTGTATCCATTGCGCGAGGTAATTAATCGTTTTCAAAAAGATGACCTCGAATATATTGATGAAAGCAACCAGAAATATTTTAACGATGTGTACGATCACACCATCAGTATAATCGATACCATTGAAACATACCGGGAGCTGAACGCCGGACTTAAGGACATATACCTGAGTAGCATGAGCATGAAAATGAGCCAGATCATGCAGGTGATTACCATCATCGGGGCTATTTTTATACCACTCACCTTTTTGGCAGGCGTCTACGGGATGAATTTTGAATTTATGCCCGAACTGCACTGGAAATACAGTTATCTGGTGTTTTGGATCGTCATTGTGGCGGTCACCACAGGGATGATTTTATTGTTCAAACGGAAAAAGTGGTTATAAATTTTTTCAGGGTCATTATCGGCACTTTTTCACGATCTTTGCAACTGTTTTCAGGTTAAAATTCTGCATATGAACGATCCTAATCTCCAACGTCTGCTCCTGATCATTGAAGAAAGTTTGTCGAATACCGATTTTATCAAGTTGACACTGAGCAGTAAAAAAGACACCTCCGGTGAGTTGAAGAATATATATGCAAAAGTGGTGTCCGTTAAGGCAGGAACTTTGTTGTCGTTCGTGTTTCGTTATCCTGCCAAAGACATTACCAGGAATTACAACTTTGAAGAAGGTCTCGCACTCGTTAAAAAATCTTTGGAAGAGGATTTTTACCAGGCGATATTGCTCACAGCCAACAAGGATGTTCATTTTATGCAATTTCCCAACGGAAAAAGCACCATCAAACAACAGGAAGCCAGCCAGCAGATGAAGCCGGTATTTTTGCATGATAAACAGAAAAGCCTGTTTATTTCCCCTGAAAACAACCTGTACTTGCAACTATTGGGTGTGACCACCTTGGACGGGAAGGTGAAGAAAGGCATGGAGGACAAATTCCGGCAGATCAACAAATACGTTGAAGTGGTGAGTCATGTGGTGGAACAGGCCAACATGAATGCCGGATTCTCGGTTGCCGACATGGGCTCGGGTAAAGGATATCTCACATTTGCCTTATACGATTATCTCACCAACAGGATGTCGCTGACACCAGAAGTGGTGGGAGTGGAGTTGCGTCCAAATCTGGTAGCCCAGTGCAATGTGATATCCAAAAAATCAGGTTTTGAGAAATTGAAATTTATCCAGGGTTCCATTGAGAAAACTGTTTTACCTGAAATAGATTTGCTCATCGCCCTGCATGCCTGCGATACCGCCACCGATGAAGCCATTTTCAGGGGAATAAGTCAAAAAGCCAGGGTGATTATCACAGCGCCATGCTGTCATAAGCAGATCCGAAAGCAGATGAATCCGGACAACGCGTTGGCCGAAATCACCAAATATGGAATATTGGAAGAACGGCAGGCCGAAATGCTCACCGATGCCATCCGTGCTCTGATTATGGAAGCCTATGGCTATTCGACCAAAGTGTTTGAGTTTATCTCTACCGAGCACACACCGAAAAATGTGTTGATTGTTGGGATTAAAAAAAATGAAAAAGAACCTGTTAATCAGGATAAATTGGATAAGGTGCAGGCACTGAAGAAGTTGTTCGGCATCGAATACCATTTTTTAGAAAAACTACTTGAAATACCCTCGTTATGAGTGCCAACAAAATAATCAACCTGGTTTACCTTTACCTGCTGCTTTTGCTCATGGGAGGTGGGTGGTTTTGGGAGTGGTCGTGGTGGTGGGTGGTTTATATCACCCTTTTGCTGATGGCGCTCAAAATACTGGGTTCGGTTTTTATTCAATTAAATTTTTATTTGATTTCCCATTGTAGCATAAAAACCGGGGAAAGAACAATTGCTCTCACCTTCGACGATGGCCCTGATGAAAACAACACTCCACGTCTGCTCGATCTGCTTGATCAATTTGGCGTAAAGGCAACCTTTTTTGTTATCGGACAAAAGGCAAAGAAACAGCGTGCGTTGTTGAAAATGATTCACAACAAGGGACACCTGCTTGGTAATCATAGTTATACCCATGCGCGCTTTTTTGATTTGTTTAATTTCTGGCGCATGCGCAACGAATTGCTGTGGACTCACGAGCTGATTTACAGAATTACAGGCATTAAAACCCTGATGTTCAGACCTCCATACGGTGTTACCACCCCTGTACTGGCACGCGCGGTTAATCGACTTGGTTATATTTCCATTGGATGGAGCCTGCGCTCACTCGATACCTGTCGCACACCGGATAAAACCCTGGAAAGACTTATTTCTAAAACCCAGCCCGGAGCCATTGTCTTATTGCACGATACCACAACAAATATCATCGACATTACCAGGAATTACCTCGAATGGCTGCAAAAAAACCAATTTCAGGTGGTGTCTGTTAGTCAACTTTTATCCATGGAAGTATATGAACCATACAAAACTCAATAGTTTATTGTTAGCCTGTTGTTTTCCCCTGTTTCTTGGCGCACAAGAGGCTGGTTTTCAACCAATCTCGGATATTTCATCTGTCACACGGAACCTTGTTAAGCATGCTTCGGCCACCAACACGTTGCAAAGTAATTTTGTACAGGAAAAACACCTGAACATGTTAGAAGAAGTGCTAACCAGCCATGGACAGTTTTTCTTTAAAAAAGAGAACAACGTCCGGTGGCAATACCTGGATCCCATCAAGTATACCATCCTGATTCATCTGGGAAAATTTACCATCGACAACGATGGCAAAGTCAGCGAATTTAATACCGATGGCAACCCCATGTTTCGTGAAATCAACAAGATGATTATTACGGCGATACGTGGCGATTTTGTTGGTAATGCCGAATTTGCGCCTGTTTATTTTGAAGGAAAAACCCAGGTGATGGCCAGGCTTGTGCCCATTGTGGCGCAGGTAAAAAGCATGATTGAAAGCATCGATATCTATTTCGACAAGGTGACGATGCAAGTCGTTAAAGTGGTTTTTATTGAACCTGGAGGCGATTTTACCTCGATCAGGTTTGAAGATATTCAAGTAAATAAAGAGATACCAGACAGCAGGTTTGAACTCGCGAATGGAAAGTAGGATGAAAATCAAATTGGCACACCTGATCATGCTGCTGGGGTTGGCAATGCTGCCCTTTTCGTGTCGGTTTTCAGGTTATACTACCATGGTAAATCCAGGGTCCAAACTTTCAAAAGCCACCGTTTTTTCTCCTGATTTTTTAAAGGCGCTCTACAAAACTGAACTGACCCTCCATGGACGAACCATTACGGGGATTATTGTGATAAAAAAAGTGGAAAACGGTTATCAAATGGCCATGGTTTCGGAAGTAGGGTTAAAATATTTCGAATTCTTTTTTCCCGAAGGTTCACCTTTTAATGCGCAGGCGAAGTATGTGATGGCAGTGCTCGATCGCGAACCGTTAAAAGAAGCACTCATCAATAGTTTTGGATTGCTTTTCAGGGAAGCGAATTATAACTCCCAAACCCGCCTGAAGATAAATGAATCGGAGACGAAGGTTTTGCTGATTGATCGAGAGAAGGGTAGTCGTTTCAGCTATTATTATAACCCGATATCAGGCGAAGTTGGGCAATTGATTCAAAATCGATTTCCTGGCACCAGAACTTCGATCAAACTATCAAATTATAAGAATGATGCGCCCGGATCGATCCTTGTTTATCGTGGGAAAATTTCGATCAATTTACAAAGATTGTAGTGGCTGTATTAAGCCATCTTGTTAACTTTGAAGCCAAAATTGCCTTCATCATGAAAGAACTTACCCGTTTTAGTTTATTGATATTTGTGTTATTTGCACTCATGTCCTGTAAAGAAGAACTACCTAAAACCCTCACGGACTATGTAGATCCTTTTATTGGAACAGGTGGTCATGGACATACATTTCCAGGAGCCACAGCGCCTTTCGGGATGGTACAGTTAAGTCCCGACACGCGCAAAGACAATTGGGATGCCTGTTCGGGTTATCATTATTCAGATCAGGTGATAATGGGATTCAGTCATACCCACCTGAGTGGAACCGGAGTTGGCGATTATGGTGATATCCGGATGATGCCCACCGTTGGGGTGATTCAGTTGGATCCGGGGACTGCCGAAAATCCGGATTCAGGCTATGCCGCCCGGTTTTCACACTCCTCCGAAGTGGCCTCTCCCGGATTCTATCAGGTGACTTTGGATGACGACCACATCCAGGTGGAATTAACCGCTTCCACCCACGCCGGGATGCACCGCTATCACTTCCCAAAAACCAAAGAAGCACGGATGGTGATCGACCTGACAGAGAGCATAGTAACGGAAAAAATGCCGGGGCTGGAACTTCGAATCATCAGCGACCATGAGGTCATGGGTTATCGAAACAGCAAAGGATGGGCCAGTGATCAATGGGTCTATTTTTATGCAAACTTTTCGAGACCTTTTCAGGAAACAGGATTGGCCATTGATGGCGAATATTGGCAAAATAAACAAGAAGCCAGAGGCACTGACCTGAAGGCGGTTTTGACTTTTAACATGATGGATGGAGGCCCTCTTTTGGTCAAGGTGGGCATTTCACCGCTGGATTATCATAGCGCTCAGGAGAATTGTATGCAGGAAATTCAAGGGTGGAATTTCGAAGCCGTGCAGGAAGCAACCCGCGGGTTGTGGAATGACCAACTAAATAAAATTCAGGTACAGGACGGCAATGAAGTGAACAAATCCATTTTTTATACTGCTTTGTACCATACCATGATCGCGCCAAACACCTTTTCGGATGTGGATGGCAGGTACCGCAACCATGCCGGGAAAGTGCTGCAGGACAGGGCTTTTACCATGTACACCGTGTTCTCCCTTTGGGATACTTTCAGAACATTGCATCCATTGCTCACCCTGATCGAGCGTGATCGCACCAACGACCTCATCAACTCGATGCTCGATATGTATAGCAGCGACAGCTTGTTACCTGTTTGGGAACTTGCCGGAAACGAAACCAACTGTATGATTGGTTACCACGCAGTGCCTGTGATTACGGATGCATGGATAAAGGGTATCCGCGGCTTTGATGCGCATAAAGCGCTGAATGCCATGAAAGCAAGCGCACAATCGGGGTTGTTTGGTTTGAACGAGTATACCTCAAAAGGCTATATTCCCGCCGACAAGGAAGGCGAAAGTGTGAGTAAAACGCTGGAATATTCCTATGACGACTGGTGTATTGCACAAATGGCAAAAGGTCTGGACGATGAGGTTGGTTATCAAACATTCATACAACGCGCTCAGTATTACAAAAATATTTTTGATAAAAACACCGGATTTTTCAGAGGAAAATCCAATGGAGGATTTGTGGTTCCCTTCGATCCCACCCAGGTAAATTTTATGCTGACAGAAGCCAATACCTGGCAATATAATTTCTTCGTACCACAGGATATCAATACCCACATTGCCCTGCTTGGCGGCGCTGATGCTTACGAATCGAAACTGGATGAATTGTTTACCACCACCGAAAAACTATCCGGTCGGGAACAATCGGATATCACCGGGTTAATCGGTCAGTACGCGCATGGCAACGAGCCCAGCCACAACATGGCTTACCTGTACAATTATGTGGGCAAACCATGGAAAACTCAAAAACTGATTCATCAGATTTGCACAGAATTATACTCTGATCATCCCGATGGATTGAGTGGAAACGAAGATTGTGGACAGATGTCGGCCTGGTATGTGATGAGCTCATTGGGTTTTTATCCGGTAACACCGGGAAGTAAGCAATATGTGCTGGGAACTCCTCTTTTTGAGAATGCTCAGATTAACCTTGAAAACGGAAAAATATTTACCGTTGTAGCAAATCGCCAAAGCGATCAGGATTTTTATATTCAATCGGTTAGCTACGATGGTGAAACTTATTCCAAGTCATATATCACCTTCGATATGATTGCCAATGGTGGTGATTTGGTAATTGAACTCGGCAGTGAGCCCAACAAACAATGGGGACTGGCTCCTGAGGACAGACCATCACAACAAATCACTGACTTTCCCATCACCCCGGTGCCTTGGTTCGATGCGGAGAGTAAGACTTTTGAGAAGACCCTCACCGTTGGAGTAAACGATTTATCCGGGGATGCTAACATAAAGGTGATGCAAAACGGGGAAGGAATCCTTAATAGCGGTCCAATTGTAATCAACAAGACCACCGAATTTACAGCCACTGCATCGGCAAACGGCGTGGTCAGCTTTCCTGAAACTGCTGAATATCTGTTAATTCCGGTCAACCGGAAGGTGACCATCAACACACCTTACAGTGAGCAATATACCGCAGGAGGGGATGTGGCATTGATTAACACCATCCGCGGTAGTACCGAATTCAGGACTGGAAACTGGCAGGGATACTACAATACCAATATGGATGTGGTGGTCGATTTGGGAGAAGTGGAACAAATTCACAGCATAGGAGCCGGGTTTCTTCAGGATGAAAAGTCGTGGATTTTTATGCCGGCCTCGGTTCATTTTCAGGTGTCAGTAGATGGCAAGACTTTTCAGGAGGCTGGTTCGAGACAAAATCCCATCAGCCCCAAAGAAAGTGGAGGAATTGTACACGATTTTGTTACGGGGCCACTTAATGTAAAAGCGCGGTTTATTCGAGTAACCGCCACATCGCAAGGGCCTTGTCCCGACTGGCATGTGGGCGCCGGTAATCCGGGATGGATTTTTGCGGATGAAATTTACACGCGATCAAAATAATCCGACCGACTAGATTTTAATGCCCGATGAGGCAGGTGAGTGCTCTAAAATTTGTGGATCATTTGCAGGAAGTAAGTGGGCGTTACTATCACGGTTTTTCCCTGAATCGGATTGGGAGCAGGTGCTTATTTCTTGATACTATGTTGGAATTCGTCAGGAGACATTACCGGTATTTCGGATTTCTTATCATCTTTTTTATAATTCTCTCGGTTGACTAGTGATTTATGATATGATTTAATGATTCTTGAAAGACTGCGTTTCAATGTAGCCACGTATTCTTTTGCTTGTTCAATGACGAATTTGTCAAATTTCGATGTTAGTTTAGCATCTCTGATATTCAATTAAAATGTGCAACGATATGAAATAAGACCTTGTAATTGAAATAATTAAATCTCCTGAACAGAATTTTCGGGTAGCCAGCCAATACTTCCATCGGGTATCCTGATTTCAATCCATCCTGAAACACGGTCCAACAACTTTACCTTGGTGCCTTCGTGTATTACGAACAGGTCCACAGCACTTTGTGTAGGTGAACTTTTTACCGTGATGGCCGGGGTAAACACGATGGCTTCCTGGTGTTCCTTGGAGTAGTAATACTTCTGTGATGCCAGTCCAAAGGCGGTAATGGTGAAAAATAACAGGATAATACCCAGGTAAAAAGAGGTCTGTTTAGAGGTTCTTGATTTGGTCAGCACAAACCAGGTGATCAGGATAATTAAAAAGGTCAATAAAAAAAGGGCGATCGCAGTCCAGGTGTCGGCATTGAAGAGGTTGTAAAAATAATTCCACCAGGTTTTATAAAAAAGTTCGGGTACCTGTTCAATTTTATCGACAATCATGCTGTTGGCCACACTCAAATTATACTGAATATTCTCATCAGAAGGATCCAGTTTCCTGGCTTTTTCGAAGAATAAAATGGCGGCTGGGACATTGTTGTTTTTAAAATAGGCATTGCCCATGTTGTAAAAAAGCTGAGCCGATTGCAAGTCTTGCCCGGCTACCTGGTTATAAACCAGCAAGGCCGAATCGTACATGCCCTGATTGTAGGCGCGGTTGCCGATTGCCAACAGTGAATCGGGTGTATAAGCAAAACCACTCCATGCGATAAGCTGTAGAAGAGCCACCAGGGCAAAGTTCTTTGTTCTTTTCATGGTTTAACTATTTTAATGCTTTTTCGGCCTGCATAATAGCTGTAATGGCCTCGTTATAAACTGATTCCATTTTGTCGCGCGCATCACCGGGGGCAAAACGTGCAAACTCAATTTTATTCAACGATTGTATAAAATTATTGGTAATTTCCTCGCTAACCGATTTATTCTGAAGTTTTTCACGAACGGTTTCAATGGAAAGTTCTGAGAGAGAAATATTGAATTTATCTGCAATATATCCCCAGATGCCCAGGGCCATTTCATCATAAAATCCCTTATCGTTGCCCGATTGTTTAAATTTTTCGGCCTTTTGCAACCGCATCCTGGCTATTTTATTGGCCTTGCGGTTTTTAACTCTCGAAACATTGGCGTTTTGCTTTTCCATGCGTTTCCAGAGGATGATCAGGATGAACGGGATAAGTAAGATGACAAACAACAGCATGAAAAAAAACAGGGAACCAAACAAATAATTTCCAACAGGCTTCAGGGGTTCGTTGATGGTTTTTATATGCCGGATGTCTTTTCCGATAAAACGGATGTCCTCCTTGGCTGATACATTATAAGTGACATCATTGTTGTTTCCCGAGCCTTTTCCCACTTTTATGTGATAGGCTTCTGATGAAAATCTATCGTACGTTTTTGTTTTGGGATTGAAGAAGCTAAAGGTGATGGGTTCAATGGTAAAATCGCCCGGGTTACGGGGAATGGCCAGATATTCAAATTTCTTTCTGCCCGATATGCCGGTAGTCGATGGTACGGCGCTGGTGGTTATTTTTGGTTCAAACGTTTCGAAATCAACCGGAAACCTGATCTCAGGCAGGGTGAGCAGTTCGATATTTCCGTTTCCGGAAAGCTCGATGCTTAAGTTTAAGGCGTCATTTGCAGACAATGTGGTACGGTCGATCTTGCTGCTAAAGTGGAAATCTCCTACGGCCCCGGTAAAATCCTCGGGTTTGTCTTTTTGAGGAAGGGGTTGTACCTCGATGGTAATCGGTTTTGATTTAAGCCTGGCCTCAACGTTTTTCACGTTTCGGTTAAAAAAAGGATCATTAAAAAAACTCTCAAACGGATCGTTACTTCTGCGTTGATTGCTCTGTACGCGAAGTTG
Organism: Bacteroidetes bacterium HGW-Bacteroidetes-16; assembly: GCA_002840975.1. Classification (GTDB taxonomy): domain Bacteria; phylum Bacteroidota; class Bacteroidia; order Bacteroidales; family F082; genus UBA6244. The sequence goes on from PHDN01000016.1 coordinate 10,051, forward strand.
GGCAGTACAGATTATTTCTGCCGGTTCCAGGATCAGTATTCCCGTTTTTTGAGGGAACAGGGCCACCTTGTTAATTTCTGCCGTAATGTATTCTTCTCCATTGATTACCTCTGTCGACTGGCGGTACTGCGCGTTGTCGCCCATCAAACTCTTTGACCAAAACCCGTTAAATGCAGTCATCTTATCCAGGGTCAGGTTCGACACGGCAACCTTGGTGTAAATTTTATAAGTGGCTATAATTTGTTCTCCAAGGTAAGGATTCTTGTTATTAACCGCTACGGTAATATACACGTCGTCATCTTGCAACATCCCCGACTCATTGGGTTCCTTTTTTTGCTGTCCGCCTGGGTTGGCCTGAGTATTTCCTCCTCCGGCCAAGATGGTAATAGTTAATGGATTTGATTGGACTACTTTTCCATCCACTGTTACTGATGCTGGTCCTACCTGTACTTCACCGGCATTACCGGCTTGAACTACAAAGGAATAGCTCATGGTGTAGCTTTTCGACATCCTCCCGTTTACATATTGAATGTTGGAACTGGTGGAAGTGCTTGGCCCCGAAAGCACCTGAAGGCCTCCAAAATTTGGATTTCTAAAAGCGCCGCCATCCGCGTTGAGTTCATAAATTATCCTGAATCGCTCACCTTCCTTTACTACTTGTTTCCCGATGGCAGTAAACGTGATGTTGTCCTGTGCCTGTGTTATCAGGCTGAAAGCAAGCAGAGTGATGAAAAATATGCGTTTGATAATCATAGCTATTTGGTCTTTTCCGGTCAAAAATACTACTATTGTCCTATTGAATTGAATCTTTTGAAAGATTTAGAAATGATACAAAATACATTCCATAGTGCGTTCCTTTTACAGTTGTCATCAATATTACCAGTCGATGTCGGTTTTTACTCCTCTTGTTGCTTTGGCCTTTTCTTTTTGAAGTTTCTGCAAGGTCTTTTTCTCGTCATTTTTAAGTGCGTCCATCATCTTTTGAGCATCTTGTTTAGAGATTTGTAAAGGCTGCTGCTGTTGCTGCTGATCCTGTTTATCCTGATTTTGATCCTTTGACTGATCTTTTTTGTCCTGCTGGTCTTTATTTTGATCCTCCTTTTTATCCTGGTCTTTGTTCTGGTCTTTATTTTGATCTTGTTCGTCCTGGTCTTTTTTGTCCTGGTCCTTGTTTTGATCTTTATTTTGGTCTTTATTTTGATCCTGATTTTGTTGCTGTTTCAGCATCTGGCGTGCATATTCCAGGTTATAGCGTGCATTTTCGTCGGTTGGGTTTTTCCTTAAAGCGTTTTTGTAGGCTTCAATGCTTTCTTCGTATTTCTTTTCTTTTAACAAGGAGTTTCCCAGGTTGTAGTGGGCCGCGCTTGTTTCTTTGTCACTTAAATTGCTTCCGGCAACTTCGTTAAACAGTTTTCCTGATTCTGCATAGTTTTCCTGTTCATACAAGGCATCGCCGAGGTTAAAGGTTCCTTTGTAATAATTTGGTTTAGCCTCCAGTGCTTTTCGGTACTCTACTTCAGCCGCAGAGTAATCTTTCTTTTCGAACAAGTCGTTTCCTTCCCTGATCTTCTTTTTTTCACTTTGAGCCATCCCAGAGGTTGTCCAAAACAAAGCGATTGTAAATAGGATAATGTAGGTTTTCATGTTATTTTAGTTTTCCAAAAAAGTCAATTTTCCTGGTCCAACTGGCCTTCCGGTCTGCAATCAGGAGTTCCAACAGGAACAAAATCAATGCGATACCTAAAAACAATTGAAACCGATCTTCATAGTTGGTAAACTGTCGGGTTTCAATTTCTTTTTTATCGATGGCGTTGATTTCTTCAAATATTTTAGTCAATCCGGTGGTCGCGTTGTTGGCCCTGGCGTAGGCACCTCCACCGGTGGCGGCAATTTTTGTGAGCATGTCCTCGTCCAACCTGGTAATGACGGTTTTTCCATCCCTGTCTTTTTTAAATCCTGTTTGGGTTCCATTGTCAAACAGAGGTATGGGTGCTCCATCTGTCAATCCCATGCCAATGGTAAAAACCTTAATTCCCAGTTCGTTGGCTTTCTTTGCAGCTCCCACGGCATCATCCTCATGGTTTTCGCCATCGGTAATAATGATGATCGCTTTATTATGTTCCGTTTCACCAAAAGAGGTGGTTGCCATGTCGATGGCTTCCCCGATGGCAGTTCCCTGAGTAGGCACAATTTTGGTGTCGACCACCGAAAGGAAAAGCCGGGCTGCGGAGTAATCTGTTGTCAAAGGGAGTTGTTTATAGGCATTTCCAGCAAAAATGATGATCCCGATCCGGTCCCCTTCCAGTTTGTCAATCAGGTTGCTAATGGCCAGTTTTGATCGCTCAAGCCGGTTGGGCTTTATGTCTTCGGCCAGCATGGAATTGGAAACATCCAGCACCAGGTATAAGTCGATACCTTCGCGTTTTACTTTTTCAAGCTTCGATCCAACCTGCGGATCGAGCAACCCGAAAATAAGAAAAGTGATTCCGATGAGAATGATGAACAGCTTGATGAGCCCTTTTGTACCCGATTGGTTAGGCATGAGCTGAAGGATTACCTCGTGATGGCCAAAACGCCTCAACGCTTTCTTTTTCCAGTTTCTGTAATACAGGAACATGAGGATAAATACCGGTACGATTATCAGCAGGTAAAAAAATTCCGGATGTGCAAATCTGATCATTGTTCGGCGAATTAACTGGGGTTAGGGGATTCGTTTAAAGTAAAGATAGCGAAGCAGTATTTCGAAAGCGAGCAGGATGAATGCTGCCAGGGCAAATGGCAGGTACGATTCGTGTTTCTTTTTAAATTCCTGTACATCGATTTTCGAGCGCTCCATCTGGTCGATTTCCTGGTAGATGTCGCGGAGTTTTTTGTTGTTATCGGCCCTGAAATATTTTCCACCTGTCATGGCAGCAATTTTCTGCAGCAATTCTTCGTCAATTTGAACCTTCATTTGTTGCAGTTGAATTCCATAAGGCGTTTGAACGGGATAAGGAGCCATTCCCATCGATCCTATTCCGACGGCATAAACCCGGATGCCAAACATTTTGGCCATTTCGGCTGCCGACATCGGATCTACCGACCCTGAATTGTTCACTCCATCGGTAATCAAAATGATGACTTTGGAGATAGCCTCAGAATCTTTTAACCGACTCACCGCGGTAGCAAGTCCATCACCGATGGCGGTTCCGTCTTCAATCATGCCACTTTTAATTTCTTCAAATAAATTTGAAATCATATCGTGGTCGGTGGTTAAAGGTACCTGGGTAAAAGCCTCCCCACTGAAAATGACGATACTGATCCTATCGTCAGGGCGACCCTTGATAAAGTCTTCGGCCACATCTTTTGCCGCCTCCAGTCGGTCAGGCTGAAAGTCGCGTGCAAGCATACTTCCCGAAACGTCCAGGGCCATGACGATATCTATTCCTTCGATTTGAATATTTTGCTTGGACGAAGTGTATTGTGGACGGGCCAACGCAATGATAATCAGTGAAAGAGCCAACAACCTAAGCGCAAAAAGTCCATGGATGAGCCAGGTACGCGGGCTTTTATTAACTTCTGCGAAAGCGGCAATCCCGGAATACCTGACTTCGGCCTGTGTTTTATTGTGCCTGAACCAATACCACACAACGAGCAGTGGAATCAGCAGCAGCAGATAAAAATACTCAGGGTTTGCCCAGTGTTCTATGTTAAACAAGTTCTGCATGGGTACTAATGGTTATTCGTTTTAGAGATTTCAGAGGTAGCAGGTTGATCAGCTTCCCGGTTCTCAGGTTTGTCCTCTTTTGTTTCGTTCACAAAATCAACACAATGCGACAAGCTCAGGTCGTTTTCAAGTGGTGTGGGCCGGGCTTTGGCAAATTTTACCATATCTGCCAGAAACAATACTCCACTTAATTTTTCATAAACCTGGTTGTTAACAGGATGTTTCTTCAATGCCCCCAAAATCTCATCGGATGTCATTTCAGGTGCGTCAAAGTGGTAGCGGTTATCCAGGTACTCCCGCATGATGTCAGTAATTTCGGAATGGTACTGTTTTAACTTTCCGCTTTGCCAAACCCTGGCCAACCTTAATTCTTCCAGTTTATTGATGGCCAGTACATGCGGTGGAATCGCCGGCTTGATTCTGCGTTCAAAAAGAGGTTGATTTTTCTTCCTCTTCTTTAAATAGAGCACCAACAACACGGTGAGTGCAATGACGAGCAGACCAAGCAAAATCCAGGGCAACATTTCCCGAAAGGTATAGGGCTCGCTGATGGGTACCACGATGGGTTTGATGGCCTGAGCTGTATCAACAACGGGCACATTGACTTTTAAAAAAAGTGTTCCTGTGGAAGATGTTTTCAAGAGGGTATCGCCCACGGAAAAAAACTGAATATCAAAGGAAGGAATTTCAAAATAACCACTGTCGAATGAAGTAATGGTGAGTTGCTGCATCAACCGCAGGGCCCCTTCATCAACGAGGGTGTCAATGGTACTTTTTTCGATCACCTCTATCTTCGACGACAAGGTGTCGCCAATGGCAGGCCAATTTACCTGGTAGCCGTCAGCAACCCTGATACCGAATTGCATATTGACCTGCTGTCCGATCAGGATGGCATTGGTATCTATTTTTGACCATGAAGTCACCTCCTGACCATGCAATTTCAGGCCGGACAACAACGCCGGCAGGATGAAAAAACAGAAAATGGATTTGATGATGGGATGATTCATGTTATTTTCTCGATTCACGTTTTTTAAAGAGGTTCATCAAAGGTTTTACATAGTCGCGGCCTGTATATACCCGGACCATGTCCACACCCGCACGCGCAAGGGCCACATCAAGTGCTGCGGTTTTTTCACGGGAATACCGTTGCAAGGCATTTCGGGTTTTGGCATTGGAAGTATCAACCCATTGCAAGGCCCCGGTTTCGGCATCGCACATGCGTACCATCCCGACATTTGGAATTTCAGTCTCTCTATCATCAGTAACTCTTACGGCAATCAGATCGTGTTTATAATTGGCTATTTGCAGGGCTTTTTCCAGGTTGCTGTCCATAAAGTCGGAGATCAAAAAAGCTGTTGATTTCTTTTTAATGACGTTGGTAAGATAACGTAGCGCCTCCGAAATATTGGTCCCTGTATTTTTCGCCTTAAAATCGATCAATTCCCTGATGATACGAAGTATGTGAGAACTTCCTTTTTTTGGCGGAATAAACTTCTCGATGACGTCGCTAAAGAAAATGACACCCACCTTATCATTGTTCTGGATGGCTGAAAATGAAAGTACTGCTGCTATTTCGGTAATTAACTCTTGTTTAAGTTGCACGTTGGTACCGAAATTGTTTGATCCGGAAACATCAATCAGCAACATCACGGTGAGTTCGCGTTCCTCTTCAAACACCTTAATAAAGGGGTGGTTAAAGCGGGCGGTCACGTTCCAGTCGATACTGCGGATGTCATCACCAAACTGGTATTCACGCACCTCGCTAAAGGCCATACCCCTTCCCTTAAAAACACTGTGGTACTCACCCGAGAAAATCTGGTTCGACAAGCCCCGTGTTTTTATTTCAATCTTCCTGACTTTTTTAAAAAGTTCCTGTGCTTCCACTGGTTTTTTATTTTTTTGGTTAGGGTACTTCAACCGTGTTTAAAATTTCGTTGATGATGTCTTCGCTGGTGATATTCTCAGCTTCGGCTTCATAAGTCAGACCAATCCGATGGCGCATCACGTCGTGGGCTACGGCACGGATATCCTCGGGAATTACATACCCTCTCCGGCGTAAAAATGCGAGCGCTTTGGCGGCAAGCGCCAGGTTGATGCTGGCACGTGGTGACGCTCCGTATGAAATCATACCGGCGAATTTGCTCAGTTTATATTCTGACGGATAACGGGTGGCGAACACGATATCGGTGATGTAATTTTCGATTTTTTCGTCCAGATAAATTTCGCGCACCAGTTCACGGGCTTTTAAGATTTCCTGAATACTCAGTACTTTGTTGGTTTTGGCCGTTGTGTTGCTGATATTCTGCCGAAGGATCATTTTCTCCTCCTCTTTTTTTGGATAGTTGATCACCACCTTCATCATAAACCGATCTACCTGGGCTTCAGGCAGGGGATAGGTTCCTTCCTGTTCGATGGGGTTTTGGGTGGCCATGACCAGAAAAGGCTCTTCCAGCTTAAAAGAAGTGTCACCAATGGTCACCTGTCGTTCCTGCATGGCTTCGAGCAATGCACTTTGCACCTTGGCGGGAGACCGGTTTATTTCATCGGCCAAAATAAAATTGGCGAAGATGGGTCCCTTTTTCACTACAAATTCTTCTTTTTTCATGCTGTAGATCAAGGTGCCCAAAAGGTCGGCAGGAAGCAGGTCGGGCGTAAACTGGATGCGGCTGAATTTGGCATCGATAATATTCGCCAGGGAATTGATGGCCAATGTTTTTGCCAGGCCGGGAACTCCTTCGAGCAGGATATGACCGTTGGCAAGCAATCCGATGAGCAAACGTTCGGTCATGTGTTTCTGACCAATAATCACCTTGTTCATTTCCAGGTAAATCAGGTCGGTAAACTGACTCTCACGCTGGATTCTTTCATTGAGTTCACGAATATCTGTTTCTAACATGTTATTGTTTTTGAATTTGAAGGCAAAGTTATCAAATGGCGGTTCCGGCTCATGTTAATATATGTTAAAGGGTTGTAATGTAGTAAGTTGTGAAAAATTAGGAAGTTATGAGCGGTTGGCTAGCTTAAAGTGTAATGACTTAGGTAATTGTATTAACACTTGTTAACTTACCGCGTGGAGTTATTTGGTTTCACAAAAGCGCTTACAAAATGGTTCCACACAAAGTGCGTTAAGAAATAATTACGCTATGACCGCAAAGAGATGAATGAAAATAGCATAATCAATAGAATAAGGACAATTTAACTTTGAGCCCACTCCGAAAAGTCAAATACCCCTAAATCCCCTAAAGGGGACTTTAGATAGTTCATTGATTTTCAACGAATCCCCCTTTAGTTTAGGGGTCAGGGGTAAATGAGTTGAAAATCAATGAACACAAACTTTTCGGAGTAGACTCAACTTTACAATCTTTTCTTGTTCCCACTTCGCAGTCCTTGCTTCTGACATTAAGTGCGGTAATATACTAATGTTTAACGGTTTCTTAGAAACCTCATTATCTAATACATCGAAAACAACAAAATACAGCCTGGTGACATGACAAAAATCACCGGATCATTCTATCTTTGCAAGAAAAAATACCCATGAGTAAAACCATTTTACTCTCAGCTGCCATACTGCTGGTCTTGGCAGTTGCGATTGGTGCTTTCGGGGCACATGCCCTCAAACCCAGGCTTACCGAAGAAATGATGCAGGTGTATAAAACCGGTGTAGAATATCATTTTTACCACGCCCTCGGTCTGTTGCTGATAGGTATTTTATCAACCACCTGGCCATCGGGATGGCTCAACTGGTCTGCCTTACTGATAGGTTTAGGCATCATTCTGTTTTCCGGAAGTCTGTATGTGATGGCCATTACAGGCATCAAATGGGTAGGTGCCATTACCCCGATAGGCGGACTCAGTTTTATTTCCGGCTGGGTATTGCTGTTTGTTGCTGTTTGGAAGCACTGAGCAGCATATCACCTAAAGCCTGTAATTGACAAGTCAGATGATCATTTTGGATAGGACAATGATACTATTTACAACCAGAATTAGGTTATTTTACCGATTGACTTTCTTATGATAGTCTGCCAAACAAATAAAATGATTCTTCCAGCCATATTTGGCTCCTAATGGAGCCTAAAAAAATTTAGACAGTTTCTCATTTAAGAATCCTCTTTGCTGACTACTGGCTAAAAGCCGAAATCAGTAACTCCAGATCCTGTGAAGGCAATCCAAACAGGTGACCCATGTGTTTATTGGTTAGGATTCCATTGTAATAATAGACTCCTTTGGCAAAACCCGGGTTTCGTTTTATCATGGCATGTACATCACCTTCATGGGCTATTTGCAGTATCATGGGCGTTAGAATGTTGCTTAGTGATATGGAGGCCGTATGGGGGACGCTTGAGGCAATATTGGGTACACAATAGTGGGTTACTTCGTGCACTTGGTAAACAGGATTGGTATGGGTGGTTAGATGTGAAGTCTCGAAACACCCGCCCTGATCGATGCTGGCGTCTACGATGACCGATCCGGGTTTCATTTTTTTCACGGTTTGCTCCGAAATCAGGCAAGGTGAAATTCCCTGCGCGGCATATTTGGCGGCAATCACCACATCGGCTTTGATCAGTGCTTCATGCAGGTCGTTGGGTAGCAGGGTACTGGTATATATCCGCTGACCCACCATGTTTTGGATATGCCGGAGCTTGAAAATGGAATCATCAAATATCTTGATAGAGGCACCCATCCCCAGCGCGGTACGTGCCGCGTATTCTGCAACGGTTCCCGCACCAATGATCACTACTTCTGTTGGTTTAATCCCGGGAAATCCTCCCAGCATGACCCCTTTTCCATGTGTAACACTACACAAAAGCTGAGAAGCAATTAATATGGTGGTATTCCCTATAATTTCGCTCATCGACTTCATTAGCGGCAGGGCACCCGATTTATCCTGGATATACTCAAAAGCCAACGCGTTGGGTTTTTTGGCCGAAAGTTGCACAAAATATTTCTTTGAATTATTGGGCAAAAACACCGATGAAAACAGCGTTTTTCCCCTGGCCATCATGGCAATTTCGCTTTCGGTTGGAGGGGCTATCTTCAGGATGATATCGGCCTGGTAAATTTCCTTGGCCCCGGAAGTCAATACAGCTCCGGCTTCCGCGTAGGCGTGGTTGTTAAAATGGGCCGCTGACCCGGCATACTCTTCAACAAGTACCTGATGGCCATGATCGGTCAATAATTGTACCGCGTCGGGAACCAGAGCCACCCGGTTTTCATCTTCCGATAATTCGCGTGGAACTCCGATGACCAGCTTGTTTTTGTCGAAAGCAGCTTCCAGCAACTGTTCCTTGGGAATCAACTGCTCAGATGGAGTATATGAAATAGTACTTTTTTGATCTTCGCTCATTGCAATAGACATAAATATCAAATAAAAGTGTTTGCCACAGAAAATGATTAGATTGACATCTGTTAACCTGTTTTCTATGGATGATTTAAGCAGCCGAACTGGATGATCCTCTCTTCATTTTTGCCAACTTCAATGTTGATATATACGTAAGATTCAGGCAAAAGTTCCCGGACCATTTCAGGCCATTCGATAAAACAGTATTCATTGCTGAAGAAGTATTCTTCATAGCCAATATCAAATACTTCCTCGATTTTTTTTACCCGGTAAAAATCAAAATGAAATACAGGCGATCCCTTATCGGTATGGTATTCGTTTACCAGAGCAAAGGTTGGGCTGTTCACCACATCCTCCACTTCAAGTACATCGCAAAAAGCCTTTATCAGGGTAGTTTTTCCTGCCCCCATCTTTCCTTTAATCGCAAAAACCCGTTCCTCCATCTTGCATTCAATAATCTTAAGTGCAATTGTCGATAGTTCGTCGAGGCTGCGGGCAACCAATGTTTCCATTATTTAGAGTTGAGAGTTATAAATGGGATAAGCACTTCTTCCATGGAAAGGCCTCCGTGCTGGAAAGTATTCCGGTAATAATTTACATAATAATTGTAGTTGTTGGGATAAGCGAAGAAATCGGTTCCTCTGGTAAATGCCCACCGGGCACTTACGTTCAGTTTTGGGAGGAAATATTCCTCCGGGTTAGCCATTTCAAATACTTCTTTTGCATTGTATGCCAGGCTTTTGCCGTATTTGTACCGCAGGTTGGTATTGACTGCTTTGTCCCCGACAATTTTCACCGGGTTGGTTACCTTGACACTTCCGTGGTCGGTGGTAATAATTAAAGTGATGTCCTTTGTGGATAGGAATTTTATGATATCGAACAAAGAAGAATGTTCGAACCACGACAACATCAGCGATCGGTATGCCGGTTCATCATCAGCCAACTCGCGGATGATTTCCATCTCGGTGCGTGCATGCGACAACATGTCCACAAAATTGTACACAATCACGTTAAAATCGTTGGGCATCAGGTTCGAGATGTTGTCAAAAAGCTTACGCCCGGCATTCAGGTTAAGAATCTTGTTATAAGATGTTTTAACATGTTTTCCGTGACGTTTGAGCAGTTCTGTCAACATTTGTTCTTCGTACTGGTTCTTGGTGCCTTCTTCGTTCTCATCTGTCCAGAACTGGTTGTAATGTTTTCTGATTTCGTTGGGCATGAGTCCCGAAAAGATGGCGTTGCGCGAATATTGAGTAGTGGTAGGCAATATACTATAGAAAATATCATCGGCTTGTACCCGGTAAAATTGTTCGATGACCGGCTGAATTATTTTCCATTGGTCGTAACGCAGGTTATCTATTAATAGCAAGAACACCTGTTTGCCTTTATTCAATTGCGGGAAAACCTTGTCGCGGATCAGGGTGTGCGACATGGTTGGGCTATCCTCTGACTTGTTGTTTAACCAGTCCTTATAATTACGCTCATAAAACTTAGTGAAAGCACTGTTGGCTTCACTTTTTTGCATATTTAGAATTTCGATAATTCCCTGATCGTCCGACTTTTCCAAATCCAGTTCGTACCTCACCAATTCTTTGTACACATCTACCCACTCAGCCGGATTAAGCCGATCGGACAGACGCATGCTGATTTCCCTGAATTTTTGCTGATAGTTCATGGTAGCCTTTTCTCCTGCCAGTTTCCTGTTTTCAAGGTTTCTTTTCAGCGAAAGCAATATCTGGCTTGGTTTTACCGGTTTAATCAAATAATCGGCAATATTGCTGCCAATGGCATCTTCCATAATGGCTTCTTCTTCACTTTTGGTGATCATCACCACAGGCAGGTTGGGATGACTTTTTTTAATGGCTTCGAGGGTTTCAATGCCGCTCATTCCGGGCATTTGTTCATCCAGGAAAACAATATCATAATGGTGTTCTTTCACCAGGTCGACGGCTTCATCGCCATTGTTTACGGCATCAACATCATAGCCTTTTTCTTCCAGGTACATGATATGTGGTTTGAGCATCTCGATTTCATCGTCTGCCCATAAGATTCTAATTTTGGTCATAGTAGGCTAATTGAGTTTAATTACTGTACCTTTGTAATGCTAAAATCACTAAATTATTGCCCAAGATGGATGTAACAACCAACAAAATTAACATAATTTGTGAGGCATAACATGGTAAACAAACGCAAAATTTTAAACGATCCTGTTTACGGTTTTATCAGCATTCCCGATGGATTACTGTTCGATTTAATCGAGCATCCCTGGTTCCAGCGATTGCGCCGCATCAAGCAGTTGGGTTTAACTCATTTGGTGTATCCCGGCGCGCTGCATACCCGGTTTCATCATTCGCTTGGCGCGATGTATTTAATGAAAAGAGCCATCGAAGAACTCCGGTCGAAAGGACATGAAATTACCAAAGAAGAAGCGCTTGCTTCTTACGTGGCCATCCTGCTTCACGACATCGGACACGGACCCTATTCGCACACCCTCGAACACAGCATTGCCGATGGCGTAAACCATGAATACCTGAGTAAGTTGCTGATGATGCGATTGAATGATGAATTCGGCGGCAAGCTTACCGAAGCCATTCAGGTTTTTGATGGCACCCATCCCAAAGCCTTTTTGCATAAACTGGTATCGAGCCAGTTGGATATGGACCGGTTGGATTATTTAAAACGCGACAGTTTTTTTTCCGGGGTTTCCGAAGGAACGGTCAACTATGAACGCATACTCAATATGCTGGATGTGGTAGACGATAATCTGGTGATCGAAGCCAAAGGGATTTATTCGGTCGAAAAGTTTATCATGGCCCGCCGGTTAATGTACTGGCAGGTGTATTTGCACAAGACGGTGCTGGTGGCCGAACATACGCTGATGCATGTGTTGCGCAGGGCCAAGGAGTTGCGCATGCAGGGAACGGAACTTTTTGCCACTCCCGCACTTGATTACTTCTTAAAACAGCACGTAACAAAGGAACTTTTTCTAAAGGACGAACATGCGCTCACCATGTTTACCCTGCTGGATGATTTTGATATTTTTACTTCCATGAAGGTTTGGACCACCCATCCCGACAAGGTATTGCGCCTGTTGAGCCAGAGTGTGGTCAACCGGAGATTGTTTAAAATTGAGATGCAAAGTGAACCTTTTAATCAGCAACTCATCCTTGAAAAACACAGCAGGGTCATGGAAAAATGGGGACTTACTGACAAAGAAGCCGATAATTTTGTGTTTTCCGACAGCACCTCCAACTACATGTACCACCTGGGCAGCGATAACATTAATATCCTGTTTAAGGATGGCACCGTGATGGACATTGCCGAAGCTTCCGATCAATTGAATATCTCGCTGCTGGCCAAACCCACCACCAAGTATTTTTTGTGTTACCCAAAGGGATTGGGATAGAGATTCGTCACTTTTATCTAATTCCCTGCATTTCTCTTCGTTTAGATTTTTACCCCAAGGTTCCATTGTGCAAATACCCCCTTCTGTTAACATCCTCCTGTTAGTTCTTCGACATGATTTTTGCCGTTGTGCCGAATAATTAGGCTAATTTTGTGGATGGATCACCAAAATGCCGGTACATATGAAGAAAAATCTCCTGACACTTATTGTAGTTCTCCTTGTTGCCGGTGCCATTGCAGCCTATTTTTACCGCAATCAGTTTGCGGCAACCGATGGCGATCCCTGGCCCCTGGTGTCACAGGACGCTGCCCTGGTGCTGGAATTGGATGATCCTCAAACGACCTTTTCAAGAATTCTAAACAACAATGCCATAGGTGCCTCTTTTAGCAAGATTTCCGAAGTGGCCGGTCTGATTGATTCACACCACCAACTGGATAGTCTTTTTAAAGATAAGAAATCCTTGCTCGATAAGCTGTTGCACGCCCCGTTACTGGTTAGTGCTGAATACGATACCTCGGAAGAAAAAGTGAATCTTACGCTCATCAGTCATCTGGGCGAATATGTCGAAATGGAGTCTTTAAACCGGTATCTGGCACAGAAACTGGGGCCAACATATGCCGTCCTGAAAATTGATATTCTGGGGATTCCGACTTTGAAAATACTGAACGGACAAACCAATCAGGTGTGGTATCTTGCCTATCAGGCCGGAAATTTAATTTATTCAGTCAGCCTGAATGCCATGGAGAACTCCCTGAACAGTTCGCATGGAGGCGAGGTGCATTTCAGCCAACAGGAAGACTGGCAAATGCTGAAAAAAACGGCAGGTAAACATGTGGATGGCCGGCTTTATCTTCAGTACCGTACACTGGCACCCTGGCTGGCTTCTGTTTCATCAAAACCTGAGCGTGAAAAGCTGCGTTGGATGGCCCACTTTGCTGAATGGACCGAGACTGATTTAATCATCAAAAATGATGAACTGCTGCTGGCAGGCTATACTTCACCGGGACAGAAGTCGTTTCTGTCGGGGATGAAAGATCAGCAGCCCATTAAAAACACCAGTTTTAATATCACCCCTTTTAACGTTAACCTTCTTTTGTCGCTTGGGTTTTCTGATTTCTCAACCTGGTATGCCAAAGCACATTCACCGGAGGAGCAAAAAAAACTTTCGGCTGAATTTAATTTTGAGATGGATAAACTCGCCGAAATCATTTCCGGGGAGGTAACTTTGGTGTCCAATGCCGAAAGGGCAGGCCATTTCGAGGGCAGCACCTGGCTTCTGGTTCAGACTTCCGACCGGGTAAAGATGGCGGCCTATCTGCGGCTCATTGCCGAAAACACCGGTCAATCCAAAGTAAACAACTACAACGGATATGTTCTTAACTACATCAAAGGTAAAAACCTGATTCCCGGATTGTTTGGTGATGCTTTTGGTAGCTTCGGGGTAAATTATTTTACGCTGGTGGGCGATTTTGTGGTATTTGCCAACAGCGAGAGCAGCCTGATCAACCTGTTGAGGTACTACGAAACAGGTAAGACCCTAGACCTGAACGACAACTTTAAAGAATTTTCGGATAACCTGGCCCCAAGTTCCAATGTGCTGTTGTATTTTGAGCCCTCCGTTTTGTTGGGAAGAATCACGGACCTGGCCAATGAGTTTACCTCGCGCAAGTTGGAGATCAATGCCGAGGTGGTGGATCAAATGCAGGGGGCAGCCTTTCAGTTCAGCACAGGAAATAACCTGATATTCACCAGTTTTTATCTGAAACAGGCTACCGTGGTACACGAGGAAAACCTGGCCATGTGGAAGGTAATCCTTGACAACCAGATAACTGGGAAACCCATTCTGGTAAGCAATCACCGCAACAACGATCAACAGGTGGTGGTGTTCGATGATACGCCGGCCGTTTATCTGATCGATTCGGATGGAAAAGTGCTTTGGAAGAAACGTCTCGAAGGAACACCTTTCGGGGAAATTTATGAGGTGGATTATTTTAAAAACGGGAAAACTCAATACCTTTTCAATACCAACAACCACATTTACTTATTTGATGTCGAAGGCAAATCCGTAGCTTCCTATCCAAAAAAACTCCATACCGGAGCTACCAGCCCGCTGAGTTTGTTCGATTATTCGGGTAACAACGATTACCGCATGTTGGTGGCTCAGGCCGATAAAACAGTCAATAATTTTACCCTTGACGGACATGAAGTGGAAGGCTGGAAAAATCCCCACCTTCAAAATGTAGCCAATGAAAAGGTGACGCGTTTGCTGATCAATGGTAAGGATTATATTGTAATTACCGATATCGATGGCAAAGTTAAAATTGTGGATCGCCAGGGAAAGGATAGGATTGTGATCACTGAAAAGTTTACCAAAGCCAGAAATTCAGGTTATTACGTCAATAGGACCAACAGCAAAGGGATTATAATTACTACAAATACACAGGGTAAACTGATTTATATCTCCGCCACGGGTAAACTTAAATCCACCGATTTTGGGGACTATAGTCCCGAACATTTTTTCCTGTATGAGGATTTTAACGGCGATGGTACCATGGATTTTATTTATGTGGATGGCCGCAATCTCAAGGTGTTCGATCGGTTTAAAAAACTGCTTTTTAGCTATACCTTCAACTCAGAAATCACCATCAGGCCTGAGTTTTTTAACCTGGG
Organism: Bacteroidetes bacterium HGW-Bacteroidetes-16; assembly: GCA_002840975.1. GTDB lineage: Bacteria > Bacteroidota > Bacteroidia > Bacteroidales > F082 > UBA6244. The sequence goes on from PHDN01000016.1 coordinate 25,171, forward strand.
CAAAAAGCAAAAGGTGATGGGTGTGGTAGCCAACGATGAAAAAACCATTTACCTATTCGACAGCAAAGGCAACACCATCATTTCCACCGGATTGGTTGGTGAAACTCCGTTTACAGTTGGGTCCATGTCCAACGACCAGAAGATAAATCTGATCTCCGCGGCAGGGAATACGTTGTACAATTACCGGTTGAAGTAATAACCGTAAGACAACGTGTTTATACGCAGGCCAACTATCCCCAAAGTGATAACTTTTATAACCTTTCCTTTTGATGATCTTTTTAAATTGAAATATATTAGCTTCTTGTTTTTAAAACTAATCGAGTAAACATGAATAAACTACAGCAGATAATATGGTTATTATTGATCCCGTCAATGGGATTGACTCAAATCGAGTCTTCCCCGAATTTTGAATACAAGACAGGGAAACCGTTTAGGTTTTCGTATGGTTCTGAGAATTACTTTTTTTGCAATAACGATGAGATTTTGGCGGTTAAAATTGACAATATGGAGGTTACACTCCAGAAGTTTAATTCGGTAACACTCAGCCTGCAAAGTGATAAGAAATATAAAGATTTTCCTATAGATTGGGTGCCTGAGCATGTGACTGAATATAATAACAGGTATTTTATATTCTATGCACTTTGGGATAGGAATGCTAACAAGGAACAACTTTTTTACCGCGAGATAGACTTCCAGAAAGGAACATTTAAAGACAATGGGATCCTGTTAATTCAAATTGACGGTAAAATTACAGGAACATATTCAGGTATTCCGGGAAGGGCAGGAGTTGTAATGGCCGATAAATTTGATTTTCATACATCTTTTGATTCATCCTACATGCTTATCAAATACCGAAAAAACCCGGATTCAAAAAGCAAAACTAAGAACCAGGGTGTACTGGGGACGTGTGTTTTTGATAAAGAGTTGCAAATGAGCTGGCGTCAGGATGTAATGATGCCGTATGATGAAAAGAAGATGAATATTCTGGATTATGCCATTGATTCAAAAGGTAATGTATTCATACTTTCCATTGTATTCACAGATAACTCGTCTAAAATGAAACTCATTAAGGGGAATTCAAATTATCATGTTGAATTGTTACGTATTCGGAATAACACCCAAATTGTTGAGAAATCACCGATAAACTTTGGCTCAAGACTGATTAATAGCATTGCTTTGTATGAAGGATCAAATGATGAGCTTGTTTGTGCCGGGTATTTTAACTACGGCCAGAATAATGAAAATGCCAATGGTTTGTTCTTCTTTAAACAGAGTTCCATGGATCCTGTATCAGAGGTGAAGTTTTTTGATTTTACCAAAGACATCGTAAATCAGAATTCAGGTATAAAAGCGGCGAGACAAGATAATAGGGATGGAGAAAATGCTGAGATTGAAAATTTGGTTCTGCGCAATCTTAAACTAGCTACAGATGGTTCAATTGTTCTTGTAGGTGAGCAGTCATATACCAAACAGGGTCCTGAAATATTTAATGAATATTCGGAGGATATAGTAGTCTCTAAGTTAACTTCTAAAGGAGAACTTGGCTGGATAAAAAAATTGCCAAGGCGCCAATGGAAAGCCTATAGTTCTGAAAGCGGACTGTCATTTAATTACCTGTTCACCGAAGGGCATCATTATTTTTTGACCTTAGATAACGTGAAAAACCTGAATTTGCCAATTTATGAAGTTCCTGAAAAATACCACTATGGTTACGGTGGAGTTTTAACGTGCACCGAGATTGATGATTTGACAGGGAACGCGATTAACTATTTAATTTTTGACTCCAAGGATATAGATGGAATTAACTATCCGGATATAACCACAAATAACTGGATCGCAGTTTCGGAAAAGGAATTGATTTTCCAGGTAGCGAAAAACAATAAACAAATGGTTTTAATCAGGTTAAAGGTTGGAGATTAAATTTTCGGAAGGCTTGAATTATTGGATGACCAATAAAATTTTTTTATTTAACATGGGATTGTCTAATTGATAACCGTTCTAAATTGCTATATTTGGCGCCAAATATAAATTATAACAAGATGGTTATTGGGATAATTAAAGAACCCGATTTTGAAAACAGAATAAGCTTGTTGCCCGAAGGGGTAGCCGAATTAAAGAAACTGAATGTTGAAACCTGGGTTGAAAAGGGTGCCGGATTAAAAGCATTTGCCGCTGATGACCAGTATGAGAAAGCCGGAGCCAAAATGATGAGCCGGACTGAAATACTTCAAAAAGCAGAAGTGCTGCTGATGATCAACACACCTGAACCGGATGTGGTGGATTCTAAAAAAGAAAACCAGGTCATCCTAAGCGTGGTCAATCCCTTTTTCAATAAAGAGGTAGTCGAAAAACTGGCGGCCAACAACAAAACGGTGTTTAGTCTGGATTTGATACCACGAACTTCCCGGGCACAGTCCATGGACATCCTTTCTTCCATGGCCACCATCGCCGGATATAAGTCGGTGCTGGAATCGGCCATGTTGTTGCCCCATTTCTTCCCCATGTTTATGAGTGCGGCAGGTACCATTCGTCCGGCCAAATTGCTCATACTTGGCGCCGGAGTGGCCGGGCTTCAGGCCATTGCCACGGCGCGCAAGCTGGGTGCGGTGGTGGAGGTTTTTGATGTACGCTCTGCCGTCAAAGAAGAGGTGGCCAGTCTGGGTGGTAAGTTCATCGAGGTAGAAGGCGCCCGTGAAGAAAAAAGTGCTGGTGGGTATGCAGTGGAACAAACCGAAGAATTTATCCAAAAACAAAAGCAACTCATCCACGACCATGCGGTAAAATCCAATGTGGTGATTTGTACCGCCCAAATTCCGGGACGCAAAGCCCCGTTACTAATAGAAAAGGCCACTGTGGAAGCGATGAAAGCCGGCTCCGTGGTAGTCGATCTCGCCGCTTCTACCGGTGGAAATTGTGCGGTGACGCAAAACGGAAAAACCATCGTTCATCACGGGGTTACCATCGTTGGAAAATCGGATTATCCATCCGAAATGCCATCGGATGCAAGCAAGATGTTCGGTAACAACCTCCTGAATTTCCTCAAGCTGCTCATAGAGAAGGAAGGCAACCTGAAACTGGACTTTGAGGACGATATCGTGAAAAACACCTGCCTGGTGCACGAAAAGCAACTTGTCAACGAACGTGTTAAAGCCTTTATAAATGCTTAAAATTTAAGATCATGCAAGAGATACTCACCTACTTCTTTGAATACCGCCAAATGATTTTTGTGGTGGTGTTGTCTGTTTTCCTGGGAATTGAAGTCATCAGCAATGTGCCGGCCATTCTGCATACTCCCCTGATGTCGGGTGCCAATGCCATCCATGGCGTAGTCATCATCGGTGCCATCATCGTCATGGGACATGCTGAGACAACCTTGGCTATGGTGCTGGGGTTTTTGGCCGTAATACTTGGAACCCTCAATGTGGTTGGGGGCTTTGTGGTGACCGACCGCATGCTGGATATGTTTAAAAAGAAACCTAAAAAAGAGACCAAAAACTAAGGAATTATGGATAAGATCATAACCATTACAGAAAATATCTCTTTCACACTCACTGATTCCATCCTGGAATTGTCGTACCTCATCGCTTCGGTGTTGTTTATCGTTGGACTTAAAATGCTCAGTAATCCGGAATCTGCCCGCCGGGGCAATACCTATGCGGCTATTGGTATGGTGCTGGCCATCATTACTACCATCTTATTTCATAAGCAGGACGGTCAACCCATCGGCAATATAGGTTATATCCTGGTGGCCATTGTCATCGGTACCATTGTGGGCTGGACCATTGCCATGAAAGTGAAAATGACGGCCATGCCACAGCTGGTTTCTTTGTTTAACGGAATGGGTGGTGCCAGTGCGGCATTGATTTCGTTGATGGAATTCCCGCATATCAGCGCAGCACTTGTAGCTGAACATGGCATGATGAACGGACATGTACTCGCCATCTTGCTGGGGTTGGTTATCGGAAGTGTTTCGTTTGCCGGATCGATGATTGCCTTCGGTAAGCTGGACGGACGAATTGGCGATATCCGCAGTCCCCTGATGCGCTACATCAACATTGGTTTGCTGGTGATTGTGGTGGGATTTATTGTGTACATCATGACCCTTGGATCGGTAAAGATTGAGGAAATTACGTACCTGATCTACATCCTGTTGGCAATAGCTTTGATATACGGAATCGCATTTGTGATGCCCATTGGCGGTGCCGATATGCCGGTTGTGATATCGTTGCTCAACTCATTTACGGGTGTAGCGGCAGCCATGGGAGGATTTTTGTACAACAACCAGGCGATGTTAACAGGTGGTATTTTGGTTGGATCGGCAGGAACCATCCTCACTGTGTTGATGTGCAATGCCATGAACCGTTCGCTGTTGAATGTCATCATTGGTGCCTTTGGAGGCGGTGGAGCCGCCATGGAACATGAAGAAGGAAATATCAGGGAAATTACCCTGTCGGATGCAGCCGTATTGCTCAATTATTCTCAAAAAGTGGTGATTGTTCCCGGATACGGACTGGCTGTTGCCCAGGCACAGCACATCTGCCATGATCTGGATAAGTTGCTCGAAAGCAAGGGAGTAGAAGTAAAATATGCCATTCATCCTGTGGCCGGTCGCATGCCCGGACACATGAATGTGTTGTTGGCCGAAGCCGATGTTCCTTACGAAAAACTCATCGAAAGTGAACACATCAACCCCGATTTGCCCAACACCGATGTGGTGGTGGTGATCGGAGCCAACGACGTGGTAAACCCTGCCGCTCAGGACGATCCTTCCAGTCCCATTTATGGTATGCCGATCGTGAACGCGCGTGCTGCTAAAAACATCATCGTGATGAAACGGGGCATGGGCAAGGGTTATGCTGCCATCGAAAATTACCTCTTCTACAACGATAAAACCCGCATGTTGTTTGGTAATGCCAAAGATACGTTGCAGGCGTTGGTTGCAGAGATAAAAGAGCTCTAAGGAAGAAAAAAATCCTTTTTTGAAGTTCGTCAGATTAACAACAGGTTAGTTTGACGGACTTTTTTTTGTGAACTTAAACAGTTCCACTTTTGTGGGATTTTTCGGGTATCCATTCTGATATATTGGTTTCTTGATAAACAACTGTATAGCTTTAAAGGGCGGTTCAATGGCAATATACAGTTGACCAAAATGATAAAGGAAATGCTGAAAAAACCGATGAGGTGGTAAGAATTGGTAAGTGAGATTAAACCAATAAAAAATAAGGCTTATCCTTTTTGATTTATCTTTAATCAAATTTTCATTTATGAATTACCTGAAATCACTGATTATCCTCTTTTTTGCGGTACTGATCTGGTCGGCTATTTATCCCCACGATTACTTCACCTGGTTTCTGGAAGTTTTGCCTGCGCTGATAGGGTTACTTGTTTTGGTCATTACATTTCACCGGTTTAGGTTTACCAACCTGGTTTATGGTTTAATTCTTGTTCATTGCTGGATTTTGATGGTTGGCGGGCATTATACCTATGCCGAAGTTCCTTTATTCAACTGGATTAAAGAGGTTTTCGACCTGTCGAGAAATAACTATGATAAAGTAGGACATCTGGCTCAGGGATTTGTTCCTGCCATGATCACACGTGAGATTCTGATGCGTATGCAGGTGGTCAACAGCAGAAAATGGCTCAACGTTTTTGTCGTTTCAATTTGCATGTCTATCAGTGTAACCTATGAGTTTATCGAATGGCTCGTGGCCGTTCTTACCGGCGATTCGGCTGATTCATTCCTGGGCACTCAGGGCTACATCTGGGATACCCAATCGGATATGCTCTATGCCACCATCGGTGCAATACTGGCCCTTGTTACATTAAGTAAAGTGCATGATCGGATAATCAGTAAATTACCGCAATAAAAGGTATGTTAAAACCTTTTGATTTTCTTGTTTTTTTAACAATTCGTTAAATGTTATCGGATGTTAAATGGTTACTTTTGAAATCCTGTTCATCACTTCAGCTATTAAGTGTGTGATTATAATTCTGAAGAAGCTAACTTTCTTTAAAAATATTGGTAAATGAAAAATTCAAAATCACTAACAATAAGTCCGTTGGGATTTCAATGGGCCACCCGCGACCCTTTTATATTTTGTGTTCACCACAACGATCACTTCCCAAAGGGAAATGAAAAAATGGGCCCTGCAGCCTCGTTGGCCGGAAGAAATATAGGGCAGGATTTCACCGTTAAAGACGGATGGCGCATGTACCACGGACAAACCATTCCCGGATTTCCATATCACCCGCATCGCGGTTTTGAAACCGTTACTGTTGTTAAAACCGGACTGGTGGACCATGCCGATTCGCTTGGGGCCGCAGGCCGCTATGGTGCCGGAGATGTGCAATGGATGACCGCAGGAAAGGGTGTGCAACACTCAGAAATGTTCCCGTTAATTAATCAGGATAAAGACAATCCGCTGGAGCTGTTCCAGATTTGGTTAAACCTCCCGAAAGTCAGCAAGTTTGTGGAACCCCATTTTAAAATGCTCTGGGAAGATCAGATTCCTGTTTTGGAAGAAAAAGACGCCAACGGCCAATCCATCGAAGTAAACCTCATTGCCGGAACATTAAAAAACCTGGTCGCACCCGATCCAACACCTGATTCATGGGCTGCAAGTCCTGAACATGAAGTGGCTATCATGACTATTAAACTCGAAGCCGGGGCTGAATGGATACTGCCATCGGCACAAGCCGGAGTCAACAGAATACTTTATTTTTACCGTGGAAATGGGATGAAAATCTTGGATGAAACTATTCCTGCATATCATTCCGTCGAAGTGCCGTCTGAACCGGACATCTCCTTAAAAGCCGGTGAGGATGATTGTTATTTGTTGTTGCTTCAGGGTAAACCCATCAACGAACCGGTGGTACAATACGGGCCGTTTGTTATGAACACTGAAGCTGAAATCAGGGACGCTTTTGAGGATTATCGGAAGACACAATTTGGTGGATGGCCGTGGCCTAAGGAAGAGTTTGTCCACGACAAAAACAAAGGCAGGTTTGCCCTTCATGCCAATGGCGTCGAAGAAACGAAATGAGAAATAAAAAGGTTACATTTACCCCTTCCAAGAAGAATTTTTGTGATCAGTAAAGAAAAGTTGATATTGCAAAATGGCGCTAAAATAGCGGTGATTGGCGGCGGCCCTGCCGGCAGTTTTTTTGCTATCAGGGCTTTTGAACTGGCCAAACAGCATGGTCGGGATATCAGTATCGATATTTTTGAAGGCAAAAATTTTAACTGCGCCGGTCCTGCCGGTTGTAACCACTGTGGCGGAATCGTTGCCGAATCCTTGATCCAAATGCTCTCAGCCGAAGGAATTACACTGCCATCGGATGTTGTCAGAAGAGGCATCAAATCATATACACTGCACCTGGAACAAGGCAGCACGGAAATCGAGGCGCCTTTTAATGAACAAAGAATAGTTTCCATGTTCAGGGGCATCGGTCCCAAGGGATGTATCCCCAAAAATCATAAAAGCTTCGATGACTACCTGCTGGAATTATGTGTTGCAAAGGGAGCACGAGTTGTGTATAAGGCCGTTACTGAAGTGGAAAGATCAAATTACGGTATAAAAATTAAAACCGGTAGCAATTTTGAACAGCTTTATGATTTGACCGTAGGGGCCTTTGGACTTCATCAAAAATCGTTTCAGTTATTTCATCAACTGTGTCCTGATTTAATTGAGCCAAAAACTACCCGCACTTTTATTTGCGAAATTCCTCTGGACGGAAAACTGATTGATCAGCATCTTGGTAATTCGATGCATGTTTTTCTGTTGAATGTTTCTAACATCAAGTTTGGTGCGCTGATCCCCAAAAGCAATTACGTTACCCTGGTATTGTTAGGTGCAAATGTGGATAAAAACGCGGTGGCCGAATTTTTAAAGGCTGGCCCGGTGAAAAAGTGTTTTCCTCCCGACATCGAACTGAATAGCCTGATAGCATGTCAGTGTTATCCAAATATTAGTATATATGGCGCAAAATCAGCGTATTCCGACAGGGTGGTGTTAATAGGCGATTCATCTACCACCAAGCTGTATAAAAATGGAATTGGAGCGGCTTATATCACTGCAAATGCTGCCGCGAATACGGCCTTGTTACATGGCATATCTGAAACGAACTTTCGAAAACATTTCCAGCCATCCTGCAACCGTATGGAAAGAGATAATCAGGTAGGTAAATTTATTTTCAAAGTGATTGAGGTTGTTCAGCGATCACCGGTTTTAAAATCAGCCATGCTCAGGATGGTGATTGATGAGCAAAAACAGCTTAGACATAAAAGAATGGCGAGCTCAATGCTGTGGGATACTTTCACCGGAAGTGCACCTTACCGGGATATTTTCCTTAGATTCTTCAATGTCAAGGTGGTGACCTCATTTATTTGGAATTCCATACTGGTGTTAATGAATAAAGATAAAAACCACCCGTTATAAAATATAAATCACTAACACAATGATTGGTTGAACGCTTAAAATGATGAAAGAGCTTGTACCTAAATATCCCCCTTCCAGGAGCAAAAATATCTTCACCGATATCAAGTATTTCCTCATCAATACACCTTTGATAAAGACATTGGTAAAATTCGACAGCGAAGAGGAACGTCAACAATACTGTGAGAGCATCCTTCAGCGAATTGGAATCGGTGTGGAGGATTATCGCATGCTTAATATCCACAGGATTGGAATTGAAGTTCCATCGAGTTTTTTGTTTGATGAATTGCTTGCCTGGAATGGTGATTCTACCTGCTGGCCCAACCACCTGGCGAAAGTGAACCTCCAGGATAACCAATTGGATAAAATCCAGATATTTCTTTTTGGACGTTCAAAATACTTATTTGGGTTAAAAAATGGGTTTTTCGGACTGAAACTGCTTCATTTATTCGATCTGAAAGCCATCAGAATTCAAAAAGTTCCTGCTGCCAATGACGCCGATAACGCCAGGTACCTGCTTTACGAATGTCAGGGGGGATATCCCATTGGTGTGTTTTCGATGTATGTCAGGACTTCCATTCCGGAAAGAGGCGAGAAAGAAATGTCGCAACTGTTTTTGATGGTGGGGTTTAATTTCTATGGCAAGAAATCGTGGTCCAATATTAAACCAATCCGCCTGATTTGGGAGTCCATTCATAACCGGGTCAGCGGGAATATGTCGTGCAGGTTTAAACAACTGGCCGAATGGAGGTTTGAAAAATTTGTTCGGGGAGAATAGTCTTTTGTTATGTCTCATGAACCCGGTCAAAACAGGTTAACCATTTATTTTACGACCAATCCGGCTTGATAAAGGAATAGGTCTATATTTGTAATTGAAAATTGAGTCCACTCCGAAAAGTCAGGAATCTCAAAAGAGATTACAGGAAACTTTAATAGTTTGTTGATTTTCAAAGAATTCCCATTTAGGGGTCTGGGGTAAATAAGTTGAAAATCAATAAGAACATATTTTTCGGAGGCGACTCAAGATTGAAATGTATAACTGTACGAAAAACAAACCGATTCTAAAATTGCATGACATTTTTACGAATAACTTTACAAAATAGAATGAACTTTAAAGCATTATTATTTCTGGGATTTATCATCGCAACTCGATGTTTGATGGCCCAAACTGATTACAAACCAGGATATATCATCTCCAAAACCGGTGATACGGTGGTTGGTGAAATTGATTACCGCGGCGACTTGCTAATGGGTAAATCTTGTTATTTTAAAGCAAACGAACCGGTCGGGGAGAAGGAGTACCTGCCAACTGATATCTCAGCCTTTCGTTTTATCGACAGCAAATATTATGTTTCAAGAGAACTGGCTGGCGAACACTTCTTTTTGGAGTTCCTGATAAAAGGAAAAGTGAATATTTACTACCTGAGAAACGAAAATGGCGACCATTATTATCTGGATAAGGAAGACCTCCCGCTCACGGAAATTACTTATGATGAACAGATTAAATATGAAGGGGACAAGCATTATTTATATCAATCGAAAACCCACATTGGAATATTAAACTATTACATGCAGGATGCGCCCGACATAGCGGCCAAAATTGCGAAGGTGAAAGTGCCTGACAATAAAAATTTGGTTGAACTGGCAGAGGATTACCACAACCAGGTATGTCAGGGAGAGAAATGTATTATTTATGAGAAACAACAACCTTTCGCCAGGGTCAATATTCAAGTGGTTGGAGGAATAACAAGTTTTCATAAGTTCGATTATGTGGATGATCATATTTATTTTCAAGCCGGATTTATTGCCCATTTCTGGTTGCCAAGGGCAAATGAAAAACTATTTCTAAGAACGGGTACTCTATTTTCCATGATCAGACACAACGGGGAGCAAGAGCTCATTTATAAAATTCCACTTCAGCTTGAATATATTTACCCCCGAAACAAAATACGACCCAAAGCGGCCATTGGAATCATCATTTATAACCCCTTTGGGCAAACCATGGCGCTGATGTTAGGAGCCAACATTAATGTATATAAGAAGTTTTTTCTGTCACTTGACTATGACTTAGAGTTGTCACCCACAGGCGGCATTCCGGTGATTCCCAAACGACTCATCGCCCAATCATTCCTTGTCGGGATGTATTATCAGTTTTAAGTAAAGTTCCCGGAAGCTTTGTTCAACTCATCAGATTTAGTTGAAACAAATAGCTTTTAGTGATCGTTTAATGGTTCTCTTTTTGTATTTTTGGAATCAGGATTATCCCATCCGGGTTTGGAATGGAATAATTACCAAAATAATCCATTGGAAGATCACACACGATGTATCACTTCAAATCGATATCCATGAAAGCATTATTTCATTCAGTTCTGGCAGTAGCAATTATTGCCATGTTGATTTTGGGTTGTAAAAATGAACAGGACAACAATGATCCAACCGGTATTTCGGGTCGGCTGCTGAGCAACTCTGCCTGTAAAGATTTAAAATCAGCCGCCACTACAAACGCCTTGGCCGATAGTCTTTCTTGTGCAGAGTATCAGTTTGATACCTCCACCCATCAATTAACAATCAAACACATCAATGCCGGTTTTAATTGTTGTCCTGGAAATCTATCGTGTAAGGTAACTGCCAGCAGTGATACCATTGTCATTCAGGAATTTGAAGAAAGCCAGCTATGTAGCTGCAATTGCCTTTTTGATCTGGAAATAGAGATTGTTGGTGTAGAAGCAGGAAAATACGCGATTAAATTCATCGAACCTTACTGTGGTAATCAGGCACCCCTGGTTTTCGATGTGGATTTGGAAGGGGATCCGGAAGGCTCGTTTTGTGTAATCAGGAACCAGTATCCCTGGGGCATTTAAAATACGGTTGCCAATACAGACAACCAATTTCTGGTACCATTGTAAAATGAAAGCAAGAAATTTTCATTACTTTAGCCAGATGAAAATGTAAAAACCTGATAGAAATTTCGGGTGGCATAAATTGATAAGCTTGACAGAGGCTTTCAGGACACCTATTAAAAATACCGGAACGATGAAACACGCCAACCCTGATATTACAATTCACAGCCTGAGATTGACGATGGTGGTGTTGCTCTCGTTGTTGTTGGTCATCTCTTGCAAAAAAGGGGATCCCGATTTGCCGCCGGATATATGTGGGGAAGAATTTGTTGGGGAATTCAGGCTTCTGGAGGATTCCAGGATTAGTATTCCTTATTTGGAAAACAGGGTGTTGTATTTTAAAGACGCGGATGGCCGTCAGGCTAAATTTGAATTCTTGTTTGGCGATGGAGGTTACAAATTGGAGAGCATGTCAGCATCACATCCCTGTCAATTTGATAGCAGCAGGATGCAGGTTAAAATAGCCTCAGTTGATGGCTATCAATTCTTTATCAACGAAGTCACTGAGTTCATCCAAATGAAATTCATGTTGGATTTAATCGTGAACCCTTTTTTTCAGGATACCATCGCCGTTTCCGATCAACTCACTATTTCTGTTGCCTTTGATCTCCAGAGCCCTGATTATGCTAAAACGCTCACCCTACTCGTTAGCCAAAGGGACCTTCCAATACAATTCGTCAATCTTTTCCCCAAACCCATAGAGGAGGTGGTCTTAATTGATAAGACTTTTTACAATGTTTTTACCAATTCCGATTTTAGTTTCTTTTATAATAATGATCTGGGAATCATCGCTTTAAAAGACAAAAACAAACACCTTTGGGTACTGGATAAAACAGAAAAGTAGTGATAAGCAGTGATGCCAAAAAGTTAAAAAATGAACAAAAAAATATCCATGGGCGTAATCCATGGGTATTTTTGTAACCTGTGTAAGTTGAACCTAGTTTTTAAGAAGTTTGGTCACTTCCATTTTGTTGGTGGTGGTAACCCTTAAAAAGTACATACCGGAAGGCATATTGGCCAATACCTCATCCAGATTGATTCTGTTGTTACCGGGTGATAGCCTTTGTGAGAGTTGAGTAACCGCTGTTCCGTTCAACGTGGTCAAAATGAAATCAACCACCTCTGTCTTGTCCAGGTTTAAAACCACTGACACCTGATTTGAAAAGGGATTCGGTGTTACCATTCTAATCAGTTGATTGTTCCCTTCTTTTGGAGGATTTACAGACGTGATCAACCAGGAAGCCTTAACGAAATCAGGAATACCCCATCCCATATAATTGTCAGGATTTAAAGCTGTTGAACCACTTTGCTTAATCACTTCCTGTAACGCCATCACGTTCAATTCGGGAAATGCCTGCCATAAACAGGTGACCATCCCGGTCATGATAGGTGAAGCGAAGGAAGTTCCGAACCCTCCTCCCGCATCAATTCCATCGCTTCCGCTGGCAACGGTTGCTCCTGCACCACAAGCCATCACTGTAGGTTTTATGCGGCCATCCACCGTTGGGCCTATTGAGCTAAACGACACCCTGGTATCATCTAACCAAACGGCTCCAATCGACATAACACTATCGGCATCGGCAGGAGCACCATTCCATGGAAAGCCTGAGTCGCCTGAATTTCCGGCACTGTTACAAATCAGGATGCCTTTTGCGGCTGCAATATCGGCGGCTTGTGTACTGATCGCGGTATTTCCATCCAAATCTTCGTAGGTATTGTCCCATTCAGGCATATCATAACCAGCATAACTCAACGAGCTGTTGATCACATCTACGCCAACACTGTCGGCATATTCGGCTCCTGACAGCCAGTTAAACTCTTCAATAAAGTTCTCTGTCGGCGCATCTTCTGTACGAAGTAACCAATAGCTGGCTTTTGGGGCTGTTCCTATCATCTCACCGGGTAAATTGGCACCCATACACGAAAGTACACTCTTGCCATGATAATGCTCGGTATAGACATTTCCTCCGGGATTTACAAAATCCTTTGTACCCAAAATCTGACCATTCGCGAATAAACTGTCGAAGGCAGGATGAATATCAGCAAACTCAAATCCGGCATCCAGAACACCAATCACCATCCCTTGTCCCTGAAATCCCTTGTCATGCAGGTTAATGCCATTTAACTGTTCAATCTGTCCGTAAGCACTCCCGTAATTAAGTGTGGATACACCCCTGTTAGATGGTGTTATGTGCTCATGTTCAGTAGCCAACATTTCTTCAACTTCAAAAAAGGGTTTATTTTTTGCTGATTTATTGATAAAAAATGAACGTGTGGAGGCAACATAGGGAAGGGCCTCGATTTGAGTAATCAAATCGGGATTGGCGGTAAATATGGTAACTCCGTTTAACCAACGTGTCGCGTTAAGCAGTTCAACACCAATTTCGGCTACACCTTGCAAATATTGCGGGTTTACAGGAATATCTTTTTCGTCGATGGTAATACCCTGTTTTGTCCTTCTGTCGATAGCCCGTTGGGTTAGGAACTGCGATGGATCATTAATGCTATAGGGTGAGTTGTTTTTATCAGTAAACTGAACATAATACTTATCGGGGGCGATTTGGGCCCATCCACCCATGACGCCCGATATCATGGCAAACAAAAGTAAGTTTCTAATTTTCATAAAGTTAATTTTATCTAATTGAAGAGACAATACAAGGAACCATGTGGTTGCTTCCAAAACATCCCAATTAATGGCAAAGAAAAGCAAATTTTGTATTCCCTGGTTTTCTAAATGCTGCCTGGATTCACAGTGACGCCGAAAATAACCCGTAATCTTTTTTCTTTTCGCCCATTATCCTTACTTTTGGTTGATAAATACCATTGATATTGATCCCAATGACCAAAGACATTTACACCATCCGCCAAATGAAGGAGGAAGAAATCCCTCTCGCTGTTGAATGGGCAGCCCGCGAAGGCTGGAACCCGGGTTTATACGATGCATCCTGCTTTTATGCAACCGATCCCACCGGATTTTTAATCGGTGAGCTGGATGGAAGCATGATCGCCTGTAAATCGGCAGTAAAATATGGCGATGACTTTGGGTTTATGGGATTTTACATGGTAGCTCCCGAATATCGTGGAAAAGGTTACGGTTATGAAATCTGGAAACAGGGTCATGATTCTCTGGCAGGACGCATTGTGGGCATGGATGGTGTGGTGGAACAGCAACCCAATTACCGCAAATCGGGCTACCAACTGGCTTATCGCAACATACGCATGGAAGGCAAAGCCACCGGAATGAGGGTGGAAAATGTTCATTTGATACCGGCTTCCGAAGTGTCGTTCGATTCGTTAGTCAATTACGACAGACAGTATTTTCCTGCCGGGAGAAGAAAATTTCTGGAATGTTGGATTCAGCAACCCGAAAGTCTTGCCCTCACTTATGTGGAGAAGGGGAGCATTCTGGGTTTTGGTATGATCAGAAAATGCAGGATTGGATATAAAATTGGACCATTGTTCTCTGAAAGTGAAAATATTGCCAACTTCCTTTCAGGTGCTCTTTTTGGATTCCCACACGAGGGTGAGCCTGTTTTTCTGGATATTCCCGAACCCAACGAAGCCGCACAACGACTCGTGGAGTGCTATAAAATGAAAAAAGTTTTCGAAACTGCACGCATGTATTTTGGACCTCCTCCGGTTCAAAATATCGGCCATGTTTATGGTATTACTACTTTTGAGCTAGGGTAAACAGAACGGCCTGTTTTATTGGGCTTTCAGCCAAAATTAATTTGTTCACCAGTGTACAAAAAAGTGTACGATACCGAACGTTTGTATCCTCAACATTTATCTTTAAGTTATATAATAGTCAGGATTAGTTATTGTTAGGGAATATGGCATAGGTTTAGTTAACGAAAGTTAACAAAAACTTGTTCAATGGACCGAATGATTGAAAAGAAAAGATGGACTTCCAAAAAAATTGGAATGTTGGTAGTTATTTCAGCCTTTGTGGTTTTGGTGGCTTATCTGTTGTTTTTTCGCGACAATTCTGCCAAACTGTACGTCAACAAAAACGAACTCACCATTGCAAGTGTGCAGCAAAGCAAGTTTCAGGAGTTTATTCCCATTGATGGAGTGGTTTTCCCAAAAGAGACTTATTATATTGATGCCATCCAGGGTGGTGTGGTGGAAGCTATTTTTGCCGAAGACGGCGACATGGTGCAGATAGGCGATACCTTGTTGAAACTGTTGAACACTTCCATGGAGTTGAGTTATATGGAGCAGGAAACCAGGATGCTGGCTGAAATTAACAACCTGCAAAACACGCGTTTGTCATTGGAACAGAACAAATATATCCGTCAAAAGGAAATTGTGCAGTTGGAGTATCAAATTGATGTGGCGCAACGCGAATTCAAACGTAAGGTGTATCTTCACGACCAGGGCGTGATTGCCGAAAAGGAATTTGAAGATGCCAGTCGCGAGGCCGAATTCACCAATAAACAACTGGTGATATCTCTCAAATTGCAACGCCTCGACTCCATTTCGCGTGAAGCGCAAAAGATTGATATTGAGACTTCGTTAAAGCGTATGAACGAGAACGTCAGCCTGTTGCGCAAAAACATGGAAAATGCCTATGTGAAAGCTCCAGCTTCAGGCAAACTTTCCAGCTTTAACCTGAAAATTGGTGAAACAAAATCTGCCGGTGTGCATCTGGGCCAGATCGATATTCCGGATAATTACCGTTTGGAAGCTCAAATTGATGAACGCTATATTTCAAGGGTTTTTATCGGACAGGAAGCCGGCTTCGATTATGGCGGAAGCACTTACGATCTGGTTGTGGAGAAAATATATACCGATGTTTCCAATGGATCGTTCCGGATTGATTTGTATTTTATTGACGACCTGGCCCCAAAGGGCATTAAACGTGGGCAAACCCTTCAGGTGAAGTTAAAATTCAGCAACGAAACAGAAGCGGTGGTCATTAAAAGAGGAGGGTTTTTCCAGGAAACGGGCGGTAACTGGATTTTTGTGGTGGATCCGTCGGGTGACTTTGCCGTACGCCGGAATATAAAAATCAACCGCCAAAATACCAACTTTTATGAAGTTACCGAAGGCTTGGAACCGGGTGAGAATGTAATTGTTTCTCGCTACGACGCTTACGGTGACAAAGAGAAACTAATTTTTAGATAACATAGCCATGAGAGAAATAGTGATTTTAATCCCCGACATTGATAAGGAGCAAAATGTTGAAATTGATGTTCGCATCAACGGGAAAAAGAAAACACTCCAGTACAGGGTTGAATTGCTGAGTTGGGAAGGAAGCCCTGAAATTGACAGGATTACCGTGCTGAAGCACAAACTAAAAGATTACGACAAGGACTGGGAACTGGTAGAAATCGGTCCTCCCACCAAAACCGAAATCCCACTGATGTTCCGCCGCCACCAAATTCCTCAGGATTAATAAAATGAATCATGTGGTTGAATTATTTTAAAATAGCGTGTCGTAACCTGATAAAGCATAAGTTTTATGCTTCACTTAATGTGATCGGTCTGGCCATCGGAATCGCCAGTTTTATTTTGATTTGGCTTTATATTCTCGATGAGCTCAGTTACGACAGGCATTATCGGAAGGCAGAAAACATCTACCGTCTGGTAAATGTATACGACTTTGAAGGAGTTGGCGAAAATTCGGCAAGTAGTCCTTTTCCTGTTGCCTGGACGCTTAAAAACGACTATCCGGGAATGGTTGAAAATGTGACCAGGGTTTTTAACAGGCAGGTTCCACGCACTTTGATCGAACACAACGACAAGAGTTATAATGAGCGCCGGTTCTTTTTTGGCGATTCTACCTTTTTTAAGATTTTCGATGTTCCGTTTATCTATGGCGATCCATATACGGCTCTGAATGAGATCAATTCGGTGGTCATATCACAATCTGCCGCACATAAATATTTTGGCGATTCGGTACCCATGGGCAAAACCATCCGGTTCGAAAAAATGCTCGACCTGAAAGTGACAGGGGTCATTCGGGATGTTCCCGGAAATTCTCATTTTCAGTTTGATATGATGGCTTCGTTATCAAGCCTGCGCAAGATGTATGGGGGTAGCCTGCCAAAAACCTGGGTCTGGAATCCCTGCTGGACCTATTTGCTTGTAGAACCAGGAATGGCAGATAAATTAGAAGCCAATTTTCCTGCTTTCATTCAGAAATATTTTTACGACGCCGAAAAGGAACATGTCTCTTTGTATTTGCAACCGTTATTGGATATTCATCTGAAATCGACCCTCGATTACGAAATTGAACCCAACGGCAACATTTCATATCTCTATATCCTGGGCAGCATTGCTTTCTTTCTGTTGATCATTGCCATTATCAACTATTTTAATTTAGCCACCGCCACCTCTGCTAACCGGGCACGCGAAATCGGAATCAAGAAAGTATTCGGGGCCACACGGGTTCAACTGATGGTTCAGTTTTTAACAGAATCGTTGTTAATGGCACTTATTGCACTTTTCATCGCTTTGATGCTCATCGAATTTACCTTGCCCACGTTTAATGTGATGGCAGGCAAGCAAATTCACCTGTATCGCTTTACCAATGCTTATTATTTGTTGGGAGTGATTGGAATAGCCACTCTGACCGGTTTATTAGCCGGCACTTATCCTGCCTTTTTTCTTTCGTCATTTAATCCCATCGATTCATTTAGAGGAAAAATCAGAAAGGGAGCCAGGAGTGGAACTGCACGTAAAGCCTTGGTGGTTATTCAATTTGTAGTTTCCATTATCCTGATTATAATCACTTTAAATATATTCAGGCAGGTGAGTTTTATGAAAAATGCCGATACTGGCTTTTCTAAACAGGATATTTTGCTCGTCCCCATAAGCAACACCATGATTTCCAGGAATTTTGAAGGATTTAAAAATGAGCTGCTCCAAAACCCTCATGTAAAAAGCGTGACCGCCATGGACGACATACTGGGTGTGGCACATAATACCCATGAATTCAGACCCGAAGGACTTCCTGATGACAATTGGCAATTTTACCCGGCCCTCGTGGTAAGGTACGATTTTCTGAAGACATTTGACATCAAATTGTTGGCAGGGCGCGATTACAACGAATCCATGAAGACAGATCCCGAAAAGGGGATGCTGATCAACGAAGCCATGGTAAAACATCTGGGTTGGAAATCGAATCAGGAGGCGCTTGGCAAGCGATTTAGTTCGCTTCAGGGCGAAGAACGTGTGATTGGCGTGTTTACTAATTTCAATGCCACTTCATTACACCAACCTGTGGGGCCATTTGTGCTGAATATAAAGGAAACACCCGGAGTAATCAGGTTCTTCCTTAAGTATGCCGCCATTAAAGTAGACCCTGGCAGCAGGCAGGAGGTCGTTCATTTTGTGGAGGATCGCTGGGATAGCTGGGAAAAAGGCCGGCCTTTTGAGTATTCCTGGTTCGATCATGAATTGGCGAAACTTTACGCTGGCGAGGAAATTCTGGGATTGTTGGCCCTGGTATTAACTATGATTATCATTTTTATTGCAGCACTGGGTCTTTACGGATTGGTGGCCTTTATGGCCCTGCAGAGAACCCGTGAAATTGGCATCCGAAGAGTGATGGGAGCTACAGAATTTTCGTTGATCAAATTGCTGTCTGTTGAATTTATCTGGCTGGTAATCGTGGCCATCGCCATAGCATTTCCACTCACATGGCTGTTAATTGATTATTGGCGGTCCTATTTTGCCTATGCAATGCCATTGCAGTGGTCAAGCTTTTTAATTGGCGGCCTGGCCGCATTCCTGCTGGCCATGTTTATTACTACCGTCAGGGCCCTGGTCGCATCAAAGGCCAATCCTGTCGACACTATAAAATATGAGTAACCTTGTAACATTAGAAACTTTTATCCGTCTCAAACAATATAAATATTCAATATCATGATTAAATCAGTCGACTTAACCAGGATTTTTCTTACCGAAGAAGTAGAAACAACAGCGCTTCGCCAGGTAAACTTCAACATCGAACAGGGCGAATTTGTGGCCATTATGGGGCCCAGCGGTTGTGGAAAATCTACCTTGCTCAATATTATAGGACTTCTTGATAACCCCACCAAAGGGAAATATATTTTCCTCGATCACGATGTAACGAATTCCTCCGAACGGCAACGTGCCAAACTCAGGAAGCAAAATATTGGATTTGTTTTCCAGAATTTTAACCTGATTGATGAGCTCACCGTTTTCGAAAATGTGGAAATGCCCCTGATTTATCTTGGCATTCCGACCAAAGAACGCAAACAGAGAGTGGAGGAAGTACTGGAACAAATGCAAATTTCACACAGGAAAAAACACTTTCCCGGGCAACTTTCGGGAGGTCAGCAACAGCGTGTGGCAGTTGCCAGAGCAGTGGTTTCAAATCCAAAATTAATTCTTGCCGACGAGCCCACCGGAAACCTGGATTCGGCCAATGGCGAAGAAGTGATGAACCTGTTAAGCGATTTAAACCGCAAAGGCACAACCATCATTATGGTTACCCACTCTCAGCGCGATGCAGAGTTCAGCCACCGCATTATCCGCCTTTTTGACGGACAGATTTTAGTGGAAAATTTCCAGAGTAATTAGCCTGTAGGGTAAATTGTAAAACCATGTTAAAAAATTATCTGCTTTCAGCCATTCGCAATATGGCTAAGAATAAATTCTATTCAGCACTGAATATCATCGGTTTAACTATTGGTTTGGTTACTTTTATTTTGATTTTTTTATACGTCCGCGATGAGATTACGTATGACCAGCATCATAAAAATTATGAACGTATTTTCCGGATTGAGTCAAGTTTCAGGATAGGGACCAAATATGATAATTTTGCCATTGTGCCTTTGCCCATGGCACCTGCTTTGCAACTGGAGTTTCCCGAAATAGAGAAAGTAGTTCGTTTTGCCGGGGACGATAACCTGTTGGTGCGTATTGGCGATAAGGAATATTATGAAAACCATTTTTATTATACCGATTCAACTGTTTTTGATGTTTTTACCCATCCTTTAATGGCAGGTTCACTGGACAGATGCCTGGCTGAGCCAAATTCCATTGTGCTTACGAACTCCTCTGCGAAAAAATATTTCGGCAACGAAAATCCCATTGGCCGGATAGTTTTAGTGGACAACGATATACAGTTCAAGGTAACTGCTGTGGTAGCCGACGTACTGGAAAATTCGCACCTGAAATTTGATGCACTGATGTCGGCATCCACTTTGGCGCATCGCCCCGGTGGAGAGGACTTTAACAGCATGGAACCAATGCGTTTTTGGAATATTGGAGTGTATGCCTATGTGCTTTTAAGTCCAAACTCCAAAATCGAAACCATTTTTGAGAAGTTTCCCCAGTTCTACGAAAAGTACATGAAATCACTTGGAGATCAGATCAATGCCTCCTTCGATCTAAAAGCTACCCGAATCGACAAGGTACATCTGAACTCTAAATTGTCCGCCGATCTTCCCACAGGAAACAACGCCTATATTAAAATATTTTCTATCGTAGCACTGTTTATACTATTGCTGGCGTCTATCAATTACATGAACATGGCCACAGCCCGGGCAACCAAGCGTGCCAAGGAAGTGGGCTTGCGAAAGGTGGTCGGTGCCGAAAGAAAACAGCTTATCGTACAGTTTATCAGCGAAGCACTGTTGCTTACATTCATTGCTTATCTGCTCTCTTTGGCTTTAACTTCCATCTTGTTGCCTGATTTCAATACCCTTTCAGGAAAGAGCCTGACCTTTGGCGTGATCGCCTCTCCTGATTTCTTGCTGCTGTTTTTTGCCATCAGCATGCTGATTGGTGTGATCTCAGGAAGCTATCCGGCCTTTTATTTATCCTCTTTTTCACCTCTCAAAGTATTAAAGGGCCATGCCGGTAAATCCGGAAAAGCCAATCAATGGTTGCGCAGAGGCCTTGTTTTAATTCAGTTTTTTATTGCCATCGTGATGATCATCGCCACCATTGTAGTTAGCGATCAGCTTGACTTTTTGAAAAATAAAGACCTGGGTTTCGATAAAAATAATGCCGTAGTGTTAGAAATGCAGGATACTTCATTCCGGAAACAGGCTGTTGCATTTAAGGAGCATCTGTTGCAGAATCCTTCCATCGTTTCTGCCTGCAATTCCTCAGGAGTACCTTCCCGCAACCTTTGGATTCAGGTGATGTTGGTTGAACAGGAAAACGAGATGAAGGAGATGGCCGTCATTCTCACTCAATGCGATTATGATTATCCCAAAACAATGGGATTTAAATTTGTGGAGGGCCGCGATTTTGACAAAAATATGGGGACAGACGATACTGCAGCTGTGATCATCAACGAAACCGCAGCCAAACAATTTGGGTGGGGAGAGGAGGCCATTGGTAAGAAAATCAATTATGGAATGGAACTCGACCGCTCGGGCGGAAGAGTCATGAAAGTGATTGGTGTGGTGAAAGACTACAATTTTAACTCTCTTCACAACAAAATTGAACCCATCATCATGTTCATCTCTCCTCAGCCCCGTTTTTTAACGACGGTAAGATATAAAGAAGGTGAGAAAAACCAGGCACTCGAATATATTGAACAAAGCTGGAAAGAGTTTGGCAACAAGCGGCCTTTCGATTATAAAATATTGAGCGAAATGCAGGAAGAAAGTTATGGTGCCGAGCAAAGGATTAGCACCCTGTTTTTGATCATCGCTTCTATCACCCTGTTTATTGCCTTGCTTGGACTTCTGGGATTGTCAAGCTTTACTGCTGAAAGCCGCACACGTGAAATTGGCATCCGCAAAGTGAATGGTGCCTTAACAGGCGATATCATGTTGTTGTTATTCAGGGAATTCTTTTGGTTGATCCTGATTTCATTTGCCTTTGCCGTCCCCGTAGCCATTTGGCAGCTTACCAATTGGATGGAATCGAGTTTTGTGTACTACACACAAATACACTGGTATTCGGTGGCTCTTTCAGGGCTGGTGGCATTGATTATTGGCTTGGCTACCATTAGTTTCCATGTGGTGAGAGCAGCTTCGGCCAACCCGGTTGAATCGTTGAAATATGAATAAACTTTTTTGCATAGGTAAGAAAATCCGGTAAGTACCAAGGCTTACCGGATTTTTGTTTTATGGTCAGCAGCTCCTTTTACACCCAACCCCGATCATGGCATGCCCTGACCACACGGTCCACAGAAATCACATAGGCGGCATCACGTAGGTTAAGGTTGTTCATTTGGGCAAAGTTGCTTACAGCGATATATGCGGAAGTCATTTTAACATCCAGTTTACTCAGTACCTCTTCCTTTTCCCAATAGTAATTCATGTTGCTTTGTACCTGCTCAAAATAGCTACAGGTTACACCTCCGGCGTTGGCCAAAAAGTCGGGAATGGTAAAAATGTTTCGGGCATTGATTTTCAAAATGGCATCCGGTGTAGTGGGGCCATTGGCTCCTTCGGCAAGTATCTTGACAGAAGGTTTAATCAGAGCGACATTCTTTGACGTAATTTGGTTTTCCATCGCAGCAGGTATCAGAATGTCGACTTCCTGCTCCAGCCAGGCGTCAGAGTCGAGTATTTCATAACCCAGATCTTGGGCCTTTTCTTTGTTGATTCCTCCAAAAGAATCGGTTATATCCAACAATTCTTCCAGTTGAACTCCATCTTTTTTTAGATAGGAAAAACTCTTGTTGTGTTTTTGATTCCATGATGAAACACAGGTAACCGTGCCACCCATCTGTTGAAACAATTCAATGGCATACCTGGATACATGACCGAATCCCTGGACGCTGGCAGTTGCTTTTTCAGGAGAAAGCGACAATTCTTTCAAAGCCTCCCTCACGGTGATAATAACACCATATCCTGTGGACTCCAGTCGACCCAAAGATCCCCCCATGCCAACAGGTTTGCCGGTAAAGGCACCCGGATAGCGGCCACCGGCCAGCACCTCATATTCGTCAAGCATCCACAACATGTGTTGGGCATTGGTCATTAAATCCGGGGCAGGAATGTCAACCTCAGGACCAATATCCCTGAAAATCTGACGCACCCACCCACGGCAAAGCCTCTCCTGTTCACCCAGGCTCAGGTTGTGTGGATCACAGATGACCCCACCTTTTCCTCCACCCAACGGCAAATCGGCCACGGCGGTTTTCCAGGTGAGCCACATGGCCTGAGCGCGCACCGAATCAATGGTTTCCATCGGGTGGAACCGAACTCCTCCTTTCACAGGACCGCGTGCATCGTTGTGCTGAACGCGAAATCCCCTGAAAATTTGTACCGTTCCATTATCCATGCGCAATGGAATGCTAAAGTGGTGCTCACGCATGGGATTTCTGAGTAAATCGCAAGTAGCCTTGTCTAAATCCAGAATCGAAGCGGCATGGTCAAATTGTTGCTGTGCCGAGATAAATGGGTTAAACGAATGATCATCCATAATTTAAGCTTCTTTGATGACAGTTTACAAAGGGTAGTCGTGGCGGGATTCAAACGTGCATGAAGCTCGATAAAAGAAAAAATATTCTTCTTAAAGCTTGATTATCACTTTTATTTCCAATCAACTTACCCTCATATAATACAGGTTGTAAAGATAGCGATTAAATGAAATTGGGTACTTTTTCTATCGGGATCTCATCTTGTGATTTTATCATCTGATAAAATGTGTTAAAATTGATTGGGGCAATTGACAGATTAAAAGCGAATTTCGTACTTTCGCCTCACATCTATTCGTGATAAATAGCTCCACGCATGAAAAACTTTAAGAAAGTCAATAACCTGCTGGGATGGTTAGTTTTTGCCATCGCCACGACAGTTTATTTTTTAACCCTCGAACCAACAGCCAGTTGGTGGGATTGTGGTGAATATATTGCCACTGCATTCAAATTACAAGTTGGTCATCCTCCCGGAGCGCCTCTTTTTCAGTTGCTTGGCCGGTTTTTCTCCATGTTTGCCATGGGCAATACCGAGCATGTAGCTTTAATGGTAAACGCGATGTCCGCCTTGTCGAGTAGCTTTACCATCTTGTTTTTGTTCTGGACCATCACCATGCTGGCCCGTAAACTGATGGTTCCGAATACAGAAGTTGAAATGACTAACGGGCAGGGACTGGCAGTACTTGGTGCCGGATTGGTTGGTGCTTTGGCTTATACCTTCAGCGATTCATTTTGGTTTTCTGCCGTAGAAGGTGAAGTATATGCCATGTCCTCATTTTTTACCGCCGTGGTTTTCTGGGCCATCCTCCGATGGGAAGAGGTGGCTGATCACCGTACAGGTTACCGCTGGTTGCTGTTGATTTCATTTATTATGGGATTGTCGATTGGCGTGCATTTGCTGAACCTGCTGGCTATCCCTGCCATTGTTTATGTCTATTATTATAAAAGATACAAAACTTCCACCAGGGGATTTTTGTTGGCAGGAATTGTTTCGTTGCTTATCCTGTCGGTGATCATGTATGTGATTATTCCAGGAATAGTAGATTTGGCCGGTGGTTTTGAGTTGTTTTTTGTCAATACGCTTGGAATGCCTTTTAATTCAGGAACCATCATATACTTCCTTATCATTATCGGAGCCATTGCTTATGGTTTGATCTATTCACGTGCTAAAGGTAAAACCGTACTAAACACGGCGCTTTTGGCTTTAACCTTTATCCTGATCGGCTATTCTTCATTTTTTATGCTGGTGATCAGGGCTAATGCAAGGACACCCATCAACGAAAATGCACCAAAAGATGCCATCAGTTTACTTTCTTATCTCAACAGAGAGCAATATGGTACCTGGCCCATTTTTCAGGGTCAATATTACAATGCCCCGGTGGTGGAGCACGGCGATGGTAACCCTGTGTATGTAAAAGACAATGCCAAAGGAAAGTATGTGATAAAGGATGACCGCAAAGGAACTGTCCCTGTCTATGATTCACGTTTTACTACTGTTTTTCCACGTATGTGGAGTGACCAGAAACCGGAGCATATTCGCCTGTATAAACTTTTTGGAGATGTAAAAGGGGTCCCAATCCGGGTAACAAACTCAAATGGCGAGAGTGAGGTCGTTTATAAACCCACTTTTGGTGAAAACCTGCGTTTTTTCTTTACCTACCAGGTAAGCCATATGTACCTGCGCTACTTTATGTGGAACTTTGCCGGACGGCAAAACGACATTGAGAGCCAGGGAGAAATCAATCATGGAAATTGGATCAGTGGAATTGGTTTTATTGATGCCATGCGTCTGGGCGACCAGAGCAATCTGCCCGATAGCATGCGAAATCCGGCGAGGGCCACTTTCTTTTTCCTGCCTTTTATCTTAGGGATTTTAGGGTTTGTTTTTCAACTGAACCGAAATAACAAAGATACCTGGGTGGTAGCGCTTTTGTTTATCATGACAGGTTTCGCTATTATCATCTATCTGAATCAGCAACCACTACAACCCCGCGAAAGGGATTATGCCTATGCAGGTTCGTTTTATGCGTTTTCCATTTGGATTGGACTCGGGGTATTGGCCCTGTATAATGGATTGCAAAAGGTGATGTCGAACAAAACCATGGCTGCCGGAATCGTTACCGTAGTTTCATTGGTGGCCGTCCCAGTATTGATGGCCAGCCAGGGATGGGAAGGTCATAACCGCTCAGGAAAATATGCGGCCCGTGATTTTGCACGAATGTACCTTGAATCATGTGCTCCCAATGCCATTTTATTTACAAACGGTGACAATGACACTTTCCCCCTTTGGTATGTCCAGGAAGTGGAAGGTATCCGTACAGATGTACGCGTGGTTAACTACATGTTGTCATCCGGCGATTGGTATGTGGATCAGATGGGAAGAAAGGTATACAATTCGGACAAATTGCCCTTAACAATCGATCAGGATTTTTATAATAAAAAAGGAAATTATGTACCTGTTTTTGAACGTCTTGATACGGCTGAGTTAAGCGAAGCCATTCAATTTATAAAAGACCAGAGTAAGGCTTCCAAAGTACCTCTTCAGAATGGTGATTGGATTGATTATCTTCCCGCGAAACACCTGACCTATCAAGTGGACATTGACGCGGTTATTCAATCGGGGACCGTAGATGCGCAGGACCGAGATAAAATAGTTGACGTCATACAATGGGATTTGACCCAGGGTGGTTTATTTAGAAACGACCTGATGCTACTCGACTTGATTGCCACCAACAACTGGTCAAGGCCCATCTATTTTGCCAATCCCAACAGCATCAGTAAGGTACTCAATGTAGATCAGTTTTGTCACCTGGAAGGTGTGGTATATCGCTTTAAACCGGTACCTGCTGCCGAATATATGAAGCGTGTTGGTGGCGTGGATGCAGAAAGAAGTTATGAAGTATTGATGCATAAAGATGCGCGTTGGGGACGACTCAATGAAAATGATGTGGTGGTCGACCGTGAGAGCTCGCGTAACTCCGGCATGGCCAAACAGAATTATATTCGATTGGCTCAGGCACTGATCAATCAGGGGAAAAATGATTCTGCAGTGGCTGTTATGGATAAAGGGCTTGAGTTTTTCCCGAATGAGAAATTTCCTTATGACTATTATATGCTGCCCTGGGCAGAGTATTATTATCAAGCCGATGCTACCGGGAAAGCCAATGAAGTAGTGAAAGCACTTACCAACAGATATACTCAGGATTTGTCTTACTTTAGCTCGCTTCCTGATCGGTTTTTAGCCTATTACGATGACGATGTGCAGGAATCCATGGCTGTATTGCAGCGGTTGATGCAGATGACAAAACAGTATAAACAGCCTGAATTGTCAGCTGAGATAGAAAAGGTGTTTTACGATTATATGTCCACTTTGCAGCTTAAGTAGGTTATACTCTAAATAAAAAAACCCACCTTATTTTTAAAGAGGTGGGTTTTTTTATGTGGTATGGTTAACCTCGTTTATCGGCCAATTCCCTTCCTGCACGCAAAGCTTTTAGGTTGAGTTGAATCACGTCGTTGCCTTTTTCGGCAAAGATAGATTCTATGGCTTTTTCAAGGTTATCAAACTTGATTTCCAGGTATGGGGAAGCGGCTCCCAGCACAACGATATTGGCTGCTTTAACCGATCCCAGTTCTTTTGCCACTTTTTCAGCATCGATGGTCACATTCCGCGGCAGGTTCCAGATTTCAGCGAGTAACTCTTCCAACGACGGATAATTACTCATGTTGATAAAAGGATTCATCGACGTGATGAGCCAGCCCGTTTCTTTGTTCATCATGTTTATATAGCGAAGCGATTCCATTGGTTCAACAGAAATCACCAGGTCGGCTTTTCCTTCGGGAATCAGGTCGGAAGCCACAGGTTTAGACGAAAGTCGCAAGTGCGATTGGACATCTCCACCTCGCTGGCTCATGCCGTGTACTTCAGCCTGCTTTAGCTGAAGTCCCTCCATTAATGCAGCGGTCCCGATTACAGTGGCAATGGTGAGAATACCCTGTCCGCCAACTCCTGCCAATATGATATCTTTTTTCATCTTTTTTACTATTTAATGAGCATTAGTTATTGGATTCCATTTTTTGCATGGCTTTAAGCTTCATTCTCCTGCCCAAAGTCTGAATACATTCACGGCGGGCGATAATAACTGAAACTCCCTGGTAGTTAAGCTCCTCTGTGATCACTTTTACATTTTCTTCATGGTTTCTCCGCAAAGGAGTAATTACCCTGATGTGATCCGGGTGAACACCCAATCCCAAACAGATAGTATCAATCTTTCCCAGGGCTGACGATTGCTGACCTCCGGTCATTCCGGTAGTTGAATTGTCGAGAATCACCACCACAATGGGGGAGTTGTTGTTGACGGCGTCCAAAAGTCCTGTCATCCCCGAATGGGTGAAGGTGGAATCGCCAATGGAAGCCACGGAGGGAACCAATCCTGCATCAGCAGCACCTATGGCCATGGTGATGGAAGCGCCCATATCAACACAACTGTTGATCGACTCCAGTGGCTTGAGTGCACTGAGTGTGTAACATCCAATATCTGAAAAAACGCGACCTGAAGAAAATTTGCTCAAAGCCTCATTAAGCGCCAGAAAACTGTCGGTATGTGAACATCCATCACACAACGAAGGTGGGCGTCCCTGAATTACAGCCGGGTTTTGATGACCTACGTTAACAGGAATTCCTAAAGCATGGGCCACGATATTGGGATTGAGCTCACCAGCCATGGGAATGCTTCCGTCCAGACGGCCCATGATCTTTTTGCCATTGTTCAGGTAACCTTTAAGCAATTCTTCGAACAATGGATAACCATCTTCCAGCACCAGAATTTCTTCCACCTGATCGTATAATTTGCGAACCAGGTCATGGGGAACCGGATATTGTCCCACTTTTAAAACGGGATAGGGAACCTGATGGTCTTCAAAATTTTCGATGAGGTAATTGTATGCCAGACCACAGGCTACAATACCTAATTTATGGTTATCTTTTTCAATCAATTGGTTATAACCCGAAGTAAGTGCATCGTCTTCAAACCGGGCTTGTTTCCCCAGCAATTGATTGTATTGTTTTCGGGCGATTGAGGGTAAAAGCACAAATTGTTTGAGGTTCGAAGGGAGGTGCAGGTCGTTTTGGCCGAGCACTTCCACTCGCTGTACCCCCGCGCGCGAGTGGGCCAAACGTGTCGTAACCCTGATCAATACCGGGGTACCGAATTTTTCAGAAAGGGTAAACGCGTACCGGGTCATATCGTAGGCTTCTTGCTGGTTGGAAGGTTCCAACACAGGAATCATGGCAAATTTTCCGTAAAACCTCGAATCCTGTTCGTTCTGTGACGAATGCATGCTCGGGTCGTCGGCCGATAGCACTACCAAACCGCCGTTGGCACCTGTAATGGCAGCATTTACGAAAGCGTCTGCTGCCACATTAAGGCCCACATGTTTCATACAGACCAATGCCTTTTTCCCGGCATACGACATTCCGATGGCACTTTCCATAGCCGTTTTTTCATTGGCCGACCAATTGGATCTGATATTTCTCTCTTTGGCCTCTTTGGAAGCCTGTATGTATTCGGTTATTTCGGTCGATGGAGTTCCCGGGTAAGCATAAACACCTGATAATCCTGCGTCTATGGCTCCCTGGGCAATAGCCTCATCTCCCAATAATAGTAGTTTTTGCATTGCATTTTCTTAAATGAACAATTGTAAATCGTTGGTGCAAAATTACCTAAAATAGCTGTTTATAAATGCCGCGCATTTAATCTATATTGATTTTAAATTGATCACATTACAAGGTTTCAAACGATTGTTGAATGACGGCATGGGTGTTTTTAAGGGCGTTGATCAGGTAGTGTTTTGTGTTCCCTTTTTTTAACCATTTTACTTTCATTTTCTTTGCACTTTTGCCAAAGGATTCCATTTAAGGAAATTAAATATTATTCTGATGAATTTTTTGGCTCATGCTCACCTGTCCGGATCAAATGATGAGATCCTGTTTGGGAATTTTATTGCAGATTCAGTGAAGGGTCGCCAAATGCAAAATTATCCATCATCAGTAATCGATGGTATTCACCTGCATCGGGCAATCGATCAGTTTACCGACAATCATCCTGTGGTTAGAAACAGCATCGAACTGATTAAACCGGCGATGGGAAGGTATTCAGGTGTAGGGGTCGATATTTTTTACGATCATTTTCTGGCTGCCAACTGGAACCGTTATGCCGATACCGGGTTAACCGATTTCTCGCTTCATGTTTATAAGATACTGGCACTCAGATTTTTTCAATTGCCTTCGCGTACCAAACGCATATTGCCTTTTATGATTGCACAAAACTGGTTGGTTTCGTATGCAAGTATTCCTGATCTGCACCGGGTTTTTCACGGAATGGATCGAAGAACGCATTACCTGGCAGGGATGAGCCGGGCTGTATCGGCACTCGTCGAAAATTATGCGCAAATCGGAAGTGATTTTGAATCCTTCTACCCTGATTTACAGCAATTCACAACGAAGAAGCTGGATGAAATTGGCTGGAAACCTATCTTATAAAAGTTTGTAAACGATCGGGGCCAACCGAAACCACCTTGATCGGTGTTTGGGTTTCTTTTTCAATAAAATTGACATAATGATGCAGGTTTTCAGGAAGTTCCTCGTAGGAAGCAGCGACTTCGAGTAAGGTGTTCCAACCCGTTATTTCCTTGTAAACCGGAGTACACAACGTGTTTACCTGATCGTAAGGAACTTCATTTGTAAGCTTTCCGTCAATTTCATATTGCGTAGCCACTTTAATGGTTTCAAATGCATCCAGCACATCGGCTTTCATCATCACCAGCTCGTTAATCCCATTAAGCATAATGGCATATTTCAGCGCGGGTATATCAAGCCATCCGCACCGGCGTGGCCGTCCGGTAGTTGAACCAAACTCATGCCCGGTTTCCCGCAACTGGTCACCCGATGAGTCAAAAAGCTCGGAAGGAAAGGGACCGCTTCCAACCCGCGTACAATAGGCTTTGAAAATTCCAATGACTTTTCCTATTCTCGAAGGTGCGACTCCCAGTCCGCTACATACACCTGCCGTAATGGTGTTGGAGGAGGTAACAAAGGGATAGGAGCCAAAATCAATGTCCAACATGGTGCCCTGGGCTCCTTCGGCCAAAACCTTTTTTCCCAGATCCAATTGCTTGTTGATATAATATTCGCTGTTCACTTTTTCAATCGACCTTAGCGTATCACATGCGCTCAACCAACGATTCTCATAAGCATCAAACGATAAGCCTTCAATCATGATATCCTTATAATCAGGATGATATGATTTTGCCATAGCAAAATGCTGCTGCTTAAGTGCATTGTATTTTTCGGGGAAAAGGGGGCTTTCAATATCACCAACCCTTAATCCGTTGCGGCTGGTTTTGTCGGTATAGGCAGGACCGATTCCTTTGAGGGTAGAGCCGATTTTCAGTGTACCCCTGGAGGCTTCGTACACGGCATCCAGCAGTCGGTGCGAAGGAAGAATCAAATGGGCTTTTCGTGAGATCAGCAGATTTTTCCTTACCTGAACACCTGAAGTTTCGAGTGATTCTACTTCTTTTTCAAAAACAAAGGGGTCGATGATAACACCATTTCCAATCAGGTTGGTGGTTGACGGGTTGAAAATACCGGAGGGTATGGTATGTAATACAAACTTTTTTCCATCGAATTCGATGGTATGACCGGCATTGGGGCCTCCCTGAAAACGTGCGATGATGTCGTATTGTGGTGTTAGTACATCCACAACTTTACCCTTGCCTTCATCTCCCCACTGGAGACCCAAAAGAACATCTACTTTCATATTTTGTGCATTAAAAAACCCTGTAAAAACAGGGTTAAAGTCCGGTGCACAAAGATACAAAATTTGTTAAGCGTGCTTTGGTTATATTATGAAATTAATGGTCTTCTACTTTATTCGCCTCTTTGGCGTCTGGTTTGCATTTTCCATAAAATGTAAGGCTATGGTAGGCGACTTCAACGCCAAGTATCTCTTCTACTGACTTTTGTATTTCCTGTATGCGTGGATCGCAGAACTCAAGTACTTTTCCATCCTCAACACAAACAAAATGGTCGTGCTGTTTAAACTTGAACGACCGTTCAAATTGTGCGCAGTTATTTCCGAACTGATGTTTGGTGACGAGGTTGCAGTCGAGTAACAATTCGATGGTATTGTACAAGGTGGCGCGGCTAACTCTGTATTTATTATTTTTCATGCGTATGTAAAGGGTTTCTATATCGAAATGACCTTCGGTAGCATAAATTTCTTTTAAAATGGTGTACCGTTCAGGCGTCTTTCTATGCCCTTTCGATTCAAGGTAATCAGTAAATATTTTTTTTACCGATTCAAACGTGTCTTTTCTACTATTAAACTTCATTACCAGCTCAGATTTGGGTGTAAAAATACTACTTTTTATTTTTATATGGTTTAATTATAAATAGAAATTTATATATATGTGAAGATTACGTAATTTTTTCCAGTCGTATAATTTTTATGATTTCTTTAATTTTTCTAAGTCGTTGAATGAGTTTCTTCAATGTATCTGTATTGTCAATGTAAACCGTTAGATTTAATTCGATGAGCCCTTCGGTATTTTTTAAATTAAAAGACCGGATATTAATTTTAAACTCTTGTGAAATGATGGTGGTGACTTGGTGAATGAATCCCATGTTATCGATGGCTTTGATATTGAGTCCGGCAAGAAATTTTATTCCTTCCTTCTGTTTCCACTTGGCTTTTACAATATTGGTTCCGTATTGCGACATCAATTGAATGGCCGTAGGGCAATCTACTTTATGTACCTGAATAGGTTCATTCGGAAATAAAAGCCCCATCACATTGTCTCCGGGAATAGGGTTACAACATACCGAAGCAACGTAATCGCTTGAATTAAAATCGGCCTTGTATTTTATTGTTCGATTTGGAGGGCTATTTTCATCAGCCTTCTCGGCCGTGGCTATTTGTGACGTGGTTCTTGTTTTGGAGAATGGAGTCAGGAAATTTCTCATCCAGCTGATGCGACTTTCTTGGGGATGCAGTATTTCTTTTATTTCTTTTAATCCAATCATTTCCATGGCTATGAAATAATAAAGATCAACAGCACCCTTAACCCGGTTTCCGCTTAATATTTGTGCCAGCGTGTTTTTATTATTCTCTATGTTAAGTTGTTTGAGCAAATCATCCAACTTTTTCATGCCTTGCTCTTTGTAGCTTCTGCGGTCGCTGCGGATGGCGGCTTTTATCCTGGATTTGGCCCTGGCGGTTACCACATTTTTGTACCAGTCCTCCCTGGGTTTTTGAATCTTAGATGTAATCACTTCAACCTGATCGCCCGACTTGAGTTTATGATCGATGGACACCAATTTGTGGTTTATATTGGCACCGATGCAATTATTTCCCACATCGCTGTGAATGGAATAAGCGAAATCGAGTACCGTAGCATTTTGAGGCATGTTAATCATTTCACCCTTGGGGGTGAACACAAAAATTTCCTCGGCAAACAAGTTTTTTTTGAAATCGTTGATAAAGTCAAATGTATTGTCTTCGTTCTCCAGCAACAGCAATTGGGTTCTTTTAAGCCAGTTTTCCAGGCTGGAATCAATGAGCGTGGTTTCCTTGTATTTCCAATAAGCTGCGTATCCTTTGTTGGCAATTTCATCCATTCGGGTGCTGCGAATGTGGATATCGACCCATTTTCCCTCCGATCCCATCACGGTGCAATGGATGGCCTCATAACCATTGGCCTTGGGGGTACTTATCCAATCGCGAAGACGTTTGTTGTTAGGTTTATATATTGCGGTGATGATAGAATAGGCTACCCAACACCGTACTTTCTCATCCAATGGTTTGCCACCCAAAATAACGTCAATGGAATAGGTATTATAGATGTCTTCGAAAGAAACCTCCTGGGTTTTCATTTTTTGCCAGATGGAAGAGGCCGTTTTTTGATTCAGCTTTATCAGAAAATCATACCCCAGCTTTTGTAATTCTGTCTCTATGGGCGACTTAAAGGATACAAAGTAGGCTTCATTTTCTTCTTTCTTCTCCTGAATTCTCTGAGTAATATCATGATAAATAGCTTGTTGAGAGTATTTAAAGGCAAGTTCTTCGAGTTCGCTTTTAATGGTATACAATCCAAGCCTGAATGCCAGAGGGGCATAAATAAACAAGGTTTCGGAAGCAATTTTTAATTGTTTTTCACGCGGCATGGCATCCAGTGTGCGCATGTTGTGTAACCTGTCAGCGAGTTTTATCAGGATCACCCTGACGTCATCGGTCAGGGTCAGTAGGATTTTTTTTAGGGTTTCGGCTTGTGCCGTAGTATTCGACACCGAAATTTCCTCAATCTTGGTGAGTCCGTTAATAATTTTG
Source organism: Bacteroidetes bacterium HGW-Bacteroidetes-16 (assembly GCA_002840975.1). GTDB lineage: Bacteria > Bacteroidota > Bacteroidia > Bacteroidales > F082 > UBA6244. Next base: position 59,258 of record PHDN01000016.1, read on the forward strand.
GCTACTTCTTCACCAAACATTCCCGAAATATACTCCAGCGTGATGTCGGTATCTTCAACCGTGTCGTGAAGCAAAGCGGCAATAATGGATGTTCTTCCCAATCCAATTTCCCCGGCGGCAATGGTGGCCACACTGATGGGATGAAGGATATACGGCTCGCCTGACCGTCGTCGCATGTCCTTGTGGGCATCGGCAGCCAATCGAAAGGCTTTTCTCACCATCCACCTATCGAGGGTATCCTTTCGGGTATACCAAACTTCGATCAATCGCTTATAATGGCGAAGAATTTCCAGCCTATCCAAATCTGTTGATGATGTCGTCATTCCTCTATTCCCTCAAACCCGCAAAGTTAGTGAATTATTGGGCTTCCAGAAACCTCGCCTGCCTAAAAAAATAATGTCTCCAAGTGGGTTTTTCCTATCGCACATGTTCATTTTTTGGCATAGGGTTTGTTTTTATTCGTAGTTTTGAAAAACGGTAAACATCCACATGAAAAGATACTTCATTGTCTTATTTATATTCTTGTTATTCAGTAACATCCTTTGGGCAACTCACCAGCGGGCTGCCCAGATAACCTATCGGCATGTAACGGGTCTTACCTATGAATTTACCATTACCATGTACACAAGGACTTCCAGCCCGGCTGATGATGACCGAATTGTAATGCCCATTTACTGGGGCGATAACACAGGTGATGAGCTGAACAGGATCTATTTTCAACCCATACCGGATGTTGAAGATATCTCGTTAAACATCTATATTGGAGAGCATACTTTTCCCGGGCCGTCAGCCTACCTCGTTTCGGTAGAGGATCCAAACCGCAATTATGGTGTGGTAAACATTCCCAATTCGGTGAATGTTCCCATGTACATCGAAACCTTGCTGGTTATCAATCCATTTCTTGGGAATAACACCTCTGTTGAACTCCTCAACCCGCCAATCGACCAGGGGTGCGTCGGGAAGACTTATATTCATAATCCCGGCGCCTTCGACCGTGATGGAGATAGCCTTTCATATCATCTGGTAGTGTGCAAGGGCGCAGGTGGTTATGAGATTCCCGGATACGATTATCCGATGACATCTGATTATTTTCTCATCGATGAGGTTACAGGGGATATTATTTGGGAAACACCGGTGTTGCAAGGGGAATACAATGTGGCTTTTGTGATAGAGGAGTGGCGCTTTGGAATTAAAATTTCCTCGGTCAGGCGCGATATGCAAATCAATATAGTGGCCTGTGATCACGATCCTCCCGAAATTTTTACCATTGAAGATACCTGTGTGCTGGCGGGTGATTTTCTCCAGTTTGAAGCCACCGCCATCGATCCTGATGGTACCAATGTTGAAATGACTGCCTTTGGCGGTCCTTTCGAGCTGCCGCAAAACCCGGCCTATATACAGCCCGATCCCGCCATGGGAAATGATACCGTGACGACATTGTTCAACTGGCCAACTCTATGTGCACATGTTCGAATGGAACCCTATGCAGTGACGTTTAAGGCCAAAGACGCTGGTTTTCCGGTTAACCTGGTGAACTTTAAAACCGTATTCATAAGTGTCATTGCACCCGCTCCAAAAAATCTGTTGGCGGATCCTCTTGGTGCTGCTATCAACCTCAGTTGGGAGGTTTCGTCGTGTGAAAATGCCATCGGTTATAAGCTGTATCGCCGAAGTGGAGAGTCGGGCTGGGCACCGGGTTATTGTGAAACAGGAGTTCCCGGTTACACCGGATTTAAGCTGATAAAAGAAATGAATGGCTCTTCAACCACTACGTTCAGGGACGATAACAACGGTGCTGGTCTGGTGGTTGGGGTGGATTACTGCTATCGTGTTACGGCCACTTTTTTTGATGGGGCAGAAAGTCTGGCTTCCAACGAGGCTTGTGCCTACCTCAAACGTGATGTGCCCATGATCACCCATGTAACCAACGATAGCACTGATTTAACTGTAGGTCAGGTGTTTATCGACTGGGCAAGACCCATTGACCTGGATACAGTTCAATACCCCGGACCTTACCGGTATGTGCTTCAACGTAGTGAGGGAACAATCTGGAATAACCCTGTTCAAGTAGCAGTAAATTCAGGTCTTGACGACACCTCCTACATGGATCGATCGGTTAATTTGAATACCTTTAGCGAGGCATACAGTTATCGTATCGACCTGGAGAGTGAATCCATTGGTTACATCGGTAGTTCGCAACCTGCCTCTTCGATATTTTTGAAAGCCATCCCCGCCGATGAGGAAATTAAGCTTGAATGGATGCCGAATATCCCCTGGACGAATTACGTGTATTCTGTCTATCGTAAAAATCCAGGATCAACTGATTATCAATTTGTAGGATCCACAACTGAACAAGTTTACAGGGATCTTGCGTTGGTGAATGGACATGAATACTGTTATTACGTTGTTAGCAGCGGGAACTATTCAATTCCCGGACTTCCTGATCCATTGATTAATTATAGCCAGCTACTTTGTACCTCACCAGTGGATGATGTGCCTCCTTGTCGGCCTGAGCTGTGGGTAAATACTGATTGTGAGCAAATTTCCAATGAGTTAAAAATGGTTTTACCCTACGATTCCTGTAACCACGATGCCTTAAAGTATTACTTATTTTATCTTCCTCCGGGTTCAGATGTGGTGGAGTTAATTGATTCGGTGAATGTTGTCTATCGTGATACCACCTATTATTTGCATACAAACATTGACTATGTGGTGGGCTGTTATTATGTTACGGCCATCGATTCCGTTGGAAATGAAAGTGAACCAAGTTTAACAACCTGTGTTGGTTATGATGCGTGTCCGGTATACGAAATTCCCAATGTGTTCACACCCAACAATGGCGATGATTTTAATAACCTGATGGTACCAATTGGTTCAAACTCGGCTAACCCAAAAGCAAATGTTCACCGCATCGACATGACCATTTTTAACCGTTGGGGAAAGGTGATGTATACCACAGAGGACCCGGAAATAAAATGGGATGGTAAAAATCAGAATAACAACCAGGATTGCCCGGTGGGTGTATATTATTATGTATGTGATGTATTTATCATGACACAGCAGGGAGAACAGAAAATTACCATGCAGGGATCGGTTACGATTCTTCGGTAATTTGAGCAAGATGATATTTGTGCCTGGGACTAAGGGGAAAGTTTCTGGAAATGAAGGAATAAATCTGATCGACTTGCAGTCGGATAAATCCGGCTGCAATGGATATACTTTTAACAAGTTCATAGTAGATGAACAAAACTGAATAGAATCAATCCATTGCAGTCTGGCTTTAGCCGACTGCATCATAAAAAAACCTCCAGTTTAAGCAACTATTATAGTGTAAACAGGGAATTTCAAAAATCAGAGATCTAAATACCCGGAAAATAAGGAATAAATTTGATCAGGCAGTCGGATAAATCCGGCCACAATGGATATACTTTTAACAAGTTCATAGTAGATGAATAAAACTGAATAGAATCAATCCATTGCAGTCTGGCTTTAGCCGACTGCACCCAAAAAAACCTCCAGTTTAAGCAACTGTAATATTGTAAAAAGGAGATTTCAAAAACCAGAGATTAATAATCAGAAGGGAAGATGATCGGATAACCCATTTTCTTTTAATTGCGCTGGTTGGTCATCATGGATGAATATCCACAGCATCCGTGGTAAACGACAATCCCTGTTGTCCTGATGTGCCTATCATCACAGCTTGAATCACAGGATGATTCAAGTGGTTGCTACCCCCGTAATGAACCAGAAAATTGGCTCCTGCACCACCCTGCTTCTCTTTTTCCTCCACAATAAATTCAAGGGATTCCAAGGGTTTTACCCGTAAAGGGTTTTTCAAATAGTTCTTGATCTGATCTCCTTTTGAATTGTAATAATCAATGTTGAATAAATACAATGTGTCGTGGAGATCGGTGTTTCGAATGCTCAGGGTTGCCGTAAGTAAAATGCGTTTTGAACCATCTTGATGATAGATGTCGGAATAAATGGGTACATAAACCAGGTGAGAAGTATCTGCATTTTCCTTTAATAAATTGGTTGGAATATAGGCGTGGCTTGGAAAATTCACAGGTTTCTTTTCGTTATTTATGCAAGAGGCAAGCCCGGTAAGTACTAGTATAGAGAACAATGCAATTTTCATGACCTTTTTTCTGTAAAGATAATTATTTCTCCAGACACCTCTTTTTATAACCCATAATATTCAGTCATGAAGCAACATGTCCGAATGGTCGAAAGTTGAATGGTGTTGTGGAAATCGACTTGCTATTTGGCTTCATCAACAAGGAGTAGTTTAAAAAAAAACATCCAAATGTATCGATCAGGCTAAAGGCTGCCTATCTTTGCCAAAATGCCCGGGTATGTTCAATAAAAGAATTCTTCGTAACAAATATTTCTATACAGGATTGATTTTCGCTGTTTGGGTGCTTTTTTTTGATCAGGAAAGCATGTTGGAGCAATGCCGCCTGAGCGACACTTTAAATGGACTGAACCATCAAAAAGAGTATTATCAGGACGAAATATCACAAACCGAGAAAGCCATAAAAACCCTGGAGAATGATTCCGTCAGCCTCGAGAAGTACGCGCGAGAAAATTATTACATGAAGAAAAGCAACGAAGATATTTACGTGATTGTGCGTGATAAGGATAAATAGATTTCTGCCATTACCCAGTTTTCTTTGATAATGCCTCCAAAAAAAGCGTTTTCTTAAGTCGTTTTCCATGTGCCGGATAGAAAAGATCAACTTCCATCTCTGCCAAAAGTTTCCAGCTTTTTAACAGTTCTGTTTCATCATTGGCGAACGGCGGCCAAATCCAACCTGCAACGTTTACCATACAATCACCAACGAAGGCATGTTTTCCGAAAATCAGCGTGGACGAACCCAATGTATGTCCCGATGTATGTACAATGGTGGCTGGCGCACCCAACTCAATGGTAGAAAAATGATTATTAAATAAAACATCTGGTTCTGCTGATTCAAATCGGGCATGTGAAGGACTAAATTTTCTTCCAAGCATGGAAATTATTTTAAACACTGGGTTGGTTCCATATGGAACTTCATGCCAACCATTTTTCAGAAGCCCGGCTTCACTGTTATGGACTATCAACGGGGCACCACTCACTTCTTTCAAAAAGCGGGTATTACCGGCATGATCGTAATGGGTGTGGGTAAGAAAGATAAACTGTAATTCTTTAATATTCAGACCTCTGGAAGTAATGCTTTTAATGATTTTTTCCCCATAACCCGGACATCCTGTGTCGACCAAAAAATATCCGTCAGGATGAATGATCAGGTAACAATTTCCAACTCCTGCTCTTATTGGAATTACTTTATTCATTTCACTGGTAAAAATCAGCAATTGAATTTATCCTAAAACAATCTGTTTAACAGCTCCTTATCAACAATATTGGGCAATGTCACTTTAAGATTAGGGTTTTCGTCCATGGCCCGTGAAATCGCTTTTACCGCACCCTCGTTGCGTGCCCAGCTACGGCGTGAAATACCGTTGTTGACATCCCAGAACAACATGTTTTTCAAACGCTTGTCGGCCTCTTTGGTACCATCGAGCAACATTCCAAATCCCCCGTTGATTACTTCGCCCCAACCTACGCCGCCGCCGTTGTGAATGGAAACCCAGGTGGCACCCCGAAAGGAATCGCCAATTACATTCTGAATAGCCATGTCGGCGGTAAAGCTCGATCCATCGTAAATATTGGAGGTTTCCCTGAAAGGTGAATCCGTACCACTTACATCGTGGTGATCGCGGCCCAGCACCACCGGACCTGTAATTTTCCCGGCACCAATGGCCTTGTTGAAAGCTTCGGCTATGCGGATACGCCCAATGGAATCGGCATACAAAATCCTGGCCTGCGAGCCTACCACCAGTTTATTTTGTTTGGCTCCTTTAATCCATTGTACGTTGTCGGCCATTTGACTTTGGATGTCTTCGGGTGATGTTTTCATCAGTTCTTCCAATACTTCACAGGCAATCAGATCAGTCATTTCAAGGTCTTCCGGTTTCCCGGATGCACAGACCCAACGGAAAGGACCAAACCCGTAATCAAAAAACATGGGACCCATAATGTCCTGAACGTAAGAGGGATATTTAAAGGTAAGTCCATCCGGGGACATCACATCCGCTCCGGCACGCGATGCCTCCAGCAAAAAGGCATTCCCATAATCAAAGAAATATGTTCCTCTGTCCGCATGTTTGTTGATGGCGTCGGCCTGCCGGCGAAGTGAGGCATGAACCTCTTCTTTGAATTGGGCAGGATTGTCAGCCATCATGCGGTTGGCTTCCTCAAAAGTCAGTCCAACAGGATAATAGCCGCCTGCCCACGGATTGTGAAGAGAGGTCTGATCTGAACCAAGATCAATTTTTATGTTTTCCTGGTGGAATTTCTCCCACACATCTACCACATTGCCTTCATAAGCAATAGAAACCACTTCTTTTTTCTCTTTTGCTTCACGTACCCGGATTACCAGTTCATCCAGGTCACTGAAAAGTTCATCCACCCAACCTTGTTCGTGCCGTTTCCGGGACGCTTTGGGGTTGATTTCGGCGGCTACCGTTATCACACCGGAAATGTTGCCGGCTTTGGGCTGTGCACCCGACATCCCGCCAAGGCCGGAAGTAACGAAAAGCTTCCCTGCAAATGGATTTTCACCGGGTGCTGCTACTTTTCTGGCCGCGTTCATTATGGTGATGGTGGTGCCATGAACAATCCCTTGTGGACCGATATACATATACGACCCTGCCGTCATTTGGCCGTACTGTGAAACGCCCAGCGCATTCATTCGTTCCCAGTCGTCTGGTTTTGAGTAATTTGGAATGACCATGCCATTGGTTACCACAACACGTGGTGCCTCAGTATGTGAGGGGAACAAGCCCATGGGATGGCCCGAATACATGGCCAGGGTTTGTTCGTTGGTCATGGTGGCGAGGTATTGCATGGTGAGCAGGTATTGCGCCCAATTCTGAAATACCGCTCCATTTCCGCCATAGGTAATGAGTTCGTGGGGATGTTGGGCCACTGCCGGATCCAGGTTGTTTTGAATCATCAGCATGATGGCGGCGGCCTGTTTGCTTTGCTGCGGATAGGCGTCCAGGTTGCGTGCAACCATCTTATAATTTGGTCGCAAGCGGTACATGTAAATTCTCCCATAGGTGTTTAATTCTTCCAAAAACTCAGGAGCCAGCAAGTCGTGGTTTTCTTTGGGAAAATATCGCAATGCATTCATCAGGGCCAGTTGTTTTTCGGCGGGAGTTAAAATATCCTTGCGTTTTGGTGCGTGGCTTACATTGGGATCAAGTGGTTTTTTTGCGGGCAATTTGGTTGGAATCCCCTTTAAAATTGCTTCCTGAAATTCGTTCATGACCTGATAAGGTTTGATTTGAAAGTAGCAAAATTAGTATAAAACCCGATTGGATCGGGATTTTCCCTGCTTAAAAGGCGGCAGGTTTACCTGCCTACGATAAGTGAACCTAACGATTTATCTGCCGGTTTACCTACCTACGGTAGGTGAACCTGCCGAAGGCATGGAGGCATGAAGGTAGGTAAGCTCGTTACCGCTGCACTTATACGGGTACGAGTAAGGGAATGGTGATTTAAGAACGAAGATCTCACTTCGGCATTCAAAAATCGGTGTTCGGTATTCGGTGTTCAAAAAGGAAACTCAAGCGATTGTAAATCTATGCCAAGCGGTCCTGCCGTTCCGGCAAATTAGCCATCCAGTTAAAGGCCCTAAAGTATTTTTGCCAGGCACGGTCGGATGAACCATATTGGTTGTCGGCAAAAAAATAATCTACCAGCACTTCCCTGGTTCTACACAATTCCCCCAGTCGTTGTAAGTTTTTTTTATCTGAAATAGTAAAATCCATCAGTTCGATTGCTCTGAAAAAAGCCAGTTGGCTGCGTTCAGGGTGGTTTTTTGATTTCCATTTTATTGATCTTTCTACCTCAGAACCAATATTTGCCATTTGCTTAGCAAAACTTAATGTTTCCCATTCACCCGTTGATAAATTTTTATGGTAAAAATCCGGTTCCATCTCGCTTGATTTTATATGGTATAAAATACTTTTGTTATTATCGCTCAACCAAGGAGTTTACGATATTGACGATTTTGGCTTGAGTTTGTTTATCATCAATACCCCTGCTTTTATTGCCCCACGAGGGGCGCAGGTTTATCATCGAATCGAATTCGATAAAGTCATCTCCGATTTCTTCAGGATAAAGGTTGATCCCCCATAAGTTTTCTTGCCTGGAACCCCTGACTAAAAGTTCCTTTTCCTCGTCAGCATGTAACTCTGCATCCAGTGCTATTATTTCATTTTCAATATCAACAACTGCTTTTATCAAATCACCGAACATGTTTTCTGCCATCAGTTCCAGTTCGGCAAATGCGATTTTATTATCCTTGTCAATTATTTTCATACGAGCAAAATTACTTAAAAATCAATAACAGGAAATCACGAATTGTAGGTTTTTTAGGGAGCGAACGCATTGCACTTGTTTCCTGTTTACCTACCAACGGTAGATTGATCCACCGAAGGTAGGCAAGATCGTTACCGCTGCGCTCAAATGGGGACGAGAGGAGAAAATTATAAAAGTAATAATTTTCTGTCCAGTTTTTTTAGACCACTTCACCTGGCCCTTGTCCGGACAGGCAAGGCAATACCGAGGTGATGGTGTCATTACTCGAATTTTTTCCACAAAATAAAAGCAGTACTTTTCGCTATTGAAATTCCCGCTTCCAGCTTCCAGCTCCCTACTCCCGTCTTCCTAAATCTTCTCCTGGGCGTTCTTCATCACATTAAATAAAAACTCACGCGACCTGAACAACTGAGCTTTTACTGTTCCCAACGGAAGACCAAGTTCTTCAACAATTTCTTCGTAGGAGTATTCCTTGAAATAACGCAACTCAATGAGCTTTTTGTAGTGGGGTTTTAATTTCTGAACCACCTCACGGATGAGTGTAATTTTTTGGTTGATAATGAATTGCTCTTCAGGATCAGGGCCGTAGTCCTGAGCCGAGTTTTGCATGGTGTCGGTTTCCGGGCCAACAGAAATGGTCATTTCTTTTTTGCGCTTCTTGCGCATAAAATCAATGCAGTTGTTGGTGGCAATTTTAAACAACCAGGTGCTGAAAGCATATTCAGACGTGTATTGATAGAGATTTTTAAATGCTTTGCCAAATGCTTCCATGGTGAGATCATCCGCATCGGTTGGATCATTGGTCATTTTTAGCATCATAAAATACAAGCTGTCACGATAATGATGAAGCAACTCAGCATAGGCGTATTGATCGTCTTTTTCAAGCGCCCTTCTGATCAGTTTGTAGTCGCGTTGACCTTTTTCGGTGAGTTGTACAGTTACTTCCATGCTTTTGGCTGGTTTATTGAACTGATAAATGTAATCAACGGGATCAGAAACACATAAATTGGTTCAATTGCCAGCGAAAATAATAATAAATGATGCTCACCAAGTCGGTCGGCTGTATTTTTTTGTACGATGGTGGTTGTTATCAGCTTAAGTAAAAACAATGACAACACCAGGATGGGTTGAATCTTAAGGCTTAACATTAAAATAAACAAAACCCAAAAAAGCAATTGTGTAAAACTAAATAACCCCAACAACCACTTAAACTTAGTTTTGTAGTATTTTCCTGTGGTCAAGTGGCGCCGTTTTTGCCTGAAATAGGCGTTAAAAGTGGTTTTTGGCGCGGAATAAACAAAACTATCAGGGTCGATGTTGATTTGGGTGTTGCGTTTATTGGCCACTTGATTGATAAACAAATCATCATCACCGGAGCTGATTTTGTAATGCGAAGTAAATCCTTTGTTCCTGATAAACATCGACTTTCTATAGCTTAGGTTTCTGCCAACTCCCATATAGGGTATCCCGGCTAAAGCATACGAAAGATATTGCATGGCTACCACAAAGGTGTCGTACCGGATGAGTAAATTCAGCAGTCCTTTTCGTGGTTCATAAGGGCCATATCCCAATACGACGTCTGTTTTTGAGTCGTAATGTTCCACCATTTTTTTAATCCATTGTTTAGAAGCAGGCACACAATCGGCGTCGGTGAGCAATAACAATTCGTTTTTTGCGGATTTGATTCCAATGGACAAAGGAAATTTTTTTCCTTTAAAAAAATTAAGTTCCTGTTCAATACTAACTACTTTCAGATGAGGATATAAAGGTTTCAACTCCTTGAGAAGTGAGGCCGTTTCGTCAGAGGAAGTGTGATTTACTACCACTACTTCAAAATCCGGATAATCTTGCTGAAGTAACTCCGGCAGATTTTTAACCAGGTGGTGATATTCGTTTCTGGCCGACATCACAACGGATACACCGGGATGATCGTTACCACCGACGGGTTCGGACTCTGAATCGCGATAATAAGCAAGTCGTGCGAAAATTACCCAGTAATAGATTAATTGAATGAGTGTTGCAAGTCCTAATAAGCCAAGCAAAACTAGAGATGTGATCGAAATTTCAGAGAATATTGACATAGTCGTATAAAGTCCCAAATTTATTCAACTTAGGTGAATTCACCTATCTTTGCGCAAAATTTTCTTGAATGCAGTTTAAAATCTTCTCAACAGACCCAAAAAGTGCAGCCAGGGCGGGCGAAATAACAACGGACCATGGGATAATCAGAACCCCTATTTTTATGCCTGTTGGTACGGCCGGTTCGGTGAAAGGGTTGCACATTCAGGATGTGAAGGAAGATGTGAAGGCCGAAATCATACTAGGAAATACCTACCATTTGTATTTGCGACCGGGGCTCGATATTCTCCAGCAAGCGGGTGGATTGCATAAGTTTAATGGGTGGGATGGCCCAATTTTGACCGATAGTGGCGGTTATCAGGTGTATTCGCTTGCCGAACGGCGAAAGCTGACAAAAGAAGGGGTGGTTTTTCAGTCGCATATCGATGGGTCGAAGCACAACTTTACGCCAGAAAGGGTGATGGATATCGAAAGAACCATTGGAGCCGATATTATGATGGCTTTTGATGAATGTACCCCTTTTCCGTGCGACTATCAATACGCGGCTTCGTCACTGCAAATTACACACCATTGGCTCGATCGTTGTATTGATCGTTTTAACAACACACCTCCGGTATACGGATACCAACAGAGTTTGTTTCCTATCGTTCAAGGGAGTACGTATAAGGAACTACGCATGAAATCTGCTGAGTACATCGCTTCTAAAGGTGCCGACGGAAATGCCATTGGCGGGTTGTCGGTTGGAGAACCGGTAGAGAAAATGTATGAGATGACAGATTTGGTGTGTCGAATACTTCCTTTTGATAAACCACGTTATCTGATGGGAGTGGGTACCCCGGCAAATATCCTCGAAAGTATTGCCCTTGGCGTGGATATGTTTGATTGTGTGATGCCTACACGTAACGGAAGAAATGGGATGTTGTTTACCAGCGAAGGAATTATCAATATTAAAAATGAAAAGTGGAAGGCCGATTTTAGCCCATTGGACATCAATGGGGTTTCGTTGGTCGACAGCCAGTATACGAAAGCGTATCTTCGACATCTGATTATATCAAAGGAAATCCTTGGCGCCATGATAGCCAGTCAGCACAACCTGGCTTTTTATCTCTGGCTGGTTCACCAGGCCGGTGAGCATATCGTGGCCGGTGATTTTACCACATGGAAAAACCAGATGGTTACACAGGTGACGAATCGTCTTTAATTGAATGGAGGTTAAAACATGCTGAAAATTATCGACAGGTATATCATCAAAAAGTTCATGGGGACTTTCTTCTATGCCATCACCTTGTTGATACTCATCGTCATAATATTCGACATAAGCGAAAATATCGACAGCTTTATCAAAAACGAGGCTCCCTTACAAGCCATTATTATCGATTATTATATCAATTTCATTCCCTATTTCATCAACCTTTTTATCTACCTGTTCACCTTCATTTCGGTTATTTTTTTCACCTCGAAAATGGCAGGCGATACCGAGATCATCGCCATTCTGAGCAGTGGTGTTAGTTTTCGAAGGTTGTTATACCCTTATTTGTTGTCCGCGGTCATCCTGGCGATTTTTTCATTTTACCTCGGCAACTTCCTGATCCCCAAAACAAACCAAACCAGAAGGGTGTTTAAAAACACCTACATGGAAAACCTGGTACGCGACCAGAGTCGAAACTTGCATTTGCAAATAGAACCCAACACCTTCGCCTTTGTTGAAACCTATAACCGCAGCTTGTTGACAGGGTATAAATTCTCCATCGAAAGATTTGAAGGACAGCGGTTGGTTTTTAAGCTGATGGCCGATAAAATCACCCTGGACACCCTCAGCGGAAAGTGGACACTCAGGGATTATTTCGTCAGAACCATTGACAGTGTCGGTAACCAACACCTAATGAAAGGCGAATCAATGGATACCACGCTGGCATTGAAAGCCAGCGATTTATATAAGGTGAAAGAGGTTTATGAAGAAATGAACCTCTATGAGCTAAACGCATTTATCGCTTCCGAAAAGGAAAAAGGATCGATTGGCTATAAGAATTTTGAAATTGAGAAACACAAACGCCTGGCCGGCCCTGTTGCTATCATCATTTTAACAATCATTGGTGTGGCGCTGTCGAGCAGGAAGGTGAGGGGAGGTATTGGAATGCACCTGGGTGCAGGTATTGGCCTGACTTTTTCCTATATCCTGCTCATGCAGGTAAGTACCGTATTTTCTGCCTTTGGCGATCTTTCACCAGCCATTGCCTCCTGGATTCCTAACATTATTTTCCTGTTTATTGGATTGTACCTGCTGAAAAAAGCGCCAAAGTAAGTCATAAACTATATGAAGGCTTTGCTCTTGTCCCGTGGGATAATCTCTATCATTTCAATCTCTTTCGGTAAAATATTACCTTTGCCACCGAAATTATAATAAAGTATCATGAAGAAAAACCTCAAATTAATAGGTGGGGTCTTTGTCCTGATGGCCTTGATGCCTGTGACAAAAGCTCAAACCACCACCGATATTACGATCTCTGATCTGAAACAGCACGTCTATTTTCTGGCTTCCGATTCGTTGAAAGGTAGAAAGCCGGGCACACCTGAGGCAAAAGTGGCTGCTGATTACATTCGTGATCAATTTGTGGAGGATGGCTTACAATTGCTTGGAGACAATGGTTTTCAATACTTTGATGTGACTGTAAGCGTAGAACCGGGATCGGCAAACGTTTTTTCGGTAGGAAAAACAACCGGCATTTTTGATAGTACTTTTCAGTTGATGCCATTTACCTCGAATGGAACGCTCGATGCTGAAGTGGTTTTTGCCGGTTTCGGATTGGAAATTACCCAGGATTCGATTCAATGGAACGACTACGAAGGAATTGATGTAACAGGTAAATGGGTGATGGTGTTGCGTGGTGATCCAGAGCCGGATAAAGAAGAAAGTGTATTTGCCAACTTTGGAAGCGACCGCGATAAGGCCCTCGCCGCCAAAGACCACCATGCCGCTGGCATTCTGTTTGTCAATGGGCCGCAATACGGTTCCGGCGACCAATTGATGCCCCAAACCTTTAATAGGGTAACAGCCGGTGCCGGAATAATGGCCATAAACATCAGCCAATCGTTGGCTAACCAATTACTTATTGAAACCAACCTGACCATTTCCCGGATCGAAGACAGTATTCGTTCCATCATGCAGCCCATATCATTTCAGCTGAAAATGAAGGCAAAAGCGACCACCGATTTACAACGTGTGGAAGTAACTACATGCAATGTTGTAGCGTTGATCCCTGGTTCTGATCCGTTGTTGAAGGATGAATATGTAGTAATTGGCGGCCATTACGATCACCTAGGGTTTGGTGGAGACGGTTCGGGTTCGCGCATGCCCGACACCATCGCCATTCACAATGGTGCCGACGACAACGCCTCCGGCGTAGCTGCTGTGCTCGAATTGGCCCAGTGGATGTCTTCACAAAAAGAACAGCTAAAACGCAGTGTGATTTTTATGGCCTTCGGAGGCGAAGAAATGGGATTACTTGGGTCGCAATTTTTTGCATCAAACCCTTTAGTCGGCATAAAACAGGTAAAAATGATGTTGAATTTCGATATGATTGGCCGGTTGGATGCTGAAAAACCTTCCCTCATGATTGGAGGAACCGGAACGGCTGTTGAAACAGAAGCCTTTCTAAAAACCCGGGAAGAAGGAAATACGATGGGTTTTACCCATTCACCGGAAGGCTATGGTGCTTCAGATCATGCCAGTTTTTATGGTGCCGGTGTGCCGGTATTGTTTTTCTTTACCGGAGCCCACCAGGATTACCACACCCCTTTTGACGACGCAGATAGAATAAATTATGAGGGCGAGCAAGCCATCCTCGATTTTACAGTCCCATTGATATTTGAATTGGTTAACAGGACTGATGCGTTGATTTACCAGGAAACGGTTGCCCCAAAACAAGAGGGTCGCAACAGCCGCACCTTGAAAGTGAAGTTGGGCATCATGCCCGATTTTACCAATACTGAAAATAACGGGCTTGGTGTAGGTGGCGTAACTGCGGGCGGACCAGCCTCTGCCGCCGGGATGAAAAAGGGTGACCGCATCACTTCTCTCGATGGAATGGAGGTAACCAATATTTATGATTATATGTCCAGACTTAAAAAGCTCAAACCAGGACAGAGGATTACCGTGGATATTGTCAGGGATGGCCAAAAGCAGGTGCTGATTGTTGCTTTATAAGGGTTAAACTTTTAATTAATAGGCATGTCCGAATTTTTCAGCCCTGAGCTGGTACAAAAATTTATTAAGTTTGGGATCGTTGGTTTTTCGGGCATGTTTGTCGATTTCGGTATCACCTATCTGACCAAGGAAAAGCTTCGAATCCCTAAATATGTCGCCAATGCCATCGGGTTTATTTCAGCAGCCACCTCAAATTATTTTTTAAACCGGGTTTGGACCTTCGAAAGTCACAATCCGGAGATCATGTTCGAGTACTCGCAGTTTATCGTCATCTCACTCATCGGTCTCGTTATCAATACGATGATATTGTGGTTGTTGGTCAGTCGGTTTAAAATGAACTTTTATGTAGCCAAAGTATTTGCCATTGCCGTGGTGACCATCTGGAATTTCTTTGCTAATTTATATGTTACATTCAGCCCTGAGGCCACGGTACTACTTTCTTAATTCTGCAAATCTGGTTCACTTACCTGGTTCAAGCGGCAGCTTGAACCATAGTAACTCTTTTGTAAAAGAGCCGGCCAACAATTTTTTTTGTTGAATTATCTGCTGAAAGGTTCTGTTTATTCATTCGAAGAAATAAAAAACCCCCGCATTTTTCAACACGAGGGTTTTTATTAGATGAAAAGGCTCTATTTTTTTATCCCCACCATTTGCTCGAGCATGTCGGTAGTAATTGATTTCGGACGTTCGATTGGATAACCCAATGCGCGGTCCCAAATAATATTGGAGAGTACACCAAGTGCCCTACCGATGGAGAACAATACAGTATAATAATCGTACTGAACCAAACCATAGTGCCATTGAATAACACCTGATTGTGCATCGACATTAGGCCAGGGATTTTTGGCTTTTCCCTGTTCCAGTAATATGTCGGGAACTACCTGATACAAGATATCTGCATATTTAAACAAATCATCATCTGGCAAATGCTTCAAACAAAATTCGCGTTGAATAGTATATCTGGGGTCGGTTTTTCTGAGTACGGCATGCCCATATCCGGGAATCACCTGACCTGAATCCAATGTTTCCATCACAAATTCACGCATTTGATCTTTGGTTGGCACCTGATCGCCAAAACGTATTCTAACATCCTGAATCCACCTGAGCACTTCCTGATTGGCCAATCCGTGCAGAGGACCAGCCAGCCCATTGATCATCCCCGAAATTGAATAATACACATCGGACAATGAACTGGCAATTAAATGACCTGTATGGGCGCTGACGTTACCGCTTTCGTGATCGGCGTGCAGAATGAAGTACATGCGTGCAACATCATCATACGGCTTGTCGATGGCGATCATGGAGGCAAAGTTTCCACCGAAATCGAGTGTTGGATCCTGATAAACGTACTTGGTTTTTCGATACAGTTTGTTATAGATGTAGGCTCCGATCACCGGAATTTTTGCTACCAGGTTCATGGCATCTTCATAAGTTGGATCCCAGAAGTCAATTTTATCCATGCCACGCTGGTATTTCAGGTTAAAAACCGATTCGCGCTGCATCGACATCACTGCTGCTGACAGAATCACCATTGGGTGGCTTTGGTTTGGAAAGGCATCGATTACTTCATAAACATACCGCGGCAGTTGCCTGCGGTTTACAGAATCGTAAATCACATCATTTACTTCTTTCTGTGTTGGTATATCGCCTGTGAGCAATAAATAAAACAATCCTTCTACATAGGGCATTTCTGCTCCCGGAGGTTTGGGTAGTTTTTCAAATACCTCAGGCAAGGTAAAACCGCGATACCTGATTCCTTCGTAAGGATCCAAATAAGAGATGTCGGTAACAAGGCTTTTAATGCCCCGCATGCCACCAATCACCTGTTGTACGGTAACGGAGTTGATAACAGTTTCCCCATGTTCATCCAGAAGCCGTTTTATGCGGGGACGGTGGGCTTCAATTTTTTCGTATAGTTTTTGTTTTAAGCCAGTCATGGTTGTATATTTTATTAGAATAATTCTTTTTGAAGTCTGTTGGCCAAGGCATCCAGGAAGCCTTCCGTAGTGAGATAGTCTTCTTTTTTCAGGTTCTTACCATGAATGATCAGAGCTAAATCTTTGGTCATCAATCCCGATTCAACGGTGTCGACACACACTTTTTCTATTTTTAATGCAAAGTTAACTAATGGCTGGTTGTTGTCGAGCCTTCCCCGGTGAGCCAACCCTCTGGTCCAGGCGAAAATGGACGCAATGGGGTTAGTTGAGGTGGGTTTACCTTTTTGATGTTCACGGAAGTGACGTGTTACCGTTCCGTGGGCGGCTTCTGCTTCCATGGTTTTCCCGTCAGGGGTAATGAGCACAGAGGTCATCAGTCCAAGAGAGCCAAAGCCTTGCGCCAGGGTGTCACTTTGCACATCGCCATCGTAGTTTTTGGTTGCCCACACAAAGCCACCTTCCCATTTCATGGCAGCAGCTACCATGTCGTCAATCAAACGATGTTCATAAGTAATGCCGGCAGCTTCGTAACGCGATTTAAATTCCTTTTCAAACACCTCCTGGAAAATGTCCTTAAACCGGCCATCATACTTTTTAAGGATGGTGTTTTTTGTACTTAAGTACAGAGGCCATTTTTTATCCAGTGCCATGTTAAAACATGAATAAGCAAACCCGGTGATACTCTCATCGGTATTGAACATGGCCATGGCCACCCCGTCGCCATCAAATTGATGCACGGTATAAGTTTGTGCTTCACCCTCGTCGGGGGTATAGGTGATGGTAAGTGTGCCTTTGCCTTTGGTTCGAAAATCGGTGGCGCGATATTGGTCACCATAAGCATGACGTCCGATAACGATGGGTTTGGTCCAGCCCGGAACCAGGCGGGGGACATTTTTCATCAAAATGGGTTCACGAAAAACGGTTCCTCCCAGTATATTTCGGATGGTTCCGTTGGGTGAACGCCACATTTGCTTCAACCCAAATTCTTTTACCCTGTTTTCGTCGGGGGTGATGGTGGCGCATTTTACACCAACATGGTATTTTTTTATGGCTTCTGCGGCATCAATCGTAATTTGATCGTTGGTCTCGTCTCTTTTTTCAATACTCAGGTCGTAGTATTTTAAATCAATATCCAAATAGGGCAGAATCAATTTGTCTTTGATCATGGCCCATATAATTCTGGTCATTTCATCACCATCGAGTTCTACAACAGGATTGACCACATGAATTTTCTTCATAATTAGGTATTTCGTCTTTGGTTATTGTTGGTTGTATAGATAATAATTCATATTTAAATAGATGATTTTCAAGGGAGGGTAAAAGTATATAATCTCTTTGAGCTGACCAAGAAAAACATGGGTTTTAAAGTAATTTGTATTTAATTTTAATAAGGAAATCAGAAATAGATTAATTCCGAAAACCTTCTGGCGCCAATTGGTTGATTATGAATAGCAGTCATCATTTTACCAAATGAATTTTCAGTATAATTTTGATCAATCAATTATTGCAGTTAAGTGATAAGTTTGTATTAATTATGCGTACTTTTATAATCTTAAATCCGTTCTTGTTTTATATTTGTTTAATACGCTGTAATATAAGTGATTAATTGCGTTAAAGATTTCACATCCTGTTCATTTTCAGCATGTGAAATATGCAGGCCGTCAAGTTTTTGAGAAGGGTCGAAGGTAAACCACTAACCGGGAGGTAAGATAAAGTTTGCTTGAATGGTGCGATATTGGATGAATATACATTGCAGATAACAAATTAACCTGTTTAATGTTTGATTGGATTGAACAATTCTTTGCTGAAAAATATGAAAGATCTTTATGATAATACGATCCTTATTGTTGATGATTCACCAGCAAACATTGGAATTCTGGTTTCATTGCTCGAAGATTTTGATATGAAAACGGCGATCAGTGGAGAAGATGCCTTGAAAACTGTTTTTAATGATAACCCGCCTGATTTAATTCTGCTTGATATTATGATGCCGAAGATGGATGGATACGAGGTATGCAAGCGTGTTCGGGCCGATGAGCGTAGCAGGGAAATTCCTATCATTTTCCTGACAGCAAAGGTGCAAAAAGAGGATGTGTTGAAAGGATTTGAGTTGGGTGCACAAGATTATATTACCAAACCATTCGATACACATGAACTGATTGAAAGAGTCAAAGTTCAGCTCAAATTAAAGATGCAACGGGAGTTACTGAAGAGAATGAGCGAAATTTTGGAAAAAAAAGTAGATGAAAAAACTGCTGAACTCAACGAGTCGAACCTTAAACTAGAACATGCCAATAAAAAACTTTTAGTTCTTGATGAAGCAAAAAATCAATTTTTAAAACTCATCAGTCATGAAATCCGGACACCCTTAAACGGTATTCTGGGACCTGCCCATGTGCTCAGCGAAATGATTGATAATCCTGAATTAAGAGAGCTTTTTGATATCCTGAATGAATCGGTTCAACGACTTGAAGAAGTTTCAAAACTTGCCCTTGAAATAACCCAGATGCAAACAACGGGAATGGATATGGCGAGAACCCAAATTGACATCGAGTCGATTATTGAAAAATTGATTGAGACAAATCTTCCGAATGCCAATGATAAACACCTGACATTTTCAACCTCATTTTTACCGAAGGCGAGTATAAAAGTAGTGGAGAAGTATTTTACCCGATGCATTCAGGAAATCATCGACAATGCAATTAAATTCTCAAATGAAAATGGTGTGATTCAAATTACCACTACCATAAAAGAGGATCAGTTGATTTTAATTGTCTCGAATACAGGCGAAGTAATTCCTGCTGACCAGATTGAGGAAATTGTTAAGCCCTTTGGTGCAGGAATGCAGCATAGTGATGAGCATGTTGGACTCGGTTTACATTATGTCCAAACTTTTCTGGTAATTCATGGAGCCTTTTTAGATATTTCCAGTAGCAAAGAAAAAACCGAAATATCACTCATTTTTGGGATGAATGATGGAATCAAAACACAAGCCACAGAGGCATTATAAATGAAATTCCAGGTAATCCTGACTGGTTTTGACAGGATAGTTTCCTTCGTAAACATTTCCCAGATATCCATCGATGGAAATCGAATCGCCGCTATGAAATACATGTCCATTGAGTTCGCATTTTTTTTCCAGATCGTGTACCTGTAAGTTGGCACAGTTTACCACGGCTGTTTTGCCCAATCGAACCGCAGTAACGGCGGCATGTGAGGTAGCACCTCCTTTACCTGTTAGCAAGCCATCGGTTGAGAAAATCATGCCGATATCGTCAGGAACAGTGTCTGGTCTCACTAAAATTACATGAATACCGGGATATTGTGTCCTCAGTTGTTGTATTTCTTTGTCATTAAAAGCCAGTCTCCCACTCATGGCGCCACCTCCCACACCAATGCCTCTTCCTGCCAGTTTCATTTGGTCGAGTGGAGTTTCGAAAACGTCTGCAGAGCGGTTTCCGGCCATGTCCTGGTCCCTAATTTGCAGAATATACAAATCTTCCGCCTTTTCCGATTCAAACGTAAACTCAATTTCCTGGGGACTATACCCATGGTTTTCGGTGAGGTCGATAGCCATTTGATTGAGCCTCTTGTATATATCCGGGAACTTTTCCTGAAGCGATCGTCCCGGATTTTGTCCTGCGGAAGGCTGATTTTTACTTACCGGTCGGGGTGTTACCAATCCTGCAACAATGTCTTCACCCTGTCCGCTCAACGCGAAATCGCCATAGAGGCTTACCCCGTGTTTTTCTTTGGTGGGATCCTGGGTAAACACCACGCCCGTTCCGGAGTTGGCACTCAAATTCCCGAAAATCATTTGCTGCACAACCACGGCCGTTCCCCAATCATCTGCAATTTCAAGGTGCTCCCGATAAACTTTGGCCCGTTCCGATGACCAGGATTCAAACACCAGGTTGATGGTTGCAAGCAACTGTTCGAATATATTCTCTTCGAAACGGATGTTGTTATTCGCCAGTGCGGCTTTATAAGCAATGGCTACTTCGCGCATGGCAGTACTGCTCAGGTCGATTTTTTGTTCAACATGATACTTGGCCTTATAGCTCTCGATGATCTTGTCAAACTCATCGCGAGTGAGTCCAAAAGCCATGCCCCAGCTTTGAAGTAACCTGCGGTATGAATCCCAGGCACTCCACTCAAATCCCTTAATTTCACTCAGGCTTTGCGTGATGTCATCATTCATCCCCACATTTAAAAAGGTATCCATCGCACCTGGCATTGAGATGGCCGTCCCCGACCTTACCGACAAAAGCAACGGGTTTTGCTGGTCGCCAAATTTTTTCTTGCAGGCTTTTTCTACTAACTGCAAATGTTCCTTGATTAAATCGTACATTTCCTTCTGTAACTCGGGATGGCCGTTAATGGCTTTGTATCTCCTAAACGCTTCTGTAGTGATGACAAATCCGGGAGGGATAGGAAAACCGGCCATACGCAGGTTTTTCAGGTGGTAGGCTTTCGATCCCAAAAAAGCCTGGTTATCGACTTGTGGATTGGGCTTTCCCAGTCGGGCAATAACCAAATCGGAGTTGTACGACATGATTTCAGTAATCATCTGACCGGGCAGGTTATCCGACATCTCACGCAACGATTCCAAAATACGTGATATGAACTTGTCAAGGGGTTGCATCAAAAAAGCATCTACAATCACCTCACGGTAAAATTGTTCCGATTTTTTGTTGACCAACTTCACCAGCTCTTTTTCAGGCATTTGTTGGTTGCTGTCGTTCAATTGCTGAACCACGATTCGAAGTGGAATTTCGTATGATTTTAAAAAGTATTTGATGATGGTACGCTTCACATCTTCAGCCAGAAACTGAAATATGTTGATGTACTGTTCAAAGCTGAAACTTTGCGACCTGAGGCTGTATCTGAGCATGCGTAAATTTGAGTTGAAACTCTGGTTATTAACGCCGTCCAATTCAAGCCCTTCGCGGAAGTAGTCGAGGATGGTGTATATGTTCTTCAGCGTCTTTCCCGAAATATAGTTCAGGTTAATTTGCGCCACCACCTTTTCCATCAGCCGGGTGGCCACATTCTCCAGTCGGAAAGTCAAACCCAGGGCCTCGAATTTTACTTCCCGGTATGTGCCATACATGGAGGGAATCCCGATGGCAATATGTCTTTTGTGGTAGATATTTTCCCAACCCTGGCTTGTTTTTGGGTTAAAGATGATTTCTTTCAGCTTGGTCATAAAGCTATAAATGAATTTGAGAGAGGTCTCAAAATCATCGTTTTCAAGCGCTTTGGCAAACTTCTCAATGTCCTGGTCTGGTATAAAGCTATAGCGTTTCAGCAAAGCGATAATGTCCACGGTTTCGAATGAATACTTCTCCTTGAGGAAAGCATACAATCGGCGGGTGTCCTTTAATCGTTCCGCATCCCGTGCATTGCTCTCAGGAAGCTCATCCAGCAGTTTTTCAAATTTCTTTTCACTAACTGCCAGCAGATCAGAAGGCGACTTTCCGCTCAGATCACACAACTGAATTACCATGTGGTGAATGGGTGCAAAATACTCATTTTCCTTGTCTATACTCTGATAGACATTTTTTGGGAGTACTTCTTTTAAGGCTTCCAGGTTTCCATCGTACCAAAAGATGAAAATCTTTCTGGTAAGCCCTATAAGCGTATTGTTACTTTCGGTGTGTACCTGTTTTCGTAAAAAGTGCACCAACTGATCCTTGCGGTGAGAGATCTCATCCATGGTTGTGGTCACTTTCCTGATTTCGCCTTCGGCACCTATTTCATTAAAATAAACCGGGAAAATGCGGGTAAGTTGCTTTACCTTTTTATAAAAAGGAGCAATGTTTGAGTTTAGGATTTTTGTGATTTCGCGCTGAAACAAGTCGGTGTCGCTGAGAAAAATACCACCCAGTTTTAAATTTACGATCAGTGTCGACAATAATTTCTCCATCTCCATTTGCGAATACTCAATCAACTCAAGCCATACACTGATGTTTTTGATGTGGTTTTCGTTTACAGAAAGCTGCCAGTTTTCGTTCACATATACAATCCCGGGAGTTTCAAAACCAAAGTGGATTAGTTTTTCTTCAAAATACCCTGATATTTGGTGTGTGTTCTTTTTGTCGATATCGATTGTTTTTTTTCCAACGGTAAGAAAAATATCAAGTACCGAACTCGTATGCGTTTGACGCAAGCCTGCTGCAAACAAGAATAGTTGATCAATAAACTTTCTTAACTGATCCTGAGGTACTTCATCCATTGCCTGCTGCACCAATTTGTTCAAACCCCATATCAAACGCTCACGGTGGTTTACCATGCCGGGCAGTTTCAACAGGTAAAAGCTGAAATAGAATTTTTCGATGAAGGTCGGAAAGAACCTGATTGCATCGGCCAGAATTTCTGAAACTTTATCATAATCGGGCAGTTTGTTCACCAACTGTTCCCAGGTATCGGCTTTATTTAATTGATTCAGGAGCATCCCGAACCAGGGCGATCCGATGGCATCAATAAGGACTTGTTTGTCGATGGTCAGTATGGAAGTTTGCTCTTCGAGCCAGATTTCAATTTTCGTGTTTTTTTCCCAATACAAAATGTTTTCCCGGCTAATATCCTTGGTGAGTTCCAAAACTGTCTGGCTAAACAACTCGTTATCGGCAATTTCTTTCAGGTACCGATCGAAATGCTTGGAGGATTTTATAAAACTCAGTGAATCGTTTCCCATACCTTCGCGCAGGATATTCAGGCAAAAAGTGATTGTTTGAGAGTAATCGTTGCTTTCACTGGCCAGTTTGCCAATAAATTCGAGTATTGTTCTGATAATCAGGGCATGGTCATCTGAATTTCCAGGTTCAAGTAATAAGGTACGCATCAACCGGAGGGGAATTTTAAAAGCTTCATCGCCTGTTCCAAGACCCATGTAGAACCAGTAATCGGTCAGTAAGATATTTCTTAACTCTTCGGTTACAAATTTTCTGTTGGAAAAAGGATGCTGAAATTCGATGACGCAATCGTTTGCGCGTTTGTTGATTCCAAAATAGGTTTTCGAAAGATTTATAAAGTCTTGAAAATCAGGTGGTATTTTAATGTCTTTATACCGTGTTTCGGCCAGGTTGGCTTCAAGGGCTTTCGATTCGAATTTTTCTTTCATAACACCTGAGATAGGAAATTTTTGAGAACTATTTGATGTAATTTTGCACAAAAGCAAGATTGGCAATACGACAAAAGTATGAAATTGTTCTTGTTTTTGCTTTGAAGTTCATTATTTAATACTCGAAATACCATGACTAAAATTAAAGTTGGAATTAACGGTTTTGGCCGCATCGGCCGCAACGTGTTTAAGATCGCTCTCGAACGCGCTAACATGGAAGTAGTTGGAATAAACGACCTTACAGATACAAAGACCCTGGCGCACCTGCTAAAATACGATTCTACCCAGGGAAAATTTATTGGACAGATATCATTCAACGACAACTGTTTGATTGTAAATGGGAAAGAATATCCTGTGACCTCCGAACGCGCCCCAATTAACATCAAGTGGGCTCAAACTCCCGATGTGGTAGTGGAAGCCACAGGCATTTTCCGCTCCAAAGAAAGCAGTAAAGGTGGCTATGGCGATCACCTGAAAAATGGTGCAAAAAAAGTGGTGCTTACCGTACCATCAAAGGATACCATCGACCGCATGATCGTGTTGGGGGTAAACGATAACGAATTGCGCGATGAAGATCAATGTGTTTCCAATGCTTCATGTACTACCAACTGCCTGGCTCCGATTGCTAAAGTACTTAACGACAAATTTGGCATTGAAAACGGGCTGATGACTACGATTCATTCATATACCAACGATCAAATTATACTCGATGCGCCTCATTCTGATTTAAGAAGAGCGCGCTCGGCAGCGCTTTCGCAAATTCCCACCACTACAGGTGCTGCAAAAGCCGTAGGTATTGTTATCCCGGATTTGAATGGTAAACTCGACGGAATGGCCATTCGAGTTCCTACACCGACAGGTTCGCTGGTCGACCTGGTGGTGAACCTCAAGACTGAAGCCACAAAGGATGAAATCAACGCTGCCATGAAGGAGGCTGCTGAGGGACCGATGAAAGGTATTCTGGAATATACCGAAGATCCCATTGTCTCTGTGGACATTATTCACAACACGCATTCGTCCATTTTCGATGCGTTGAGTACCATGGTACAAGGGAAAACAGTAAAAGTGCTTTCCTGGTACGACAACGAATGGGGTTATTCATGCCGCGTTGTCGATTTAATTGAAAAATTCAATATCTAATCTTTTTGTTTGGCTTAAATGAATGGTACATACCGATGGGAATCGTCAGATAACCTTGGTATGTACCTAACTTAGCTCGCCCTACCCCTTTATTTTCGTAATGAAGGAAACTTCTGAGGAACACCTGTGATATGACAACCATAGAACCCTGAAATAAATTTCAGGTTACAATATCGGCCATGCCTATGGCATTGGAATGCTTTGTACCTAACTTAGCTCGTCCTACCCCTTTATTTTCCCAAAGAAGGTAACTTCAGAAGAATACCTGGTATGGGACAATTATAGAACCCTGAAATAAATTTCAGGTTACAATTTCGGCCATGCCTGTCCCGATTCCGAATTCCTTCGGGATCGGGATCAGGATGCTTTGAAAAGAAGTTTTTTCCGTTTTATATAGCTGATCTCCATCTCAACAAATCCTGATCATTTTTGCGGGTAATGAAATTGAATGGTTATTTATTACAATACCTCTTGATCACGTTATAGGCTTCAATAATCCCCAACTCACCCGCTTTGCTCAGGTCTTTGCATGCGAGTTGCTCTTCATTGAGAAACAACAATGTTAAAGCACGGTTGTAATAGGCCTCAGCCAAATCAGGTTGAAGTTTGATGGCCATGCTATAGTCGTCGATGGCCCGCTGAAAGTCTTGCAAACTCAACTTGACGTTAGCCCTGTTGTAGAAAACAAATGGTAACCCCGGATTGCGGGCTATTACTTCATCATAGTCTTTTAATGTCGACACATGATCCGGTTTTCGTGGCATTTTGTTTTCTCTTTTTGCAATCGTACTGCTGCTGATGGTGACGATATCAGAATATTGTTGTTCACTATATACATACTCATCCATTTCGAAACGGGTGGTTCCTCTGTTGACATAGGCATAAGAAATACCCGGGTCTTTCAGGAGTGCTTCATCATACGCGTTAATGGCTGAGGTATAATCAGATAACATGCTGTACAGAATACCATTGATAAAATAAGCACTGATCGAGTCGCCCGTGTTCCTGATGGTTGAATCCATCCGTCGAAGTTCGTTTTTTGTTTTTTGATGATCTGTCATCCAGCTGTCTGTGGAGAAAAGCAGTTTTATTCCCAAAGGATTATCTGTATTAAAGGCCGTGATTTGCTCATCGTAATAACTCTTCTTCGCGCGCAGTGGTTTTAATGAATCGGAGAGTGGCAGTGCATAGATCAGGTAAATGTTGTCCTTGGGTTTGATGGATACCCGTTGAAACTGAACCTTTCCTTTTTCCTTGTTCCCATCAACAAAATCTGCTTCAAACTCGATAATTTTGTTAAAATAGGCACTGTCGGCATACCTGCTGTACAGCACTTCCTGATCTTTTCCTTCACTGTTTGCTGCGGCGATAATGGCTGCTGCTCGTTCATGATCATCAAAGGCTCCATTTTTGTCTCCTAACTTTTGTCGGGTTGCCGATCGGTTGATAAAAGCCCCGGCAAAGTCAGGGAAAATCTCAATAGCAGTAGAATAATCCTCTTCCGCATCGGCAAATTCCCCGAGTTCATAATGCAGGTTGCCCCGGTTGTACCAGGCATAAACGTTATAAGGATTGATGTTGATCACTTCAGCGTAATCGGCTAATGCTGCCGGATAATCCTTATTAATTGAAAACAAAAGTGCCCTGTTATAGTAGGTGAGCGCGTTGTTTGGATCGAGCCTGATGACCTGATTATAATCGTTGATAGCGGAGAGGGTATCTTTCTTTTTCAGGTTGACCAAAGCCCGTTGGAAATAGGCAAATGGTTGTTTATCATTAATCGACAACGAATGGTTGATGTCGCTTAATGCTTGATTAAGACTGTCAATTTCTCCGTAGATCATACCCCGTTTCAACCATGCTTCGCTATTGAAGTAATCCAATCGGATGGCTTTATCCATATCTTTCAGTGCGAGTACGTTTTCACCAAGAAGATGCCGCGAGACACCCCGATTCAGGTAAGCGGCTGGGATATTTCTCTCCAACTGAATGGCCATTGAATAATCTTTCACGGCTTATGTAAAATTGTGGAGGTGCATTTTGGTGTCGCCACGGGCCAGAAAGAAATCGGCATTAAAGGGGTCTATTTCCAAGGCTTTGTTAAAATCCCTGATGGCATGAGGGTAATCACCCAGTTGATCAAACGAAATACCACGGTACAAATAAGCCCTTGCATACAATGGGTGAATGTCAACCGTGGTGGTAAAATCATCCGTGGCACCGCTGTAGTCTCCCAGCGAAAATTTAGCAATTCCCCTCAGGAAAAAGGCTTCAAAACCTTTATGGTGTGAGAAAATGGCTGTATTAAAATCCTTGATGGCCCCCAGATAATTTTCTTTTTGAAGCTCGCCCTGGCCACTCCGAATAAAATGATCATAGTTGATCTGCGCCCCTACTTTACAAACCTCAATAAAAAAGAACAAACCCAACAGATAAAAGGAAAGATGAGATGGTTTCATCAAGCGATTTTTGGTGGAAGGGTTCATGGTTGATTTTTTGCTTTGAGGTAGTTGTATATCTCGACCTGAGCCTGTACCTTATTGATGTTATCGTCTTTTTTGTATTGATTCACAGTTGATTGGTTTATCAATCTGGTTTTGGTATTGTCACTGAGTTGTATTTGCAGCATGTCCCAGAGTTCTTGTTGCAATTGCGGATCATAAACAGGGCAAATCACCTCAAAGCGGTGATCAAAATTGCGTATCATCCAATCGGCCGAAGCCAGGTAATAGGTTGGATGACCACCGTTTGCAAACACCAGAATTCTTGAGTGTTCCAGATATTTGTCAACAATGCTGATGACATGGATGTTTTCGCTGATGCCCCGGATATTGGGTATCAGAATGCAAATCCCCCTACAGATTAAATTGATTTTAACGCCTGCCTGAGAGGCTTGATATAGTTTCTGTGTGATTTTGGTATCGACCAGGTTATTAAGTTTGATCACCATCCAGGCTTCTTTTCCTTCTTTGGCATTTTTTATTTCCTGATTAATCAGTTTGGTAAGCCTCTTTCTCAATTGATAAGGCGCCACAATCAGATGATTGAAACGGGGTGGAGTATAGGGAGATTCGAACAGATGGAACAACATATTCACTTCGTTGGCAATTTCCTGATTGGCGGTCAGCAGACTGTCGTCAGAATATATTTTGGCGGTGGATTCGTTAAAATTACCGGTGCTGATGTTGGCATAGTACACGTTGTTTCCTTCTTCTTTGCGCCTGATCAACAACAATTTGGCGTGTACTTTATAGCCGGGCAGGGTTTTGATGATGGTTACACCTTCTTCTTTGAGTTTACGTGTCCAGTAGATATTGGCTTTTTCATCAAACCGGGCCTGAATCTCCAAAAACACCGTCACATCTTTCCCGTTTCTGGCAGCATTGATCAAAGCATTGATCACGTTGGAGTCGCGGGCTGCCCGATAAAAAGTCATCTTGATCCCCCTGACTTTAGGGTCGATGGAAGCTTCGCGCAGTAAATCGACAATGTACTGAAACGATTGGTAAGGATAATGCAACAGAATATCGCCTTGTGCAATGGCGCTCAGGATGCTTTTACGCGGTAATAACCGTGGATGAGGTAAGGGTTTTTGCTTTTCGTTGATCAGGTTTTTCATTCCCAGCTTTGGGAAATTCATGAAATCCTTGAAGTTGTGGTATCTGCCTCCACCACGCATGTGGTCACCCATGGTTACATTTAACCGGCTGAGCAGTGCATTAAGCAGGTCGGATGGGATATCCTTGTCGTAAACAAACCGCACCGGGGCTCCTTGTTGTCGTTTCTTAACGCTGTCACTCATTTGTTCCATAAAGCTTTTGGAGATGTCGTTGTCGATGTCCAACTCGGCATCGCGTGTAAACTTGATGGTAAACGCTTCAAAAGAATTGAATCCGAACGGGCTGAAAATTTCTCCCAGGTTGTACCTGATGACATCATCGAGAAACATAATGTATTTATTATTTCCTTTTGACGGCAGGATCAAAAATCTGGAGATGACGTCTGTAGGAACCCTGATAATGGCATAATCCTCCTTCATGGTGCCGGTAGAATCCTTCAGAACAATAGCCAGATAAATGGCATTGTCTTCAAGCCTGTCGGGATTGTGGAGTCCTTTTAAGATAATGGGAAATAGGATGGGTCGTACGCTGTTCTGGAAAAACTGATGAACAAACTTTCCCTGATTTTTGTCGAGTTTTGTTTCGTCAAGAAAATAAATGTGGTGTTTTTCAAGTTCATTTTTAATATCAAAGTAGGTTGAAGTATAATTTTTTTCTTGTTTCTCAACCATCTTCAACACTTCCGACAACACCTTTCGTGGTGACTCAGTGTACTCTTCGCCCATTTTTTCAATTTGGGCCATTCGCTTTAATGTGGCCACCCTCACCCTGAAAAACTCATCCCTGTTGCTGGAAAAAATTCCCAGGAATTTTAACCGTTCGATAGTGGGGTTAGCCGTGTCCATGGCTTCCTGTAGTACACGTTCATTGAATTCGAGCCACGATATCTCCCTGTTTAATAAGTATTTTTTGCGCTCCATTGTCAGCTCTGTTAATAAGGCGATGATGCTAAATGAACCTGACTAAAAACCTGTTTTTGAGGTTCCTTTTTACAAACATTCCATTGTTTCATGATCAGGTGTAAAAATACAAAAGAATTGATTCCCCGTTTTTTTTGAATCATAACATTAGTTAAAAGGGGAAACTTCCGAGGATCATTCCTATCGCAATAAAGGTTTTATAATCAATCATGTCCATGTCATGGCAAAAAAATAGGGATACCTTGGGTATCCCTACATGAATGTATTTAACCATTCAACTTCCTACATTTCCTTCTGCAATGTCGCGTCCTCCAAAATCAGGTCATAGGTATATCCGGCACCAAAGTCCTTGTTCAAACTCAGTTTACCTTTGAATACAACTACCTCGCCCACCTTGGTTTCATCATTGCTGGTGATGGTCAGGTCGTAATAATCACCTGCTTCGGTGCCATCCTGGATGTGTATCCAATTGCGGTTCATGATGGCCGCATTAAATTTGGTAACAATTCCTTTCACCATTACTTCTTTCCCGGCAAGTTGCTCGCGATTGGTAATCACTTCAGCCAACGTCATGCCGCCGGGAATGGGATCAATTTCTATTTTCTTTTTGTCACCACCCGATTTATTTGCCGTGACCCTTTCCTCCGGTGATAACGTGGTTGTCGGCGCCATTCGTGTTACATCTGCCTCGCCGGTAGGATCGTCGCTGATAACCTGCACAAACAGCACTTTTTCGAAGGTGCGGTTAAGTTCCTTGCTTTCAAAATTGGTCATGGGCAAGCCGCTGTTGTAATAAATAACCTTACCGACAGCGATGTCGCTTTTAGGGATGGCCATCCAATAATTTGATCCATTTTCATTTACTTCCAGATAGGTGTAGTTGGAGGTTTGAATCACGTCTGCCACGGTTGCCGTGTGAGCCCAGTTCGCATTTTGAGAAGCAGGGGCGGGTGTGTTATTGCAGCTGCTTAAAGCCATTATGAATGTAATGGCCAGAAAAAATAAGTGTCTCATAAGTTGGTTTAGTTTAATGAATTTCAAGTTTTATATTTTGTTAAATGTTTCTTTTTTTTTAAATATCCTCTCGTTGTGTTGATAGCACGATGGTTAGTGTGCCCTGTATTTTGCAAATGGGTCAGGAACTCAATATCCAAAAAGCGGGAAACCACTCATCAGTTCGTTCACACGTTTTTTTACTGATTGGATTGCATCGGTGCTGTCGATGTTTGAAATGACCTCATCAATCAGCTCAACAATAGGAGCCATGTGCGCTTCTTTCATTCCACGTGTTGTGATGGCCGGAGTACCTACCCGCAGACCACTGGTCTGGAAGGGTGAGCGGCTGTCGAATGGAACCATATTTTTGTTGATGGTGATATCGGCCTTTACCAGCGTGTTCTCCACCACCTTGCCGGTGATGTCGGGGAATTTACTTCTTAGGTCGATGAGCATCAGGTGGTTGTCTGTTCCCCCCGAAATCACCTTGTATCCTTTGTCCATAAAGGCCTTTGCCATGATAGCGGCATTTTTCTTTACCTGTAGGATGTATTCAAAGTAAGGGTCGGTGAGGGCTTCGCCAAATGCCACTGCTTTCGAGGCTATCACATGCTCCAACGGACCGCCCTGAATTCCGGGAAATACTGCTGAATTAAGGATTGCCGACATCATCTTAATTTCTCCTTTGGGTGTTTTCTGTCCCCATGGATTTTCAAAGTCTTCGCCCATCAAAATCATTCCGCCACGCGGCCCGCGCAGGGTTTTGTGGGTGGTGGTCGTTACGATATGGCAAAATTCAATGGGGTCATTCAACAAGCCTTTGGCAATCAAACCGGCGGGATGTGCAATGTCGGCCATCAGGATAGCACCTATTTCGTCAGCAATATCGCGCATGCGCTCATAATCCCAATCGCGTGAGTAGGCCGAAGCGCCCGCGATGAGCATTTTGGGTTTGTGCTGTTTGGCCAGTTGTTCCATCTCTTCATAATCCACCGTACCCGATTCTTTATTTACATGATAGGCAACAGGTTGGTATAAAATACCCGATGAATTAACGGGGGAGCCATGTGAAAGGTGGCCTCCATGCGAGAGGTCGAGTCCCATAAAAGTATCGCCCGGGTTTAAACAGGAAAAGAATACAGCCATATTGGCCTGGGCTCCGGAATGCGGTTGTACGTTGGCATATTCGGCGTCGAACAATTCACAGGCCCTGTCGATGGCCAGTTGCTCCGATTGATCTACAATTTCACAACCACCATAATACCTCTTTCCGGGATATCCTTCGGCATATTTGTTGGTCATCACCGAACCCATGGCTTCCAATACCTGATCGCTCACGAAGTTTTCAGAGGCAATCAACTCAATTCCATGCATCTGGCGTTCTTTTTCCTGCTTTATCAGGTCAAATATTTTATGATCTCTTTCCATTTATTTTGGTTTTTGGGCATGTATCAAATAATAAAGCAACAAAATTAAATAACTTTTAACACACAATTCATAAAATAAAACAACGTTTTACAAATATCCTTGTTAAGTTTGCCGATTAAAACCCACGGATGACCGTGCCTGAAGGCATAAAGCACCTTGTGTACAGCGTTCTGCCGGAGTTGGTGGAGAACTAAAACTCAGTAATGGTAACATTTGAAAAAACAAAACTAAATAACGGTCTAACCGTATTGGTGCACCGCGATCGCCATACGCCCATCGTCGCCATGAACCTTATTTATCAGGTGGGTTCGAAAAACGAAGATCCCGGACAGACCGGGTTTGCTCACTTGTTTGAACACCTGATGTTTGGAGGATCGGTGAATATACCCAAATACGATATTCCACTCGAAAGGGCAGGAGGTGAAAACAACGCTTTTACGAATTCTGACTATACCAACTATTACCTGACTCTCCCAAAAAACAACCTCGAAACAGCTTTCTGGCTGGAGTCGGACAGGATGCTTGGCCTCGAATTTTCACAACGCAGTCTGGATGTGCAGAAACAAGTGGTAATTGAAGAATTTAAACAAAATTACCTTAACCAGCCTTATGGTGATGTGTATCTTCTGCTCAAACCGTTGGCCTATAAAGTACATCCTTACCGGTGGAGCACCATCGGGCGTGAAATCAGCCACATAGAAAGTGCTACCCTCGACGATGTAAAGGCCTTTTATCAACAACATTACAACCCCGATAATGCCATTCTGAGTATTGCCGGAGATGTAACACCAGATGAGGTGTTTAAACTGGCTGAACATTGGTTTGGTCCTGTTCCGGCCGCTAACCTGCTGGCAGAGACCTATCCCGGTGAACCCATACAGAACGAAGCACGTCGGCTTTCGGTGTACCGCGATGTGCCTCAAAATGCACTCTATATGGCCTGGCATATGCCTGCGCGGCGCGACCCCGGTTATTACACCACTGATTTAATCTCAGATGTGCTGTCAAATGGCCATTCTGCCCGTCTGTATCAGAACCTGGTGAAAGAAAAAAAACTGTTTACCGATCTCACTGCATTTATCAGCGGTGACATTGATACCGGATTGTTTATTATTACAGGAAAGTTGATGGATGGCGTCAGCATGGAGGAGGCCGAAGCAGCGATATGGTCAGAACTAAAACACCTGGCAACCGATCTCATCACGGAAGAGGAACTAATAAAAATCAAAAATAAAATAGAAGCGAACCTTATTTTTTCCCGGATGCCCGTTCTTAACAAGGCCATGAACCTGGGTTATTTTGAGATGCTGGGAGATGCCGCTGCGATGAACGATGAAGTAAATAAGTATCAACGCATCACCCGCGAAGATATCGCCGACCAAGCCCGATCGATGCTGGTGGAGTCAAAGCAAAACACCCTAACTTATTATGCCCAAAGCAAGTAGCCAGCTATGAAACAATTTTCACAACCCAACCGCACATCAGCACCCGACCCCGCAACACATTTGAAGTTGCTACTCGATGAACCCCGGTGTATCACCCTCGATAATGGGGTGAAAGCCTATCTCATTGAGGCAGGTCAGGAAGAGGTGACCCGAATCGACCTGGTCTATAATGCCGGATCAGCCTTTCAGGAAAAACACCTTGTGGCAGCCGCCGCCAACCGTCTTCTGAGGGAAGGAACCAACACCCATACCTCATTCCAAATTGCTTCCACCCTCGACTACCACGGAGCCTATCTCGATACTTCGGTCACTAAAGATACCGCCATCCTCACCCTTTATACACTGAATAAATACCTGCATCAGTTGCTGCCGTTGGTAAGCGAACTGTTATATGATCCGGTTTTCCCGGAAGACGAGCTTCAAACCTATCTGAACAAACAACGTCAGGAATTTTTGATTAACAGCAGCAAGGTGAAGTTTAAAGCAATGATTGGCTTTAATGGCCTTGTTTTTGGCAAAACCAGTGCTTACGGGCAACACCTGACCTTGGAGGATTTTGAGCTGCTTAGCAAAACAGATGTGGCTGACTTTTATAAACGTTACTATGTCCCGGAGAATGGTTGGATTTTAGTCAGTGGTCACATCACCAAAGAAATTCCCTTACTGCTCAATCGTTATTTTGGAGAACACAGGGGCCGTCATCCCGATTTTTCACTTCCACACCTGCACTATGCTGACCGTGTGATCGACAGCGGCGACCACCTGGAGGAAAAACCAGATGCCCTTCAATCGGCTATTCGTATCGGGATGCCCATTGTGGGGAAAAGCCATCCTGATTTCAATACCCTGCAACTACTTAACATGGTGCTGGGTGGATATTTTGGATCGCGCCTGATGACTAACCTGCGCGAGGAAAAAGGGTATACCTACGGGGTCAGTTCGCACCTGGTCAATTACCGGTATGGCGGCTTTTTTAGTGTGGCCACCGAAGTAAATGCAGCCTATACCGAGGCCGCGCTCAGTGAAATCTGTAAAGAAATGAGACTACTCAGGGAAGAGCCTTTGGGACAGGAGGAACTCACTCTGGTGAAAAATTATCTCTATGGTACTTTTCTCAGAAGTTTCGATGGGCCATTTGCCCTATCAGACAAGTATATCTCCGCCCGCGATCACGACCTCCACTTTAGTTATTATCACCAAAGTCTGGCAGCCATGATGCGGACCACTTCTGAACAACTTATCGACGTTGCCAACCGGTATCTGGTTCCTGATCAGATGATTCGCCTGGTGGTGGGTAGAAAAGACCTTGACGTTTCTGAAAAATGAAACCGTGCCTGCACCATATCGCCGGATGGCTTGTTCCCGTGTTCCTGATGTGGATGCTGGTGGTTGGCTTTACTGTGAGAGCGAATCATGCGACTCCTGTGATCTCTTGCCTCGAAGTTCATCCCGATGGAAGTGTAACCATCTCATGGACAAATGTGGATGTTGACGTTCAACAACAGAATGTCTTCTATTCCACCGATAATGGAATTACCTACTTCCGGGTGGGACAATTGGACACATACAATCCGGACATCTCCAATTATCATCATCTTACTGCCGATGCAGGGCAGGCTATCCGGTTTTATTATGTCGAAATCATCTATCCTGACGGAACCGTTGAATCGCTTCCGGCAAGAACCATGTTGCTGTTTGCACAGCAACCGCCTCTGTCAGGTGTCGTTGTGCTCTCGTGGAATGATATGCAGAACAATAGCAATCTGTACCAGATATGGCAAGAGGTTCCTGTAGGTCAATGGACCATGATCGCCGATGATTATGATCGCACCCTGTATAACGACACCTTGCAAGATAATATTTGCGACGATACAGTGAGCTATCGCGTGGAAGTCGTCAACCCGGTGGGTTGCCGATCGGTTTCAACCGTTGCCGGTGGAAGGTTTAGTGAGACCAGGAAACCTGTCCCTCCCATTTTCGACTCCATCTCAGTTAATGCTGCCGGCGAGGTGGTGCTTGGCTGGACATC
Source organism: Bacteroidetes bacterium HGW-Bacteroidetes-16 (assembly GCA_002840975.1). Lineage (GTDB taxonomy): Bacteria > Bacteroidota > Bacteroidia > Bacteroidales > F082 > UBA6244. The sequence goes on from PHDN01000016.1 coordinate 94,613, forward strand.
ATCAATCAGTTTCGATACAAGAAGTACCATTCTCTATCGCAACGGTTTCCCCATCGCCACCATACCCGTATCGGCCCCTTTTCAGGGATTTCTTGATATGGGAGTTCAGCCATGTATCGATCACGACCTGATTTATTCTCTTGCTGCTGAAGATAACTGTGGAAATTTGAGTGTCATAAAAGACGACAGCAAGTTGTCTCCTGTTTTTCAGCATAGTCCGGAAACATTTACTTGTGAACAGCAAACAGTTTTGCAATGGAATCCCTATATAAATGCCAACCCGCCTTTGGATGGTTACCAGATATTATTCAGCCTCAACGGAGAACCTTTTATGCTGGCGGGTGAAGTGGATGCCGGTACCACTACTTTTATCCATGAAAATATTCTTCAGGATACAACGTACACCTATGCAGTACGGGCAAAGTTTGGGAATAGTACGTCCACCTCATGTCAAAAAGTTATTACCACCGGTAAGTATATCGCTCCTGAATTTATCTATCTGGCCAACGCCAGCGTACTTCCTTCATCGCAAATGGAGGTGACTATTGATGTGGACCTGGCTCCTTTAGAGTGCAGATGGGAAGTATGGAGATCCGGAAGCTTGTCTGTTACTCCTGTTCTCATCAAGACCATCGACCGCGTTGAGATACCCGATGTGCCGTTGGTATTGTTCGATGAAACTGCCGATGTAAACATGGAATCGTATGACTATCAGGTGAAGGTGGTGGATAGCTGTGGACGCCGGGACCTGGTCTCCAACACCATGACAACCATGCTGCTGACCGGAGAAGCCATCTCCGATGAAGAAAACCACCTTCAATGGAATGCTAGTGAAGGGATGGATGCAGGAATAAAGCAATACCGCATCTTTCGCTCGACAGGTACCACGGAGGCTCTGCAACCCATCGACTCGGTTTCCCCTGATGTGCTCGAATATACCGATCACCTGGCAGGTCAGCCCATTGAATCTGGATTGGCTGTGTATTGGATAGAGGCTGAGGAAAACCCCGGTAACGTCTATGGCTATCGCGAACGAAGTTTGTCCAACCGCGTCACCTTTGCCCAGGAAACCGGACTATATATGCCCAATGCCTTCCGGCCGGGTGGACTAACCCCCGTTTTTAAACCTGTATTTCTCTTCTTTAACGGAAAGTCATACCTTTTTCAGATCTATAACCGCTGGGGACAAATGATTTTTGAAACTAATAATTATGATGAGGGCTGGGACGGGACCAATCAGGGAAGTGTTGTACCCACAGGAACCTACCTCTATCGTTTGGTTTATCAAAACTTCACCGGTCAGCAAACCGAGCAAAGAGGAGCGTTTACTGTAGTCAACTAATCCGGGAACATTCTTGTCCTTCCAATGGTGATGTCCTTCTTCTCTTTGATGGTGTGTCCTTCCGGAATAACCCAACGATAGGAGGGTTATGTAGCGGAGGAATCCATCCTTCCACCTTCCTCTTCCTTACCCCATAATTTCAGCAATAAACCGGTCCACGGTAACACCTTCGGCTTCGGCCTTGTAATTGCGTACGATGCGGTGTCTGAGGATGGGCAAAGCCACTGCCTTTACATCTTCAATATCGGGTGAGTACTTGCCCCTGGAAGCAGCGTGCGCTTTGGCCCCTATAATCAGGTATTGTGAGGCCCTCGGACCTGCTCCCCAGTTGAGATACTGATCGGCCCAGGGATGCGCTGCCAACGTGCCCTTTCTGGTTTTAGCCACCAATCCTACGGCATATTCCAACACATTGTCCGCCACCGGCAACTTGCGTACCAGCTGTTGGAAAAAAGCGATTTCATCACCATCGAGCACCTTACGCGCTTCGGTGATTATACCTGTGGTGGTGCGTCTTACCACGTCCATCTCTTCTGTAAAAGAAGGATAATCCAACACCAGGTTAAACATAAACCTGTCCAACTGAGCTTCCGGCAGGGGATAGGTACCTTCTTGTTCTATGGGGTTCTGGGTGGCCAACACAAAAAAAGGAGTGTCCAGTTTGTATCGATTTCCTGCTACCGTCACTGCTTTTTCCTGCATGGCTTCCAGCAAAGCTGCCTGGGTCTTGGGCGGGGTGCGGTTGATTTCATCGGCCAGGATGATATTCGAAAACACAGGTCCTTTAATAAATTTAAACTTGCGGTGCTCATCCAGAATCTCCGTTCCAATGATGTCCGAAGGCATCAGGTCGGGTGTAAACTGAATGCGGTTGTAACTTAGGCCCAGCACTTCGCCGATCGTGTTCACCAACAGGGTTTTTGCCAGTCCGGGAACTCCTACCAACAGCACATGCCCCTGGCTGAAGATGGAGATCAGCGTGTTGGTTACCACCTCATCCTGTCCAACGATTACCCGGGCAATCTCTTGTTTCAGGAGTTTAAATTTCTCCACAAAGGCATCTACCGCCTCCACATCATTGTTATATTTCATGTGTATAGTTCCAATTCCAAAATCTGATGATTACCTGATCTCCCATTGATGTGCAAAAGAACAGGTTTTATATTCGTCAACAACACGCACATAGGTTTGCTTGGCTTTTTCATCAATCCATTTGTTGATTGCTTTCATCTGCTTTTCCTGTAAAGCCCATTGTTGAATACGTGCATAATCGTTTAACATGTTGGCCTTATGAGGCTGAGTCTTTGACTTTAACTTCAGCAACCTATAGGCATCTTTTTGTTTGTCAATTTTCATGGGGACGGGGTTCGACAGCTCACCCACCTGCATCTTTTCGATGGTAAACGACACCTGTGGATCGAGCTGTTCAGCCTCAAAGGTGGTGCCCATGGTATATTCATTGATGAGTATACCACCGCTATTTTTGTTGTCAGCATCCGAAAACTTCTCTACTGCCTTTTCAAAAGTAATGGAGTCGGAGCGAATCAGACCGGCAATGCTATCCAGTTCACGCTTGGCAGTAAATAAATCCAGCGGACTCACTTTAGGAACGAGCAGGATGTGCCTGACATTAATATAATCTCCCTTTCGTTCAATCATCTGGATAATATGATATCCGGCTTCTGTTTCCAGCACATTCGATATCTCGCCTTCTTTAAGTTTAAATGCAACGGCTTCAAACTCGGGATAGAGTTGTCCACGTCCGTAGAAACCCAACTCACCGCCTTTTTTTGCTGATCCCGGGTCTTCTGAATATAAAATGGCCAGAGTGGAAAAATTTTCTCCGCCCAGGATACGTTTGCGCAAATCCATCAGCTGTTCTTTCACACGTACCTTTTCTTCTATGCTCACAGGTGGATTTTTTACTATTTCGGCAATCTCATATTCGGTTTTGATCATGGGAATGCTGTCTTCTGGAATCCCTTTAAAAAAAGTTTTGATTTCCGATGGCGTCACCGTCACACTGTTGATGATGGTGTTCTGTACCTGCTGGGCAAGCAACTGCTCTTTCACGATGTCGTGAAGTTCTTTTTTTATCTCAGGGAGTGTTTTGCCGTAGTATTGTTCCATTTTTTCCTGCGATCCGAATTGTTGGATGAAGGAAGAAATTCGCCGTTCCAGGTCGCCATCGACTTGAACATCAGTCACAACAACACTATCGACTTCAGCTTGCGTCACCATTAGTTTTTGGTACATCACCTCTTCCAGGATGGAGCACCTGATATCCGTTGCCGACCCTGTAATGCCACCTTGCATGCGGTAATTGAGGTATTGATTTTGGATGTCTGATTCCAGGATGATGCTTTTTCCCACCACGGCCACTACCTGATCGATCACTTGTCCTTCTTCCTGTGCCATGGTCATCAGGGAGAGCCCGCTCATCAACCAAATCATTCCAACCAGCCTGAACCTGGCTTTTCCCGGTGATTTAACTTTCAAATTCATGTTTTTCGGTATCATAATTTATCTATTTATCCATCTCACTTATCCGGAGCAGGCTTTCTGGTGATTTCTAACGGAAGTTAACTTCTTCTCAAAATATCTCAAAATCATTGTTATACAAGGCTTTCTTATAAATATCGTCACGGACTTTTTTAATCAGCCTTACCTTGCGCTGGTTAATGATGATATGACGGATATCCTGTCGTTCTACCTCAAGAGGCGAGATGTCGTCCTTGATTTTAAAGTTGACGACTTTCACCAAAAAAACCATCCCGTTCTCTTCGATACGAATCAACCGTTTGTTCTTTAGAAACAGTTCCTGGTTGTACGACTCGATGGGAATAATCTGCTGGAACTGAAAGAAACTCATCCAATAGCTGGTATCTACCGAAAGCGAAAGCATGTCGTCACTTTTCTCAAAATACAGTAATGAGTCTACAGCCAGGGAGTCAGGCAAATCGAATACCTCAAGCACTTGGTCGAGCAGTGGCGTCTCACTATTGACAATGGCATAGTAGGCTCTCAGGATATTTTCTTTGAGCTCAAAGTCGCCCAGATGCGACTGGTAAAAACTCATGATTTGGGCATCCGTCACCACCGTGTCGAGTTCCTGATCAATCAATAGCGTCTCGTAGCGATAGATCACCAGCGAGTTGCGGTAATCCTCCAGTTGTTTGCTGAAGTCGAGTTGTTCTTCCGTCAGATTTCGCTCGGCTTGTACAATCATGAGCCGGTTTTTCACCCAATTGTTGATGAAGTTCTTTGCCAGGGCGATGCTGTCGCTGTGTGAAATCCCTTGGGGCACCACGCCGGTCAGATCGCTCAAGAACAGGTACTCTCCTTCCACCTGCGCCAAAACACGACCCTGATCCTCTTTCAATGAAACCATGTCGCAGCCGGATAAAAACATCCCTGCCCACCACAGAACCAACACCAGTATTCTGGTGGAGTTGGCAAGAGGTGATATGGGCAGGATCAGTTTCATCGGAATAATTCATCGAATAGATTAATTGGCTCTGTTGAGCAATTGGTTCAACACCTCGTTATTGATGACAACGGGGTATTTTTCTTTTAACTGTCCAATCCAGGCTTGCTCAAGGTAGGCCTGGTAATCGGCCGTCACCAGTCCGCGGGCCTCATTGAGTTCCTTGAGCTGTGAAGGAAGCACTTCTCTTATTTTGACAAATACCACCAGGTCTTCCACGTCCGATGTGATCGGACCTGTCAATCCTGGTTTCCAGGCCACGGCGTCCACATAGTTATCTGCACCTTGCTCGTATTTTCCCGGAGACATGCGTACAGTCCTGATGCTGTCGCGATCGAGGGCCTGGGCCAGATCACCATCATTGTCATTTTCAGCCAGCAGTTGTCCTACCCGTTCGGTGTCTTTTTTATTGCGGATCTTATAAACCGTAGCATCTACGCGTTCTCCAAAACGGTAATTTTCACGGTGATTATCAAAAAAGGATTGTAAGCCCAACGTGTCTTTTACAGCTTTCGACCAAACTTCCTCATCGGTGAGGTTGAACAACAGAATTCCGTCGTGGTATTCGCTCATCAGGTCCTTGAATTCAGGGTAGGTTGATTCCAGTCGTTGATCCATGTAAGCAAGACAGTTGGCGTCAACAAACTGGTCGAACAACTGATTCAGGTAAACCTCTTTGTTAAGTTGTTCCGTTTTCTTTTGATTTTTCTCCACATACAGCGCGAAGTCAGCCTGGGAATAATTCACTTTCCCCAGCTTCATGACGGTTTTGGTCATACCGGCCAGGTTGGTCGAAACAAAAGTGCCCTGTAACACGCTGCTATCCATCAGGGCAATGACCTGATCTTTGGCTTTTGGAACTATTTTAAGGTGATTGTCTTTCTTGATAGCGGCTATCACAGCCTCTTCACTTTTATGACTGCGTTGGTCTTTTATCAGTCGTTCTTTTAACTGAGGCGATTCTTTATCGAAAGTGCCCGGGGTTTCACGGCTGATCAACTTAATGATATGCCATCCATAAAGTGTGCGCACGGGTGATGCCACTTCACCAACCTTCAGGCTATCTACTACCAGCACAAACTGTGGAACCACGCGGCTCGAGGTAAACTTGCTCAGTTTCCCGTCGTTCTGTACCGAACCCTTGTCTTCTGAATATTCGGCTACGGCAGCTTCGAAGGTCATGCCTTCCAGTAACTTCTGGTAAATGTTGTTAATTTTTTCTGTCTTGCGCGCCAAATCCTCTTCTGTGGCATCCGGTCTTGTGGCCACAAAAATATGAGCCACCTCTGCAACGCCCATGGCGTCACGTTTGTCGGTTACCTTCACCAGGTGATAACCAAATCGGCTACGAACGGGTGTAGAAATTTGATTTACAGCAGTATTGTACGCTGCCGACTCAAAAGGATAGACCATATTAAACACGGTGAAATATCCCAGGTCGCCTTTGTTCCCGGGTCTGAAACCCGACTGTCCTTGTACTGCCTCCTTGTCGCGGGCACTCTGGTCGTCGCTATATTCAGCGGCTGCATCGCCAAAGGTTTTTTTACCGGAAATAATTTCTTCCCTGATAGAGGTGATTTTGTTAAAGGCAGCCAATGTATCCTCCGGTTTGGCATGTTCGTCTACCATGATCAGGATATGGCTGGCACGGATGTCTTTCAACAGTCGGTTGTAGGCTTCCTGCAACAGCGCTTCGTTCACTTTTTCATCAACAAAATAGGGCTTGGCCAATTGGGTACGATAGCCTTCCAACTCTTTAACAAACGCAGATATGGTGTCCATCTTCAGGGCTTCAGCTTCCATCACCTTCAACTTAAAGTTGACAAACAGGTCAAGGTATTCTTTTATAGATTCCCGGTAGGTGGTGTCTGTCAATGCATTGTTTTTCTGGTATACCTTCATGAATTCAGCCACCGATACAGCTTCATCACCAATGGTAACCAGCGTTTTTTTATCGAGGGAACTTTGTGCCATGATCGTGTTGGCCGAAAAAGCCACCAGGATTATGAGTACAGTTTTAAAAAAATGTTTCATCATTCTATTAAGAAATTTATTTGTTTAAACTAGCTATTTCTACTATAATTGGGTGCTTCGCGCGTGATGGTGATGTCATGGGGATGACTTTCGGTGACACCCGCAGACGTAATTTTAATGAACTTGGCATGTTGAAGGTCCTGGATGGTGTGTGAGCCTGTATAGCCCATGCCGGCACGAAGTCCTCCTACCAATTGTGTGATCACCTCGTTAAGTGAGCCTTTAAAAGGTACCCTCCCGACAATGCCTTCGGGAACCAACTTCCTGATGTCGTCTTCGGCATCCTGGAAGTAACGATCCTTTGAACCCTGATTCATGGCTTCTACCGATCCCATACCTCTGTACGACTTAAACTTACGTCCGTCAAAGATGATGGCTTCGCCCGGTGCTTCATCCACTCCTGCAAAGAGCGATCCGGCCATAATGGTGTCGGCACCAGCTGCAATGGCTTTTACAATGTCGCCTGTATAGCGGATGCCACCATCGGCTATCACAGGAATTTTACTGCCACGTAGGGCTTTGGCCACATCATATACAGCCGTTAGCTGGGGTACACCCACACCTGCAATCACACGGGTGGTGCATATTGATCCCGGGCCAATGCCCACTTTAATGGCGTCGGCACCTGCTCCCACCAGATCGATGGCTGCTGCTGCTGTAGCTATGTTGCCTGCCACCAGGTCGATTTGAGGAAAATGAATTTTGATGGCGCGTACCATGTCGAGAACGCCTTGTGAATGACCGTGAGCCGTGTCTACCACAACGGCATCAACTCCGGCTGCCACCAGTGCTTCAACACGGTTCAGCGTGTCGGATGCGATGCCCACGGCTGCAGCCACACGCAAGCGTCCACTGGAATCTTTGCAGCTGTTGGGATGTGCTTTAATTTTTATAATGTCTTTATAGGTAATCAATCCCACCAGTTTGTATTCCTTGTCGACAACGGGTAATTTTTCGATGCGGTACTTTTGCAATATGTCTGCTGCCACCTCGAAGTTGGTGAACTCGGTGGTGGTAACCAGGTTTTCGGATGTCATTGCCTCGGCAATGGGTTTGGAGGGGTCGCGTTCAAAGCGAAGGTCACGGTTGGTGACGATACCTACCAGCTTATGGGTTTCATCAACCACCGGTATGCCCCCGATGCCGAACTCCGACATAATGTTCAATGCATCCTGCACCAGTGCCTCCCGGTTGAGGGTGATGGGGTCGATGATCATGCCGTTTTCGGCCCGTTTTACCTTCCGAACCTCGATGGCCTGTTTTTCGATGCTCATATTTTTATGGATCACCCCGATGCCGCCTTCCTGCGCCATGGCTATGGCCATCTTGGCGTCGGTCACCGTGTCCATGGCGGCTGACACAACGGGTATCTTAAGCGCGATATTGCGCGAAAATCGAGTTGTCAGATCCGTTTCACGAGGGAGAACCGTAGAGTGTGACGGAACCAGAAGGACATCATCGTAAGTCAACCCTTCGCCAACAAATTTATCCGTATCAAATGACATATAATTTCTGTTAAAATTGCACAAAAGTATCAAAATTCTTGCTAAAGCCCTTCCTAATTTTCCAAGTTACACACTTTTAACAGATATTAAGATAGTTGAGAGAATGGGTAAGCGGATACAGGATTCCTGGAGATTAAGGAAAAAATCTGATTGACTTGCAGTCGGCAGTCGGATAAATCCGGCTGCAATGGATGTCCAATTGACACATTCATTGTAGATGAATAAAACACAAAAAATTTCATCCCTTGCAGCCTGGCTAAAGCCAGGCTGCAAAAAAAGTTCTTTCTGCTTTAGCAACAGTTAGTTACAGAAAACGACACAAGGATAGAAAAACAGAAAATAGATTCCAA
>PHDN01000017.1 GCA_002840975.1 Bacteroidetes bacterium HGW-Bacteroidetes-16
CAAAGCCCAACCAACTCAAAAAATGATGGAGCTTATCGCAAAATTAGAGTCACCGCACTAAAAGGGACAAGTCAGGACAAATTAACATCCGTTTCCGCCTGGCCTAAAAAAGTACCACTTTAGTAGTATTGCACAGTTTTTTATTAACATTACATTTGATGCATGATTGAAATAGCCATAGTTGAAGACATTGACGATATCAGGGAAAGCCTAAAGGCCTATATTCATTCCACAGAAGGCATTGAATGTATGGCGACCTTTGCCGATGCCGAATCGGCCATTGAATTCCTTACCAAACATCCGGTAGATGTTGTTTTAATGGATATTCAACTCCCCGGAATGAACGGTATCGAATGCATTAAAAAACTAAAAACCGTTCATCCCAAAATGATGTATATCATGAGTACCATTTTTCAGGATGACGATTCGGTTTTCAATGCCCTCAAGGCGGGTGCCACGGGTTATTTGCTAAAGAACGATAACCCCGCGAAGATTATTTCAGCCATCTGGGAAGTGCATTCCGGAGGTTCGCCCATGACCCCGCAGATTGCCCGAAGGGTTATCGAATCGTTTAATCAGCCTGCTGTTAATGAAGTGAGCCATCTACTTACAAAAAGGGAAACCGAACTACTTGGCTATTTGTCCAAAGGATTTAGGTACAAAGAAATTGCAGATAAACTGTTTATCAGTACCGAAACGGTCCGCAAACACATCAATAACATTTACCAGAAACTACATGTTCAATCGCGTATGGATGCGGTAAACAAAGTCTTTGGTAACCGCGATTAAAAAAACCCACCACTACTACAAGCCCCATTTAGTGAGTTAATTTTACCCCACCGCTGGTGGCATGCCACTAAACATCTCTTGTTTGCAGTAATATTACACTAAAGTGGTATTGTGGTACCTAATAAGCAAGGCTATATTTGCCTTACAAATTCTTAATCATAAAACTTAATATCATGAAAAAAACAATTACTTTTATTGTCCTGCTGCTACTCGTAACCAACTTGTTTTCACAACCCATCCTGATGAGTGATAGTTTACTTACAGGACGAAGTTTTAATTTGTTCTCATTGAACAATGTTAACATCTCAAACATCACCATAACCGGTGAAAACGTAATATGGGATTTAAGTAGCACAACCGCTACATTAGCCGGGACAGCCGAATTTCTTGATATGGCAGATACGCCCTATGAGTCAGAGTATCCTGAAGCTAACTTTGCCATGAAATTTACCCAGACAGGGGGCGCTACTAATTACAGTTTGTTCTCTCTCACGAGTTCATTGTTCGTAGAAGTGGCTCAGGAAGTAGGAACACCTAACGCCACATCTTTTATCAATTACAGGACAACCATGGTTTTTCCTTTCACCTACAACATGTCTTATTCCGACATCTACCAAAAAGAGAATCAGGAAGAAAAAAACGTTACAAACACTTACGACGGCTATGGCTCACTAATTACAAACGACAGTACATTTGACAATGTAGTGAGGACTTATAAAAATGACAATGGCAACACTTACGTCGACTGGTGGAGAACTTCTCCCCTGGTACCAATTTTTGAGGCCTCTGGCGATGGTTTTATCTTATGGGAACTTACTTCGGTCACCACTGGTGAAAGAGAAATGCAAAGCAATCTCTTTTTCCAAATGTATCCTAATCCGGCAACCAACCGCCTGAATATCATCAATAAAGAATTGATTTCCAAGATCGAAATTATCAACATGGCAGGACAGTTACAATTTACAACAACACAGTCAAGTATAGATGTTGCAATGCTAAGCACGGGTGCTTACTTCGTAAAAGCCTTCTCTGAAAAAGGAACTTACTCACAAATCTTTATCAAAAAATAAATTTATTCACTCATAAAACTAAAAAAATGAAAAAATTCATTCTCTTTCTTATGGCAACAGGAATAATGATTTCCTGTACAGAACAACCTTCCAAATCTGTGATCGAAAAAGCACCCATTGACGCGTTAATGGCCACATGGGAAAACACCTGGAATCATCAGGATTCCGTTGGTTTTAAAAATCAGTTTACCGAAAACGCTCTGCTCATCGACGACAACCTGATTGCCATCGGTACCGATCAGATAAATACAAAATTTATACGGGCTTTTATCAATGTAGCAACAAATATCAAAGACGTCAAATTAAAGGATTGGTCGACGAACGACATGGCCGGGTACACAGGAACCTATTCATTAGAAGTCGTGGTTAACAATCAGGTGGTTGATCGGGGAACAGGTGCCGTTACAATCAACTGGATGAAAACTGAAAAAGGGGAATGGAAAATAACCACTGCCGTGATTCATTCATTTCCTGTTGCAAAATAACAAAACCTGGACCTCATTTAGATATGGTCATGTGTGAAAACCACACAATGGAATGACACAGGCAAGCGAGGAGTCAGGTTTTGACAAATCTTGACTATTGAGTGACAGCAAAAAATGACTACAATAAAGTGGAGGCCAGCATCCACTCTAAAAAACGGGGCGTTACCGAAAAGCCACACGAGTAGGGACAAATAAATATTTACAAATGACAAATAAAATCTTAGTTTTGAACAGAATAGCAATTCTGCTATTCTCGCTAATCCTTTCAGTTTCAAATATAAACGCGCAGGTAAAAGGTGTGGAAGGAAAAAACGGCAAATGGAGTTTGGTGAATGATTCGGGGGAATTGATCGGTTCGACTGCTTATGAAATGATGGGGAATGGTGATGGTACATTTTCAGAAGGTCTTTTATCAGTTACACTTAATAAGAAAAGCGGATACATTGATACCACAGGTAAAGTGGTTATACCATTAAAATATGATGAATGCGACAAGTTTAAATACGGAACTGCAACCGTCTGGATTGTAGACTTATGCGGATTAATTGATAAGACAGGAAAGATTTTAATCCCGGTAAAATATAGTTTGGTAGATGACACATGGGATACAGCGATAGTTCAGGTTTCACTATACAATAAAACTACTGAAAGGCCGAAGTATGGACTCTTTACAAGGAGTGGAAAAGAACTTTTACCTGTTTCTTATGATGAAATCGGAAATATAGTAAACAGAATTACTATGCTTAAGCAATCAAAACTTTATGGTTATTACTTCACAGATACAAAAGTTATGATTCCCTGTAAATTTGATGATGCCAGAAATTTTTCTGAAGGATTCGCTGCGGTGGCTGTCAATAAGAAATGGGGCTATATTGATTTAAGTGGGAAAACTGTCATTCCATTAGAATATGATGATGCTAGATCATTGGATAATGGCCATGCTGATGTACGGAAAAATGGAGTAAGCAGCATTATTTCGAAACAATTAAAAACTACCATCAATAGTGGCGGCAAGGAGGAATTTGAGCTTGTGACAGCAAATCAGAAACGTATGTCTGTTCCTTCAATAGAAAGAGAGGTAATACCCGGAGTTTATACCATGGAAGTACCAACTTCACTAAATCAGCAGGGTGGTGACCTGTATGGACATATAAGTATATATTCAGATGGTTCTACTTTCCTTTATTTTAAGAAGGATGATAATAAAACAGCGATAAGTTACCTTGATGCCATGTCGCAATTCAAGCAATGGAAAACAAGTGTTGGGTTTATAGAGAATGGGCTTATTAATTATTCTTCGCCATCAAAAATAGCATTTGTGGGCTTTTATGGTTTGCAGCCTGACCCGCTAAATAAATCGGATTATACAGATGAAGCATACATCTTTTTCAATAAGCCAGGTGAAAGCATCGATTGCTGGATTATTCATTACAGGTTAGGAAAAGAAAATCTTAGACTAATTGAGGATGACATTGAAGGGTTTTTAAAAACCATAAAACTAACCAATTAGGAAATCCAACCATGTAGAGTTTAGTGTTACAGTAAAAATTACTCAAAAACGGAACATGACCCATTTTTACCAATCTGGATATTTCGTCACGAAAAGTAGAAGGCGATGTTGCGTATTTTAAGCATCGACTTTATCACCTTGTTAATGGTGATATCAGAAAGAAAAGAAGTTCTGCTTTGTTTCGGTATGAAAACTGGCGGAATGACAACAACCCATAAAGTGAGCTTTAAAAATGAACGTGAAAAAAAACGTAAACTAACTGGGGAATTTTGTACCGTCAACCTTTTTCCTGAACACCCGATATAGCATTTGGTCCTTGATAACCAATATAAGCGCGAAAATATAGAAACTATCGAGCATCATGGTATACAAATATTTTTGGACCCCGGAATTGTAATATCCTGTGAGGAACACCAAAAACACAACCTGTATCAATAGAAAAATCCCCACATTCATCACCAGAGAGGTCAATGCAGATTTCCTTTTTAAAACAAAAAAAAGAAAGATTTGCCATGATAAAACGATGACAAAGGGCTGCATCACGCCGCCAGTTTCCTGTGGATAATTTCCCTTACGCCCACCAATGCGGGTAAACACCCGATACTGGTAGGTCTTGTCATTTTCACTTATATTTTCTAATTCAATATGGGTGTCCTCTTTTGCCATGCCAACAAAGAAATTGGTGGTTCCAATCAAAACCTGTGCATATACTCGTTCTGCGCCTGATTGCCATGCTGTAAAAACCAGTGCCGATATAAGCAAAAGAAGGATTATTTTATTTCTAGTCGAAGAAAACAGAACCATTTCATTCCAGTTTAAACAAATACCTAATAGGCTATATTTTAATTCTTTAAATCATTCGTATCCTCTATATTGCGGTTGTACCTCCAGGCCCATATCAGGAAAACCATGAAACCAAACAGAATATTCCAAAGATAATCGTGGATTAGATGGAACAATTGCCCTGAATAATTTCCAATATAACCCATGGTGATAAAACGCAGGTTGTTAACAATAAATACGGCACCAATAAATATGAGCAGGGTGATGATTCTTTGTTTCCATTTAACCGGCGACAAAAGGCTTAAAAAGATTACAAAAATGTAAAAATTGTATGCCGTGCATTCCATCACAATTTTCATTGTATATCCACTCACCGTTATGTTTGGGTAACTGAGACTTTCGACAGGAATAAAAAAAAGTTTTCCGAATACAAGGGCTGAGCTGAGCGTGAACTGAATAAATACCTGCATCGCCTCCTCCTTGATTCCAGGTAAATGCAGGATTGAAATGGTGATGATCCAAAGCAATACGGCCAACATCAGGGGCAAAAAGCTACGATAAAACTTCTTTAATGCTTTCCTTCTCTCCGATTTTTCTAACTGACCGGCATTCTTTACTTTTTTTTTCCCGGGATTTGCAGACAAATTTAAGGCTGTTAAAGGTTAATATTCTATATTCATCCTCATCTGGTTTTCAGGGGATTAAAATTGTCCCCCTGATATTGCCAGACAAACTGCACAAATATAAAATAACTTTGCATGATACCATACCTGGCATGGTTAAAAAAACCGAAAAAGAAAAAAAGCCACTTCAATAGAAATGGCTTTTCTAATCAATTATTTTTTAAAAAATTAGACCTGATTATATCTAAAACGAACTACCGTAAAAATGGCAATTAAGAAAATACCCAGATAGATGGCCCAATCAGAGAGTGGCACAGGAGGAGTTGCCTCTATCCGTACATCATCTATTACAACACCGTATCCATAATTGGCAGTTCCTTCAAAAGCGATATAATAATCTGCACTTGGGTCTGGTAAGGCGAACATTTCAGTAGTCCAATCAGGTATATCACCCGTCCATTCAGCACCGGGTAAAAGAATCCAGGTTCCTCCGGCAGATGTTTTGTAATAAACCCTGAGTTCATCCTGATCGTTAGGCCAAACAGCCTGTGCATGCTTAAAGATTAAGTGCGGGAAAGTGGCCGTACTGAGATCAAGCGAAGGGGTAATTAGTTTAGTTACACGTGCAGTAAAACTTGGATTGTAAAAGAATGCATTATAGCTTCCTCCGGCAGCGGCAGCAGGATGTCCGGATTGTCCCCCAGCCCTATACGCCCAATTAATGGTTCCAGATTCAAAACTTTGCGACCAACAATCAGGTATCAGGCCTCCGTTTTCAAATCCTTCAAAATATGGAAAACTTGTGATGGCATTACAAAGAGTTGTAGCATTTGTAGTAGACCCTGATGAATAGGTCAGCGCGCCATCTACTGACCATGCTTTATAGAAATACTGTGTGTTGTCAGTAAGACCTGAATGGCTATGAGCAGTACCAGCACCATTATAAATTACAGTACCGCCTCCTGTGACAGGATCTCCAGGAGAATAAGTGCCACTTGGGTCACCAAAAGTATTTGCTGTGTTCCAGGCAATCATTACATTATCACCGTTTCCGTTTTTTGTCCATCCGAGGTCAATCTGGTCAGAAGCAACAGGTGTTGCAGTAAATGCGGTTGGATTAAGGACACCACCTGCCAAAGTATAGTCAAATCTGATATTAGGCTTATTGGAACTATTTAATGTTGTAGCCGTTGCACAGTTACTTGAACCATCAGTACGATTATACCTCATAGAGCCTGAGGTAGCAGTCGTGTAGCGCAGCCCTCCATAAGGAGATGTATAAGGGTTTGAACCCGTGCAAGTATTTACTACAATGCTGGATGTGCCGTCCCAAGTAAAATTAGCATCGAATGTAATCATATCAAAGCTCCCGGCAACCTGAACAACTGGTGCGTAGGTAAAAGAGTTTTTAACAGTTGTTAAGCCGGTTGAAATATATGGGTTTGCAATTGTTTGGGTCGTAAGTCCCATATCAATAGTGAAATTTGCTAATGATACCGCAGATTCTGAAACGGAAAACCCCATTGAATTGATCAGGGCACCAGGGGGCATCCCGGCTGTAGTTAATTCGGCAGCCGTGTAAACGATTTGGAAATGTTCATATTTATAGTACCTTTCAATCGGGTCAGCCGATGTTCCATTCGTGGTTGAAGTGCCTGTTCCGATAATGGCAGTCTGCCCCCATGAACTCCCTGTCCACAGGAACAAAGCGATAAAAAAAAGTAATGGTTTTTTCATAAAATTAATTTTAGATTATTATCAATATTTAGTGGATAGATTCAAGAATTGATTATGGCTCAGATTGAAATTTTTAGTTAAACCTGCAATAAAACTTTTTAAACTGTTATGGAGTTGTATTTTCCTTTCATAATTAATCTGGATGAGTTAGTTATTTATTTAAAGTGTCAGTAACAAGGTCAATAGGTTATTAAATTAGTCGAATAATGTCTTTGATTTAAAAAATTAGTCATCAACATTTTATTTTCTATTTCATATATCATTTACACAACAATGGGCTTATGAAGTATAATTATACAAAATTATTCTACCAAAAGTCAAGGGCATGCTTAACATTTAGAACTTAGAAATACAAATTCTTCACTAAGAAGCTGTTTTTCAATGGTATAAAAAATCACAATTTTAAGCGCAAAAGTACTTAGAACTACAAAGGGTATTAAAAATATTGGAACCCATACTGCCTGATCAGGATAAGACAGCCGCTAAATTGGTTCCTGAATGTGTTTATTTCAAATTGCAAACAGGGATATTCACCAGCCCACCCCCTTACCTCCCCAACCAAATCCACATTTATGCTTTTGGTATGCTTTAAAGCCGTATCTTTGCGCCATGTTATCCTACCCTTCAAAAACCTCCTATATTTTATACGGAAAAAAATTTAAAAAATCAGCATGCAATTCGAAGACCTTAAAATTATTAAGCCTATCTTAAAGGCCCTACAAGACAAAAATTATATTGAGCCTACCACGATACAAGCAAAATCCATCCCACTCATCCTCAACAGAAATGATGTTTTGGGGTCGGCACAAACCGGCACCGGTAAAACGGCTGCCTTTGCCATCCCTATCCTGCAACACCTGTACCAGGACCGCACACAACTAAACGGCCAGCGTAAAATAAAAGCACTGGTGATCACTCCCACACGCGAACTGGCTATTCAGATCGCGGAAAGCTTTACCAATTATGGCAAATACACCGGAATTAAAAACACGGTTATCTTTGGTGGTGTGAACCAGGGTGGCCAGACCAATGACCTCCGAAGGGGTGTCGACGTGCTGGTAGCCACCCCCGGAAGGCTTCTGGATCTTATCGATCAGGGTTTCGTAAATCTAAACAACATTGAATACTTCGTTCTCGACGAAGCCGACCGCATGCTCGACATGGGTTTCATCCACGACATTCGTAAGATTATACACCTGTTACCGATAGAACGTCAGTCGCTATTTTTCTCGGCCACCATGCCAGATAATATCGTCGAACTTTCGAAAAAGATCCTCAGAAATCCACGAAAAGTGGAAGTCAGCCCGGTAAGTTCCACAGCCGACACCATCACCCAATATCTATACTATACCAACCGTTCAGACAAGAATGATTTGTTGCTTCACATCCTCAAGGATCAGAAAATAGATCAGGTATTGTTGTTTTCGAGAACGAAGCATGGTGCCGACCGCATCGACAACATCCTGAAAAAGCAAAAAATAAAATCGGCAGCCATCCATGGCGACAAGGCCCAGAACCAACGCCAGAAAGCGTTGACTATGTTTAAAGAGGGCGAGCTCAGGGTATTGGTCGCCACAGACATTGCCGCAAGGGGAATCGACATTGCCCAGTTAAAATATGTGATCAATTTTGATATTCCCAACATCGCCGAGACCTACGTCCACAGGATAGGCCGCTCAGGCCGGGCCGGGGAAGAAGGCACCGCAATCTCCATTTGCGAGCCGGAAGAAAATGTGTTTATAAAAGACATTGAGAAATTGATTAACCAAAAAATCAGGATTGCACGTGGGAATCCATTTCCTCAAACCGATGAGCCCATGAACACGTCGGAAAAAAAGGAATGGGAAAAGGAAAAACAACGGCGGAAACAGGAATTTTTTGCCAACCAGAAAAAATCAAGTCGACCGGTAATGGCCAGACAAAGGAGATAGAAACTCATTTTTTTTCGAGTCGCTCTTCACGTCGTTGTTGGCGTTTATCTTTTCTGGTTTGATGTTTTACGACATCAATTTTCTTTTGGTTAGCGTGTTCGAAAGTGGGAAGGGTGGAGGCCAATATACCACTGAGCAAGGTTTTAAATGCAAAATTGCCTGTCCCTTTATACATCACCCGCTTGAAGTAGAGGGGGACAACACGTGGTTCTTCCCCACCTAAAGGGTTGTCAGACTTCACCACCTGATTGGCAATCCAGGAAAGAAATTTATTACTTTCCACCTCATTCTTCCTTAATATTTCGCCTTCCAGGCCCGAGTACAACATCGTCATTTGACCCATGGCTTCATTAGCATTTGATTGCACGGAAAAATGAATGCTCTTAAGTTTACCTTTTAAAAACCTGACATTCGCAGCCGATTCAAGCATGGGATTAAAAAGGGTCATGTCGCCACCACCCAGTGTACCTGAAAAGGTAAATGTATCGCTCTTGCTTAATAACGGATAGATAAACGTGACATCCAGTGGAAACTGGTTTTGCAAATTGGCCATCAGTCTTAATTTCATGGGATGCTCATAACTCATGCTATCGCGAATGGAGGTAATTTCGCTCATTTCAAGGCTCAGTTGATCAAAAGTAACCTTCATCGGCGGGTCCTGATTGTTGTTACTCTCATGATAAACAAAATGGCCATGCCTTATCTTCAGACTATCGACATCAAGTTCCGTTTTCATTTCATGCAACAACTGGTTAAGTAAAAGCGGGCGCCTGGTTTCATCAAACGGCAGAGAAATATTTCTGGCAATTACCAGGTTTAATCCATCAATTTGGATTCGAGGCAGATAATAGTTTCCGGTAATCAGCATCGTTTTAATATCACCTAATTCCACCATCACATCCTCTGTTTCAACTTCATATACATCTGTACGATATGAATAAGCCGCAGCCGCGTGAAAAATATCCTTCGTGGGTTTTACCATTAGTTTATTAATATGCACCTTGCCCGAATTAGCATCAAACGAACATTTCTTAAACGAAAGATGATAACCTCCTTTATTTAAATCGAAATGTTCATTATCGAGTTCAAAACGAAGGTCCTTCATGTCAAGATGAAAGCTATTGGAATCTGATCTGTTTTTAACCAAATAAAGGTGATGGAGCTCAAAATTGACATCCTTGTTGTTAAGCAATGTATCTTCCGTGAGGGGATTCACCAGAAAAAAACTCAGGTTGATTAGTCTGATTACTCCGATGTCTACACCGCCAATTCCCGGCACCACAATGCGACTTACATCAATTCCTCTATCAAGCTCCTCCGGAGTTATCTGATGTTTCACTCGTTTTCCACCCCCGGTATAGATGGTGATTGCAGCCTGATCATATTGAAGTTCTCTGATATTGACCAATTTGCTTCCAAGTATAGAAAGCAGATCCAGATTTGACAGCTTTAAAATGGGTATTTCAGCCTTGAAAAGCGTTTTTTTTGCTGAAGAATGATTTTTATACAGCTGCATTAAAACGCTGTCGGGCATCAGGCGGATATCCTCAACGGTAACTGACATTGTGAAGAGGTTCACCGTTAATTTTTCAAAACTGATGTTATACCCTGTATCAGGCTTGGAGACCAACAGTTCGCGTAGCTTTTTTTCCGCGACGCGACTGACAATCATATTTGCAAACAATACCAGTAACAAGATGAAAACGAGAATGATTCCTGATATCAGGAATCGTTTCTTCAGTTTGGAATTCTTCTTCACCATAAAATGCAGTCGTTCGGACTACGAAGGTAATCAATTTTGGGATGAACCCGATAATGAATTTAATTCAATAAATTGTTGGTTCATATATAGATGAGTTCGGTCTAAAAAGGTATTAGAACGATTTCAGCCACTTCCCCTTTTGGGGATTTAGGGGTAAAAGTTGCTGAAAATCAGTTCTCCCTTTAGTCCCGAGGTCAATATAGGAATGGGTGAAAACCGATTTTCAATTATTTTCATGATTCACCTTTTTAGACCAGACTCATAGATCTATTATACCCCTCTTCATAATCCATTCCCACATTCATGATTTCCTCATCATCATACCCTGGCCGACATCCATCGACCACTTTTCATATAAGGCCATGAAATTAAAAACATCAACGAACCATACACCAGTTCCGCTGTCCAGACGCCGGCTACATCAGTTTTAAAATAATGCACCATCGAATAAGTGTAGATTAAATAAAATGTCAGGATAATCATTTCAATTATGAGTGAAGTCTTAGTCATACCTGCACCAGAAACCCCACTAAAAAACACGAACCCGATAGCAACAAAAATTCCACCCAGACTAACGACGTACAGTACAGGAATTCCCATTGAGATTAAGCCGGGATCATTGGTATAGATATGCATAAATGATTCAGGAAGAATGACGGTAAGACCCACAGGTACCAGAATGAGCGTAAAACACATCAGTGCCGTTTTATAGATGAGCGGCATGACTTCTTGCTGCCGACCCATTCCAATCAGATAACTGACCAGAGAGTTAGTTGCCGTAGAAAATCCCCAAACGGGTACCATGATGATCATATAAATGCTGCGGACAATATTGGAAACCGCCAACGACTGTTCTCCCAGTTTTTCGACAAAGAGGAAAAAACCAAACCAAACCGACAAGGACACAAACTGTTGCAACATCATGGGAATTGACACATGAAAGATATCGCGCAACTTGCTAAAACTGAGTGCAGAAAAATGAAGCAGGTTATAATCCTGATATCGAATGGTAATATGGGTATACGCTACAAAAAAAAGCATGGCCGAGGCTTCGGCCAAAACAGAGGCCAAAGCGGCACCCTGGATGCCCATTTCAGGAAAGCCTGCATGGCCGAAAATGAGCAGATAATCGAACGCTATATTGACCAAAGCCATTACGATTGTGGTAAAGGTGATGACTTTAGTTCGAGTCAATCCCACATAAAACGACCTAAAAGTAATGTTGATGAATGCAAAGAAAATTCCAAACGATCTGAATTTCAGAAAATCGATGGTAGAAAGATACACCGCTTCCGAATTAACTGCAGATTTGAGAATAAAAATAGATCCATAGTGTAACAAGACAAATGCAGCCATGGCGACCATCATCAAAAACAGAAGAGAGTGAATTACCACCGGACCAATGGCCTTCAGGTTGTTTTCGCCTAACCTGCGGGCAATGATAATCTGAACACCTGTTCCAAAGCCAAAGCCCAGCATTACCACCGCCAGATAAAACAGTCCGCCCAAAGCACTGGCTCCAAGAGCAATATCGCCAACCCGGCCTAAAAAAGCAGTATCGGTGAAAATGATGATGTTTTGGGCAATGCTTCCTATAATGATGGGATAAGCCACCTGCCAGATGCGTTTATAGGATACGACTGTTTTCATGAGCAGGCAAAGATATGAAAAGTTCCAGGTGAGCCTACATAGATAACAATGCGACTAGGTGATGAGGAGATGTTGAACAATTCGGTGATTGATCTTTCCCGGTCCTGAGTTGTAATTGAAAAGGGCATAAAGGTTGCCGCCCTTAGTGTTCCTGAGCAAGAAAATTGTAAAGACCTTTGGTCAAAAGTAAAATTAGTTGATAAAATAGTATTTTTACAACCAAATTAGTCACAAATCCATGAACAGAAATTTACTCCCCATTTTCGACTTGTTCCTGCTGACGCAATGCAATCTACCTGTTTTTTGCCATGCACTGAATCATCCTGCCGGATAACAGGGGCTGGTTACATTTAGCATGGCTACACTTAAAATGGACAAAGTAACTTTCACTAACAATCAATAAAAAATATGAGGTTTCTTGGGAATATCATCTGGTTAATCTTCGGCGGTTTCGCCGTCGCTACTGAATATTTTATTTCAAGTTTAGTGCTGATGATTACCATAATAGGCATTCCGTTTGGCCTTCAAACCATGAAGTTGGGCATCCTGGCATTGTGGCCCTTTGGAAGCACAATAACCAGTTCACGGCAATCCATGGGTTGTTTAACAACGTTTATGAATATTCTCTGGTTTTTTTGCGGAGGCCTGGTGATCACCCTCACACACTTATTATTTGGCATCCTGCTCGGTATCACCATCATCGGAATCCCTTGGGCAAAACAGCATTTTAAACTCGCCTCCCTGGCTTTAACGCCTTTTGGAAGGGATGTGGTGAGCATTTAAGAAGCAGGTAGTTATCACTTTTGCTAAACCCGTGCATAAAAGGCTCAACTCTGCGCTTATTCCCAGGTTAATTATTAACCACGTACGCTATCTCATGCAAATTTCATCTTACAGCCTGAACCAGCTGGCACTCATCAGTTCGCTCCTGGAGCTACAATTATCTTTGATTTTCATAAAAAATATACCTGCCTCCCCTTCTTTCTGATACTCGTAATGCCCTTCGGTACTTCCACAGCTGTGCTGTCCTGTAAATACAAAAGTGATTATGGATTTGTTCACCTGGATGGTACCCGTCACTTTTTCAGGACTATCCACAGCAGGAGATTCAAATACACAGGTATTCCCCTGAATGGATAACATGGTACCATCGTAATTACTTACCCATGTGCCGCTCAGTTGAGCCATGGTATTCAATCCTTCCTGATCTGATACTTCTCCTTCGATGGGGTTAGTTTTGATCGGTTCCTCAAGTTCAGCAACCTTTTTTTGTATCTCCTTATCCTGATCTAAAACAAAGTAGCTGATAGCGAATGATATCAATGCCAATATGACCACTACCACCATAAAGATTAAAAAAGAATTGGGTGTATTCTTACTTTTTCGCGCAATATGTCTCTTATTTGCCATGATCGATTTTTTTTGCTAAGGTAAATAATTCCATTGGATGTAAAATTTACTGAATACAGAAATTTATAAATATCACAAACACTTTCCTTACTTTTGCGACATGCAAGAAACCATCCTTATCCTTGACTTCGGGTCACAATACACCCAACTTATCGCCCGCAGGGTGAGGGAGTTAAACGTATATTGCGAAATACATCCTTACAATAAAGTCCCCGAAATCACACCTGAAGTAGCAGGGGTTATCCTTTCGGGTAGTCCGTTTTCGGTGCACAACGCAGAGGCTCCGGCCCCTGACCTGACCCACATTCGAGGGAAAATACCGTTACTGGGAGTTTGTTATGGAGCCCAATACCTTGCAAAACTGGACGGCGGCAAGGTAATGCCCTCAGAAATTAGAGAATACGGCAGGGCCAACCTGGGCTACATCAACGAGCAAAACGAGCTGCTCAGAAATATGTCGCAACACACCCAGGTGTGGATGTCGCATGGCGATACCATTCTGGATATTCCCTACAATTATGAAATTATTTCCAGCACCGAAACCGTAAAAGTAGCAGGCTATAAAATAGCAGATGAACCGACTTATGGAATCCAATTCCATCCGGAGGTATATCACACCACCGAAGGAAGCACCTTGCTAAAGAATTTTCTGGTCGACATCTGCAGATGCCATCAAAACTGGACGCCAGACTCATTTATCGATACAACCATTCACCACTTAAGAGAAAAACTAGGCCACGACAAAGTGGTTTTGGGCCTTTCGGGCGGCGTCGATTCATCGGTAGCCGCCGTTTTGCTTCACAAAGCCATTGGCGACCATCTGCATTGCATATTTGTAGACAACGGTCTGCTCCGCAAAAATGAATTTGAAGACGTGCTCCACTCCTACCGCGATATGGGTTTAAACGTAACCGGAGTGGATGCCAAAGACCGGTTTTTAGGGGCTCTGAAAGGTATCACCGATCCGGAGAAAAAACGAAAAGCCATCGGAAATGCATTTATCGAGGTTTTCGATCAGGAAGCACACCGCATCGAAGAGGTGCAGTGGCTGGCCCAGGGCACCATTTACCCGGATGTGATCGAATCGGTCTCGGTAAAAGGACCTTCGGCTACCATTAAATCGCATCACAATGTGGGTGGTTTGCCCGATTTTATGAAGCTGAAAGTGGTTGAACCTTTGAATACTTTATTTAAAGATGAAGTTCGTCGCATTGGTAAAGCCCTGGATATGCCTGCACATCTGATTGAACGTCACCCGTTTCCGGGACCAGGACTGGGTATCCGCGTGCTGGGCGAAGTAACCCCTGAACGTGTTAAAATTTTACAGGATGTGGATTATATCTACATCAACCACCTGAAAACCACAGGACTCTATAACAAAGTGTGGCAGGCCGCAGCCATCCTTCTGCCTGTAAATTCAGTGGGAGTTATGGGCGATGAACGCACTTACGAGAATGTAGTGGCCCTCCGCGCCGTAGAATCCACTGACGGGATGACGGCCGACTGGTCGCCCCTCCCCTACGAGTTTTTATCTAAAGTCTCCAACGAAATCATCAACCAGGTGAAAGGAGTTAACCGCGTGGTGTATGATATTAGCTCCAAGCCACCCGCAACCATTGAGTGGGAATAGGAAAGGGAAAGTGGGGAGACGGAAGGCGGAAGTCGGAAGACAGAAGAAAGAAGACAGAAGACAGAAGTCAGAAGACAGAAGTCAGAAGTCAGGAGACAGAAGTCAGAAGTCAGACGTCAGAAGTCGGAAGTCGGAAGACAGAAGTCGGAAGTCGGGAGACAGAAGACAGCAGACAGAAGTCAGAAGGCAGAAGTCGGAAGTCGGGAGACAGAAGACAGCAGACAGAAGTCAGAAGACACCTGCCTGCCTGTGGTAGGGTAGGCGGGAGACTTTAGGTTAAAAAATAGTAGACCTTTTTAATTAATATGCAATGGGCTTCAAATTTGAAAATCTAAAAATCTGGCAGCAGGCAATGGAGTTTGGAGAAGTAATTCATTTGATAACAATGAAATTTCCAAAAGAGGAAGTGTATAGCTTGTCTTCACAAATCAGAAGAGCAGCAGATTCAATTGCATTAAATATTTCAGAAGGCTCCATCGGTCAATCTGATCCTGAGTTTAAAAGGTTTATGTCCTATGCTATACGCTCATTGGCTGAAGTAGTTACATGCTTACATAAAGCCAAAAAAAGAAACTATATTACAGAAGATGAATTCAGCACCCAATACGAATTTGCTTTCAACCTTATGAACCAAATGATCGCTTTTAAAAACAACATCAAATGATGAGTTTATATCCATTCTTCAGTTCCCCAACTTTCCTACTTTCCTACTTTCCCGTCTTCCCTGCCTACCGGCAGGCAGGCGGCTTCCCCCGATAGCCATCGGGGTCCCACTTCCCGCTTCAGGCTTTCCTAACTTTTCAACAATTCAATAATATTTTCCTTAATTTAACGTCTTGTACCAAGTAGTTTACTATTTTTGATTTGAAGATTAAAGACACATCAAAAGTTAACCATGATTATCAATAGCCAACAGCTCGTTTTTATATTCACTCTTTTTTTTCTAACTGCTTCTGCTCAATCGGTTTCTGTTAAAACATCCGAAACCATTGAAAGTAGAAATGGCCACAATTATTACCTGCATCAGGTGGACAAGGGCCAAACGGTTTATTCTATTGCCAAAGCATACCATGTTACTGTGGATGAAATTTATTTCGAAAACCCATCCGCGAAAAACGGGCTCAACATCGGACAGCAATTGCTTATCCCCACAGTTAACAAAGAAACACAACTGAATACCGAGGTAAAAACAACCAACTATGAGTTTTTTTACCACATTGCCTCCGCCAATGAAACTTTGAAGCACATCTCCACTATCTACGTAATCCCGGTGGAATATATACGCAAAGCCAATCCAACACTGCACGATCCCTTGCGCGAAGGCGAATATGTTAAGGTGCCCGTTGAAGAATCGTTTAATGCATTGGACGGCAAAACCAATGCGCAAAACAATGTTGTGACCACTCCTCCATACACGATTCCAATACCCGTGAAACGGCCTGAAAAAAAACAGGAGTCTGCTGTGGCCTCCAATCAACCTGTCCGGCAAAAACAAACTGAAACGCCAACGGCTAAAAATACAACACAAAAGCCTGCTCCCCCTGCCAAAAACACCGGTTCTGAATTCGTTACTTTTGACCCCGGTATTCCGGTTATTGACGATTACCGACATGTCACCATCATGGGTGAGACCACACAAAGTATCGCCGATAAATACGATATCCCCATTGATGTGCTAAAAGCCGCCAATCCAGGCTTGGGAAACACAGTGATAAAGGGTGACAGACTGCGGGTGCCTGACAAAACCAAATTGACAACACCTGAACCCAGGCTGGAACAACCTCAAATCGAGACACCAAATCTCACTGCCGTACAAGAGGAGGAAAAAAAGTTCCCTCCCACCGACACTACAAAAACTCAGGAGCCTGACATCGTTAAACATGTCGTAAAAAAGCAAGAAACACTCTACGGAATAGGTAGAGAGTACGGAGTAACGGTCAATGAAATACTGGCGGTAAACAAGGGACTTACCCCCAATATTTTAATAGGTCAGACGATCAACATACCAAAAAAAAAAATAAATAGGCAATTTATTGAGCACCGTGTAACTTCAAAAACCAAGTTAAAAAATATTGCCCGCTTGTATCAGGTTGACAAGAATGAACTCGAAGTGGCTAATCCTGCATTGGACAGATGGGTTTATTCGGGCCAAATCGTGAGAATCCCTGTTGGTGAATCTGCGTTGCTATTTACTTACCAACCGATTGAACCCAGACCAATCCCGGATAAACCAGACGAAATCGACATCCCATTTTCGCCCGAGAAATCCAATGTTTGCTTAAAAAATCAACCTCATTTCAACCGCGTTTTTAAGCTGGCCTTGATGTTGCCTCTTTATTTGGAAGATATGGACAGCTTGAACATCGACCGTTTTCTGCAAGAGCAGCAAACCAGTTTTAAGCCGTTCCGGTTTATTGGATTTTACGAAGGTGCTTTAATCGCTTTGGATTCATTAAAAAAACAAGGACTTCAGGTTGAGTTGTTCGTTTACGATGTGGATCAAAGTCTGTCGAAAGCAACAAAAGTATTGAAACACCCCGAACTTCGCGAAATGGACTTGATCATCGGGCCCTTATTTCCCGAGTGTTTTCATCAGGTGGCACTATTTGCAGGAAATTTTAATATTCCCATCGTGAATCCACTGACATTTAGGGAAGAAACCGCACAAAACTATAAAACGGCCATCAAAGTGAAGCCAGGAATAGCTTCTCAGAATAAGCAGCTGGCAAGCTACCTGCACACTGCTTATCCCGATGCCAAAGTTTTTTTCATAACACAAAATGCTTACGAAGAGGCTGTTCAGGTTCAAAACATGATCAATGCGCTGCGGGAGTCTAATCCCGACACTTACCGGGTAAGCAACACCGATTTATACAATCTGGCCGTGCGAATAGCCATGAACAAAGACCATTTTTCACCCGGTCAAACACCGCCTGTTTTTAAATTTGAAGGTCAAAACATATATCCTGACTTGCTCGAACAAATGCTTTCAGACAGTACCACCTTGCAAAACAGCCTGACACGTGTGGAATATCAAAGCGATAACCTGGCGCCTTTGCTTAACAATGCTTCCGTGTTGCGGCCAAATGTAGTCGTCCTCTATGGAAATAAAAAATCGTTTGTCCTGGATGTGTTGAACCAGTTGAATGAAATTCGCGATACATTAAATATAAAACTCTTTGGTGTGCCTACATGGGAGCGACTTAGCGATTTAAATAATACACAATTAAGTAACCTGAACCTTACTTATTTTTCGTCCGGTTACACGGATTACGAATTGCCCGAAATCCAACATTTTATTTGGGAATTCCGTCAAAGGTATAGTACTGAGCCCGATACCTATGCTTACCTGGGTTTCGACCTTACCTATTATTTCATGAATAACCTATTTTTGTTTGACGATCAGTTTTATGATTGTCTCGAAAACAATCCCATGCATATGTTACAATCCACCTATCACTTCGAACGCCAATATCAGAACTCTTTTGAAAATACTTTCTGGAATTTATTACAATACAAGAACTTAAATCAGTATAAAGTTCAAGATTCCATCGTTACTCCTTCAAACAATTTGGAAGAATGAAAACCATCAGCCAACTTTTCCCGGTTGCGTTAATGACTCTGTTTTTTTTTGGTTGTGGCCCGGAGTTAAAAAAAAACTATTGGGAAAATGGCAACACCCGTTCTATTCTCGAATACAAGGGTGAAATGCTGAATGGCACAGCAACCTGGTATTTTGAAAATGGAAACAAAGAACAGGAAGTCACCTACCTTAACAATGAACTTAATGGCCCCATGATTCGCTGGTATTCCAATGGAATGGTTGAAACAACAACTATTTATGTGCTTGGAAACCTGGAAGGAAAAGCGCTTACTTACAATGAAAAGGGACGATTGATTTCAGAAGAGAACTACCTCCGCGACACCCTGAATGGCAGCTTCGCTATTTGGTATGATGATGGCACCTATAAAATAAAAGGACAATACGACATGGGGTTGTTCAACGGCCAATGGACGTATTATGATGTATTGGGCAGCATCATTGGCGTTGGGAATTATGTTAAAGGTACCGGAATGCAAAAAGCCTGGTGGCCAAATGGAAAATTAAAAAGGGAAATTCCCTATGTGAACAACCTGAAGGAAGGAGTCGAACGCTGGTTTTATGAAAACGGAGATTTGGAAAACACCATTTATTATCGCGATGGAACAAGAATAGAAAACCCCGAATAGAGTTTTCCATTCGGGGTTTATCAACTAATATTTTAGTTAATTAAGGCAAAAAAATTCACACTAGTTCAGTGCAAATTTTATGGGAATATTGTAGCTAACCCTAACGGCTTCACCGTTTTGCATTCCCGGTTTCCATTTGGGCATTGAGCTAATCACCCGAACGGCCTCCTCGTCACATCCACTGCCGATTCCACGCAAAACATTCACATTTGTTACCGATCCGTCCTTTTCAATAATAAAATTGATAAACACGCGACCCGAAATGGTGTCGTTTTTAGCCTGCTGAGGATAAGTGATATTAGACGACAAAAAACTCATCATAGCATTCATTCCACCAGGATATTCAGGCATTGAATCGACCACTGTATATGCCTCCTCTTTTGTGTTGTAATCTTTTGCCGGATCCGAGTAGTTGTTACCGGTCATGCGTTTATCACCGGCAGTAAATACATAGGAGAAATAATCTATTCCGGGTGTAATGTACCAGTCGGTTTTGTAATCTCCGGATCCCATTCGTGTATCAAATAAAGTGGCAAGTAACTCATTCTTCTTGTTGAAGATTTCAAGTTTGCAAGACTGTTCTTTACCTAATCGTGCAATGAAGTCAGCTTTTCGTTCATTCATATTAAACCCGAAAAACAAATTGACGCTATCCTCCGGTAATTGTGGAGTTTCGGGAGTATCAATTTTCACTACATTCTCAGGCAGAGTAACCTGTTTGGCAGCATCCGAACAGGCAACCAAAGCCAACGCAGATCCAATAAAAATCCACAGCAGCTTGGCTACCATCCTAACGGGATTTTTAACATTTTTCATCATAAATAACCTCCTTTTTAAAAGTGAATAACTAAAATTATGTGTAAGCAATTGATTTTCTACAATTGAAGAGTAGTTGATCAACAACATCCGGTAATAGCCGGCATCGGGATGCAGCATCAACACGGCATCATCTGCCATAAACTCATGGTTCTCGCGCATGTTGCTTTTCAAAAGAAAACTAAACGGATTGAACCAGAAAACCACGGTAACCATCTCAGCGAAAAGCATATCCAGCGAATGCAACTGAAGGGCATGTTGCTGCTCGTGCTCGATGATCTGTTGGCTCGCATTGGGTGAATTGAGTACTTCACGGCTGATAAATACATAATGAAAGAAAGAAAAAATCGGGCTCTCATAAGGCATGATGACAAAGGTAAGTCCTGAATGTTGCTGCTTTTCACTCATTGTGATAACACGAGCCAGCCGGATCAGCCTCAAAGCCAGTTTTAGAATTCCAACCAGCAAGCCAAGTAAATAAATGAGTGAAATCCAGCTTACCCAATGTATTGAAGTCAAGGCATTTATTCGATTTCCATCAGCAAAAATTGTGACTTCACTTAAAAGAATTTCATTCACGGTTTTCATCGGATACTGCACAGTGGCCATGGCCGGGATACTTCCGAACAACTTATCTATATTAATAGGTATCAACGGCAGGAAAATTGCAGCTACAAGCGTGGCAAGCAGGTATACCCGATTAAAAGAAAAGTATCCCTCTTTTTGATATACAAACGTGTAAATCAGGTACCCAATGAGCATCACCGCTGATGACTGAATAAAATAAGTAACCGCCTGGTTCATTGCTAAAATATTAACGATTTGATTTACGCTCAATCTCAGATTCAATCAAGTCCTTCATTTCCTCAAGTTCGTTGATAGACAGGTTTTGCTCACTGGTAAAAAACGATGCCAGCGATTGGTAGGAATTTTCAAAATAATTTTTTAAAATTTCTTTAAAAAATGTTTTGCGGTAGGTCATTTTCTCTATCAAAGGAAAATATTCATGTGCCTTGCCATAGGCAACGTATCCCACGAACCCCTTCCGTTCGAGTATGCGTACAATGGTAGAGACCGTGTTGTAGGCTGGTTTGGGGTTGGGCAGCCGGTCGATCATGTCGCGTACATAGGCTTTCTTCAAGTCCCATAGGACCTGCATCACCTGTTCCTCGGCTTTTGTTAATTGTTTCATACGTTACAAATCTTTCTTATATAACTAACTTATTAGTTAATTATTGCAAAGAAAATGAAAGATTTAATACAAAATTATAAAACAACTAATTTTTTAGTTATACAATCGTTGCCGGATACCGCAACCCCTTGAAAACATTACTATTTAGACAGCGTAAAAAAGAGACTATTTTTCACATAAAACATCAACCGATCGAAATTAGTTCTAATTTTGCTTTGTTAAAAAAATAACAACACAGTTAAAAACAACTGATTTTTAAAGTAAAATTTTTACTGCTATGGATCTTAATAAAATAATGAATGATCTGGAAAAAAAGCATCCAGGTGAAGTGGAATACCATCAGGCCGTTCGCGAAGTGCTTGAATCAATTGAGGATGTGGTAAACGAAAATCCGCAGTTTGAAACTGCCGGGATTATCGAACGCATTATTGAGCCCGACCGCATTCTTTCTTTCAAAGTTACCTGGGTTGACGACAAAGGCAAGGTAAATGTAAACCTGGGATACAGAATCCAGTTTAACAACGCCATTGGACCTTACAAAGGTGGTTTACGTTTCCACCCCAGTGTTAATCTCAGTATCCTGAAATTCCTGGGCTTTGAGCAGATCTTCAAAAACTCACTAACAACCCTGCCCATGGGCGGTGGTAAAGGCGGTTCCGATTTCAATCCAAAAGGCAAATCAGACGGCGAAATCATGCGTTTCTGCCAGGCCTTTATGATGGAATTGTGGCAATTAATCGGACCCGAAACAGATGTTCCTGCCGGCGATATTGGTGTTGGTGGCAAAGAAATCGGATACATGTACGGTATGTATAAAAAACTGCGCCGTGAAAACACCGGTATTTTAACCGGAAAAGGAACCAATTGGGGTGGAAGCCTCGTTCGTCCGGAAGCTACCGGGTTTGGAGCTGTATATTTTGCACAGGAAATGCTGGCTACCAAAGGCACCACATTTGAAGGAAAAAATGTTGCCATCTCCGGATTTGGTAATGTAGCCTGGGGTGCCGCCACCAAAGTAACCGAATTGGGTGGAAGAGTGGTAACTATTTCAGGTCCTGACGGATACATCTATGATCCAAATGGAATCAGTGGTGATAAAATTGAGTATATGCTCGAACTGCGCGCTTCCAACCAGGACATCGTTGCTCCTTATGCCGTTGAATTCCCCGGAGCTACCTTCAACGAAGGAAAACGGCCATGGGAAGTTAAAGTGGATGTGGCCCTGCCATGTGCAACCCAAAACGAATTAAATGGTGAAGATGCTCAGAAACTCATTGACAATGGATGTATCTGTGTTGCTGAAGGTGCCAACATGCCTTCAACACCCGAAGCCATGCATTTGTTCCTGAAGAATAACATACTATTCGGACCCGCAAAAGCAGTCAACGCCGGTGGTGTTGCTACTTCTGGTCTCGAAATGTCGCAAAACGCCATGAAACTGGCCTGGCCGGCAGAAGAGGTGGATGCCAAATTGCATCAGATTATGCGCAACATCCATGCAGCTTGTGTAAAACATGGCACCAAAGCCGATGGCAACGTAGATTACGTAAAAGGAGCCAACATTGCCGGTTTCTTAAAA
Organism: Bacteroidetes bacterium HGW-Bacteroidetes-16; assembly: GCA_002840975.1. Lineage (GTDB taxonomy): Bacteria > Bacteroidota > Bacteroidia > Bacteroidales > F082 > UBA6244. Next base: position 23,198 of record PHDN01000017.1, read on the forward strand.
GTAGCCAACTCGATGCTCGACCAAGGCATTATGTAGCCCTATAAGTTTAAATTGTTGAAAAAAGCCTCTCCAAAGACGAAGAGGCTTTTTTTTATTTAAGTAATGAAGAAAACATCATAGAGTGAAGAATATAAATTGGTACACTCGAAAATTTCCCTATTTTTGTCCGTCTTGGAAAAAAAATTGTTACACCTAATCTATTAATTATGTTTAAAGGACACCCGAAAGGACTTATTCCTGCCGCACTTGCCAACATGGGAGAGCGTTTTGGATTTTACACCATGATGGCTATTTTAGTGCTGTTTTTGCAAGCTAAATTTGGCTTGACTGGAACACACGCTGGAATAATTTATGGTACATTTTATTTCTCAATTTATATCCTTGCACTTGTTGGAGGTATTATTGCTGATAGAATACAAAACTTTAAAGGAACCATTTTAGTTGGTTTAATCATGATGGCAGCAGGATACCTGATACTGGCCATTCCAACACCAACACCAGTTTCAAGCCTACCCTTTTTCCTTACTATCACGATCGTGGGTCTGTTTGTTATCGCCTTTGGTAATGGACTCTTCAAGGGAAATTTACAGGCGTTGGTTGGTCAGATGTACGACAACGAAAAATATGACAAATTAAGAGATTCAGGCTTCTCCCTTTTTTATGCATTTATTAATGTAGGTGCTATATTTGCCCCATTGGCCGCTGTAGGTATCAGAAACTGGTGGTTGGAAAAAAACAATCTTCATTACGATGCTACCTTACCAGAACAATGTCATACCTATCTCTCAGGAGCAATGTCGCCGGAAGCAGTTGGCAGATATCAGGTATATGCGGATAAAGCAGTCGGAAGTACGGTCACTGACCTCATTTCTTTTTCAAATGAATACTTAAACATATTCAATACCGGTTTCCATTATGCATTTGGTATCGCCATTATTGCCATGGCCATTTCGTTGACCATTTTTTTGAAAAACAAAAAGAACTTTCCAAATCCAAAATCGAAATCATCAGGTATAGAGATTACGGGTGAAATCAAAATGGAAGCCAAAGAAGTTGCACAACGCATGTATGCATTACTTGCCGTATTTGGTGTTGTTATTTTCTTCTGGTTCTCATTCCATCAAAATGGATTAACACTTACTTTTTTTGCCAGAGATTATACGGTACTAAAAGTGGGAACGTATAGCTTTTCAGCAGAAATTTTTCAATCCATGAATCCATTTTTTGTGGTGTTCTTAACTCCGATTGTAGTTGGTTTATTTGGCTGGTTGCGTGCCAGAAACATGGAACCTTCAACTCCAAAGAAAATTGCCATTGGTATGGGAATTGCTTCTTTAGCCTTTGTAGTAATGACCATCGGATCAATCGGGCTTCCTAATTTCTCAACCATCAGCACTGCCACCGGTGGTATTCCTTTAGATGATGTACACCGCGTTTCTCCATACTTGCTGTTGGGAACCTATTTTATACTAACGGTCGCTGAATTGTTTATCAGTCCTATGGGAATTTCCTTCGTTTCAAAAGTAGCCCCACCTCAATACCAGGGAATGATGCAAGGGGGTTGGCTTGGAGCAACGGCTTTGGGTAATGGGTTGTTGTTTATTGGTGCCATTCTTTATGATACAATTCCAATCTGGATGACATGGAGTATCTTTGTAATTGCAACTGCTATCTCCATGTTTACAATTATGTTTATGGTTAAATGGCTTGAAAGAGTAGCGAAATAACTTAAAAAATTTTGGAGCAGGTAACTGCTTCTTGAAAGGGATGAATTTTATCAATTCATCCCTTTTTCAATTTAAGTACCTTTGCGCATGACAACCGATTACCAGATATGACAGATGCGAACTTCCCCTGGAACCACCAACGCCGCTACAACGCCTACTCAGAATACTTTAAACGAACTCTGGGGCAACGGGTGCAGAAACTCACCGTGGATGCGGGTTTTACCTGTCCCAACCGCGATGGCAGCAAAGGCCGGGGCGGTTGTACCTATTGTAACAACGATGCCTTCAATCCCTCCTACTGTCAGCCTGACAAATCCATTGAGTGGCAGGTAAACGAAGGAATTGAGTTCCATCTGAAACGATACAGGCGTGCCGATCAGTTCCTGGTGTATTTTCAACCCTATTCGAATACCTATGCCCCACTTGAAAAATTAAAGGAATTGTACGAATCAGCACTGGTACAACCCGGTGTGGTGGGCTTGGTGATTGGCACCCGGCCCGATTGCGTGGATGATGAGAAGCTGGAATATCTAAGTCATCTGGCCAAAAAACATTTCATTGCCATAGAATATGGCGTCGAAAGCATTTACAATTCAACACTCGAGCGCATCAACCGACAACATACATTTGAAGAATCAGAAAAAGCCATCCGGCAAACGGCTACTATGGGTTTGCATGTTGGCTCCCATTTTATTTTTGGATTGCCGGGCGAAAATCGGAAAATGATGCGCGATTCAATCCATATCATCAACGAACTACCACTGACAAGCATCAAGTTCCACCAGTTGCAAATTGTAACGGGCACCACCATGGCGCGCGATTACAGACTGCATTCTGCCGATTATGATTTATTTTCGTATGATGAATACATTCCATTTATCGTTGATATTACCGAGCGGCTCAATCCTGCATTCATCATCGAACGCTTTGCCGGTGAAGTTCCTCCGAGGTTTCTGGCTGGCCCGGGTTGGGGCAATATCCGCAACGACCAGATCAATGTGGCCATCGAGAAGGAACTGGAACGAAGAGACAGTTGGCAGGGGAAGTATTTTAATATCTAACGAACGTATTATCTTTCCAAAAATATTTACTCATTTTTTTGTTTATAAACACAATCTGTTTAAGGTTTTACGTATATTTGAAGTTCTACTAACCCCTAAAAACAAGTAAAATGAAAAAAGCAACCATTCTCATTTCGATTATCTTTTTCTTTTCAATTTCAAACGCCCAGGATTTCGCACCCATTGGTGCTAAATGGCATTATACAGAGGGGTTTTTTATGTCTGGAGACAAGAATTTCTTAAAAATCACTTCTGTTAAAGATACCGTTTATCAGGGAAAAGCATGCCGCAAACTCTTAAAAACCAGAATTATCTGGTGTAATATGAGAACTGAAACTGAATATGTATATTCGGAGAACAATGCTGTATTTTTCTGGCAAAGCGATTTAACCGGATTTCAAAAGCTGATCGACTACAATGTAGAAGCCGGTGATTCCTGGGCAATACAGATGAATGACATGGTAATAGCTACCGATATCGATTCGGTGCTGATTGAGGTAGACTCCACAAGTTACATTGACATCAACGACCAATCGCTTAAAGTGCTGTATGTAACCTATCGTGGTTACTATGATGATGAGATTGAGGTGAAGTATTCATCACAGATTATTGAGAAAATCGGTGATATGTACTATTTGTTCAATTTCTTTCCCGAATTGGGGCTGGCTTGCGATGGCAACTATTCAGAGGGGTTGCGGTGCTACGAGGATGAAGAATTGGGATTGTATTCAACCGGTATCGCCGATTCGTGCACCTATATTTATCATTGGACTGTCATTGAGGTAGAAAGTAAGGAATCCATTTTTAGCGTTTATCCAAATCCAACCAGAGATGTTGTTGAAATAAATACGAATTCTCAGGAAAGTATGGTACTGGAGATCAGAGACCTGACAGGCAGGCTTATTTCAAAATATGATTTTCGATCAAACACAGAGATTGATTTATCAGAGTTACCGGATGGAATTTATTTGATGAAGGCGATTGATGGCCAAAGGATGGAAATTAAAAAGATCATCAAGAACTAATCTTTTTATTTAAAGGCAAAGCAACCTAATTTTTAATCAAGACTTAAAAAACCTAAAAAATTGACAAATTATTTCATTCGAATAAATTTTGTGTATATTTGCTTTGTATTTCAAAGTACTTTCAATGAACAACGAAACTTATATTGAAGATCTGAAAATGATCAGGGAGATGATGAACCGCTCCTCCAGGTTTATATCATTGAGCGGACTATCAGGCGTTTTTGCCGGCAGCTTCGCCTTGATTGGCGCCTATTTAGCCTACCTCACCGTTTATGCAAACCAGGACTATCTGCAATACCGAAAGGCAGTGCTTACTACCGAAACCATCACCACTTTGTTGTTAATCGCTGTCGTTACGTTGTTGCTTTCCATCGCAATGGGAATATTTCTATCTAAAAGGAAAGCCAGAAAAGACAAGGAAAAAGTTTGGAACTTACAAGCAAAAAGAATGCTCATCAACCTGTTTATCCCATTGATTACCGGAGGGTTCTTATCGCTTATTTTACTCTTCAAGGGATATATTGGTATTGTGGCTCCCTTAACACTCATATTTTACGGACTTGCACTCGTTAACGCCAGTAAATATACGCTTACCGAAATTCGAAGTCTGGGCATCGTTGAAATTATCCTCGGACTTTTGGCCGCTCAATTTATCGGATACGGTCTTATTTTCTGGGCCCTGGGATTCGGAGTTTTGCACATCATTTATGGCATTGCCATGCACCTTAAATACAGGTCATGAAGAAAATTCTAAAAGATCTTGACAAAGCCTTTGAGAATAAAATCAGGCTGGGGATCATGTCGGCCCTGGTGGTAAACGAATACCTTGATTTTAATACGCTTAAAGAACTACTTGAGGTAACCGATGGAAACCTGGCCAGTCATTTAAAATCGCTCGAGAACAGTGGATATATTAATTTCAGAAAAGAATTTCTCGATCGAAAACCAAACACAAAATATTCGGCTACGCAAGAAGGCACGCTCGCATTTACCAAACACATCAAAGCCATAGAGCAATTACTAAAATAAAAATTTTTATCATTTCACTTTGCAATTCAAAGTACTTTTAATAACCTAATACACATAACATGAACACAGAAAACAAATCCTTTGAAAAAGCCCACAACTGGGTGAGAAATTCAGTAACCCTAAAAGTGGTTACCATCACAATCATGGTACTCCTTTTACTCATTCCCACCGAAATGGTTAAATCGATTATCGGCGAAAGGGAAACATTAAACTACGCAGCAACAAACGAAGTAGGTTCAAAATGGGCTGGCCCCCAACAACTTAATGGACCCATACTTACCATACCGGTTGTTTACGAAGTAGTTAATGCTGACCAGAAAAGTGAATTGGTCAAATACTGGCATATCCTGCCCGAAGAATTAAAAATTGATGGTACGATTCAACCGGAAAAACTAAGGAGAGGTATCTATGAGGTGGTTGTATATAAATCAAAGTGTTCGTTTACCGGAAAGTTCGATCTTGACAAATCCATCGACCGCAACTCACTGAAAGAAATCAGATACGACCAGGCGTTCCTTACCCTTGGTATCACTGACCTGCGCGGCATTAAAGATGAAATCATTTTGAACTGGAACGATGAAAAACTCAAGGTAAAACCAGGATCAACCCTATCCGATCTGATATACTCGGGCGTAACCATCGACCTTCCCGACCTGAGCGACAACCTGCACAATAAAGTCGACTTTGACTTCGCCCTTAACCTCCAGGGGAGCCAATCGATGTCCTTTGTTCCACTCGGGAACACCACAGAAGTTAATTTGACATCCAACTGGCCCTCTCCCAGTTTCGATGGAAATTTCCTACCGGATTCCCGCGAGGTATCGGCCACCGGGTTCACCGCCAACTGGAAAATCCTGCAACTTAACCGAAACATTCCTCAAAGTTGGGTGTATGGCGACCAACGAGAAAATTTAAACAATGCCGCTTTTGGCGTTGATCTCATTCTCCCGTTGGATGATTATCAGAAATCCATGAGGTCGGCCAAGTACAGCGTGTTAACCATCGCACTTACCTTCTTGATTTTCTTTTTGGTCGAAATCCTGAACAGGCGAAAAATACATCCGTTTCAATATACCTTAGTCGGATTGGCCCTGATCCTTTTCTATGTGCTGCTGATTTCCATTTCAGAACACACCAATTTCAACGTAGCCTATTTTATTTCCACTGTGTCCATCGTTTCGATGGTATCGCTGTATTCAATGAGTATTTTTAAGTTGAGGAAATTCACCATGATACTAACCACCACACTGGCTGCTATTTATGGATTTCTATTTGTCATACTGCAAATGGAAGACTATGCTTTGCTCATGGGCAGCATCGGTTTGACCATCATTCTGGGAGCAACCATGTATTTTACCAGAAAAATCAACTGGTATCAATTGAATTTTGAATCTCAGGAATAGGATTAAGATGGATCCAATCTCATGTGGGAAGCCACCTGAGATTGGATCATATATAACACGATCCGGGTAACGATTTCATACCCCATTTACACAAATATCCGTTCTCAAGGCAAATCAACAGGTACGGAGTACCGCGAATATTTATAGAAAAACAAGAACCCATTTTTTAAGGTGCAGCGCACCGTTCTATTTTCACGTTAATTTTAACCTATAAGAAACAAAATAATAGCCAATGGAATTTATCTTTTAGTGAGTGTTAATGATACGAATACATTGGCTCTTTTCAAATCAATATTACGGTGCTCCGCACCTTGAATCTATTGATAATAAATTGGATATAAATATTTTCGGTGCGCCGCACCTCAAAATTGATACTCAAAACCAATTCAAAATATACTTGCATGCAGACCCAGCCAATAACTAATGCAATATCATTTCACCTTTCACAGCTTGACTTATATACATTAAAAAGAAAAACAGGTTGTAGTAAATACACTAAATAAAATTTGATTAAACCCGACCTCAACAAAAGAGTGTACAACTTTACAGATATTTATTTAAATATCTTGTGAATTCAATCATTGATTCGTACATTTGGTGAACCTTAATAAACTCAACGAAATGAAAAAAGCTTACTTATCCTCCTTTATTGTTTTGGCGGCTATGTTGACTGTTCAAGCACAAATCCACCAAAAGACCATCGGCAAAGCGAACATGCCATCAGAAATTGTTCAGCAAGAGCCAACTATGGCTAAAAGCGTCACCGACCTGAGTGATGGATTTGAAACCTATTCGGACTTTAGTCTCTTATTTAGTCCATGGACCTTAACCGATGTGGATGGCTCAGAAACTTACGGCATTACAGATGTTGATTTTCTTAATCAGTATTCGCCAATGGCCTATATCATTTTCAACCCATCGGCCACCACGCCACCACAAACCGACGCAAGTATACAGCCTCATTCAGGCAGTAAATTCGCCGCCTCCTTCGCTGCGACGGCCCCTCCCAACAATGACTGGCTTATTTCGCCGCCATTGGCTGCCGGAACCAACACTTCCGTTTCATTTTGGGTAAAATCGTATACCTCTCAATATGGCTTGGAGCGATATAAGGTAGGTATATCCACCACCAATACCGATCCTGGGAGTTTTACCATTATTTCAGGAACGACCTACCTTGAAGCTCCAACGACATGGCAACAAAAGACATTCGACCTAAACGCTTATAACGGGCAAACCATCTATGTGGGCATACAATGTGTTTCAAATGATGCGTTCATCTTTATGGTAGACGATTTTAACTTTACCACCACCACCTCACAAAGCAACACTTTAACAGGGCTGGTTACCGACGCATATGATGGAACCCCTATACAGGGAGCCACAGTTACCATCGCGGGTTTGACCACTACTACCGATGCCTCCGGAAATTATACCATTACCAACATCCCTGATGGAACGCTAAATGCTGATTTTAATGCAGATATCACCCAGGGAGATGCTCCCTTATTGGTAAATTTCTCTGATCAGTCCTCCGAAGGCGCTCATACGGTGACCTGTTCAAAAACAGGTTATATCACTTATGTAAACAACCAGGTGGTGATTGATCCCGGACAAACGTTGAATCTCAACATTTCGCTATCACAAACCCTTGCTGAAGGATCCATGCGTTTTGTACTCAACTGGGGAGCCAATCCAAGGGATCTTGATTCTCATCTGAACACACCATCCATTGAGGGGAATACCTATCATATTTATTACAGCAATACAGGAAGTGCCACTTCTGCCCCCTATGCAGCCCTCGATCATGATATTACATCAGGTTATGGACCCGAAACCATGACCATTTACCAGATGTTCGACGGAACCTACCAATATTACATTTACAAATTCGCGGGAGATGGAAATATTACAGAATCACAAGCCGTACTGCAAATTTACAATCAGAATGGATTAATGCAGACAGTTCAAGTGCCCACCTCCGGCGAAGGGCTTTACTGGTATGTTTGTGATGTGAATGGATCCAACGGACAATTAACCATTCACAATGTGATACAGCAAAGTGCCCCCGGTAAATTTACTGATCCATTCCCACCAAAAATACAAGAGAATAACTTATTCAACAGTAAAAATATCACCTCATGGCTTTGGAACTTTGGGGATGGCAGTACCAGTACAGTTCAGAATCCAATACACACCTATACGGTTGCGGGAACCTACACCGTTAGCCTGACAGTAGGAGATGGAACCATTACCAACACGGAGACTAAAACCGACTTGATCACGGTTACCGGATCAGGTGGAAATTCTACCCTCACCGGTTTGGTTACTGACGCCCTCAATGGTGAACCTGTTCCAGGGGCTTTGGTCACTGTAGCGGGACTTTCGGCAACTACTGATAGTCAGGGAAATTATGTGATTAACAATGTGCCGGCCGGAGCACTGGTAGCAAACTTTCATGCCAGCCAAACCACGGGTAGTGCGCCCTTATCGGTTGATTTTACTGACCAGTCGACGGAAAACTCAAACACCGTTACCTGTTCCAAAACAGGATATAGCACTTACAACAATAGCCAGGTGGTGATCCCCATTGGCGGGTCCCTGACTCTTAACATTTCCTTATCGCCAACGCTGGCAGCCGGCAACATGCGGTTTGTCCTCAATTGGGGCGAGTCTCCATCCGACCTTGACTCACATCTCAACACACCAGATATTGAGGGCCAGTCTTATCATGTTTATTATGGCGATGATGGCAGCGAAACCTCTGCACCTTACGCGTTACTCGATTACGACATCACCAGTGGATTTGGTCCCGAAACCATGACCATTTATCAGATGTTTAGTGGAACTTATCAGTACTATATACACAACTACTCCGAAACCCCCGACATCACCACTTCGCAGGCCGTTGTTCAAATTTATAACGAAAGCGGACTTATAAAAACCTTGCAGGTACCTATTAGTGGCACAGGTTTGTATTGGTATATATGCGATATAAATGGAAGCAATGGAGCGCTCACCATTCGAAATGTCATTCAGGAAAATGCGCCCGGCACAACTAAGGATGTCTTACCAGCTAAGGGGCCCGGACCGACTGTTCCAGCGAGAAATATCACCTCCTGGTTATGGAATTTTGGCGATGGAAGTACCTCTTCCATGCAACACCCTTCCCATACTTTTACCGCCAATGGGAGCTACACCGTTTCATTAACGGTGGGCAACGGTTCGATGCAGGCAACCGAAACAAAAACAGGTTATATACAGGTTGGCCCTCAGGGAATAGATGAAGATGCCTTTGCGCAACAGATTAAACTATACCCTATACCCGCCAAATATGACATGCAAATTGAATCTCCGGAAAAAATTGAACTCCTGCGCGTTACCAATCTTTCAGGCCATGAAGTATTTCGCATGCGTGTCGATGAATTCAGTTATCGGCTCAACGTAAGTCATCTGAATAGTGGCGTATACTTTTTGTTAATTGAAACCCAAAAAGGTAACGCCATTAAAAGGTTTACCATTAAATAGATTCGTGTAATTGGTTTTTCAAAACCGCAAATTCGCGAAATCCGGGTTTGCGGTTTTTTTTTATAAGGTTTTACTATTTTCTCCCGGCATCTTTCGCTCACCTCCAGAATTTACACATACGCTCTTTCATCCATATTTTCCATTAAACTCCATCAGCAGATATTTCCACTAATGATATCCTTAAATTTTCAAGTCTCTGTTCTCGCCCAAATATTTATTTACAAAAACACAAATCTTGACAATTAAAAATTCAATCTAACCGCATCTTTGGCTACATTTGCCGGCATAAAAATTAAATTATCGAAACATGTTTATTTTAATGGTTGTCATCTTTGTTCTGGGGTATTTAGCCATCGCCCTGGAGCATCCTTTAAAAATCGACAAAGCAGCTTCTGCGCTGCTGATAGGTTCATTAACCTGGGTCGCATTTATCATTGGGGCGGAGGACATTTTATTATCAGGAGTAAGTGCTACCTGGAATGTCTTTCTTCACGAACAACAAATATTAGCAGCGGCAGCAGGAACTACCTTTGAGGTAACACACGAAACCTATCTCGATTTTATCGTTCACAATCAGATTGTTGAACACCTGGGTGAAATTTCTGAGATTTTGTTTTTCCTGTTGGGAGCCATGACCATTGTGGAAATTATTGACCATCACCAGGGATTTAAGCTGGTAACCGATAGCATAAAAACAACCAGCCAGGTAAAACTCTTATGGATCATCAGTTTCCTGACATTTTTTATGTCGGCCACACTCGACAACCTCACCACCACCATCGTGATGGTCACCTTGCTTAAAAAGCTCATTGCTGACAAACAAACGCGATGGTTTTTCGCGTCGATGGTTGTACTGGCAGCCAATGCAGGAGGTGCCTGGTCGCCAATTGGCGATGTTACCACCATCATGTTGTGGATTGGAGGTCAAATTACGGCCGTAAATATCATTTTAATGGTATTTATTCCCAGTTTAATCACCATGGTCATTCCCATGATTTTGTTATCGTTTACCATGAAAGGGAACGTAACCCGTCCAAAGCTCTCTTCCAAAGACAGCCTTGAATACACTACACTCTTTGAACGGAAATTGATGTTGTTCGTTGGCGTTGGAGCCCTGCTGTTTGTTCCTGTTTTTAAATCAATAACCCACCTGCCTCCCTATATGGGCATGCTTTTTGGATTGGGTGTACTTTGGGTAATGACAGATATCATGCACCGTAAAAAACCCTATGAAGATAAAGGAAGACTTACGGTAACCGGTGTAATAAAAAAAGTAGATATACCAACGGTTTTATTTTTCCTTGGCATACTTTCCGCGGTTGCTTCTCTTCAAACCGCCGGTCAATTGGGACTTGTTTCCAGATGGTTAGATCAGGTGACAAATAATAATATTTATATCATTAATACGGCTATTGGTTTACTGAGTTCAGTTGTTGACAACGTTCCTTTAGTTGCAGGTGCCATGGGTATGTACCCGCTTGTCGAAGTTGGGCACTTTGCAGTGGATGGAATCTTCTGGGAATTGCTGGCATTAACAGCGGGAACAGGTGGAAGTATCCTGATTATCGGGTCTGCAGCGGGTGTTGCGGCTATGGCACTCGAAAAAATAGACTTTATCTGGTATTTGAAGAAAATCAGTTTGCTGGCTTTGCTCGGATACTTTGCCGGAATAGCAGCCTATTACTTTCAGGAACTTCTAATGGGTAATCTTTAAAATCAAACCAATCAAAAAAAATGCACTCTTCAAGGTGGCTTTTTTTATGGATTACTAATGACTCCTCCAATACTATCGCACTTGGCCCCGGTTACCGAGGCCAGGCAATTCACTTTTTTCCGGATACACAACATGCCCATGAAAGCAAAAACTAAAGCCTCCTTAAAATCAATTAACTGTTGATCAGGAACGACAATCTCCTGTGAAGTGAGTTTCTTGATGGATTCAATTAGATAATGATTGTGCGTACCTCCTCCCGTGACCAAAACCTTGCCATGGTCCAGGTGATTAATTGAACGCGCGATGTGTTGGCTGATATGTGCAGTAACCGTTGCCATGCGGTTTTCAACAGACACTTGCTTTGATAACAAGGGGGAAATAAAATGCCTGACCACATAGTCGTTGCTTAGCGATTTTGGATGTTGATGAAGAAAGTACGCATCGCTGTTCAGTTGCTGTAACAATCCCAAATCAACATGACCTGATGCCGCTAGTGCTCCTCCATCGTCAAATGGCAATCCCACTTCGGAACTGAGCAGGTTAAGCAGTTGATTTGCTGCACAGATGTCGTAACCTTTACGGTTACCTTTTTCATTAAATGAGACGTTGGCAATCCCACCCAGGTTCAAACATGCCCTGTATTCATCGAAAAGCAGCTCATCACCTATGGGTACAAGGGGCGCACCCTGACCCCCGTTTTGAATATCGGCAGATCTAAAGTCACTTATCGTGATAATCCCAGTTTGTCGGGCGATAAAGGCTCCTTTACCCAACTGAAAACTATACCCCTGTTCGGGTTCATGAAAAATAGTATGGCCATGGGAAGAAATGAGATCAGGAATATGTTGGTGTTTATGGATAAACGATGCTGCCAGTTCTCCTATTAACTGTCCATATTCAACATCCAGCCTGAACAACTCGTTTGAAGGCAGTAAATGAGCGCGTGCCAGTTTCTGATGCCATTGAGCCGTGTAAGGAACGGCTTCTGATTTTTCGATGTGATAATGCCATTTATTGTCGTTGAAACTAAATCTACAACAGGCTATATCGAGACCATCAAGCGAACTGCCCGACATGAGCCCCAGAACCGAATAGATATTACTGGTCACAGCACGTTGATTAGTTGTTCGAGTTGCATTCCACGCGATCCTTTGACCAGCACACGTGCTTGTTTAATCGGATTCCGTTTTAGAAATAGGATGACTTCACCGGTAGTTTCGAAAAACAAATACCGATCGCTTTTAAGGCTGTAAAAATGCATGCCTGTCAGAATCACATTTTTGAACCCAAGTTGACCAATCAACTCAATGATGAGCTGATGTTCCTCTTTAGACGCGGTACCAAGTTCAAACATATCACCTAAAATCAACCACGAATGTTCATCCGCACAGGACTTAAAACTACGCATCGCTTCAGACATACTTACCGGGTTTGCGTTGTATGCATCTAAAATCAGGTGATTTTGCTCGGTTTTGAGTTCCTGTGAACGGCTGTTTTCAGGTATATATTTCTCGATGGCTTTGACAATATTTTTATTTTTGATCTTAAAATAATATCCAAAAGCAATGGCCGCCATGACATTGGGAAAATTATACCGTCCATAAAGGTGGGATGAAATTTGGAAAGCAGCCTCATTATGATAAGAAGCCGAAATTTTAATCCATGGCATTTCAACCAGCAATGCCCCACCTACTTCGCTTGAGCCTGATCCATAGGTTAACCGATGCATACCTTCACTTAGCTGCATAAGTAACACATCATCTGCGTTAACAATGACCGTTCCGTTGTTGATACGGATATAAGAATAAAGCTCGTTTTTCGCTTTAATCACTCCCTCGTAACCCCCCATGCCTTCCAGGTGCGCTTTGCCAATATTGGTGATGATACCTATATTTGGCCTGGCCAGTTCACACAGTCTGGCAATTTCTCCCGGATGGTTGGCACCCATTTCAATCACCGCAACCTGTGTCTTGCCGGTCATACGCAACAAGGTGAGGGGTACACCAATGTGGTTATTCAGGTTTCCCTGGGTAGCAACAACTATCTTTTCTGTTTCAAGAACTCTGTATATCAGTTCTTTAGTTGTCGTTTTTCCATTCGACCCTGTGATTCCAATTATAGTTGTCTTTAGAGATTCCCGGTGAAAAAGGGCCAGGTTTTGCAAGGCCTCCAATACATTGTCAACTAAAAAGTAGCGATTATTATTTTCGCAGTAGGCTTTATCATCCACAACCGCCAACTCTGCACCTTTGTCAATGGCGTCTTTGGCAAAAATGTTTCCATTAAATTTTTCGCCTGAAAGTGCGAAAAAAACACTTCCTTTTACATCACCTCTCGTATCAGTACTTATTTTTGGTGAAGCCAAAAAAAGCTGGTGTAATTCCTGAATATTCTTCATACGAATAAAAAACCCCACTCTGTAAGGAGTGGGGTAAAGATAATACTATTTTTTTATTAATTCCCTCCCGGGATAGCACTGCCCACGCGGATCATGGCGCATCTGAATCCAATGGTGGAGGCTGACTCATCTTCATTTAAGAATCGACGTGTACCCGGGCTCAGATAGTAAACGCCGTCATTCCACGAGCCCCCTTTCACCACGCGAGCCTTGTCGCTGATCAAAGTAGTTTGTCCATAATCGTACATGCTTTTTGAATCCGTAGCCTCTTCTTCGCCATCAAGCCAATCGGCCCTGATACCTGATTGATAATCTCCATCACGGTAGTTTACATTATCAGCTTTGCGGTAGTTTTTACGCAAAGCTGCTTCTTCGGGGGTAATATTTTCATAAACGATACGTCCCAATGAATCTTTTGGTGCGATACCGCCATCAATGTCTTTTTTAACGTTTTTAAACACGTTACCACGATAGGGGTTAAAATCGGAAACGAACTCAGGTGTCATGGGGCGGTAAACGTCGAGCACCCATTCGCTGACATTGCCAGCCATATTATAAATACCATAATCGTTTGGCCAATAGGAACCTACTGATGCAGGAATGCTGGCACCATCATTCAGGTTGCCTGCAACTCCCATATAATCGCCACTACCAATTTTAAAGTTGGCAACAAAACTTCCGTAGTATTTTGTTTCATCGGTACGAACACCACTTCCGTTCCAGGGATATTGCCTGCGTTCTACAACTCGGTTATACAAGGTGTTTCCGACGAGACCCAACGCGGCATATTCCCATTCAGCCTCGGTAGGAAGTCTGTAGTTGGGTAAAAGCAAACCGTCTTCGAACCTGACGTTTCTTACGCCTGTCCCTTTTGGATCAAGGTCTTTTTTGCCTTCTTTAACCAAACCTTCATACTGTCCGGCCAGATAAGCATCGGTATTAAAATTGTTTTCATCTACCTGATCAGGATCAAAATCCAGTATGCCGGCATCAATGAGTAAGCCTTCGTTTACACGGTCGCTTCTCCAGGATGCGAAATCGTTGGCCTGGACCCAGCTTACACCCACCACGGGATAGTTTTGATAAGACGGGTGTCTGAAATAGGTTTGAACGAGGGGCTCATTATAAGCCAGTCTGTCGCGCCAAACTAAGGTGTCAGGAAGCGCATTTTGAACTACCAGTGGATAACTTTGACCGTAAACCCTGTTGAGCCAAAAGATATATTCCAGATAAGCGATGTTACTTACTTCCGTTTGATCGATATAAAAACTGCTCACTGTAACCTTGCGAGGTGAATTGTCCCATTCGTAGAATGGAGTTTCGGAGGTAGATCCCATGGTAAATGTTCCGCCTTCGATCAATACCAACCCTGGTCCGGTAATCTGTTCGGCCGACTGGGCAACTTCAAACCCACCGTTTTTTGGGTTGTTATATTCCCAACCGGTTGTGCGTGAACGTTCGTGGGACTTACATGACGTAGAGAAGATCGCCAAAAAAGCCAATCCTGCCAAGATTAAAAACGACTTATTCATTTTAAACATTATTAGTTTGATTTTATTAAACTATTTCGATAATAACTAAAAAGAGGGTGATTTTATTGCCTTAATACGCATGCGCGAAGATTCTTTATACAAGCAGAAATCCCAGGCAAATGAAATTTCATGGGCTCCTCCTGCTTTACCACCAATATCCGATACGGTAAAATCGTAACTATACCCTATGCGAATGTTGTTATAGGTAACGCCAATCAGGGCTACCACGGCATCAGGGTTTTCAAAATTATGCCGAAACCACCCTCCTAAAACAAAAGGATATTTATTAAGGTATAGCCCAACATTTAGCTGATGAAACTGACCTTGCTGCATATACAATACGTTGGGTTGTATAGCGAGATCCTCACCTGCAGCATTGCCCAGTCCTCCTTTGGTGGCATTGATTAACACACCACCATGGGCCGCTATTTTCATTGGCCATTTACTGTCGGCATCGTTATAAAACGACAAATTCGGTTGGTTTAAATGGTCAACTGCTACTCCAAAAAAGAACTTGTCCAGGTAGTTCATCACCGCTCCGGCAGAGAAATCAACTACTGCAATATTGACACTGGAAGGAATTATTTCCGATGAGGTTTGACTAATGTTTCCCGTTGTCGGGTTAATCTGGTCGGCAAAAATAAATTTATTCCAGTTGAGATGTTCCTGATAATAGCCTGCTTTAACGCCAAAACTAACCATTACCGGATTGCTTACCTGGAGTTTGTAAGAATAAAAGGCTGAAATAGAATTGCGCACCAACGCGCCATCCCCTTGTGCATCGCTCATGGCCAAAATCCCGTATCCACTGTTGATACCAGGGATACTTTGGTCATAACTTATGTTATAGGTAACATAAGCATTTGAAAGTGAGGGGTATTGATTTCGATAGTTTAAGCCTAACCTACCACATTCGGTACTGCCTGCAAGTGCAGGGTTTAAATATAAAGGATTGGCATAAAATTGCGAAAACTCAGGATCCTGAGCTTGAGTAACACCACACGTTACAATGAACAATGAAACTATGATTATTCGGACTACTCTGATCATTATTTCATTCAATTAATTTAATTTGGTTTTGCGAGCACAATTATACGACCTTTTTTATTACCCTTTCCTTTATCGAGTAATTTTTTGAAAATTCACTCGGCAAATTTACATAAAATAAAACATATGAAATGCCGTTATTCAACAGAATAATAACTCGAGATACCGTTAATTGTTATTTTTAACACCTAATTAAATCACATGAAATATAGCGCACTTTCGTTTACCATTGTTATGTTACTGATTTCCACACAACTTTATTCCATTGACTATCGTTTTCATGAATCCCTGCGTTGGCAAAAGATTCAAAAGGTAGTGTGGATTGAAGATGAAATCATTTTCCGTCCTGCATTCGAGAGTGCAATTTATCATGAGAATAGCAATTTGCCTCACTTTAATAAAAACTACCGGATTCACACCTACTTTGCAACTGCGGAACTTCACATCGACCAGGCCATTTATGCTCCGGTAACCATGGAGGAAAAAGAATCCCTCCTGCCTTCAAAAGAATGGATCAATCAAATCAATCCTTCGGCAACGGTCATCAAGCTCCAAAAAGAACCGTGGCTTTCAGTTGACCTGGTTCCTTTCAGGTGGAACGACAGCCTGCAGAATTTTGAAAAACTGGTTTCCTTCGATTTAGTAGCCGAGCTAACAGAATTCCCTGAACCAAAGACAACGGTGGCAGGATACACAGACCAAAGTGTGCTGGCCTCAGGTGCCTGGTATAAAATACGTATAACCGAATCAGGAATTTACAAGGTGACGTTTTCAGATTTACAAGCCATGGGATTTGATATGAGTGCCAACCCGGACCATATTTCCATATTCGGAAACGGCGGTGGAACACTTCCTGAGAAAAATGACGATCCTGTTTATGATGACCTGACGGAAAACCCGATTCAAATGCTGGATGGTGGCGATGGTAGCTTCGATCAAGGCGATTATTTTCTGTTTTATGCGCAAGGACCGGTCATTTGGAAGTGGAACGCGTTCGATCAGGCATTTTATCATCTGAACAATTACTATAGTGATTATGCTTATTATTTTATTACCGCTCTGAACCGTCCGGCAAAACACATCCAAAATATGGAGACCCCATCCGGTAATCCTACATTGGAAATAAACGATTTTATCGATTATTCGGTTCACGAACTCGATACCCGCAACATTGCCGGTGTTGGGCGCATTTGGTATGGCGAATTGTACGATTTGTCGTCGTTGAGCTATGATTTTATCTTCAACTTCCCAAATGTTGTCAAATCAAGCAATTCGGGATTTTTTAAAGGCAATTTCGCCGCCGATGCAACAGGTGCCAGTGCTTTTAAAATCGACCTCAATGGAAACAACATGAATACCCTAAGCGTTGAACCAACCTCAGGAAATTACGACTTTGGGAAAGAAAAATCGACCAGTTTCAGGTTTTTACCCAAGGACGAAAATATATTGGTCACCACTACCTATCAACGCAGTAACACCAGTTCAGTTGGGTTTTTAGATTATATTGAGATCAATGTGCGCCGATCGCTTGTCATGACCGGGAATCAAATGATCTTTAGAAATGTGCATACCGAAGCAAATCAAGTGGCTAATTACCAACTGAACAATGCCTCTTCCGAAATTTCGGTTTGGGATATTTCTACTCCGGTTGAGCCAAAGAAAATAACGGCACAACAGAATGGAAACGGGTTAACATTTAAATCGTTGACCTCTTCTGTTAATCAATTCATCGCTTTTAACCAATCGGATTACAAGACCGTTGAATTTGTTGAATTGATTGCCAATCAAAACCTGCATGCCATCAGGAACATAGACTATTTAATCGTTTGTCATCCTGACTTTCTGGAACAGGCCAACCGGCTTGCCGATTTTCACCGGACCATGGGGAACTTAAAAACAGAAGTAGTTACCGTAGGCCAGGTGTATAATGAGTTTTCGTCCGGCGCACAAGATATTACAGCCATCCGTAATTTTGCCAGGATGTTGTATAATGATAGCGATCCCGGAGCCGAGCTTAAATACCTGCTTCTTTTTGGTGACGCTTCTTACGACTACAAAGACCGCATTGCCGACAATTCCAATTTTGTACCCTGCTGGGAGTCTTCTACCTTCCCACTCAATATCATCAATTCTATCGCCTCGGACGACTACTTTGGATTTCTGGATGATGGAGAAGGTATCGAAAGTTCGGGTTCTGATCGTGTAGATATTGGCATCGGAAGATTTGTGGTGGCCAATGAAAATGAAGCCACGGATGCCGTGGATAAAATCATTCATTATTCAACCAACAGCCCGATGGTCATGGCTCCATGGCGCAATGTGATTACCTTCGTGGCTGATGATGGCGACAGCAACATCCACATGAGCGATGCTGAATCACTTACCGGTTTTTTAGGAACCAACTACCCTGTTTACAATATCAACAAAATATATGTAGATGCCTATGAACAATCGAGTACTCCGGGTGGCCAAAAAGCCCCTCAGGTGAACCGGGCGATCAATCTACAGATGGAAAAAGGAACTTTAATTTTCAACTACTCGGGGCATGGCGGTGAAATTGGCCTCGGACATGAACAGTACGTCCAAATCCCGGACATCAACTCCTGGAGCAATTATGACAAACTAACGGTTTTCATTACGGCTACCTGTGAATTTACCCGTTACGACGATCCTAACCGGGTATCAGCCGGTGAACAGGTGTTTTTAAACAGTAAAGGTGGTGCCATCGCTTTATTCACCACCACACGTGCCACTTATGCTGCTGCAAACGTCGCCTTAAACATGGACATCTATCAGGACAATATGTTCCAAAAAACAAATGGAAAATACCCCACTTTTGGTGATATCATCCGCAAATCGAAACGCCGTGGTTCGGCTAACGACAGGAAGTTTATTCTTGTTGGCGATCCGGCTTGTAAGATGGCCTATCCTGAATATACGGCAGAAACTACTGAAGTGAACATGAATCCTGTGGGCGGAATACCCGATACCCTCAGGGCTTTGGATATGATAACGGTCAGCGGCCTCATCGTCGACCAAACAGGAACACCTATTTCTGATTTTCAAGGTGAAATTTTCCCAATCGTGTACGACAAACTATCAGAAGTGATCACCTATGGAGACGAAAGCTCGCCAAAAAAGTTTTATCTCCGTAAGAACATCCTGTTCAATGGAAAAGCATCCATTCAGAATGGGGCTTTTAGCTTTGAATTTATGATGCCCAAAGACATTGCCTATCATTACGGACCGGGTAAGATCAGTTACTATTTTCGTAACGAGGTTACCGATGGTAATGGATATTACGAAAACTTTATCGTGGGTAGTTTTAACCCCGATGCCTTGCAAGACAGCATCGGCCCAGACATTGAAATCTACCTTTTCGACACGACATTTACTCCCGGAAGCACTGTAAACCAATACCCTGTTCTTTTTGCAAAAGTTAGCGATGAAAGCGGGATTAATACCACGGGCTCAGGAATTGGGCATGATATTGTAACCACTTTGGATGAGGATGTTAACCTGGCCTATGTGCTCAACGATTTTTATGAAGCCAATGAAAACAGTTTTAATAGCGGCACCATCAGCTATCCCTTCGACCAACTTTCGGAAGGTGAACACCAACTCAGCCTAAAAGTCTGGGATGTACACAACAACTCCTCCATCGCCTACTTGCCCTTTGTTGTGGTGACCTCTGCCAATGTTATTGTAGATAACCTGCGCAATTTCCCAAATCCCTTCAGTCAATCGACCAAATTCACCTTTTCGCACAACCAGTCAGGTAACGAACTCGATGTGATTATTCATATTTACAGGATTGATGGATCACTCGTAAGGTCGCTCGAAACAAAAATTGATGGCGAAGGATATCAAATCGACCCCCTGGAATGGGATGGTACCACCGATCAGGGTGGAAAAATCGGCCGTGGTTTTTATGTTTATAACGTGGTTGTAAGAAATAAAAACGGACAGATGGGTCAGGATCAGTCAAAGCTTGTATACATCAAGTAAGTGGTGTGCTGACAACGAATATGTTATTATTTTTGTCACCTCAATACGGTTATAGAATACAATACTACACCAATGAAAAAATTGATACTACTATATTGCCTCCTATTTTCAGTCACCCTCACCCGGGCGCAGGATGATGTTCAAATAAAAATAAATTACACCGACCTATTATCGGTATCCACCTCCGGTGGACAAACCATCCATTATTATTCTTTCATTGGTGCCACCAACAAACCTGAATATGGATCGTTGCCCCTGCTGATGACCGAAGTTATACTGCCCGATGTAGTGTTTGGTTGTGAAGCCTATCTGGAAGATATGCAAGAAGAACCCATTGCTCCTGAAGCAGCTGCCCAACTTAATGACATGGAATTGAGTGGTTCATCTTATCAGGTTATCACTGAAAAATCTGGTATCAGGGCGATGGTTTACGTGCTGCCTTTCAGACGCGATTCCGTCAACAACAGGTTCCTGAGGTTAACAGCTGCCAAACTCAAACTTTCCTACTTCCCTTCTGAACCAATAAATCCACCGGCACGAAACCCGACCGACTACGCTACCCATTCAGTATTGGAAATCGGAACATGGTTTAAATTGGGAGCAGTGGACCGGGGAGTTTATCGGCTTGATTATCCATTTTTTGAATCACTTGGAATCGACCCTGCACAACTTAACCCCATGAAAATAGGTATTTTTGGTAACTACAACGGCATGCTACCTGAAATTAATTATTCCCCACGCATCGACGATCTGGAGGAAAATGCCATAAAGCGGGTTGGGATGGAAGATGGTGTGTTTAATCAGCAGGATTATATCTTGTTTTATGGGGAGTCGCCTACCACCTATCATTACAACCAGTTCGATCGACACTATAACCACGAACAAAATATATATGCCGACACCATCTATTATTTTCTGACGCTTGATCGGGCTTCAGGCAAGAGCATCACCAACTTGCAATCCACTTCAATAACACCGACGCTCGTGGTCAATCAATTTTTGGATGCTCAAAGTCATGAAAAAGAAGTGAAAAACCTGTTGTCTTCAGGCAAGCTGTGGTTTGGTGAAGAATTCACAGGCGACAGCACCGAACGTGTTTTTACTTTCCGGTTTCCTCATCTGGTAACTAATTTTCCGGTGCATGTCAAGCTCCAGATGGCAGCCCGAAGTTTCGTCTATACCTATTTTGATTTAAACGTAAACGGCAAAACAGTTATTGATTCTACCTTGTTCCTCAAAGTCACTCCCTCATCTCACGCCTATGCTTTTAAGGCTAATAAATCGGCTACTTTCTTTGAAGACAATGACCTGCTCAATGTAACCATCCGTTATTATTCAGATGATAGAAACGCCATATCCTGGCTCGATTATATAGAATTGAATGTTAAACGGGAGTTGATATACGGAGGAGGTCAGATGGTTTTCCATGAACCTGATGCCGAACAGTCGGGTCAAATTGCGCGTTTCAATATAAGGCAAGTGGACGAACCTGTGCAGATTTGGGCCATCACCAACAACCTCCAACCAAAAAATATTGAATTCCAAAATACAAACGACACCCTCCATTTTACCCTCAACGATGCAGGAGAACGCGATTTCATCATTTTCGATGAGGATCACTACCTGACACCTGTTGAGACCGTGTCGGTTCCAAACCAAAATCTACATGGCTTCGACCAGCTAAACATGGTCATTGTAGCACCTTTGATTTTTGTCGAACAAGCCAATCGCATAGCAGAACTTCATGAAAGTGTAGATGGAATACGCTCCATCGTGGTAACACCCGAACAGATTTACAACGAGTTCTCATCAGGATCGCAAGATGTGAGTGCCATCCGTGATTTTATGAAAATGCTGTTCAATAAAGGAGCTTTCGGTAACAAACACGGCTACCTCCTGCTGTTTGGAGATGCGTCGTTCGATTATAAACACCGTATCCCCGGAAATACCAATGTGGTTCCAACTTATGAATCACTCGAATCGTTAACTGAAACGGGTTCCTTTGTCACGGATGATTATTTTGGCTTACTCGATGAATATGAAGGAGGAAGCGCCAGTGGTGAATTGGACCTGGGTATAGGTCGATTCCCGGTTTCAACATCAGAACAGGCCTGGAATGCCGTAAACAAGGTGGAAAATTATGTACTCAACAAACAGGCTGTTACAGGTGATTGGCGCAATGTGGTGTGTTTTATAGCCGATGATCAGGACTCGAACCTGCACATGAACCAGGCTGAGGATATGGCCGCGATTGCCGACACACTGCACAGTGGTATCAGGATCAACAAGATCTATTCAGACGCTTTTGCAATTAAAAAAACATCGGCGGGATTCCGCTACCCCGATGTAAATGTCAACATCAACAACCAGGTGGAAAAAGGGGCTACCATCATCAATTACACCGGTCATGGAGGTTTAATTGGCTGGTCAGAAGAATTAATTTTGGATGTACCCGCCATTATTGGGTTCAAAAACAGGAATAACCTGCCGTTATTTATTACGGCCACCTGCGAGTTTAGCCGGTTCGACAACCCGGAATTTACTTCAGCAGGCGAATACGCCTATCTGAACCCACAAGGAGGTGCGATAGCCCTGTTAACCACCACCCGGCTGGCTTATGCTCACGCGAATATTGTTGTAAATACACGGCTTTACCAAAATCTGTTTAATAAAGAAAATGGAGAATTGCCGCGCCTGGGTGATTTGATTCGTCTGGCGAAAACTCCCTCAAATGCCAATTACCTGAATTTTGCCCTGCTGGGCGATCCCGCCCTGCGTCTTTCATTTCCACGGCATCATATCGTTACCGACTCCATCAACAACGTGGATGCAACCCTATCCAGCGATACGGCAAAGGCATTAACTGTTGTTTCGGTAGCAGGTTCGGTGGTTGATGAACAGGGGATACCTATTAACGACTTTAACGGGATTATTTATCCAACTGTTTATGATAAAAAAGTAAAATACACCACCCTTGGAAATATGGGGTCCAGCTCACCGGAGAACTTTTATCTGTACAACAGGGTATTATTTAAAGGGAAAACGACTGTCACAAATGGCGCATTTAGCTTTACTTTTATGATGCCTAAAGACATTGCCTATTCCTTTGGATATGGACAAATAAGCTACTATGCGCTCGACAGCCTAACTTTTGATGATGCCTGGGGTGATTATAACCATCTTATGATAGGCGGAGTTGACCATGATGCAGTGGTGGATTTGGAAGGCCCGCAAATAGAGGCTTATCTCAATAATTCCGATTTTAAATCAGGGGATGTGGTCACCAGTAAATCGGTGCTTATAGCGCGAATTTTCGATCCCGGCGGGATTAATTTTACCAGTAGCGGACTGGGTCGTGATTTGGTGATGACGTTGGATGACGATTATAGCAATTCAGTTCAATTAAAAGACTATTTCGCCATCGATATGGATTCGTATCAACAGGGAATGGTGAATTATGCATTCGACAATCTTACACAAGGATTGCACTCGCTCACTATAAAAGCATGGGACCTTCAGAATAATTCATCGGAGACAAGCTTTGATTTTTATGTCAACGACCTGGCCGAAATTGCAGTCAGTCAGGTATTAAACTTTCCAAACCCATTTTCTGATCAGACCCGTTTTGAGTTTAATCACAACAAACAAGGTGTTCCACTCGAAATTAAAATTACCATTTTCGACAAGGAAGGGCGTTGGATAACCGAGCTGGGCCAAAAAAGCAACAATGGAATTTCGACTATAGAACCCATTTACTGGGATGGAACAAATGCAACTGGTGCAAAGATTGATGACGGTTTGTATATCTATCGCGTTGAAGTGACCGACCAGACTGGGAACATCACCATCAGACAACAAAAATTGATGAAATCCACAAAATAAATTCCAATTATTTTAGTTTTAGATGAACATATAACTTGATAATTTGTATTTAATACATGGAAAACAACCGAAAGATCCACTAAAATTTATCAGTGATCTTCCTTTTGAATAATATAACTTGAATTTAATCGTTAGTTTTGCAAACCTTTATAATTATTAGTCAGATAGATGAAACATAAGATCTTACTTGTAGCTCTGCTCGCAGCTTTTACATTGGAATTAAACGCTCAAAGTTCTATTGAAAAAAACGGGCAAACCCTTAACACCATTACTACGGCAGTACCTTTATTAATGATTGGCCCCGATGCCCGCGCCGGTGGAATGGGAGATGGAGGTGTAGCATCAACTCCTGATATCAACTCCATGCATTGGAATGCTGCTAAATACTCACGCATAAAAGATGACATGGGTTTCTCGTTTAACTATACTCCGTGGCTTAGGAACCTTGTAAACGACATCAACCTGGCTTATGTATCATTTTACAAAAGAATCGACAAAGTTTCCACTGTTGCGGCTACCTTAAGGTACTTTTCACTCGGGGAAATTACGTTTACCAACGATGTGGGCGACCCGTTAGGAACTTATAAACCCAATGAATTTGCCGTCGATGCTGCCTATTCAAGGATACTCACCGATAAATTGTCGTTGGCCGTAGCAGGTAGATTTATTTATTCAAACCTGACACAGGGACAATATGTTCAGGGTGTTGAAACCAGCGCAGGAACTTCAGTTGCTGCCGATGTGAGTTTGTATTGGGAAGATGAGGTAAATTGGTTTGCCTCTACACCCGCCTCCTTCGCATGGGGTATCAACATCTCCAATATTGGAAATAAAATATCTTACTCCAAAACAAATATTGAAAGAGACTTCATCCCCACCAACTTCCGAATTGGACCTCGTCTGACCCTCGACCTGGATGATTATAATACCATTTCATTTCAAGTGGATGTAAACAAACTCCTTGTGCCTACGCCTCCAATTTACTCCGATAGTCTTTTCAATTCTGACGGGAGCCGTTTAATTGATGAGGGAAAGAACCCAGATGTTAGTGTGGTTCAGGGCATGATGCAGTCGTGGTATGATGCCCCGGGCGGGTTTTCAGAAGAAATGCGGGAATTCAGCTTTGCCGTTGGCACTGAATATTGGTACACTGATGTATTGGCATTGCGTGGTGGTTTTTATTACGAAGACCTGACCAAAGGAAACCGCAAGTATGCTACCCTGGGCGTTGGGCTCCGTTATAACGTATTTGGATTGGATTTTTCGTACCTCATCCCTGTTACCTCCGATCAAAACCCATTGCAAAATACCTTGCGCTTCTCGTTGATCTTTAACCTTGCCAAAGTAGGTAAAAGCAATACTCCCGAATAATGACGATGCCTTTTCGGGTTGGTATGGGGTACGACGTGCACCAACTCGTTCCCGGAAGGAAAATGGTGCTGGGAGGCGTTACCATCCCCTCTGACTTCGGACCTGATGGTCATTCAGATGCTGACGTATTGATTCATGCCATGGCAGATGCCTTGCTCGGTTCACTTGCCTTAGGTGATATTGGTCAGTATTTTCCCCCCTCTGATCTTAGTTTTAAAGACCTGGATAGTACCACCATTTTGCGTGAAGCAACCAGACTTGTTTTGGAAAGAGGCTATGTTGTTGGCAATATTGATTCAATCGTGGTACTTCAAAGCCCAAAAATCGCACCTTTTATTCCGGAAATGAAAATTCGACTGGCCGATATCCTGCAAGTAAATGAGGACGCTGTCTCGGTGAAGGCCACTACTACCGAGAAACTGGGCTTTGTTGGTAGAGGCGAGGGGATTTCGGCTTATGCCACCGTGATGGTTGTGAGAAATTCTCAACCTTGATTACCTGTTTTATCACCATCTGACTGTTCGATTAACCCGGCGTTGAATCCCATGAGATAAAGCTTTGAAGTGGCGCGCGTAACAGCAGTATAAAGCCACCTCATGTAAGCCGTATCAATTTGTTCTTCGGGCAGATACCCCTGATCAATAAACACGTTTTCCCATTGCCCGCCTTGTGTTTTATGACAGGTGAGCGCATAGCCAAATTTAACGTGCAGGGCGTTATACCAGGGATCAACCCTGATTTTGTCCAAACGGGTCCGTCTTTTAGGATAATCGCCATACTCAGCCTCCACAGCATGAAACAGACGATCCATTTCGCTTCGGGGCATATCCGGTCCTTCGGCCATCAGGGTGTCGAGAATCAATTTTACCTCCAGGATATTTTCGTCAGGATAATCAACCAGGCTGATTTCAACATCTGCGAACCTCAACCCATACCTTTCTTCCATCCTGACAATTCGCTGCACCTTTACCATGTCGCCATTGGCTATAAACCCGGCTTTTGAATCGTTTCTAAGCCAGAAATAATTATTTTTCACTACCATCAACAAGTCTCCTCCTTCCAGCTCATTTTCGCGCGACAACACTTTGTTTCTGATTTGCTGATTGAATAAATTGGCTCTTTTATTCGATTTACAAATTACTACACAGTCATCCGAAGTTCCACTTCCAAAAGCACTGCTGAGCTCTTCTTCCATTTCAAAACCGCTGTTGATCAACACCACATCCCGCACTTCCCTATCAATGACAAAAAGAGGATTTTCAAACACCTCATTTTCAAGCTTTTTTCTCAGTTGCGTGGCACTTTCCAGTATTCCTGAATCACTCGATTGTCTCATGACCTCACGCATCAGGTGCTGATAACCGGTGATATTAAATGCGGCATAAAGCAGTTTAAGGTCTAATGCCGGACTTATTTCCAGACCAACGGGTGGCAATTGGGCTGTATCACCTATCAGGATGAGTTTGTTGCCGGTATTTCTGTATACATAGTCGAAAAGGTCGGTTAACAATGAGCGGTTAAAAACGCTTCCCGGCTCCTGACTTGTATCGCCAATCATTGAAGCTTCGTCGACAATAAACACCGCCTTGTTCAATTTGTTAGGTGACAGGACAATCTTGGTTTGACCATCGGCATTGGTAATGAAAAGATAGATATACCGATGAATGGTGTGTGCACGAAAACCTGCATAATGCGAAAATACCTTGGCTGCACGTCCCGTGGGTGCCATCAGTACAAATGGGATTTCCATTATCGCCAAGGCCTTTACATAAGCACTTATTAAACTTGTTTTTCCGGTTCCTGCATAACCCTTTAACATGTATAAAGGACTTGGTTTATTGCTTGATGTAAAGGAGGACAGGTGATTGATCGTTTTAGTCTGATCGCCGGTAGGAAGGTGACCAAATTGCTTTAAAATGTGGGTTTTAAGGAGATTATTTTCCATTAAAAGGGAGGCTTTCGTAACCTTGCTATTATTTTTAAATTTTCACTTTTAGGGCTCCTCACGTTGAATTTACCTCTGATTTCCATGTTTCTAATCTGAAAATGAATATCCAGCGCGCTGGTGGTTCATTTTAAAATGGATAACCAATTCCAAAATTCAAAATAAAGTCTTTCATTTGCAGGTAATTAATTTTCCAACGTTTGTTCAGTGGATAAGCCGGATCGCGCATGGGAGCTGCCAGGTCGATTCTGAAAATAAAAAATTGAAAATCGAAACGAAAACCAACTCCGGCATCAATGGCCAACTCCTTGTAAAAGTCATTAAATTCGAATTTCCCACCGGGATAGGATGGGGAATTTTGATAAGTCCAAATATTTCCAACATCAACAAAAAAGGCCCCTTTAAAAAAACTGTAAACAGGGAAACGATATTCCATATTGCCCTCCACCTGAATATCACCCACACGTTCATAATCTGAACTACCTGCAAAACCACCAGGACCGAGCGATTTAAATTGCCACCCCCTCATATCGTTTGCTCCCCCTGCGTAAAATCCTTTTTCATAAGGTAGTTCATCTGAATTTTTATACGGTATACCAGCTCCAACCAATATCCTGAAAACAAAACTGTTGGTTTTATTAAAAAAATAGATGTAATGCCGAAAATCAAGGCTGGCCCTAATATATTGAGAATATCGAACGCCCAGGAGACTATAATAACCGCTATCGCTTTTAGGAGTAGCAGAAATTGAATTTATCCAATGCAACAAGTTCCCTGAAGTTTCCAAATTGAAACGCAGATAATTGAAGTGGGTCAGAGCCAGTATGTTTTGGTTGTTGAAGATAAAGCTATAATTTAACCCGGCAATCATGTGGTCGGAGTACTGTTCACGTAAGCGTACGTTGGTTTGCCCGTTAAGAATGGAATCGAATGCAGGGCTGGGTTGCACCCTGACATAATTCAGGTTGACCGGTGTAAGGATATGACTGATTTCTTTGCTGGCATTCCAGGAATAACCCAGATCGAGGTTGGTTATGTACCTTGAATAGTTCGATCGCAATTGAAAATTATAACCAAAATTGATATTGGTATTGGGGATATATCGTTGATTAAATTTGTCGAGATGAATTGGAAACAAAAACCTTGGAAAAAAGACCGTGCCATCAATACCTGCCTCGTAAGTATTAAACAAACTGAGGGAGGTGCCATCGCTATTGACTATGGTTAACGTTTGAGCCTCCGTACCACCTTTCAGACGAATACGTAGTACTTCCGCCCGTTTAAATATGTTGCGGTTCATAAATACCAGGCTCCCCCTTACACCCAGGTTGCCACTGGAGTTGGTTCCTTCGAGCTCTGCAGAAAATGAATTCAGCTTATTGTCCTGAAGTATCATTCGGGCATTTAAAGAATGCCGATCAGGAAAGGCAGCATCATAGGTTCCAATGGTATCGAACGTAATGTTGGCCGACCGGATGATTTGATAGTTAAACAACTTTCGGTAGGTTTGCTGCACCTGATTTGCAGAATAGTACGTCCCGGGTTTTACTTTAATGGCTGAATTAAATGCAATGGGCTGTATATTAAGCTTGTCGCCATAAAGGAAATAATACCGATAGGTGGTGGTATCCTGCCAAAAGGGGATGGTATGCAGCACGGTGTCAAATTTTTGAGTAAGTCCGGGGCTGTACTCCGGTATCACGTACATCTTGTTGATAGTGTATCGGTTATGAGCTACTTCAAGCGAAGCTCCCGGGTTAGCAATATCTGGTCGTTTAATGTTGTTCAAAACCAGGGTTACACCCATCCGATGGTCTGTTGAAATGGTATCAACCACAAACTGAATGTAGTTTCTGTTAAAAAAATAGTATCCATTGTTGCGTAGGTTGTTGGTAATGCGGTCACGCTCATCATCAAACGTATAAGCGTTATAGTTCTGACCAATTTGAATCATGCTTTTTTCCAAATCATCAAAAACCAAACGCTTCACTTGGGTATCAGCAATGTCATATTGAATAGACTCAATTTTAAATGGGATTGAAGGAGTGATTACGAACATCACTTTCGCCATTTTATGTGTAAATTTTACCTCATAGGTAATTTTAGAGTTAAAAAAACCAATGTTGTTGAGGTATCGATCCATATTCTTCACAACCAGATCAACATCCAGGACGTTATAATAAGCAGGTTCTTCTCCAAAGTGACTATATAACCAACTTCTGAATTTTGTATTTCGTTGTTGATAGCGGTAGTAGTTATATAGTTTAGTCCTGAAAAAGATCGTCTTAGTATTTGGTTTTGGTTTTAAAAACGTTTTTAGCTCCGAACGGCTTATCTCGTCATACTTTCCCTCAATATCAATTTTATAACTTTTTATCAGATGTTCATTTTTATTTACATACTTCCTAACCGAACATCCTGAAATGAGAATGAATAGTAAAGTGAATAGAAATCCGGTTTTTATGAAGGTTCTCAGCAATTATCCGTTTTTTTTAAACCATGCAAAATTAACAAAAGAGGGATTGAAGACAGAGAATATAAAACATTTCGATTGACAGATATTTTTTTTAAAACTATTGTACAAACAAAATAACCGTGTATCTTTGCACACGCTTTTAAGTAAAACTGTTCTTTACAAAAAGGGAGATTAGCTCAGCTGGTTCAGAGCATCTCGTTTACACCGAGAGGGTCGGGGGTTCGAATCCCTCATCTCCCACACTAAAGCCACTTTCATTCAGAAGGTGGCTTTTTTATTTTCATAAATCAGGCTGATTTCTGACTCCGAAAAAAAACAATCCGCAAAATATCCTGGTATACTTTGTTTTACACTATCTTAGTGCCACTAACCCAACCAATAATCTATGTTTTGGTCCCAACGACCGGCTTTTCGAATTTTGATCTGGTATATTGCCGGAATATTGGCGTGGAACTACTTTGTGGGTCATTTGGACCTGACACCCTTCCTGATTTGGATGGGAACGGGCCTGTCGTTTCTCACCTATATCTTTGTGATTATTGGCCTGAACCGACATGCTTTCCGATGGCTGACCGGTCTCACTTTTGGGCTTTTGTTTTTCTTTCTCGGAATACTGGTCTCCTCTTTACAGCTTTCTGACCAGGAAAACCCGACACCTGAAAATGCAGTCTACCTGGCACGGCTGGTATCTGACCCAGGTATTGGAGAAAATGTGATCACTGCTACATTGGAAGCCTATGTTGCGGATAGCAGTATGAAAACAGAACAATCTCCTTTGCATATTCAGGGTTATTTCGAGAAATGTAGCCGTACCGCGGAACTCAGGTATGGCGACCTCATCACAGTAAAGGGATCACCCGTTTCGGTTGCAAGCCCTTTAAACCCTGAAGAATTTGATTACCGGAATTTTCTGGCCATGAAGAACATCCATTTCTCCATGTATATTGACAACAGCAGCTGGGAATCTTTAGGTGTTGACCCTCCAAACAGATGGATCGCCTGGGCTTATCAAACCAGATGGAAATTGCTATCCCTATTAAAATCCAGCGGGCTGAACAAAGAGGAATTCGCCGTGGCAGCAGCCATTCTCTTAGGCAACGATGATTTTATGGATGCTACCCTGCGCCAGAATTTTGTGTATGCAGGAGCCATGCACATATTGTGTGTCTCGGGCCTTCATGTGGGAATTATCTTCATTATCTTCAATTTTTTGCTTGGCTTCCTAAACAAGAATGGTCGACTCAGGATTTTAAAAGCTATCATCCTGATCGTACTTGTTTGGATTTATGCCTCTATTACCGGCCTTTCACCATCCGTGCTGAGGGCAGGTCTCATGGTTTCTATTTTTATTTTGAGCCAGCTCACCTCCTGGCACAAAGACAACCTGAATACCTTGATCGCCAGCGCTGTAATCATTTTGCTATTCAATCCATTGCTCCTGTTTAATATTGGATTTCAGCTCTCGTACGCGGCTGTCTCCGGTATTTTATTGCTTTATCAGCCCATTTACCATTGGTTATATTTCAAAAACCGGGCAGCAGATGTCATTTGGTCTATCACCGCACTTTCGCTATCGGCTCAACTGGCAACATTTCCTTTGGCCGTGTATTATTTTCATTTTTTCCCTACCTGGTTTTGGCTCACCAATTTATTCACTTATCCGCTGTCGTTTGCCATATTAACCGGAGGCATGGCATTTATTGTCTTTAGCTGGGTTCCTTATCTCTCCCAGATATTGGGTTGGTGTATGGCGGGTTTAGTTTATGTACTAAACTATGTGGTTGAATTAGTAAAATTCTTACCCTTTCCGGGAATAACCAATTTATATCTGCCATTCTTTGAGGTTGTTCTGGTTTATCTGTTCATCGCGATTCTATTTGGCTTCATTCTCCAAAACAAATGGCGATTACTCCTGCCTACTCTCCTGCTGACAGCACTTCTGTTGCTAACCGAAACCATACAGCACTGGAGACACCTGCAGCAGCAGGGACTGATCGTATATCAAATCAGGAAGCACAGCGTTATTCAGTTTGTTGAGGGAACCCGGAGCCACATCTTAGCCGACTCAGTCCTGGCCAGGGACTTGTCCGCGGTGAGTTTTACACTTCAATCAAGTCAGGCTAAATGGGGACTGAAACCTACGGGGGTGAAGACGGATTCTTCATTATCCAAAGTCGAACTAACGGGCTTCTATCAGGATGGCCCATATATTTTAGCCGTTAACCGACGCATCCTGCTATTGGATGGGAATTCGAGCTTTGTTCCCATAAGTGACAGGCTACCCGTAGACCTTGTTATAGTAACCGGAAAACCACGGATAAAACCTGAAAACCTACTTAAAATAGTTCAAACCGATACCCTTGTTACAGACGGGTCGGTTCCTCGTTATTGGAAAAAACAATTTTCAGAATTGGTAAAAAATGAGGATATCAGGTATATCGACACCTCCATCGACGGAGCTTTTATGGTGGGAATCAAATAGACCGGGAATAACAAGTTTCTTAGTTGACTTTGTTGGGGGGAGGTTGAGATTGGGTCAGGATGCATTAGAAAATAAATGATAAAAAAATTTTAAATCCTTGCAGATATCAAAAATATGGGTACTTTTGCATCCTCTTTCAAGAGAAAAAGTTCATAGAATAATGGTTCGGTAGTTCAGTTGGTTAGAATACCTGCCTGTCACGCAGGGGGTCGCGGGTTCGAGTCCCGTCCGGACCGCTTTTGTACTGATAATCAGTATTAAAAACCGCTAATATGTTGAATATTAGCGGTTTTTCTTTTTTACCCCCCGCAAAATATATCAAATATTGCAGTCTGAAAGGGACCTATAAGGGACCCATTCTTAAAATCCAAAATGGGTCCCTCGCTCATGTAAAATGTTGGAAAACAGTGATAATAATTCAGTTTTTATGCCCTGTATATGCCTTGAATTTCGTATATTTATAAACCAAAAGGGACCCATTTTTCCCTCAAAATTCATTGCACAATGGAACATTCGATGTACATTTCGTTCAGAATCAAAAAAAGTAAAACCAACAAGAAAGGTCTTGCTCCAATCAACATGAGAATTATTCTTGACAACAAAAGGTTTGAGATTTCATCTCATCGGTTTGTTTTGCCTGAAAATTGGGATACTAAACTATGTAGTGCCAAAGGTACCAGTGATGAGGCATTAATCTTAAACAACTATCTGGACAACCTTAAATCCAAGATAAACAGGCAGTACAATATCCTGGAAAGTCTCAACAAACCCATAACAATCGACAGCCT
The DNA here is from genome assembly GCA_002840975.1 of Bacteroidetes bacterium HGW-Bacteroidetes-16. Lineage (GTDB taxonomy): Bacteria > Bacteroidota > Bacteroidia > Bacteroidales > F082 > UBA6244. The sequence continues at coordinate 56,614 of PHDN01000017.1, forward strand.
CCGGGAAAGATTAACCGGACAAGGTGAAAAAAAATATTCCCTACTGTTTGTCTATGAGTACCACAACTCAGAAATGGAAAAAAGAGTCAATTTCGACATTGCTCCCGCTACCTATAGCAAGTACATAATCTCCTTTAACCGGATAAAAAATTATATCCAATATCAGTATGGGAAAAAAGATATCTTGCTTGAATCATTAAACCATGCATTTATCACCAAATACGAAGTCTACCTTAAAACCATACACAAATGCAGCACGAACACCACCGTTAAATACCTTGTCCATCTGAAAAAGATTATAAACCTGTCCATTGCCAATGAATGGCTTTTGCGAGACCCTTTCATGAAACACCATTGCACCTACAAACCCACAGAAAGAGGATTTTTGTCACCTGAAGAACTTCTACTGCTTGAGAATAAGGAGTTAAAACTTCCACGTCTCCAAAAAGTCCGCGACATCTTCGTTTTCTGCTGCTATACCGGCTTTGCCCAGGCCGATGTGGAAGCCCTCTCCCCTTCTGACATCACCACCGGCATCGATGGTGAAAAATGGATCATCATCAACCGTAAAAAGACCGATGGCCGCAGCCCCATCCCATTACTCCCCCAAGCCATGGACATTATCAACAAATACAAAAACGACCCTGAAGCCCAGGCAAAAGGCAGACTTCTTCCAGTCAACTCTAACCAGCGCATGAACGGCTACCTCAAAGAAATTGCCGATATCACCGGCATCACCAAGAACCTCACCATGCACCTGGCCCGGCACACCTTTGCCACCACCATCACCCTCTCAAACGGAGTCCCCATCGAGACCGTCTCCAAAATGCTCGGCCACAACTCCATCAAAACCACTCAAATCTATTCCAAGGTAGTCGATACCAAAATCAGCAACGACATGCAAGCCCTCAAAGCCAAACTATCGATCCAAAATCCACTTAAAAAAGTCATGTAAAATACAGATTATCAACACGTAACAACTCCCTCCCCCTCGGGGAGGGTCGGGGTGGGGTGTCCCAAAGAAGTCCAAAGATTTCTCCTTCAAAAAGCCAACTTCTTTTCCATCCGTGTCCAATCCGTCCCACCCGCGCCTGTCCCGTTCGTACGGAGTCATCAGCGTTCCATTTCCCATGCTTCATCCGCGTTCCAATCCTCATCCGCCAGCCAATCGTAAAATCTGTGACCGACCCCCGTCCAACCCGCGCCTGTCCCGTTCGTACGGGGTCACCCGTGTTCTATTCCCAACCTTCCTGACCACCCCCACAAAAAAAAGCCACCCCCTTTCAGAAATGGCCCCTATAACCCAACCCCCCCTCCTATCCGATTCCGGATACCCTAAGAAACACCATGCTTGTTCCTCTCCAAAGTCCTCATAATAGACTCCATACTATAATACAAAGTCCCCCCAACCTTGGAAAACTCCAACTTCCCTCCCTGACGCAAATTCTGTAAGGTCCCGGGCGAACATCCCAAAATCTCTTTGGCCCTGTTCGATTTTACCCACTTTTCAGGCTGTGGGATATTGCCTTTGATCAGGTCCGATACTTCCCGGACAATTTCATTCTTCCATTGTTCCAGGTCTTCGAGTGTGGCTAATTGCATAACTTTTTGCTTTTTTAATTATGGATTCTTTTTAGTTCTTTTTGGGCGTTAATATACTCGCATATTACGCCAGCATGTTGGTGCTAAAATACAACAAATCAATCTTATTACAAAGAATATTCATGATTAAATTACAAGTATTTTGTATTTTATCCATATTTGTTTTGTATTGACATTATTGGCAATAAATTCCTACAAAACGAAATAAATTACATTAACTATTTGGAAAAATAGAGCATTTTTTATCTATATTTGATCTACTTAAATCAGAGACCCGGTTTTTACAAATAATTTATTACTGTTTTTAGGGTATCTGGTCTATTTGTTAACCCATAACCCATTGTTTAATTTAAACTATTTTTGAATTTATCATGAACAAAACCTAATAATTTAACTTTTTAAAATCTCACTTGCTGAGCTTGAAGTGTTTTCCCCAATTGCATAAACTATTATTTGCTACCACCCGCTTATTTAACCTCCAGGATAAACTAACAAGTCTCTTTGCTGCTTCTGCAATTTAACACCTGATATCTTTTTTGCGATCTCATTTCGGGTTCCCTGTAAAAGGAACCTGAAATAAATAGTACACCTCATTTTTAACCTTTTAACAAAAAATTATGTCTATGAAAAACCCAAATTCAATTAATCTGCAAAGGATCCGTTCAAAAACTAATCTGGATCCACATTCATCCAGGCTCAAAGATGTTTACCAGGAGATATTATCTCTTTCCGGTTCTCCCGGTTTTTTCAATTCGCCTCAAAATATCGAGGTATATATCAAGGGTGTTAACCGATTTATTCATATAAATGCGGTGCCTGATGAATGAATTCCATACTTCAGTATTTCACAATTTCTCCCGACTCCGGGGGGTGCTGCCTCTGCATGAGGTCCTGCTTTCTGTGAAACAAAACAAACTTCAATCTAAAATCTGCCAAATCAGACAGCTTTCCGTCCAGGGAAAAAAAGAACTGGCAGATAACCTGAAAAAAACGCTCCCGGCTTTTACTCCTGCCGGGGTGTTTACCAAAGGCAGGCGACTGAGTGCCCTGCAGGAATACAATCCGGTGATATGCCTGGACTTCGACAATGTGAAGGAGCCCATAGATAATCTTCGGAAAATTGTTGATGCACTGTCTACAACTTACGCCTCCTTCATCAGTCCCAAGGGTAATGGCCTCAAGGTTTTTGTGATCACCAACTCCACAAAAGAAAAACACCTGATCGCATTTAACCGGGTGGCCGATTTCTATGAGCAACAAACCGGCGTCCTTTCCGACCGTTCTGTCAAGGATATCCCCAGGCTGTGTTTTCTCTCTTATGACCCCGATCTTTACCTCAATATTTCTTCCGAAATCTTCCCCATTGAGGTCTTCGAAGAAAGTGAAATTTCAAAAAATTCAATTTCACCCCAGGATTTTACCGAAATATTCGCTAACTGTCAGACAATCACTGAAAAGAATGGCTCTTACATCAATGGCAACCGCAATAATTTCATTTTTCGTTTTGCAAACTGTTGCAAACATTCTGGCATCCCGTTGCAGCAAACTCTCACTTTTTGCCGCAGTCATTACAATCTGGACGACAAAGAGTTAGAGGCTGTAATCCGCAGTGCATTCTCGTATAATGATACAGAGTTTGCAAAGTTTGCAAAGTTTGCAACCTCTTGCGATTTTTTTGATTCATCTTTGCCTACCGTCGGCAGGGATGATGATTTTCTTACCAATTCTCCTTCCATTTCACAGGAAGATTATGACTTAATGCCGGAGATGATTAAACAGGGTGTTCTTTGTTTTGCCGACCCAAGGGAAAGGGATGTTTTCTTTACGGGTGCTTTAAGTATTTTAAGTGCCTGCCTTCCCCATATAATAGGCGAATATAACCGTCAACCTGTGTACCCAAATCTCTTTTCTTTTATTATTGCTCCTCCTGCTTCAGGAAAGGGGTCCTTAAAATATAGTCGTTTACTGGGTGGTATTATCCAATCTAAACGATTAGAAGTGAGTCAAAAGGAAGAAAGAAAATACCAAAAGGAACTTAATCTGTATAAACAACGTAAACGCAAGAAAAACAGCAATCCTGACGAAGAACCTCCCTCACGTCCTCCTTTCAGGGTGTTTTACATACCAGCTAATTCCAGTTATGCGAAAGTATTAAACCACCTGAGCGAAAATGGAGGTACCGGTGTCATTTGTGAAACGGAAGCTGATACCATGGGATATATCCTAAAACAGGACTGGGGCTCATATTCTGACATGCTCCGAAAAGCTTTTCATCATGAAAGTATTTCCAGCTCCCGCAAAACAGACAATCAATACATGGAAGTAACCAATCCCCGACTGTCAGTAGCCCTTACGGGAACTCCCGGTCAGATTTTAGGTTTAATCTCTTCTGCGGATGATGGACTGTTCAGCCGTTTTTTGTTTTATGTATATAAATCAATCCCGGTTTGGAACGATGTATCTCCTCAACCGGAGCTCCCCTGCTTGACCGATACTTTTTCTAAACTATCCATGGATATCTACCACATGATGACACTCATGTCAGATATGGAATCTTCTTTTGTACTTACTCCGGAACAATGGAAATTACTTAATGAGTCATTTACACACATACTTACTCATGTCACTACATTTAATAGTGTCAATGCGGCCAGCATAGTGAAAAGGTTGGGATTACTCCTTTACCGGATGGCCATGATCTTCACAACCCTTAGAAACTATGAATTAAATAGACAGGAAAAAGAAATGGTTTGTTCCGACCAGGACTTCCACCTGGCGCTTCGGCTTTCACGACTTTATCTGGAACATAGTCTTATTATTTTTAACAGCCTCCCCAGGGAAGATAAGAAAGTAGTTTTTACTGAAGCTCCCAACAAAGAAGCATTTTTCAATTCTCTACCCCATACATTCACCAGGGCCGACGCCATCACCCTGGGAATGAAATATCATCTGGGAACGCGAAGCATTGATGGACTTTTAAAAAAGCTACTGGAATCTAAACTTAAAAAATCGGCTACAGGTTTATACGAGAAAGTGTAAATAAAAATATGAAAGGCTGCAAACTTTGCAAACTTTGCAAACATTTTGTATCTTCTTTAATATCTGATATTTACATAAGATTTGTTTTGCAAAGTTTGCAAAGGGTTTGCAAACTTTTGCATAAATTGCACAAAAAGGCGATGTTCTGTGACCCGTTTTCTGCTTTGAAAAATCATTTATCCGGTTTATAAAGTACGACCATGCAAGGGCAGCAATGAAAATGATACAGGTTTTTCGAGAGAACGCATAAATCAAAGCAACTATTTGCCAGCCGGTAATTTTTGCCAAATTCGCCATGCATTTGTGACATTCAAATATTTGATTTGAAAGCAATTGAATTAAATCATAAAAAAAATTGCGTTTTTATACAATACTTTAAGATATTTTAATATTTTTGAGAAAATTCAAGGGAGCAGATAAAGGAAGGCGTGATTTTTTTGAATCACATGAAGACGAATGAATTTTAAAACCCGGAAATTGCTAAATCACAAGTGTCTTTTTAGCCATATATTAATACAGTTTAATCCATCGAATCATGCCAAACTTAAATTACATATTTGTTAAAGGGGATGTTTCAGGCATCCAGGGTTTCATTTTTAATGTAAAAAGCGAACATGCAGCTAAAGAATTAAAAGGCAGGTCGTTTTTTATTAAAATGCTGGTTGAGGTCGCCATCCAATATTTATTAGACCAATTTGGTTTGGTTGATCCTGATGAAATTCAAAATTCAAAGATTTCAACTTCAGGAGGTAATTTTATTTTGAAATTACCTGCTTTGGATGGGTTTGCGAATAAAGTACTACAGGCACAAAAAGACTTTACAAAAGCATTGGAGTTTACCGGATTAAATATGTGTATTGCCTATGTTGCTAAAAGTGAAACATATGCAAACGACATAATGAAACTTGACGCCGGATGCAGGACATTAAAATACAAATTTTACCACGAGGGCAATGACTATTTTGATGCTTTTGAAAAGAAAGAAATTAGTAAATTAAGTACAAAATGGGAATCTTTTACTACTCAAATCAAATCCAATCAATTTTTCACCATTCAACAAAACTCTAATACCAATAAACATTTAATTATTAACAACAACACAATTGAATTAGCAGGTTATAAGATTATACTAAACAACAATGTAAATGGATTTCCTTTGAGTGCTCACTTGGAAAGCCTATTCCCTGAAAATGCCAGTCATGGGATAAAAGATTTTAGCGACCTGAGTAAAAGTGATTATTTCAACTATAGCAGATGTGAAATTGGAAGTATATATGGTGGTCAAGAAGGCCTTGACAAGTTAGGCATTCTGGCAATGGACGTTGATGGCTTAGGACACCATATGGCAGAGGTTGATTCTGAAGAACAACACGCTGATTTGGATAAAAAATTACGATTGTTTTTTAATGATAAAATAAGGGAAGTCATCAATAATACAGATTATTCATACCAATATAACTGCAGAAATAATGCCAGGTTGTCTGTTCCTAAATTCAAAAATAAAATTTACTCAGTAACTGCCGGTGGTGACGATTGTTTCTTCGTTGGCAAATGGAACACTATTTTAGATTTTGCTATCGAGATTAACAAAGCATTTACCACAGAATTCCACGGATTAACCATATCAGCCGGACTAATCATCGTTGATCCCAAGTTTCCCGTAGTTCGTTTTGCCGATTTAGTGGAAAGCTCTTTGAAAAAAGCCAAATATGATTATGATACAAAAGGTAATATCTGTTTGTTTGGTGAAGTACTAAGCTGGGATATGTTAGAAAAAGTATATGTTATGAGACAACATCTTAATAATAAAGACATAACAGGTGGGATGCTTGCAAAAGCCCGTTTGGCAGCCAATAATCTCAAAGATGCTCATGTTTTCCGACTGGAAGATTTTTGGAAAATGGGCTATTATCTACGAGATCTTGATTCAAACAAGAAGAGGTTAGTGATGGGAAAAATTGATGATTATATGACCAAATCCATCTTAGAAATAAATAAATTAAGAAAAAGGAATTACCGAAGTATTTTACCTGTTGCAGCACGTTTAGCTGAATTGGACAAAAGATAAACCTTAAATAGTTATAATATGGGAACAAAAGAAAATCAACCTAAAAATGATGCGGTTCTGACCTATGATTTGGTGTTGAGTTATTCTCCGGATGACGAAACCAAAGCACAGGATACCCTGAAAATTATTCAATTGACAGAGGAAAAACTTAGGGTACATTGCGAAAACAAAAGTGATGCGCTATCGTATACCCAACTGCGCAATATCTTGCAGGAAGTAAAACAAAACGAAAAAAATCCGGTGGTGATCATTCCAAAGTTAGCTTATATGGAAGCACGACAGGAGAAAACCAAACAAAAAGAACTCGTCCGGTTTATCAGGGAGTTACTTGTGAAATCAATTGAGGAGAAGAAAACATCCATTTTCTTAGAGTATATGAATACTTTGGTGGCCTATCATAAATATTATTCAACCAAATAAACATTTCGACATGAAACTGAAATACAAAATTCAAATTAGCGGCAGATTAACCGTTGAAACCGGAATGCACATTGGCGGTTCCGAAGTTGACCTTGATATTGGGGGAATTGACAATGCTGTAGTTAAAGACTCGAAAACCGGAATACCTTATATTCCCGGTAGCTCATTAAAAGGAAAGCTCCGCGATCTGATAGCCCGAAAAAAGGGATATAAAAATCTTAAAGAGGATATCGATGAAACTTTTCTGCTTTTTGGCGAAGGTGCCAATAACAATCACCGCAATACAGGGCATTTGATAGTAAGAGACGCCTTTTATATAGGCGAATTCGACCAGGAAAAAGGATTTGAAGAGAAATCGGAAAACACAATTGACAGAGTTACTGGAAAAGCCAATCCACGACACATGGAACGTGTTGTAAGAGGTGCAATTTTTGAGCTGGATATGATATTGGATTTATACAATAATTATAGTGTTAAACAATTGATTGGGAATCAATTTAAAATCAATGATAACATAGTGATTACTGATGAAAAAATCCTTGACACTTTAAAATTAGGCTTCCGATTGCTCGAAAATGATTTTCTCGGTGGAAGCGGCACACGTGGATATGGCAAAGTAAGCCTGGAGTTTGGAGTCCCACAGAAAATCGAGTTTAACGAAGACGGTACCACCTTAAAGACTGATCTTGATTTCAATTTTAATGAAACAGACGATGAAAGCCATTAGAATCCCTTTACAACCAAATTCACATCTTCATTTTGGTGATTTCAAGGTGGATAGCAACGTTGCACTCAGTTCCACGTCGTATTTTGCACATTCCGACACATTGTTTTCTGCTTTGGTTAACGCCTACGCTAAAGGCGTTGGAAATGCCGATGATTTTGTAAAGAGTTTTTCAAACGGTGAAATAAGCATTTCATCTTTGTTTTATTACCTCAAAAAGGGCGAAATGATTGTTTACCTGCTTCCTAAACCGGTCTTCCTCGACTTATACAGCCCAAGAGACGGAAAACACAAGTTACGAAATCGGGTTAAGTTTATCTCAAATGGAGTTTGGACCAAAGGCTGTGCCATAGCGGATTGGGATAAAAAAGAAAAATACATGTTTATTCAGAACCAGGATATACTTTTCACAAAAGAGGAAGTTGAATTGCTGGGATTGACTGAGAAAGATACTGCGTTTACCATTGTAGATATTCCCAAAAGCCCAATCCGTAAAAATGATCCTAAAGACAGTATTTATTATCAGACGGATGTAGAAACCGGAAATATTAAAGAGGTGGAAATTGGCTTTTACTTCCTGTATGAGGCAGAAACATCCGATGAGCTTGAACTGAAACGAGCCATCAGCCTGTTAGCTTACTCCGGGATTGGCGGTGAAAAAAACAATACCGGACGGACAATGTCTGACCCTGTATTTATTGAAGGTTTTCAATTGACGCCTGACGAAAACCCTGACATGACAGCAGGATTCACTAATCTTTCCTTGCTAAATCCGGCTAATGATAATGAGTTGGCTAATATTACCTTTTCCCAGACCCTGTTGAGGGGTGGCAGGAAATCTGGAAATGGCGAATACACAGTGGTTAGAATGATTGCGGAGGGAGCCCTGCTTGCTACAGATGATAGAATGGGCCGCTTGGTGGAGATCGGCATCGATTTGGACGGAAACACAGCAGTGAGGAATGGCCTGGCGTTTATTGTACCATTAACTTATCTCAAAACAAATGAGTAATTATCCTATCAACATCAAAACACTATCTCCTTTGCATATTGGAAATGGTGAAAAGCTTACATCAGTGGGCGAATATGTGGCCTCCAACAGCACCATTCGCATTATTGACCAGGAGCATTTACGCGGATTGCTGAATGCAAATGATCTGAGTCAGGCGTATTTGGAGTATATCCTCAACTATGCAGAAAACACCCATGTGTGGGATTTTTTCACAAATCAAAAAATTGAAAAAGAGTTGCATTTCACCCGTGAGTTTCCACTCAACGCAGAAAGTTTTAATCCGGTAAGCAACAATATCCTTGAACTCGCCATCCAAACACACCGGCAAAAGTATATCCCCGGCAGCAGCCTGAAAGGAGCCATCAGAACTATGGTTTTTGCGTATTGCATTTACACAGACCCTTCATTAAAGAGCGAAATTGAAGAAATCATTAATCAGGATAAAAACGACCTGTACAAAATTCGCAAACAGGTACAAGAAAAAGAAGAAGAATGGCTTAACGGCGATTTCAATCACTTTGGAATAACTGATTCGGAAGGTGTCCACGACGAAAATGTCGTGGCGGAAATTGCCAGGCGCGTTCATTTGTTTGGCGTTGAAACGGATGGTTTGGATAATTTGCGCGAGTGTATTACCGCCGGAACACAAATTAAAACAACCATTGCCGTAAAATCAACCCCAATTAATGCTCAACTTCAATGGCTTTATGATGAAGATTTGGCAGGACTTTTCCGGGCGATCAATTTGGTCATGGATCAGTATATCGGTTTTGAAATAAATTTGCTTTCCAAATCCAATAATGAGGTTGCCAAAGAATTGATAAAATCATTGCAAGACCTGCAGCAAGAAATGAAGCAATTTGGAAACGAGGCTGCAATTTTACGATTGGGAAAAGGCAAAACGTATTACTTCCAGGTGATACTGCCGATGTTAAACCAAAAGGCCCATGATAAAATCATTCAATTGATAGTGAAAGACGAGGAAGCCCGTGCCAATTTTCCTGAAACGCGTGTACTGAACGACTACAATGAGATGTTTGGCTGGCTAAAAGTTAGCCTGCCTGCTTTCGCAATACCAGAAGCAAACATCATCCACAACAAAGTGGAAACACTTAAAAAGGACGAAACGGTATTGGCGGCGTATTTTATTGATCCAAAAACAGTTCAGTTATCGCTAAATGGTGTTTTATACGAAAAACTTCAACTCGTAAACAAACTTAAAACCTCGTTTAGAAAAGGCACACCAATACAGGTCATGGTGAAACAAATAACAAAGGAAGGGCGCTTAAATCAAGTTGAACTTATAAATAAATAAAGATCATGAAAAAAATTTTACTGATTGTGATTTTGTTAATGGGATACGTCGTAATTGCACAGCAAAACAGTAAACAGACTGTATCTAATGACAACCAATTAACGAATGTTCAACTTAAACTGGAAATAAAAAAACTGAGCGAAAAAATAGATTCTCTGCAAAGAAGTATTATTGATGCAAATCAAACCCTCCAATATGCAGAAAATACCTATAAAACAGCTCAAAATATCTACACATTAAAGGATGATTTGTTAACTGGTGGCATCGCATTGCTTTCAATAATAATTGCTTTGATCTCTTTGTTTGGTATAAATTTTTGGATTAAAAATATTATGACCAGCAAATTGATTGAACTTACTGAAAAAAACACAAAAGAACTCCAACGTTTACTGTCCAACGAAAAATGGGGTATTGACCTTAGAAGCAAAGTACAGTTAATTGTGCTCAACAAAAAAGAAACAGGAATAAAGCCAGAAATTGAGGGCGTTATAAATGGATTTAATTATGTTCCTGTAGAAATTGACAATGCAACAGATGAATCATTTATCACTAAGATCAAAGAAAAAGGTATTAAAATTACACCCAACTCATTTACGATAATTTTACTTGACGATGCTGTAAACGAACTGTTTAGTGACAAAGGTGTTTCATTAATAAAGTATGTTCAAAAACTGGGAATTGGAGTTTTATTATATGGAGAAAGTAAAACTGCATTAAACTATGAGTTTCAGGCCTTTGCCAAAAAACCCTATTCTCTCTATAATAACCTGATGCAATTAATGAAATATATGGATTTTAAAAACAAGTTATGAAACCACTCCCCATTCTCACCATCAATCTGCTCGATGTTAAAATACCCGCTAATTCAAGTTTAATGACCGCCTTTTTGAATGGGATGCGCGATGTGGCGGTCGAAAACCAGGTCTTATTTGAATCGGAAGGCATTCCTGCCGATATTTTTCATAATGATAAAATTGCCTACTCAGGTATTCAATTTACGAACATCAGGGGATCCGCCTCCATCACGGCCGTCGGACCAAAGGAAGTAAGAGCTCTGGAACTTTGGTATGAAATTTTTCGGAAAAGTATTCGCAATCCCGAACAAAATACCTTAATCATCAAGGAACAATTTATTGGACAGATAACAAAGGAGTATTTGAATTACAAAACAGACAGTTTGTTATTGAAGAGTGAAATTGGGCACGAAATTGAAAATCTGCAAAACCAATTTGCCATTCACGACCGGTTGGAAAAATACCTTTACGGAAATATCAAGGCCTTTTTGGTTCGTGTGGCAGGCATGGAGATCGGCGAACATGATTATATATCGGTTAAAGTGCACAAATACAAAAACCACGGCTTGAAATCAACTTTTCATGGCGGTAAATTACCTGCTTTTGACATTTATTTTTCGACAAATGTTACCCTGCCGCACACCCTAAGGCTCGGACAGGCCGTATCGTTGGGATATGGAAATGTGGTGCATATTGAATAGTAAACGTTGATAAACACAGGGATAAATACGAAACAGAAGCACATCCATCTCTATGTTTTCAATTGGATGAGTAAAAAAGCAATGTATAAATGCCGATGTGGAATACAAGGATTTGGTTTGGAATTTCAGACCATTTTTCATAGTTCATTGACATTTTGAGACCCAACTCCCCCGGAAAAGGCCCCCCACCCCGATGGCTATCGGGGTTATCGGTGCCATCGGGGCACATAGTATGATGACAAAACCCGAAGCACCGACCTGTTCATCTCGATATCAGCCTTAGGCTGATGAGAGATCCCCCAGGAATTGATAACCTCCATTTTTACACCAACCTAATATACAGCATTTTACGAAAGTTGTCATTAGCAGCAATTTAAAAAAAGGGTTGCAATGCATAATAAAGCCATATTGGTCGATGAAAAAACTCATGTATTACATTTTAAATCAGATAATTAATGAATATAACGTATTGAAGTACCTTCGGAATTGATACCCCACTGAAACTCGTCTATCAAATCTTCCACGACGATGATATGTATTGAAGTACCTTCGGAATTGATACCCCACTAAAACCGACCTCAGCACTTAACTCCGCAATAATATCATCATTGAAGTACCTTCGGAATTGATACCCCACTAAAACCCAAAAATATGACAGAATAACGTGTAATCACGATTGAAGTACCTTCGGAATTGATACCCCACTAAAACAAATTAAAAACACATAGGAGATCAGGATGATCATTGAAGTACCTTCGGAATTGATACCCCACTAAAACACTCAGCACTAGCAATAGCACGATCAATCTCCATTGAAGTACCTTCGGAATTGATACCCCACTAAAACATTCCTGATCCTGGTATCACGGGGATGTTCCCTAATTGAAGTACCTTCGGAATTGATACCCCACTAAAACAAAGCACCTTTTTTGTGCTATAGTGCTAAAAGATTGAAGTACCTTCGGAATTGATACCCCACTAAAACAATTTAATATTGTGTTCAATTGTCAATAAGAATTGAAGTACCTTCGGAATTGATACCCCACTAAAACTTCTTTTCGTTTGAAACATATGCTTTAAGTTTCGATTGAAGTACCTTCGGAATTGATACCCCACTAAAACCTTTGGCGTGGTTAATGGCCGACTCCCTGAATAAATTGAAGTACCTTCCCCCACTAAAACTTTCTTAAGATTACGTTATTCCCATGAAAGAAATTGAAGTACCTTCGGAATTGATACCCCACTAAAACCTAAAGGTTGCAATTCAATATCGACCTTTTGAGCATTGAAGTACCTTCGGAATTGATACCCCACTAAAACAAAACAGAGTCATATTGTCCCCCGCTGGGAACATTGAAGTACCTTCGGAATTGATACCCCACTAAAACACTGGATCTTCTATTATTTTAATATTCGGAAACAATTGAAGTACCTTCGGAATTGATACTCCACTAAAACGGTTAAACTTTGCTCCTGAATAATTATAGTAAATTGAAGTACCTTCGGAATTGATACCCCACTAAAACTTACTACATTGACCTCCCCAACTGAGAGAGTCAATTGAAGTACCTTCGGAATTGATACCCCACTAAAACATTAACTAAACCCATATATATATAACTCCTCTATTGAAGTACCTTCGGAATTGATACCCCACTAAAACCTCCAATAGAAGTTCCCATTCCTTTTTTGAAATTGAAGTACCTTCGGAATTGATACCCCACTAAAACGTTGCAGGTCGACTCCAACTATTAGAGGAGCGAATTGAAGTACCTTCGGAATTGATACCCCACTAAAACTACTTCTCCAATTTTGAACTCATCACTAAACGATTGAAGTACCTTCGGAATTGATACCCCACTAAAACTTATTGATTTACATTATGTTACAGCTATCCGAATTGAAGTACCTTCGGAATTGATACCCCACTAAAACTTTTACCAGAATCAAACACTGATCCTTTCCATGATTGAAGTACCTTCGGAATTGATACCCCACTAAAACGAACCCGGCGATCCGGGTGGAGACCCTGGTGCTGATTGAAGTACCTTCGGAATTGATACCCCACTAAAACACCATTAACCTTTGGAATGCACCATTGGTTTGAATTGAAGTACCTTCGGAATTGATACCCCACTAAAACAAGACTGAGTCATACTCCCCACCACTGGGGATTATTGAAGTACCTTCGGAATTGATACCCCACTAAAACCTTAAAACCGAAGATTTTCTTTTCAAAACTTATTGAAGTACCTTCGGAATTGATACCCCACTAAAACTATTACAATTACTATCCCCATCTTAAATTATTTATTGAAGTACCTTCGGAATTGATACCCCACTAAAACAACTTTTGAAGACATCAGTAGCCTCACAAATAATTGAAGTACCTTCGGAATTGATACCCCACTAAAACACACAACGTGCAATAGATTCTTCAGCGGTTCATTGAAGTACCTTCGGAATTGATACCCCACTAAAACTTCAAAATAAGGAATTTTCTTTAAAACTTTAGATATTGAAGTACCTTCGGAATTGATACCCCACTAAAACACTTGCGAGGGCGGCAGGATTATCGGCATTAAAATTGAAGTACCTTCGGAATTAATACCCCACTAAAACTTGTAGGTTGCTCCCTTGCGGGCTTTTGTTGCTAATTGAAGTACCCTCGAAATTGATACCCCACTCAAACTTTTTAAAATTGATTTTTTGATTCATCAGCCCAATGCCGATGGCATTAAACTGGTCAATATTTTTATCGCTTACCCGAATATTTTCTCCAATATAGAAGTGCCACACATTACAAGCGAAAGCCTCCAAAAAAGCCAATAGCCAATAGCCATCAAACCGGGCATTTTCACCAACAAATACCAAAATCCAACAAATACCAATAAATATAACGCCTCTAAACGACTTTTACCTATCTTAGCCATCCTAATTAACAAAAACCTGTGTGTCCAATTCAAATAGTATTCTATCAAAACCACTCCCCTTTATCTGCTCTTTGTCGTGAAGGGTTCTATTTCATATCGAGTGCCATAATCATCAACAGAATAAAAAATGGTGAATAAAAAGAGTTTGTCAGAACGCGACATTTGTACCAAGTACATCAACCCTGCTCTGGCAAAAGCTGGTTGGAATATTAAAACCCAGATACGTGAAGAGGTGTTTTTCACAGATGGACGTATTATTGTTCAGGGAAAAATGCACACACGAGGGAAAAGAAAACGGGCCGATTACATACTCTACTACAAACCGAATCTGCCCATTGCAATCATTGAGGCAAAAGACAATAAACATTCCGTTGGAGCAGGCATGCAACAAGCCTTGGACTATGCCGCCATCCTTCAAATACCCTTTGTGTTTTCTTCCAATGGGGATGCATTTATTTTTCATGACAAAACAATCAAAGAAGGTGAAATAGAAAAAGAGCTTTCGTTGGATGAATTTCCATCTCCTGAAACATTATGGAAATCATACCTGAACGAAAAAGAAATTGTTACCAAAGAAGCCATCCACATCGTTCAACAGGATTACCCCGTCGACCAGGATGATAAAGCACCCCGCTATTATCAACAAATTGCTATAAACAGTGCAGTAGAAGCCTTTGCCAAAGGTCAAAACAGAATCTTACTGGTGATGGCTACAGGTACTGGAAAAACGTATGTGGCCTACAACATCATTTGGCGGCTTTGGAAAACCGGAGTTAAAAAGAGGATCCTCTTTCTGGCCGATCGCAACGCTCTACTATCACAGACCAAAAACGGTGACTTCGCTCCCTTTGGTAACGACATCATGCACCTCATCAAAAATCGCAAAATTGACAAGTCGTATCAAATTTATTTTGCCTTGTATCAGGGGATTAGTGGCGAGGAAGATTGGCAAGATGTGTACAAAGAGTTCTCACGTGAGTTTTTTGACCTGATTGTGATTGATGAATGCCATCGTGGAAGTGCCAGGGAGGCTTCTGCCTGGCATGAGATACTAACCTATTTTGATTCGGCTACTCAAATTGGCATGACAGCCACACCCAAAGAAACCAATGATGTTTCAAACATGGCCTACTTTGGTGATCCGGTTTATATCTATTCACTTAAACAAGGCATTCTGGACGGTTTTTTGGCTCCTTATAAGGTGGTCAGAATTACTACCAGTGTGGACGAGGGCTGGCGGCCTACTGCAGGCTTGCGTGATAAATATGGCTACGAAATTGAGGACCGAATCTTTAACCTGAAAGATTATGACCGTACCCTGGTGATAGATGGACGTACCCGGAAAATCGCAGAGAAAATCACACAATACCTGAAAGCCACCGATCGCTTGTCGAAAACCATTGTGTTTTGTGTGGACATCGAACATGCCAACCGCATGCGCATGGCATTGATTAATGAGAACGCTGATCTGGTAGCTAAATACCCTACTTATGTTGTGAAAATTACCGGTGATGATGAAATTGGCAAGATGGAACTGGACAATTTTATTGATGTGGAAGAAAAGTTTCCTGTGATAGCCACCACTTCAAAAATGCTCACCACCGGTATTGATACCAAGATGGTAAAGCTCATCGTACTGGAAGCCAACATCGCCTCCATGACAGAATTCAAACAGATCATTGGCCGGGGTACCCGTATCCGTGAACAGGAAGGGAAAGTGTATTTTACCATCATGGATTTTCGTCAGGCTACCAACAACTTTGCTAATCCGGAATTTGATGGTGATCCGGTACAAATTTACGAACCAGGTGAAGAGGAATCCCCGGTACCTCCCGAAGTGCCGGATGCAGAGGGTGAAGGTGGAGGTCCTACCCCTGATCCACCTGAATTTCCTGATCTTCCGGGAAGTGGCAGTGGTGAACCTCAACCTCAACCTGAACCTCAACCTGAGCCTAAAAAATATTATGTTAACAATGTAGTGGTTACAATTATAAACGAACGGGTACAGTACTATGGGTCAGATGGTAAACTGATTACTGAATCGTTGACGGACTATACCCGTAAAAATGTTAGACAGGAGTTTTCCACATTGGATGTATTTATCCGAAGGTGGAGAGAAACCACCAACAAGGAGGAACTCATCAGAGAGCTGGCTGAACAGGGCATTTTGCTCCAGGCCTTACGTGAAGAGGTGGGTCTGGATATGGATGATTTTGACCTGATCTGCCACATTGCATTCAACAGACCGGCACTCACGAAAAAAGATCGTGCCAACCAGGTACGCAAACGCAACTACTTTACCAAATACGGCGAAGTGGCTCAAAAAGTATTAAACAGCCTGTTGGACAAATACGAAAACGAAGGCATTACTTCCATCGAAAAAGGTTCCATCCTCACCGTGCAACCATTGAGCGAACTGGTATCCCCTGTGGAACTGGTAAGGGCTTTTGGAAAGAAAGCCGACTTCGATAAAGCCCTCAAAGAATTAGAAAACGAAATTTATATGACTGCATAGATGATAAAAAATGAAAAGGAATGGAGTAAAGGTGAATTGAAGAGTAGTTATAATTCTCTTTTAAAGGATATAGATTTTGACAGGCTAGATCTGGGATTGAAGAAACCAAATATTTTTGAAATACTCAATATTTCAAATGCTGAAATAAGACATTCAAACTTTTTGGCTTGGCTACTTGATGCAGAAGGAAGTCATGGACTCGGGGATATTTTTATTAAAAGGTTTTTAAGAGAGATTTTTTATGACAATAAAGTGATTGGTGTAAGTCAATTTGAAATCGAACAACTTGATTTATCGCAAGCTGAAATTAGAAGAGAATGGCGAAATATTGATTTATTGATTATTGTAGATGATATTGTTATTTGCATAGAAAACAAGTTCCTGTCAAAAGAACATACAAATCAGTTGACTCGTTATAAAGAAATTATCGAATCTGAATTTAAGGGGAGAAGGAATATCTTTACCTATTTAACGCCATTTGGGGAGTCATCTTTTTCTGAAATAGATGTTTATTCCTTCATCTCTTATGAAATGATTGTCGATATCCTCACGCGCATTTTGTCAGTTTACGACGACACAATTAATGATTCAGTTTATAACTATATCAACGATTATATAACAATTTTAAAAAGAAATATTATGAGTTCAGATGAGCTTACTGAATTAGCGAAACAGATATACAGAAACCACAAGGATTTATTGGATTTTATTTTCGACAAGAAACCTGACATTGCTGAAGATTTTAAAAAATATTTTGTTGAAAAAATAAATGCAAGTGGTTGGATAGTAGGTTCTGAAAACAAGGGATATATTAGGTTTTTAACCCCTAAAATTAAGGGGTTGGTACCTATTTACAGCAAGCCCAATGGGTGGCCAAATAAAGAGGGTTTTCTATTTGAGATTGATTATTTATGGTCAAATAGATCTTTAATCTTTAAAACGGTAATATCCCCAGGAAATGAGAATTATGCTTCAGCCCTTAATAACGTGTTCATGGGGATAGATGGCCATATTAAACCTAAAGGAAAATTGTGGTTAGTTCATTTTTCACATAAGGAATCTTTTAAGCTTGAAGAGCTTCATCAAAAAACTGACGATGAAATCATGAAGGTACTAGATGATATTTGGCCTAAAATAGAGGACATTGTATCCAAAGTGGAAAAAGCAATGTGTGATAACAATGAAGTAATATTAAACGCAAAGAAAAATTGTGAGTAACGTAACGACCAATATAAAAGCCATCCGCGACATCATGCGGAAAGATACCGGTGTGGATGGTGATGCACAACGCATCTCACAACTGGTGTGGATGCTGTTTATGAAAATATTTGCCGACAAGGAAGAAGAATGGGCCATTACCATCGAAGATTATCAGAGCCCCATCCCTGAAAACCTGAAATGGCAGCACTGGGCTTCGGATGAGGAAGGCTTAACAGGTGATGCCCTGATGGACTTTGTGAACAATGAACTGTTTCCGGCTTTAAAAGACATTGACATCACCATCGGACCACAAGCCCGCATTATTCGCTCGGTTTTTGAAGATACCTACAACTACATGAAAAACGGAACCTTGTTCCGCCAGGTGATCAACAACGTGAACAAAATTGATTTTAATATCTCCACCGAACGCCACCTGTTCAACGACCTGTATGAAACCATCCTGAAAGAGTTGCAAAATGCCGGATCCTCAGGTGAATATTATACTCCCAGAGCGGTTACACAGTTTATGGTGGACATCACCAATCCTCAGCTGGGCGAAACCATCCTCGATCCGGCCTGTGGCACCGGGGGCTTTTTAACCTGTAGCATCGAACATGTGCGCAGCCAGGTTAACAACCCTGCCGAGGCCGAAATCCTTCAAAAATCAATTAAGGGCATCGAAAAAAAGCCGCTTCCTCACCTGTTGTGCACCACCAACCTGATGTTGCATGGCTTTAATCTACCCACCGTGAGAAGAGACAATTACCTCAACAAGCCTTACAGCGATTGGAGCGGCAAGGACAAGGTCGATGTCATTCTCACCAATCCTCCCTTTGGCGGAGTAGAGGAAGATGGTACCGAAACCAATTTCCCGCAAAAGTTTCGCACCAAGGAGACTGCCGACTTGTTTTTGGTATTAATCCTAAAACTGTTGAAAGAAGGAGGACGGGCCGCGGTGGTATTGCCCGATGGTACTTTGTTTGGCGAAGGGGTAAAAACCCGCATCAAGGAAGAATTACTTGAAAAATGCAACCTGCATACCATTGTCCGCCTGCCTAATGGCGTGTTTAATCCCTATACCGGCATCAAGACCAATTTGTTGTTCTTCGAAAAAGGTTCACCTACCCAGGACATTTGGTACTTTGAGCATCCTTACCCCGAGGGCGTAAAAAGCTACAACAAGGGAAAACCCATCCACATCAACGAATTTGACCTGGAAAAAGCCTGGTGGAACAACCGCGAAGAAAGCCCCAATGCCTGGAAGGTGAGCGTGGAAGACATCAAAGCCCGGAACTTCAACCTCGACATCAAAAACCCCCACCGGGAAGCTGATGACCTGGCCAGCCCGGAAGTGTTGTTGAAAAACTACCGTGCCACCGAAGCCAAAATCACCACCATACAAAACGAAATAGTGAAAGTACTGACCCAAGCCCTGAAATAATATGCAGCTAATCAAATACTTTCACGACCTCAGCCTGCACTCAAAAAATGCCAAAGAGCTTAAAGGATTAATATTACAACTGGCAGTACAGGGCAAATTAACTACTCAATGGAGGTTAGATAATCCAGAATTAGAATCTGCTTCGATTTTACTTGATAACATTCAAAAGTTCAGACAAGAGAAATCCCGATCGAAAAAGCAAAAAGTTCAAGAGCCAAACATAAAAAATGAAATAAATCTTGATTTACCAAAAGGATGGGTGCAAGTAAGAAATTTTGATTTGTTTAGTCTAGTAAAAGGAAAAAACCCGAAAGATTTATCCGAAAGTACTAAAAAGTATCCATATCAAGATATTGAATCTCTCGATCGAGGAAATATTCGAAGATACAGTGATGATGAAAATGCACCTAAATGCTCTGATTCAGATATTTTAGTAGTTTGTGATGGTTCAAGAAGTGGTTTAGTTTTAGATGGAAAGTATGGTATTGTTGGATCAACATTAGCAATAATTGAAACACCACTGTTCATTCAAAATTATATCAAAGTAATTTTCTTGCAGAATTTTCAAAGGGTAAACTCAAACATGATTGGTGCTGCAATACCTCATTTAGACACTAAAAATCTGCTAAATGAATTCGTTGGTCTACCACCATTAGAAGAACAAAAAGCCATTGTCGAAACCGTCAACCAATTGTTTAAAGAAGTCGAGCAATTGGAGCAACTTACTTTGGAACGCATCCATCTAAAAGAACAATTTGCCACCTCCGCTTTAAACCAACTGGCCACCAACAACACGGTAAAGGAATGGGCGTTTTTACAGGAACATTTTCACCCCTTCTTTAACCACCAACCCAACATCAAAAAACTACGCGAAACCATCCTGCATCTGGCCGTACAAGGCAAACTCACCACCGCTTTCCGTTTAGGTCATCCTGAGCTTCGCGAAGGATCTCATTCCGCTTCCGCCCTGCTTGAGCAAATCAAAGCCGAAAAAGCCAGGCTGGTTAAGGAGAAGAAAATTAAAAAGGAGAATCCTTTGCCAGCTATAAAACCTGAGGAAATTCCTTATGAATTGCCGGAAGGATGGGTTTGGTGTAGGTTGGGGGAGATACTACTTTATTCAGATGCAGGGAAAAGTCCAGATTGCGAAAAAAGACCGTCGCAGAATAATGAATGGGGAGTGTTGACTACTACCTCTATTCAGGTGAATAGTTTCAATGAAATGGCCAATAAAGTATTGCCTGTTAATTATGTAATTAATCCCAATCAGGTTGTTAAGTATGGCGATATATTAATCACCAGAGCAGGACCGATTAACAGGACCGGTATTGCATGCAAGGTAAATTTTATAAACTCAAACCTTATTCTTTCGGATAAAACAATTCGGTTAAATTATCCTGAGAATTTAGTAAATCCAGACTTTGTTGTCTCGACCTTAAACAGTGTCACAATAAGGAAAATATTGCTACGGATGATGATAGGTATGGCCTCCAGTCAGGTTAATATTTCACAAGCAAATATAAAAACAACCTCCTTCCCACTGCCACCGTTTGAAGAACAAAAAGCCATAGTCGAAACCGTCAACCGCCTGATGGCCTTGTGCGATCATCTGGAGCAGGAAGTACAACAAAGTGAAAAACAGGTGGAATTGGTGATGAAGGGGGTGCTGAGGGAGGTGTTGGGGTAATATGAAATAAAAAATCAAAAGAATGGATAAAGACACAGGTATTGATATTAATAAATCTGAAACAATCTCAAGTGTTGAGGAAAGTAATACTTCGTACACAATCGAAACACCTGAAAGGTTCGTAGATTTTGATAACCATCTGAAACTTAATAACAACAAAAGGATTGTTTTCTCTTCAAGATTTGGCAATGGCAAAACGACGTTCCTAAAAAAGTTCTTTAAGGAACATAATAAATACAATGCAATTCATCTGTATCCGGTAAAGTATTCCGTGGCCTCTAACGAGGATATTTTCGAATTAATAAAGTATGATATTCTATTCGAGCTACTTACGAAAAAGATCGAAATAGATGACAGTGTAAAATCATTTTTGAAAATTGCACAGAAGTTGCTTATCTCAAATAAAAGTGAGATCGCAAAAATAATCACGCCATTTTTTAATATAATTCCGGAAATAGGAGGAGCGGTAAAGGAGTCAGCAGAACGCACAATTGACTTTATTGCAAAAGTAAAGGATGAATTTAATGAAGAGAAAAAAAATGAGTATGATAAGATTGTAGACTATTTAGCAGAATTTACCAACAAGAGCGGTAGTATTTACGAGGAAAACTTCTATACTTTATTAATCAAAGAGTTAGTCGAAAAGTTAAAACTGAATGCCAACAAAAATGAAGTACGTGAAGCAGTTCTTGTTATTGACGATATGGATCGTATAGACCCCGAACATATTTTCAGAATATTAAACGTATTTGCTGCGCAAAGTGATATCAATAAAAATGAAAACAAGTTCGGTTTCGACAAGGTCATAGTTGTTTGTGACATAGATAATATCAGAAGCATTTTTCATCATAAATATGGGACAAAGTCAGATTTTAATGGATATATTGACAAATTCTATTCAGTTGATGTATTCAAGTATAGCATGAAGGATGAATTACTCCGAAATGTAAGAGGTATCTTTCACACCATAAAATGTCGCTACTTAACAGAATATGTTTTAAATGACCATGACCTTGTCGATGAAATCGATTGGCTCCTCTCCAATTTTGTTTATAACGATCTAATTAATGTTCGAAACATAACAAAACTCAACGAAGCAGATATTAGTATTTCTCGATACGGGGTTAAATATTCAGGGAACGACTTTAGCCATAATTATTATGCCCTAAGAATCTTCAATGTTTTAAAAGTTTTTTTCGGCAATTATGCTGATCTAATAAGTGCATTTGAGAAACTAATTGATAAGGTTGATTATGAAGAAGATCGGCCTGATGCAATTGATTGGAGATTAAAACTCGTTTTTCTACCTATTATAGGCATGTATACATTGGCTGAAAATAAACCTACCACCATTACAGTTCCGACAACATCACTTCATGATGGTCTGGGTATAACCTACCAACTTAGGAGAATCAGCGATCATAAAAGAAATAGAACTGTTCAAGCTATTGGTAATCAATTGGGTAATATTGCTGAAATAACAACCTTAGACATTAAAAAACTCTATTTGATTACCATTCAAGAGGCATTAAAAAAAGGACTATTAAGATAGGTTTAATGTCAAAGTTTTATACTCCAGATAAAAACATCAATTAATCCTGTTTAACATGAAAACTCCCAACCCCTTCTGCCTAAACAAAAAATCCTTCAAGGCCTTTGTCCTCGGAGCCGACCCAACCAATTTTTCTGACAATGGCAACCCCAAACAACTTGAATATGTATTTGGGATACTTTCAGATGAACCAAGATATTTTAGTGGAATATTGAAAAACCTTAACCTGATTGGCCTTCACATGGAAGACATTTATGTACAAAACCTTATACCGGTTTATTTGGAGAGTGAGACTGCCAAAAACAAAGACTGGGAGGTTCATGCTACTATTTGGATACCAAAGTTAATCGAAGAATTTGATCAGGTTAATCCTGGCAGGAAAAAACCAGTGCTTGTCACTGCGGAGCGTATCATGAAATTTCTGGTCAATGAGGATTTTATACTACCAAAGGCTAAAGATATCTATGAGGAAAGCAATACTGGTTTGTTTGTGGTTAAACCTAAGGATAATAAATTGGGCAGGCCATTGTATGCATTTTATAGGCATCGGGCGTATGATTTGTTTAAAAATATTTACTACCGCGAATTATTAATATTAGAACAGAAGAACTTTTTAGCATAATCGAATAAACAGATGTATCAAAATGCGACATTAAAAGAAAGTTAAATGAAACAACAGAGGCCTCATATCAAGCTAAATACCAAAGCACAAAAGGAACAATCTATCCCGGTTAGATTTAATTATGGTTTTCCTGTAGAGGACAAAAAAGAGGTTCTAAAAGCGCCAAACTATGCGAGCATGGTTAAATCATTCAGGTATTCCTTAAAACGCTATAAAACTGATATTCAAATCCGAATAAACCAAAGAAATGAAGCACTAAAAATATCAACACATATTGATTACATTCAAATTCTTTTTCAGGATCAGTTTACAGTGCAAACCAAACAAAAAAATTATTACCAGGATTGGTACAACGACTTTGGTCTATTAGGAGTTAACTTTTCAAAATTTAATCATGAGATACTGTTTGCTGTGGTTGATCAGGATCGGTTTAATTCATTTCTCAAAAGCATTGAGAATTTCATATTGAAAGAATCCAATGAAAAACCCAATGTTTATTATGCAGGAAAAGTTAAGTTTATCAAAGAATTTAAGCTGCTTACTACTTCTGATATTATTAAGCTAAAAGAAACCTGTCAGTTGACGAATCTCCGATTGATCGATTTCCCTCTTGATCGCCAGGCTGCTGATGACATATTAACAAAGCTTAATAATTACTTTTTTGATAAAAATTTAAAACATAGGTTATCTGAAACATCAAACAATTTGGAAATCTTCAATGCTTCAATTTTTCAAATTGAAGAGATTACTAAAAACTTCGATATCGTTTTAAGTGTTACTTCTTCGCTTTCTACAGTTATTGGACCATCTTTATTAAACACCGTTGAACGCAAATACGGCTTCGAAATTTCTAACGCTGATGAAGAATTACCAATAATAGGGATCTTGGATACTGGCATAAGTAAAAGCACACCTTTAGCGTCCATAATAATAAATGATGATTCGTTCAACTTAACTAAAACAAGTCCGTTCATCGACAATGCAAATGCCGGCGACGGTCATGGCACTTCTGTTGCAGCTTTAGCCGCATTTGGACGTAAACCATACGCCATTGGCTACCGGGGAGCAATATCTGCAGACGCCAAACTGTTATCAATTAAAATCATGGATGCCAATACTGGCTATTTATCAGAAAATGAAATCCTGACACTTTTGAATAGAGCAAAAGCAAAATATCCGAATATCAAACTTTTTGTACTCACAACTTGTTACAGAGATCACAAATTGTTGAACGAGGATTATTCAACTTATGCTTTTGAATTAGATAAATTTGCTCATCAGAACGATATTTTAATTTTTATTTGCACCGCAAACAACAATGATTCAGCAAATCACCACGGCTACGATTTGAGTTATTTTTTTAATGAGTTTACAAACCTATGCTCACCTTCTGAAAGCATGAATAATGTAATTGTTGGTGCCGCTGCTGACAACCTTCGAAACGATCCAATGCAGGGAATTTCATTTGGTAAGGAATTCCCGGCTTTATATACCCGAAAAAGTTACATCGACCTTTCCGATCTATTTCCCATTAAAAAACAGAATAAAAATTTGTTTAGACCCGATGTGATTGAATGTGGTGGGGATTATGAGCAATCAGGCATGTTCATTGGTACAGGAGAAAGAGCTTCTATGGAATTGTTATCTGCTAATCCTGCCATGAGCTTCTATAAGCATTCAGGTACAAGTTATTCTACGCCGTTAGTTGCCAACATTGCAGCTCAAATCCAAAAAAAATACCCTTTATTAAAGGCTCAGACAATAAAAGCCCTTATAGTTAATGGAGCCTCATTGGAATTAATCAAGTTTAATGCACCCGTAGTCAAATTACTTAATAAAACTGCGGGGCATGGATTTGTCAATCCGGTTGCCAGCAACACCTCCACCGACAACTCAATTACATTCATTATTGAAGATGAAATCCAACCGTTAGAAATGAAAATCATACCAATTCATTTTCCTGAATACTTGACAACCGCCAATCTAGGTAAATCACAAGGGCTGCTAAAAATAACGGCAACACTTTGTTTCAGTTTTGATCCGGTATTGAATAATCAATTAGCCTATTGTCCCATCCATATGGCATTTGCCTTTTTTCGCAATCATTCGGCCGAAGACATTCAAAGAAAAGAAGATGATAAAAACGGAGGCATAAAGTCCAGGTTGAGACAAAGTTGGTCGCAAAATAGTCGCGATGTTTCTAAACCAATCCCCGCGGCAAATACTCAGAAAGTTCAATTTCAAATTGGAGTCAGGGAATTAAAAGATGAAAATTCAACTTTCAAATTGGCTATAAATTGCAGAATTAATCCTCAACTACTACCCGGAGTTGAAGAAAGGTATAAAGTTAGCCATCCATTTTCCATGGCCATTACGATTGAGGAAAATTTGCCTGATCAAAAACTGACAGATAAACTTTATTCTGAAATGATCGCAGTAAATCTGGTGGAAAATATTACTCGTATAGTAGCAGAAACAGAAGTAGACATCGATTTGGAGAGTTAATCGAGGCTGGAATCTTTAATGCTTACCCAAAGCACTTTTTTCTTCTTCTATCAATTCTCTCCATACACTGGTGCTGATGGTAGATTTAATATTTTCGGCTTTACCAACTTGATCGAAAAGACTTCTTTTAATCGCAGTCACCAAAGTTTTCTGAATACTATAGTAGGACAATCCTTGAGCAAACTTAATAATTAGGTTTACAGAATTAGGTTTGTCAAACTTGAACTGACCATTCTTCAAGGTAAGTTTAACTAATTCCTTGATTTTTTCAGTATCAGGTAAAGCAAATTCTATGCTGAGGTCAAATCTACGCAACAGGGCTTCGTCTACCATCTCTTTCTGATTAGTAGCGGCAATCACGATACTATCTTGAGGTAAATAATCAAATAACTGTAAAATGGTATTTACAACACGTTTCATTTCACCATGATCCTGATTATAGTCCCTTACCTTACCCAGCGAATCAAATTCATCAATAAAAATAATACACTCTTCCAACGCTGCCTTCTTGAAAATCTTAGCTAGATTCTTACTGGTTTCTCCAAGTTTTGAAGAGACAATAGCTCCCAGATTCACCACAACCATCATTTTTTTTAATTCCCCTGCAATTACATAGGAAGCCAATGTTTTTCCACATCCTGATTCACCATGTAGCAGTACTTTGTTGGAAATGGGTAAGTCAAATTTTCTAAGAAGTTCAGCTGATTGATGCTCCATTAGGAAATAATCCAATTGCTTTTTAACTGTTTTTTCAACAACTATATTCTCAAAACTATAGTCAGAAGTTAGTTTCTCGAGAATTAATTCACCAACCTCTCTTTCTTCGATACGATTGTAATAGGTATCAGATCCAACTTTCGTAAGACTTTTGGATTGTTTCTGATGAATTGCCTCTTTGAGAATAGATTGAAGCTGAATAGCGAAATTTATTTTTTTACTCTTTTTAGAATATTCAATCAAATCATTCAGTACAGTCAATAGCCCTTCCTGATCGTTTTCCAGACCAAATTTGGCAATGTCTTTTATGTAATCGTATTGGCTCATGATAATCAAAACTCTCAGGTACAAAGTAACAAAATATTACCGTTGGTAATGCGAATATAATACAGAACTCCCATATCCGGCAAGTAATCAGAAAATTTTGTTCCATTGGAGTATGAACCAATCTCCGCTTCAGCATAGGTAACCAACCTGGTTTATCCCATCACTGGCGCGCGTTTAGCGATAGCGTAACGCGTGACTATTATTACCACTCCACACCTACCCCCATTTTCACGGCTTCGGTAGAAAAGTCCAACTGGCGGTACTTGGCTGTCCTGTCGACAGAATGCAGCGAAGCCTGCCCAACAAAGTACCCATAATCACATCAAGCCCCATGGCAGGCAAGCGAAATGACGAGACATCTCCTCTTGTAATACCTCCCTCTCCGTTTCAACCTAACTATTAATACCCACGCTACCGCATTCCAATAACCATTGGAAGGCAACTGGTGATCCTTACTGGTGACCGTTTAGCGATAGCATAACGTGTGACTATTATTACCACTCCACACATGCCGCCAGTTTCATACCTTCGGTAGAAAAGTCCAACTGGTGGTACTTCCCTGTCCTGTCGACAGAATGAAGCGAAGCCTGCCCCAAAGTACCCATAAACACATCAATCCTCATGGCAGGCAAGCGAAATGACGAGACATCTCCGCTTGTACTACCACCTTTTCCATTCCAACCCCACCCAAACCACGCTGCCTCTGTCACTGGCGCGCGTTTAGCGATAGCGTAACGCGTGACTATTATTACCCCTCTACTCCTACCCCCGTTATCACACCATCGCTAAAAAAGTGTAACTGGCAATACTTGTCTGTCCTGTCGACAGAATGAAGCGAAGCCTGCCCCAACAAAGTACCAATAAACACATCAAGCCCCGTGGCAGGCAAGCGAAATGACGAGACATCTCCTATAAAATAACATGAATGAAACAACTATCCTCAATAAAACACCACCAATGTCAAACCAATAAAATAATTTCCTAGATTTACGCTACCAAACACCCGCTGATCCAATTACAAGAAGAAGACAGAACCCGATTAAACTGATTATAAACAGTTGAAAGTGGATAATATAGTGATAATGAAATAAAGTGAATACTGAAATGGATAATAGCAACAATAACTGTATAATAGGCATTGTGACAATTGGCGGTACGCAGATCTATGGCATAAATGAAATATGAGGATAGAGCAAGGACACATATTTAGACCTGAGACTTCAAATAATATTCAGTACTCAGTTAGACTAGAAATTACTGATTCATTGATTGAATTGGAATTTTCCGATGATTCTTTTGCGCCAAAAGACTTTGGCAAAGTTGAAATTATTTTAGGTGTATTCAATGGACTTGGTAAAATTACATTTCTTGACTGTAGTCTATCAGGAACAGCTACCGGTGGTGGTGCAAATATTAAAAAATACAGAGTAGAATATTTATTACAAGGTGTACATATTTATTCTTGGCAAGAATTAAAATTCTCAAAATGCATTGCCAATATTCCATCATTGTTCGACTGGGTCAATATAAGACCCATCACAAACAAATTATGGACTGAAAAAAAATTATATTGTGAACATCCCAAAGAAATAAAACTTGCATCCTTTGATAAATTTGAGCTATTGTTTTCTTTCGAATACCATACTAGCATTGAAAAAAACGAAATTCATTTAAAACAATATACCAATCTAAAGATTGTAGCAAAAAACAATTTTCTATTTCTCAATGAATTTTTTGAGATACTAACACACTTCAAGAAATTCATGTTATTTATTATAAATAAATCACCAATATCTGAAACGATTACATTATTCAATGATAAATATACGCGCCTATCCCTATTGTGAAACTATATCTTTGTAGAAACCAGTAAAATTAACCAAAACAGATGAATCTAATAACAATC
>PHDN01000018.1 GCA_002840975.1 Bacteroidetes bacterium HGW-Bacteroidetes-16
CGTCAAAGCCCAACCAACTCAAAAAATGATGGAGCTTATCGCAAAATTAGAGTCACCGCACTAAAAGGGACAAGTCAGGCCCAGCCGCAAAACTCTTAATGTCAACAAATGAATTTTGTTGTTTATTGATGATTTTACGGATTTTTTTTTCAGTATTTCTAATATTCCAATAAAAAATTAAGCTTTCCTTTTTGCTCAAATTCACTTTTGGAATATTAACATCAATTTCATGAGGATGAAGATAGACAAAAACACTATTCCCCTGTTTGTTCATTTGGGTAATAGTTCTATTAATAAACCAAGATGGGAAAACCCGTAGGAAAAAACCACCGCTGAAACCAACATTTTTACCAAACATACTTATTAAACTTTGGGGTATTTCAAGAACCTTTTTTGTTTTCCCATTAATAATTGGGTAGTGTATATGTGAAGGAAAATCCGGCAATCCATACATATAAGTTTTCGCAGGATAAACCGAGGATGAATATTCAATTCCGTTTGAGTATAGAACATCGTAAAACCATTCCAAATTTGTTTCACTCACAGACCAGGAAGGTGCCCTGAACCCAACAATTTTTTCACCTGTTAAACTTTCTAAAATTTGACAAGTTCTTTTTGTGTCTTCGTCAAATTCCTCTGCAGTCATATTATAAATTAATTTATGGTTATAACTATGACTAGCGATTTCATGACCTGCGTTGTATAATTTTTTTATAATTTGTGGTTTATTCTGAGCTAATTTACCAAGAACAAAACATGTTGATTTAACACTATACTCCGCACAGATATCAATGATTTTATCAATATTAGACTCCAAATTGGATGGACTGTCCTTATATAATCTAAGGTCAAGGCTACTGAAATTGGCATTATGCCATTCCTCTATGTCAAAGGTTAAAAAATTTGGTGTCATTTGATTAATAATTTTATAAAAAAATTGAGAACGAAGTAGCCTAGCTACTTAAAATGCATCAAAATCAATGCACTGAAACTTAATTGTTTCTGAATTTAAAACTAAACCGCTATTGGTCAAATCTTTAAATATTAAATTTAATGGTGAGGGCTTTAATCTATTAGGAAAACTAATATACGCAGACTTTTTCCAGGTAATTCTATCATTAACCCCCATCCATATATAAACGTTACTAGTTAAACCTTTATTAACGAAGTTGATTTCTTCAGATTGAATGTTGTCAAATACTCCAATTATA
Source organism: Bacteroidetes bacterium HGW-Bacteroidetes-16 (assembly GCA_002840975.1). GTDB lineage: Bacteria > Bacteroidota > Bacteroidia > Bacteroidales > F082 > UBA6244. The sequence continues at coordinate 1,212 of PHDN01000018.1, forward strand.
GCATTTATTCCCCATTTTCCAGTTTGCGCTAAAATATACGTGCTCTCATTTTTCTTTTTTACTCTATATTTTTTAATAGGATTAGATAGTCTCCAATTTATTGATTTTCTGTCCCATACTCGAAAAAAACTATAGGTGTAATTTTGAAACTCTTCATGTATACCGAGTCCGATTTTCACATCTAATGGTTTAATTAAATCAAAACCTAAATGTTTTACAAAACCCCTGATGCTGTTTTGATTAGCCACACCAATTACAAAGGAATACCCTTCTTTTGCTGCATATTCATAGGTCATCTCTGCTAATATAGTAAATAACTTTTTGCCTCTGTGATCAGGATGTGTTGCTGTATTTAGAGATAGCAACCCTCTTGTTTCAACACCATTAATGCTGGCTTTTATAGGTTGTGTAACATAATGCGCGGCTAAACAATTGTCCAAATATGCATTAAATCCAATAGCATTACCTTCTGGATTATGGTTATACTCCCAATCCAAATATTCAACACTATTTACATTAGTGTTCGGGAAAACAATATTTAATAAATCCGAAACCTCTTGTATTCCGACCATGGATAAATCCAGTTTTTCAAATTTATACATATTAGCTAATTCCTTCCTGGTATTTTTTATTCGTATTAATCAACATTAAATGGTGACCTTTGCAAAATTAAAATAAATTCTGAGCATTTGAGTTTGAAGTAAAATATGTAACTATTGATTAATCGTTGCATTTTAAACAAAGCATAATACTGATAGTTGACTAAGAAGTTGAAACAGTTTTATACTAATTTTGTTTTTATTAATTTGACAATAAATTAATTTAAGGATTGATTGTATTTTTATTTTTCAAGTCCTTAATTTAAGAAAAAAGATAGATACAACTATTAAAGAAAAAGTAAATCCTTAACTAGAGTTCTCTCATTCTTTATCAATCAAAAATGTACAAAAACCATAAGATAGGTATAGTTATCCCAACGTATAAATCAATTGATCATATTCAATCAGTAATAGATGGATTGCCTTTGTGGATTGATCATATCATTATTATTGATGACAAATGTCCTCTGCATACAGGCAAGTCTGTACAAGAAAATTATCAATATGATATACGCATACTAGTTTTATTTCATGAAGTAAATCAAGGAGTTGGTGGAGCAACAGTGACGGGATATAAAAAAGCAGTTGAAACTGGATGCCATATTGTTGTAAAAATGGACAGTGATAATCAAATGGATCCTGATTATTTGGAATTACTTATAGAGCCATTGGTTTCTAGATCAGCTGAATACACCAAAGGTAATAGGTTTGTGGATTTTAAGGCTTTAAAATCCATGCCGCTAGGACGGCTACTTGGAAACAGTGTATTGTCATTTATGGTAAAGGCTTCCAGTGGATATTGGAATATGATGGACCCTACCAATGGATATACTGCCATATCAAGTTCTGCATTATCAAAAATAAATCTCGACAAGTTGGAAAAAAGGTATTTCTTTGAATCTGACATGCTAATTCATCTCAATATCTACAACATAATCTTAGCTAATGTTCCCATTCCTGCACGATATGGTGACGAAATTAGTTCGCTAAATATATGGACAACTATGATCAAGTTCCCGCCTAAATTAATCAGAGGAATTATGAAACGATTCTTTTATAAATACCTGATTTATGATTTTAATATGGCCTCAGTTTACGTGTTGATCGGCTTACCTTTATTTATCTGGGGTGTAGTATTTGGATTAGTAAAATGGATACATAATGCATCAATAATGGTTGAAACAACCACCGGAACAGTGATGCTATCAGTATTGCCATTAATACTTGGTACGCAGTTTTTACTCGCTGCCATAAATATTGATATCGATTCAACACCGGGAAAAAAATAATCTTTTTCTTTATATTTTCGCATCTGCAAAAACTTTTTATGCAACGAACCCTCTCAATTCTTATCCCTTCATACAACGAGGGTAAAACCATTCATAAAATACTTGACAAGATTTTGGACGTCAATTTAATTGATGAAGTTGAAAAGGAAATACTCATTATTAACGACTGTTCTACTGATAATACATCAGAAGTTGTTGCAGAATATATCTTAACCCATAGCAATAAAAACATTACGTTATACGAGCACCATACTAACATGGGAAAAGGTGCCGCTATTCACCGGGGAATTAAAGAAGCAACGGGCGATTATATCATCGTTCAGGATGCCGATTTGGAATACGACCCCAATGAATATAATTTGCTGTTAAAACCCATTTTGGATGGATTTGCTGATGTAGTATATGGTTCGCGTTTTATGGGTGGAAATCCACATCGTATTTTATTCTTTTGGCATTCCATTGGAAACAAGTTCCTGACCCTGTTGTCAAACGCCTTTACCAATTTAAACCTGACCGACATGGAGACCTGTTACAAGCTCTTTAAAGCGGACATCATCAAATCATTGAAACTAAACGAGCCCCGTTTTGGTTTTGAGCCGGAGGTAACAGCCAAAATTTCAAGAATCCCCAGGATCCGGATCTATGAAGTTGGTATCTCCTACTACGGTCGTACTTATCAGGATGGAAAAAAAATTGGATGGAGAGATGGCGTCCGGGCTATTTACAGCATTTTGAAGTATAATTTATTCAACAGCAAATAATTTAAACCTAAATCAAAATAATATGATGGAGTCCCGTATCACCAACCGTATTATTTATTTTTTTTTAGCGTTAGGCCTGGTCGCCGGAGTAATGGTCATATTGTATACCCCAAACAGTTATGGCGGAGGCGATAACTTCTCACATTACAAATTTGCCCACTGGGGTTGGAAATACCCAAACCTTTTGTTTGACCACTGGGGAAAACCGGTATTTACATTGCTGGCTTCCCCGTTTGCGCAAATGGGTATCAATGGTGTCAGGGTTTACAATTTACTGATGGGTTTTCTTACTGCTTTAATAATTGGGGAATTGGCCAACCATTTTAATTTTAAAAACCGGGCCGTGGGTATATTGCTGGTTCTGTTTACCCCTGTTTATTTTATCATGATGTTCACCTCGCTCACCGAAGTGACCTTTAGCTTTTTTCTGGCATTGGGTGTCTTGTTGTTTTTTAAAGAAAAATATTTTTTTTCGGCAGTCATTTGGTCGTTCCTGCCCATTATCAGGACAGAAGGATTTGTGCTTTTTCCATTGTTCATCCTGGTCTTTGGTCTAAAGAAGCAATTTTTTGCTTTGCCATTACTGTCCGCCGGATTCTGGCTGATCAGTTTCTTAGGATATTTCTTTTACGAAAATTTCTGGTGGCTGATTACCAACATGCCTTATGTAGGAAATAATGCCCGGGATATATATGGAAGCGGATCATTACTCCACTATATTCATCATACCGAAGGAATCCTGGGCTATCCCCTGGCAGGCCTGTTCGTTGTTGGTTTTGGAGTCATACTTCAAAAATGGGTGACCGCTGAAAGGAGAAAGCTGACCTCCTCATTTTATTTCCTGATCCTGATTCCCGGGTCGTTTTTTACATTTCTGGCAGCACATTCCATCGTTTGGTGGCTGGGCACAGGAAGCTCCCTTGGGCTAGTGCGGGTGATGGCTTCTGTAACACCATTGGTCGCCCTGACAGCATTGCCGGGATTTAATTTTCTGGAATCCTGGTTGAAGGAAAAAAATAAAGGGGTTGGCCGTGTTATAGTTGCAATTCTGCTCACCGCGATTGTTTGGCTGGGTATCAACTCGCATTTGGGAGGATTTAGGATTTCACGCGAGGACCGTTTAATGGATCAGGCGGGGGACTTTATTTTGAAAAATAAATTGGACAGGTTTAAACTCTATTATTTTAGCCCGCACCTGGTTGCCAAACTTGGAATAGACCCTTTTGATCAATCATTAAGCAAAGAAGGATTGCCCGACAAACAAAACCCTGCCCGCTTACTGCCTGACAGCAGTATCGTTGTATGGGATGCGCATTTTGGCCCTAATGAAGGAGGCATTCTACTGGAAAAACTTAAACAAAATGACAGAATGATTTTAATAAAGGAGTTCAAACCAGACAATTCTTTTAAAGTGTTGGGCGGTTATGATTATGCCATTTATATTTTTCAGAGAATTCCTGAACCCGGTAAAACAATAAATGATTAATTTGGTTTTATCCCCCTTACGTGAAACACGTAATCTCCTAGGCAATCCCCGTAATTACGCAGTGTTGCTGTAAAAGCCGCCTTTTTTCTTGTTAAGTTTGAAGCATCAATTCTGATTGTTTAATCAAACTTATAAAAAATGTCAAACGTATATGAACAAAAGGTAAACGACTTTATGGCTAAAGTCATTGCCAAAAATCCAGCTGAAGTTGAATTTCATCAGGCTGTTCACGAAGTAGTGGAAACCATTATTCCTTTTATCGAGGAAAATCCACAGTACCGCGAAGCAAAGATCCTCGATCGCATTGTTGAGCCGGAACGTACCATTATTTTTCGTGTTCCGTGGTTGAACGACAAAGGCGAGGTACAGGTAAACCGTGGCTTCCGAATTGAAATGAACAGCGCTATTGGACCATACAAAGGAGGACTTCGTTTTCACCCGACTGTAAACCTTGGTATTTTAAAATTCCTTGCGTTTGAACAGGTTTTCAAAAACTCACTCACCACATTGCCAATGGGCGGTGGAAAAGGTGGTTCTGACTTCGATCCCAAAGGAAAATCAGACAATGAAGTCATGCGCTTTACCCAAAGCTTTATGACTGAATTGTTCCGCCACATCGGACCAAACACTGATGTACCTGCCGGTGATATCGGAGTGGGCGGTCGTGAAATTGGATTCCTATTTGGACAATACAAAAGACTCAGAAACGAATTTACCGGTGTGCTCACAGGTAAAGGCATGGAATGGGGTGGATCACTCATCCGTCCCGAAGCAACAGGCTATGGTGCCGTTTATTTTGCACAGGAAATGATGAAAACCCGTGGTGAAAGCTTTAAAGGCAAAACGGTCGTGATCTCCGGTTCAGGAAACGTAGCTCAGTATGCTTGCGAAAAGGCAACCGAATTTGGAGCAAAAGTCGTCACCCTTTCCGATTCATCAGGATTTATTCACGATCCAAAGGGAATCAATGCCGAAAAACTGGCTTATCTCATGCAACTAAAGAATATCAAACGTGGCCGTATTAAGGAATACGCCGTTAAATATGGTGTTGAGTTCCATGAAGGAAAACGTCCCTGGGGTATTAAGTGTGATGTGGCCATGCCATGTGCAACCCAGAACGAAGTGAATGAGGAAGAAGCCAAAGCCCTCATCGCCAATGGATGTTTTGTGGTATGCGAAGGAGCTAACATGCCTTCTTCACCCGAAGCTATCGAAGTATATCAAAACGCAAAAATCCTCTACGGTCTTGGAAAAGCTTCCAATGCAGGTGGTGTTGCCGTTTCTGGTTTGGAAATGAGCCAAAACAGCATGCGCTTCAACTGGACCCGCGAGGAAGTGGACGAAAAATTACATCAGATCATGAAAGATATTCATTCAACCTGTGTACTTTATGGCAAAGAAGGTGATTATATCAATTATGTAAAAGGAGCCAACATTGGCGGTTTTGTAAAAGTTGCCGATGCTATGCTTGCACAAGGTCTGGTATAGTCATAAATCAGTTGTTTTTTTAACAGAAAAAGCTGCCCTTTAGGGGGTGGCTTTTTTTTGTAGGCCCGGGATTAAAATCCCGGGTTACAATTTCGGTCATCCCAACGGGATTGGGAAGTTTGCCACGGATCAGTGCCATCGGTACAACCGATATTGTATCGATGGAATTTATTCCGTCGGATTCCGTCGTTAAAAAACAGAAATCCCATAATGACCTGGATTAAAATCCAGGGTTACAATCTCGGCCATTCCTACGGGATTAGGAACTAAAACCTCAAAGTGCCGATTGCCATCGGATATGAACCACCGATATTGTATCAATGGAATTTATTCCGTCGGATATAACAAATAAACATTTTTGCTTACTTTGGTCATGATCCTAAACCCATCCACATGGCCAACACTTATCATCAAATACTTGTTCAGACAGTTTTTCCAGTGAAGTATTGGGAAGCCATTCTGGAAAAAAGCTGGAGAGAAGAATTGTTTTCAGTAATTGGAAATCTGATAAATGAAACAGGATGTCATACCATGATCATCAATGGGGTATAAGATCATGTCCATTGTTTTTTTGGGCTAAAGGCTTCAGTTTCTGTTTCAGATGTAATGAAAAATGCCAAGGCAAAATCATCAAAATGGATCAATGAAAGCGGCTTTTTGGAATATAATTTTGAATGGCAGCCAGGTTTTGGTGCATTTTCTTACAGTCGTTCACAAGTGAATCAGGTGTACCAATATATCTTAAATCAGGAAAAACATCACGAAAATCAAACCTTTTTTGATGAATATATCGAACTCTTAGACAAGTTTGAGGTAGACTATGATGAGAGGTATCTTTTCTGTAAATTGATTTGAGATGGCTGTTTGCCCGGGATTGAAATTCCGGGTTACAATCTCGGTCATCCCTACGGGATTGGGTCGTTTGCCACGGATCAGTGCCATCGGCACGACCGATATTGTATCGATGGAATTTATTCCGTCGACCTAAGAACAACAATACCACATTGCCCGGGATTAAAATCCCGGGTTACAAGATCGGCCATCCCTACAGGATTAGGACATTCGCCACAGATCAGTGCCATCGGCACGACATATTGTATAGATGGAATTTATTCCGTCGCAATTTCGTCGCCCCCCTAAAACGAAAACCCAAACAACATTTCGAAAGCTGTGTTCTGATCATCCAGCCGATAACTGCTACGAACTCCTAAAGTAATCTCGGGCAACAATCCCAAAAAATGCCAGTCGGTATAAAGCTCTATCCCGGTGGAGGCAAAAGTTTGATTGATGTGGTGAAAATCCTGTCCGCTGGTGATATCGTAAAAAAGATGCGTGCTGATACGCTTTAAATAAATCACCGAAGGTATATCCCAATCAGGGTAAGCCACCGGAAACGCATAATCTGCTTTCATGACGAACATTTCAGTCAATGAAATCCCGGTATATCCTCTGGACGAACTCAGCAGATTGCCGTAGCTGTAATTTCCGTTTTCCATCATTTGATATCCTGTGAAGATTCTGATGCCATGATGTTTCATGATGCCTTGAAAATAGGTTACAGAACTGATTGCCAGCTCGCTGCTCACAGAATCAGAAAAGGGAGTGTGCCTGAAATTCACCTCCAAACTCTGCCCCCACTTTGGATACAAATCGCGCAAGGACCGTTTGTACTGTACGTATCCATAAAATCCATAATTCAGTGAGGTGACCTGATCTTCACGAAATAGAACCTGAACATCCTGATCCATTTTCAACAATTTTTCGGTGATCCCCACCGAAGGTTGAATGCCTTTCACCCACCTGCTGCTTGTAAAATTCAAAGGCACGGAAATTCCAACCGAAAGATTGGTTTCGCGCCACCGGGCTTCCTGCACCAAATGCTGATTGTCGAGATAATTTTGCTTTCTCCTGCCCGTTTCGGCAGTGAGGCTGATCACCGGATACCACCCCATATAATCCAATCCGGCCTTGAACTTTCCGGTTTGTTCGTTGCGATCGTAATAATATCCGGCATAGGCTGTAGAAGTGCTTAACAAGTTCTGCGATAGCAGGTTGACACCTGGTGAAAATGAATAGTTTTGCAGATCAATGGCGGTAAGTCCCCAACTGTGGAAGTTAAACAGATGGCCGAGGCGGCTGTATTTCTTAACAGGATAAACAGAATCAGGTATGTTGACATCATCCAGATTAAACTGATCGGTGGACAGCAACCGATCCACAGGATAACTCACCTGAATTTCAGCCAGATCCACAGATTGATATATTTTTTTGGTCAGATCAAGTCTGGCAATCCGGTAACCATCTGCGGTATAATCCACATAATACAAACTATCACCCGAAGCCGAAAATGCAGGATCGGAGACTCCATACCCTGAGGTGGTTAGTTTTCGTGTAACTCCTGTAGCCAGATCAAGGCTGTATAAATTGCTGGTTCCATCATAAGCCCCTTTGTATACCAGATTTTGATGATGCAAAACAGGCTTGCTGATATTGGTAAAGCCGAACGGAACCAGCACTTCAGTCTTCTTCTGTTCTACATCCACCCTGATTACAGCCATCCCTTCATCTCCCAATGCCACCATCACCAACGACTTGTCATCGTCGGCCCAGGAAGGGAAAGTTAAAAACCAGTTTTCAGGTGTGGAGATTTCGTTCACAACATAACCATCATGACTATCAATCAACTGAAGTAAATAATGGCTTTGCTCATCCACCCGGATGGCGGCAATAGTGGTGGCATCATGCGAAAGCACCGGGGCAAACAAACTTGTTTTATTGATTAACCGGTGTGTTTTTCCGGTATTGGCATTCCATATTTTTATCACTGAATAATCGCGGTTTGTCCATCGTGGATCGAACTCTTTTTCATTCCAGACCAACAAGCTATCGTTACCGGATAAGGCTTGCATAAAATCAAATCCGGGAGTTTTTAACAGGGTTTCAACCCCATTTGTATCAATTAACACAAACCGATTGATGTCGTCCATGCTCATCTTTTCTGCCACTATTTCTCCGCTTTTCAGCGGAAATGCGAACCTGTAATTGGTAAAATCAGCAGGATTGGGTTGATGAATGAACCCGGTATTTGTAGGAAAATCCCCATCTGTTTTCCATTGTTTTTGCAAATCACCTATCACCTTTTTGTAATAACCCACTTTCCCTGTTCCGGCAAACCGCTTGATTCCGGTTGAAAAAGGCACCAAAGTAAAAGGCTTTCTGGCCACCTGATTCAGGGTTTGATCCCAGAATTCATTTCCATATTCCAAAAAACCTTGCAACACAAGTTGGTAACCCAAAGTATAATGATCGGGGACGTAATCCCGGTACGAACCGTATTGGGCCTTGTCGTAGGAATACACTTTTTTCTGAGCCAACTGAGCCTTCAAATCCATAACAAATTCAGGGGACCTTCCACGACCACTTTTACTGTTAATGGTTTCACAAAATACGGCATCCCCCTCAATAAACCAAAAGGGCAAAAAACCTCCTATAATGATACCAATGGCCTGGTCACCAAAGGCCACATGCAATCCTTCGGTGAAGCCCTGCCTCAGCTTAAGCATCTGGACAACATGCCGGTATTCGTGCAAAGCCAACTGTTTTGGCCATCTTTGCGCATAAGTAACCTGATCGGGCGTATGGTAAAAATTGGCATGAAAAGGGGTAGGCGAAACCATGGCATTTGAAACCGTACCCCGGGTGTGCATCACAATGTGGACGCGCCTGAGTTTTGGGAAATAGTGTGTGGACACTGCCTTTTGAGAAATCTGTATCAGGTTGGCGTATTTTTGAGCAAGCTCAACAGCTTCTTTTGGGAATATGATAGTGGCCGAAGGTGTTTTTAATTGTTGCCAATGAACAGAAGCCGGATCCTGACCGTTGACATAAAATTGGGATTTTCCATCCAGGACCACCAGGAACAATAAAAATCCAACACCGTATTTTACCAGATTTTTCATGTCACAAAGATATTGCAAGAATGCGTATGAGTAAATGTTACTGATAGAAACTTCATTTTGTAGGTGTTTATCAATTTAAAACCAATCTAAATAGAATTATTTGTGTAGTTTTGCAGCCTAATTCATACTAAACAGTCGATTGTCATGAAAATTACTGGTAATACGATAGCCGAAGTGGCTTATAAAATAAAATTGGATGATCAACATGGTGAAATGATTGAGTTTGCTGACGAGCGAAGCCCACGTTCCATGATGTTTGGCTATCAAAAGATGATTCCTGGTTTTGAAACCCACATGGATGGTATGGAACCAGGCCAATCATTTGAATTCTCACTTAATCCTGAAGAAGCCTTTGGGAATTACAATGAAAACCTGCTCATCAATGTTCCCAAAACCGCTTTTTTTGTCAATGGCAGCTTAAAGGAAGACCTGCTTTTTCTTGGCAATGAAATCGCCATGATGGATAGCCATGGAAATCCTGTAAACGGCAAAGTACTTGAGCTTACGGAGGAAAATGTACGAATGGATTTTAATCATGGACTGGCCGGGAAAAATCTATTTGTAACGGGTCAGGTGATCAGTGTGCGCGAAATTACCGAAGCTGACCTGGCTCCTCAAGGAGGTTGTGGATCAGGGTGTGGATGCAGCAGTAAAAAGTCCAAAGCCGAAGACTCGTGCTGTGGTGGTGGTGGCGGACATCACGAACATGGAGGTGGCGGTTGTGGCTGTAGCACAGAAGGGTCGCATCACGATCATCACCATGATCACGAATATACTGAAGATTGTCCCGCTTGTGGCAACCCTGCCGAATTGCGTGGGAAAGGCCATGGCGATTGTCAGTGTGCGTAATATTTGATTAATCATTAAACCCTGCCTTACATGCGGGGTTTTTTTATATCAAGACTTGTTTGTGTTTCTTTATTTAATTTTCACCACCACAAGCAAACCTGCTAATTCTCTATATTTGCAGTCAATTCAATACTCGCGGAAATGATTAATGCCAAGGCAGAATTGCTCAAGCAGGGTTTTTATGATAGTGATGCTGCGTTTATTAACCTGATGAAAAAGCGCATCCACCATGTGCTGCTTATATCGAGTGTTTACGATGCTTTTATGCTGGAGGAAGATGGCCGTATTGATGAACAAATTTTCCAGGAATATACTTCTCTGAGTCTGCGTTATCCTCCTCAGTTCTACAAGGCTACCACACCATCAGAAGCTTTACTTGTGCTGAAAGAAGAAAAGATCGACCTCGTGATCACCATGCTCAGCACAGAAAAAAGTGATACATTTTCCCTGGCCCAGGACATTAAAAAGGAGTTTCCGAAAGTTCCTATCGTGATGTTGACTCCTTTTTCTCGTGAAACAAGCCTGAAAATCACCAAACTAAAACATGAGTCCATCGACTACATTTTTAGCTGGCTTGGAAACGCTGATATTTTGTTGGCTATTATTAAACTGATTGAGGACAAGATGAACGCTGAATACGACGTGATGGAAATCGGTGTTCAGGTGATCATTTTGGTGGAAGATAACATCCGCTTTTATTCCAGTTATCTGCCTATCATGTACAAAATCATTTTTAAGCAGGCACAAACTTTTGTGTCGGAAGGACTAAACGAACACCAACGTATGTTGCGAATGCGCGGGCGTCCTAAAATATTGATGGCCACAAATTACGAGGAGGCGGTTTCGATTTATGATAAATATAAACACAATGTGTTGGGTATTGTTTCGGATATTTCCTATCCTCGCAATGGTGTGATAGACAAGGAAGCCGGATTCAGGCTGAGCAAGAAAGTAAAAAAAGACAACAAGTATACACCCGTGTTGTTGCAGTCGTCTGACCCAAAGAATCGCTGGAAAGCAAAAGAAATCAGGGTTGGGTTTTTGGATAAAAACTCGAAAAGCCTGACATTCGATTTGCGAGAGTTTATTAAGGAGTATTTTGCCTTTGGTGATTTTGTTTTTAAAGATCCCCACATGGGACTTGTGGTAGGCCGTGCACGCGATTTGAAAGACCTTCAGGAAAAAGTGTACAAAATCCCGACTGCTTCATTGAGGTATCATATCGAACGCGATCACTTTTCAAAATGGTTGCGGGCCAGAGCTCTTTTTCCATTGGCAGAACTTTTCAGGGCATTTAAATCTGACGATTTCATTGATAGTGATGAGACTAAGAAGTTTATTTATGATTCTATTTCCGAATTTAGGATGGCTAAAGCCAGGGGGGTCATTTCTTCTTTCAACCGTGATAATTTCGACAAATACTTTAGCATATCACGCATTGGTCAGGGGTCTGTTGGTGGCAAAGCGCGCGGATTGGCATTTCTCGATTCTTTAATCAACAGAAACAAACTATATCATCATTTTGATAAAATTGAAATAGCCATCCCTAAAACAGTTGTGTTGGGAACCGACGTGTTTGATGAGTTTATGGACCAAAATAAATTGTATCAGGTTGCTTTTAATAACGACCTTTCGGATGAGGAGATTTTGACCCGGTTTTTAAATGCAAAACTGCCACAGCAGGTTTATGGCGATTTATTTACTATTTCAGTAGCCATTTCAAAACCAGTGGCTATCCGCTCCAGTAGCTTGCTCGAAGATTCACATTACCAACCTTTTGCAGGAATATACAATACTTACATGCTTCCGCTTATCGATCATGATAGAAGTCAGATGTTTGAAATGATGGTTACTGCCATCAAAGCAGTATACGCCTCCGTTTATTATCATGACAGCAAGGCTTATATGACGGCAACATCCAATATGATCGATGAGGAAAAAATGGCCATTGTCATTCAGGAAGTCTGTGGTACTGCGTATGGCAATCGGTATTATCCGACTTTTTCAGGGGTAGGCCGCTCCATCGATTATTATCCATTGTCTCCTTGCAAACCTGGAGATGGTACGGTGAGTATCGCCCTGGGGCTGGGAAAATATATTGTGGATGGCGGTCTTTCGCTCAGATTTAGTCCAACCTTTCCGAAAAATGTTTTGCAAACCTCAACACCTGACATGTCCCTGAGGGAGACCCAAAAGGAGTTTTTCGCGCTGGATCTTAACCGCATTACTTTTGTGCCAACTCCCAACGACAGTGCTAACCTTCTTATACTCAAGATAAAATCGGCAGAGGAAGATGACGCCATCCGCGACATTTCATCTACCTACGATATGCATAACCATGTGGTTCGTGATGGTTATGGTAGTAGCGGAAAAAAGTTGATCACATTCTCAAATATACTCAAACACAATAGTTTTCCAATAGCCGAAATTTGTCAAAAAATACTTAAGCTCGGCGAGCGGGAAATGGGAAATCCGGTAGAGATTGAATTTGCCGTGGATTTGAATACACGCAAAGGCGACAAAGCAACTTTTAACTTACTCCAGATCCGTCCCATTGCCGTTAAAGAAGAAACGGTAACCCTGGATTTGGATAAAATTAACCGGGAGAACACCCTGATCATTTCCCAGTCAGCTCTCGGAAACGGAACCATTGACGATATTTTTGATGTTGTTTATATCCGGCCAGAGCTGTTTAATGCTGCAAACAACCAGAAGGTGATCCCTGACATTGAGCAAATTAACAGTGACTTTTTAAAATCAGGGAGGAACTACATTTTGATAGGACCGGGCCGATGGGGATCAAGCGACCCATGGCTGGGCATTCCGGTGAAATGGCCACAGATTTCAGCAGCACGTCTGATTGTGGAGGCAGGCCTTGACAAGTACCGCATTGACCCAAGTCAGGGAACCCATTTTTTCCAAAACCTGACCTCTTTCAGGGTGGGGTATTTTACCATTAATCCCTTTATTGACGAAGGATATTACGACCTGGGGTTTTTGGATGCCATGCCTGCCGTGTTCGAAAATCAGTATATCAGGCATATTCATTTTGAACAACCTCTCGTGATCAGGATTGATGGTAAACACAACCTGGGGGTGATAGAAAAACCAGTTCACCCAACAATGCCAGGGGAAGAAAGTCAGTCGGTTAATATAGAAATAAGTGAATGATTCTGGAAGGATTGGATGATATGAATCCCATCGTTACCTAATCGGCTATGGTCGCGTCATTTTGAGCCTTACACTTAACATCTTGCTCATTAATTTCCTCCCGTTTTATTTTTCGTAATAACTAATTGGGTTCAGCAGTTTATCAAAAACAAAATACTGGAGAAGTACAAAATCATCACCCCCATTTATCAATCCGTAAAATCGGTCATGATCCATTGGCACCAGCTGATCGAAATCAGCTTCTGCCAATTCTTCAGGAACGAAACCCTTTTTGAACATTTTTACATAGGTGGTGTCGTTGTTGATATCGACCACGGTGAGTTCGTATAAGCCGGGGGATTGCACTATTGAGTCGATACGGACTTTGGGGATCAGGTTATTCATCCTGGTTTCGTAGCGAACATCTGTAAAAGAAGTTAACAGGTTCAAAACCTTTAAGGTATCATAGTTGTCAACACGGCTGTCATCTGTCAATCGCCGCAGATCGTAATGCCCGGATGCATCTATTACTTGCAGTGAAAACCCCTCTTCAGGCTTTTCTATCATGTTAAGCCGGATGCTTTTAATGCTTGAGAGGGTTTGCTTAAATACTTCATGGCTTTTCCAGTTATCGGGATCAGGAGAGAATTGTGCTGAAAGGTATCCCCTGAATCCTGGAATATAAGTTATGTAAGGTTGTGAAGCTCCTTCCATCAGCATATAAGTGCCCAGGTTGTTGGAGGTTGCGTCACCAACATAAAATACCCTGGTGAGTTTTTCGTGTGGAAAAAGTTTTATTTTATTGAACCAATCGATGTAATATACCTGCTGATATACTTCTACCTTAACCCCGATGGCGGCCATCCGGCTAATCACGTTGTCGAAACTGATGGTTGAAACAGGTGATTTTACTTTTATCCTGTTCAAGGTACCCAGCAATGACTCCACTCCCTGTTCATTGGTTTTGAATTTTCCATCCAGCAACCATCCTTTTGAGGTTCGTTGTAAGGTGATCGAATTAAGTCCTTTATCTGCAATAAACAACTTGGTAACTGATGCTGTGTCAGCTATCGAAAAATCGGCTTCATTTTCCTTTAAAGTTGAATAGTGGTTTTGTGCCAGCAAATAAATGGCAATGGCAGCCAGTACCAACAAAACAATCAGGTAAATCCGGTTTTTTTTCATATTCGATGTTTATTGTGCATATTTTCTTTTACGGAGGGAAATCAACAAAAGACCTGTAAGAATGATGATAAAAACAGGTGCCAGTACATTAAAAAACTGCCATATCATTTTTGATTCATTTACTTTGGCTTTATCCAGCAACCGCAATTTCATTTCCCTTGAGCGAATGGAAATCAGGCCAGGACCTTCCGTCAGATAATTAATCGCGTTCAACACAAAATCTTTATTTCCAAAGGTTTCACGTGTGTATTGGTCATATCCCAGTGGCAACGGCTTCCCTTGTTGAAACTGATTTATGATTAAATCGCCATCCGAAACTACCAGCATCGCGGTAGAGACGCTGTTTTCTTTAAATCCGATGCCTTTGTCGTTCATTATTTCGGGAGGAATCCGGTTGCGGAAATCCGATAAAAAATTGCCTTCGAGCAATACGGCAATCACCTGTGGTGGAGTGGTGTATTGACGGGGGTCAGGTTGTTCGCGCAGAATAGACAAGCTGATAAGTGCCGGAACCTGTTCGGTACGTGAATAGGGTGAAGTTGAAAGCAATACGGTTTTTTTTACATTTTTTGTCGTCAGCGTGTCGATGCTGCTCACAAATTGTGTTTTAATGGCATTCAGGTTTTTACCGATGGGATGTTTGGTAATGGGTGTAACAATCGGAAAATAATACCATGGAAAAAATTCAATTTGTGGCTGGTTGCCCACCTGGCCTGTGCGGATAGGAATGGAGGCGGCACTTAAATCCATGATTAAGTCGTTGTTAAGGCGAACTCCGTATGTAAAAAGCTGCGATTGTATATCCAGTTTTTTTTCGATGGCCACCGTGTTTTCTGATCCGCTGATGCTGTCCATGCTGGCTAATACCGGATCAAGAAACCACAATATTTTTCCTCCATACATCAGGTATTGATCGATGATGAAGCGGTCCTTGCCCGAAAACATGGAATCGGGTTTTGCAATGATAATGGCTGCATATTTGGGGATAATTTCCCATTTTTGGCTTACAGAGTCAATTAACGTGCGGTTAACCAATGCATTCAGGCTGCCTTGAATGCGAATCCTGTCTACATGATAATTTTCGTTTAGTGTTTTTGTGAGGTCGAAAGTCTCCTGGTCGTTTAGTTCGCCTTGACCTTCGATGAAAGCAATGGAAGGTTTTTTCAATCGGGTAATTTTGTGGATAGCACTGGCGAATTTAAATTCCAGGTTTTCGATTGAATTATTCAATACAGCTTCGGGGGGGATGTTCATCTGTGCATCGAGTAATTCAATAGCGATTTCATTGTTGCGGTACGATGCCAATGCTCCCGGAAAAATCACTTGTTGTTCCAGCCCGCTTTTTGTCTTCACTTGTAAATTGGTAGGCTGTAGCCCTTGTTGCACAAGCAACTGATAGGTGGCATTTCGCTCTTGTTGATTTTCGCTGGCCGATGGATTAATAAACTCGTAGGCAATGTTCTTGTTATAGGCCCTGAATTCATCGAGCAGCTCCTTGGTTTCACGTTTTAATCTTTTAAAACCGGCAGGAAATTCTCCTTCCAAAAAAATCCTGAAATAGACAATGTCATCTACATTTTTTAATAGCTCGCGTGTTTCAGCGGAAAGGGTATAGCGTTTTTCGTTGGTCAGGTCCACACGCGTAAAAAGGAAAGAGCTGATGAGGTTGCCCACAAGAATGATCCCGATAACCAGGAGAAGTTGCGACCACGATTGACGAACGATTGAAGATTTCTTTTCTTTCATGTTACACAAACTATTGGTTACCATTTTCTTCGCGCGAGCGAAAACTTGGTTAAAAATAAAAACAGGGCGATGGCACTAAGAAAATAGACTACGTCGCGTGTGTCGATTACGCCGCGGCTGAGTGAGCTGTAATGAGCGCTGATTCCAAGAGAGCGGATCAAAAGGTCGACCGGACCAAATAGTTCAAAAGAATAAATCAGTTCGAAACCCAGGTATAAAAAGGCACTCAGCAGTCCGGCTATCACAAATGAAGTAACCTGGTTATCGCTGATGGAAGAGGTAAATATCCCGATAGAGGTGAAGGCCGCACCTAAAAACAGCAAGCCGATATAACTTCCCCAAATACTTCCCGAGTCGATGTTGCCCTGAGGAAAACTAAGCAGATATACAGAGATATAATATAATAAGGTTGGCAGCAACGCGATAACCACCAGAGTAAATGATGCCAGAAATTTGGCCAGTATGAGCTGCATGTCGGTTAAGGGTCGGGTAAAGAGCAATTCGATGGTGCCACTTTTTTTTTCATCGGCAAACGACCGCATGGTGATGGCAGGCACCAGAAAAATAAATACAAATGGCGCGATGACGAACAATCCGTCGAGGTTGGCATATCCATAATCGAAAATATTGAAATCGTTTGGAAATACCCAGAGAAATAGACTGATGGTAACCAGAAATACCAGAATAATGACATAGCCCATGAGAGAACTGAGAAAACTCCGGATTTCTTTAAAATACAATGCTGACATCCTTATGGTATTTTATTGGAGACGCAAAAATACTATTTTTTGGGAGAGCAGACAGGATTGAATTTGGAGAGAATTCGCTTTGTTAACCTCTTTTAGGACTTGGTGGTGCTGCGTTATTTTTTTATTTTTACCAGGATAAAAAATCGAACTGTTTATGAGCTTCAATTCAAACCAGAATATACAACAAGAAGGCATTCAGGATGTACTAAAAAATGCGCAAATCATGCGTGTTGCCATGGTTGATGACAACAAACCCTATGTAGTGCCTGTTAATTTTGGTTATGGCGATGGTCGCCTTTATTTTCATTCAAAAATGAATGGAAAGAAAATGGATATTCTGGCTCGAAATCCTGAGGTTTGTTTTGAGATGGACTATGGCTTCGAACTCATTACCAACGAACTGGCGTGTAAATGGAGCTCGCGTTTCAAATCGGTGGTGGGCTTCGGGACCGCCTCGATATTAAACGATGCCAAAGACAAAATCGCAGGTTACGATACCATCATGCGCAAATACGGAGGGGATAAAAAGTTTGAATACGATGAAAAGCAAGTGGCACATTCATCTGTTGTGTGCATTACCATCAGCGAAATGAGCTACAAATTCAAAGGGAAATGGGATGAATAAATGACAGGTAAATAGTATTTAATCAAAGGTACTTTTATTGTTCCAACTCATCCGGGTCAAAGGGTTGTTCAAGCCACTCTTTTGCTTACCTTTGCCGCCCCAAACTTATTTCTATGATTACTATTTCTGACTTGGCCATTCGCTTTGGAAAGCTGCCCTTATTTGCTGATGTTAATTTAAAATGTACTTCCGGTAACTGTTATGGTGTTATTGGTGCCAATGGTGCCGGAAAGTCTACTTTCCTGAACATCCTTTCAGGTACCCTTGAAGCCACCCGTGGATCAGTCACCCTGGAGCCTGGTGAACGGCTTTCTGTACTCAGTCAGGATCACTTTGCCTTTGATGAGTATCGTGTGCTCGACACGGTGTTGATAGGACATGAAAAGCTTTGGAAGAACATGCAGGAAAAAGAGGCACTGTATGCCAAATCTGATTTTTCAGAAGCAGATGGCATGAAGGCCGCTAAATTGGAAGAGGAATTTGCCGACATGGATGGCTGGAATGCCGATAGCAATGCAGCTGAATTGCTTAGCGGACTCGGAATAAAAGAGACGTTGCACCCCATGTTGATGAAAGATGTAACCGGAAAAGAAAAAGTCCGTATCCTGTTGGCCCAGGCGCTGTTTGGTAATCCGGATAACCTGTTGTTGGATGAGCCTACCAACGACCTCGACCTGGAAACAGTGCTTTGGCTCGAAAATTATCTGGCCAATTTTGAGAATACGGTAATCGTGGTATCGCACGACAGGCACTTTTTAGACAATGTATGCACCCACATTATTGATATCGATTATGGCCGTATCCGTATGTTTTCCGGAAACTATACCTTTTGGTACGAGTCGAGTCAATTGGCATTGCGCCAGCGTTCGTCTGCCAATAAAAAGGCAGAAGAGAAACGCAAAGAATTACAGGAGTTTATCTCCCGGTTTAGTGCCAATGTGTCGAAATCTCGTCAGGCTACCAGCCGGAAAAAAATGCTGGAAAAGCTGAATATTGATGAAATTGAACCTTCCAACCGCCGTTACCCCGGAATTATTTTTAAACCCGAACGGGCAGCTGGCGACAAAGTATTGCTGGTTGAGAACCTGAGTTTCAGGCTTGAAGACGGCACGATTTTGTTTTCCGATGTAAATTTTCACGTGAGCAAAAACGATAAAATCGTTTTCCTTTCGCACGACAACCGCGCTGCCACTGCCTTTTTTAAGATCATTGGGGGCGAGTTGGCTCCTCATAGTGGTACTTATGAATGGGGTGTAACCATTACACCAGCTTTTCTACCCATGGACAATACCGGTTTTTTCAACAAAAAGATTTCCCTTTTCGATTGGATTGGTCAATATTCGGATGATACAAGTGAGAATTTTTTACGTGGCTATCTGGGCAAGATGCTCTTTTCAGGGGAGGATGGAGCCAAAAATGCCATGGTGCTATCCGGAGGTGAACGCATGCGTTGCATGATAGCCCGTATGATGCTATTAAACCCCAATGTTCTTGTACTCGACCATCCCACAAACCACCTCGACATGGAATCCATCCAGTCGTTTAACAACAACATGAAAACCTATCCAGGTAATATCCTGATGGCTTCACACGACCATGAATTTATTGAAAGTGTCTGTAACCGGGTGATCGAACTCACTCCCAATGGTATGATCGACAAATACATGGACTTTGAAGAATACCTTGCCGATGAGAAAATAAAACTGCAACGCGAGCAAATGTACCGGTAGTTGTGAATGGATACGGTGACCCATTAAAAATCTGAAAGCACCAACACGTGCTTGCCGGATTTTTGCTTTACAGATCGTCTGTCTCAATACCAGCTTTCTGTAGAATGGAACAAAAACAGACCTTTATTATTTGCATATCGCACTCAGAGGTGAACATAATTAAGTTCGGTCTAAAAAGGTAATAGAACGATTTCAGCCACTTTTACCCCTCAATCCCCTAAAGGGGAAGTGGCTGAAAATCACTTATCATGATTCACCTTTTTAGACCAGGCTCATGTTTGTAATGCGAAATGCCTTACCTCACCAAAATCCGTTTCACCTTTCCAACTTGTGGCGATCCCAATCTCACAATATAAGCACCAGGTTTGGCATATGATAAATCCAGGTGGTACTGATACTTGCCATTTACATTGTGCACCCTGTTCTCAACCAGCTTTTGACCAAGTACATTGTGCAGGTTGATCATGAGGGTCTCGTTGATAGTGGTACTCTCCAGTGAGATGTCAAAAATATTGTTTCCAACGGTCTTTATCACCATGTCAGCATTGTTAAAGGGAATAGTTTCCACACCGATATGCAGCACCAGGTTTACTTTGTAGTCTTCTGTTTCTCCATAAGTGGTTGCATAGCAGGCATCTTCAGGAACCGGGCCGTTGAGGCTTGTTTTAGCCCTCAAAATATGTTCTCCCAGGTTAACGCCATCAGGTATGGTCAACGACATGGTTTCCACATAATACCCATTCGTCATGCCGGGTGCTATTTCGTAATTGTCTACAACCACCTCTTCTGTTTCGAATATGAAATTATCGTTCAGATCGATCCAAACTTTAATGTATTGACTTCCATAATAGGTAGCGATGGTTAAGTCGTTGATGCTGTTATTCTCCAATTCGGTTGAAAGTTCGGTATAATCACCATAGCCTTTTGGTGAACAATCTGTGGTGTTGTCGATGGTTCCCAGTTGGAACAGAAAAATTCCGCTTCCTGTGTGGCAATTTGATTGAGGCTGGCACAAGGTGTTGATTATCTCAACATTAATGGTGTCGTTTCCATCAAAGGCATCGCCAGGCAGCGAGGTATAGGCAGCTAACTGATAGGCTCCAAGCGCCATCATATCGCCGGTTTGTGAAAAGGTGAAATTGATAGGTGAAGCTGGAGTCAATGGCCCCGGGACCTGTTCGGTTACCAATACATCATTCAATTGATAGCTTACCTCAAAATTGGTTTGATCGGCTGTACCGAAGTTGCTGAGGGAAACTGTAATGTCTTCTTCGCTCGTCAACCCACTACCTGAAACGGGTGAAATGATACTGGTGACACCGATATCGTCAGGAAATAAATACAGGACACTTTTCGTGATGGTGTCGTTTGAACGGAATTCATCCCCTGCCAGATTGGTAAAAGATTTTATGGTATATGTTGAGCCGACAAAACCCAGGTTGGCTGTGGTGTTAAACGTGTATTGCATGGATGTGCCTGTTGCCAAAGGCCCCGGTATGATCTCACTAACCACCGCACCACCATCCACTTGATAACTCACTGGAATGTTTATTTGTTCGTCTTCACCATAGTTAAAAACCGTGATGGTAATGGGTTCGGTTTCCGATAAAGCACCATCCACAGGTTCGTCGATGCTAACTGCTCCCATGTCCTGGGCATAGTTTGAGGCAATTTGAAAAACACCCACCACATCGGTTCTCTGGTTATTAATAAAATACTCAGCGATATGCCAAAAGGTCTTGTCGTTGGCCGGATCAACCGATATCTGGACGTAGTCGGCAAGCCTGTTTGATGAATTATTGGACAAGCTTTGCGCGATGAGTGTTTCATCAACAGTCATTTGTCCCAAAGGGTCGGAGGCATATCGTCCGGTAAAATAAATGGCAATTTTTTCGTTGGAACTAACGGTGGTATATCCCATGCCAATATTCCCTTGTCCGTCCATTACCATGCTTCCTGAAAAAGCATGTTTGTTGTTATATGGGGAAATATAGGTTCCTTCCTGATAAATTGACCACGGATCGCCATCGTTGTCCTGACGCATTTCAAACCAACGAATCCCTGCCAGTTCGGCTCCTGACCCATCGGTGTCGACCACAAAATTAAATATCGCTGAATTGTAACCCGGGAATCTTCGGTATTGAGCCTGGTTCATGATGGTTGCCTGAAGCACATCCTGATCGGGACCGCCTGGCTGTGGAACATTACTAAATGAACCCCCATCAAACACGGATATAAAAGGGGTGGTAGGTATTTCCATGGGAGCAGAAATGGTCGAGCTGGCCACATCTGTCCAATCCACATTCACAGTCCACAATTTTAAATGGTCTGTCGAAACGCCACTCCAGGCATCGTCTTGCATATAAACAACCGTTGCATTTCCGTCCGGTGGCAGGTCGTTATTGGTCACATTAAAAAACTGCGGGCTATAAAACCCTGAAGTTGAGATTCCTGTGAGTGGAAATCCTACAAATTGAGCCGCATTGCCCAGGAGCATTTCGGCACGTTCTATCGCAAACACTTTATTATTGGCTCCAATATTGGCTGTAACATAATATGCATCCGACCAAACAGAGAATTTGGTGTAGTCGGGAAATTGTCCGGTTCCAAAACCGGTAGTGTAAATATACCAGCCATCGTTTACGGGGTCGGGTCCCTGGCAAACGGCTACGTTAAAACCGTTTGGGTTATTATCAAATTCGGTGATCACAAAACGGTCGGCTTCTGCATCATAAAATACAATCGGATCGCCAGTGTTATTGCCCGGAAATAAGGTGCTTAAGGAGGCCGTGGGTGTTAATGGGTTGCCTGCTTTATCAAAGATTCTAAATCCCACATTCCATCCGCCAACAAAATGGTTTGGTCCAACAGCCCCGGTGGGGTCAGAAGGGGTGTAAATGGCAGTATTGGCGTCAAAAACCAGTAATGGATCTTTTGCATCATATTTAATTGATCGTAGCTGATTTTCTACCAAGGCATCGCCTCCAACAGGAAGTCCTTTTCCGGGAACTGTGATGTTGGCTCCTCTTCTTTTGGGAGGACCTGGTTTAGTGGTTTCATTGGGATCAACACCAATAAAAGTACCGTCTATAATTTGCTGTGCAATACTTGGCACCAGAATAGGTTTCTGGATCATTCCAAAAGTCCCGGCTTTTTCACCTTCACCGTTTTGAGCGAAGAGGGTAGGAGCGTGAGATAGGGTTGCGATTAAAAGGAAAAGGAGTCGAAATAGTTTCATGATCGAAATTAAGTTTAAAAAGGGTGATGACTTGATCATTAATAAATAATGATATGGCGGCTAAAGTAATTATTATTACATAAGTAGGTGTATTTTCTGATTCAGGTTAACCAAATATTAACAAAAAATATCGTAGGTGGTAATCATTCAGGCAGATGATTATTGATTTTGTCTGAATAGCAGTTTGTTAGAGCTTATTTGCGACTGCAAGTTACCTCATTTTCATCATGTAACAGGACCTTTTTGTATTGCAGGATCAGATGATCAAAAAATGATCCCTTAGCAAATTGGCCGTTAAACAAGAATGAACTGGCATAATTCCCACCAGGTCTCCCGGTTTAAAAGTAAGCAATTCCTTTTCAGGCATGCTGATTAAACCATGTTCCTGTGAAAGTGAATGCACAAATGCGCCGGTGATGGGATCGCCCCACCGCAGGTTTTCATCCAGCCTCACCACATAACCATACAATTGAAATCCCTGATCGGCTTCGATGTGTTCTTTTGACAAATGAACGGCTCCCCCATAAATGGCCAATTCTTCACGCTCCTTAAGGATTGAAACTACCGGACAGGCCGTAACAACCGCGATATCACCCGGAGAACATACTCCCAGGTGGAGCTGCATCACATCGTTATAAACAAAATTTCCCGGACGGATTTCATCAAATCCATGAAAATGGGTGGCCAAATTGCATGAAGGCGTGTCTCCATACGAAATGATAAATTTGGGGTAAAATCGTTCATGGTGGTGTTTTAAGGAAATGAGTTGTTCGCGTGATTTTTCCATGATGTCAAGTATTCCATCCTTTTCTCTTGCCTGATAGGTGTGGCCGGCATGGGTAAGAAATCCTCCAAACGTTAATTTTGGAGAGGCAGCAATCTCCTTTAGTATGTCATCTATTTCAGGATCATGGGGTAGCAGCCCGGTTCGGTGATAGCCTGTATCGATTTTGATCAATACTGTCAGATGGTTTGAAGCATGTTGATCCAAAAAACGGGTAGTGAAAAGGGAGTCAACGAGCAAGTTCAATTGGATATTTTGTGACAACCGGTTGATTTGGCTCATTTCCAGCAGGTTAACCGGAAAGGCTATGGTAATGTCCTTCCAGCCTTGACCGGCAAACTCTTCAGCCATCGAAACGGATGAAACGGTGATCTTACTTACCCCTTCCTGCCTGAAAAATTCGGCCACCTGAAGGTTTTGATGGGTTTTAAAATGGGGACGGAAAACAACTCCGCTTTCATCGGCTTTCTGTTTCATCCTGCGGATGTTGTTGAGAACTTTTTTGCTGTCGATCAACAGGGTGGGTCGTGTTATGGATTTCATCGGGTGATTAGTATTTTCGTGATCAGTTGTTTATTATTCTGAGAACAAACCGCCAGGTAAAGACCGGGGTAAATTGAGTTTGGCAAATCTATTTTAACCCGGACACCCCGGGGTATATCGAGGTATTTTGTAAAAAGCAGCCTTCCCTGAAGATCCATTAACCTGAAGTATAGTTTACCGGAAAGGAGTGAGGAGAGATAAAGATGGTCTGTAGCCGGATTAGGACCAATTTGTATGTTGTCAATTGCATTGTTTTTTGATATCCAGGTGGCGATGGTATCGTATGGACAAACCGTAAGTTTGTGACCGTCAAGATAGCGCTGTCTGGCTGGAATAGTGCCTGAACTGAGAGGCATGGGTAACCCTATCGAAGGCCAATCGCCGGCATGCCAGAACGCAGGTTGCTCCTCTAAATAGTAACTCGAATCAGGCAAATCGTCTGTTCCGGCAGGCGTGGTGATTCCTTTAATGTTGTTTCCAAATTCAAAATGATCTTCCCCTGTTAAAAAATACAACCCAAATAGCAATTCGCTATTGGTGACCTCGTTGCCCACAAAGTTTTGGCGATTTGTCATGAGTGTGTCACTACTGGTCATGACAATTCCGTATAGTTCCGCACGGTTTCTAAATAAGGTATTTTCAGGCCCGGAGGGCCCCCAGTAATGATCAATGATCAGGTTTTGGACGATGTTGCCTTCAAATAGGTTGGCGTAGGCATAATGTCCATGCAAGCTGATGTCACCCGAAAAATCGGGAATGGGTTCCGTTCTGAAAGGTTCGATTGAATAGTTATAAGCGATGACATTGCCATTTGAGCCGGTCTTCACCATCATGGCATGACGGAGTTTTTTAAAAATATTGTTCACAACCCGACATTCGCTGCTGTGCATTGAAAAGGTGACGCCATAACCCCGCATACCTGTTCCATCGTAAGTAAAACCATGATGGAAATAGCAACCCTCGAATAGCAGGTAGGCGGATGCGTTCACGTCAATGTGGCTGCCAACACTGCTGTCGCTTTCCACACCACGTACCACGCAATTTACCGCATAGCTAAAGCTGATATTCGACCCGGCTCCTTCGTCCGGGGCATCCAAACGTTTGATCTTTAAGCATTCAACACCGGCATTCCGGATGGGTTCGATGGGACGTACCTGCGGGTTGAGTTCCGGAGAATAATCGATTCGTAACAGACTTTCGAGAGATAGTTTTGAACCGGAAATTTCGATGATCCGCGTAATTTGCCCGACAGAATAATCGGCCCATGAGATGGGAACCACATCCCAATCACCATTTTCTTCGCGTATTTCAATGGTTTGTCCTACAGTAAATGAGGAAGCGTTTTCCACCTGAATCCAAGGGCTGTCTTTTTCAAATCCTGCTGTAATAGGTACAAAATCTGATGATTGTCCTTTTTGGATGTTGATGCAGTTAATGGTCTGTTGTCCCAGCCGGAACATCAAGGTGGTAGAGTCGGAACTAATTCCCTGCAACACCGTGCTATCGAATAATCTGATGGAAGAGGTGAAAAGATAGTTCCCTGATGGAAAAAAAACAGCTCCCAAACGGCCATTGAGTGAATTGATAGCTGCCTGAACGGCGGGCTGATCGTTGGTGAGACCATCACCTTGTGCCCCAAAGTCTTTTACATTGATTCGCTGCTCAGGATTGATAAAATGATGGTTTGCAACAACATGGTGCCAGTCAACACGCCGATTCTCCGGGATTACCTGAGAAAAGGCAGGGCAAATTGTTGCGAATAAACCAACCAAGCATAATATCTGCTTCATGCGATCGTTTCTTTTTGGTAAAATTAATTAATTTTATGCCCAAAATCAACGATATGAAAATCCTGACTTTATTTCTGTTTGTCCTATTGATTGCCTTATTTTCTTCTTGTAAACAAGGAAGTCGGCAATTGGTAACAGAGAAAATCCAATACGATGTCAGCCTGATGTCTCCTGATCCCACCTACGATTGGTGGATACAAAATTTGGTGGGACCGCAACGGGAAAAATTGGTAGATATGATGATGCAAAGTGCTTTGGAAGGAGGAGTTCAGGCGTATGATTATTTTAATGAACCCATAACTCCATTCGACATCAAACAGATGTTATCTGATACAACGTTGGTTACCTTTCGACGGATTGAACCTCCTTACGAACTTTTTGACTCATTGGTCATACATACCATTGAACGTGAAGACATCCAGCGCATCCGGTTTATGGAAGAATGGACCATTAATCCCACTACCATGCAAATGGAGAAAAAGATATACGGAATTGCACCCATCGCCCGCCGCATCGATGCTCAAGGCATTGAGCGCTGGCAACCCTTGTTTTGGCTTTATACTGATAAAGACTTTATCAATCAATTAAAAAACTAACAACATACGCAAACCAATACTGCCAAAAGAAACAATACTATAAACTACCAAACCAATGAAAATTATTTCTCTCTCAGACGTAACCACAACCAAAGTCACCATGGAAGGTGCTTCAGGTGCAACCAAACAGATACCTCTTGCTGCCGAAGACGGTGCCCCTGTATATGCCTACCGGGTTTTCTCCCTGGAGGGCGATGGGTTTACTCCTTACCACCAGCATCCCTACGAACACATGAACTATATTATTGAAGGCGAAGGCTTTCTGGTGAACGAGCAAGGCGAACAACAGTCTGTTAAAAAGGGCGACTTTGCCATGGTACTTCCCAATGAAAAACACCAGTACCGCAATGCTTCGACCACCGAAAAGTTTGTGATGATTTGCGGTGTGCCGAAAGAGTTTCAGTAAGATAACATACTTATCTGATAATTGAATATCGAACCAGGGACGGACAAGAGAGAGTTCCCTGTCAAAATCCGCTTGCTACAATAGCATCTTGCCAATTATGTCTTTAACAGGTGAGCATCAAATACTTTTTCCTTTAAGGGCCAGGTGTCGTCTCCACAGGTCTGCTGACATACAAATTATGTCCTGATACATTATAATCGGTGAGATGTCCTGAACTGTTGTATGTTTTTTCCACATTGGTCTCACTCCCGGTAATGGTATTGAAAACCAGTATGCTGCGATCGATCACCCGGATATAACCCGGATCGTCGCGTTGCAGTAGTCTGTTAATTTCATCTTCCCTGGAGCCACTCAAACGTTCTTTAAATTTGTTAACCTGGTTGCTGACAATTCTTGAAAACAGGCTTTTGCGCTCAGGTGAAACTTCTCCGGCATCAGCCAACAACATCGTTTGAGGTTCGAAATCAGGGGTGCTTAGTTTTTCATAATCGTAAATATCAACCAAAACGGTAGTAACCGGTTTTTGGGGCAGACTGGTCATGGCCAAAGGCTGGTCCTCGATGGCAACCACTCTTCCGACAGGAGGTTTAACGTTGGCTGCCGGTTTCGGCGCAGGAACATTTTCTTTAACCGGGGGTTGTTTTTTCTGTGGAACGATTAATTCAGATGAACTGCTTTTGTTTGGAATCACCCTGGTGGTGCGATAAGCATAGGATTGAAGAATGATCTGGTTGCCTTCCGTTACAGGTTGATTTCTTAAAAAAAATGAAATTGCAAGAAGCAATGCCAGTCCGGCTGCCACCGATGACACCCGGGTAAGGGTGATCACTTTTCGTTTTTTCAACGAACTTTTTCCGGGAAATAAAATATTCGTGTCTGGTTCAAGACGAAGTTTCTGATGCAGTTCGAACTCCTTGTGCAACATCGGGTTGACCGATAAAAACTGATTCAGGTGTTCGGTTTCTTTGTTGTTCAGGTCCTTTTCAGCGGAAGCGATAAAAAAAGTTTCATAGTTGGTTTCATCAATGCCGGCAACCTTTATGACGGGTGTTTTTTTTAACTCTTGTTTAAAGTCGGCTTCAATGGTAAGGGGTTCCAGGGTGGCCAGTTCGAGTCCTTCGAATTCGTCTTTCAGGTCAGGATGCTGGTCGAGGAAAGCCAGCAAAGCGGTTTCTTCAGCCTTCGAAAGCTGCCCATCGAGGTAGTCGATCACGAAAACTTCGTAATTCTGTAAATCGATCAGTGGTTGCTTTTTCATGACTAAAGTACGGTTTCGGTACTGATTAAATATTGTTTCAAACTCAAGCGTGCCCGGTAGATATACACTTTTACCTGAGCTTCGTTCAATCCGGTTATTTCTCCAATTTCCTCATAGCTGTAACCTTCGTAATCGCGCAACAGCACTACGGTGCGTTGGATTTCTGAAAGCCTTGATAAAGCCACGTCCAGCACTTCTTTCAGGTCGCTGTAGCCATGGTTTACCGGTTCACTTTCATGCTCATGGCCTTCCATACGTATCATCCGGCTGTTTTTGCGATAACTGTCGATCATGGTGTGATAGGCCGTAGTAAACAGATATGATTTTCCTTTTTCCACCTGAACCTCTTTCCGCCTTATCCACAACTTCATAAACGACTCCTGCACCAGATCGCGCGCGGCTTCGGTGTCGCCCGTGTTTTTCAGCAGAAACCGGAAAACTCCGTCGCTGTGTTCATCTACGCAGTTGTTATATTCGCTGACAGTCATTCGCTAAAAGTAAAAAACTTCCATATTACCTGTGACGGATAAGCATGGAAAATGTTACAGAGAGGGAGTAAATTTTTTTAATAATTCCACTATGAGTGACAACTCACGAAAACGAGTTTTCAATATTCAAAGGATTTGATTAAAGTTCAGTTTGTTTTCAACCGTGCAATATTAAAATTAAAATTTAATATTACACGGTTAATAATGGTAAATCCTCCAGAATAAGATGATTTTCTTTTCGGATTGTTATATAAATCCTAATCGTTCAGCTTAAGCACCACCAAAAACGCCTGTTGGGGAACTTCCACATTGCCTACCTGGCGCATGCGCTTTTTCCCTTTTTTCTGTTTTTCGAGCAGTTTCCGCTTCCGCGTGATGTCGCCGCCATAACATTTGGCTGTTACATCCTTGCGCACTGCTTTGATGGTTTCGCGGGCGATGATTTTTGCTCCGATGGCTGCCTGGATGGCAATATCAAACTGTTGCCTGGGAATGAGATCCTTTAATTTTACACAAATCCTCCGTCCAAAATCATAGGCATTATCCACATGAATCAAGGCAGACAAAGCATCTACAGGCTCCGAATTTAACAGGATGTCAAGTTTTACCAGTTGAGCAGGTTTATAGCCGGTAATATGATAGTCGAATGAAGCGTATCCTTTTGAAATGCTTTTTAGCTTGTCGTAAAAATCGAACACAATCTCTCCCAATGGCATATCCACAGTCAGTTCTATCCGGCTGGTGGTCAGGTAGGTCTGGCTTTTTAACTCGCCACGTTTGTCGAGGCAAAGCTTAATGATGGGGCCGATATAATCAGTTCGGGTAATAATCTGCGCCCTGATATAGGGTTCTTCAATGTGGTCGATGTATTTCTGTTCGGGCAATCCGGATGGATTGTGAACTTCTATGATTTCTTTTTTGTTGGTGATTACCCGGTACGATACATTGGGCATGGTAGTGATCACATTCATGTCGAACTCACGTTCGAGGCGCTCCTGGACAATTTCCATGTGCAGCAGGCCCAGGAATCCACAACGAAATCCAAATCCCAACGCCAGTGACGATTCAGGTTCAAAAGTCAGCGAAGCATCATTCAACTGAAGTTTTTCCATGGATGAGCGAAGTTCTTCATACTCTTCGTTATCGATGGGATAAATACCGGCAAAGACCATGGGTTTTACGTTTTCGAAACCATCGATGGCCAATTTGCAAGGGTTGTTTACATGGGTAATGGTATCGCCTACTTTTACTTCTTTTGAAGTTTTTATGCCTGAAATAATATATCCTACATCGCCTGTTCGCAATATATCGCGTGCTTCAGGCTTAAGCCGAAGCACACCAATTTCGTTGGCTTCGTATTTTTTTGCTGTGTTTACAAATTTCACCTGGTCACCTTTACGTATTTCGCCACTAAAGATTCTAAAGTATGCGATAATGCCCCTGAAATTGTTGAAAACAGAGTCGAAAATCAAGGCTTGCAAGGGTGCGTCTTCTTCTCCTTTGGGCGAGGGAATCCGTGTGACGATGGCTTCAAGAATTTTATCAACGCCATATCCTGTCTTGCCGCTGGCCTCGATAATATCCTCATAATTGCAGCCTAAAAGGTCTACAATCTGGTCTTTCACTTCATCGGGCATGGCATTTTCCATGTCCATTTTATTCAACACCGGAATGATTTCGAGGTCGTTTTCGATGGCCAGATAGAGGTTTGAAATGGTTTGTGCCTGTATACCCTGGGTGGCATCAATTACCAGCAAGGCTCCTTCGCAGGCAGCAATCGAACGTGAAACTTCATAGGAAAAATCCACATGGCCGGGAGTATCAATCAGGTTGAAGACGTAATGCTGGCCATCTTGTTCGTAATCCATTTGGATGGCATGACTCTTAATGGTGATACCGCGTTCGCGCTCAATATCCATGTCGTCGAGCACCTGGGCTTGTTGGTCACGGCCCGAAACAGTATCGGTGAGTTCCAGCAGCCTGTCGGCTAACGTGCTTTTACCGTGGTCGATATGGGCAATAATGCAAAAATTCCTGATCTCTTTCATGGGCGCAAAAATACGATTTTAACTGATTGGTTTAGTACTTTGTTATTGCCCGGTGAAAAGAAATACAAAGGTATTGACATATATAATCCTCCCTGTGTTATCGCCGATGATGTCGTTCTGTTTTGGCTTGTATCTTGTTTGGCATTTTAAGCGACCTGATTCACCGAAGAAATCCCCCTGTTCGCCGAAATGTTGTTTGCCAGGTTTGCATTACAACCTACATTTGCCTCTGAAATCAATTAAAAATCAGAATTCGTAATTCAATCTATAAAAAAATGGAAACTTCAAAAAGACTTTATCGCTCCTCAACCCACAAGGTAATTGGTGGTGTTGCAGCCGGGTTGGCTGATTATTTTCTCATCGACCCTGTATTGGTCAGGGTGTTATTTGTTTTGGTGGCGTTTTTTGGTGGCGGGGGCGTACTGATTTATATAGTACTTTGGATTGTTGTGCCTATTCAGGTGAGCAATCCTAACGACATGTATCGTCATGCATCCACTCACTATAAAAGTGCCGAAAATACCGGAGTTAAATCGGATGAAACGTTCATGCCGATTGTAACTCCACGTCAGTCGAATACCGGACTTATTGCCGGTATAGTACTTATTTTTGTTGGCTTGTTATTTCTTATTGATCGCCTGATGCCATGGTACAACATTACTTCTTTGTGGCCGCTTATCCTGGTAGCCTTAGGCGTTATTATTATAAAACCCGACTTATTTAAAAACTCTAAAAACCAAAACAATGAAATTTAGAAATATTTTTTGGGGAATTATCCTGATCTTTTTAGGGATACTGTTTACACTTGAAAACCTAAACGTCCTCGACTTCGACTGGTACAACATGTGGCGCTTGTGGCCTGTGATTTTTATCCTATGGGGAATCTCTATCCTGCCCATAAAAGACATAATTAAAATTGGGTTTGTCGTGGTGGTACTTGTAGGAAGTATTTATTACATGTTGAACGACAATGTTCGCTGGCGAATGGAAGAAGACAACTACACTGAAATTAATTCGCATGCCGTCAATCAGGAATTTCAGGTTCCTTACAACGACACCATGACGATTGCCTCACTTGATATGGAAATGGCTGCCGGTTCATTTACCTTGTACCAAACCAGTGATCAATTGGTGAATTTTGTCAAAAGCGGCTCGTTGGTTACCTATAAATATATTGTAAAGCAAGAAGATACCATAACCGAAGTGCGAATTATGATGGAAGACGGCGTACGCCTCAATTCCAAAAAGAATAACCGTGTCGATGTTCAACTGAATTCAAATCCTGTTTGGGACATGGATTTTGAAATAGGCGCGGCAGAAGTGGACCTCGACCTGAGTCCTTTTCGGCTGAAATCGTTTCGGCTGGAAGGCGGAGCTGCTGACATCAACATAAAACTGGGTGATCAATACCCTGATACTTATTTAGAAATTGAGGCAGGTGCTTCCTCCATCGAATTAAGAGTACCCGAATCATCCGGATGTGAATTGAAAATCAGCACCGTACTATCAGGAAGGACCATCTCGGGTTTTAATCAAGTAGAACATGGTTTGTATCGTACCGGGAATTTCGAGGAGGCCACGCATAAAATCTATATGGATGTAAATGCAGCCGTATCCAATTATTCGGTGATTAGATATTAATACCAGAAACCTGAAATACAATATTACTTGTGGGCTTGGCGGCGTTTTCAAAAGATTTTGAAAGCGCCGTTTTTTTCGTGCGCCAGGAGAATGCTTTTCAGTTTTATTTAATGAGTCCGATCTAAAAAGGCGAATTATAAAAATAATTGAAAATCAGAATGAACCCCTCCCGATATTGACATCGGGACTAAAGGGAGTTCTGATTTTCAGCCACTTCCCCTTTAGGGGATTGAGGGGTAAAAGTGGCTGAAATCGTTTTTCTTTGAATAAACATAATTTGCGATTATGAAAATTAGATACCTTCATGTTTTTTTATTTGTTTTTTGCCTGTCGCTCGCACAAGTTTCATTAAAAGCCCAGGAGGCAACCGTACGGGGATTTTTGTATGAGGAAGAATCGGGCGAACCTGCCATATTTGCCAACGTGGTACTTAAAGGAACCAACTTTGGCGCTTCCACTGATGTAAACGGGTATTTTTTAATTTCAAAAATCCCTCCCGGCGACTATACACTCATGGTCACTTATCTTGGATTTGATACCATCAGTGAATTGATCTCCTTGTCAAAAGGAGCATTACTCAATAAAAAGCTGTTTATAAAAAAAGGGTCTTTCAATCTGGAGACGGTAACGGTGAGTGCCGAACGAACGGAAGCCCGGACAGAGACCAAGATGTCGGTGGTCAAGATTTCGCCCAAAGACATCAAGCAAATTCCAAGCGTGGGAGGCCAGGCCGACTTTGCTCAATATTTACAGGTAGTTCCGGGAGTTGTTTTCACAGGCGATCAGGGTGGGCAGTTTTATATCCGTGGGGGATCTCCCATTCAAAATAAGGTGATGTTGGACGGGATGACCATCTACAATCCGTTTCATTCCATCGGGTTGTTTTCAGTTTTTGAAACCGATTTGATTCGCAATGCCTCCATTTATACTGGTGGGTACAATGCCGAATATGGGGGAAGAATTTCTTCCGTCATGGATATAACTACCAAAGACGGGAACAAAAAGCGCATGTCGGGTGTGTGTGGAGCATCTACTTTTGGTGCCCGTGCAATGGTTGAAGGTCCCATAAAAAAGCAAAATTCACCCGATGAGGGAAGTGCTTCTTTTGTTTTGTCCTTTAAAAATTCATATCTGGCAGAAAGTTCAAAGGTTTTATACGAGTATGTGGATAAAGACGGGCTCCCGTTTAATTTTGCCGATATTTACGGAAAAGTAACCCTCAATGCAGCCAATGGCAGCAAGATTAGCCTCTTTGGATTTAATTTCACCGACAATGTAAGCAACTATAAGGCTATTTCCGATTTTGGATGGAAATCGTTTGGGGGAGGTTCGAGTTTTGTGGTCATCCCCGGAAAAGCACCTGTACTCATCGAAGGAATTGTGGCCTTTTCCAAGTACGAAACCAAGGTAAAATCAACCACGCTCAACGACAGAAAAAGTGCGATCAGCGGATTCAATGCGGCCATCAATTTTACTTATTTCATGGGGAAAAATGAATTGAAATATGGTGTTGAACTCGAAGGATACCGCACTGAATATCTGTTTAAGAATTTTGTGAATACGGAAATTAATCAAACCGAAAACACTACACAGCTTGGCTTATATGCCAAATACAAGTTTATCGTGAACAAGTTTATTTTTGAACCGGGCTTTCGCCTGGAATGGTATGCCTCTCTCGCCGAAGCCAGTCCTGAACCCCGGTTGGCCATTAAATACAATGCCAACGATTGGTTTAGGTTGAAATTTGCCGGAGGCGTCTATTCGCAAAATTTTATCGCGGCGTCATCCGATCGTGATGTGGTGAACTTGTTTTATGGATTTCTTTCGGGACCAGAAAACCTGCCTGATCAGTTTGATGGAAAGAAAAGAACCAGCAGGATTCAGAAATCCGATCATTTAATTCTTGGAGCCGAGTTTGACCTGAGCAACTCCATTAGCCTGAACGTGGAAGGATACTACAAATATTTTCCGCAACTTACCAACATCAACCGAAATAAATTGTACAACGAGTCGGAGGCTCCTCAGGGAGCGTCTGAAGTGGAATATAAGGATTTTATCCTTGAAAAAGGTAATGCTTATGGAATGGACATGGTGCTGAAGTATGACTATAAAAAGGTTTATGTGTGGCTGGTTTATTCACTGGGTTTCGTCACCCGCCAGTTTGAAGACAAATATGGTGAGATGGTCAGCTATACGCCTCACTTCGATCGCCGCCACAATGTGAACTTTGTATTTTCTTACATTACCGGTCCAAAGCTTCAGTGGGAATTTGGTGCTCGTTGGAACCTGGGAACAGGCTTTCCTTTCACCCAGGTGCAGGGATATTATGAATCACTCTCATTTCCGGATGGAATCAATTCAAACATTGGAACCGAAAATGGCAATCTGGGCGTGATTTACGGCGATTTATACAATGGCCGACTGCCCGTGTACCACCGTCTGGACATAGATGTGAAACGAAACTTCTTCCTGAGCGCCAATACCAAACTGGTGGCCGACCTGAGTGTGACCAATGTATACGACCGTAAAAATGTTTTCTATGTTGACCTGATTACCAGCAAGGTGGTTTATCAGTTGCCCTTTATGCCCAGCTTTGGTTTGAGCTTATATTTTTAAGATATTTCAAATCGATTATCCTTTTTTTTTCCGGAACTTCGGTTTCCGGGATGATTTTTGTCACTAATCAAATCCAATCCGGGTATGAAATTACCTTTGTAAGAAAAGGGAGTAAGACGTTTTAATCAGGAGTTAGGTTTAAGAACCACAAACAGTTTTCACCCTTTTATCTCATCAATCCCTCAATTTCATCCGGTTCAATTGGAATATTGGCCATCAGATTAATTGGCTCGCCTTCGGTAATCAGGATGTCATTCTCAAGGCGGATACCCAGATTTTCTTCCGCGATATAAATTCCCGGCTCGCAGGTAAGCACCATGCCCGGAGAAAGGATGCTCTCTTTTGGGCCAACATCATGCACATCGAGACCAAGAAAATGAGCCGTACCATGCATAAAATAATTTTTAAATAAAGGAGATTTCAGATCTTGAGCCTCCAATTCAGACAAAGTAAACAAACCCAGACCGATCATTTCCTGTTCCATTAGCTCCTCCGTTCTCCTGTTGATTTGGTTGATGCTGTTTCCGGGCACATACAACTTGATGACTTCCCGTTGTACACGCAATACCGCCTGGTAACAAGCACGTTGCCGATCAGAAAAATGCCCGTTGACAGGGATGGTACGGCTCATGTCAGCTGAGTAGTTCGCATATTCGGCACCCACGTCCAACAACACCAGATCCCCGTCCTTGCATTCCTGATCATTCTCAATATAATGCAAAATGCAGGCATTCTTCCCTGAAGCTATAATGGGCTGATATCCATGACCATTTGCCCGGTTGATGGTAAATTCATGTTCAATTTCTGCCTGTACTTCCATTTCATTCATGCCGGGTTTGATGGTGTTTAGTACCCTGCGAAAGGCTTTGTTGGTGATTTCGCACGCTTCCTGAATCAACTTGATTTCCTCCTCCGATTTGATCATTCTTAATTGAGTGATTAATGGAGCTGCCCTATGATAGGTATGCAATGGAAAACTTTCTTTGAGTGCTAATCCAATTCGCTCATTTCTGTCTTTAACTTCACTAAAAAATTTAGGATATTCATTAAAATTCAGATAGATATTTATTGCCCAGGCAAGCAATTCGCGTAAAACCAAGTCATAATCTTCAACAAATCGAATTTGATGGACACCCGAAATTGCCCTGGCTTCTTCAGCAGTGTATTTATGTCCTTCCCATTGTGCCATGGTCTCATTGCTCCTGATGATGAACAATACTTCTTGTAGCTTAGCATTGGGTGCTCCCGGAGCAATCACCAGTATGGTTTTTTCTTGTTCTATACCGGTTAGGTAGAACAGGTCCGACTGTTGCCGAAAGGGAAAGAACTGGTCGCCGTTTCGTGGATACTGTTCGTTGGAATGAAAAATCGCCACCGATTTATTCGGAAGCAGGTTGGCAAATCGATTCCTGTTATCCGAAAAAAGTTTTGATTGAATGGGTAAATAGCGCATAAGCTTCATAGTTTAAGGTTACAAATCTAATTAAACCTCTGATTTAA
Source organism: Bacteroidetes bacterium HGW-Bacteroidetes-16 (assembly GCA_002840975.1). GTDB lineage: Bacteria > Bacteroidota > Bacteroidia > Bacteroidales > F082 > UBA6244. Next base: position 37,736 of record PHDN01000018.1, read on the forward strand.
CCGGCACATCGCAACCAGTTTTGGACACTATTTAACATTGTTAAAAATAAACAGTATGCCAAAAATCCGTTGAAAAGTTTCATACTTTTGTTGCATAATTAACACCTACGTTTACAAAAATCACATAAAAAGCGTAATTATGAGTAAATTTTATTCTTCGGTCACTAAGAAGATATGGATGTCGTTTATGGGTTTATTCCTGATGACATTTTTAGTTGTGCACCTAAGCATCAATCTTTTACTGGTTTTCGACCCAACCAAAAACCTGTTCAACGAAGCATCCCATTTTATGGGGACCAATCCTTTTATTCAATTATTTCAATGGGTTCTGTTTGCAGGATTTGTAGTTCACATCATCCTTGGCCTCATTCTGCAAATAGAAAACTGGGTGGCTCGCCCCAAAGGATATCGCTTAAAAGCGATTTCGGAAGATTCTTTTTTTAGTAAATACATGATCCACACAGGAGTCATTATTTTCATTTTCCTTTCCATTCACTTCGTAAATTTCTTTTTGGTCGCTAAAGGCTTTATTGGTGAAATTCCCAAAATCCAAATAGACGGTAAAACCGCTGACGATATGGGAGCCTTGGTAATTGCCCTGTTTCAAATGCCATATTATGTGGTTGGTTATCTAATCGCGCTCATGATACTGGGTTTTCACCTTGATCATGGATTTCAATCAGCATTTCAGTCGCTCGGACTCAATCATCCAAAATACACACCTTTTATTAAAGGGTTTGGACATTTCTTTGCTGTCCTCATTACCCTTGCTTTTATGTCGATTCCGCTGTTTATTTACTTTTCAAAATAAGATATTATGACAAAGCTAGAATCAAAAATACCGGACGGACCATTGGCCGAAAAATGGACTAATTATAAAGCTCATCAAAATCTGGTCAATCCGGCCAACAAACGAAAAGTGGATATCATTGTCATTGGTACCGGATTAGCCGGTGGTGCGGCCGCGGCAAGTCTCTCAGAACTTGGTTTTAACGTGAGTGTATTTTGTATTCAGGACAGTCCGCGCCGGGCTCACAGCATTGCCGCCCAGGGCGGGATCAATGCTGCTAAAAATTACCCCAACGATGGCGACAGTGTCTATCGTCTGTTTTATGATACCATCAAAGGTGGTGACTACCGTGCCCGTGAAGCCAATGTTTATCGTTTGGCCGAAGTGAGCAACAATATCATCGACCAATGTGTAGCACAGGGAGTTCCATTTGCACGCGAATACGGTGGACTGCTCGACAACCGTTCATTTGGTGGCGCTTTGGTTTCCCGGACATTTTATGCGCGTGGTCAAACCGGTCAGCAGCTTTTGCTGGGTGCCTACAGTGCGTTAAGCAAACAAATAGGCAAAGGTGCGGTTAAGATGTACACCCGTCGTGAGATGCTTGACGTGGTTAAAATTGACGGACGGGCCCGTGGAGTGATTGTACGCAACCTGGTTACAGGAAAGTTAGAGCGTCATGCTGCCCACGCTGTACTATTGGCTACCGGTGGTTATGCCAACGTGTTTTTTCTCAGTACCAACGCAATGACCTCCAATGGAAGTGCTGCCTGGCGGGCATATAAAAGAGGTGCATTTTTTGCCAATCCAAGTTTTGTGCAAATTCATCCCACCTGTATTCCCGTTCACGGCGACTACCAGTCGAAGCTGACGCTGATGAGCGAAAGCCTCCGCAATGATGGCCGCATCTGGGTTCCGAAGAAAAAAGAAGACGCTGAAAAAATACAAAAAGGTCAATTAAAAGCCACCGATATTGCTGAGGAAGACCGTGATTATTATCTCGAACGCCGTTATCCTGCTTTTGGCAACCTGGTTCCCCGTGACGTGGCTTCCCGGGCCGCCAAAGAGCGCTGTGATGCCGGTTTCGGAGTGGGTTCCACCGGATTGGCCGTGTATCTTGATTTTAAATCATCCATCGCCCGGCTGGGCAAAAATGTGATCGAAGCACGCTACGGGAACCTCTTCCAGATGTACGAAAAAATTGTAGATGCCAATCCATATGAAACACCCATGATGATTTACCCTGCCATCCATTATACGATGGGAGGAACCTGGGTGGATTATGAATTGCAAAGCACCATCCCCGGCTTGTTTGTGGGTGGTGAGGCCAATTTTAGCGATCATGGAGCCAACCGTTTGGGAGCTTCGGCACTGATGCAGGGCTTGTCCGATGGTTATTTTGTATTGCCTTATACCATGCAGAATTATCTGGCCGATCAGATTACAGTTCCTCACTTTAAAACCGATTCAGCTGAATTTGAAGCCGCTGAGAAAGAAGTGCAGGAGCGCATTAACAAACTCCTGGCAGTAAAAGGCGATCATACCGTAGATTCGTTCCACCGCCGTTTGGGTCTCATTATGTGGGACAATGTGGGCATGGCCCGCAACAAGGCCGGCCTGGAAAAAGCCATTGAAGAGTTAAAAGCTTTACGCAAAGAATTCTGGCAACAAGTTAAAGTTCCCGGAACAAACGATGGCTTGAATGTAGAACTGGAAAAAGCCTTGCGGGTGGCCGATTTTCTCGAATTGGGTGAGTTGTTGGCTTATGATGCTTTAAACCGCAACGAATCGAGCGGAGGTCACTTCCGTGAAGAATACCAAACTCCTGAAGGCGAAGCCCTGCGCAACGACAAAGAGTATATGTACGCCGCTGCCTGGGAATACAAAGGCGATGATCAGGAACCGGAACTTCACAAGGAACCCCTCATCTATGAGAACATCGAAGTGAAACAGCGTAACTATAAAACTGCTTAATTAACATAAAATACCGGAACAATGGATTTAAAACTTAAAATATGGAGACAACCCTCCGCCCATGCTGATGGTAAATTTGTTGACTATCAGGTGCATGAAATTTCAAAAGATGCTTCTTTCCTCGAAATGCTGGATATCCTCAACGAGGAACTGGTAAACAAAGGTGAAGACCCTGTGGCCTTTGACCACGACTGCCGCGAAGGCATTTGCGGCATGTGTAGTTTATTTATCAATGGACGACCTCACGGTCCCGATAATGCCATCACCACCTGTCAGTTGCACATGCGCAGGTTTAAGGATGGTGAAACCGTAACCATCGAGCCCTGGCGTGCAAAACCTTTTCCTGTTATTAAGGATTTGATGGTTGACCGGAGTGCTTTCGATGAAATCATCCAGGCCGGTGGATTTGTAAGTATTGCTACCGGCGGTGTCCCCGATGCCAACGCCATCCCCATCCGCAAACAAAATGCTGATTTGGCCATGGATGCCGCAGCCTGTATTGGATGTGGTGCTTGTGTGGCAGCCTGTAAAAATGCATCGGCTATGTTGTTTGTGGCGGCGAAAGTATCGCAGTTTGCCCTGTTGCCACAAGGCAAGGTAGAAGCAAAGGAGCGTGTACAAAAAATGGTGGCCAAGATGGATGACCTGGGATTTGGAAACTGTACCAACACCTATGCCTGCGAAGCCGAATGTCCCAAAGAAATTTCTGTTACCAACATCGCCCGCATGAACCGGGAGTTTTTGGTAGCGAAATTGTCGTAGCAACCTTACCCTGCAAGGGTTCAAAACCCTTGCAGGGTAAGGTTTTATCCTGCCGAAGGTAGGTAAACCTACCGAAGGTATTAGTCATGAAACACAAACGAAAAATGGGGACAAATAAAACAGGTTATATCCTTACTCAAAATACAGGTCCTCTGGTCACGGAAACCATTTCCTGTAAATCGCAACGTAGGTACCATCTGTTTTCGCGGCATCCAGTGCATCCTGCCATTGATTGACAATTGATGCTGAAGTTCCTTTTGAAAATGCAATATAATAATCTGAAGACATCAGCACAAAGGCAGGGTTTACTTCATTATATTGATAACCAGATGCTTTAAGTATGTCAGGAAAGGTAACATCGGTACAAACGGCGGCATCTATCTGACCAGACATGAGCTTTTCGACCATCACGGCCGGATCGCCATCGGAAATCAGGTTTGTAAAACCATTCTCACGCAGATATTGATCAGAAAACCAGGAACTGACGGTGCCAATCGCGTTTAAACTCCTGGCTTCATCCAGGGTGGTGATTGAAATCCCCGAACCTGCCTTGGTGTAAAAATAAGTTGTATTGGTACCTATCGGGCCAACCCAGTTGAACAATTCCTCGCGGAGTTCTGTGCGATCCATAGTGAAGAGGCAAAAGTTTGGATTATTCAGGGCCAGTTCATAACCATTGCTCCACAATGAAAGTTTTATTTCACAAAAGGATTGATTTCGTTTCATGATTTCATTCACAACGTCAGTGCCGAATCCGGTGATTTGTCCAAAACTGTTCCTATATGACAATGGGGGATATTGTTCCGTATAAATTTGTAAAATCTCCGGAGCATCCGGTGATTGCATAAATTTCTGATAAAGTGCCTTCAAGGTGCCATTTAATTTCAAAGCATCTATCTCGTGCTGGAAATCAGCCACTACGGCATCAGGTGTGTTTTTATTAAAGGCAAAATAAACCAGGTCAGTTCTGATGGTAAGCTTATCGGTAACATCGTATATCGATTGATTCAAAGCGTTTAATGCTGCTTCGGCAGTGATCTTGTCAGATGGGAAAAGATCAATTTCACCTTTCAACAATTTATTAAAGGCATCGATGTTGTTTTCGCAGTAAACAAGATTGGTAAATCCCTCTCCAACCAGGTATTGTTCTATCGAATAATCTTTTATCACGCCAATATTGGCAACCAACTTTGCGTCTTCCATCGAACTTATGAGGACCTGGTTTTGTGAAGAAGCGTAAAACAACCAATCGAGGGATGCAAAAGGGCCAGCCCATTTAAACAAATCTTTTCTTTCGGTATTCAGGATTGTTGAAAAAAGGACCGTGTTTTCATTGCTTTGAACCAATTCAAACCCTTCGGCCCATGGAAGTACTTTCACTTCATACGGAATTCCCAGCCGGTTGCATATCTCTTTCAACAGTTCGGGCGCCAGTCCGGTAAGTGCTCCATCCTCGGTGTAATTGAATGGTTTGTATTCTTCAGTTAAAAACTGAACCTGATATTGATAGTTGCCGGCGTTTTTATTTGTACAGCCCGAAAACAGAACTACCATTATCGGCAGCAGCAAAAAGAATAATAAGGTTTTCTTGTTCATGATGATGGTTAAAGGATTGATTTAACAAATGTTGTGTATTCTATACGTTGTGGTTTGAGCTACCTTCTAAACCGGGTTAAATGTATTTTTGAAATGCGTAGCCATTTTAATTTATGCGTCAAAGTTAGGCTTTTTGCTTCAACTCAAATAAGTGGAATAAAGACATAATCGAATGACGGTGCTTATAGAATGAAATTTGCCTTTGGTCAAGGCTCATTTATACCTGCCGGCACACACCACATATAGTTTTCCATCGCTGCCCGTGGTTAAGTTGTAATAGGTGGTCTTATAATATAAACCGCTCTGGTCGGGTTTAGTATAAATATAATCTTCCCAACCGGTACCATGAGCAAGTGCACCACTGACGATCTGATCGCGAAAAGGTTTTCCGGCAGCATCCGTCTTTCCTCTGAAATTTACGCCTACCAACAGAGGATTGGTCGCATGCGCTACCATGGTCACCGCGGTATCGTAAGCAAAAGCATATAGTGAAGGATTTATGAGATCATGATAAGGAGCCTCTCCCGCGTTGATTTTATCCAGGGTAGCAGAGGAGTTCTCTTCGAGGTGCTGCGAGGTTGTACTCACAAGATCAATCACCATTTGTTCTGTAATGTTATCCTCCACATGCTCAATGACCTGATATTTATTGAGTATCTTTTCATACACACTGCTCCCGTCTTCGGTTTTATCCAGTTTAAACTCATCCAGCACAGCCTGCATATAATCAACCAGTTCGTTGGAGATACCGGGATTGAATGCGTAATACAACTGTGTAACCTGTAAGTCATAAACGATATCGAAATCATCAGGATTATAACCCATTGAGACCACTGCCAACCCATGGCCAATCTCCGAATAGGCAATACATTCAAAGGATTGGTTAGTCAGTCCTGCGTATAAATCACTCATGCTGTTCACCTCGACGAGCATTGATTGCGGAACTCCCAGGTTGAGTAACAGTGTTATATTGCTGTATCCTGCTATCACACCAATGGTATGCGTCGCCAGGTCGGCAGCATTGGTAATGTTGAGTTGCTGTGATGATAACGCAATAACTACGTCTTTTTGAGGGGCAATCGGCCCGACCCATTTAAACAGGTTTTCCCGTTCAGGAATCCTGACAACTGAAAACAGCATGGTATTGGGCTGATTCAGAGTCCTCTGATATACGGTGTCCCATTCATTTATTTCCAAAGTAATGTCGGTTGGTTCGATGTTCATTTTGGTGAACAATCCATTAAGGATATCTGCCGAAACACCATAAATTTCTCCCTCATTCTCGTAATTAAATGGCGGATAATTTTCTGTCAGATAGGAAATGGCCTTCATTTTGTCGGAATAATCCGGAGAGTCAGGGGTGTTCTTTTTGCAGCCCGACAACAAAAATAATCCTAATGCCAAAAACATCAATACGTTTAAAAAAATTATTATTTTCATGCTGTGATATTTATAGGACGTCATTTTAAACTTTATGGTTAAACACAGGGCAGCAAAATAATTACCAAATTTAACTATATAAATGGATGTTTAAATCATCTCCCCGGATTTTAATTTCAGCAATGAGGGTACCTGTGACTTGAATTTAGAAGTGATTACTTCCCGACTTTTTCCTTGCAACCTCATCTCTTTTATCTATCTTTGAAGCCTCACAAAAGATGCCATGCAGTTTGAACACATCGTTGGTCAGCAGGAAGTTAAAGAACGGTTAATCACCAGTTTCCGTGGTGGGCGTTTGGCTCATACCCAGCTTTTTCTGGGACCGGAAGGCTCCGGGGCATTGCCACTGGCCATTGCTTTTGCTCAGTTTGTCAATTGCAAACAACCAACCGAAACCGATAGCTGTGGTGATTGCCCGTCCTGTAAAAAGTTTCAGAAATACGCCCATCCTGATTTGCATTTTTATTTCCCCACCACCACTACCGATGCCGTAAAAAAAGAACCCAAATCGGAGTTGATGCTCACCGAATGGCGCACCTATCTGTCAAAAAATCAGGGTTATGCCACCCAAAACAGTTGGTACGATTTTCTGGGCGTTGGCAATAAGCAGGGCACCATTTATGTACGCGATGCGGCCGATATCATTAGCAAGATGGCCCTGAAGGCTTATGAAGCAAAGTACAAAGTAATTGTTGTTTGGATGGTGGAGAAACTCCATGAATCGGCATCCAATAAACTGCTGAAAACCCTGGAGGAACCGCCTGACAATACATTGATTTTGCTGGTGGCAGAGCGTTTCGAATTGTTATTGCCTACCGTTCGTTCGCGTGCTCAACTGGTGAAAGTGCCCAAAATAACCGACCCGGACATTTTTCAATGGCTGCAGGATCAGTATTCAGATGCTACTGCTGCTCAATCGGTTACCCGGCAGGCCAATGGAAACCTCAACGCGGCCCTCGAAATATTAAACAATGTGGATGAATCACAATCAAATTTCATCCTGCTAAGTCAATGGCTCCGGCTGTGTTATAAACCGGGGAATTTCGTGCCGCTTCACCAGTTCAACCAGGAAATGTCTAAACTGGGACGAGAGCGACAAAAGAGTTTCCTGAAGTTTGCCCTCGAAAGCATTCACAACAGTTTAGCCATCAATCATGGAAATGCACAATTGGTTAAAAGTACCGGAGAGGAGTTGACCTTTGTGCAAAAGTTTGCTCCATACATTAATAAGGCCAATCAGATAAAAATAGTCGGGATACTCAACCAGGCCATCTTTCATATCGAACGCAATGCCCATGCTGCCATTTTATTTACCGACTTGAGCTTTCAAATGGTGGATTTGATGGAAGCTGGAAAGAAATTTGTGAAAAACCCGTTTTAATCGTTACCCAACATTTACCCTTTAAAAGTGGAAACCGAATTCTTTCAACAGTTTAAGACTTTTATTACGAAGAACAAACTTTTTTCGTTCAACGACAAAATTCTTTTGGCCGTGAGCGGGGGAGCCGATTCGGTGGTGATGGCCCACTTGTTTAAAGAACTGGAATATTCTATTTCCATTGCACATGTCAACTTCCGGTTAAGAGGTGATGAATCGGATGAAGATGAGCGATTTGTTCGGGAGTTGGCCCATCAATTGAATATTCCTGTTCATGTGAAAATGGTAGCAACAAAAGCCTATGCCGCCCAACACCATTTGTCAACCCAGGTAGCTGCCCGCGATCTTCGTTACGCGTATTTTGATGAACTCTGTCAGGAGAATGGATATACACGGGTAGCACTGGGTCACCACCTCGACGATCAGGTGGAAACATTTTTCATCAACCTGATGCGGAGATCCGGATTGAAAGGCCTTGGAGGGATGCCCCTGACACGAAATAAATTCATCCGGCCTCTGTTATTTGCCCGCCGCAGTGAAATTGAACAATATGCCCGGCATCAGGGGATTGCTTTTCGCGATGATTCCTCCAATGGCGGGGACCTGTATCTGCGCAATAAAATTCGCCACCACCTGGTTCCGCCTTTGGAGGCGAACTTACCCGGATTTTCTGAAGCCCTTGCCTCAGGCATGAATCTTCTGAAGGAGGATGCGGAGCTCATTCAACAGGTGGTTGCAGAAAAAAAGCAATTACTTTTCGCAATAAAAGGGGAGGAGATCCACCTCCCTGTAAGTGAATTAAAAAAACTGCATCCTCTTCATACCTGGCTCTATTACCTGCTGAGCGAATTTGATTTTAATCCACAGGTGCTTCATTCGGCTACAGAGGCCATTCTCAATTCCGAAAGCGGCAAATTGTTCGGGTCACACACCCACAGGATGGTGGTCGATCGAACGGAGGTAATTATCGTGCCTCTTGCTCAAAATCAGGTGGCACAAGCAAATTGGATTGATGTTGATCAAACGGAAGTCCAATTTCCGGTGCATCTCCTGCTGGAAGTGATGGAAAACTCCCCCCGGCTGACCTTACAAGTCTCAAACAACATGGCGCTGTTCGATCGTGACAAATTGCATTTTCCTTTATTGCTGCGGCCATGGCAGCAAGGCGATCGGTTTGTGCCATTTGGCATGAAAGGGTCGAAGCTGGTTAGTGATTTTTTGATCGACCAAAAGATAAGTGTGGTAGAAAAAGAGCATGTTTTTGTTCTGGTTTCCGGCGATGAGATTATATGGGTGGTGGGACATCGTGCCGGCGGGCATGCTTCTGTAACAAATACAACACGTTTGGTTTTGAATGCCTGTCTGGTTTAAAACCTCACCTCTGCAACATTATTTTGTTAAAGGTTGTCAAAGGAAACATATCTGAGCAAGTGACTATGATAAACATGTTATTTTTGCAAACTAATTATTCAGTATAAATTAAGATTGAAATGAAGGGACGATTAATAAGTTTATTGCTGTTATTTTCGCTTTTTTCGCACCTGCAGGCGCAAATATTGGAGCCTGTAAAATGGAGTTTTTCTTCAGAAAAGGTGAGCGAAGCGGAATATGACCTGGTGTTCAAGGCTGGCATCGATATGCACTGGCACCTGTATTCACAAGATATTCCCATGTCGCCACCTGCCACCACATTTAGCTTTACCGATAGCCGGGATTATTCACTGCAGGGACCGGTTATGGAAGAAAGTAAGGTGATTGAGGAATACGACCCCAATTTTGAAATGGTACTTAAATTCTTCGCCGAAGAAGCGATTTTTAAGCAAAGGGTAAAAATCGATGGAACCGGACAGGTTACCGTTGCAGGATATTTAAACTACATGTGTTGCGACGACACCAAATGTCTGCCACCCGAAGATGTGGAGTTTAGTTTTGTCCTGAATCCGCAGGAAACAGCTACGGTGACGGCAGGGAAATCAGACGGTGCCGACCAGGAAACAATTTCCGCATCCGGTGGTGACCTTGAAAAATACAAGACCATGTCGTTGTGGGCGTTTTTCTTCGTAGCACTTGGCGGCGGCTTTATTGCCTTGCTCACACCTTGTATTTATCCAATGATTCCCCTCACGGTTTCATATTTTATGCACGGCAGCGAAAATAAATCCAAATCAATCTCAAAGGCCATTGTGTATGGCCTCTCCATCGTGCTTATCTATGTTTTTGCCGGAACAATTGTGGCCGTGACGCTTGGAGAATCGTTCACCAATTGGTTGAGTACGCATTGGTTACCCAATATATTCTTCTTTTTACTGTTCACGGTTTTCGCGGCCTCCTTCTTCGGGATGTTCGAGATTGTTCTGCCTTCCTGGATGGTAAATCGTTCTGATAAACAAGCGGATAAGGGAGGTTATCTGGGTGCTTTTTTCATGGCTTTTACCCTGGTGTTGGTTTCGTTTTCTTGCACAGCTCCCATCGCCGGATTTATTTTGGCCCTTTCCACTCAGGGCGAAGTCATCCTGCCCATTGTCGGGATGCTTGGGTTTTCGTTGGCCTTTGCCATACCATTCACCATTTTTGCTATTTTTCCAGCAGCCCTCGACAATCTTCCAAAATCAGGCGGATGGTTGAACGCAGTGAAGGTGGTTATTGGTTTCATCGAACTGGCCCTGGGATTAAAGTTCCTGAGCGTTGCCGACCAGACCTATCACTGGCAAATTCTCGACCGCGAAGTGTACCTGGCCCTTTGGATCGCCATTTTTACCATCATGGGACTCTACCTGTTAGGAAAGATCAAATTCGCCCACGACAGCGAAGTGAAATACCTGGGTGTGCCTCGTATGATATTGGCCATCATCACCTTCAGTTTTGTGGTTTATTTGATTCCGGGAATGTTTGGCGCACCCTTAAAGGCCCTTTCAGGATGGACACCTCCCATGACAACCCACGATTTTGATTTAAACGGTGTCATCCGTGATAACGTAAAACTCTACTCGGTTTCGGGAGAGAGCAATCAACCGGTGGAGATTTGTGAAAAACCCAAATACAGTGAGACGTTGCATCTTCCCCATGGACTGGAAGGATATTTCGACTTCAATCAGGCCCTGGCCTGTGCAAAAGAGCAAAACAAACCCCTGTTTATCGACTTTACAGGCCATGGCTGTGTAAATTGCCGCGAAATGGAATCCAACGTGTGGTCCGATCCTAAAGTATTAAAACGCCTTCGCGAGAACTACATCGTGCTGGCCATGTATGTGGACGACAAAAAAATTGTATTGCCCGAATCGGAATGGTATACTTCCGATTATGATGGCAAACTGAAGAAGACACTTGGTGCGGTAAACTTCGACTTCCAGAAAACAAAATTTGGCGTTAACGCGCAACCATATTATGTTTTGCTTGGTCATAATGGTCAGGTGTTGGCGCAGCCAAGGGCTTATGACCTTGATATAGACGCTTTTGCTGAGTTTTTGGACCTGGGTGTTGAGCATTTTAAAAACGGGAAAAGTGTTGCTCAAATAAACAAATAGAGCAATACGACCATTTAAAAGGTCGGGTTGAAGTTGCAAGAAAGTAATGAGTTTATATCATCGATTATGGTTTGTTGTTTGCGTTCTCATTAAAAGTATATATATTTGTAGATTAAACAATTAATAATTTAAATTTATCACCATGAAAAAAACACTACTATTTATTATGTTGGTGGCTGTTGGCAGTTTATCCTTTGCTCAAAGTGCCATGATGAAGCAACATGACAGGCTTCAGGAAATTAAAATGGAAAAACAAAAAGCAGTGAAGGATCAATCTTCATTTACAAGTGAAGTGGTTAGTCCTTATATAGCCAATGATAGAGCTGCTGATGTGGTTATCGGAAATACCGTTTACGATCTGCAATCAAATGCTACCATGCAACACCGTGCCTATATTTTTCCTGATGGCACCATGAGTGCTGTCTGGACGATGGGTTTTGTGCCTTCTTCTTACCCGGAACGCGGAACCGGATATAACTACCATGACGGAACCTCATGGGGACCTGTTCCGACTGATCGGATAGAAGGTGAACGTGTGGGTTGGCCATGTATTGCTCCTTACGGTGAAACGGGTGAAATTGTATGTGTACACACCGCTGCAGATGGACTTTTGTTTAGCTGGCGTCCTGTAAAAGGTGAAGGTGACTGGAGCACTTTTAACCTGTATGGACCAGCAAGCACTGGTGGTTTAACATGGCCACGCATGATCACTTCCGGCGAAAATAATGAGGTTATACATGTGATCGCCACACTATATACTGAAACATTTGCCGGACAAACAGCCCCAATTCTTTATTCGCGCAGTATGGATGGAGGTGTTACATGGGATCCGGAAAATATGATATTTGACGAAATCGGACCGGATTATACCGATGGTTTTGGTGGAGATGAATACTGTTGGGCACCAGCTGAAGGCAACACCATCGCATTTGTTGCTTTTGGTGGATTTACCGACGGAGCCGTTATGAAATCAACCGATGGTGGTGACAACTGGGATCGCATTACTTTTTATAACAGCCCGGAACCTATGTATGACGGAACACAAGCTTTGCCTCGTTTTGGAGGTGGTGATTCGTATAATTCAGCTGTAATAGATGCTTCAGGGAAAGTTCATGTGGCTTTTGGTCGTATGTTGCACGCGTCAGATGGAACCGGTACAAGCTCTTATTATCCTTATACTGATGGGTTGATCTATTGGAATGAAGACATGCCACCCCTCGACAGTGCTATGATTGGTAGTGATGTATTCGATCTGGATAACCTCGAAGCCAGTGGTTATTTACTGGCCCGTGCTCAAGATCATGGTGATGATACGATAGTTGGTATTGCTACTTATCAGGCTTCACTAACATCTATGCCTCAACTTGTTTATAATGATGGTTTTATTTATGCTCAATACTCTGCCGTAAGCCTTGGGTTCGATAATTCTGAATTCAACTTCCGCCATATTTGGGGAGAAGTTTCAGAAGGTGATGGTTTATGGAGTACGCCAACAGATTATACGGGAGATGTCTTCCATATTTTTAGCGAATGCGTTTTTCCTTCGAGTTCGCCAACTATTAATACAGACATTCATACTATTTATCAAACCAGCAACATGCCTGGTATTGCTGAGCGTTACACCGGTCACGATCCAATCGACAATAACATAGTTGATTTAAAAATCCCATTGCATGTGGGCGTAAACAACCTGGATGTTGCCTCTTTTGAGGTATCACAGAATAGTCCTAATCCTGCTGTAAACAATACTACTATTGTGGTGAACACCTCAAAAATTGGACAAATCCAACTTAGGATTAACAATATTCTGGGTCAGGAAGTTTATACTGAAATCGACAGAGGAACAACATTGGGATCGCATGCATTCCGCTTGGATGTATCCAATTATGAATCAGGGTTGTACTTCTATACCATTACTGTTGGAAATCATTCTGTTACAAAAAAAATGCTGGTGAAATAGTACAGTTATTTTTATCAAAATTGATGGAGGCTGCCTGAAATTTTCAGGTAGCCTTTTTTCGTTGTTTTATTAAAGGAGCATCGCAAAGATTTACTTATCATGTTGTTCTCAAACAAAAGGGTTTATTGTATTTCAAAAAAAGGAAAATTTTTCATTCATCCTTTTATATGAATAATTATTATTAAGTTTGTCCCCTAAATAAAAATTCTTATTAAACTATTGTAAATTTAAATGATTGAAACATGAAGAAAATTTTACTTTTTGCAATCGCACTTGGGTTTGTAAGTGTTGGGATTGCTCAGGTTAGCCAGTATGCTCCAAAAGCCTGGTACAAAACCGTTAAGCAAAATAACAAGGTGTATATTGCCGAACAGGAAGTTTCCTTTACCGGTGAGATTAATCCTACCGTAGCCAGCGATCGGGCTGCCGATAAGGTAATTGGCGAAACCTGGTACGACTTACAGTCGAATTCATCCATGGCAAACAGAATTTACGCCTTTGATGACGGAACCATTGGTGCTACCTGGACAAGAGGAATGAACCCAACTGCCTATGCTGATCGTGGTACCGGTTATAATTATTTTGATGGAACCAATTGGGGAGCCTATCCTACCGAACGTATTGAAGATGTTCGCACAGGCTGGCCCAGCTTAGCACCTTACGGTCAAAATGGTGAAATCGTTGTTTCGCACCTTGGTGCAAATGGCCTGCAATTTAGCTGGCGCGAAAACAAAGGCACAGGCGACTGGAATTATTTCAACCTCGTAGGTCCTGCTGCTCAACCTGACTTGTTATGGCCCCGTATGATTACTTCCGGTGAAAACCATGACGTGATCCATGTGATTGCCTGTGCCGGTAACGCAGTAACCTATGAAGGTTTGACCATGGCCCTGCTTTATTCACGTTCTACTGATGGTGGCCTTACCTGGGATCCAGAAAATGTAATTCTCGATGGTCTGGGTTCAGACTATACAAATGGCTGGGGTGGTGATGATTACAGCTGGGCACAGCCTGTGGGCGAAACCCTCGCTTTTGTTGCCTTTGGCGGTGTGGCTGACGGTGTATTGATGAAATCGACCGATGGTGGCGACAACTGGACCAGGACTACTTTCTATCAAAGCCCTGATCCATTTTTTGATGGTAATGGCGGCGACCTTCCACAATGTGGTGGTGGTGACGGATACAATGCCGTGGCACTTGATGACGAAGGCATGGCCCATATAGCCTTCGGACGTCAGATTCATTTGGATGATACCCCGGATGATGATAGCTGGTCATATTATCCCTACTCAGATGGATTGGTGTACTGGAATGAAACCATGCCTGCCCTTGATACAGCCATGATTCAGGCAGATATCCTTCCTTCAGACTGGACAACCATGAACCTGTATCAAAATGGAAACCTGGCTGCCTGGACTCAGGAGCACGGTACCGACACCATTGTGGGTGTTGCTCCTTATTATGGATCGCTTACCTCTATGCCACAGCTCGTGATTACACGCGATGATTTTGGAACGCAAATCGTACAGGTATTTTATTCGGCTGTTTCTGTTGGTTTCGATAACAGCGAATTTAACTTCCGCCATATCTGGGGTCGTTTTACAGAAGGTGATGGCAGGTTTAGTGCTTTTACCGATTACACCAGCGATGTATTCCACATTTTCAGCGAATGTGTATTCCCAAGTGTTGCGCAAACCATGCCTGATAACAAATATCATATTTTGTATCAAACAGATAACATGCCAGGAAATAGTTTGCAACCCAACACCGCACCCACCCACGATCCTGTTTTGAATAACATGGTTTACCTGACAGTTAGCCCGCTTCCTGTGAATGTAAACGAAAATGTTGGTCAGTCACTCGAAATTTCACAAAACTATCCAAACCCATTTAATGGTAAAACTTATGTTGAAGTAACCCTGAACAAGGCCTCCAATGTGAGCATGGAAGTTTATACCTTAACGGGGCAAAAGGTGGCCATGAACGACTACGGATTTAGAGCCGCAGGTTCACACAACATAGCCATCGATGGCAGCCAACTCACCACCGGAATTTATTTCTACACCGTAACTGCAGGTGAAAGCAAAGTAACCCGCAAAATGATGGTTGACTAATCGCATCCAACTTTTTTAAAAAAAGAGGTTCCGGCAGGAGCCTCTTTTTTTTATTTCTATAAAACCTGAAAAAAATAGTTTAAGTTTGTCACTCACAGAAAATGATCTTTTGTTAAACTAATTAATTAAACCATGAAAAAAATAATACTCATTGCACTGGCTATGGGTTTTGCCGGTGCCGGCATAGCCCAGGTAGCTCAATACAAGCCAAAAGCCTGGTACAAAAACGTAAAACAGGCCAACAGGGTGATGAATGACGAGCCCGGTACAACTTATATCGTCGATCTGAATCCTACTGTTTCCAATTCGCGTGCTGCCGATGTGGTGATTGGTGACAGCTGGTACGACAACCAATCGAATGCCGCCATTGGCACCCGGATTTTTGCCTTTGATGACGGGACCATGGGCGCCACCTGGATCAGGGGCATGACACCTACTGCCTATGCTGATCGTGGTACCGGATATAATTATTTTGATGGAACCAGTTGGGGTGCTATTCCAACCGAAAGGGTGGAAGAGGTGCGCACCGGATGGCCGAGTTATGCACCTTATGGTATCAATGGAGAAATTATCTGTGCGCATACCGGTGGAAACGCTGGTCTCCAGTTTAGCTGGCGTGAAAACAAAGGCGAAGGCGACTGGAATTACTTTACCCTTGCCGGACCGGCTGCTCAGCCTGATTTAACCTGGCCTAAAATGATGACCTCAGGAGAAAATAACGAGGTGATTCATGTAATTGCTTGTGCCGGAAACGCAGTAGCCTACGAAGGCCTGATTAACGCGTTGCTCTATTCTCGTTCTATGGATGGAGGCCTCACCTGGGATCCCGAAAATGTCGTCCTCGATGGCATGGGTTCAGATTATACCAGCGGATGGGGTGGTGATTCCTATTCGTTCGCACATCCTGTGGGCAATACCCTTGCCTTTGTTGCATTTGGTGGTATAAAAGATGGTATTGTGATGAAATCAACCGATGGAGGTGACAATTGGGAACGGATTCTTTTTTATGAAAGCCCCGATCCCTACTTTGATGGCAACGGTGGCGACCTGCCACAATGCGGGGGTGGTGATGGTTATAATGACATTGTCATCGACGACCAGGGCGTGGTGCATGTGGCCTTTGGACGCCAGATTCATTTGGATGATATTCCTGATGATGATTCGTGGTCGTATTATCCCTACTCAGATGGATTGGTGTATTGGAAAGAAGGCATGCCTATACTGGATACAGCCATGATTCAATCGGTAATTTATCCTGAAGACTGGACAACCATGAACCTATATCAAAGCGGCATGTTGGCTGCCTGGACACAACCTCATGGAGGAGATACCCTCATTGGTGTTGCCACGTACCAGGCCTCGCTCACCAGCATGCCTCAATTGGTGATTACCCGTGATGCCTTTGGAACACAAATCGTTCAGCTATTTTATTCCGCGGTTTCTGTTGGGTTTGATAACAGCGAATTCAATTTCCGTCATATTTGGGGCAGGTTTACCGAAGGCGATGGCAGGTTTAGTCCTTATACTGATTATACAGGTGATGTATTCCATATTTTTAGCGAATGTGTTTATCCCAGCGTGGCTCAAACCATGTCCGATAATAAATTTCATATGTTGTATCAAACGGATAACATGCCCGGGAACAGCATTATACCTACCACGCCATCACACGATCCGGTTTTAAACAACATGGTTTATTTGGAAATCAGTCCACTACCGGTAAATGTAACCGACAATGTAGCACAATCGCTCGAAATTTCTCAAAACTTTCCCAATCCATTTAATGGGAAAACCTATGTGGAAGTAACCTTAAATCAGGCATCCAACGTGAGCATGGAAGTTTATACCCTGACCGGACAAAAAGTGGCCATGAGCGATTACGGATATAAAACTACCGGACTGCACACCATCGCCATTGATGCAAGCCAGCTTAATACCGGTGTTTATTTCTACACCATTACTGCCGGCGAAAGCAAAGTAACCCGCAAAATGATGGTTGAATAGTCTTCAATTGTTTCAATAATGAGAAGGCTCCCGAAAGGGGGCCTTTTTTTTGTAGTCAGTTGCAAAGAGCGGGGTTCGTCGGGGGAGCATCTGTATTATTCTTCTTGTTTCTTTTGAAGTCAGAACTGCCTCCATGCCTACGGCAGATAAACCGGCAGTCAAACCATCGATTAACGATTTTAGAATGTCGACCCCGAAAACTTTCGGGGTCAAACTTCATCATTCGTTAATCGATATTTGATATTCTTTCTATTCATTTTGAAACAAGTAGAAAATTCCCGGAAAGTTATATCCGCTCTATCATCGCTCCCAGTTGCTGCAACCGGCCTTCAATATTCTGGTATCCCCGGTCGATTTGTTCAATGTTGTCGATGATGCTGGTGCCTTGGGCCGACAAGGCCGCGATCAGCAAGGCTACTCCTGCCCTGATGTCGGGCGAACTCATTCTGATGCCGCGTAAGGGGGTGGAATGATTTAAGCCGATTACCGTGGCACGGTGCGGGTCGCAGAGGATGATCCGGGCTCCCATATCGATTAGTTTATCAACAAAAAACAAGCGGCTTTCAAACATCTTTTGATGAATCAACACGCTGCCTTCTGCCTGGATGGCAACGACCAGTACAATGCTGATTAAATCGGGAGTGAACCCGGGCCAGGGTGCATCCGCAATATTCATGATCGATCCATCGATAAATGTCTCGATGGCATAATGTTCGTGTTTGGGCACCAGGATGTCGTTGCCTTTTTGTTCAATGGTGATACCCAATCTCCGAAAGGTTGTCGGGATGAGACCCAGGTTCTCGAGTTGTACATTTTTAATGGTGATTTCCGACCTTGTCATGGCGGCCAAGCCAATAAAACTACCCACCTCGATCATGTCGGCCAGCATGGTGTGATTGGTGCCATGAAGCCTGTTTACACCATGAATGGTAAGTAAATTACTGCCTATTCCTGCGATGTCTGCCCCCATATTGTTCAGCATCTTGCACAACTGAACCAGATAGGGTTCGCATGCCGCGTTAAAAATGGTGGTTGTCCCTTGAGCCCTCACGGCTGCCATCAGGATATTGGCTGTTCCTGTAACAGAGGCTTCCTCGAGTAACATATAATCCCCCACAAGTTGTTTGGCTGTTACTTCATAGCTTTTTTTGTCAGGATGGTATAAAAAGGTTGTTCCCAATTTTTGCAGGCCAACAAAATGGGTGTCAAGCCGCCTTCTGCCGATTTTGTCGCCGCCAGGTTGAGGCAAGGTTCCTTTTCCGAACCGGGCCAGCAGGGGTCCCAGAAGCATCACGCTTCCACGGATTGAGGTGGCTTTTCGATAAAAGTCTTCCGTGTCGAGATATTCCAGGTTGACTTTGGTAGCTTTCAATAACCACGATGAAGGTCCGGTTTTTGTTACATCCACTCCAAGGCCGGCGAGCAATTCTATCAGTTTGTTTACATCACTGATATCTGGCACGTTGTGCAGATGGACTTCCTCATCGGTAAGTAAAACAGCACAAAGGATCTGTAAAGCCTCGTTTTTCGCTCCCTGGGGAATGATTTCTCCGGAAAGTCTTTTTCCGCCTGTTATTTTAAATGATGTCATAGTTCACAAATCTTAAACGACCAAAGTAAAGACGTCAACTCAAGCAGCAAACAGGTTTTTGGATGACAAAAAAGCTGTGCCGGCTTAATCGACAGGTTGTAAAATAACAAAAAAACAGCCATATAGGGACTGTTTTTTTTAATTATTTATTTATTCAGGAAAATGTCGAAACGATTGGTTCGAAGGGGCACCTATTTGGTGTATTTTTTTTTGGTGTTGCTTCCAAAACCTTTTTGTGGTTTCTTCTTCAATTTGTTGACAGGTTTATTTTTTACAACCACTTCACTCACACTAATCAATGGGGTCAGTTGATTAAAAATCAGTTTGCCATCTGACATTTCCTCCAGGTGTTTGGCAATGGTGGCATCGCTTACTGATTCCCTGTTCCAGGTAAGGTAAGAACGTTTTAAGTAATTGGCGATTGATAATATCAACGCGTCTTTTTCTTCACCCTCTTCAAATTCGTTGCTTTTGGCAATAATATTTTCGATGGTTTTCCCATAGTGCCTCAGGCTTATTTTTTTGTCGCTGTATTGAATCCTGTCAGGTTTACGCATCAGGTTTTCTTTCACAGGCTTTGGATAAGGGCTGTCGACATCAAGTTTGAAATCGGCAATCATGTGCATGTGGTCCCACAGGGTTTGAATATAATCACTCGATTCTTTGATGTCAGGATTCATCTGACCCATCACACGCACTACAAATTGAGCCGACTTATTGCGTTTTTCACGATCTTCAATGCCTACGGTGTATTCAATCATTTTTTGGATATTCCGGCCGTATTCGGGGATTATCATGTGTTCGCGGGTTGTGTTATAATCCATTCCTTTATTAGTATGTGATTTGAATCAATTAGTTGCCTAAGCAACAGAGGCCGCAAAATTAATACTTTATTTCGCGATAATCTAATGTGACGAAGTTATTATTTTTTTGTGAATGATTTTCATACCTGCTATTTATGTACTTTTGCACCGAATTTCGAGGCAGCCTGCCAAACTTCAGTTCGAAGTTGGTTTGTAAACTTTATTCACAAATAAATGTTTACAAATTTGGTAGTTAGTGAAATAGTTTCTATTTTTGCACCCCAATTTTCAAGGCTTTTGATTAAACGGCTTAAGAAACAATTAATTAGATGGATACATTAAGTTATAAAACAGTTAGTGCCAATTCAAACACCGTCACCAAGGAGTGGGTGTTGATTGATGCTGAGAATGAAGTACTGGGTCGCTTGGCCAGTAATGTTGCCAAACTGCTACGCGGGAAGCTCAAACCAAATTTCACTCCTCATGTGGATTGTGGCGACAATGTGGTAATTATTAACGCTGAGAAAATCAGGTTAACCGGTAATAAACTCAATGCCAAAGAATATATTCGCCACAGTGGATATCCTGGTGGCCAACGGTCGAAAACCGCACGTGAAATCTTGGCGACGAAACCTCAAATGATCGTGGAAAAGGCCATCAAAGGGATGTTGCCAAAAAATAAGTTGGGAGCGCAACTTTATGGCAACCTGTATGTTTATGTTGGAAGCGAGCACAAGCAGGAAGCCCAGAAACCAAAGAAAATAAATATTAATACAATCAGATAAAAAACCTATGGAAGTCATTAATTCATTAGGCAGGAGAAAAACTGCAGTAGCCAGGGTTTATCTTCAGGAAGGCACCGGGAAAATCACCATTAACAAGCGTGATTATAAAGAATTTTTCCCTACAGCTATTTTGCATTATGTTGTTGAACAACCTTTTCAACTGACCGAAAATTTAGGTAAGTTCGACATCAAAGCAAATCTGGATGGCGGTGGTATTACCGGTCAGGCCGAAGCCTTGCGTTTAGGTATTGCCCGGGCACTCGTCAAACTTAATCCTGAATATCGTCCGATTTTGAAGAAAAACGGATTGATGAAGAGAGACCCACGTATGGTTGAACGCAAAAAACCCGGACAGCCTAAAGCACGTAAGAAATTCCAGTTTAGTAAACGATAGATTTCAATTACAACGGAATGTGTTTAGTATCCAAATTGTTGAAATTCCTTGTCATAATTCAGGACTATTCAGCAATTGAGTTTAGAGAATGTAAACAAAAATAATCAACATGGCAAAAGTTAGTTTCGACGAATTACTCGATGCAGGTGTACATTTTGGTCACCTGAAAAGAAAATGGAATCCGGCAATGGCTCCTTATATTTTTATGGAGCGCAATGGAATTCATATTATTGACCTGTATAAAACACAGGCAAAACTTGAGGAAGCTCAGAACGCCCTCAAACAAATGGCTATTTCAGGACGCAGAATACTTTTTGTGGCCACAAAAAAACAAGCCAAAGTGATTGTTTCTGAAATGGTTAAAAATATCAACATGCCCTACGTTACTGAACGTTGGCCCGGTGGTATGTTAACCAACTTTGCTACCATCCGCAAAGCAGTGCGTAAAATGTCGAATATCGACAAGATGGTTACCACCAGTTCATGGGGGAACTTATCGAAAAGAGAACGCCTGCAAATTACCCGCGAACGTGCCAAACTTGAGAAAAACTTAGGAAGCATAGCGGATATGAGCCGACTTCCGGCTGCCATCTTTGTTGTAGATATCAACAAAGAGAAAATTGCTGTAGCCGAGGCCCGCAAATTAAACATCCCTGTATTTGCCATGGTGGATACCAATACCGATCCAAACCTGGTGGATTTCCCTATTCCTGCAAACGATGATGCTTCAAAATCAATATTTATTATTTTAGATGCCGTCATCCAGTCCATTATTGAAGGTTTGAACGAAAGACGTTTGATCAGAGACAAACAGGATGAAGCTGATAATGAATTGGATGATATGCAGGATGATGACCTGAAATCAAAATCTGATAACCTAAAGGTAGCTGAAGAAGAAGCAGATAAGAATGCTGAAAGGAAAGCCAAGTTAGGAGTAAAAGAAGTCGCCAAACCAAAACGGAAGCGCAAAGAAATTACTAAGAATTAGAAATAAAAATCTTCTGAAAAAAATTAATCATGAATATTACTGCCCAACAGGTAAATGAATTAAGAAAAGTAACGGGTGCAGGTATGATGGATTGCAAGAAAGCTTTGATTGAAGCTGAAGGCAATATGGAAAACGCCATCGACGTGTTGCGTAAAAAAGGACAAAAAGTGGCCGCAAATCGCGCTGACCGTAGTGCCTCTGAAGGTGTTGTACTGGCGAAAACCTCTGCTGATGGTAAATTCACCGGAATCGTGATGATCAATTGCGAAACGGACTTTGTTGCAAAGAATGCCGATTTCGTTGGATACGTACAATCTGTTTTAAATGTGGCTGTTGAAAACAAGGCCAAAACTGCTGAGGAATTGTCAGCCATGTCGTTAAACGGTCGCACCGTTGGCGAAACCATTGTAGACCAGACCGGCGTTATTGGAGAAAAAATCGAAATTGGCAAATATGCCTGCGTTACTGGCGAAAGTACCTACGCGTACATTCATCCCGGAAACAGAATAGCTACCATCGTCGCTTTTAACAAAGCTGGTCAGCAACTTGCGCAGGCCGGAAAAGATGTGGCCATGCAGGCAGCGGCTATGTCGCCTATCGCACTCGACAAAGGTGATGTGACCCAGGATGTAATCGACCGCGAAATTGAGATTGGAAAAGATCAGGCCCGTCAGGAAGGTAAAGCTGAGGAAATGCTCGAAAAAATTGCTTTGGGTAAACTGAATAAGTTTTACAAAGAAAACACCTTACTCAATCAGACTTTTATCAAGGATGCAAAGAAAAGTGTTGCAGAATACCTGACTGATACCGAAAAAGGTTTAACTATAACCGATTTCAAAAGATTTGCGTTGGGAGCTTAGATTTCCCAGTGATAAAAAAAGCCCGGCTTCAACCGGGCTTTTTTTATGCTATAATGATTTTTAACTCAACAGTTTCTTTACAATTCCCGATATGGTTTTGTTGTCGGCCTTTCCTTCAAGTCTGGCTGAGGCAGCACCCATTACTTTACCCATGTCTTTTATAGAGTGGGCTCCGGTTTCTTTTATGATGAGAGCCACAAGTTCTTCCACTTCCTGCGTGGTTAATTGCGCCGGCAGGTAAGCTTCAATAATGACGGTTTGATACAATTCGTCTTCTTCTAAATCAGGTCGGTTTTGCTCCTTATAGATGATGGCAGCCTCCTTACGTTGTTTTACCAACTTTTGAAGAAGTTTTATTTCCAGCGTTTCTGGGATTTCACCGCTGGTCACATCTTTCCCTGTTTTTAACAGAAGCAATTCGGCTTTTATGGCACGTAGTGCATCCAATTTGCGCTTGTCTTTAGCAAACATGGCCACTTTGATGTCATTGTTTATGAGTATTTCAAGATTCATTTTAATGCCTTAAAGGTGTTAATCAACGTTGTCGTGAAGAAACGAGTTGTCGGATTTGATGACGGGTTGGTTTTTCCCGTCTTCACCGAGTGTGTATCTTGATACATTGGATTCTGATGAATGGATAGTTTCGCCCAGTTCCACTTTTTTGCGCAGATAGGCCGGCTGGTTTTCCAATTCGGCTAATTTTTCAGGTGAGCGTAAATTGATACTTAGATTTTTAAGTTTGTTAATTCGCTCATTGGCATTTTTTGAAATATTTTCTTCATCTTCATTTGGTGAGGGAGCGTGCTCGATGATTTTCTCAGCTTCTTTTTCTGGTAATGAAGAAATAGTATGGCCTACACTTAAATATGGATTCGGGCTCTGTCGGATTAAATTGATGGGATTTTTGATTGACGCGGACATGGTGGTCTCCGGGGCCTTTTCAGCTGAGGTTGATAGGTCCATGTTATGAACAACTTTTTGGGTGGGTGCCTCAATGGTGGGTTCAGTTTTTGTTTCGGCTAATGGATTGATTTTTTTTACCAGTTTGATCTCCGATTCAACCTCTGTATTGTCTTCTGTAAATATTGTTTTTTGTAGTGGTTCTGGTGGTTTTACGTTGAACGACAGTCGATTTTGTCCAATGGTCCCAATCACCGTGTGTTCTGCTTCCACCTGAGGTTTTGTGTTTTCGAAACCGGTGGCAATAATGGTGATACCAATGGCTTCACCCAGCGTTTCATCTGAACCGGTACCCCAAATAATGTCGGCGTCTTCACCGCTTTCTTTTTGAACGTATTCGGTGATTTCGGTTATCTCATCCATGCGGATGTCTTTGGTGCCGGTCATAATGTACAGTAAGATGTCTGTAGCGCCTTTCACCTCATTGTCGTTGAGCAAAGGTGAATTCATGGCTTGTTCAATAGCCCTGATGGCACGATCTTCGCCTTCGGCCCTGGCCGAACCCATGATGGCCTTACCGCTATCTTTTATTACTGTTTTAACATCTTCAAAGTCAACATTCACATATCCGGTAACCGTGATGAGTTCGGCAATACCTTTTGCGGCAGTTGTTAATACATTGTCGGCTTTGGCAAAGGCATCTGAAAGAATGAGATCGCCGAATTGTTGTCGAAGCTTATCATTGCTGATAACTAATAACGAATCCACGTATTTCTTAATTTCGGCAATACCCAGTTCGGCCTGTTTACGGCGTTTGCGGCCCTCGAAATTGAAAGGTAATGTCACAATACCTACCGTTAGAATCCCCATTTCGCGTGCCAGCTTGGCAATTACCGGCGCCGCTCCTGTTCCGGTACCACCGCCCATTCCTGCCGTAATAAACAGCATTTGTGTGGTTTCATCCGCTAGCAACTCTTTTATTTTATCAAGCGAGCCTTCTGCTGCCAATTTGCCTACTTCCGGATTGGCTCCTGCACCCAGTCCGTTCTTGTTACCAATTTCAATTTTGATAGGCACGGGACTCGACTCCAGTGCCTGTACATCGGTGTTGCAGATTGCGAACTCAACTCCTGTAATACCTTGTTTAAACATGTGGTTTACAGCATTTGATCCACCACCGCCCACACCCAGGACTTTAATGATGGACGGATGTTGCTTTGGTTGAAAAGTAATCATATAAGGTTAGAATTAATAGTGTTATAAAAATAGTTTATTCAAAATTGGCGGGTAATATATCGTTCAGTAGTTTTTAACAAACGAAAGTTAATTGCTTAGGCCGATGTATCATTTTCAAACCAATCCTTAATGGTGTTTAAAAAGCGGGATGTACCGGAATCTGTTTTTGGCATTTTGGGTTTTTCCTTTTTTTTACCCTTCTTTTCATCGGGCACCTCCTCAGGTGTAATCAGGTCGCCTTCTTTTCTTTTTTCATAGTCGTAGCGCCTGATTCCTTCAATAACCAATCCAATTCCGGTGGCGTACATGGGAATGGCCATTTCATCTGCTACATCATTGGCCAGATGCTCATTTGGATAGCCAATACGTGTATCCATTCCGGTGGTAAATTCCGTTAGCTGGTCGATGTGTTTAAGTTGCGCGCCTCCTCCGGTGAGTACGATACCAGCAATCAGTTTTTTTTCGAAACCGGAGTTTTTGATTTCAAAATAAACATGTTCAATGATTTCTTCCATGCGCGCCTGGATAATAAAAGCCAGGTTTTTAAGCGTAATTTCCTTTGGTGACCTGCCACGCAATCCGGGAATGGCCACTACTTCATCATCCCGGTTTTCGCTGGCCAGGGCCGATCCAAATTTTACTTTAAGCTCTTCGGCATGTTTTTTAATAATCGTACATCCTTCTTTAACATCCTCGGTCACTATATCACCACCAAAGGGTATCACAGCGGTGTGCCTGATGATATTGTCTTGAAAAATAGCCAGATCGGTGGTTCCGCCGCCAATATCAACCAACACTACGCCGGCCTCCTTTTCTTCTTCACTCAACACCGCTTCTGCCGAAGCAATAGGTTCCAGAATCAAATTAACCATTTCGAGTCCTGCCTTCTTAATGCATTTATAAATATTTTTGGCCGCAGCAGTTTGCCCGATAATGATGTGGAAATTGGCTTCTAACGTACTTCCTAACATGCCAACAGGTTGTCTTACGCCTCCTTCGTTGTCGATGATATATTCCTGCGCGATGACATCAATGATTTCTTCACCGGGCGACATGTTCAGTTTATACATGTTTTGATTCAGCCGATCAATTTCATTGGTGTTGATTTCTTTTTCAGGATCTTCGCGCATGATGTTACCGCGGTGCTGGTAACTCTTAATGTGTTGACCTGCTATGCCTACGTTCACATATTTTATTGAAACACCCGATTTCTCTTCTGCCGCCTCCACTGCCTTACGAATGGACTGTACGGTGTTTTCGATATTGGCAACAACCCCTCGTTTAACCCCGATGGATTCGGCTTTCCCATAACCGAGAATTTCAATTTTCCCGTATTCGTTTCTCCGCCCAACAATACAGGCGATTTTGGTAGTTCCTATGTCGAGACCGACGATAATTTCAGATTCCATATGATTATTTTTTTGTGCAAACTATCTGGTTATTAAATGTTAAATTTATGATCTGGTAGTCATTCCATCCGCTTCGCAGGCTTAGTTCCTGATAGAAAGCCCTCAGGTTCTCAAATTTTTGATCCATGTTGGCCATGCTGCCAAATTTGATAATGTGATCGCCAAGTTCAGGAACCAGTTCCCATTCACCAATACTGTTGTAATATAACTGCGCGATTTGAGCATTTAAGAATGCATCTTTACGAATGTAATTGACCAGAGTAAACAAGTCGTAAAGCGGAGTGTTGAAATTAGCACTGTCGTACACAGTGTTCAATTGTTTCTGTTTGAGATCGCCAAGATAGCCATTCGCGATCATCACACGCGGTGCGTAATTCTTGCCGATCGGGAAAAGAATGCCGTTTTCGTCCAAATAGTAACTTAGGTTGTTTTTTTCGTAAACACGAACTACGGGGATTCTTTCTTTCACGTTGACAAACACTTCTCCCTCTAAACCCAAATAACAATCAACACGATCAATATATGGATTTGATTTCAACTTTTTTTCGATGGATTTTTCACTTAAATCTGCCAGTCGATAATTCAATAAAGCGCCTTCGGTATTGATTGTTTTTTCCAAATCTTCTTTCTTTAGAAATCCCGTACCATTGTTTCCGCAGACCTTTACAACCAGCTTGTTGACTTTTTGATTCGAACGCTTCATGTAGCTTGCCCCGACTATAGCCAACAACCCACCAATAAGGAGCACAACTACAGATATGGAGAGTAGTTTTTTTAACATGACTTCAATATTTGTTCGATGGGTGTAACCAACTGTCCTATATCACCGGCCCCCATGGTTAGCAAGACATCGAAATCATGGGTTTTAATAAAACGAAAGAGATCGTTTTTTGCAACCAGGCTTTTATCCTTGTGATTCATCTCCTTCAGAATACTATATGAAGTGATTCCGACAATGGGCTTTTCCCTTGCAGGATAGATGTCCAGAAGCACAACCGTATCAAGTAATTCAAGCGATTTGGCAAATTCTTTGGCAAAATCCCGGGTTCGACTGAAAAGGTGGGGTTGGAAAATCCCCAGGATCTTTTTATTAGCGTAAAGGGTTTTAATAGCGACGATGGTCGATCTGATTTCTTCGGGATGATGGGCATAGTCATCAATATATACGAGCACATCGGTGTTGATCCTGATATCGAACCTGCGTTCAACTCCCGTGAAAGTATTCAATCCGTTTTTAATTTCTTCGGCATTTAAGCCAAGTTGCAAAGCTACACCCACCGCTGCCAGCGCGTTTTCGATGAAATGGGCGCCGGGAATCTGTAAACAAATGTCTTCGATTTTTATATCAGCATGTTTGATATCAAAAACAAATCGATGGTCACGGATACGGACATGGGTGGCCTGTAGGTCGGCTTGATTATCAATTCCATAACTCAGGCATTTGCTTAGGTGAGTAAAATGTGATTTAAGCCTTGATTGAATTATAAGTGTTCCATCGGGGCTTAATTGCCGTGAAAATTGCAAAAATGCCTGAATCAGGGCTGCGTGGTTTTCGTAGATATCCAGGTGGTCGGCATCCATTGAACTAATAACTGCAATAGTCGGGTGAAGCATTAAAAACGAATGGTCGAATTCGTCGGCTTCAACAACAAAGAATTCGGTTTTGTCGGATAGAATCAGATTTGTTTGATAATTTTTGGCAATGCCGCCAATAAAAGCAGTTGTATTTCTCCCTGCATGATGCAATAAATGAGCCACCAATGCGGTGATACTGGTTTTTCCATGTGTACCGGCGATGGCAATGGTGGTATACTCCTGACTTATTTTACCCAATAGGGCGGCCCTTTTAATCAAAGGAATTCCTGACTTGCGGCAGAAAACCAATTCGGCGTTGTCGAAGGGTATGGCGGGAGTGTAAACCACCATCTCCGGGTTCGAAGGAATTCTGTTTACATCTTCCTGGTAATGAATTTCCAGCCCTTCGGCTTCCAGTTGTTTCGTAAGCATCGACGGGGTCAAATCGTAGCCCGAAACCAGGTAGCCCAAATATTTGAAATACCTTGCCAGTGCACTCATGCCGATGCCGCCAATGCCCAGAAAATAGATATGTCGTACTACCCTGGTCATCTTTCCGTTTTTTGGATGAGTGAAATCACTTGGTCAACTATTGATTGTGTGGCATTGGTATGATCAAAATGGGCCAGATTTTTAGTCATTTTCATCCGCTCATCCACATGCTTCATTAGCCTGATTATTTCAGTAGCAATCAATTCTTTAGCAGCTGATTCTTTCACCAATATGCCGGCATTCTGATCCACCAATGTCTGTGCATTTCGTGTTTGGTGGTCTTCCGCTGCGCTGGGCAACGGAATGAAAATGGCAGGTTTCTTAACAGCGACAATCTCTGCAATGGCAATGGCGCCTGCACGGGAAACAATCAAATCGCAGCTTGCATAGGCCAGATCCATGCGTTTAATAAAGTCTTTTACGACCACGCGTTTTTGACTGTCAACATCCGTAGCTGTATCAAGGGCTTCTTTATAACCGCTTTTCCCAGTTTGCCAAAGAATTTGAATGTCATTCTTAAGTAACAATGGTAAGTTATGAGCAATGGCCATGTTGATTTTATGTGCTCCCTGGCTTCCGCCAATAATAAGTACCACAGGAATTTCCGGTTTAAGTCCGAAATGCAAACGGGCTTCTTCCCTGCCAGCTTTCATTAGCATGATTTCCTTGCGGATGGGGCTGCCTGTGATCGTAATTTTATTTTTCGGAAAGTAACGTTCCATATCAGGATAAGCCACGCAGATGGAGTCAACAGTTCGTGAAAGTATTTTGTTGGTTAGTCCGGGATATGAGTTCTGTTCCAGAATGAGGGTAGGTATATTTTTCTTGGAAGCCGCACGCAGCAGGACCCCGCTGGCATATCCCCCCGTACCTATCACCACGTCAGGATTAAACCGTTTGATGATGCCTCCAATTTTTAATGTGCTTATCATCAGTTTTAATGGAAACAAGAGGTTGCTGAAAGTCAATTTTCGTTGCAATCCGCTTATCCATAAGCCAATAATGGGATAACCGGCATTTGGAACTTTTTCCATTTCCATGCGTCCGGAAGCACCAACAAAAAGAAATTCGGCTTCAGGCAACCTCTTTTTTAGCGCATCTGCGATGGCAATAGCAGGAAAAATATGACCTCCCGTTCCTCCGCCACTTAGCATGATATGGTATTTCTTTTTATCCATTAACTGTTTGATTGACAGGTTGAACAAGTGCGTCCGCAGCTATTTGGTCATTTTCTTTGCTTACGCTCAGTATGATGCCAATGGCTAAACTGGTGAACCAGATGGAAGTCCCTCCCATACTGATCAAGGGTAAAGGTTGTCCGGTAGTAGGAAGCAGCCCCACGGCCACTCCCATGTTGATCATGGCCTGGAAGACCAAAGAAAATCCCACACCGATGGTGAGAAACGCTCCAAAAGTACCGGGCGCTTTGGTGACAATTTTTACAGATCTGAAAAATAAAATCAGGTAGAGTAATACAACAAAGCTACCACCTACCAAACCATATTCTTCCACAATAATGGCAAATATAAAGTCGGAATAGGGGTGTGGCAAAAAATTTCGTTGGGTACTGTTGCCTGGCATCTTGCCAAATATTCCACCAGTGGCAATGGCTATCTTGGCCTGATCGAGTTGGTAGTTTTCACCGCTGCTGCCATCAATATAGGAGGTAATGCGATTTTTCCAGGTGCCAACCCGTCCCTGTTGTCCTTCGGGAAGGGCGAATAGGATGGCTATTCCAATGGACATCACCACCAGGCCAATCCCGATCATCCCCAGTATGTACTTTATTTTAACGCCTCCTATAAATATCAGAACCAGACTTGTGACAAACAACAAAGCCGCGGTCGAAAAATTAGCCACAAAGATGAGCCCTGTAACAAGGATTACCGGAAGCATCAAAGGCAGGAAAGCAGATTTAAAGTCTTTGATATCTTCTTGTTTCTTACTCAGCATGCGTGCCAGGTAAACAATCAAGGTAATCTTTGCCAGGTCGGAGGTCTGAAACGTGAGCCCAAAGGGCAAGGGCAAAACCCTTTTGGCATCATTTAAGTTGAGGCCAAAGAGCAGCGTGAGAAGTAGCAGCGGTATAGCTACGTACAAGGCTACTTGGAAAATCCGGGAATAATAAGTGTATTTTAACCGATGAGCCAGGTACATGAAGAGCAGGCCAAATAACAATATCAGGGCATGTTTAAACATATAGTATTCGGTATTGCCTCCCTGGTATTTGTAGGCCAATGTGCCGGTTGAGCTGTACACAGCCAAAAATGACAGTAAACTGAGTAAAAAAACGATTACCCAGATAACACGATCCCCTTTTATTTTTCCAAATTTCGATCTCATGTTATAATTTATTCACTGCTTTTTTAAACTGGTTACCCCGGGCTTCATAATTTTCAAAAAGGTCGAAACTCGCGCAAGCCGGCGATAGCAAGACAATGTCTCCTTTTGAAGCAATTTGATATGCTTCAGCAACAGCTTCTTCGGCCGATTCAGTATCCACAATATAAGGTACGATATCTCCAAAGGCGGCATGAATGGCCCGGTTGTCAAGGCCAAGACAAACGATGGCCTTCACTTTCTCCTTTACAAGATCCAGGAGTCCACTGTAATCGTTTCCTTTATCAACACCCCCAGCGATCCAAACTGTTGGCCGATCGACATATTCCAGTGCATACCAGGTAGCATTTACATTGGTGGCCTTTGAGTCGTTGATAAAGGAAATACCATGAACACTTGAAACATATTCAAGTCGATGGGCAATGTTGTGAAAATCAGACAGGCTAAGTTTCAGGGTTTCATTCCTGATATACATCAGCTTGGAGGCAACTCCTGCTGCCATTGAGTTGTAGGTATTGTGTTTTCCCTGTAATGCCAATTGTTCTAGTGTCATACTCACTTGGGTTTTATGATATTTGATGATTATTTTATTTTCTTTAATAAAGGCACCGTTTTTTAACGGATTGGTTTTAAGCGTGAATGGAATTAATTGAGCCACACATTTTCTGTTGCTTAGTTCCCGGTTTAACACAGGATCGTCGGCACAGTAAATAATGGCATCTTCCGGTTGTTGGTTTTGAAGAATCCTGAGTTTGGAAGCAGTGTAAAACGCGAAGTTATTTTCATACCTGTCGAGATGATCGGGTGTGATGTTGGTGATAATGGCGATGTTGGCCCTGAACTTTACCATGCCGTCCAACTGAAAGCTGCTTATTTCAAGCACATACACATCAAACTGGTTTTCGGCCACTTGCCAGGCAAAACTTTGTCCGATATTGCCTGCCAAACCTACGTTGAGCCCACCATTTTTTAAGATGTGATACAACAAGAGCGTGGTGGTTGTTTTTCCATTGCTGCCGGTTATACTAATGAGTTTGGCATTGGTGTAACGTGAAGCAAACTCGATTTCAGAAATGATGGGAATCTTTTTCTCACGAATGGCTTTGATTATCGGTATATTTTCCGGAATGCCGGGGCTCTTAATCACCTCTGTGGCCTGGAGTATCCTATGAAGCTGGTGTCCGTTTTCTTCAAATTCAATTTGATGTTTTAGCAAGATTTGACGGTATTTCTCACTCACGTTCCGGTTGTCGCTCACCAATACATCAAGACCCTGTTTTTTAGCAAGTATGGCAGCGCCCACCCCGCTTTCGCCGGCGCCCAGAATTACTATTTTTTGATCGTTCTGCATTCGTGGTTGATTGCTATCTGAGTTTTAATGTGATAATCGTGAGTACTGCCAAAAAAATTCCAATGATTAAAAACCGTTGAACAATTTTAGGTTCAGGGTATCCTAATTTTTGAAAATGATGATGCAAAGGCGACATCTTGAAAATCCGTCGGCCCTCACCATATTTCTTCTTCGTGTGTTTGAAATAGCTTACCTGAAGAATGACCGAAAGGCTTTCGGCAACGAAAATCCCGCAAAGGATGGGGATAAGTAATTCTTTTCGAATGATGATGGCAAACACAGCGATGATGCCACCAATGGATAAACTGCCTGTATCGCCCATAAATACCTGTGCAGGATAGGTATTAAACCAAAGAAAACCTACCGTAGCTCCTACAAAAGCAGCGATGTAAATAGTGAGTTCGCCCACATTGGGCAGGTACATGATGTTCAGGTAATCTGCGAAAATGATGTTACCCGATACCCAGGCCAGCAAGCCAAGGGTTAACCCAATTACTGCCGATGTGCCCGCTGCCAGACCATCCATTCCATCAGTCAGGTTGGCTCCATTTGAAACCGACACAATGATGAATATGACCAATGGAATAAAAATTAGAAAGGCCCATTTTTCGTAGCCTGTTCCCAACCAACTAAGCAAACCGGCGTAGTCGAATTCATTGTTTTTAACAAAGGGAATGGTCGTTTTGGTACTCTGGAGTTGCTCATAAGTAAACTTGGAGGCAGGTCCGGTCTGCTCAAGAGTAATGTATATTTCTGAAGCAGGTTTTGTTTTTTCGCGTACAATAACCTGTGGGTTAAAATACATCACCAATCCCACAATGAGCCCAAGCACTACCTGTCCAATAATTTTGTAAATACCTTTTAATCCTGTTTTGTCCTTTTTAAATACTTTGATATAGTCATCAGTAAAGCCAATAGCTCCGAGCCAAACCGTTGTAAACAACATCAGAAGGATGTAAATGTTTGACAGATCGGCAAATAATAAAGCTGGTACTAATATGGATGCCAGGATGATCAGTCCTCCCATGGTGGGTGTTCCTTGTTTCTCCAACTGTCCTTCAAGACCCAAATCTCGGATGGTTTCTCCAACCTGTTTCCGGTTGAGAAACGAGATCCAGCGATTTCCAAACAGCAAGCTGATCACCAATGAAGTAATCAATGCCATGGCGCCTCTAAACGACAAATAAGCAAATACTCCCGCTCCGGGGATATTAAAGGTGTTGTCTAAATATTGAAATAATGAATATAACATAGCTAGTTTCCCTTCATTAGTTCTTCTATAATTTCTTTATCATCAAAATGGTGGCGAATCCCATTTATCTCCTGATATTTTTCATGACCTTTTCCGGCTACTAAAATCAAATCTCCCGGTTGTGCCAAATTCCAGGCAGTTTTAATGGCTTCCTTTCTGTTGACGATCACCATGGTTTTTTGCTTTTTTGAAGCATCGATGCCGGCCAGCATTTCATTTAGAATTTGGTCCGGGTCTTCAGTGCGCGGATTGTCGCTGGTAAGGATGACTTTGGTGCTTAACCTGGAGGCAATGCCCGCCATGATGGGACGTTTGGTTTTATCGCGGTCACCACCTGCTCCCGTAACAGTAATGAGCTGCTCGTTACGCGTACGCATAGCATTGATGGTGTTCAGCACATTTTCCAATGCGTCCGGTGTGTGTGCATAGTCAATAATAATGGTGATGTTGTTAGCTGATTTCAGCACTTCAAACCTGCCTTCTGCACTCTTCAGCTTACTTAATTCTATCAATACTTCCTCCTTTGATTGATTCAACAATAGGGCTGTTCCATAAATGGCCAATAGATTGTAACAATTAAAATCTCCCGATAAGAGTGAATACACTTCATTTCCATCAATTTTGAGGAGCATGCCATCCATGTGATTTTCCATGGCCCTGCCTTTAAAATCAGCCGGGGTTTTAATGCCGTAGAACATTTTTTTTGCTTTGGTATTCTGGAGCATGATTTTTCCGTTTTTATCGTCGGCGTTCGATAAAGCAAATGAGGACGATGGCAATTGATCGAAAAATTGTTTTTTGGCTTCCAGATAGGCTTTAAAGGTGAGATGATAATCCAGATGATCGTGTGTGAGGTTGGTAAAAACACCTCCTGCAAAGTGCAGCCCTGCTATTCTATCCTGGTCGATGGCGTGCGAACTTACCTCCATAAACACGTATTCACAACCTGCATCCGCCATCTCGTTAAGCAATTCATTTATTGTAACTGCATCGGGAGTTGTATGCGTGGAGGAGAGTTCGCGGTCGCCAATTTTGTTGGCTATAGTCGACATCAATCCTGATTTAAAACCAAGCAGGGTGAAAAGATGATATAATAAGGTGGCAATCGTGGTTTTGCCATTGGTACCTGTGATGCCAACCAGGTGCAGTCTTTTTGATGGATTGTTGAAGAAATTGGAGGCCATCATGCCTAAGGCAAAGGAAGGCTTCTGAACACGAATGTAGGTAATGTCAGGATGTAACTTTTCGGGAAAATAACCACATACAATGGCTTTTGCACCGGATAGAATGGCTTTCTCAATAAACTGATGACCATCTACATGAGTTCCTGCAACAGCGACAAACGCAGCACCGGGCATTACTTTTCTCGAGTCGAAAGCAATGCTGCCAATTTGGACATTCAGGAAGCCTTTGGTTTCCATCACCCCGCATGCGTAGATTATGTCTTGTAACTCGCTCATTTAGTTAGATATTTGATAATTCAAGATGAATGCGCATGTTGGGTGTGATGGAACTGCCGGAATTTATTGATTGCGACCTGACAACACCCCTTCCCGAAAGGGTTATACCAATACCCATATTTTCGAGCAGATACACCGCGTCTTTGGCTTTCATGCCTTTTACATTCGGTACCGTTTTCCCTGAAAATCTTACTGCGTTAAACTCGGTCATGCCTTTTTTTTGCATGGTAACAACCCACTCTTCGTCACCCATGCTGTCCAAAAACGGGATGTTCAGACTGTTGTAAATCATGGAAAGGTCTTTAAAATGCAAGGGTCTTTTCACAAATGCATTGGTGATACTGTCTATTGGTTGCGTGTTGGCTAATTCCAACGAAATGGAGGTGGCGAAGATGTTGTCGGCTATTTCTTTAAATATGGGGGCGGCAACACTTCCTCCGTAGTATTTCCCGGCAGAAGGGTTGTTGACCACAACAATGCATGAATATACCGGGTTGTCGGCCGGGAAATAGCCCACAAACGTGGCATTGTAATTTTTTTTGTTGTACTTGCCCTGGACCGCGATTTGGGCGGTGCCTGTTTTCCCGGCAACTTTATAAGGGCAATCTTTAAAAATGATTTTTCCTGTCCCACGTTCAACTACTCCTTCGAGTAAGGAGCGAGCCGACAGAAGTGTCGATTCAGAAACCACTTTTGGATTCAGGACTTGGGTTTCAAAATGCTGTTTCGAAACTCCACCTTCCATAATGTCGGTTACAAAATAGGGCTTTACCATCACCCCATCGTTGGCGATGGAGTTATATAAAGTAAGTGTAATCATTGGTGTTACTGTCAGTTCATATCCAATGGACATCCAGGGCAATGAGGTGCCATACCATGTTTTCTTATTGGAAGGATTTTTAATATTTGGTTTTCCTTCACCTTGTATTTCAAGATCGAGCGGTGTGTTCAAATTAAATGAATAAAGCCTGTTGATGAATTTTGAGGGCTCATCCTTGTAGGCATTGTTGATAATTTTCGAGATTCCTACGTTAGATGAAAATTCAAATGCATCACGAACCGTGATTCTGCCATTCCCAATTTTATGAACATCTTGCATGCCCCGGTTATAATAGCTGGTGTATCCATCTCCTGTAACCAGGCTGTCGGTAAGTTTTACTTTTTTGTCTTCGAGGGCTGCCAGCATGGAGGCCAGTTTAAACGTCGACCCTGGCTCAATGCTTTCGCCGATACTGTAGTTATAAATTTCTTTGTAGGTACCGTCAATACTGTCGTAACGCAGGTTGGCATTGGCACGGATTTTTCCGGTTTTCACCTCCATCACCACGGCACATCCCTGAAAGGCCCTGTTTTCGAGGAGCGTTTTAAGTAAGGCATTTTCAGCTACATCCTGCAAGCGGACATCCAATGTGGTTACCAGATCCAATCCATCAATCGGTTCAACTTCATTTTCATCATGAATCGGTATCCAATCACCCTGGTTTATTCTGCGCATCACCTGTTTTCCATCGCTTCCGTTTAGTATTTCTGTAAATGATCCTTCGAGTCCTACAAACAGGTTTTCCTCTTTAATAACATATCCAATAGTTCTGGCTGCCAATTCATTAAACGGATGGACCCTTTGCGTTTTCTGAATGGTGATCAGTCCTCCACGGTTTTTACCCTCCCTGAAAACAGGCAGTTTCCGAATTTGTTTCAATTGATCGTAAGTTGTTTTTCTGCTGATCAGCAAATAACGGTTGCCTTTTTTGCGTGCTTTGATAAGGTCTGATTTGATGTCCCTGGCCGGTTTGTTAAGAATTTTTGACAGACCTTGCGCCATGGAATCAACCTTTGCATTGAAGGTGGCCGACGAAATGGCCGGATTGGAAGCATCAAACCGTACTTCAAAAATAGGTACTGAGGTAGCCAGTAGACTTCCGTCGGAGGCCAAAATATTGCCCCGGTTAGCCTCAATATTAAATACCTGGAGTTCTTGTGTAATGGCTTTCTCAGCTAACTCTTCACCTTCTTTTAACTGGATATATACAATTTTGCCGACAATGGCCAGTCCAAACAATAGCACTCCGAAATAAACCAGATACACCCGCCACAATATTTCTTTATTAATATCCATGTATTTTGATCAATCTTTTTTGTTGATGATGATGGTTTTAACGGGCTCCGTATTTTCTTTGATGCCGGTTTTTTCGAGGCGTTTTGAAATGTGTGACTGTTTTTCAATTTGAGTAAGCTTCGATTTAGCGCTGATGTATTCGTAACGCAACTCTTTCACCTCTCTGCGAAGACGGTTTATTTCACGGGTTTTGTTTTCTGCCAGATAATTATTGGCTATGTAGATGAAAGCCAAAAAGGCCACGTACAATAAAAAGGGCATCATACTGAAGTCACTCGCTGAAAGAAAATCCCCACCCAGAATTTCTTTGGTCGTCTTGCCAAAGCGTCGTTTTCCTGTCGAAGGTCTTGGCGTGACTTCAACAACCGGCTCCTGTATTTTTATGGTATTTGATTTTAGCATGGCTATTTTTTTTCGGCAATGCGTAACTTGGCACTTCTGGCACGAGGATTCTTCTCCATTTCTTCCGTTGAAGGAATTAATGGCCTTCCGGTAATGTTGATCATGTCGACCAGCACATTTCCAAAAAAATCTTTTTCGAGACGGCCTTCAAAATTGCCTGATTTAAAGAAATTCTTTACCAACCTGTCTTCGAGTGAATGGTATGATATTACCACAAACCGGCCACCTGGTTTCAGCGATTTAAATCCATCTTCTAAAAGCGTTTTTAATGATTCCAACTCATCGTTTACTTCAATGCGCAATGCCTGAAAAACCATCGCCAGGTATTTATTGAGTTTATGTGCCGGGAAATACTGTTTTATTACTTCTGTAAGTTCTGTGGTTGTTGTGATTCTCTTTTGTTCGCGTGCTTTCAATATACCACGGGTGATATAATAGCTGTTTTTGAGTTCACCATATTCTTTTAAAATGGTGTTCAATTGCGATTCAGAATATCCATTTACAATCTCTTCGGCCGTGACAGAAGAACTTTGGTTCATCCGCATATCCAAGGGAGCATCGAAACGGGTTGAAAAACCACGCTCACCTACATCAAATTGATGAGAAGAAACGCCTAAATCAGCTAAAATGCCATCTACCTGTTCATCATGATATAGTTTGAGAAAGTTGTTGAGGTAACTGAAGTTGTTGTCTACAAAACGAAAACGCTCATCCCGGATGAGGTTATTTTTGGCATCCGGATCCTGGTCAAATGCGATTAACTTCCCCGTAGTAAGCCTGGAAAGGATTTCCCGCGAATGTCCTCCGCCACCAAACGTTACATCTACATAGGTTCCCTCCGGCACTATACGCAGGCCTTCGATACTCTCGTTTAATAATACTGGATTGTGGTACATGTAGTCTTTATTCAGTTTCTAACTCACCCATCACCTCTTCTGCCAAATCGGCAAAATCATCCGGGTCAAAATCGACTGCCTTTTCATAAGCCTCTTTATCCCAGATTTCGATGCGGTTTACAACTGATGTAAGTACAACTTCTTTGGTAATACCCCCGTATTTCATTAAGTCTTTAGGTAAAAGCATCCTGCCCGTTCCGTCCAACTCAAGGGGTTTTACACCAGCCATAAACTTTGTAATAAATTCCGCGTTTTTCTTTTTAAACATATTGAGCTTGCTGACCAGGGCCGTTTCTTCCTGCCAATGGCTCACAGGGAATACTTCGAGGCACTTCTTAAAAATGCTGCGCTTAATAACAAAACCCTTCGAAACGGATTCTCCCATCTGCGTTTTAAACTGTACGGGAAACATCAATCTCCCTTTTAAATCCAGTTTACACTCGTATGTCCCTAATATATTGATCATTAAAAACTAAGAATTATGGCGTAAATGTACTAAGTATTTACCACAATTAGACATTATTTACCACCTTTTACCACATTGTTAAAAAAAAGTTGCGTTTTTAACAGGAAATAATTCTTAAATAATTCGTAAAAAGTTAATAAACAGCAATATAATACTCAGTATCGGCGGTGACCTAAACTTATCAACAACAAACCTTCCTTAAAAATGTTAATAACTCACACTATAGTTGCACCCAACTCATTGGTAGTTTTAACCTGGTATAGGATTGATTACACGATAACAAAGTGATTTATGATTGGATATTTGAAAGCTTTTATTGAGAAATTTCAGGCTTTATTTTAGGACATCGTTCGCCTTGCCTGATAAGAAAGATTCCGTTGGAGAAATGAATCAAAAAAGAGAGACTCTCCATAGTAAGAAATTTTAGATGCATCGCGGAAAGAAGTGATTAGGTGGAAATCATTGCATTCATTGAATTAGATGACCAGGAATTTCATCCTCATCCTATCCGGCAACGAGCTTAGGATTGCTATCTTTGCCCTGATGGAACGTGTAACACTTTTTGCAGAGGTACTATTGCCGATTCCCGTAGCTGGCACATTCACCTACAGGGTTCCTTTCGATTTGAATAATGAATTGTCCGTCGGGCAACGTGTCGCCATTCAGTTTGGTAAACGCAAGGTGATGGCCGGATTGGTCAAAAATATCCACGAAAATGTCCCAACGGGACACATCCCCAAATATATTCTATCCATTCTCGACAATGACCCACTTGTATTGCCCATTCAGTTTAGGTTTTGGCAATGGATTTCGGAATACTACCTGTGCACCGAAGGAGAAGTGATGGCTGCTGCCCTGCCCTCAGTATTTAAATTGTCGAGTGAGTCGCGAGTCGTTTTACATCCTGGTTTTGTTCCTGATCGTGAAACACTTGGCACGACAGAGTATCATATTACCGAAGCATTACTTCAGAAGAACAGATTAACCATCGAAGAGCTGACCGACCTGGTCGGCATAGCCAAAATTCTCCCAATACTTAAAAGCATGATCGAGCATCACCTCATCGTGATGGAGGAAGAATTGTCGGAGGCTTATAAACCTAAAATCGAGAAATTGGTCCGTTTGGCTGATTGGGCCGTGGAGGAAGATAACCTTCGTCAGGTGATGGACGATCTGGGAAAACGTGCCCACAAGCAATTGGAATTGTTGATGGCCTTTATTGGTTTGACAGGATTTCCCTTAAGTGTTAACAGCCAAATAAATCAACAAGTTCTTTTATCCAAAGCAGGTGTTTCATCGGTTATTTTAAAAACGCTGGTTGAAAAAACAATCCTGGTGGTGGAGGAGAAAGAAGTAAGCCGGATTGAAAAAGTTGCTTCAGCAACTGATGAAATGGTTCAGTTAAGTCCGCATCAACAGCAAGCCTACGACATGATTCTTAAAGAAATGCTTGAACAGCGCGTAGTTCTTTTGCACGGAGTTACCTCTGGAGGGAAAACAGAAGTGTATATCCGGTTGATGGAACGTGTTTTAGCCGAAGGAAAACAAGTGCTTTATTTATTGCCCGAAATTGCACTGACAACCCAGATCATTCATCGATTACAAAAATATTTTGGCGATCGGGTGGGTACCTACCATTCTCGTTTTGGGAAAAACGAGCAGGCTGAGGTTTGGCTTGGGCTTAACTCAAATAAGCCCGGTTACCAGCCAGGCATTATTCTGGGGCCCCGGTCAGCTGTCTTTTTACCATTCGACAACCTCGGGTTGATTATTGTGGACGAGGAGCATGATGCCAGCTATAAACAATTCGATCCGGGTCCGCGTTATAATGCCCGGGATGCAGCGATTTATCTGGCTTCACTTCATGGTGCTAAAGTGCTTCTCGGATCTGCTACACCCTCTATCGAAACTTTTTACAATTCCAACATGGGCAAATATGGATTTGCAACCCTGACGGAGCGTTACAGTGGAATAAAAATGCCTGAAATTCTCGTGGTAGATATGGGTGATCAACAGCGTCGAAGGCTGATCAAGTCACACTTCTCCTCCGTCTTATTAAATGAAATTACAGAGGCCATCAATGAAAAAAAACAATCGATTTTGTTTCAAAACCGCAGGGGCTTTTCTTTACGCCTGGAATGCGATACCTGTCATTGGATTCCTGAATGCAAGCATTGTGATGTAACCCTTACTTACCATAAAAAAAGCGAGTTGCTCAAGTGTCACTATTGTGGATATTCTACCGCAGTACCACCAATTTGCCCCGATTGCCGGGGGACTAATTTAAGAATGAAGGGATTTGGTACCGAAAAAGTAGAAGAAGAATTGGCCATCCTGTTGCCCACTGCCAAAATTGACCGGATGGATTTTGATACAACACGATCGAAAAATGCATTTCAGCGAATTCTCCAAAAATTTGAGGACCGGCAAACCGATGTGCTCACGGGCACACAAATGGTAACCAAGGGTCTTGATTTTGACCATGTTCACGTTGTCGGGATACTAAGTGCTGACAGCATGTTAAGCTATCCTGATTTTAGAGCGCATGAACGAAGTTTCCAGCTAATGGCGCAAGTGAGCGGGCGTGCCGGAAGAAAGGGCAGACAAGGGAAGGTGATCATCCAGGCATGGAAACCGCAGCATGTTATTATTCAGGATGTGATAAAAAATGATTACTTGGGTATGTATAAACGACAGATTGCCGAGCGGCAACAATTTCAATACCCGCCATTTTATCGTTTAATCATGGTCAGATTGAAGCACAAGGATCCGGAATTGATAAACGAGGGAGCTGCCAGTTTGGCGGTTGATTTTCGGAAGAAGTTTGGCAAGATGGTCTTTGGGCCTGAATACCCGCTGGTTTCAAGGGTAAAGAATTATTATATCAAGCAAATCCTGGTGAAATTTGCCCGTTCAGAGAATAGTTACCGGGTGAAAGAGCAATTACAAAACTCACTTGAACAATTCAGAACAGTGAAAAAATTTCGTCCCATCATTGTACAGTTTGATGTCGATCCGCAGTAGATAAGTACATTTAGTTAAAAGTGACCTACATAAAAAATGCCACCCGACTTTGAAAGAATCAAAAAGGGTGGCATTTTCTTTAAATAGCAGTTTTACTGACTGATGACTATTTTTTTTGTAAAAGTTTGGTTGTTTAGATTAATCTTAACAAAGTAGACGCCTTTTTCAAAGGATTCAGCATCAAGCTTAATAATTTGATGGCCTGCATTCAACGTCCCGGTATAAACCTTGGCAACTTGTTTTCCGAGTAAATCAAACACAGCGATATCGGCTTTTGAGGCACTATTCAGTTTAAAGCTAATGTTGGCTTGGTTAACCAATGGATTTGGATAAATACCAATGTCCCCGGCATCAATGTTTTCATCAAGTCCAACCTGTGAGTCATACATAAGTCCTGCAATCGACATATCAGTAAACGCCGGTCCATCCCACAACACGTTGGTGGCGTCGTCGGTGATAATGTAAAACCCGCCTGACAAGCCGTTGCCTGAATCATCGTGAATGGTTAAGGTATAACATCCGTCAGTTGGGAAGGTGATAGGTTCAAGATGTAATCCCAATGTACTATAAGGGCCACCTTCAGCTATTGCTGATCCGCTTTCATCCGTAATACTCCATGTAATGTCCTGAGGGTCACCCAGTGTTTGAACTCCAAAGTAACCTGTTTTAGGATAGTATTGCGACTGTTCGAAAGTGGTATTGTATTGATCGTTTTGGGGCAGTTCATCCGTATGTCCTGCCGGATTTGCACAGGAGATGCTTAATGTGTTTTCAGTTGTTACATCAAAAGTGATTTCCGGTAAGGTTACTTTCGTAGTTTCATTTTGTGTTAAATTTCCTGTCCAGGTATAAGTAGCCGTTTCTCCTTCATTGATTTCGTAATTGAAATCAAGGCTGGTCAGGTTGTTTACTCCATAATTTTTTATTTCTACAATGGGAGCCATGGAACCTTCACAGGCGGTTTGGGGATAATAGGCGGATAGTATGGCAGCATCATAATCATTTGATTCGATGGTCGTAATACTTCCCATTATACCGCTAATTGCTTCCTGGTGGTTCTCAGTTACAAAAGCAACGATGTCCAGGTTTTCGAGCACAACGTCCACACCGGTATAGTCTTCAGGGATTTCATAGGTAAAAGTACCGGAATAGAGCGACCCGGTTGTGGTTTCATTTATTTCAACTCCCCATTGCCCGGTGAGCAGGTGACGAAGCATGTGCTTATGGACATAATTATTTCCCATGTTTCCTCCGGTTTGAGGTC
The DNA here is from genome assembly GCA_002840975.1 of Bacteroidetes bacterium HGW-Bacteroidetes-16. GTDB lineage: Bacteria > Bacteroidota > Bacteroidia > Bacteroidales > F082 > UBA6244. Next base: position 80,882 of record PHDN01000018.1, read on the forward strand.
CAAGTACGTTGTTTTGCAGAATGGCCACATTTAAGAAATTGGAAGGAAAAGGGCTGTTGTCGGTGTAATACACTTCTACCTGAACTACAAGTTGGCGTGTTGAGGTCACGATGATGGATTCAACTCCCACATTGAGGTAACTGGGTGCAGCCATCACCTGATTGGAGGCGGATGTCCAATAATTTCTACTCATCGCGGTTCCACTTCCCTGCGACCAGCCTGAGAAAAGGTGTCGGTTTACGGTTCCTGCCGGATACCCAACTAAACCTGACTGACCAGCGATGGCATTGCCCCAGGGAGTTCTAAAATCGGGTTCTGAGCCAGAGGGTACGGCATAGCTTCCCTGATGAATATTAATCAGGATGACATCGTCAGGATGGGCATTGTATATGGCTTGCGCAATGGCATGACCATCAGGGCAAAACACACAGTGGATTCCTGTAAATTCTTCCAGGACGACATTTTTATTTTCAGGATCAGTTCCCACAATTGTTTGTGAAAAAACAAAGGTACAGGCCATTATAAATGACGCAATAAAAGTAATTTTCTTTTTCATAATAATAACGATTAGTTTAATTCCTTAGTAATTAATTGATTAACCAGAAAGCAAAAGTAGCGATTTTTTTTTATACTATGATGAATCATGTATTTTCCTTAGGACAGTCCCGGAATGAAAAAGGTTGTATATAAAATGTTATGATCTATTGTACCAAAAAAGAACCTGGAAACTTTAACATCCTTTTGAGCAACCTTTGCGATATCTTGTTTGTCTTTCTTGCTGGTTCATGGCAAATGCAATCTAAATTATGATTGTAATCTGTTTGGTATAATCTTTGTGCCTATTAATTGTTTTAATAAATACTCATAATGAAAAAATTAATACTTTCAATCTTTTTTATAATCGCCACAGTATTGTATGTCGATGCGCAAACATTTGAGTTAACCTGGGATGGAGAAGTACTGGGGGACACAGTTGTTATTTCTGACGTTCCTTCAGCCAACGACATGACTTTCGATCCGATTGTGACCAATCTTTCGAATAATAACATCAAGGTAAAAGTTCGCAGGAATGAGATTTCTATCGTTGACAGTTCAGCGAATTACTTTTGTTGGGTGGCTTGCTATGCACCATTTGTTAATGAGTCGGCGGAATTTCATGTAATGGCACCAGGTGCTTCAACTGATCAGGATTTTTTCTATGCGCATTATACACCACTTAACCAGACCGGCACATCCATTATTGAATACATGTTTTATAATATGGATGATGAAAGCCAAAACCTCAAAGTTGTGGTGAAGTATAAGACATCGGTGCAGTTATTCAAATTAACCTGGGATGGCGAAACATTGGGCGATGTGATTAACATTGTAAGTGATACTTCGGTTCCTGAAATGATCTTTAACCCCATCGTGACAAACAATACATCAGCAACCATAAATGTGAAGGTACGCCGGACAAATTTGGATTTAGTTGCAGGCAGCGAGAATTATTTTTGCTGGGTATTGTGCTACGAACCTGCAAATGATATTTCGTCCGAATTTTTAGAAATGGCTCCCGGAGCCTCTTCCGGCGCCGAGTACTTTTCAGGGCATTATACTCCCCTGGGCCATTCAGGAACTTCTACCGTTGAGTACATGTTTTATGATATGAATGATGTATCAATCAATCAGAAGTTCATTGTAAAATATACCTCTTCACCAACGGCCATTGATGAAAGCATATTAAAAGGCGTTCACTTTTCGGCCATCTATCCAAATCCGGCCATCAACTTTGTAAACCTGAATTACACATTGGTTCCCGGTGTTAAAAGCGCCAGTATCAGAATTTCAAATATATTGGGTACCGTGGTCAGTGAAACGAACCTCAATTTAAATAGCAACAGTACACGTGTTGATGTTAGTCAGCTTGATGGAGGGATTTATTTTTATTCCGTGATCCTCAATGGCGAGCGTCTGAGTACAAAGAAGCTGGTTATACGATAATATAACAATAGGTATTTATAAAAAAAACCGGTGTTGAACCGGTTTTTTTTGTGCAATGCAGTTTAGGTTTTCCCCTTTTTTAAAGCTTAAATGCTGCCTTAACCTGATCGATATAATCTAACTTTTCCCAAGGGAAAAAGGTTACGGTTTTCTTATAGACGTTCACTCCGTTTCTGTTTTCAACAAAAGTAGTGGTGTTATCCTCAAAATATACTTCGATCTCTTTATCATACGTCTCGCGACCAAAATGACCATAAGATGCTGTTGGCACAAAAATGGGATTCTTTAGCCCAAAACGGGAAACGATGGCAAAAGGTCTCATGTCGAAGACACTTTCAATTTTCTTCGAAATTTCACCGTCTTTCATGATCTCGCCCTTTTCATTTTTCACATGGGCAGTACCATAGGTGTTGACATAGAAACCTACGGGTTTGTCTACTCCAATGGCATAGGCCACCTGAACCAGGATTTGATCGGCCACTCCGGCAGCCACCATGTTTTTGGCAATGTGGCGAGCGGCATAAGCAGCCGAACGGTCAACTTTTGAGGCATCTTTTCCCGAAAAGGCTCCGCCACCATGAGCTCCATGTCCGCCATAGGTATCTACAATAATTTTTCTTCCGGTAAGACCGGTATCCCCGTGAGGGCCACCAATGACAAACTTCCCGGTGGGATTGACCAGCAATTTCAAATTATCTGCAAATAATTTTTGAACGTTATCAGGGTACTGCGATTTTACTCTGGGGATTAAGATTTTTGCACAGTCTTCTTTGATTTTGGCCTGCATCTTCACTTCTGTATCAAAATCATCGTGTTGGGTCGAAATAACGATGGTGTCGATGCGCGATGGAGTGCCGTTGTCATCGTATTCAAGGGTCACCTGTGATTTTGAATCCGGACGCAGGTAGGTCATTTCTTTCCCCTCACGGCGGATTTTAGCCAGTTCAAACAATAAATCGTGTGCTATTTCCGTGGTCAGCGGCATCAGGTTTTCCATTTCCTTGTTGGCAAAGCCAAACATCATGCCCTGGTCACCGGCACCTTGTTCTTCTTCTTTCTGTCGGACAACACCCTGATTGATATCGGAGGATTGTTCATGAAGTGCAGATAGTACAGAGCAGGAATCCGCATCAAATTGATATTCGGCTTTCACATAGCCAATCCGGCGGATCATATCGCGGGCTACTTTTTGTAAATCTACATAAGCCGTGGTTTTAACTTCACCGGCAATCATGGCCAGTCCTGTTGTTACCAATGTTTCGCAGGCCACTTTTGAATTGGGGTCCTGGCGCAACATTTCGTCCAGTACCGCATCGGATATCTGATCGGAAACCTTGTCGGGATGACCTTCAGATACCGATTCGGAGGTAAAATAATATGACATATCGTTATCGATTAAAATTAAACAAATTCTGGAAGTTCTGTGTGATTGGCTGGGTATTTTTGCTTTAGCATTTTTTTACCGTGGTTGCAATCAATCAAATCTTTCCACAAGCGTTTTTAAAACGTGGCGCAAAGATAGATAATTAATTGTTACGGTTAGTGAAGTAAAGTTAAAAGTGAGCTAAAGTTGAAAGTGAGCTAAAGTTGAAAGTGAGCTAAAGTTGGGTGCATCTGGATAAATGGAAATTACCCAATAACTTTTAACTTTCCTGCCTACCGGCCAGGCAGGTAACTTTCAACTTTAGGCACTTTAAGTACTTCCCTATTCCTGGGTCAACCGGTGGAAAACATCTTCCATCTTGCTCGAATCCTGAGCCAATGCCAGCACATTGTATCCGTTTTTTACTGCGAATTTGAAAATATTTTCACGTATATCTTTGCCTTTTTCACCCGTGATGAGCCATGTATTGCCTTTCAGTTTTTCAATTTTTTTGGCTCCGACGATGTCTTTAATATCAATACTTGCAAGTGTTTCTTTTAATTCAAGCCGGTATACAAACGATAGGGTTGCATTTTTTGAAAGGTTGGAAGGAGTATCGTCAGCCACTATTTTCCCGTGATCGATAATAATCACCCGGTTACACAAGGCCTCCACTTCCTGCATGATGTGTGTGCTCAGGATAATGGTTTTTATTTTACCCAAATCGGCAATAATGCGCCTGATTTCTACCAACTGATTGGGATCAAGTCCGGAAGTAGGCTCATCCAGTATTAAAATTTCAGGATCGTGAATAAGTGCCTGTGCCAGTCCAACGCGTTGGCGGTAGCCTTTTGAGAGTTCGCCTATTTTCTTCCGGCTTTCCTGTCCCAGTCCGGTCAGGCTGATCACATCCTCCACGGCCTTTTTAGCATTGCCTTTCACAGGATAGCTGTTAAACACAAAGGTCAGGTATTCGCGCACATACATGTCAGTATACAGGGGATTTGTTTCGGGGAGGTAGCCAATGTGTTTCCTGATTTCGAGCGATTGCTCCTGCACATCGAGTCCGTTCACCCAGGCAGTGCCCGAACTTGGTGGGATTACGGTGGTAAGGATTTTCATCAGGGTGGATTTGCCGGCCCCATTGGGCCCCAGCAATCCAACTACTTCTCCTTTATTAATCGATAAACTGACGTTGTCGAGTGCTTTTTGCTGACCGTAATATTTGGTGATTCCTTCTATTTTTACCGTTGACATGGGTGCGATTTGATAAAGTTTTTGCAAAAGTAACTTTTTAGAATTTTAATCTTATATCTTTGAAAGATCAATCCCTAAATAAAATTATGAAAACCAACATTGTTTATTTACTTCTTATTTTCTTTGTTTCACATACGCTTGTTTTTGGTAATGAATTAATTGATGGAGATGCGATTAACACAACCGAACAGACTAAAAGGGGTGATGCCGTCATCATAAACGAAGACAATGTCATTACCATTGTTGGAAGAAAAGCAGCGTTTATTAATTTCTCGGTAACAAAGAAAATGAAGGTTGAGATTTTAACACAGGCAGGATTGGAGAAGTATTCCAAAATTGTCCTTCCTGAAACATTTGACCCCACTTATATTGCGCATTTTCCACTGGATAGAAATTACACAAATGTATTTTCTAACATTAAATTTAATTCTTTCAAAGGGACCATTACAACAAAAGAGGGCAAACAGACAGATGCCTTTATTAAAAGCAAGATCGAACCCGTGAGAATGGTGATGCTCTATGATAATTTTTATGGAAATTTTGACAAGAATACCTATCAAATTGAAAATCTGAAAATAGGTGATGTGCTGGAGGTTGTGTATAACTATAGCATGATGTACGCCGAAAATTATAACCAGCTTTCATCATTCCGGATTTTTTTCAATGGTGATCTTTTAAAGCAAAATTACACCCTGACCATTTCACACGATGAAAATTTAAATATTGATATGGAGTATGTTCATGAGGCGAACCCTGACAGCACCTACAATATTGATAACAGGATAGTTTATTATTGGAATAAATGCAATGTTTACGGATGTATAAATGAGGAAGGAAGCCGCCCGTATCGGTCGTTGCCCCATTTGATTTTCTCGGTTAAGCCCTACGAATTGTTATACACGATACCCTATTCCTTCGAGGAAAGATATATTCCATTTTACTCATTGTTTACCTACCAAAGAGAAATGAATCATTTGGGTATAGCCAAATCCATATTACAAGGGGTTAATACAAAGCAATATTTACAAATCAACAAATATATTCAGAGTGAAACGCAGGATATTACGGGTGACAGTTTGGGATATTTAAAGTTGCTGAAGATTCATAATACCATTGCAGAGAATTTTGATTTTGACAACGATACCGGTTATTTTAAGAAAGATGATAACCGTGAAGCCCGGATGGGTGAGTATTTGAGCAGAAAAACCCTGAGGGATATCAGTAGGTACGACCTGTACGTTGCCCTTTTGTTAAAAATTGATTTGGTATATTTTACCGCGTACCTGTGCGACAATAGAATGGGAGAAATTAGTAACGCCTATTTTTATCCTATGTATAACAGCGACTACCTTTTTGCTGTTTTGTTAAAAAACAACAGCGTACAATACTTATATCCGAAGAAGTCACGGTTCGGATATTACTTGAATGAAGTTCCATTTTATTTTGAGGATACCAAAGCGCGGTTGGTCCATTTAGATGATTACCGTAATTATAAGAAACCCATTAGCGAAAGTACCCGGAAAATCACATTGCCCAACAGTACAGTTAAAGACAATATGCGCAGGAACAGTGCATTGGTGGATGTAAGTTTGGAACAAATGACTGCGCATTTTACGACAAAAATCAATTTATACGGTCAGTATTCCACTCTCATCCGGGGATTGTACCAATACAACTACCAGGATGAAACGATTAATGAGCTGTACAACAAAAAGATATGGGAGATCAATGATGAAGTTGTGGTGTTAAACCAGGATACTGAAATAGTGAACAAGGAGTTCCCGTTTCCGGCGGTAATCAATACTGAATATATTGCCAACAACCTGCTCGAAACCCATAGCGACACCATTTCGTTAAACTTAGCAAACTGGTTTAACCACATCATCTACACCGATTTTGACACCACCCGGCGACAATTGGATTTTTACCCTGATTTCCGTGGAAAGGATTCGTACGTGTATTTCATCCAATTTGATAAAAACGTTCATTTGATAAGTTCTGTAAAAAAAGTAAAGATAAACAATGCGTTTGGAGAGCTTATTATTGATGTTGAACAGGTTAACCCTACAGCGATAAAACTATCAAGTTCGTTTAAAACCATTGGTAGCAAGGTGGAAGTTAACCAACTGTATGCGGTTCAGGAGATTTATAATAACATACAGACTTTGAACCAGAGCTACCTGCTGTTTAAATTGGATTGAAGTATGTTAAAAAATGTACCGCGTTATGATCCCTCAATGGCGCGGCTTTAGCATTAGCGTAACGCGTGACTAAATAATCCCTTTTTTGAAAAATGAGTTTGTCATCTACGGTTGGTAGATATGGCTAATTTGCACCAATAAAATATCGGGCTGTTCGTACTCGTTTTCATCAGTATTTTGTGGATATGTTGGCAGGCAGATACAACAATCAGATGTTTCCTCCATATCAGTTCAGGAGAAAGGCAAGAACATAATCTGAAAATTTATCAGGAAGCTGGTACATCGCCCCATGGCCACATCCTTCCAATAAAATCAAAGAAGCAAGCGGAATAGAATCAAGCAATATATATGAATTGGCTGTTGGTGTGCATACATCCTGGTCTCCTGTTAGCAGCAGAACTGCTTGCGTGAAACTGCTTAAGCGGTCGGCGCTTCCCCCTCCGGCTTCATTCCATTTTGTGAAAGCTGCCCACTGCATGGCAACGATCGCCGGATCAGAAGTTTCAGTCGGTTCAGGAAAATATTCCAGGGGATCTGGATGGGCCGCAAGCCATTCATCAGGGAAGAGGGTACGCAGCATGTCTATCGGAGATGGGTCGTCTGCAGTAAGAATATCAGCCACCCATTCCGGCGGCTCTATGGCGATGGTGTCCCCACAATCACCGGCATACAAAATCACTTTTTTAATCTGATGCGGATAATTCAAGGCAAGCTCCTGCGCCACGTTTGTGCCCATCGACCATCCCAGCACATGGGCCTGCTCTACATGAATGGCCGTCAAAAAATGAGCGGCATTTGCTGCAAGACCCTTCATGCTGAAGGCAGTATCCTGCGTGGTTGAATAGCCCATCCCCGGGTAGTCGTACATAATCACCTGGAATTGTTCTGATAGACGATTAATTACCTTGGGTTGCCATAGATCCATGGTGCCACTATAACCCATGCACATGAGGAGGGGAAATCCGCTACCACTTACTTTATAGGCAATGCGATCCGTGCCTACATCAACATATTCAATCGTGATCACCGGATCGATGTCCGATGCGTTGTTACATCCAGTCATAATTAAAATTGTTATGCAAATAAGTGTGGAGATTGTCTTCATAGCAGTTTGGATTGAGATGGTCTGATTTGCCTGGACAATTTTTTTCAAAAATAAATTTATTTTTTTACAGAACAAGTCATCAAGCAAAGTTATTCTAAAATTTTAAGGAGCCCCTTCACTGGTGCGCGTTTTATCATTAGCAAAGCGCGTGACTACATACAAAACGCTATTATATTAAATAGAGAAATAAAAACTAACACGAATATCATTGTAAATGAAGCGATTTCATTAAAGTGAAAGCACGCATTGCAAATGCGCGCTAGTGCAGGGCAGCCACAACCATTACAACAGTAACCCCAGCAGCAGTATTTGATCACTATCGAATAAACCTTAAGGATGCTAATACTAAAAATATTGATCCTAGAAATATAATAATAGCAATAAAAATGTTTAGAATTATCATAGTTCTACTCAATTTATCAGCTATTTGAATAATCTCCCTACCATGGTTTCTTAATGTTAGGCTCAACCAACGAATAACTAGTATCATTGTAATACCCACTAAAAATCCAATAGAAATTACATTGAACCTAATTAATAAAAAAAAATGTATTTGTTAATCGCTAGAAGAACAGCAATAACAATAAATGATACTGGTGTTGCCATAAAAAAAAGTGTTGCAAGTAACCTTCTTCCTTTTGCATTTTTTAACATTGTATAAAATACAACAAATATATGAGCTATCATAGTACTATTTATTAATAAAGGAAATCACGACCCCCAAACGAAGCGCCAACACCATGTGTTGTAGGGGTAACAAATATATCTAAATAGTTGGTTTTAGGTCAAATTTAAATCAGATTTCCGGTATTGAATTTTCGTTACCGCTGCGCTCAAACCAAGACGAGTGATGGGATTAACATGGGTGCGATTTGATTAAGTATTTGCAAAAGTAACTTTTTAGAATTTTTATTTATACCTTTGGGAGATCATTCATAAAAACAAAATTATGAAATCAAAACTACTTATTCTTCAGCTTCTTATATTGCCATTGCTTTCATTTTCACAAAGCTATTATGAAAAAACAGTTGATTTTGGGCAATTCGATCACCCAACCGCAGTGGTAACCGATGATGCAGGCAATGTATTTGTCTGTGGCTGGTTTGAGGATGAAAACCTCGAAAATCAGCACGCTTTTGCATTTAAAGTGGATGCAAACGGCCAGGAAATCTGGCGAAATGTTATAAGTGATTCTTCCAAATTTTACAACCTGTGTATCATGGCCAGTGGTGAAATTGCGCTGGCAGGAGCGATAGCACAGCATTGCTTTCTTCAGGTAGTAAATGCAGAAACAGGGACGGAGTCCTGGTCCTATGAAGAGGATGCAACGGACGGGTTTTGGTTTGGAACGGTAAACGAAATGCCAGCAGGTGCTTTGAGCGAATTGGTTGCTGCAAAAACAAAGGATGGAACGCATACCCCTGTTATATATAATATATCCAGCAGATTCGGAACGGTAAAAGAGATAACTTCATGGGAACATGAATTGGTTAACGCGATCGGACAATCGTTTATGCAGTCGTATGATTATATGTGGTTTGGAGTGAATGATGTAGCATTTGCCTACGATAATTATAATAATTTCAGAATACTCTGGTCGTTTGGTGCCAGCTATAATGCGGGGATGGATCGATATACGCCTGATGCATGGTTTCTCACAAGAACCTTTGTTGGTGATTCTGGCGTAAGTTCCATTGGTCTGTTGTCGACAGACTTTATAAATGGTGGAATTGTCGGCAATATGATTGATTTAGACTATCCCGGTACCATGGTTTTGGGTTCCGGGAGCCTTGGTTTTGAGAAAATTATGATAACGGGCTCCATTCACGGAGATTTGGCACTCTGGTTGGTAGGTACCGACCTCAATTTGCAAAATGAAATCACCTATCCCAATGAAAATGAACGGACAGGAGTTGATGTGGTTGGGCTTGTTTCAAACGACCTCTTAATGATGGGTTATGAGAACAGTCTTGATGGCAGTTCCTCCGATGTGTTTTTGATGAAACGCGATGCCAATGGAGGTGTGGTTTCTACCAATGAAATTATTGCCGATGAAAGAGTGCAGATTTATCCAAACCCGGCTACTGACAGGGTCTTTATAAAAAATGCCTATAACCTGAAAGTAGAAGTAGATATTATTAACAGTGTAGGTCAATTAGTCAAGAAGATTAATATTTCCAATCAATATGTTTCTGTTGAGGACTTACCAACAGGGTATTATTTAGCTGTTATAAAAATTGATGGAGTTAAAGTTGAACAGGAAAAGCTGATCGTACAATAAGTAATTCTAAATAATTGTAATTCATTCATCATTATCTGGCGCACGTTTTGTCAACGCGTGCTCTTGCCAATGTCCCCACTCATTGTGATAGCTTCAAAGAAAAGTAAAGTGATAGCAATACCAACCCTTTCCCAACTATCAACAGCCTGGCAAATCTCAACAGCAGGTTTTTTGTCCGATGGCATGAAAAAATACGGTGGCTTTCTTGTTGGGTCCTTCAACTTTACCTTGAATCAAAAGTGTTTTCGTGTTTATGGAAAATGGATTATGAAATAATTGCATTAGTTTTGTTACTCAGGTTTAAAATTTTCAACATTTTTTTCAGTATCATTGTTATTATTTTTCTCTTTGATACCTTTGGAGAAATCTTTATGTTTACACCCTCATTGATAAGTAATTTAAAATAAGACACCATGGTACCTTTCCTTGTTATTCTCGCCATCGTTATCGTTTTCATCCTCTTTTTCATCGCAATTTATAACCGGCTTGTTCGGTTGCGAAACAACCGTGAACAGGCCTTTGCCGATATTGATGTACAACTTAAACAACGTCATGATCTCATCCCACAGTTGGTCAATTCGGTAAAGGGATATATGCAGCATGAAAAAAGTGTGTTGACAGAGATTACTGATGCACGATCTCATGCCATGAAAGCATCTTCCATTGATGAGAAGATCGCTGCAGAAAACCGCCTGACCACTGCTTTGCAAGGGTTTAATATTGCTGTGGAGGCCTACCCTGATCTGAAAGCCAACCAAAACTTTTTGAACCTTCAGGAGGAGATCTCGGATATTGAAAACAAACTCGCTGCTTCACGACGTTTCTTTAACTCCGCTACCAAGGAGTTGAACAATGCCGTGGAAGTATTCCCGGCCAACATGGTTGCCGGGATGTTCGGATTCAAACGTGAAACGATGTTCGACCTGGGAAGTCAACAACGTGTGAATCTTAACGAAGCACCGGAGATTAATTTTTAGTTTGATAATACACCAAAATTTCTGCCCAAGATGAAATATGTCGGTTTGCAATCGCAGATATGGAGCAATAATATCAAGTCTACTCTACTGCTGATTTTATTTCCTTTAGTCTTTTTTATACTGGCATGGATCTTCTTCTACCTGATCTCTGACGCTGAAAACAGAACTGTTCCCAATACCTTCTCTCAATTTCTGGTTGCCTTACCCTGTATTACCCTGGTTGTCACTCTTTGGTTTATCATCGCCTATTTCTCACATTCGGCGATGATCAACCGGGCGACAGGTTCAAAGCCCCTGGAGAGAAAAGAAAACAAAAGAGTATATAATATCGTCGAAAACCTTTGTATTGTTGCAGGCATGACCATGCCACAAATCAATGTGATTGAGGACGATTCGCTAAATGCTTTTGCAAGTGGGATTAACGAAAAAAACTTTTCAGTGTCTTTATCGCGAGGGATCATCGACAAACTAAATGACGAGGAACTTGAAGCTGTGGTTGCTCATGAATTAACGCACATTCGAAACAGAGATGTACGGTTACTCATCATTTCCATCGTTTTTGTAGGCATTTTTTCTTTTATCTCAGAAACCATGATGCGTTCCTTAAGGTTCGGACGTGGCAGCGGTGGCAAGAAAAGCGGTCAGGCACAGATACTGATCATGGTGTTGGCATTAATTGGTTTGCTACTGGCTACTGTGTTTCGGTTTGCTTTATCTCGCAAACGGGAATACCTTGCCGATGCAGGTTCCTCGGAACTAACCAAAAACCCCCTTGCACTGGCTTCGGCGCTTGAAAAAGTTTCACAGGACGCCACCATTGAAGCGGTTAAAAGAAAGGATGTAGCACAGATGTTCATTGAAAACCCTCAACTCGATAAAGAGAGCTCATTTTCACTTTTTGCCACTCATCCACCTATTGAGAAAAGAATTCAGCTATTACGACAGTTCTGAGTCTGTAGCATGAATTCATGTTGCTTAAGCATTCTCTGATCCTGGCCTGCGTTTTGTCAACGCGTGCCCTTAGCAATATTCTCACTCATTGTATATAGTTTTAAAGAGAATGCAATGCTTTAACAATACTTACCCATTTCCAACCACCACCAGCTTGGCAAATCTCAACAGCAGGTTTTTTTGTCCCACGGCATGAAAAAATACGGTGGCTTTCTTATTGGGCCCTTCACCTTCAATGGAAATCACCTTGCCCAGTCCAAAACTCACATGTTCCACTTCCATACCTACCTGGATATTGCCATCCGTTGGCTGGTTAGCCGATGGGGCAGAAGGTATATTTTCTGCCCTGTGCATGGGTTTTAAAGGACGTTTTGTAAAACTGGTATTAAACGAATCCGAAAAATTTCTTTTCACCGCCTGTTTATTTAAACCCGATTCTTTGGGTTTGTTATAAAGTTCGGCATTAATTTCCTCTAAAAAGCGACTGGGTTCGGTAAATGTAAAATTACCCCAGCGGTAACGACTTTCGGCATAACTAAGCGTTAAATGACTCATGGCCCTGGTGATGGCCACATAAAATAATCGCCGTTCTTCTTCCAGTTCTGAACGCGTGCTGATGGACTGGATGGATGGAAACAGATTTTCTTCAAGCCCCACCACAATCACATGTGGAAATTCCAGTCCTTTTGAAGCATGGATGGTCATCAAAGTGACTTTGTCTTTGTCTTCATCTGAATCGGTATCGGCATCGGTAAGCAACGCCACATCCTGCATAAATTCGCCCAGCGATTTTTTAATGGACAGATCTCCTTCATTGGTCTCCACTGCTTTCTCGGTAAACTCCTTAATTCCGTTAAGCAATTCCTCAATATTTTCAACCCGGCTGATTCCTTCAGGGGTTTCTTCGTCCTTGTGCATCTTCACCAGGCCCGAAGTTGTTGCAATATAACTGGCTATCTCATAAGCATCTTTGGACTTGTTCAGGGCCATGAAACTCTTAATCATGGTGATAAAATCGCTAATCTTCCGGGCAGTTCCGCTATTGAGTGCCAGTCCAAATAAATTTGGGTTCTGTGCCACCTGCCAGAGGCTGAGTTCATTCTCGTCACCGGCCACCATCATTTTTTCGAGGGTAGTTTTGCCGATTCCCCGGGCCGGAACATTAATAATCCGGTGAAAAGCTTCATCATCGTTGTTGTTGATCACCAATCGAAAATACGACAACAGGTCCTTTATTTCTTGTCGGTTGTAAAACGACAAACCTCCATAGATTCGATAAGGGATGTTTTTCTTCCGCAAGCCTTCCTCTATGGATCTAGACTGGGCATTGGTTCGGTATAAAATGGCAAACGCGTTGTTTGGCAGCTGATTGTTCATTTTTTGATCAAAAATGGCTGCGGCCACCAGATTGCCTTCTTCGTTGTCACTGGAAGCTTTGATTAAATCGATTCGGGTTCCGGCACCTTTATCGGTCCAGACAGTTTTTTTTATCTGTTCCTTATTAAATGTGATCACCTGATTGGCTGCCTGCACGATGGTGTTTGTCGACCGATAGTTTTGTTCCAGTTTGAAGAGTTTGATATCGGGATAATCCTTTTTCAGGTTCAACATGTTGCTGATATTGGCTCCACGAAAGGCATAAATGCTTTGAGCATCATCGCCAACCACACAGATGTTCTCGGTGTTGGCGGCCAATCGTTTGATGATCAGATATTGTGCGTAGTTGGTGTCCTGGTACTCATCTACCATGATGTACTGGAATTTTTGCTGATACTTGTAAAGTATTTCCGGGAAACCGGCAAACAGCAGGTATGTGTTAAACAGCAAATCGTCAAAATCCATGGCATCGGCTTTTTTCAGTCTGGCCTGATATGCACGGTAAATATCCTTAATCATGGGTTTCCCGGAAGCCTCGTCAACAGTTTGAACATCGGGATTGTTGGCATATTGGTCGGCATTCATCAGCGACGATTTTGCCATGGAGATTCTGCCGGCCACAAAGGATTGGGCATACACCTTGCTGTCGAGTTGCATATCGCTGACAATCTGTCGGATAAGTCGTTTACTGTCGGTGCTGTCGTAAATGGAATAATTGGATGGATAGCCCAGTAAATGACCATCAATGCGCAAAATCTTCGAAAAGATGGAGTGAAAGGTTCCCATCCACACATTTCTGCCTTCGCCATCACCTACTAGTTTAAGCACCCTTTCCTTCATTTCACGGGCGGCCTTGTTGGTAAAGGTCAGTGCCAGAATATTAAAGGCATCCACCCCTTTGGAGAGCAAATAGGCTATTCGGTAAGTAAGTACACGTGTTTTTCCCGATCCGGCACCGGCGATGACCATCACAGGGCCCTCGGCCTGCACTACAGCGTCATATTGTTCTTTATTGAGTTGATCTAAAAAGTTGCTCACAGTTTTTTCTTTGACGTGCAAAAGTACATTTTTCGGTCGAGGCATTGGAATAAGATACTACGCTCAAGTTAAAATTCGCTACTTTTGATGCCCTCAAATCTATGGTGTACAAGGAAAATAGAATTTTAATTTTTTTACTGCTGATTCTTTCGACAGCGGCCATTTTGCGCTTTTGGGCTTTTTTGGATATTCCTTTTATGCACGATGAGCTCAGCGCCATGAGCAGACTCCAGTTTCATAGCTTTTCGGATATGATCAGGTATGGAGTGGTTTTAAACGATACCCATCCTGCCGGAATACAAGTGTTTTTATTCTATTGGGTACAATTGGGCGGTGAATCTGAATGGTGGGTAAAACTTCCTTTTTTGCTCAGTGGAGTAGCCTCCGTTAACCTGATATTCCTGATTGGGCGGATCTGGTTTGACGAAATCACCGGGTTGCTTACGGCTTCCTATATGGCTACGCTTCAGTTTTTCATTATGTACAGCCAGATTGCACGGCCCTATTCAAGCGGTTTGTTTTTAACTCTGCTGATGGTTTATTTTTGGAGTAAATATTTTTTCGGGCAACCCAAAAACCGCTACCTTATATTATATGTGTTGTTTAGTGCCATGTCGGCCTACAACCATCATTTTAGTTTGTTGTTTGCCGGTTTGGTCGGGATTTCAGGATTGTTATTTATCAAAAAGAATCAATTATTAAAATATTTCCTGGCCGGACTGGGTATTTTCGTTCTATACATTCCTCATCTGTCAGTTTTCTTTCATCAGCTCGAACAAGGTGGTATCGGTGGAGTAGGAGGATGGTTGTCGGTACCAACACCTCAATTTATCTCCAATTTTTTTAGTTGGGTAATGCATTTTTCATGGGTTGCAGCAGGATTGTTGCTGGTAGTGGTTTTCTTTATTTTGCTGAAATCAGGCAAGCTGAACCTGGTAGCACTTCCATGGCATAAACGCGCTTTGTTGTTGTTCTGGTTTGTTGTCCCGTTTGCGAGTGGGTATTTCTATTCCACACTGGTGAACCCAATCCTGCAATTTTCGTTGTTGATTTTTAGCACACCTTATTTAATACTGTTTGTGTTTAGCTGGCATAAAACCTTAAAAACAAAGCAACTGGCTGTTGTCCTCCTGTTGGTAATTTCGGTCAACAGCCTGACATTGATTTTTGGACGTCATTACTACAGGGACTTTTATTCGCAACCTTATGAGGATTTGTTCAAAACGGCCCTGGTGGATCAGGGCAACCGTGAGGTGTTTATCATCGACGATTGCATCCCTTACATTCATGGGTACTATTTTAGAAAGTTTGGCAGGGAGTTGCCCTATTATACCAAGCGAAACAGGGAATTTTACTGGGATGATTTTAATAAAATGCTCAGTAGGATTAAGCAGCCGGTTGTGGTGGTGGAGGCGCTTACGGGAGAGGAACTACAGCTGGTGCGCTCCTATTTTCCATATGAGTTGGATTACCGGCACGGATTTACCCATGAAATATATGTATTAAGCAAAGATCCGGCTGATCGGGATTCGGAAAATTCAAAAACACTGGTGTTGTTCAATCAGGATACCCTTATTGGAACGATACGGATAAAACCGGAACTGGTGGTATTTGATTCAGTTCTGCAACGCAAACAACTGATAATGACTGCCGATCAGGAATGGGGATTTTCTACGTCTCTTGTTTTAGACAGTATATCCAAAAGTGGTTATATCAGGTTGGAAGCCAGTTTGGGAGTAACACCTTTGGATAGTCTGGGTTCTGCCTTGCTTACCGGATATGTTACACGAGGGGAAAAAGTGGTTTACTGGTCGGCTTCTCCATTTCGGCGGTTTGAATTCGATAAACATCAACCAACCACCGTTTTTCTGACTATTGATATGCAAAGTGCCCTGCACAACCACCTCGACACGGACGATGTGAAGATTCACTTTAAAGTCTGGAATAATAAAAAGGAAGGGAGCTATATTATTGATTGTATGAAGATTAACCTTCATAAAGGCAATCCGGAAAGATATAGTTTATATTACAGGTAAACTGATAAAACCGCACAGTTATTATAAATTTTAGTCAGTATTATCAAAATAAGCATCTGAAATCCAAGAAAATAAGCAGGTATTTAATTATTTATTAAAAATAGTTTGTTGAAAAAGTTGCAAAGAATAAAAATACGATTACCTTTGCAGCCCGTTTCAGATATGAGAAAAAAGTAACTGAAACAGATATAGTTAAAGGAACCTGACAAGGTAAAACGATATAGGTTTCCGGCGCAACCAACACTTGATGTTAAATAATTACAGTGTTGCGTAGTTTTAAAGCCCGCTGGTATATCCCCCCTTGTCAACTTTCTGAAAATTATTAAAATAAATCGAGGTTTGTATAAAATGATTTTATACTTTTGCACCTCCAAAATTTTGAGGACTTAAGTTTAATAATTAAACGTTAATAT
The DNA here is from genome assembly GCA_002840975.1 of Bacteroidetes bacterium HGW-Bacteroidetes-16. Lineage (GTDB taxonomy): Bacteria > Bacteroidota > Bacteroidia > Bacteroidales > F082 > UBA6244. The sequence continues at coordinate 97,864 of PHDN01000018.1, forward strand.
GCCGACAATACAACAGTTAGTTAGAAAAGGACGAGAGAAACTTATAGATAAAAGTAAGTCACCTGCTCTGGATTCATGTCCCCAACGCCGTGGAGTTTGTGTGAGAGTTTACACAACCACGCCAAAAAAACCTAACTCAGCTATGCGTAAAGTAGCCAGGGTCAGGCTCACCAACGGAAAAGAGGTGAATGCCTACATTCCGGGTGAAGGACATAACCTGCAGGAACACTCCATCGTCATGATTAGAGGCGGTCGTGTGAAGGATCTTCCAGGTGTTCGTTACCATATCATCCGTGGGGCTTTAGATACTTCGGGTGTAGATGGCCGCACACAACGCCGATCGAAATATGGTACAAAACGTCCAAAAAAGAAATAATAGTATAACAGTTTTATAAGCTTGATCACATGAGGAAAGCAAAACCAAAAATACGAATCACCCTTCCCGATCCTAAATTCGGTGATGAGCTGGTTACAAAATTTGTGAACAACATGATGTATGCCGGAAAGAAAAGTACTGCTTACCGCATATTTTATGAGGCAATGGAAATTGTTGCCGAACGTTCAAAAGAAGATCCTGTTGATGTTTGGAAAAAGGGCCTTGCCAATGTTACTCCTGCTGTCGAGGTACGGAGCCGCCGTATTGGTGGTGCTACTTTCCAGATTCCTTCAGAAATCCGTGCAGGACGTAAAATGTCGATTGGCATGAAAAACCTGATCAGCTTCTCCCGTAAACGTCATGAAAAGACCATGGGACAGAAACTGGCCGGTGAAATATTAGCTGCTTATAAGGAAGAAGGATCAGCCTTTAAAAGAAAAGAAGATACACACCGCATGGCAGAAGCCAATAAAGCATTCTCACATTTTCGGTTTTAATTAAAACCAACTAAAAATAGCTACGCAAACTAATGGCAGTGCAAGATTCAAATAGCAAATTAAAATTCACCCGGAACATTGGGATTATGGCTCACATCGACGCCGGTAAGACTACTACCACCGAGCGTATTCTGTTTTATACAGGCCGTAATTACAAAATGGGTGAAGTGCACGAAGGTGGCGCCACGATGGACTGGATGGTTCAGGAACAAGAACGTGGTATTACTATTACTTCTGCCGCAACTACAGTATACTGGGAATTATTTAATAAAAAACATAAAATCAATATCATCGACACCCCCGGACACGTTGATTTTACTGTGGAGGTAGAGCGCTCATTACGCGTTTTGGATGGTGCGGTCGCCCTGTTCTGTGCCGTTGGTGGTGTAGAGCCCCAATCGGAAACAGTTTGGAGACAAGCCGATAAATATAAAGTGCCACGCATCAGTTTTGTAAATAAAATGGATCGCGCAGGTGCCGACTTTTTTACAGTGGTCGAACAGATAAAAACCAGATTAGGAGCCAATGCAATACCAATTCAGGTGCCTATCGGTGCCGAAGAAGATTTCGTTGGCGTTGTCGATTTGGTAAAAGACAAAGCTTTTATATGGGAAGAAGGAAACAACGGTACTAAAATCGTTGAAATCCCAATTCCTGCCGATATGGAGCAAATCGTATACGATTACCGCATGCGCCTCATCGAAGGGGTGGCTGAAGAAAGTGATGAACTTCTTGCAAAATTCCTCGATGATCCTCATTCAATTACCGAAGAGGAAATGATTGCTTCCATTCGCAACGCTACCCTTGAAATGCGTATTACACCTGTTATGTGTGGATCCGCATTTAAAAATAAAGGCGTACAGATGTTGTTGAATGCCATCATCGAATTCTTGCCCAGTCCTCTGGATGTAGAACCTGTTGTGGGTATTAACCCCTTTACAGATAAAGAAGAAATTCGCCAACCCGATCCCAACGAAAAGTTTTCTGCTTTGGCATTTAAAATTGCTACCGATCCCTTTGTGGGTCGTTTGTGCTTTTTCCGGGTCTATTCAGGAACCCTGCATGCAGGCTCCTATGTTTACAATGTAAATACCGGTAAAAAGGAGCGAATTAGCCGCATTATGCAAATGTTTGCTAACAAGCAGGAACCCATGGATAAGATTGAAGCCGGAGATATTGGAGCTGCTGTTGGATTTAAAACCATCCATACCGGTGACACGCTTACCGATGAAAAATGGCCTCTGATTCTTGAATCCATGACCTTCCCAAAACCAGTTATCAGCATCGCTATCGAGCCTAAAACGGCCAAAGAGATGGATAAAATGGGGATGGCCCTTGGTAAATTGACTGAAGAAGATCCTACTTTTATCGTCAATACAGATATCGACTCAGGACAGACCATTATTTCAGGAATGGGTGAGCTGCATTTAGAAATTTTGATTGACAGGCTTCGCCGTGAATTTAACGTTGATTGCAATGTGGGTAACCCACAGGTTTCTTACAAAGAGGCTATTACGGGTTCTGCCACACATAAAGAAGTATATAAGAAGCAAACCGGTGGACGTGGTAAATTTGCTGATATTCAATTTGAATTAAGCCCTGCCGATGAAGGTGTTGAAGGCCTTCAGTTTATTGATGACGTAAAAGGAGGTCACATTCCTAAAGAATTTATACCCCCCATTAAAAAAGGATTTGAAGTGGCCATGCAAAATGGTGTATTGGCCGGATTTGCGGTTGAAAGCATGAAAGTTCGTCTGATTGATGGATCGTTCCACCCCGTAGATTCTGATCAACTTGCTTTTGAAATGGCTGCAAAACTTGGATTTAAGGCGGCTGCCAGAAAAGCCAAGTGTGTGCTTCTTGAACCGATCATGAAAGTTGAAGTAGTAACCCCCGATGCTTACCTTGGTGACGTTACCGGAGATTTAAATAAACGCCGTGCCATTGTGGAAGATGTTGCTGCTAAAATCAACTTTCAGATAATTAAAGCCAAAGTGCCTTTGTCAGAGATGTTTGGTTATGTAACTACGCTTAGAACCTTGTCGTCAGGAAGAGCCACCTCTACCATGGAGTTCGACAGCTTTAGGCAGGCACCTGAGTATGTTTCTGAAGAGGTGATCAAAAAAGTTAAAGGAATAATTAGCTAAAACTATAAAAAGTGAGCCAGAGAATTAGAATAAAACTGAAATCGTACGATCACAACTTAGTTGATAAATCAGCTGAGAAAATCGTAAAAGCGGTAAAATCAACCGGTGCTGTTGTTAGTGGGCCGATACCGTTACCAACACATAAAAAGGTATTCACTGTTAACCGTTCCACTTTTGTTAATAAAAAGTCAAGGGAACAGTTTGAGCTGGCTACTTTTAAAAGATTGATGGATGTATATAACTCCTCATCAAAAACCATCGACTCCCTGATGAAACTGGAATTGCCCAGTGGAGTGGAAGTTGAAATCAAAGTATAACGATTAACGGTTTAAAGAATTGTAACAATGTCAGGATTATTAGGTAAGAAAATAGGGATGACCTCCATCTACGACGCGAATGGGAAAAATATTCCATGTACCGTTATTGAAGCTGGTCCATGTGTTGTGACTCAGGTACGCAGCAAGGCCGTAGACGGCTACGATGCTATTCAACTGGCTTTTGACGATAAGAAAGAAAAACATACCCCCAAACCCATGCAGGGACATTTCGCTAAGGCCAATACAACACCTAAGCGCTTTGTAGCTGAATTTACGCGTTTTGAAGATCCCAAAAAATTTGGTGATGTATTGACCGTGGATGTTTTTAAAGAAGGCGAATTTATTGATGTGGTGGGCAAATCCAAAGGTAAGGGATTTCAGGGAGTAGTAAAACGTCATGGTTTCTCCGGAGTTAACGATGCTACTCACGGTCAGCACAACCGCCTTCGGGCTCCCGGATCAATTGGTGCTTCCTCATGGCCTTCCAGGGTATTCAAAGGAATGCGAATGGCCGGTCGTATGGGTGGTGCCAGGACAAAATTGATCAATTTGCAGGTGATGCAGATTATTCCTGAAAAGAATTTAGTTGTAGTAAAAGGAGCGGTACCCGGTCCGAATAATTCATATGTAAAATTAGAAAGATGGAGTTAGTTGTTCATAAGATCAGCGGAGAGGCTACAGACAGAAAAGTTATTCTGGATGATTCCATCTTTGGAATAGTGCCCAGCGACCACGCCATTTATCTTGATACTAAACAGTATTTAGCTAATCAGCGTCAGGGAACTCACGATTCCAAGGAGAAAAGTGACTTAACGGGAAGTACCCGCAAAATCAAACGCCAGAAGGGTACAGGGACCGCACGTGCAGGGAGCATCAAAAGTCCTATTTTTAAAGGAGGAGCCCGCGTTTTTGGCCCTCACCCACGATACTACGGGTTTAAGTTGAACAAGAAGGTAAAGCGTTTGGCACGCAAATCAGCGCTTACTTATATGGCATTAGACAATAACATTCTGGTTTTAGAGGACTTTAATATGGAAAGCTCCAAAACCAAGGATTTCAGAAAAATACTAAATAATTTAGGTGTAGATAATAAACGTACTCTGATGATTATTGATAAAACTGACGAAAACATATATTTGTCAGCACGCAATATCCAGAAGACTAAAGTTATACGTGCCGAAGGGATCAATACCTATGAAGTACTGTATGCCAACAAAATTATTTTAGTGGAAAGTGCAGTAAAAACCATCGTTGAAGTATTCGCGAACAAATAAATTTAAAGAGATGGGCGTAATATTTAAACCGGTAATTACAGAAAAAATGACTGCCAAGGGCGAAAAGCTCGCTCAGTTTGGATTTCTTGTCGAGCCTAGGGCTAACAAGTTACAAATTCAAAGTGAAGTGGAGACCCTCTACGGTGTTCAAGTAGTTTCTGTAAACACCATGAATTACTCAGGAAAAAGGAAATCACGCAATACTAAATCAGGCGTTATCTCCGGTAAGACAAAAGCCTTTAAAAAAGCTATCATCACTTTAGCTAAAGGAGAAACAATTGATTTTTTTAGCAACATTTAGAAGTAATGGCACTGAAAAAATATAAACCAACAACACCCGGTCAACGCTTTAAGATCATAAGCGCTTTTGATGATATTACAGCTACCAAACCCGAAAAAAGTTTGATAGTTGGTAAAGTCAGTACCGGAGGACGAGACAACCAAGGTAAAATGACTATCCGCAATGTTGGCGGTGGCCATAAACAAAAATACCGCTTTATTGATTTTAAACGTGATAAGGAAGGAATTCCCGGCACAGTTAAAACGATAGAGTACGATCCTAACCGCACAGCTCGTATCGCGTTAATCAATTATACCGATGGGGAAAAGCGATATATCGTAGCCCCTCACGGCCTGAAAGTAGGTCAGGAAATTCACAGTGGAAATGGTATTTCACCTGATCTGGGAAATACGCTATACCTGAGCGAAATTCCTTTCGGTACAGTGATTCATAACATTGAACTGCGTCCGGGTCAGGGAGCCAAAATGGCAAGAAGTGCCGGATCATACGCTCAGTTGATGACACGTGAAGGTAAATTTGCTATTTTGAAATTGCCTTCAGGCGAAACCCGAATGATCTTGCAAACATGTAAAGCCACCATCGGAATGGTTTCTAATGTAGACCACGGACTTGAAAAATCCGGGAAAGCAGGCCGTAGCCGTTGGTTAGGTCGTCGCCCAAGAGTTCGTGGTGTAGCCATGAACCCTGTCGATCACCCAATGGGTGGTGGTGAAGGAAGAGCTTCCGGAGGTCATCCGCGTTCGCGCAAAGGTATCCCCGCTAAGGGCTATCGTACAAGGGCTCCCAAAAAAGCTTCCTCGAAGTATATCATTGAAAGAAGAAAGAAATAATTACTGAGCGTAAATTGAATCTAATATGAGCCGATCGTTAAAAAAGGGACCCTACATCGAACTTAAACTCGATAAAAAGGTAATGGCCAATGTGGACACCGGTAAAAAAACCGTGATAAAAACCTGGTCGAGAGCCTCAATGATTTCTCCCGATTTTGTGGGCCAGACCATAGCTGTGCACAACGGTAATAAATTTATCCCTGTGTATGTTACTGAGAACATGGTAGGACATAAGCTGGGCGAGTTTGCACCAACCCGAATGTTCAGAGGACATGCCGGAAAAAAGAATAAAGGTAAAAAATAAAGTGTAGTATAATGGGATCTAGAAAACATATCAGTGCTGAAAAGCGTAAAGAAGCACAAAAAACGTTTTATGTAGCTCGTCTGCGCAATGTGCCCACTTCACCTAGGAAAATGCGCCTTATGGCCGACCTCGTTCGTGGAATGGATGTTGAAAAAGCATTGCCTGTATTGCAACATATGCCAAACGAAGCTGCAGGACGTTTATACAAACTAGTGCGTTCAGCAATCTCTAATTGGGAAGTAAAAAATGAAGGTGCCAAGGTGGAAGACAACCATCTGTTTATAAAACTACTCAGTGTCGATGGGGGAAGAATGCTCAAACGTGTTCAACCGGCACCTCAAGGTCGTGCTCACCGTGTTAGAAAAAGATCAAATCACGTAACACTTGTTTTAGACAACAGGTTAGAGCAAAAGAATGAAGTTAATCATACCGAAAACAGCGATAATTAGATAATAATGGGACAAAAAACTAATCCAATAGGACTCAGGTTAGGCATCATTAAAGGATGGGATTCATACTGGTACGGTGGCAAAAGCTTTGCGGCTAAACTCGTCGAGGATGATCAAATTAGAAAATACCTGAATGCACGCCTGGCAAAGGCCGGTATCTCGCGCATTATGATCGAGCGTACCCTGAAGTTGGTTACCGTTACTATTTTTACTGCACGTCCGGGTATCATTATCGGTAAAGGAGGTCAGGAAGTAGACAAGTTGAAGGAAGAATTGAAAAAACTGACCGGAAAAGAAGTTCAGATTAACATTTCGGAAATTAAACGCCCTGAGTTAGATGCCCACATCGTTGCCTCAAGTATAGCTCGCCAAATAGAAGGCCGTGTTTCATTCCGGAGGGCCATTAAAACTTCTGTTGCTTCCACCATGCGTTTAGGTGCTGAGGGAATTAAGGTGTTGATATCAGGTCGTTTGGGTGGTGCTGAGATGGCCCGTAACGAACAATACAAAGAAGGACGCGTTCCTTTGCATACCCTGCGTGCAGATATTGATTACGCACTGGTAGAAGCTCATACTACTTATGGAAGAATCGGAATTAAGGTTTGGATATTTAAAGGTGAGATTTACGGAAAACCAGAATTAGTTGCTGTTACCGTGGGTGGAAGTAACCAAAGAACCGCAGCACCTGCAAAAAATACCAATGCGGGTCGTCAAAGAAGAAGAAGGTAGCAGAAGCACAATACTCATTTTATAAAGGATAATAGGCATGTTACAACCTAAGAAAACAAAGTTCAGAAAGCAGCAAAAAGGAAAGATGAAAGGTAACTCCGGAAGGGGTCACGAGCTGGCTTTCGGAAGTTTCGGAATAAAAACCATGCAACAGGCATGGCTCACAGGTCGTCAGATTGAAGCTGCACGTCAAGCTGTTACGCGTTATATGAAACGTGAAGGTCAGATTTGGATCAGAATCTTTCCCGATAAACCCGTCACCAAAAAACCCGCAGAGGTTCGTATGGGTAAAGGAAAAGGTGCTCCAGAATATTTTGTGGCCCGCATTACTCCCGGTCGTATCCTTTTCGAAGCAGAAGGTGTGCCATTACAGGTTGCAAAGGAAGCTATGCGCTTAGCGGCCCAAAAACTACCTGTTATTACTAAGTTTGTTGTACGTAGAGATTTTACTGAAGAAAATTAATTGTAAGATGAAACAAGAGGTCGTAAAAGAGTTAAGCACTGCTGATATTATCGAAAGACTCGAAGAAGAAAGGAAACGCCTTACGCGTCTGAAGCTCAATCATGCGGTTTCTCCATTGGAAAACCCAAATGATATCAAAGCCAACAGAAAAGCGATTGCCCGTTTGGAAACCGAACTGAGGATTAGAACTATTGCTGAAAAAAATAAAAAGTAATCATACGATGGAAAAGAGAAACCTTAGGAAAGAAAGAACCGGCATCGTAGTGAGCAACAAGATGGATAAATCCATTGTGGTTCGGATTGAGCGCCGTGTTAAACATCCTGTTTACGGCAAATTCATCAAATTGTCCACCAAGTTCATTGCCCACGACGAAAAAAATGATTGCAACATCGGTGATACCGTGAGCATTATGGAAACCCGTCCTTTAAGCAAAAATAAGAACTGGAGACTAGTAGAAATCATTGAAAGAGCTAAATAACCATGATACAACAAGAATCAAGAATGGCTGTTGCAGATAACAGCGGAGCAAAAGAAGTCCTCTGTATCAGAGTACTGGGTGGAACTAACCGCCGGTATGCCTCCATTGGTGACAAGGTGGTGGTGGCTGTAAAGAGCGCTATTCCATCGGGAACCATCAAGAAAGGTGCTGTTTCGAAAGCTGTGGTGGTTAGAACTAAAAAGGAAATTCGCAGAAACGATGGATCCTATATTCGTTTCGATGATAATGCTGTTGTATTGCTTAATACCGCCGGCGAAATGATGGGTACCCGTATCTTCGGACCTGTTGCTCGTGAACTACGCGAAAAGCAGTATATGAAAATTGTATCACTGGCACCAGAAGTGCTTTAACCAACCAAGGAGATTTAGTTATGGCTAAGTTGCAAATAAAAAAAGGGGATAACGTAAAAGTCATTGCCGGTAACAACAAGGGACAGAATGGCAGGGTTTTGGTCGTGGATATCGAAAAGGAAAGAGCTATTGTGGAAGGCGTAAACCTGGCATCCAAACATGCTAAACCCAGCGCTAAGAATCCTAAAGGTGGAATCCTGAAACAGGAAGCTTCGGTGCATGTTTCAAACCTGATGATCATGGATAAATCCGGAACACCAACGCGTATAGGCTATAAAGTCGATGAAAAGACCGGAAAAAAAATTCGTATCTCAAAAAAAACAGGGGAGGCTATTAAATAATGAATGATCAACCTAGATTAAGAAAAAAGTATAGCGAGGAAATTATCCCAGCTTTAACCGAACAGTTTGGTTATAAAACTGTTATGCAGGTTCCCAGGGTGCTTAAAATTGCCCTGAACCAGGGCATAAGTGGCGCCCTGACTGATAAAAAAATGATTGAAACAGGTATCAACGAAATGACGGCCATTACAGGTCAGAAAGCAGTTCCTACCATTTCAAAACGTGACGTGTCGAACTTTAAACTTAGAAAAGGAAATGCAATCGGCGTTCGGGTAACCCTGCGTGGAAAAAAAATGTACGAGTTCCTGGACAGATTAGTTGCTGTGTCACTTCCCCGTGTCAGGGATTTCAACGGGATTAGCGATAAAGGTTTCGATGGCCGTGGAAACTATTCATTTGGTATTACCGAACAGCTTATTTTCCCTGAAATCGACATCGATAAAGTTTCAAAAATTAATGGTATGGATATTACCATTGTTACTTCTGCAGAAACCGATGCCGAAGCTTATGCACTCTTGAAAGAATTTGGATTACCGTTTAAACATCAAAAAATATAATTACTCATGGCAAAAGAGTCGATGAAAGCGCGTGAGCGTAAAAGACAACGAATGGTTGAACAATATGCCGAAAGGCGTGCTATACTTAAAAAGGCTGGTGATTATGAGGGGTTACAAAAAATTCCCCGCAATGCTTCACCAGTCAGATTGCATAACCGTTGCCAGCTTACCGGCCGACCGAAAGGCTACATGAGACAATTTGGTATCTCACGTATTAACTTTAGGGAAATGGCACTTGCAGGCTTGATCCCGGGTATAAAGAAAACCAGTTGGTAAATTAACGAATTTAAAAGAATTGTCAGATGATAACCGATCCAGTTGCAGACTATTTGACCAGAATCAGGAATGCTGTTGCAGCCAAACACCGCATGGTAGAAGTTCCTGCTTCGAATCTAAAAAAGAATATTACCAAAATCCTTTTTGAAAAAGGATATATCCTGAATTATAAATTTGAGGATAACGACGTACAAGGCAACATTAAAATTGCCCTGAAATACCACCCGGTAACTAAATTACCCGCTATCAGAAGCCTCGAACGCATTTCGAAACCTGGACTTCGCCAGTATAAAAATGCCACCGAACTTCCACGCGTAATTAATGGTTTAGGTGTCGCTATCTTATCTACATCAAAAGGTGTGATTACAGATAAGGAAGCCAGAAAACTGAACGTGGGTGGCGAAGTAATTTGTTATGTAAGTTAATAGAGGAGAAAGATCAATGTCACGAATAGGAAAATTACCAATTAGTATCCCAAAAGGAGTCGAAGTGCAGGTTTCGGACAGTAATCTGGTTACCATCAAAGGAAAACTTGGGCAGCTTGAACAACAAATGGATTCCGCCATCACCTTAAAGGTGAAAGATGGGCAAATAGAACTGCATCGTATTTCTGAGGAACTTGACCATAAGGCCAAGCACGGGTTATACCGTTCGCTGATCCACAACATGGTTATCGGAGTATCTGAAGGTTATAAATTGGTTCAGGAATTAGTTGGTGTAGGATATAAAGCAGAAGCAAAAGGGCAAATTCTCGAATTGTCTCTTGGATTTTCGCACCATATATTTATGGAACTTCCCCCGGAAGTAAAAGTTGAAACATTGGCTGAGAGAGGTAAACTCCCACAGATCAAACTCTCCTCTATCGATAAACAGCTGCTCGGACAAGTGGCTGCTAAGATTCGATCACTGCGCAAACCTGAACCATACAAAGGTAAAGGTATTAAGTTCCAAGGCGAGGTGTTGAGGAAAAAGGCTGGTAAAGCTGGTGAAAAGAAGTAAAATTCTCATACTTAACAGGTTAAAACGTTAAATAATGAACACAAAAAATAAAAAAACCTATCGCAGATTGCGGATCAAGATGAGAATCAGGAAGACCGTTAATGGTACTCCTGATAGACCAAGAATGAGCGTGCATAGAAGTAACAAACAAATCTATGTTCAACTTATTGACGATAGCACTGGGAATAGTTTATTGGCTGCATCATCACGCGAAAGCGATGTTGCTGAAAATAAAATTAATAAAATCGGGCAAGCTGCCGCGGTTGGAAAGAAAATTGCTGAAAAAGCCCAGGCAGCCGGTATCACTACCGTAGTTTTTGACAGAAATGGTTATTTGTATCATGGCAGAGTGAAATCGTTAGCTGAAGCTGCCAGATTAGGGGGACTAAAATTTTAAGGTATTATGGCGAACGCGAATATTAAACGTGTAAAATCCAGCGAAATTGAATTTAAAGATCGGCTGGTGAGCATCCAAAGAGTAACTAAAGTAACAAAAGGGGGCCGTACTTTCAGCTTTTCAGCTATCGTCGTCGTAGGTAACGAAAACGGTGTGGTTGGTTATGGCTTGGGAAAGGCAAAAGAAGTTACTTCTGCCATTGCAAAAGGTATTGACGATGCCAAAAAGCATTTGATTAAAGTACCGGTAATGAAAGGTACAGTTCCTCACGAACAGATTGGTAAATACAGTGGTGCCAGGGTTTATATACAGCCTGCTTCAGCCGGTACGGGTGTTATCGCAGGAGGTGCTATGCGCGCCGTACTCGAAAGTGTCGGAGTAACTGATGTATTGGCAAAGTCCAAAGGGTCTTCAAATCCTCACTCTGTTGTAAAGGCTACCATTGATGCTTTGTCTAAACTCAGAGATCCCTTTACGATAGCCCAGGTTCGCGGTGTTGAATTAGATACAGTATTTAACGGATAAGAAAAGAATCGACACGATGAAAAAAGTGATAATTACTCAAACTCGTAGTGCTATAAACCGTCCTAAAAGGCAAAGGCTTACGCTTGCAGCCCTTGGTTTAAAAAAGCTGAACAATCCCAAGGAACATGTGGCTACCCCACAAATCCTTGGTATGATTGATAAAGTAAAACATTTGTTGAAAGTAGAAGAAATTTAATAACGAAAACGATGGATTTAAGCAATCTTAAACCTGCAGAAGGTTCTGTAAGGAACAGAAAAAGGATAGGACGAGGACAGGGTTCCGGACGTGGAGGTACTTCTACTAAAGGTCATAAAGGTGCCCAATCAAGATCTGGTTATAAACGTAAACCGGGTTTTGAAGGTGGACAGATGCCATTGTATCGTCGCGTACCTAAATTTGGTTTTAAAAATATCAACAGGGTCGAATACCGGGGTGTGAATATTTGCGTCCTGCAAAAACTGGCTGAAGAAAAAAATCTTGAAGTGATCAATCAGCAAGTGTTGATTGAACATGGCATTGTAGCTAAAAAAGATCTGGTGAAAATATTAGGTATGGGTGAACTCAAGGCCAAACTTGATGTAACGGCTCATAGTTTTACAAAGACTGCTCAGAGTGCCATTGAAGCCCAAGGTGGAACAGCTACTAAAATTTAATTTTGAATGAAAAAATTATTCGAAACCTTACGGAACATAAATAAGATTGAGGAATTAAGAAACCGCATTCTTTACACCCTTGGAATTATTCTGATTTACAGATTAGGATCCTTTATTACCTTGCCTGGTGTGGACCCCAATATGTTGGCTAACCTCCAACAACAAGGTAGTGGTGGGTTAATGGGGTTACTGAATATGTTTTCAGGTGGTGCATTTTCCAATGCTTCTATTTTTGCATTGGGTATTATGCCCTATATTTCTGCTTCCATTGTAATCCAACTGTTGGGAATGGCTATTCCTTATTTCCAACGTTTGCAACGTGAAGGCGAAAGTGGACGTCGCAAAATTAACCAGATAACCCGTTACCTAACAGTCATTATTGTTGGTTTGCAGGCTCCCGGTTATATAGCTAACCTGGTATCGCAACTCCCGGCAGAGGCTATTACACCTTTCAGTGCTGCTGTTCCAACTCCTCCATTCTTTTTTTGGCTGAGTTCAACCATCATCCTGATTGCAGGCACACTTTTTGTCATGTGGTTAGGTGAAAAAATTACGGATAAAGGCATTGGCAATGGAATTTCCCTAATCATTATGATTGGTATCATTGCCCGACTACCCGGCTCGCTTGTTCAGGAATTTGTTTCTAAGATGGGAGCCCTTGGTGGAGGACTCGTATACTTCCTTGTAGAACTGGTAATACTTATGTTCGTGGTTCTATTTACCATTTTATTGGTTCAGGGGACACGACGCGTACCCATTCAGTACGCGAAACGAATCGTGGGTAACAAACAATACGGAGGTGTTCGTCAATATTTGCCTTTAAAAGTAAATTCTGCTGGTGTAATGCCAATCATTTTTGCCCAGGCCATTATGTTTCTGCCCATTACTCTAATAGGTTTTGCACAGTCAGAATCATTGTCCGGCTTCGCGGCAGCATTTGCAGACTATACCGGATTTTGGTATAATTTCACTTTCTTCATCATGATTATTTTGTTTACCTACTTTTATACTGCCATTACAATCAACCCGAATCAGATGGCCGATGACCTTAAAAAGAACGGGGGTTTTATACCTGGCATAAAACCTGGTAAAAAAACGGCAGAATATCTGGATAACATTTTATCGAGAATTACCTTGCCTGGTTCCGTTTTTCTTGGTATTATTGCCATTATGCCGGCATTTGCTCAAATAGCAGGAGTAAACAGTGGATTTGCACAATTTTACGGAGGAACTTCACTGCTTATTTTAGTGGGTGTTGTACTCGATACATTGCAACAAATTGAAAGCTATTTATTGATGCGTCATTATGACGGACTGACAAAATCAGGTCGCATTAAAGGACGGTCATCAACATTTAGCATGTAAAAATATTTTCGTTAGATGATTCATTTTAAAACTGACGAAGAGGTTGAATTATTAAGACAGAGTTCTTTACTTGTTGGAAAAACTTTAGCTGAGGTGGCCCGCATGCTGCGCCCCGGTATTTTAACCATCGATTTGGATCAGGTTGCTGAAACCTTTATCCGTGATCATGGGGCCGTACCAGGGTTTAAAGGATATGGCGGATTTCCGGGTAGTTTATGTATATCCATAAACGACGAGGTGGTTCATGGAATTCCGGGAAAAAGGGTGATTAAAGAAGGTGACATTGTTTCAATTGACTGTGGAACCATATTGAATGGGTTCTATGGAGATTCGGCGTATACGTTTGGTGTTGGAGAAATCCTTGTTGAACATGCAGAATTATTGAAACGAACCAAAGAATCATTACTGCTGGCCGTTGAACAGGCTGTATCCGGAAAGCGGATTGGCGATATTGGAAGCACTGTTCAGAATTATGTAGAAGGGTTTGGATATTCCGTTGTACGCGAATTGGTCGGACATGGGCTGGGCAGACATCTTCACGAAAAACCTGAAGTACCTAATTATGGACGAAAAGGTACCGGCATAAAGTTGAAATCAGGAATGTGTTTGGCCATTGAGCCTATGGTTAATCTGGGTGTGAAAGAAATATCCCAGGATAAAGATGGCTGGACAATACGAACCGCAGATGGGAAACCTTCTGCACATTTTGAACACGATGTAGTCGTGAGGGATGGCAAGTCTGATGTTCTGTCAACGTTTGAATATATTGAAGAAGTAATTAAAAATAATATGAACTTATATGGCTAAACAACAGTCGATTGAGCAAGATGGTACTGTAGTCGAATCTTTGGGTAATGCCATGTTTAGGGTAGAACTCGAGAATGGTCATGTAATTACAGCTCATATTTCCGGGAAGATGCGTATGCATTATATTAAAATACTTCCCGGCGACCGTGTGAAGTTGGAAATGTCACCATACGATTTATCAAAAGGGAGAATCACATTTAGATATAAATAGTAGCAACAATGAAAATAAGAGCATCTATCAAAAAAAGAACACCCGAGGACATCATTGTACGTCGAAAAGGGAGATTGTATGTTATTAACAAAAAAAATCCCAAGTTTAAACAAAGACAAGGGTAACCTGGGGTCGTATTAAAATTAAAAGATAAATTATGGCTAGAATTGCAGGAGTAGACATCCCAAATAACAAGAGAGGTGAGATCGCATTGACTTATATCTACGGTATAGGTCACAATACGGCTCAGAAGATATTAACCGAGGCTGGTATCAATTGGGATACAAAAGCTCAGGACTGGACGGATGATGAACAAAATACAATCCGTAATATTATAAGTGCCCTTAAAGTAGAGGGGGAATTGCGTTCAGAAACCCAAACCAATATTAAAAGGTTGATGGATATCGGAACTTATAGGGGAATCAGGCATCGTCTGGGTTTGCCACTTCGTGGCCAAACTACCAAAAACAACGCCCGTACCCGTAAAGGACGAAAGAAAACCGTTGCTAATAAGAAGAAAGCTACCAAATAGTAAATAAATTTTATATCATAGTCTAGTTACAGAATTATGGCAAAAAGGACCAGAAGTACAAAGAAAAGAGTTGTGAAGATCGACCCCATTGGAAGGGCCTATGTTCAAGCATCGTTTAATAACATTATTGTGTCATTAACCAATGAGGGTGGCCAGGTGATTTCCTGGGCGTCTGCTGGAAAAATGGGATTCAGAGGCTCGAAAAAAAACACACCCTATGCAGCTCAGATGGCAGCTCAGGATTGCTCTAAAATAGCCTATGATCTTGGATTGCGCAAAGTGAAAGTGTTTGTTAAAGGACCTGGCTCTGGAAGAGAGTCAGCCATTCGTACCATACATTCTTCAGGAATTGAGGTGACCGAAATTATGGATGTGACCCCGTTGCCACACAATGGATGCCGTCCCCCCAAGAGAAGAAGGGTATAATCACTAATCGCAAACGTTTAACGACAAATTATCTAAAAAATGGCAAGATACATCGGACCAAAATCCAGAATCGCACGCAAATTTAATGAACCGATTTTCGGAGCGGACAAATACCTTGATAAGAAGGCGTTTCCTCCGGGGCAGCATGGCGCAGCAAAAAAAAGAAAAAAGCAATCTGAATACGGTATTCAGCTTCAGGAAAAACAAAAGGCCAAATATACCTATGGAATTCTTGAACGTCAGTTTCGCAATATTTTTAAACTTGCTTCGCATAAAAGAGGAATTACAGGTGAAAACCTTTTAAAATTCATCGAATCACGTCTTGACAATACCGTATACAGACTTGGTATCGCACCCACCCGCTCAGGAGCCCGACAATTGGTATCGCACCGTCATATCACCGTTAACGGTCATGTTTTAAACATCCCAAGTTACCTATGTAAGGAAGGTGATATTGTTGGTGTGCGCGAAAAATCTAAAAGCCTCGTAGCTATTACCGAATCGCTGCAAAGCGCGCATAAAAGCTATAGTTGGCTCGAGTGGGATCGTCAAAAGATGCAAGGAAGGTTCTTAAATTTGCCTGCACGTGAGGAGATCCCTGAAAACATTAAAGAACAGCTCATTGTTGAGTTGTACTCTAAATAACATTTACTCATTTACTGATTATTAATAGCTAGAGATATATTATGGCAATTTTAGCATTTCAAAAGCCCGATAAGGTTGTGATGAACGGCGCCGATGAGTTTCACGGGATATTTGAATTCAGACCCCTGGAACCTGGTTTCGGAATCACCATTGGCAATGCCCTGAGAAGAATTTTGCTTTCTTCGCTCGAAGGATTTGCTATAACATCTGTCAAAATTGACGGTGTTGTTCATGAGTTTTCTACGATTAAGGGTGTAGTCGAAGACGTAACCGAAATCGTACTAAATTTAAAAAAAATCCGCTTTAAACAGCAAATTCAAAACGAGAATAGCGAAAAAATCAACATCATCATTGGTGATCAGGAGGTATTCAAAGCTGGCGATATCAATAAGTTCCTTTCGGTTTTTCAGGTGCTTAACCCTGAAGAGGTGATCTGCCATCTCGACCCAACGGTGAAGCTAAGCCTTGAACTGACCATTTCCAAAGGAAGAGGCTATGTTCCGGCCGAAGAAAATGCCGATCCGGAAGCCTTGCTTGGTACTGTGGCTATTGATTCCATTCATACTCCTATTAAAAATGTGAAATACCACGTTGAAAACTACCGGGTTGAACAAAAAACGGACTATGAAAAATTAGTGATCGATATTTTGACCGATGGCTCAATTCATCCTAAAGATGCATTAAAGGAAGCGGCTAAAATTTTAATTCATCATTTCATGCTGTTTTCTGATGAGCGCATTACGCTCGAAACGGAAGAAAGATCAGTGAATGAAGAATTTGATGAGAACACGCTCCACATTCGCCAATTGCTGAAATCCAGGTTGGTCGATCTTGATCTGTCAGTTAGGGCATTAAACTGCCTGAAAGCAGCTGATGTAGAAACCCTGGGCGAATTGGTTGCCTACAATAGAAATGATTTATTGAAATTCAGGAATTTTGGAAAAAAATCGCTGGCTGAGTTGGATCAGCTTGTCGAAAGCAAAGGCCTTGAATTCGGTATGAATATAGCAAAATTTAAATTAGATAAGGATTAAGCGAGATGAGACATAGAAAAAGTTTTAATCATTTAGGAAGAACCCCCTCACACCGGAAAGCAATGTTGTCGAACATGGCGACTTCCTTGATTATGCACAAGAGAATTACAACCACGGTTGCTAAAGCCAAAGAGTTGAGATCGTATGTTGAGCCGTTAATTACCCGGTCAAAGGACGACACTACGCATTCACGTCGTACTGTGTTTAGTCTGTTGCAAGACAAGGTAGCTGTTGCAGAATTGTTCCGCGAAATAGCTACTAAAGTAGGAAGCCGCCCGGGTGGCTATACCCGGGTGATCAAGCTTGGTAAACGTTTGGGCGATAATGCTGACATGGCCATGATGGAATTAGTTGACTTCAATGAGTTGCTTCTATCAGAAAAATCAAGTGCAAAGACCAAGACAACACGTCGTCGTCGGAGTGGAAGTAAACCAGCAGCAACGGTTCCTGCTGAAGATAAAAAAGTAGAGGCTCCAGAAGCAGAGGTTACTGAAGTAGAAAAATCTGAATAGCAGGTAGTAAATGGGCGCAATCGTTTTAAATGATGATAAACTTTACGCCTGATCAATAAAGCTTGACTTTTGCAATAATAAAGAGGTGTTGGAATTTTCCAACACCTCTTTTGTTTATTAGGGCAGTTTATTTTATATACTTTTGCATCACAATTTTTAAATAAAAGTTATGAGTCAGATACAAAGTATTCATGGGAGACAGATCCTTGATTCCAGAGGAAATCCAACTGTAGAAGTTGATGTATATACTACATCAGGTATTGTAGGCAGAGCTGCTGTTCCATCCGGGGCATCAACAGGTGTGCACGAAGCCGTTGAATTGCGTGACGGTGATAAAAAGTTTTTTCTTGGAAGAGGGGTGTTAAAAGCAGTTCAGAATGTAAACAATATTCTTGCAGAAGAATTGAATGGTTATTATGTTACAGATCAGGCCGAAATTGATCAGCGCATGATCGAAATCGATGGAACACCTAACAAAGCCAAACTCGGCGCCAATGCTATTCTTGGGGTTTCATTGGCTGTGGCACATGCTGCCGCTCAGGTTACCAGTCAACAGTTATTTAGATATATTGGAGGCGTTAATGCCAGAACCCTGCCTATTCCAATGATGAATATCCTAAACGGGGGATCCCATGCTGACAATAGCATCGACTTTCAGGAATTCATGATTATGCCCATCGGCGCTCGTAATTTTACCCAAGCCGTTCAGATGGGGGCAGAGGTATTTCATCAACTTAAAGCAGTACTTAAGAAGGCCGGACATTCCACCAATGTAGGCGATGAAGGTGGATTCGCTCCTAATTTGAAATCAAATGAGGAAGCAGTCAAAGTAATTCTTGAAGCCATTGATAAAGCCGGCTATAAAGCCGGGGAAGATATTTATATTGCCCTCGACCCCGCTGCATCCGAATTCTATTTAACGGATGAAAATGTATATCATTTAAAATGGTCAACTGGTGAAAAACTAACTCCTTCAGAAATGGTCGACTACTGGGATAATTGGATAAAAAAATACCCCATCATCTCAATTGAAGATGGCATGGCGGAGGATGACTGGTCGGGTTGGAAGCTGATGACTGACAAGATGGGCAAAAGAATTCAGTTGGTGGGCGATGATATTTTCGTTACCAACACGAAAAGGTTACAAGAAGGCATTGACAAAGGTGTTGCCAACTCCATTCTAATAAAGGTAAACCAAATTGGCACCCTCACCGAAACCATTGATGCGGTTAACCTGGCAACACGAAATAGTTATACTTCCGTGATGAGTCACCGGTCCGGTGAAACAGAGGATGTTACCATTGCGGATCTTGCAGTGGCATTGAATACCGGTCAAATTAAGACTGGATCCGCAAGTCGTACCGATCGCATTGCAAAATACAATCAGCTCATGAGGATAGAAGAATTATTGGGAGAAACAGCTGTTTATCCTGGCAAAAGCTTTAAATATCTGAAATAAGAATTGAATAAATCATTTTTTGTAAAGCTTCTTTATCCTCATTTTGGGTGGAGAAGCTTTTTTTTATTGATGAAATTTGAATGGTATAAAGTCAAGAATGAGGTTTGGGAAGATCAAATTAGCGGGTCTGAATAATTATTTTCATCTTTTCTAAAATCATTTCCTCCATTAACCCATTGTTACCCAGTCCCGGAAAAAAATAATGAAATAAAATTATAGAAACCACTTGTAAAGAAGAAAACCAGTCCCGGAAAAAAATAATGAAATAAAATTATAGAAACCACTTGTAAAGAAGAAAAACAAGTTTACTTTTGCACTCCCAATTCAACACATACCTACGAGAAGGGAAGTATGCAGGAGCGGGGAAGTTCATAAAAAAATTAGCGGGTAATGCATCGGGAGACTTCCCATAAACAAAGGGAGGTTGGGTTAACTTTTGGGATGAAAAAAAAGATTTATTTTTTTTCTTAAAAAGTTGCACAGGAAATAAAAAGCATTACTTTTGCAGCCCCGTTCGAGTGGAAAGATTGATGAGAGAGAAGGGCGGGAAAAGAAAGAAAGAAATTCCGGGCAAAACCGGAGCGTTCATAGACATAATGAAGCCAAGCCAAGTAAAGGAACACAGAGGATTTGTTTTTATAACAGATCACAAATAGAATACAACACTTTGTCGGGATCTAACAGCATATACAAATATTCTTTTGAAAAAAAGGACAAACAATATACTATGAAGAGTTTGATCCTGGCTCAGGATGAACGCTAGCGGCAGGCCTAATACATGCAAGTCGAGGGGTAAGGCTCTTTCGGGAGTACACGACCGGCGCACGGGTGCGTAACGCGTATGCAACCTACCTTTAACTGGGGAATAGCCCCGAGAAATCGGGATTAATACCTCATAACACTGCGAAGTGGCATCACTTTGCAATTAAAGCTCCGGCGGTTAAAGATGGGCATGCGTGACATTAGCTAGTTGGTGGGGTAACGGCCCACCAAGGCTACGATGTCTAGGGGTTCTGAGAGGATGATCCCCCACACTGGTACTGAGACACGGACCAGACTCCTACGGGAGGCAGC
>PHDN01000040.1 GCA_002840975.1 Bacteroidetes bacterium HGW-Bacteroidetes-16
AGAAATAGGATTGCTGATCGGAAACATTTCCGTCTAAAGTATAGGTACCATTGGAACAGATGGAACCGGTGGCCGGACCGCCGGCATCGGCAACGGGGTTGCGTTGGATGGTGAGTGTCATACTGGCAACAGCCGGTATGGCACAAGGACCAATGGGGTTGGCGGTCAGGGTTAAGGTTACTAATCCGGCTGCAATATCAGCGGGACCGGGTGTATATACAGGCGTGGTAATATTTGGATCGGAAAAAGTTCCGTCACCACCATTGTTGCTCCAAACAAAAGATTCTTCGTTTGCTACGGAACCAGGTATTGGATAGGTTTCAACCTCGCAAATCGTTACATCAGTTCCAACACTGGCCACCGGTACCGGTTGAATACCCAGAGTGAACGATGAAACAGCCGGGTCGGCACAAGGTGAGGTTGCATCGGCTGTCAAGGTTATCACCACACTGCCATTGATAATATCCTGTGGTCCGGGAGTATAAACTGTAATTAATTGGGTTGGATCACCAAAGGTTCCATCCCCTGTCCCGTTGTCCCACAAAACGGCATTTTGATGACTGGCAGTTCCATTCAAAGCAAGTGTTTCACCTTCACAAATTTGAGGATCTGTAGCGAATCCTGATGAAGCAGTAACTGATTGTTGGATAGATAAAGTCATGCTGGAGCTAACATCATCAGTACATGGCGCAATGGCTGTACATGTAAGTGTCAGGGTGACGCTTCCAGAGGTGATATCTGTTGGTCCGGGGGTATACACCGGGATAACAAGTGTCGGGTCGTCAAAACTTCCATCACCATTATGAGTCCAAAGGTGGGATTGAGCATAATTTGCAGAAGCTGGAGGTGAATAGGTTTCAATATCACATATGGTGGCGGGTCCGCCTGCATCGGCCTGAGGAACAGGCTGAATGGTCAAAGTAATATCTGAAGTGGCATCATCGACGCACGAACCCGATGCCAGTGGGTGTGCAGCTAAGGTGAGTGTGAAAGAACCTGCTGCCAGTTCATTGGGACCGGGGGTATAATTTGGGTGTAAGGCAGTTGCATCATCAAAACTACCATCACCGCCATTGTTGCTCCAGGTTTGGGTATTGGAGTTGGTGGTAATAGCCCCGTCCAATGGATAAGATCCTCCCAAACACAAAAACGCATCATTTCCAGCAATGGCTGTAGGAGCCGGGTCGATAGTGAGGGTCATTTGGTCCACAACCTGTTCTGTACATGGAAGGTTGGGTGTAGCAGCCAAAGTAAGTGTTACTGTCTCGGAAACAACATCATTGGGACCAGGGTTATAATTGGTTTTTGCAACATTAATCTGATCATCAAAAGTACCATCACCAGAAGTTGTCCATTCCAATGCACTCCAATTTGAGGCGTCCGCGTCAAAAAGATAATAAGGTGTAGTGGTACAAGTACTTCCATCGGTTCCGGCGGTAATAGTAGCTGAGGGCAGGACATTCACTAACATGGAGGTAATAGGACCGTCGCCGCAACTATTATTGCCATATACTTCAAGAGTTCCCGCAGTTGCATTTGGTCCAAAGATGATGGTAGCTACATTATCAACCCAGGTCAGGGTGGCATCCGTTCCATCAAAACTCCAATGGTAAGTGTCTGAATTGAGATCGATTTCAACAGTAAAATCAACTGTCTGTCCCGGGCATACATCAGTTGGCGTATTTGGTGCCCAGATAAGTATCTGAGGAATACGCAATTCTAATAAATTTACAGGTTCTGAAGTTATTGAAGAACTATACCACCAGGTGTTGATTGTTCTTACATTACCAAAACCCGAACCACCACTACCTGTCCAGAGATGACATCCTGACCAGGGTGAGAAATTACTTACGCATCCAACGACATCATTAACAGTACCATTTGGAATGTTTGAATCGTCCCAATAAATATTGGGTGAAGTCCCGCTGGTGGGTCTGACTAATTCAACAACAAATCCATTTTGATTTCCTTCCACATCGTAGAGTGGTAGGTTGGTTAAGCCATTGATGTATTTTACAGAAAAGAGTATAGGGGTATTGTGTGGTACCGGATTTCCATTGCCGTCCAGTCCATCCCAATTAATGGTATTTGAACCTACATCAACACGGTATGCAATATCTACGTCCACATAAGGATCAGGAAAATCCAAAGTTAACAATACATCCCCCGCCTTATCAACCTCTATAAAAAAGTCGATGGTTCCATTACAGTAGGGCTGTCCTGTCGGGATTCCAATGATAGCTCCGGTAATTCCATTTGGAAACAATGTTATATCCGGGTCATTTAAAAAAAGTTTATATTGTGGAACATAATATGAGCCTATTTGAGATTTTTTATCATCATTCCAGTTGCCAGTAATATTAAGGCCGACCTGGTTACAATAATTTACCCAGGCACCGCCTGACATGTCATTATAAGAAAGTGAAGTAACAATTCCATCATCAGAATAAATATAAAAGGTGGCGCTGCAATTGCCGTTACCTTCCGTTAGTTGCCAGGCTTTAGAATGTAACCGCCCCGGTTTCACGTTGCCAGAGCCATCCTCAACCGTAATGTCGATAAGATCAATATTAAAATCACTAGGCACGGGTGCACCTGCATTGGTGACCAGGTTAAACTCAATAAAGTAACTCCCGGCTTCAATGGGGTCGAAGGTTAATTGACTATATCCGGAAGGACCAAACAAAATTTGAGGGCCAACCCGAGCTTCCCCTATATTGTTGATAAATCCTACACCACTCGTGGGCAGGTCTTGTTCCGGTTGTGCAATTCCTCCGCCCGCAAACATGATTCTATAAACTATTTTATTGCCTCCACCGGCACCAGAACCATTAAAACCCATGTATACAAGCTCGTTGGCATCTGCAATCTCAAAATACAAACGTTCTGCTTCATCTGAATCATAGGTAGCAAATTGTATCCGATCACCATTACCATTATTGCATTGGTTTATTTTATCGGTACATAAGAATAAACTGGTGGTGTGATTGCCCACGTAAATCTCCTTCGATCCCTCCCCAATCGCCTGATTTGGAAAAAATCCCGTAAACATAAACAGGAATAGTATAAAACCTTTGAACTGCCTGATTAATCCGATATGATGTTTGTTACGTTTGGATAAGCGTATAGATATATTCATTTGATTTTGGTTTGGTACAACAATGTTGACAATACAATGGTAATGGAGTTATATTCATTTAAAAATGAAATGTTACTGACCATTCTGCATTTTTCGGATTTGGAGTAACATACTGCAATTACATACTGTATATCTATAAAAAAATAATTGTTCACATAAATACCGCCAAATTTAGTAAAATGTATTAAAGGCAAAAAACACACATCACTATTTATATATTTTTCAAATAGTAAACGACAATTCCTGTGGAGAAGCTGATAACTATTAAGTTGAACCTGATTGCTCCGGATCGTAAAAGGGTTGGTTCGTTTAATAATAAAGAGCTTTCACTCATCAAATGGAAAAAATTTTCGAAAAGATAGCCATGTATCAGCATTTTTTTTATCACAGATCATATTCCAAATACCTGATTTAATAAAATGAATTTTGAATTCTTAACCACCACATTTGTACTTTTGCAACTCATTTTATCCTGTAACGATTAAGCCATGTCCCTGAACGATAACGAAAAACGCACCTTCAAACTCCACCTCATATACATGATCATCGAAGGTGTGGTATTGGGAGTGCTGGCGCTTAACGAGTTTGTGTTTATAAAAAGTTTGGGTGGTTCCAATTACCAGATGGGGTTGTTGTTTCAGTTTAGCATGATGGTGTTTTTATTTCTTATCGTGGCCAACGAGATGCTAAAACGGATTGAAAACCGGAAAAAACTCCTCAGAATTACTGCCTTGCTTACCCGATTGCCTTTGTTGTTCATCTTCTTTTTCCCACATGCCCCTGAAAATACAGCCATCAACCCGGTGTACCATCACCTTTACCTCATGTTGTTTTTAATCTATTTTGCAGGGAACATCGTGATCTATCCCAACATCAATTTCCTTTTAAAAATCAATTACACACATGTGAATTTCGGCAAACTTTATAGTTATGCCACCTCCGTGAATAAGTTACTGATGCTGGTGGTTACCTTCGTTTATGGGTATTTACTCGACCTGAACCAATGGGCATTTGCTTATGTGATACCTGTTATCGGGGTTTTGGCGGTGATTTCGGTGTTTATTCTTTCGTTGATTAAAGGACCAGACGTAATCCTACTGCCCAGGCAAAGCATTTTCATTTCTGTAAAAAAATCGGTGCTGGAGATGACACAAATCATGAAAACCAATGTCCCTTACCGACATTTTGAAGTTGGTTTTATGTTGTATGGATTCTCCTTTATGATCACCTATGCTGTAATTACCATATATTTTTATGAAGCCCTCAATCTGAATTATACCAGTGTGGCTTTCTACCGCAATTCGTATAATATATTGGCCATATTGCTTTTGCCATTTTTCGGTAAGTTGCTGGGTTCCATCGATCCCCGAAAATTTGCAGCCATGACATTTGCATCTTTGGGGTTATATGTTGTAGCAGTGGCACTTACAACATTCTTAACGGGTCATATCGTTTTCTGGGATATTACGCTTTACTACACACTCATTTTTTATATCCTTTTTCAGGGAATATTTGCCTCCACCATGGTGTTGTTATGGAATATAGGATCGGCCTATTTCTGCGAACCGGGTGAAGCAGGGACTTATCAATCGATTCATCTTAGTTTGACAGGTGCCCGTGCCATCCTGGCTCCGGTTGCCGGCGTGTTTTTCTATGAAATGTTAGGCTTCACCACCACCTTTGTGATATCACTTGTGTTCGTGTGTCTGGCCATTATTCTGATGATTTGGTCCTATCGCCGCGATCAGGCTTTATCGCGTATCACGGCAAATGCCTCACCATAAGTTACTTTTCCGTCTGATTTTAATTCATAAGGGAAATAGTAAATGGGCAGATCGGTTTGATCAGAGGTGGTGATATCCATGCAAATGGTGTCAATGGAGGGTTTTCCTTCCTCCAATGTAACGGCTGCTTCAAAAACCAGGGCGTATCCGGTGATACCACCGCTTGAAAATTCGGTGGTACACCAGGCGGTCAGTGCTTCCAGCACCTGACTGTTGTTGGGTATTTTATTCTTATCCACTTCAAATTCCAGCGGATGCACCTGCCCGCTTTTGTCGGTAAACGCGGCAAACGGATAAAATTCGCCGGTGTCATCCAGCAGGTCAACGGCATATTCGTAACAATGATCAATTAAGATTTGGTTTAAGTTGATGTCCATGGCAGTGGTTTAATAATGGTATTTGGTTTTCCAACGGTCTTTCATGCGTTTTCTATCCTCGTTTTCACGGGGATTGTTGCCCGGTTCGTAAAATGTGTTTCCCTGAATGGCTTTCGGCAGGAATTCCAGCTCAACAAAATTTCCCGGATGTTGATGTGCATATTCATATTCTTTTCCATAACCAATGTCTTTCATCAGTTTGGTGGGCGCATTCCTTAAATGCAAAGGAACAGGCAGATTTCCTGTTTTCTGTACCATGGATTGAGCCTCTTTGATGGCCATGTAGGTAGAGTTGCTCTTTGGCGAATTGGCCAGGTAAACAGCGGTTTGTGAAAGGATGATCCGGCCTTCGGGCCATCCGATTTTGGCGATGGCATCGAAGCAGGCATTGGCAAGCAACAACGCGTTTGGGTTGGCATTGCCGATGTCCTCGGAAGCCAGGATCAACATGCGGCGGGCAATAAATTTGGGATCTTCACCTCCTTCAATCATCCTGGCAAGCCAATAAACAGCCGCGTTGGGATCGCTGCCCCTCATCGACTTGATAAATGCCGAAATGATGTCGTAGTGCATTTCGCCTTGTTTGTCATAAGTAGCCAGGTTTTCCTGAATAACCTGCTTTACCAGTTCATTGGTGATCTCAATCTTGTGGCTGGAAGTTTTCTCCTGATAGACTACCAGTTCAAGCGCGTTGAAGAGTTTCCGCGCGTCGCCACCCGACAGGCCAATAAGTGCTTCTTTCTCAATCAGTTTTATTTCAATTTCAAATTGTGCCGACAATTGAGCGATCCCTTTGTCGATGAGAATTTCAAGGTGTTGTTTTTCCAGAGGCTTTAGGATGTAGACCTGACAGCGGGAGAGGAGAGGAGAGATCACTTCAAAGGATGGGTTCTCAGTAGTAGCACCAATCAGGGTGATGGTTCCTTTTTCCACTGCACCCAGCAGTGAATCTTGTTGCGATTTGCTAAAACGGTGGATTTCATCAATGAACAGGATGGCCGATCCGGCGAACATCCCTGCTTGACTGATCACCTGTCGCACATCTTTCACTCCTGAACTGATCGCGCTTAAGGTGTAAAATTCACGTTTAAGTGTTTTAGAAATGATGTGTGCCAGCGTGGTTTTGCCCACTCCGGGAGGTCCCCAGAGAATCATGGACGGGATGTTGCCTGAGGCGATGCTGCGTCCTAAGATGGCATTCGGTCCTGTTAGATGCTCTTGTCCGATATAAGCCTCGAGCGACTGTGGCCGTAATTGTTCAGCAAGTGGTGCGTGGTTCATATTATGGTTACTTTTTTACCTCTCCTTATAAGAAGTTGCTGGCGATGGCAAAGATAGTAACTCAAGTTTCGCCGTTAAACCTATTTAGTGAAAATCAGATAATTAATTTTACATTAAGTATATTTACCATTGATATACTGTTAATTACAGGTTCCTTTCCTATTCAAAAATTCTCTTTGTGTATCTCTGTGATTTCTTTGTGCACCTCTGTGTAACAACTTATTTGCTATGACACAAAGAACCACAAAGAAGCCACAAAGTGACACAAAGGTCAAAATATAATTTTATTTCATTGACTATCAAATATAAACGCTCAGCAAAATACATACGAAACTTGAGATACCAGCATTTGAACTTAAGTTGCAGAATGTGGATGACACCTTCCTGACAGGTGATTTTCACCCATCGTTTTTTTTAATTTTCGCCAATGGGTTTTCCGTTGCCCGGACAATCCTATTTTAGTTACATTTGCCAAAATTCACTGTTTTTATGAAACTATTAATGATCTACGCCAGTCGCTTTGCTTATCAGCCCATGTCGAAAACACTGGATGACTTCACGGATGAAACACAGGGAGCCGAATTCGAACAGGTTTTAGTAGCCTTTATCCATGCGGAAAAGCAGGATGAATCAGATCCAAAAGGTGTGGAGGAGAAGCTGTTAAAGAACCTGAAATGGGCAGCCAAGAAAAATGACACCCAAAAGATTGTGTTGCATTCATTTGCTCATCTGGCAGAATCAAAAGCCGATGCGCACTTCACAAAAGAAATCTTTGACAGGGTAGAGGTCAGGCTTGAGAAGGCAGATTATACCACCAGTCAAACTCCTTTCGGCTATTTCCTTGATTTGGATTTACAAGCTCCGGGCATTTCTCAGGCCCGTATTTTTAAAGGATTTTAGCGCTTCGTACCTATTACTTCCCTTTTTAAAAACGACCCCGTTCGTTATTGCACTTTACAACGTTCATAGGGTGGTATTTCTCTCAATCAGGTTCCCCGTTTTTAATCATCCTGAGCACTTCGTGCGAACGGATAGGGAGTTGATATTGATAATATGCGCTTTGCGGTTGGTTGGTTTCAAAATGTGTTTTATGAATTTTCCCTGTCATTGATCAATTTTTCGAGTTCCCGGTTTTCGTCCCGCAAACGGGCGGCCTCAATAAAATCCAATTCTTTCACGGCATATTGCATGTCCTTTTTATTCTTGTCGATGGCCATGACAATTTCTTTACGGCTCATGTATTGAACCACCGGATCTGCGGCCAATGTAGCCCTGGATCCTCCAACATACGCGGCTTCCCTTTTGTTGTTCGCTAAATTTGTTTGTCCCATGATCGACTCCACGGATTTGATAATGGCGGTGGGTGTGATCCCGTTTTTTTCGTTGTATGCCAGTTGCTTTTCCCTTCTTCTCTCAGTCTCTTCAATGGTTTGTGCCATCGAGCGGGTTATCTTGTCTGCGTACATAATAACCTTGCTGTCGAGGTTACGTGCCGCACGGCCTGAGGTTTGTGTAAGCGATCGGGCCGATCGTAGAAAACCTTCTTTATCGGCATCCAGAATGGCTACCAGAGCTACCTCGGGCAAGTCGAGACCTTCACGCAGGAGGTTGACCCCTACCAACACGCTAAAAGTTCCCAACCTGAGTTCCCTGAGAATCTCCACCCGATCCAGCGTGTCAACATCCGAATGGATATAACGTGTTTTAATGTTCAGGTTCATCAGGTATTTGGTCAATTCTTCGGCCATGCGCTTGGTCAGGGTAGTAACCAAAACACGGTAATTCTGCGCTACTGTTTTTTCAATTTCATCCAGCAGGTCATCAATTTGGTTCAGGCTTGGCCTCACCTCGATGGGTGGATCAAGCAAACCTGTTGGCCTGATTACTTGCTCCACGATGACACCTTCAGAAAGTTCAATTTCATAGTCGGCAGGGGTAGCGCTTACGAAGATGGCCTGCCGGGTCAATCCTTCAAATTCTTCAAATTTCAACGGCCGGTTGTCCATGGCTGATGGCAAACGGAAACCGTATTCAACCAGGTTTTCCTTGCGTGAACGATCGCCTCCATACATGGCTTTAACCTGAGAAACAGTCACATGACTTTCGTCGATGATGGTGACGTAGTCATCTGGAAAATAATCCAGCAGGCAAAAGGGTCTTGATCCGGTTTCCCGCCCGTCAAAATAGCGAGAGTAATTTTCTATTCCGGAACAATAACCAAGTTCACGCATCATTTCCATATCATATATTACTCGGTCTTCCAGGCGCTTGGCCTCCAGGTGTTTGCCTATTTCACGAAAGTATTCCACCTGCTTAATCATATCCACCTTGATTTCCTCAATGGCCGATTTCAGTTTGTCAGGTGATGTAACAAAGATGTTGGCCGGATAGATGGTAACTGTGTCCATGGTACTCACGCTTTTCCCGGAAACGGGATCGATGCTTTCGATGGAATCTACCATATCGCCCCAAAACAAAATCCTGAACGCATAATCCATGTAGGCAGGATAAATGTCCACTGTATCTCCCAACACACGGAAGTTCCCCCGTTTTAATTCAATATTATTCCTTGAATACAAGGCCGTGACCAGATCGCGCAGAAATTTATTCCTACTCAACAGCATGCCTTTGTTAATGGTGATCACGTTGCTTGTAAAATCATCCGGGTTGCCAATACCGTAGATACAACTGACGGAGGAAACCACTATCACGTCCCTACGTCCTGAAAGAAGCGAAGAAGTGGTGCTCAATCGAAGTTTTTCAATTTCATCGTTGATACTCAAATCCTTTTCAATGTAGGTGTTGGTGGTGGGCAGATAGGCTTCTGGCTGATAGTAATCGTAGTATGACACGAAATATTCTACTGCATTATCTGGAAAAAACTGTTTAAATTCACCGTAGAGCTGTGCAGCCAGCGTTTTGTTGTGGCTCAACACAAGCGCCGGACGGTTTACATTGGCCAGTACATTGGCGATGGTAAAGGTTTTCCCGGAACCTGTAACACCCAACAAGGTTTGGGCCTTGTCGCCACGGATAAGACCTTCGGTCAATTGATTAATGGCGTCTGGTTGGTCACCCGTTGGCTGGAAGTTGGAAGTCAGTTTTAAGTCCATGGTCGTTTTTTGCAAAAATAATCAATCCTGACAGGTTTTGAAAATCTATCAGGATTGTTTATTCCATGCTTTCTCCAACATAGTGAATTACAATCCTGTTGGTAAGTCCTCGTTTGGTGATGGGGTCGCTGGCAACGATCACGATGGGATCGCCTGCTTCAAGCAGTTCGTCCCGGAGCAAAAAAATATTCAAATCCGCAATAAAGCTACTTCCCGATATTGGCTGAATCAAATACCTGGGGTTAACGCCATACAGCAGAGCCATCTGCCTGAGTCGTGAAATACGCTCACCAAAAGCGATAATGGGTACTTCTATTCGCTGTTGGGAAATCATCATGGTGCTGCCACCCGAGTGAATCCATGTGATGACATACCGGGCATCAATGTCACGTGTTATATCGGCCACTCCATGCGACATGGCCGCTTTCCTGGTCAGGAGACCTTCCTTTTTTACAAAGTGTGGCATAACATGACCAAATTTCCGGATAAAGCCATGGGTTTTAACCCCAATCCGTGACATCATTTTTACTACCGCCACGGGATATTTTCCAACGGCCGTTTCACCTGAGAGCATGATGGCATCCACTCCATCTATAATGGCATTGGCCACATCCGAAACTTCGGCTCGGGTAGGCGTTGGATCCAGGATCATACTTTGAAGCATCTGGGTGGCCACTATCACTGGTTTGCCTTCTTTGCGGCACAGGTGTACGATTTGTTTTTGAAGAATGGCTACTTCTGCCAGATCCATTTCCACGCCCAGGTCGCCACGTGCTACCATCACGCCATCCGATTCTTCAATAATTTCTTCCAGGTTTTGAATGGCTTGTGGTTTCTCTATTTTACTGATGATGGGGATATAGGGTGTGTCTTCATAAGCAGTAGAAAATCCAAAATCGTGACCCGTGATTCCAAGCTCGTGTGGACGGGCCCCCATCTCTCTTAGTTTATCTTTTAGGACGAGAATATCTTTTCGGGAACGCACAAAGCTGAGTGCCAGAAAATCCAGGTTTTGTTTAACGGCATATTCCACACACAGGAAATCTTTTTCTGTCATAGAGGGAAGCGAGAGATTCGTGTCAGGTAGATTAATTCCTTTAGAAGAGGTGAGCAGGTTTTCTTCCTTCACCAGACAAACCAGGGTAGCATCCTCACCATATCCATCTCTGCGGATGCAGGCTAACTCAATGTTTCCATCATCCAGCAAGATACGCTCTCCGGGTTTTACTTCGTCAATAAAAGCGGGATAGGTAGTTGATACAACTGGCGGATCAAAGGTTTCTCCATTTGGGACTTCCTTTTTACTAAAGACGATTTCGGTATTCTTTTTCAGAAAAATGCCACCCTCCTTGATTTTCCCAACCCTGATTTTTGGTCCGCTGATATCTCCCAGAATGGCTACGAATTCACCTGTATTTTTTTCAGCTTCCCTGATATTCTCAATAAGCTGATCGTATTCACTGAATTTCCCATGAGAAAAGTTAATTCTGAAAACCCTGGCTCCGGCTTGTATCAGTTGCGTAATTATTTCAACGGAATTGGAGGCAGGGCCAAGTGTGGCAATGATTTTGGTGATTAAGAAATCGGTCTTTTTCATGTGAGTTATTACTATTAACGGATTCAGGCTGGTAGAACAAATGGCAAAGATACTTTAATCAGGGCTGAGTAAAATACCTGATTATGCCGATTTTGGAAACCAACCTACCGTAGACAGGAATCCCCCAAGAGAAAGCACGTCACTTTCTCTGGGGGATTTCTCAATTTACAGTTTAATACGGCTTACTGTAAGCGTGTAATGACAAGTGATGCAGAAACAGGTCTTGTCCCGCCCGCCAGAGGCGTTATAGTAAGCGCTGTTGGATTACCGGCAGGATTACGAACAGTTAATATACTATTTATTACATACGTGGTAATTAATGTTGTGCCTACTATCTGATTTGTTCCTGTTGCACGTCCAACTACCGTATAGGCCAAATCGGCACCATTAAGCGTTAATAAAAGTTGTCCGGCTTCTGTCACCGGAACTTGCCAGTTAACCGCATACGTGCCAATAGCAGCTAAATTAAACGAACCAGCTCCTGTACGTGTGATATCCGTGGCGCTTGTTGGTCCATCCTGCGGAAATTCAACATCTGTACCCGGGCCAACCGTGGGTGCATTATCAGTTGGCATCAGCGCAAAAAATTGAGCAAATGATGATATGCCACCACCAGCAACTGTTTGCCAGCTGGCACTCGATCCATCGGTGCCAAGGTATTTGCCGGAGTTTCCGGTTTGGTCCGGAAGTAAAGAATAATCAGTACCTTCTACAGCTGCTGAAATAGTTCCTGCACCGTCGGCTTTAACAATCCCATTGACAGCTCCAACCACCGGGTCGGTTTCATCCGAAGTGGTAAACAAGGTTGGCTTGTTGGCGATATAGGCATCATTGGTATTATCAGCTTCTGTCCAATCGCTTTGAACGTTTACTTCGGCTCCATCAGCAATTCCACCAAGTTTTGTCCTTTCCGCATCGGTGATAACCGCACCACTCCCCGCATCTGTAATGGAAAACGCAGGATCGGCTGAATACACGGGGTCGGTTTCATCCGATGTGGTAAACAAGGTTGGCTTGTTGGCGATAAAAGCATCATTGGTATTATCAGCTTCTGTCCAATCGCTTTGAACGTTTACTTCGGCTC
>PHDN01000019.1 GCA_002840975.1 Bacteroidetes bacterium HGW-Bacteroidetes-16
AAGACGAGGAATGGTATAACATGGCGCGGCGAACGATGGAGTGCACCAAGCTCATGATGAGCATCAAGTTTTACTCCATTTTGCAATGTTATGGGGAAGAGGTGTTTGCACAATCGGTCGATTGTTTGTTTGACCTTGGTAAAGAATTGGCTGTAAAAATAAAGCAACGGGAGAATTTTGAGTTGGCCCTTGAACCTCAGTCAAATATTGTTTGTTTTCGTTTTATAAAGCCCGGTTTTTCAAATGATGAGTTAAATTTGATGAATAGCAACATCCGAAAAGCGATACTCGAAAAAGGTGAGTTTTATATCGTGCAAACGGCATTGAATGACCTTGTTTACCTGCGGACAACCCTGATGAACCCGCAGACGGATGGTGGTGATTTGGAAGAACTTCTGGATGAGATTGAAAGGATTGGCAATGGAAATTAACTCTTTTGTTTACACTACTGGCGCGCGAATATTTCGCGTGCCATAAATACAACAATTTGCAAATCAATAAACGGAAGCTGATTCAATTCTGCTAACCGGGCTAAGTTTTGTTTGAGATTTGAGAAAACGGAAGTTGTTACAGGTCAGGGTTATTGGGAAAGGCACGCGTTGGAAAAAAACGCGCGCCAGAGTGAGTGAGGAAACTAACCTTTCAGGTTGGAAAAAACCTGAAAGGTTGATTCCCAATATCCATTGCAACGCGGCTTTAGCCCGTGGCCCCTTAAATCCCGGAATTCCCACCTTCATATACCACTTCACCGCCCTCGTCACCACCTTCGGGACCCAGCTCGATGATCCAGTCAGCGGAACGGATGATGTCCAAATTGTGCTCCACAACCAGTACGCTATTTCCGTTGTCGACCAACTGATTAAATACGGCAATCAACTTTTCAACATCCTGCATGTGCAGCCCGGTGGAGGGTTCGTCGAAGATATACAGGCCCGTGCCACTGGTTTCTTTCATCAGCTCATTGGCCAGTTTAAGTCGTTGCGTCTCACCTCCCGATAAGGTGCTGGTGGATTGCCCGATTTTAATGTAGCCCAATCCGATTTCTTCCAGCATGTTTAATTTGTCCGTTATTTTGGTGTGATGTGCAAAGTAAGGGATGGCTTTGCTGATTTCAAGATTTAACACCTCATTGATGTTCAGTCCGTTGAAATGGATATCCAGGATTTCCTTTTTATAGCGGCTGCCAAGACATGTTTCGCAGTTCACCCATACGTCCGAAAGAAAATCCATACTGACTTTTGTCTGACCCATGCCTTTACAAGGCTCGCAGCGGCCTTCGGAACTATTAAATGAAAAATGCGCTTTTTTAAGACCCCGATCCTTTGATGTTGGCAGGTTGGCAAATAAATCGCGGATAAGATCAAACAGACCGGTATAAGTGCCAGGTGTACTGATGGGCGAAGTGCCGATGCGCTGTTGATCAATCACGGAAATGGATTTAAACTGACCGAAAGAAATGTCCTGACAATTGACGGGCCTTCCTGCAAAATATGAATTGCCAATCACATCAAAAGCCAGAGATGTTTTACCACTTCCTGATACGCCTGTGAGGGCGACAATCCCACCTGAAGGAATGTTTAACGCTATGTTTTTCAGGTTGTTTGCAGAAGCATTTTTAATCGTGATGCCTGCCTGAAGTGGCCGGATGACCTTTGGTTTCAGTTCCTGAGCCCTATTCAAATACCTTCCCGTTACCGAATTGGTGTTGCATTTTATCTCATCTAAATTTCCCTGTGCAATGACCTCGCCACCTCGTTCGCCGGCTCCCGGGCCTAAATCAATGATATGGTCGGCCAGGGAAATGACTTCCGGGTCGTGTTCTACCATCACCACGGTGTTGCCGTTGTCTTTCAGTCTTTTAAGGGCGTTCATCAGGTTTTGCGTGTCACGAGAATGTAGTCCCACCGTAGGCTCGTCTAAAATATAGGTCAATCCGCACAAATCAGAAACCATTTGCGTGGCAATTCTTAATCGTTGCGCCTCACCTCCCGAAAGGGTAGAGGCCATCCGGTCGATAGAAAGGTATCCCAACCCAATATTTTCGAGTATGGTGAGTTTCCCGATGAGTTGAAAAACAATCTGATCGCATCTTTTTAATAGTTTATCGCTGATTTTATGTCCGATATGTTTAAAATAGGCATTGGCCGATTTGATTGTTTTTGACGAAAGTTGACTGATATTCATGCCGTCGAAGGTAACTTCCAATACCTGTTTGGTTAAACGACCTCCATGGCAGCGCGGACAGGATTTCTGACTAATAATTGATTTAAAAGCCTCTGCGCGGGTACTTTCACGCTTTATTTCAAAGTCTTCGGTGATGTAGTTGGCCATCCCTTTCCATGCGGTTCTCATCCGGTGTGTGCCGGTTCTGTTGCCTCGTTTAAAATTCCATTCCACCTCATATTCTTTCTCACCTGTTCCATAAAGTGCTATTTCTTTCGCTTTCGCTGAAAGTTTTGTAAAAGCAACGGAGAAATCAATTTCAGCCACCTCGCCCACTTTTAGAAGCGTATTAACATGCTGACCATCAATATCCCCAAAATATTTTCCGGGGATTGTTCCATCCATGGCGCCAGCAATGACGGGTTTCTCAGGAGAGGTAATGAATTTGTCGGGATCTGCAAAAATTTGAATACCAAGTCCTTTGCACTCGGAGCAGGCGGCTTGGGGTTTGTTAAATGAAAACATGGAGGCGGGTTGGGTTGTATCGGTGCCATCAGGATTCATACCCGCGCGCGAAAACAGCAACCTGTATAAATCATAAATTTCGGTAGCCGTACCAACCGTGGACCTGGGATTCTTGTGATATCGGCTCTGCCGGATGCCAATGGCAGGAGTAAGACCCGAGCATTGTTCCAGTTCCGGTTTCCTGATTTTGCTCATCATCCGGCGGGCATAAGTCGACAGGCTTTCTGTAAACCTGTTTCGGCTTTCAGCATAAAGGGTATCGAAGGCCAGGGACGATTTTCCGCTACCTGAAACTCCGGTGATAACAGTAATTTTGTTTAATGGAATTTCGATGTCGATGTGTTTGAGGTTGTTTGTGGTAACACCGAAAAATCGTATGTTTTTAGTTCCTGTGGTTTTTTCAACGGGTGGCAGAAAGGAATTCCCTTTTGATACACGGTTTTTCAGCGCCAATCCGGTATAAGATTGATTGCAATCCAGCAGTTCGTGTGTAGTGCCCTGTTTTACCAAATAACCACCACCATCGCCTCCCTCAGGCCCCAAATCAATAATCCAGTCAGCTTGCCCAATCACATCCAAATCATGTTCTATCACGATAACGGTATTGTTGTTGTTCACTATGCTGTTTAAAGCTTCGAGCAGATACGTGATGTCAGCTTTGTGCAACCCGACTGTTGGCTCGTCAAGAAGATACAGTGTATGCCCTTTGGAAGTTTTATATAGTTCCGAAGCCAATTTTACCCGTTGTGCTTCACCTCCCGACAGGGTGGTAGACGATTGCCCGAGTTTCAAATAGCCCACATCCAGTTTAACAAGTTGATCGAGTATATGGACGATTTTTGCCTGATCTTTAAAAAATTCCAGTGCCTCTTCGATGGAAAGTTCCAGTACCTGAAAGATATTCTTATGGTGATAGGTAATTTCTAATGTTTCTTCATTAAATCGCATTCCATTGCAGGCTTCGCATACTATTTCCACATCTCCCAAAAAATGCATGCCCAACTGAATGGTTCCGGCTCCCATACAATTTTCGCAACGGCCTCCGGTATTGTTAAAGGAAAATCTGCCCTTTTGATAGCCACGTTCTAATGATTCGGGAAGTGATGCAAACAAATTGCGTATGTGATCAAACAAATCGGTATAGGTAGCCGGGTTGCTGCGGGGAGTTCTCCCGATAGGCGATTGATCAATTTCAATGATTCGGTTGATGGTTTTTGTACTTTCAATAGAACGGCAACCCCCATCACGAGTCGGATACTTCAGGTATTTGCCCAGAATTTGATGAACCAAAGTGGATTTACCCGCACCTGAAACACCCGTTACCACGTTAAAGGCATTCAGCTTAAAATCAACATCGATGTTTTTGAGGTTGTGTTTAGTTGCTCCTAAAACGTGAATAGTTCCATCACCCGAACGGGCATTTTTTGGCAGAAGGAAACCTCCTTCCATGGAAATGGTTTGAGCCGTTATAGATTTGGGGTAATCTGACTGGTGTTGAAACAGGTATCCCGGATCGCCCTGATAAACTGCTTCCCCACCATTGACACCTGCTTTTGGCCCAATATCAATCAGGTAATCAGCCGATTTAATGGTTTCTTCATCATGCTCCACAACGATCAGGGTATTCCCATTGTCGCGCAAAGCTTTTAATACTTTCAGCAACTTGGTATTGTCTCTGGAATGCAACCCGATAGAGGGTTCGTCGAGAATATAG
Organism: Bacteroidetes bacterium HGW-Bacteroidetes-16; assembly: GCA_002840975.1. Lineage (GTDB taxonomy): Bacteria > Bacteroidota > Bacteroidia > Bacteroidales > F082 > UBA6244. Next base: position 4,403 of record PHDN01000019.1, read on the forward strand.
AGAATTCCCTGAAGTCCGCTTCCCACCTGTGAAGCCAACCTGATCCGATGCGATTCACCCCCAGAGAGGGTGGTCGATTCGCGACTTAGCGTGAGGTAGCCCAGGCCCAATAATTGTAGCGTTTCGAGCCGTTTAAAAATAGGATTCAGGATGTTATCAAACACCGCTTTTACAACCATGGTCTCTCCGGTATTTTTTAAGAAGTTGTGCAGGTTGGTCAGCGAAAGATCGCTTAACTCGCTGATGTTTTTGCCGTTTATAAATACCGAACGGGCTTCTTTTCTCAATCGGCTACCATGGCAATGGTCACAGGTAAATGAGGAGGCAAACCTCAGGATATTGTTGTTTCGGTCGCGTTTGAGGATTTCCTCCATGATCGGAATCATTCCTTTGTAATAGGCTTCTTCACGGGGCCTGGCGGTAATACCCTTCCATTTTAACCGGGATTCAAGTCCATGCTTTCCGAAGAGGATCGTTATTTTGTCGCTACCGAACATGATTACCTTTTGTTGCTCCGGTGTGAGGTCCTTCCATGGAATGTCCACTGAAAACCCATGAGCGGCACATACTTTATTCAGTTCGTCCACTTTTACCTGAGAGTATACGATGTACCCGTTTGGTGTGGTCGGAACCAATGCTCCCTGCCGCAATGAGAGCTGATCATTGGCAATGAGTTTCCCCGGATCAATTTGTTCGGTAACCCCCAGCCCGTTGCAACTCGGACACGCCCCGTGTTTCGAATTAAACGAAAAAAGGCTGGATTGAATTTTAGGTAGGTCAACCCCGCAATGCGGACAACCTGCGGATGATGTATCTTCAATTGCCGTGAGACAATGAGAACAAACTACCTTACCCAGACGTGCATACAACAACCGGAGGTAGTCATAGATGCCCGACATAGTTCCTGCTGTCGACCTGGGATTGGCGGTGGTTGTTTTTTGATTGATGGCAAGAGCTGCTTGCAAACCATTGATTTCCTTTACGTTTGGCTTTTCAAGTTTTCCCAGGTACTGCCGCGAATAAGTCGAAAATGATTCAAGAAACCGCCGCTGACTTTCTTTAAAAATAACGTTGTAGGCCAGGGTTGATTTTCCTGAACCCGATACACCGGTAATAACGGTGAGTGAATGATGAGGAATGGTAACATCAACATGTTTTAGGTTGTTCTCCGAAGCGTCCAGAACTTGTAAAGTATCCTTTTCTATATTCATCATCAATTATCTCAATTTTTATTCACACCCTAATCTATTGCGTTGATATTCTTGCCCTTTCAACAATCTTCAGATTCATAGATCAGGATTGCGAAAATAGTTGATTATTGCGGTTGTCGATTGAAGGGTTGCCGAAAAACCTCAAAGTTAGTCCGATTAACACAAACTAATAGAGAGAGCTTCACAGTTTGAAGTATAAGCCTATCGAATCCTTATTGATTTTAACAACGCTTTTTCGATTTTCAGAGTGCTTAATTGTCTCTCCGGTAAAAACCTGCTCAATTTAGAATAAATACAAATAAAAATTTTGAACGTGATTAATACGTTGAAAATTAAATGGATGAAGCAATGTTCAGATTCGATCTATTTCCTGTTCTGTATGGAAGAACAATATTTTTTATTGATTTTTATCATATTTTTGAAATATGCAATCTGTTGTTTTCGTTTTAAATTTATTTTTGCACTTAAATACCTAAATACTAATGAGTGTTGCTGTTCACCGGATCTACCTTGCTGTTTTATCCTTAATTGTAATACTTACTACTTGTGCCATAGGCTATTATGGGTTTACCTATTATCAATTGCCTATCGAAGAACGCTTCTTTAACGATGGCCACGAACTCCTAAAACCAAGTGGCGACTTTGGTCATGGTTTTGGTATTTTAGGTACCTTGTTCATGATCATCGGGGTATTTATCTACATGGCCCGTAAGCGGTTTCGATCGTGGTCGAGGTTGGGCAAACTCAAGTATTGGCTCGAATTTCATATTTTCCTGTGTACACTGGGCCCCATCCTGGTTTTGTTTCATACTTCAATGAAATTTGGCGGACTGGTTTCCGTCAGTTTTTGGAGCATGGTAGCCGTGTTCCTGAGTGGAGTCATCGGCCGGTTTATTTATATTCAGATTCCACGTACCATCGAAGGCCGGGAATTGACTTTAAGTGAGGTCAGAAGTCAAAAGCAGGATTTGGGCGTCGTGCTCAAACAGGGGTATTCCCTTGACGAAACCAGCCTCAACCACATCATCGATTTTACCAGAAAAAAGATTGAAATATATCATAAAAATTTGATTGTCAGAATTATAGTTAAGTATCGGAACGACCTTAGGGCCATCAGCAATGTAAAAGATGTTTTAAAGAAGAACAATTTTACTAAACCGCAAAAACGTGCGGTGATGCAACTGATTCAAGGCGAAATTTCGATCAACCGAAAAATTGAACGCCTTACCACCATGCAAAATCTGTTTAAATACTGGCATGTGGTACACTTACCCTTCGCATTCGTTATGCTTATCATTATGATCATTCATGTGGTGGTAACGCTCACATTTGGATACCGTTGGATTTTTTAATTATAGCATCATTTAATAATGGAATTGATCATTGAGCAAATAGTGGTGTATTCTGTAGTCATCGTTTTCTGCCTTGTGGTGGTGATCCTATACCTGAGATCACAAAAAATGAAATCGAATATCGTCGAAGAAAAAATAGCCCAGGCCAAAATTGACGGATTGTATGAGCCTGTATCCCTGCATCCTGTGGTTGATTTTGGCAGTTGTATTGCCACAGGTGCCTGTATTCAGGCTTGTCCTGAAAAAGATATTCTGGGCATCAGAAATGGCAAGGCAACCACCATCAATGCATCACATTGTATTGGCCACGGGGCTTGCTTTCATGCCTGTCCTACGGAAGCGATCAGTCTCCATATAGGTACCGAAAAACGTGGTGTCGAGCTGCCACATGTCAGTCAGGAGTTCGAAACCAATATTCACGGAATTTATATAGCAGGCGAGCTTGGCGGAATGGGGCTTATTAAAAATGCGGTTGAACAAGGAAAGCAAGCTGTTGAAAATATTGCCAAATCACTTAAATCATCCAGGCAATCTGCCGAGTATGATCTGATCGTCGTGGGAGCTGGTCCTGCCGGGATATCGGCCACACTAACAGCCAAAAAGCATGATTTAAAGTGCCTTACTCTGGAACAGGATACCCTGGGTGGAACAGTATTTACTTTTCCGCGATCGAAAATTGTAATGACTTCTGCCATGGACCTGCCATTGCATGGCAAAGTAAAACTATTCGAAACCAGCAAAACCGAGCTGCTTGGTTTGTGGCAAACCGTTTTAAAAAATAACAACATCACGATTCGGGAAAACTCGAAAATTGAATCCATCGAAAGAGTAGATGGCTTTTTTAGGGTTGGGACAAAATCAGGAGAACATTTTAACACTCGAGCTGTTTTATTGGCTATTGGACGTCGTGGCACTCCCCGAAAGCTCAATGTCCCGGGTGAGGATCTTGAAAAAGTAGCTTACCGTTTGCTTGAGCCTGAAGATATTCAAGGTAAAAATATAATCGTCGTCGGGGGCGGTGATTCGGCGGTGGAATCGGCTTTGCTGCTGGCCGCCAATAACAAGGTGATTTTATCTTATCGTGGCGAAACTTTTGGAAGGATCAAGCCAAGAAACGGAGTCAGTGTCCGGGAGGCAGTGGAAAAAGGAATCCTTGATTTACGTTTCAATACCAATCTCACCTCTATCACTAAGGAAGAGGTTGTGATCAGAGTTGGAAGCGATGGCGAATCTACGACCATAAAAAATGACCTGACCTATATTTTTGCTGGAGGTGAGTTGCCAACCCAATTTCTTGAAAAAGTGGGAATTAATATTACCAAAAAATTTGGAGAAGCGATTTTAAAGCACTAATTTAGTAGCCATTTTGATATAAAAAAATATGAGAGCAATTAGGACTTTTGGAGTAATTTTATTCATTACTTTGATTGGTGTTGGTGGTTTTGGCCAAATATCACCGGGCGACCTTACCCAAGTTCATTCGCATCTCGAAGGAATTTCGAACTGTACCCTTTGTCATACACTGGGTGAAAAGGTCTCTGATGAAAAGTGCCTGGATTGTCACAAGGAACTCAAAGCAAGAATTGACAAGAAAGCGGGTTACCACGTTTCGAGCGAGGTGGAGGGAAAGTCTTGTGTCAAGTGTCATAACGATCACCACGGGACAAAATTTCAAATTGTCCGTTTCGATACCCTCCAATTTAACCATGATCTGACTGGTTATAAGCTGGAAGGGGCACACAAATTAAAAAAATGCAACGATTGCCATCGGAAGGAATTTATTTCAGATCAGAAAATAAAAGAAAAGAAGTTTAGCTACCTTGGTATGAATACCTCATGCCTGACCTGTCATGATGATTTTCACCAGAAAACCTTGTCGGATAACTGTTCCAACTGTCATGGGTTTGAAAAATTTAAACCTGCTGTTAAATTCAACCACAACAAATCCAAATTTGCGCTGAAAGGGAAACATGTTGAGGTGAAATGTATCAAATGCCATCAGGTGGATACAGTGAATGGGGTAAAATTTCAGCACTTTACGGGAATCAAATTTGATAACTGCACCAGTTGCCATACCGATGTGCATAAAAACCGGTTCGGACAAGATTGCCGGAAATGTCATACGGAAGACTCGTTTACGGTGGTAAAGAGCATGGATAAGTTTGATCACGACAAAACCCGTTTCCCGCTCAAAGGAAAGCATCAAACCGTTACTTGTACTTCTTGTCATAAAACAAAAATTACCGATCCGATAAAGCATGATCGATGCACGGATTGTCATCAGGATTATCATCAGAAGCAATTTGTAAAAAACGGAGTTAACCCTGATTGTTCTGAATGTCATACTGTAAACAGCTTCACAAGCGCCTCCTTTACCATTGAGGAGCATAATAAGAGTGAATTTCAGTTGCAGGGCGCTCATTTGGCGACTCCATGCATTGCTTGTCATTTAAGAGGCGAAAAATGGAGTTTCAGGAAAATTGGCGAGCAATGCAACGATTGCCACAAAGATATTCATGATCCCTACATCGATAAAAAATATTATCCCGGGTCAGATTGCAGGGCATGCCATTCGGTAGAAATTTGGAGTGATATCAAATTCGATCACAATACAACAAAATTTAAACTGGTGGGAGCTCATGATCGACAAACATGCAGGGCCTGTCATTTTAAGGGAAGCACCGAAGAAATCCGTCAGCAGGAGTTCAAAGGATTGCCAACTCAATGTGCGCAATGTCACAGCGATTCGCATTACAGACAATTTGAGGTACTAGGTGTTACGGACTGTACCAGATGCCATACAAATGAAAATTGGAAACCGGAAAAATTCGATCACAATACGGCCAGGTTTGTCCTGGACGGACGCCATATAAATGTTGCCTGCATTAAGTGCCATAAGGTACAGGTAATTGATGAAAAAAAAGTTATCCAGTATAAATTTGAAGAATTCAAATGCGAAACCTGTCATCATTAATGTTCATACTGGCGTTAAGCGTCAGTCTGTGGGCCCAGTCACCCCATGGGGATGAATTGAAAATCAGCTGTGACGATTGTCACAAGACTAAAGGATGGACCATGGAACCTGGAAGCTATACTTTTAAACACGACTCTGTCGGGTTTCCTCTGTTGGGTCAGCATCAGTCCATCGACTGCAGAATGTGCCATACCACGCTCGTGTTTTCGGCTGCACAGCCCGAATGTGTTTCATGCCATACTGATATGCACAACCAAACTGTGGGCATGGAATGCGAACTATGTCACACGCCAAAATCCTGGCTCGTACCGAATATTACCCAGATTCACCAAATGAGCCGGTTTCCATTGCTTGGGGCACATGCCACTGCCGATTGCAACGCTTGTCATCCTTCGGTTTCAAACCTTAGTTTTGAACCCCTTGGAATAGAGTGTATCGATTGTCACCAGGCTGATTATAACGCAACTACAAGTCCAAACCACGTGGATGGTAACTTTTCGACCAATTGTGTGGAATGTCATTACATGAATGTTTTTAGCTGGTCAGGTGCAGGAATTGACCATTCATTTTTCCCTTTAACACAAGGCCATTCCATTGGCGACTGTTTTCAATGCCATACTCAGGGTTCAGATTATTCCAATATTTCGGCGGAGTGTTTTTCATGTCATGAGCCGGATTATCAGGCTACTACCAATCCAAGCCATGTCAACATTGGTATTTCTACGGAGTGTCTGGAGTGTCACACCACCGCACCCGGATGGAAACCGGCAGAATTCGGTAGCCATGATGCCGAGTTTTTCCCCATTTATTCCGGGAAACACAATGGAGAATGGGATAATTGTACTGATTGCCATCAAAATACAGCTAACTATGCCATGTTTACCTGTATCGACTGTCACGAGCACAACAAGTCAGATACCGATCAGGAGCACGATGACGTGAGTGGGTATCTCTACGAAAGTCAGGCCTGTTTGGATTGCCATCCTACAGGAGATGGTGAAGGTAGTTTTAACCACAACACTTCAGATTTTCCTCTAACCGGAGCCCATTCCTCCACAGAATGTAAAGAATGCCATGTGAATGGATATGCAGGTACTTCCACTATTTGTTATGATTGTCATACAGACGACTTCAATCAAACGGTTAATCCCAACCACATTGAAATAGGAGTTAATACCGAATGTGATCTTTGCCATACAACAGATCCCGAATGGAAGCCGGCTGAATTTCCGGTTCATGATGATTATTATGCGCTGACCGGCGCACATGGACGAATTGCTACTGATTGCTTTAGCTGTCATGAAGGAAGTTATGTAAATACACCAAACCTATGCCTTGGTTGTCATACTACTGATTACAACGAAACCAGCAATCCTCCACATGCAGCGGCACAGTTTTCAACTGAATGCGAGACCTGTCACAACACCGAAGCATGGCAGCCGGCTACCTTCAATCATGATGCGGAATATTTCCCAATCTATAGTGGGGAGCATGAGGGTGAGTGGAATACATGTATTGAATGCCATACCAATCCTTCAAACTACGCGCTTTTTAGCTGCATCGATTGCCATGACCATAATAAGATTGATACGGACGAGGAGCATGGAGGAATTTCGGGATATCAATACAACAGCGATGCCTGCTTTGCCTGTCATCCTACAGGAAGTGCAGAGGGCGGGTTTAATCACAACAACACCAATTTCCCATTGACCGGTGCGCATAATACCGTTGAGTGTTCGATTTGCCATGTTACCGGATACACTGGGACTTCCACGGTTTGCGTTGACTGCCACCTAGAGGCTTTTAATCAGTCTGCAAATCCTGATCATCAAACAGTTGGTATTTCTACTGACTGTCAATTGTGCCATACCACCAACCCTGGTTGGAGCCCGGCTACTTTTTCCACACACGGTGATTATTACCCGCTTACGGGGGCGCATACTTCTATCTCTAACGATTGTTCCGCATGTCACCAGGGTAACTATAACAACACACCCAACGCTTGCGTAGGTTGCCACCAGGTAAATTATAACCAAACCACCAACCCGAATCATACCTCCCTGGCACTTTCCACCGGGTGTGATGAATGTCACACGACTAATCCCGGTTGGAACCCGGCTACTTTTGGCATTCATAACCAATATTATGTATTGGCAGGTGCACATATATCCATTGCCAATCAATGCGTTGAATGCCATAATGGAAACTACAACAGCACACCAAATACCTGTTATGGATGTCATCAGGATGATTATGATCAAACCACTGATCCGGCTCACGCGGCAGCAAACTTTCCGACGGAGTGCGAATCATGCCATACCCAAAGTGCCTGGTTGCCTTCCACTTTTAACCATGATGGACAGTATTTTCCCATTTACAGTGGAAAACACAATGGGGAATGGAACAGTTGTGTAGAATGCCATACAAATCCTTCAAACTATTCGGTGTTCAGCTGTATTGATTGCCACGAGCATAATCAGACCGATATGGCTGATGAACACCAGGGTGTTTCCGGTTATCAATACAACAGTGATGCTTGCTATGCATGCCATCCTGACGGAAGTGCCGACAATGTGTTTAATCACAATACCAGCAATTTCCCTTTAACAGGGGCGCATAATACAGTTGCATGCTCAGCTTGTCATGAGAGCGGCTACGCAGGAACATCCACCATTTGTGTCGATTGTCATGTCGAAAACTATAACCAGACGTCTAATCCAAATCACCTGGCTATTGGTATTTCAACTGACTGTGAATTATGCCATACCACCAACCCTGGTTGGAGTCCTGCCACTTTCCCAACCCATGGCAACTATTACCCGCTAACCGGCGCGCACACTTCAATCGCAAATGATTGCTCTTCGTGCCATCAGGGAAACTATAACAACACTCCCAATGCATGTGCGGGCTGTCACCAGGATGATTACAACCAGACTACTAACCCTAACCACGTTTCTCTGGCACTTTCTACCTTATGTGATGAGTGCCATACAACAAATCCTGGTTGGAATCCTGCCACTTTCCCAATCCATGCCAATTATTACCCGCTAACTGGCGCACACACTTCAATCGCAAATGATTGCTCTTCCTGCCATCAGGGCAACTATAACAACACACCCAATACATGTGTGGGCTGTCACCAGGATGATTACAACCAGACTACGAACCCTAACCACGTTTCTTTGGCACTTTCGACCGTATGTGATGAGTGCCATACAACTAATCCAGGATGGAATCCCGCGTTATTTCCTGATCACGACCAGTATTACCTCCTGGTCGGGGCACACATCGCCATTGCCGATCAATGCGCTGATTGTCATAATGGAAATTACAACAGTACACCGAACACTTGTTATGGCTGTCATCAGGATGATTACAACCAAACAACTGACCCGGCACATGCCGCTGCGCAGTACCCGACTGATTGTGAAACCTGCCATACTCAAACCGCATGGGTGCCTTCTACTTTTAACCATGACAGTCAATATTTCCCAATTTATAGCGGGGAACACGATGGTGAATGGAACACCTGTTCGGATTGTCATCCAAATCCGGCAAATTATACAATCTTTACCTGTATCACCTGCCACGAACAGTCGGATATGGCTGATGAACATCAGGGGGTGTCAGGCTATATTTACAACAGCGATGCTTGTTATAACTGTCATCCAAATGGAACTTCAAGTAAGCAATTCCAAAAAATACTAATTTACTAATGAGTGTCTTATGAAATACCTGATTCCGATATTACTACTCATTTCATGCTATTCACTGTTGGGTCAGGCGGTTGGAGAGCATGATGAAGGAACCGTGTCTTATGCTACATCGCAGAATGTGTATGTTAAGTTTAGTTCGACGAAAAATATGGCTGCGGGCGATACTTTGTTTCTGCGTCAGGCGGGAGTATTGGTTCCTGCACTTGTGGTAACAAATCTTTCTTCTATATCGGCTGTCTGCCGGCCCATTGCTGATGTTAAATTTACGATTTCCGAAATAATCTATACAAAAACAAAAGCCGTTACAGCCCCGGTTGACCAGGTTGTCATTACTCCAACGCCCATGCCAATTGTCGAGGTGGATACCATTACACAGGAAAAAACGGACACTAAAACGCGAAAACAAAAAATTTCCGGCAGGGTGGGGATCTCTTCTTATACAAACTTCTCAAACACTCCTGGTGGAAATTCGCAGCGGATGCGGTATACATTTTCGTTGAATGCACGGAACATCAGCAATTCCAGATTGTCAGCTGAAACCTATCTTTCTTTTGTCCACAGAAGTGACCATTGGGACGATGTGCAGAAGGATGTCTTTAATGGGTTGAAAATTTATGCGTTGGCCCTGAATTATCAATTTTCGGATAAAGTTCAGCTTTGGTTGGGGAGAAAGATCAATTCAAAACTCTCAAGCGTAGGAGCCATCGACGGATTGCAATACGAAATGAAATTTAATGCTTTTACTATCGGGTTTGTTGCAGGCAGCAGGCCCGATTACAAAAATTACAGTTTCAATGCCAGCCTGCTTCAATTTGGTGGATACCTCAGCCATGAATACAAAACGGATAAAGGCAATATGCAGAGTTCGTTCGCTATTATGGAGCAGAAGAACAGCGGGATAACAGATCGTCGTTTTGCCTATTTTCAACATTCAAACACCCTTTTGAAGAATGTTTATTTGTTCGGTTCTGTTGAAGTAGACCTGTATAAGATGGTAAACGAAGTGCAGAGTAGCACATTTAATCTTTCCAATTTATACCTCTCTGTCCGGTACCGTGTGGTAAAACAGTTATCGCTGTCGCTATCGTATAGTAACCGGCAGAATGTGATTTATTACGAAACTTATAAAGATATTGTCGAGCGCCTTCTGGATACAGATGCCATGCAAGGGTATCTTTTCCAGGTTAACTACCGACCCGGCAAAAATATCTTTATGGGAGTAAAAACAGGCTACCGTTTTCGCAAACAAGATCCCCGCCCCACAAAGAACCTGTATGGCTATGTAACCATGAACCGTGTGCCGGGTTTGAATGTTTCGGCAACAGTTTCGGCTACTTTGCTCGAAACCGCCTATATGTCTGGAAAAATTTACAGCATTGGAATCAACCGCGAGTTGGTTCCGGGTAAGTTGGATGGTGGTTTAAATTACCGATTTGTTGATTACAAGTTTCTTAGTTCTGAATCATCGCTTGTTCAAAACATGGCTGAGTTGAACCTGACCTGGAGAATATTTAAAAAGACCTATTTCTCCTTCAATTTTGAAGGAACCTTCGAGAAAGATTACAAATTCCAAAGGCTTTATATCAACTTGACTCAGCGCTTTTAAGCTGATGTGAAGAAATCATTTCGAGCAATTCTGGCATTGGACTAAAGTCGCAATGCAATGAATTTGAGTTGACTTATTCTTCTTTACACTCACAAATAGCCTATGCGATTCCAACTTGGTTCGTGTAAAAAATAAATGCAGTCGCTTGCGACTGCATTTATTTTAACGATATCGTTAATCCCTTTTATTACGTCCGGTTAAAAAACATTTATGGCTTTTTGTTGCCAATACGCGACAAATAGCGCACCTTGGCTTCGTGAGGATCTTCATCGAGGGCAATGTAAATTTTTGTTCTATGGTCAATGATAACTACCTGCAATTGTGCAAGGTCAGGCGACACAAACGCGGCCTGCTTTTTTTCATACATAAATATTTCCTTTCTAATTAATGTGATAATCTATCGTAAATGAGGTAATGGCTTTCAAATAAACATGTTTCATTTCCTATCAGCGAGAAATTCGAATGAGTGGTTTTTTCCGTCATAATCGCAGATATTGCAGAATCGTGGTAAGATACCACCTTTTTTCGACATAACAGAAAATGAACTCATTTATTTTTGATAATACCTAAAATAGGGATATTTAATCGCGCTTTTGTTTTGAATGTGTGAATCATGTAACTCTTAACACAAATTATGTAATGTTTTTCGGAGGGAATGATCAGATCTTTGTGCAGTGAAAATATTTTCGCAAATTAAATATAGGTACCATGAATACAACAGTGATAAAGGGAAACTGGAAGGAGCAAAAAGGGCGGCTAAAGCAAAAATTCGCGATACTAACAGATGACGATTTACTTTTAGGAAAGGGTAAAATGGATGAGTTGATTGGAAGACTTCAAATAAAGCTCGGTAAAACCAAAGAGGAAATGCAAAAGATTATCGCAGCGCTTTAGAGTTCACTTTATTCCGGAATACCATTGTTAATAACTATTGATTGATGAGAAAATGTTTGATCCATCGCGCATCTGGTTTATCTTCATTACCAACCTTGTTCATCATAAATTATGTGAATCGTTTAATGTACTAAAACAATTATCAACATGAAAAAAACCTCAGGAATTGCCCTTGTTATCATAGGTATTGTTATGATCGCATATACAGGTTTCAATTACGTAACTACTGAAAAAGTGGTCGATCTGGGCCCAATTGAAATTAACAAGGAAAAGAATCACTTTGTTCAATGGCCACCGATATTGGGCGTAGTATTAATTATTGGAGGCGTTGTATTGTTGGTCTTTGACAAAAAAAGGTGAATTGAATACTTAAGAACAATTGAAGTACCCATCAATGTGTGAATCATGTAATTCTTTTCGTGAAATGTGTAATAATTTCCGGATGAATTCAAAATACTTTTGTTTAAGTTAAAATCATTAAAACTAAAAATTTTACCCATGAAAAAAATCACGTATACACTGCTTGCCTTACTCATCATGGTAGGGCTTACCACTACAGCTCAGGAACGTTCCTATCCTGAAAAATTCGGCAAAACATTGAATCTCGGAATAGGATTGGGATATTATGGATATGTAGGCCACCCCTTGCCTGTTTTTCATGCCGATTTTGAATTTGATGTGGTCAGGAATTTTACTTTGGCACCATTTATCAATTTTTATTCGTATCGCAATAGATACAAACACCAGGACAATTACTATTATTATTATGAATCAGTGATCCCGATTGGGGTAAAGGCAACTTATTACTTTGATGAATTGCTCAATGCCAATAATAAGTGGGACTTCTATCTGGCAGGTTCGTTGGGGTTTGCTATCAGAAATTCGCACTGGGATGATGGTTATGATGGTGATCCGGATAATTTTCATGGAGCCAACCCATTATACATAGACCTGCATATTGGATCAGAATACCACTTTAACAATAAGCTGGGTGCATTTCTTGATTTATCCACCGGTGTATCAACGATAGGTTTAGCTGTTCACTTTTAAAAAATCATCACATGGGAAGTTTACTATATATCATAGCCATCATCCTGATAATTGGATGGGCCATCGGTTACTTTGCATACAGTGCAGGAGAAATGATTCACATTCTACTTGTGATCGCCGTTATTGCCATCTTGTTCAGACTGATCAGCGGAAGAAGAGTGTAAAACCATTGTTTAACGTCTAAATATTATCATGATGAATTCAGGAAAAGTTTTTTTAGGCATACTGGCCGGACTTGCTGCCGGCGCCATGTTAGGACTGTTATTTGCCCCGGAAAAGGGGGCTGATACCATTAAAAAAATAACGGATATGGGAGATGATTTTACAGATGATTTAGATCGGAAATTCGATCATTTTCTGGATGTTATTGCAAAAAAAATTGATCATTTAAAGGAAGATGTTGCCGCAATTGCTAAACGAGAGTAAGTAGCAGCCAATCAAACCTGGCAAGATGCCAAGGTACTCAAATTGAATCTGATGGATAACTGAGATTTAGTTGACTTTTCTTTTAGCAATGAAGTAGACGGTATCTAAACAAAATTGAATTGTTGACAATATGAAGGATCATCATTTTACACTGCCTTTTTATGCCAGGGCATCGGTATTTTTCGTTGGACTGTATGTTGTCGTCTCAATTTTGTATATAACACAAAGTATTGTTGTTCCTCTTATTTTTGCCCTGATTATTTCCATAGTGCTTCATCCGGTTGTCAACTTTTTTGTAAAAATAAAAATAAACAGGATTGTAGCCATTATCATAACACTGACATTAACCTTAGCGGTGATTGGTAGTTTTGGTATGTTATTGGTTTCTCAGGCAAGCTTATTTAGTGAATCATGGCCAAAATTTGTTGTCAAGTTTACTGAAATCTTTAATGAGTCGGTTACCTGGGCTTCGGGTTATTTTGATATCAGTCCTCAAAAAATCGAGGCATGGGTTTCAAAGACCAAAGGTGAAATGTTCAATACCAGCGGTTCATCAATCAAACAAACGATCACCAGTGTAAGTAGTGGGATGGTGACCTTGTTTGTCATCCCGGTATACATCTTTATGTTTTTATATTATAAACCGCTGCTGCTTGAATTTTTTCACAAACTATTTAGTGAAGAAAACCACACTGCGGTTGGTCAGGTTATTAACCAGATAAAAACGGTTATTCAGCGCTATCTTATTGGATTGGTACTCGAAGTCATTATTGTTGCCACACTTAATTCTGTTGGTTTGTTGATATTAGGAATTGATTATGCCATATTACTGGGGATTATTGGTGCATTGCTCAACCTGATTCCGTATATTGGTGGACTTGTTGCTGTGGCATTGCCTATGATGATTGCCATCGTCACCACTTCCTCACCAATAAACGCGTTGTACGTTCTGGGTATTTATTATTTCATCCAACTCATCGATAACAATTACATTGTCCCTATGATTGTGGCATCAAAAGTTAAAATCAACGCACTTGTCTCCATCATTGCCATCTTTGCATTTGGTGTTTTGTGGGGCATCCCCGGCATGTTCCTGTCTATTCCGCTTGTCGCCATTCTCAAAGTCGTATTCGATCATTTTGAATCGTTAAAACCCTGGGGCTTTTTGTTAGGCGATACCATGCCGGCAATAGAACTGTTTAAACTTAAACTTAAAACCAAAAGAAAAAGCTAAATAAACGCCCATGGGCAGGAATTTGACTTAGTAGATTAATTTAGACTTACGGTATGAAAAATTTACATCCAGTTATAAAAATAAAAAGTTTTGCTACCGGGAAATCCGTTAAGATCAGCGAAAAAACGCTTGAGAAAACACAAATGGCTACTGAATTCTTTTCCGACATCGGGAATATGGCGATCTTTATAAAAGAAATTGTTAAGGAAACATTTTCACGGGATTTCGAATTCAAGGAGTTTTTACGCCAGTGTTATGAAATAGGAAACAAATCGTTGCCGCTGATTGCCATAACAGGAGCCATTATGGGTGTGGTACTCACGATTCAATCGCGTCCGGCGCTTGAAGATTTTGGAGCCGTTACCATGCTTCCCGGAATGGTAGCTGTATCCATTATCAGGGAAATAGGTCCGGTGATCACGGCGTTAATACTTGCCGGTAAAATTGGTTCAGGAATGGGGGCTGAATTGGGATCGATGAAAGTTTCGGAGCAAATAGATGCCATGGAAGTTTCTGCAACCAATCCTATGCGTTACCTGGTTGTAACACGCGTGCTGGCCGCCACATTCATGGTGCCTATTCTTGTATTATTTGCTGATGGGTTAGGACTATTTGGAAGCTGGGTAGGTGTGAATATTAAAGGAGATGTTAGCATCGTTTTGTTCTTGTCGCAGGCCTTCAGTTCAGTTGAATTCATCGATTTCTTTCCTGCATTGGTCAAATCGTTTTTCTTTGGAAGTGTGATTGGCATTGTTGGATGCTACAAGGGGTATAATGCCGGACGAGGTACCGAAAGCGTTGGTGTGGCCGCGAACTCGGCGGTTGTTTTATCGTCGCTGCTTGTTATTGTTGTTGACTTGATTGCAGTACAAATAACCGATATGATCTTATGAAAAACCTGCAAAAAGAACCAGTCCCTACTATTTCTGCGAAGGAAAAACCCGATAGAAAGATGATTGAAATTATTGGCCTGAAAAAAGGTTTTAACAACCAGGAGGTGTTAAAAGATATTTCGTTACAACTTTTTAGTGGCGAAAACCTGGTAGTACTTGGAAAATCGGGATCAGGTAAGTCGGTCCTGATTCAATGTATTATCCGTTTATTGGTTCCTGATGCCGGATCCATTGAAGTGCTTGGGAAGGATGTCAATTCACTTAACAGGAATGAACTGGATGAGTTAAGAAAGAAAATTGGTTTTCTTTTCCAGAGTGGTGCCTTGTATGATTCGATGACTGTGAAACAAAACCTGGAGTTTCCACTGCGGAGAATAAGAAAACACCTGACCGAACAGGAGATTAAAGAGAAAGTGAATGAAGTGCTCGAAAATGTGGGGCTGGCAGATGCTTTGGACAAGATGCCTTCGCAACTTTCTGGTGGGATGCGCAAACGGATCAGTTTGGCCCGAACTATTGTGATCGACCCGTCGATCATGTTATATGACGAACCTACCACTGGCCTCGACCCGGTAACATCCGATGAAATAAGTGCGCTTATCAATGAGGTACAGAAAAAATATAAAACATCTTCTATCATCATCACACATGATATCGAATGTGCAAAAGCCACTGCCGACCGGATCATGATGCTGCAAGACGGAGAGGTGTATTTAGAAGGAAAAATTAATGACTTTGAAAATTCAACTGACCCCATTATAAAGTCATTCTTTAAGTAACTAAAACATGATTATAAATTTCATTTTAAAGATACATTGTTATGAAATCAACACAATTTAAAGTCCGTTTGGGCCTGTTTGTTACCGGCGGATTTTTACTGCTTGCTTTAGCTATATTCATGATAGGAAAGCAGAAAAACCTGTTTAATCCTGTTTTTACAATCTATGCCAATTTCTATAATGTAAGCGGACTACAGGTTGGCAATACCATCCGGTTCTCCGGTATCAATGTAGGAACAGTTGACAATATTAGAATAGTGAATGATTCTACCGTAAAGGTGGACATGATTATTGAAAAGAAGGTCCAGCCCTTTATTAAGACCGATAGTGAGGTTACCATTGGTTCAGAAGGAATTATAGGAGACCGTGTTATAATTATTACTCAAGGAACCACCGAGGCTCCGTCGATTAAGGAAAAACAATTCCTCGACTCTGTGGAACCTGTTGAAATGGATGCCATTATGGCAAGTCTTGAGGTTACGGCTTTAAATGCAGAGGTCATTACACAACAATTGGCAGAGATCATGATCAATATTAACGAGGGTAAAGGTTTAATTGGAATGCTTATCAAAGATACAACCATAGCCGGGAATATCGATCAGACGATCGTCAACTTAAAAGAGAGCAGCAAGGGATTGGATGAAAATATGGATGCCGTAAAAGGCAGTTGGCTGTTAAGGGGCTATTATAAACGAAAAGCCAGAAAAGCCGAGAAAGCGCGTGAAGATGAATTGGATGAAAATAAAGCAGACTAATATAGAATCACAAAAAAATGAAAGTAGTTAAATTAATAATCGCTGTTGTATTTTCCATCGGGCTTGTGTTTGGAACAAGCTCCTGTGCCACCTTTGTCCATCAAGACAGTGGACAGCATAGAGGATGGAACAAAAATTCGAATAACCCGCATCACTACAATTCTACCAACCCTGGAAAAGCCAAGGGAAAGCATAAGAATAAATAGGGATAAGGTATTGTTGGTAATCATGGGAAAACAGCTCGTGTCTCCGATGGGTAACTCTCTTCCGGAAGGAAGGTGATTTTGTATTGATATTCAATCAAATAGCAATAAAAATCATTCATATTATTTTCTTTCCGGCTTGGATTGAAACGGCCAGATAAAAAAAAACGACTATTTTTCAGATTCTTATTTTTTCTATTATCTTTATCGTTTCATAAAAGCAGGAATTTGAAACTCTATATTCGGTATATGGTCAGCCTTCGATGTAAAATGAAGGTAAAAGAGGAGTTGAGCAAATTGGGCTTACATTATATCCTTGTGAACCTGGGTACGGTTGAAATTCTTGAAAACATTACAGATTTACAACACCAACAACTAAAGGAAAACCTGCTCAGCTCCGGGCTGGAATTATTGGACGATAAAAGAAGCATCCTGATTGAGAAAATAAAGGCAGTCATCGTAGAAATGATTCACTATGCGGAGGAATTGCCCAAGGTTAATTATTCTGATCATATCAGTGAAAAGTTGAATCTCGATTACACCTATCTTTCCAATGTATTTTCTGAGGTGACAGGAATTACCATCAGGCAATATATCATCGTCCATAAAATTGAAAAGGTTAAGGAGTTGCTTTTATATGACGAGCTTAACCTGACAGAGATTTCGTATAGGATGCAATACAGCAGTGTAGCCCATCTATCCAACCAGTTCAAGAAAATTACCGGGCTTACGCCCACTTTTTACAGGCAATTGAAGAAAAAACGAGAATCCAACCTCGAAAACCTCTAAAATGTTGAAAATTTCTTTGCTTGTTTATTCCATTTAGAATGAGGTAGTAAAACTGATTGTTTTCATTTTGGCCGCGTGTTGTGGCCAGTGGTTATTCTAGCTTTTCGCGTGTTTCAAGTAGCCAATTGTTTTTTGCCTTTCAAATCGAAGCGATTTACTTTGTAGAATACAAAACTTTCCACCAAATACTCCAAATATTTTTCTATAGTAGTGTGATGTATGTTTTGACCGTCTTGCTTGAGCGTTTTGGAGATATTACTTGGCGAGAGTGGGTTTCCAATGCTAGAAGACACAAATTTTACAATGTTAGAAAAAGCACGTTTATCGTTTATTTGGTGCCGTTGTGTGATGTCTTTTTCGATTATTGTAGTGTAAATAGCTTCCAGATATTCATAAATTTTATCATAACCGCTTTCTCGCAGTTCCACACCTTTGGGTAACAATGTTTCGTTTACGTAATCAAAAAACAAGGCTTCGTAATTGAGGTACTTGTTACTCGTGTCAATCTTGCGCGCCGATAAGTATTCTTTGAACGAAAAGGGTAAAATAGAAATTTCTATATAACGACCGCTCAGCGAAGTTGCTAATTCGCTACTTAATAAAGATGCATTTGAGCCAGTAATGTAAACATCTGTATTTTCGGTGGCAAAAAGCCCGTCCACTAATTTTTCAAAATGCGGTATGTTTTGCACTTCGTCCAAAAAAACATAATTTGTTTTATCGGTTTGTAATTTTTTCTTTATCTCAAAGTAAATTATCAAAACATGCTAAATCCGCAAGTTTTGATAATTGCGGATTGTCCAGCTTTCCTGCCTTTCTGAGGCAAAGAATTTTGTTTTGCTTAGAATGGATACCCAATGGCAATATTTAATACCAGGTTTTCTCTTCGCCATGTAGAGCTACCCGGGTTCATCTCATTGATGACCCACCTTCTGTTTTCTTCAAGCCATGGTTTTCGTAATGGGATGGCCAAATCGAATCGCAACACGAAGAACGAAACATCTATTCGTAATCCAACGCCTGCCCCAACAGCCACTTCGTTAATGAAATTGGAAAACGAAAATGGATTTCCTGTGTTCGCGGGATTTGATTTTAATTCCCAGACATTTCCTGCATCAACAAATAATGCCCCTTTAAAAAAGCTGATAATGTTAAAGCGGTATTCGCCATTCAATTCCAATTTTACATCACCACCCAATTGCAGGAATATACCGCTATCGGTACTTTGATCGTAGTTTCCGGGACCTACGGAGTTGATGTGAAACGCGCGAAGGCTGTTGGGTCCCCCACTAAAAAATTGCTTGCTGTAGGGAAGGGTTATACTGTTGCCATAAGGTACGGCCAATCCCATGAAAATCCTCGACACCAATTTATTCTGATCTTGTAAGTTGTAGTAACCACGACCATCGACACTGATTCTTGCAAATTGCGAAAAGACCGATCCGACCACTTTTAAGGGCTCATCAGAGGATATTTTTTTCCCGCCTATTATTTTTACCAATGACAGGGAGTTTCCCGCAAATTCTGTTGCTAAATGGAAATAGTATTGCATCTTTTTGCCCGGTAGAACTTGTTCATTATACGTGAAGGAATAACTCCCTCCGGCAATAAATTGCTCTTCATAGCTTTTTTTAAGAAAAGGATTGGATGCCAGTAAGGCCAGGAATTCAGCTGATTGGTTGCCATATGAAGAATAACTAATACTGATGGGGTTTAATTCATGTTCTTTTCTGATTTCTTCTTTCCATTTAAACCCGTAAATGATTTCGAAGGTGCGCATGTCGTAATAGTTTACCATTTTTGAAAAAGTAAACGAAAGTGAAAGATGGGTTTTTGGAGTATACATGCTACTTTCCCGTATCTTAAAAGGCAACAGAAAACGCGGGAAATACATCTCCACTTTGGGACTTATGGAATAAGAAAACAAATTTTTATTTTTCCCGCTTAGCTGGGCCTCGAATCTTCCATCGATTTTTAAATTAAGCAATTCAGCTCCTTTAAAAGTATTTCTATTCAGAAAACTCAAATTCAGTTTTGGACCTGTATAGTTATTTGATTTTGAAATGATGTCCACTTCTGCCTTGAACGTGTGCTTTGACATAGGTGTCATGAATATGAACACATCCAATAATCTGTTGAGTACGGTATCACTTTCAGAAAATTTCACCCGTACAAATTTGAAATTGCCCATCGACATCAACCGGTTAAGTGTCATACTGTGGTTCTTTCGTGAATAGAGTTCCTGTTTTTTTAAGAAAACCGATCGCAATATAACCCTTGGCCGGATTTCCATTTCCGCTTCCTTCCCCAGAAAAATAGTACCTTGATAATGGAGCGTGTCTTTGGCTTGTACACTATCAGCAGCAGCTAAAGAATAGTCTTGATCGATAATCACCTGGTTTATGCGATAGGCTATCGTTGCATTTTGTGGAATGCTGTCTTTTAATTCGAGACTGAATGATACCGTTCGGTTTATTTCAGAAGTATCGGCCTTAAAGATCAAATAGTCGGGATTAAAGTAGAAGTAACCGTGGTTTTTCAACAAGGCATCCATCCTGTTTCTTTCGGTTTTTAATTTTTCAAGGTTATAATCTTCTCCTGGTTTAATCAACGTTTCATCAGTTCTATTCAGAATCAATTGACGCACACTATCATCCGAAATGCTGTTTACAAGCTCCTTTGTCGTATAAGGTTTATGGATGCTACTGGTGTAAATCACTTTCGCCGTACGTTTTTTTTCGATGATGTTAAATCGGGTAATGCCCTTGAATATCCCAATGTTATAGAGTTTGGCATTGATGATGTCGGATGTCATCGAAGAATTCACCTGGCTCATCAAAACAGGTGCTTCCCCGGTTTTTTTAAGCCACTTCTTAAATTTACTTTTAGGATGATCTCCTGCCAACATGTATATCCATAATTTGGGACGCATACCTAAATAACGTTTGTTGGGTTTTGGCGATAGTCCATTTTCTGCCGTCTTTGTAATAAACCGGGTTTTTGAATTTTTGAGGTCGTCTTTTGATTCCAGTTTTATCACCCCACCCGTGTATAGTTTTTCTCCTTCCGGTAAATGTCGCGTACCGGTACATGCCGTAATAAGCAGCAGCATAATCAATAGTATGCTTTTATTTAGGATCGATCCCGTCATGTCTATTGGTTTTCGATGAATCACTTTTGTTGTTTTAGTGTCTTAAAGAATTCTTTCCATTGATCGAAATCGCGCACGTATATAATACCTACACCGGTTTCAACCAGCTGACCTTCGATGGCACCTGCGTATCGATTGTGACTAAAACCAACCAGCCGATACCTGCCATCCCTGGTCAATTTGTATTCTACTGTCACATCACTTGTTACATCGCTTAACGAATTTTGTTTGGCCCTGGCCCCTTCAACATCTACAACACCTCCAATCTGAACCGATAACCGTTCGTTAAATAGCTGTTTTTTTAATCCGATGTCCACTTGGGTTCTTCCAACAGCCTGGCTCGATTCATAATCATCGTACGAACGCACATCAAAATTCAACTCTACTCCGGGAACCACCTTTGAACTTAACTTATTTAGTTCAGCCGATAAAAATTTGCCTACCGTGGCACGCACCAGGGCTGATGTTCCATCGCTGGTACCGGTTTGTAACGGGTTTTCCTGGACAAACCTGCCCAATACTAATAGAGCAAATACCTGTTTGTTCAAGGCTGAAGGATCTTCATTTAACAGGTTCAGTTTTGCATTGACTCTACCACCTAAAATCCCCTTGTCTTCAGGGGGCAATTGTATTTCGAAACTGATTTCGGGATGTAAAATATCTCCGCGGAGTTTTAGTAATACCAGGAACAGATAGCGTTGTTTATAGGTGTTTTTTTCGCTTTCGCTTAATCGGGTCTGATCAGCTACCAGGTTGATTGGTGAAGTACGAACTGAATAGACAGCATCAATAGAAATTTCTGCATCGAGAGGATCCCCATTCCAAATAATGGTACTTCCATCCTCAATGGCAAACTTCCTTTTTACAATAGATTCCAGCGAAACGATGTAGCTGCCATCATTTAGATGATAGGCCCCTGTGAGGCTTATTTTCCCGCTTCTGTCCATGGTAAAGTTTAAGGCAGCTTCACCTCTGACTACCAGTGAATCGGTGGATGTTGGATCCATTAACAACCGGAGTGTTGCTTGTTTATCTATTTCAATGGTGGAAGAAAGGTCGAATCCTTTAAAACTGGATTTTTGTATTTGTTTTTGCTCATCCCTGTATAATATTTCATTATGGTCTGAAGGATCATTAAATGTTACAACACCTTCGCCTTTGTTGGTGGAGAGTTTGTTTTGGGGAACGGCAAAGGTAAAGTTTGAACCTTTTTTCATCTTTAAATCTGCATTAACAACAGGAAGCGACATGGGACCGGTTATATCAATCTTGCTGTCGATGATCATTTTTCCAAAGAATACTTTGTTGTCTTTTGCGGTGGTGTTGAACAATAAAAAATCCTTCGTTTTGACCTGCAAATCAAAAACGAAATTTCCGAATTGTTTCATTTTAACCGAACCATTTATGGTGGCTGTATGCTGATTGGTGTCTACCATGGTAAAAGAGTTAAAGTAGACTCCGTCATTTTTCAATTGCACTGTTTCGTGTTTTAACTCCAGGCGGTTGTTTAGTAGCGCGGGTTTGATAAACGCATTGTTAAACACCAGTTCACCTGTGATCTCGGGGGAATTGGTTGCTCCCTTGATTAAAAAGCTTCCCGAAACAGTACCGGATGCTTCTTTAATTTGCCCCATCGAAAATGCTTCAACGGTTTTCATCGAAAGAGATTTGAACTTCCCTTTTATATGGATTGAATTGTCACCACCGCCTGGAATTATATATCCATTGGCTCTCAAGTCGTTGTCCATGCCCAATAACCTGACATCCAATTCGAATCTCTCGGTGGTTGGGTTCTCGGCTTTCAGCGATAAATTACCGACAGAAACATTTTGAACGACCAGATCGGTTATTTGGGCATCCGCAACTATTCCATACGAGTTGTGAACTTTTTTTAACAGTATGTTTCCATCCACAGTTCCATTAACCAGATTGCTGTCTTTCTCAATAATCCCGAATAGGTCGTGTAGTTTGAAATGCTGAATGGCAATATTCAGGTCATCATCGAATTTTTCGTTTACGGAAGAAAGCTTGATTTCACTTGTTGCTTTTTTAAAAGTAAGGTTGTGGATTAAAATTCCCTGTGATCCGAATTTGATGTAATGATCCGAAGCAATATCCCAGCGGTCGTTCATCAGATAAAAGTTAGTAGGGTCAAGGGTGAGTTTGTAGTGTGTGTCATCTCTGTTAAGTTGAGACCGAATCAACAACTTTTTGTGCTTCTGGTCATCGGTAGAAGAAACGTTTGCCCACATTGTATTCTCCGACAGTTTTCCATCAAACAAAAAATGGTACACCTTGATCTGTGGGTTTGAAATGTTGCTGCTCGAAATTTTATAATTCAAGGCATTAGAATCCGAATTCACATCCAAAACAAGGTCATTAACTTCGATATTTCCATACATCAGGTGGTTCATGGTGGCGTTCAGTTTCAACTCCCCTTTAGGGTTATTAAAATTTCCACGAATGAAAATGGGATCGAAATCGGCTGGCAGAGGAAGTAAAATTTTTGAAAGAATGGGATGGTTGCGAATCTGGATTTCAAAATTAAATTGAGAGAGTTCGCTGTCGCTGAGTTGAGGGATAGAATCTGAAAATTGAAAATATTGATTTATAAACCGGTTAAGTTCCGCAGAAAGCCCGGAAGGAGAAACCGTTCCTGCAAATTGTAAGCCAATGACTGCGCTACTGGAAGTTAACTTGCTGTCATTGGTTTTATTTATCGAAGCAACAAATAGGGAATCAACACCATATCTTTCACCTTCATACACAAGGATGAGGTTGTTAATTGTTGCTTTTCCAACCATTTTATTGGCTGAATCCTTTTTTAAATTGGCTGACGCGACCAATCCTATTTGCAGGTCATCTGTTGTGAGTTGAAGTTTTTGAAGGTCGGCTCCCTGCACGTTTAACAGAAATTTAACCTCTTCCTCGTTTGGCTTTAGGTTCACCAATCCATCCAAATCAAATACCGCGTTTTCGTCGTTCAGGTTTATTTTTCCGCCAAATTGCCGCCCGTTTATATTGCCGTTTATTTTAAGATGTTGGTAGTTGTAACCATTTAGAACCATCTGAGATACCTCACCTGTTATTATTGCCTGAATGCTATCCGGGTTTAGGCCCTGGCCGGTAGCTTCAAGATTCAATGAAACCGGTCCAAACAGAGCGGTATCGTTGAGCAGGCGACCAATATTGAAATCCAGGATGTTCACTTTTCCGTCGAAATTTTCATTTGGGTCGATTGTGGCGAAAATGTTGGCTGCACCAAAACTACTGCCCATGCTTATCGTTGATTCAAATTCCTTCAGCCACCCGTTAAAATCGATTTGCAACTCAATGTTTTCGGGAAGTTCCATGTTGTTTGGAATCGATGAACCGGCTATCATTTCAATGTCCTTTCTGCCCGAAATAATATTCAGATTGGGAAAATCATAATGAGCAGTTTGTAGGTCAGGCAAGCCTGTAATACTGAAATCGGTGTGTAACAGGGTATGGCTTCCGGTGCTTATTGCCAGATTTTTCCCGCTAAGATCATTCACAGCCCCAATAACAATTCCTGATATGGTGGTGGTGATTGTAGGGTCGTTAAAAAAAGGAAGCTCTATAAGTTGAGGGCTAAAATAAAGGATATCCGAATTTTTAAAACGGGCATTTTTAAGGTTTACATTCAGTACCATGAAAGGAAATGAATCTTTCAATGAATTTAAAGAAGGATATTGAATGGCCAGGTCCGCATCAATCGAGGTATTGTTGGTTTTAAGTTTCAATTTATCCGCCGTGATTGAATGTTGGTCCATACTGAAATCCGTTTCAAATTGGACAATTGAGATGTGATCTTCATCCGTGGCGCTGAATTTTTTAATTGAGGCCAGGATGGTATCTGATGAATAGGCAACATCTGTTGCAACAAGGGTTATGTGCTGATAATCCAGGTGATCTGCATCAAATGAGTTTGTTGTGTCCGTTTTATCTCCTTTATGGTAAGCCAGTGAATTGTTATCCAGGTTGATGCTGTTGGCGGTTATTTTCCAATCACCTTTTTCAGTAGCATCAGGAAGCGGTGCAATGGTGTCAGGGGATGATTCTTTGTCACTTGTGTTAAATTGCAATTCGCTTTTTAACAAGGAGAGCTGATCCAGCGAAACCAACTGCTTTTGCAAATCGACAGCTCCCTTTTTGAGTTCAAACTGGTTGATGTCGGCCTTAATCGTTTGATTGTTTGCCGAATGCCCGTAATCAAGAGTCGAGTTTACGATCTGAACGTAATTGGCTGATATTAACGGTAATATTCCCGTTGACTTGCTCCTTGTCGGTTGTGCGGATTCCATGATTTGAACCTGCGCATCCAGGCTCTCAACCAGCAATTCATCAACAAGAAAAACAGATTTTTCGAGATCAATCCCGTCAACATGCAATTTCAAATTTTTAAGCGTGGTCGATAAATTCATTCCGCCGTATGCATCATCATAGCGAAACCGGATATCGTTCATGTTCACCTGACCAACACTGAAAGTCCAGGCCGGCTTTGTTTTATTGTCTGCCTTTTGTTGTTTGGTAGTATCGCTAAAGGCCTTAATTAGGAAATCGTAATTATACAATGAATCGGATGCGGGCCTGTTAAGGTTGAGATTCACGTTCTCAAGAGAGAAGGAGAGGATATTTATTTTGTTATACAGCAAGTCGAACAGTGCGATGTTAATTTTTAACTCCCCGGCGTACAATAGCGTATCCCTTTTCAAATCTTCCAGAAAAAGGCCCTCAATAACAACTGATTTTGGAAATGAAATCCGGATCTTTCTGATATCAACCTTGGTATGCGTTTTATTGCTGACAAATGATGCACCTGAATGGACCATTTTTGTTTGAATGGCGGGAACTTGAATTAGCACTGCGATACTGATCAAAAAGATCAGGAGGGCAAAGATCAACCACAGGATGACATGAAGTGATTTCTTTATAAATAAATGACGTTTACTCATTTCCAGGTTTATTCAAAACAGCAATACAGGCTTCCAAAGGTCGAAGATTCATCATGTATTTCCAGCCAGGGTGAATTTGTTTCATTAAACAAAAGATATTCTAATTATTAATGTGTCATAAGCAGCTATCAAAGATAGCTTGATTTGGCTCCATTTTATTACATTACTTTGGTTAAGAGTTACATCATTCACATATTATCAATTGTGTTAAGTGACTTATAAGAAATGAGAATACGACTTCCGTTTTGTCAAATCAGATCAATGGCGATACAGAGATTCTCATTCATTGTGGTGGTTATTGAAAAAATGGTGGGAAAAGCACCCCTAAAACGTGTGAAATGTGTAAAGATTTTCCGAACCGATGTAACACATTTATGACCATAATGAATCAATTTTGTATTCAGATTATAAGTTGCATACTTTATGCATGAAATACATTAGCTTAACTGTCAACAAAGTCCCCTCATTACATAAATGTGGGTCAATTTAGAAAGAATGAAAGAAAAAAACACGGTTTCCGATGAAATATAATGAAGACAGTGTAGAATTGAAAAAAACTATGGTGCATGTGGTGGTTGAAATTATTACATATAAGGCCAATGCAGTGGTAAGAAAAACCATCATCAACAGACCCACGGGTAACATCACGGTGTCCTCTTTTGACTTAGGGGAAGAGCTTGTTGAAAAAATTGCACCTTTCGACAACTACATTCAAATTATTGAAGGGAAGGCCAACATGATGATTGATGACAAGGAATTCGTCCTTAGCCTTGGTGAGGGAATTATCATTCCGGCCCACTCGAAACTGAAGTTTCATGCCAACGAACAATTCAAGATGGTTTCCACCATGATTAAAAGCGGGTACGAAGGTTTTTGAATCGAATAGGTTGATTTAATACCGATGCCAGACGAAATTTATTTGAACCAGAGATCAATTTCGATAAAAAGGTAGGCGATTGGCCAGAACACCCGATTTCTGTATTAAGAATGTGACTAAATTGCAACAATTAACATAATTAAAGGAATAAATCCAACAATCTCAATAATTTAGAGTATCTTTGCCGCTCACAAATATTATAACAATGAATAATGGTACAGTAAAATTCTTTAATGACGAGAAGGGATTCGGATTTATTAAAGATGCAAATTCATCAAAAGAGTATTTCGTACATTCAAATGGTCTTAAAGACATGATCAGTGAGAATGACGAAGTAACCTTTGATTTAGAAGAAGGAAGAAAAGGATTAAATGCAGTCAATGTTAAACTAGCATAGTTTATTATATTCAACATTTAAAATTTTAAGTCCCGCTTTTAGCGGGACTTTTTTTTTGTTAACCCAACTTACAATTAATCTGAACGGAATTAATGTCTTACAATCAACTGGTGTTTTTTTAGATGCCTTTTTATCTTTTTCCAATCAGCACATTGATGCGTTTTTCGATCACCATTCATTGGTAAAATATTTCAACTTGCCGAATCACGTTACCAGGAAACCAGAATTTCGTGGCTAAGGATCAAACGCAATCCTATAACCACAAAAAGGGTGGTCATTACGATTGCTTTTGAGAGGCTGATGTAACGGTCCTCTTCATCAAAGTATAGGGTTTCCATATAATTGACCCGGCCAAAAATAATAATCAGCAATACTCCCAGGCTCATCCATGAGTATCTTTCCTGAAAACGTAAATCGGGAAGAAAATAGAGGGTATATAATATGGTGCCCACAACGAAAGGAACGATAATTTGAGCTGTAAAAAAGAAGGGAAAGTTTTTTTCGCTCAATTTGTTATAATAACTATTAGCCGAAATGGCTACCGGTTTCGACATAAAATAGGCTGTTGCCAGAAGTCCAAAGAAACCTACCAATGCGACCAGCATTTTAGTGGTGTCGGTAAAATACATCCAGTTGAAAACGTGGCCAACGCCTTTCTTAAAAATATTACCTATCAGCAGACCGCCAAAAAAATAATTTAATGCATGCAAAGTAAGCCACATGAAAAAGGTCTTTATCCGGGCAGGTTCTTCGACAAGAGAATAAAAGGCAATTAAAGAAATAAGTCCTACCAGAAGTATTAACATGGGTCCGGCACTGAATATAAGCTTCACGGCATCGTGCGTCCATTCATAAGGTTCAACATGATAATAAATAATGTTCCAGTCGAAGCTTACTTCATAACCAAACGAACCACTGGTAAGTATATTAGCAAAATGATTGACATAAAAAACAAAAAGGAAAGCCAACACATACGAAGCCGTTGAGTTAGTGGCAATAATCCAGAAATTTTTTTTTGTTTCTGTATTTGTAGGCTTCATCTGGATTTAATAGTTCCGGGCAGGGTGGCACTGCCCGGAATGAAATTTTTTAGGCAGTTTGTTCTTTAAAAACGTGAGCGTATTCATTGTTCTCTAATTTGGCTTTCACCACCTCAAATGCCTTAATGGTATATTCGACATCTTCAAGCGTGTGGTTGGCTGTTGGAATAAGCCGAAGCAAGATCATGCCCTTGGGGATGACCGGATAAGCCACAATCGAACAGAAAATATTAAAGTTTTCGCGCAGGTCATAGGTAATTTGAGTGGCTTCGGGTACGCCACCGTTCAGTATAACCGGAGTTACCGGGGAGTTGGCATTACCTAGATTAAAGCCCCTTTCCCGAAGTCCTGATTGCAGTGCATTTACAATTTTCCAGAGATTTTCACGGTGTTCCGGTTGGGTACGCAACATTTCTAAACGTTTCATGGCACCGATAACCATGGGCATTGGAAGCGATTTGGCAAAAATCTGCGAGCGCATGTTATACATCAGGAATTTGATAACTTCTTTTTTACCGGCCACAAAACCACCAATGCCGGCCATTGCTTTTGCAAAGGTGCCAAAATACAGGTCAACCTGATCCTGAATACCAAAATATTCGTCGGTTCCTGCACCTGTTGGCCCCATGGTTCCAAAACCATGTGCATCGTCGATAAACAACCTAAAGTTGAATTTTTTCTTTAAAGCAACAATCTCGTCCAGTTTTCCTAAATCGCCTGCCATTCCGTAAACACCTTCCGTTATCACCAGGATGCCGCCTCCTGTTTGTTCAACAATTTTGGTAGCCCTCTCCAGTTCCTTGGCCAGATTCTCCATGTTGTTGTGCGGATATACGAAACGCTTTCCGAAATGCAAACGCATCCCGTCAATGATACAGGCATGGGCTTCAGAATCATATACAATCACATCTTTTCGGTCTACAATAGCGTTGATAATGGATATCATTCCCTGGTAACCATAGTTGAGCAAATAGGCCGCTTCACGACCCACGAATTCCGCCAGTTGCCTTTCCAGTTCTTCATGGTATTTTGTTTGACCCGACATCATTCGGGCTCCCATGGGATAAGCTAAACCCCATTCTTTGGCAGCATCGGCATCGGCCTTGCGAACTTCCGGGTGATTGGCTAAACCAAGATAATTGTTTAGACTCCAAACCAGTCGTTCTTTTCCCATAAACTGCATCTTGTTGCAAATCTCACCTTCCAGTTTCGGAAACATGAAGTAACCTTCCGATTGTGTTGCATATTGACCCAAAGGGCCCATGTTTGAAACGCATTTGTCAAAAACATCCATATTTTGATACTTTAAAATTAAGGTGCAAAAGTATGGATTTCCTTTCACAGGACAAGATGTTTCGTCCAATTCATTCCAAATGCATTTGAAAGGAGAGGTTTTGAAGGGAGAATTTGTCTTTTTATTGAATTTTAACAATGACACCCAACCTTCTCGGGGTAGTTTCTTTGCATCTTTGCAAAAGTGAGTGATTTATCGCATGAATAAATATCTTTTCTGGGGCATACCACACACAGTAAAAAATCGTTTTGTACTTCAATTATTTATGTTAATTTTGCGCCATGTTAAAAAGGAATGGTTTATACTCTTTACTTATTGTAATTCTGTTTGTTATATCCGCCTGTAACGGGCCACAAAAGGTACTTAAAAGCGGTAACAACGAATTGAAGTACGAAACAGGTGTTGATTTATACGAAAAGGGCGACTATAATAAGGCGCTTCAGTTTTTTGATATTCTCAGGGCGGTATACCGTGGAACCGAAAAAGGGGAGAAGCTGACCTATTACTCGGCCAACTGTTATTTTCAAATGCGTGATTATCAAATTGCCAGCTACTATTACGAACAGTACGTTCAGATGTATCCAAGAGGCGAGCATGCAGAAGAATCGGCATATCTAACGGCTTACTGCAGCTATCTTGAATCACCCAGGAGCACCCTCGATCAAACCAGTACGTTTCAGGCTTTACGCCAGTTACAGTCGTTTATCGATATGTACCCTAAAAGCCCTAAAGTAACGGAAGCCACCAAACTGATGGACGATTTACGCTATAAGCTTGAAATAAAGAGTTATCACATTGCAGTTTTGTACTTTAAAATGGAAGATTTTCAGGCAGCCATTACTTCATTCGAAAATCTAATGGAGAATTATCCAGATACCGAATTTAAAGAGGAAGTCCTGTTCTCCATCACGGAAGCATACTATTCTTATGCCGAAAAAAGTATTTTCACAAAAAAAGGAGAGCGCTACGAAAAAACAGTAGAAGCCTTTAACAACTTGAAATACATGTACCCCGATAGCAAATTTTTATCCATAGCACAGACTTACAACGACAATGCTATGAAGCACATAAGTAATTAATAATCAAATAATATGGATTACAAAAAAGTAAAAACAGAAACTTCTGCCGTTACTCGTCAAAAAGACAAATTTTACGAACAAACCGGAAATATCTACGAAACAGTCGTCATTTTGGCAAAACGCGCCAACCAGATCGGCTCCGATATCAAAGTTGAACTGGATCAGAAAATTTCAGAGTTTGCTCCTCCCAGCGACAACCTGGAAGAGGTTTTCGAAAACAGGGAACAAATTGAAATCGCCCGTTTTTATGAAGGTCTCCCAAAACCAACACTGCTTGCCGTTAACGAATTTCTTAACGAGGAAATTTACTTTAGAAATCCCCACAAGGAAATGACAAAGTAGTTTTTGCATGTTGAAGGGAAAAAAAATATTAATCGGGATAACAGGAAGCATTGCTGCCTATAAAATTCCTTTTATTATTCGCCTGCTTAAAAAGGCTGGTGCTGAGGTGCAGGTGATCATGACACCGATGGCCTGTGATTTCATCACTCCCTTAACACTATCTACTTTATCCGAACGCCCCGTTTTAGTTGATTTTTATGACAAAGGCGATGGAAGCTGGCACAGCCATGTTGATCTTGGACTGTGGGCAGATTTATACCTCCTGGCACCGGTTACGGCCAACACCATGGCCAAAATGGTTGCCGGAATAGCTGATAATTTATTGTTAACCACTGTTTTGTCGGCCAGATGTCCTTTGCTTTTTGCACCGGCCATGGATTTAGACATGTACCAGCATCCTACCACGCAGAACAACGTTAAACGGTTAATGGAGTTTGGCTACCAACTGATTGAACCCACCAAGGGAGAGTTGGCCAGTGGCCTTCATGGATTTGGCCGACTTGAAGAACCTGAAGTTATATTCCAGAGGATAGTTACTTATTTAAGTGATAATAAGCCGTTAACCGGAAAGAAATGTCTGGTAACAGCAGGCCCTACTTATGAACCCATTGATCCCGTGAGGTTTATTGGAAATTTTAGTTCCGGACTCATGGGGATTGAAGTAGCCAATGCTTTAGCCGATTTGGGCGCCAAGGTGCAGCTTGTCCTGGGCCCTTCTTCGTTAGAAGTGTCTCATCCTGACATTGAAGTTACAAAAGTGACTACTTCAGAACAAATGCTTTCTGCCTGTTTGAAATATTTTAGTTCTTCCTATATAACAGTCATGGCAGCCGCTGTAGCAGATTTTAAACCCACCATTGTAGCCGATAAGAAAATTAGAAAAGCGGACAAGTTAAGCACTCTTGAGCTAGAGCCTACTACGGATATTCTGACTTCTTTGGGAAAAACCAAACGCGATAACCAGCTTTTAATAGGATTTGCATTAGAAACCAACCAGGAAGAAGCCCATGCCATAGAAAAGCTCACAGCCAAAAACCTGGACATGATTGTTTTGAATTCATTAAATGATGCCGGCGCAGGTTTTGGTTATTCCACCAACAAAATTACACTCCTTAAAACGGTAGGTGAAAAAATTACCTTTCCGTTGAAATCGAAAAAAGAAGTTGCCGTGGATATTGTGAATGCCATCCTCTCCTTAAAATCACAACCAAAATGATAAGAAAAGGATTTATCACATTTTTTTTCATCCTGATTGCTCATTCGGGTTTTAGTCAGGAGTTTCTGGGCAATATCCAGGTTCAATCACAAAAAATACAGGGAATCGACCCCACGGTTTTTACCACCATGAAAACCTCTATGTTCGAATTCATGAACAACCAAAGTTGGTCTGAATATCGGTTTAAGATAGAAGAACGCGTCGAGTTCGCGATGGTATTCACTATCAATGAGGTAATTGGAGGTGATGATTTTAAAGGCACCCTTAACCTGGTGCTAAAACGGCCTGTTTATGGAACCGATTACAACTCAGATGTGATCAATATAATCGATAATGATATTCATTTTAGGTATGTTCCTTATCAATCAATGGAATTTGTTGAAGGAACGTATTCTAATAACCTGACCTCCATCCTGGCTTTTTATGCGTATATCATGATGGGGCTTGATTTTGATACCTTCAGCTTGCTAGGGGGAACAGCCTTTTACGAAAAAGCCATGGCCGTTGCCACCGCAGCCCAAAGTTCCAATGAGCGTGGATGGCAGGGGTTTGAAGGGCCGAAGAACAGATATTCACTTGCCGAGAACCTCCTGAATCCGTCTTATGAAGACTTAAGGAAATTCCTTTATGAGTATCACCTGAAAGGGCTTGATGAGATGGCAAAAAGTGTGGATGGAGGACGAGCCTCGATCGGGAAAACACTTAAGTATTATCAGAATGTTTACAATAAACGACCTGGTTTGTATTTGCTTCAGGTGTTGCTTGAATCAAAAAGAGACGAAATTATTAATATCTATAAAGAAGCCTCTCCCGCCGAAAAAATAAACATGATCAATATGATGAAAGAGATTGACCCGGCCAATGGTACCCGCTACGAAATGGTCAACGAAAAGTAACTTCACCCTCACAATCGTCTATTTTATTGTCCATTAGTTTGTATTAAGTATCTGAACCGAACGTTAAGAATTTGCAATATTTGCGAATTCAAGTAGGTCAATTGATAAAATAATTACCTTTGCTTTCTGGCAACAGGAAATAATCTTAAAACGGTTCGGGAACTACACATGATAATTCGAAAAGTATTGATTTGATTGTATCTATGGAAAATCGATTACCTGATATTCCGGATAAACCATCTACAGCCAAGTGTGAAAATCTGAACACTTTGGTTATGGATGGTGCCCGGTTATTACAAGTACCTTTCATGGCCTATCTAATCGCTGATTCAAATACTGGATTGAAGATTGAAGTCTCCACGGAAATTATTGAAGAAAACCATAAACTGGCTATTCCTGATTTTTTATTGGAATTTCTTCATGTACAATCAATTGAACCTTTACAAGTTTCAGATACTACCACGCCGCAATTTGACACCCATGATTCGTTTATTCAATACCTTAAGTTGGTTTCACTTGTTGCGGTTCGGGTAGGTCATTTAGATCATACCATCGGGCTTCTTATTATTGGGGATCATCAATCCCGAATTTTCGATCAGAGAGAACTCGATTTGTTGTCAGTTTTGAGTACAGTTGTGGGTAATATTTCAGCGAGTACTGCCAGAGAAAGTGAGCTTATTAGTAAACTTGACAAATATAAGTCGGTATTCGACCATGCCAGTAATGGGGTTTTTTTACTCATGGATAATATAATTGTTGATGTTAATCCCAAGGCTTGTGAAATGTTTGGGATGCCTTTTGAAGCCATTATAGGATCCAATTCGGATGATTTGTCTCCCGATGATTTCGTGGTCAATGGGGTGGTTCAACATTCAGATGTTATGGGTTATACCCAAAAAGCACTAAAAGGACTGCCTCAGCATTTTGATTGGGTACATCAGAAAAAGGATGGCACCTTATTTAATGCAGAGATCACTCTTACCCGCATGGAGGGTCATAGCGAATTCAACCTGCTGGCAATAGTGCGGGATATAAGTTTGCAAAAAGCATATGAAAATCAGTTAATTCAGGCCAAAGAAGAGGCCCGTGAAGCCAATCGCCTGAAATCTTCCTCTCTTGCCTCCATGTCGCACGAAATAAGAACGCCATTAAATTCAATTATCGGATTTTCTGATTTACTTCTTGATCCGGATGCTACTGATGAAGATAGAGAAACCTTCACCAAACTGATCCTGGTAGCTGGAAAGTCACTTTTACAACTTGTGGCAGATATCATTGATATCTCAAAAATTGAAGCTGGTCAAGTCATGATTCATGAAGAAGAATTTCGTCTCAACTCTTTTTTGCAGGAAATCCATGAGGTTTTTATTCATGATCAAATACAGAACCGGGAAAACGGCTTTGAATTGCGGTTAGTGAAGGCTTCTTCCGATGAAATCACCATCAAAACCGATCAATTAAGGCTTCGTCAGATTTTTAACAATTTAATTACCAATGCCCTAAAATTTATTGACAAGGGTTTTGTAGAATTTGGCTATTCCGCTGTCTTGCCAGGAAGCATTTTGTTCTATGTTAAGGATACGGGTGTGGGGATTGCTAAAGACAAGCAACACGAAATATTTTTGCAATACGGGCAAGACTCGAGTACCTTTCAGCGCAACAGAGAAGGAACTGGTTTGGGGCTTGCTATCAGTAAATCGTTTGTCGAACTTTTAGGAGGAAAAATCTGGCTTGATTCTGAAAGAGGCTCAGGATCAACCTTCTACTTCACAATTCCCGTTATTTTAGAAAACAGCAATACACCTTTAGTTCAAGATAAGCAAGAGCTCTTTAAAATTGACCTCTCGGGAAAAAAAGTTTTGATTGTGGATGATATCCAGGAAAATTGCGTGCTTCTTAAAGGGCTTTTTCAACGAACCGATGCAGAAATATTTGTTGCAAACAATGGCCTTGTGGCGATTGAAACAGCACGAAAAAGCGGTCCTTTCGATTTAGCACTGGTGGATGTCCGTATGCCCGAAATGGATGGGTATGAAACAACGCGATTGCTTCGCGAAGAGTATCCTTCTATGATCATCATGAACCTAACTGCTTACCCAAATGATGATGGACAAGAAAAATGCATGGCATTGGGAAGCAACGAATATTTGAATAAACCTTTGTCAATACAGGAACTTCTTCGGTTGCTTCAACGATATTTCAATTAATTCTACTATCTTTATTCTTTCATTAATCTACCGCTGCATACAATTGCAACAAGAAAATGAGAGTTGAAGCAAAAAAAATATTGGTTAAGTATTGGGGGTATCCTGATTTTCGACCCATGCAGGAAGAAATTATCCTGTCGGTAGCCGAAGGACATGATACCTTGGCTTTGTTACCTACCGGTGGGGGTAAATCCATCTGTTTTCAGGTACCTGCCCTCATGGTCTCTGGAACCTGCATTGTTGTCACCCCTTTAATAGCATTGATGAAGGATCAGGTGGATAACTTGAAAAAGGTAGGCATAAAAGCCGCTGCCATCTATACAGGAATGCACAGCTCCGAAATTGAATCGGTTTATTCAAACGTGGTGGCCGGTACCTATAAATTTTTATATGTATCTCCAGAACGACTTGATACGGAGCTTTTTAAGCACGTTATTTCAAGGGTAAAAGTCAATCTACTTACCGTAGACGAAGCCCATTGCGTGTCGCAATGGGGATACGATTTCAGACCACCTTACCTGCGTATTGCAGAAATAAGGCCCTATATTCCTGATGTGCCGGTTTTGGCATTAACAGCCACAGCCACACCGGAGGTGGTTGCAGATATCATGAGTAAACTGGAATTTAGGCGAAACAGGGCATTTCGTTCCACCTTCGAACGGACCAACCTGGCCTATCATGTAGCCAAAGAATATGATAAGCCGTCTTTTCTAATGAGTTTTTTTGCTGATACCAAAGGTTCTGGAATCGTATATGTCCGCAATAGAAAGAAAACCAGAGAATTGGCCGAAATCCTCACGAAAAAAGGAGTGAGTGCTACTTTCTACCACGCAGGTCTGGATGCGCATACCCGGGACGAAAGACAAAAACAATGGAGTACAGGTCAGGTAAAAGTGATGGTTTCAACAAATGCCTTTGGGATGGGAATAGACAAAGCGGATGTCAGGAAAGTAATTCATTACGACTTGCCCGATTGTATAGAGTCGTATTTTCAGGAAGCTGGTAGGGCCGGCCGCGACCAAAAACCTTCTCAGGCAGTTTTACTTTATACCCACCACGATATAATAAATGCCAAAGAACTACTAAAAACCTCTTATCCACCCATTGATGAAATTAGAATTATTTACAATGCGTTGGGCAATTATTTGCGGCTTGCCGAAGGGAGTGGTAAAGATATAAGCTTTGATTTTAAGATCAGTGATTTTGCAAATAACTACAATTTCAATTTGTTACAGGTTTATAGTGCCATAAAAATATTGGAACGCGAAGGATACCTGATGTATGTTGAGTCTGCCGGACAGTTTTCAAAACTATTTGTTCCACTGTCAAAAGAAGATCTGTATCGGTTCATGGTGGAAAACCCGAGAAGTGAACGCATCATAAAAGAGATCATGCGCTCCTATTCGGGGATATTTACCGACTATATCAATATCAACGAAAGTATGCTGGCCAAACGTGCGGAAATGGCTAGGGAGGAGGTCGTGAAACAATTGAGTTACCTCCATAAGTTGAAAGTAATTACTTATATTCCCATCACTACCTTGCCACAGTTGGTTTTTTCTTCAGGCAGGATGAATGCCAAATACATACAACTTTCTGATCAAAATTACCGGTTTCTGAAAGAAGCCGCCGAAAAACGGCTTGAGGCCCTGCTCCACTTTATTACCGACAACCTGAAATGCAGAAGCCAACAATTGCTGGCTTATTTTGGTGAACAAAAGAGCCAACGCTGTGGTATTTGTGATGTGTGTATGTCAAAAAACAAATCGAACTTAAACGAAATGGAGTTTGAACAATTGGTCGAATCTATAAATGAAATGTTGATCTCGAAACCTCGATATCTGAACGATGTGATACAAAACCTCTCACAGTATACCGAAGACCAAATTATTGACGTAATTCGCTGGCTGATGGATCATGGTAAAGTGATCAGAGGCAAGGATGAAATGTTGGGCTGGCACGATCAATTGAACATTTCATTTGAATAAATAATTAACTTTGAACCTACATTTGATGTTGACGTTTATATTCTACACCATGTCACTATAAATAATTGAATCATGGATAAAACACTTAAGTTATTGATTTTGTTAGTGATATTACCGTTTATAACGCTGGCTCAGTCGTCAAAGCGGCAATATGTCGGTCTTTCAATCGGGCCCTCCATACCTCTGTCCGATTTCGCAAGGAAGGATTTGAACGATTCAACTTCAGGATTTGCCAAAACAGGGGTGGCATTAAATTTTACCTATGCCTATCGGTTCTCTCATAATTTCGGAATGCAGGTGGTGGTTAATTACAGCGGTAATAAGTTGGACAATGTCGCCTATGCTGATGGACTGATGAAGGCTCATCCCGGTTATGGCGTCACCGTTGAGAGTACACAAAACTGGAGTAGCGCTGGCGCGTTTGGAGGACCCTATTTCAGATTTCCTATCGGAGATGCTCTCTCGATAGACGTGAGGGGATTGATAGGATACTTTGGCAGCAATTCGCCAAAAGCAACCATTTATACTACCAATATTAATGACCCTTCTGATAAAGGTACCTATTACCGTGAAAGCAGTCGTTCAACCGGATTTGGGTACCTTTTGGGAGCCGGGTTTAAATACCGTTTAAGTCATTATTATATAACGGCATTTGCCGACTACATTGGATCAGACCTTTATTTTAAAGAGGTTACCGGTTGGAATTGGGATAATGAACCCTACGCCACCTCATTTGCTCAAAAGATTAACTATCTGTCGCTGACCTTAGGTCTGGCCTATATCCTGTAATTTTGATTCAAGGTGTCATACAGGAATCCTATTATCGCAACGAAGATGTTGTGTTTCTCGCGAAAGATTTATTGGGAAAATTAATCACCATTAAGAATGCTGATGGGTTTGTTTCGGCGATCATTACGGAAACGGAAGCCTACGCGGGAGTTACTGATAAGGCCTCACATGCTTATGGTGGCAGGCGAACTCCGCGTAACTCGGTAATGTATGGCTGCGGTGGGATGGCTTATGTGTTTTTGTGCTATGGCATGCATTATTTATTTAATGTGGTTACCGGTCCTAAAAACACTCCTCATGCAGTGCTGATAAGAGGGGTCATTCCCGTTGAAGGGATTGAACTGATGTTGGCTCGAAGGAAACTAAACTCGGTAGATTACCGTGGATTTAATGGTCCCGGAAAAGTAACCTCAGCGCTTGGGATCAATTTAAGCCATAATGGTGTATCACTAACCGGGTCAACCATTCAGATTAAAGAAATTGGATTGGCAGTTTCTACCAGTCAAATAAAGGTAAGCAACCGCATCGGCGTGAATTATGCTGAGGAAGACGCCCTGCTACCTTATCGGTTCGAATTGTTGGACAAAATGACTGTAAAAAAAAACGTCCTATTATAATTAACAGGACGTTTTTTTCCTAGATGTAAAGTTGTTATTTTACAACTTTTGATAGATCGGCACCTGCTTTAAACTTAACCACTTTTTTGGCAGCGATATTAATTTCTTTGCCAGTTTGTGGATTACGTCCTTTGCGGGCAGCTCTTGTAGAAACGGAAAACGATCCGAAACCAACTAAAGCAACACGGTCACCAGTTTTTAGAGCGTCACCTGTTGAGGTCACAAAAGCATCGAGAGCTTTCTTTGCATCACTTTTACTAATGCCAGCGCCGGTGGCCATTGCATCGATTAATTCAGCTTTGTTCATCGTAAATAGAATTTTTAATTAACACTTAGGGTATTTATCTTAACAAATGTAATGTATATCTGATTAAAATCAAGCAATAGCGCACATTTTAATAGTTTTTGTTGATAAATGCGTCATTTTGTTAATAAAACCGCTGTAAATAGCGTTGTTATTATGCAAAATCCTTTACATGGTCTTCAAATTTCGCTCATTTTGTGGTGCCGACAGTAAATTCTAACTGAGATAACCTGGAGAAAAATGACCAATGCCTCTTAGAAATTCGTCAGCATGGAGGCGTTTTTTGCCGGCTTGCTGTAATTCTTCAATGCTGATATATCCATTATGAACACCCACCCATATCCTTTTATTGTCCGGCGTTTTTATCGTCCCGGGTAAAAGTTCATGATCAGCCGGTATGAATTCTGTTTTAAAAATCTTAATCGAAATTTCGTCGCCATTGTTTTTATGTAAAATCGAGATGGCGGCAGGGTAGGGGCTTAGTCCCCTAACGAAATCGTGAATTCTCTCTCCTGCCAGCTGCCAGTTAATGAAGCAATCGTGTTTAAATATTTTAGGAGCCTTTTTAAGTTGGTAGATGGATGCGTCAAGTTCGGATTGTGGGATGGGATCAATTTGGCCATGAAGAATCGAATTTGTGGTTTTCAGGATGAGGTTTGAGCCCAACTCCATGAGTTTGTCGTGTAATGTGCCGGCATCATCATCCGGGTCGATTTGAATCGATACCTGATAAAGAATTTTTCCCGTGTCGATATCCTTGTCCAGTAAGAAAGTGGTTACCCCTGTGGTTGTTTCACCATTGATCAGCGCATGATTTATGGGTGCAGCACCCCGATATTGTGGTAATAAGCTCGCGTGTAAGTTGAATGTTCCCAAAGGGGGCATTTCCCAAACCTGGGGGGGCAGCATCCTAAAAGCGACTACAATCTGTAAATCAGCTTTCAAGGCCTTTAACTCGTCAATGAAAGCTGGGTCTTTAAGGTTTTCAGGTTGAAGAATGGGTAAGCCCATCTTCAGTGCACACGACTTGATAGCCGAGTGTGTTAATGTTTTACCACGTCCCGTCGGACGGTCTGGTGCGGTAATCACCCCAACAACATGATATCCATTGTTGACCAGTGCTATTAAAGATGGAACAGCGAAGGGTGGTGTTCCCATAAAAACGATTCTGGCTTCACTTTTATTCATTCCGGTAAAAATAAAAAAAAACCCGGCATTAAGGCCGGGTTTCATCCTGTGAAAACAGAGTTATTTATTTTCTTTTGAGGTAGTGGCCCGGGCTATGTACTTATCTATGCTGGCGGCTTCTTTGCTTTTAACAAAATCGTTTTTTATCCGCTGGTAAGTACTGATGGCTTCATCATATTTACCCATCAACTCATATACATTTCCGGCTTTCATTAAAA
This sequence comes from Bacteroidetes bacterium HGW-Bacteroidetes-16, assembly GCA_002840975.1. GTDB lineage: Bacteria > Bacteroidota > Bacteroidia > Bacteroidales > F082 > UBA6244. The sequence goes on from PHDN01000019.1 coordinate 44,864, forward strand.
ACAAGGGGGCAGTAAATCCATTGGCATCCTGGTTGGCGGCTTCAAGATAAAAAGCCACCGCTTTTTTCTGGTCACCAAGTTCCAGATGCGCATCACCTATCGCACCGGTAGCCATGGGACCAATAAGATGATCGTCACCTTTGAATTCATCAAGAAAATCAATGGCCTGGTTAAAATCCTTTTTCTTTAAAAAGCAAATCCCCGCATAGTAATTTGCTAAGTTACCGGGTTTTGTGGAACCGTATTCATCTGCAATGTCAAGAAAACCAAGGTTATTCCCATCTCCATAAAGTGCTTTTTCAAGCGAATCCTGCTCAAAATATCGCTGAGCAGCATACATTTGCTTCGATGCCTCCATGCTTTTAGGGGCTATATAGTATCTGTTGTATGCAAAATATCCAATAATGCCAATTACTATAATAAGCACTACAACCGAAATATTCTTTTGGTTGCTAAATATAAACTGTTCTGTTCTGGTCAGGGTTTCTTCAATGTTTTCAAGGCGTTGATCGCCTTTTTCATCCTGGTTCTTTTTATTGGCCATAGTCTTTTCAATTTGAGGATGCAAAAATATATCTTTATTCCCAATAATAAAAACCAACCGATAATTATTAATTTTGCTTTTTCCACCGGGTTATTAACAGTTCCCTCCTATTAATTATTTGATATAGTTCTTGAAATGAAGTATTTACCTTGGGTTTGGACAGTGTTTATTCTATTATCGGGTGCCGGCACTTGCCGGGGAGGTTGGGTAATTTCTGAAACCAATAGGGATAACTATGGAAATAAGTCTTCTCAAAGCACATTTATTCAACAAAACCAAATCCGTTTCGAAAATGCTTCGACCATCACCATTTTTAATTTAAACGATAGTACGCTAACCATTGTCTTCCCTACATTGCGGGCGTATTGGCATGGAGTTTCTTCGGAATTGATAACAGGTATGTTCGATGCTTTCGAAGTTCAGTTACAAACGCTAATTGTTGAGCTTCCATACGATCAACAACCTGTTTATCAACAAATGTACGATAGCCTGAAAGTTCGGATGCGGCATCAGGACACATCCAAAATTACCAATAGAATGACCCTCGAGAGAATCGATAGTATAATGAAAATCAATCAGTTCAAAGTTGATGGGTACCGCATTGTGATGGATAGTGTTACGAAAGAGGAGTTTTGGATGACACGGGATGTGAACCCTTACACTGAAGTCGATATTCATCTGTTTATTGAAATGAATAATAGGATAAACCCCTATTCGCGCAAGGGGACTACTTTAAACTCGCCGGAATACATTAATTTATTAAGCAACGGGCTGATCGTAAAATCCAAAAAATTTGGACAAAACGGCCATTTTATCGAGACCGAGGTTGAAAACATAAAGCAAACACCCATTCCAATTGATTTCTTTTATCCTCCTGTTAATTACCGCAAAGTAAGTTTGGTAGATGTATTTAACCTTCCAACCATTGAAGCCGATGATTTCCCTGAAAAGTAATCCCGATTTCAAACCCGGCAACAGACGATCGTTGAATAGAAATGGAATATTACTTTACATTAAAATCGAGTAATTTTTGATCTTCGATGTAAGCTTCAAAATGATCGCCAATTTTAGTTGGCCCTACACCGGCAGGGGTTCCGGTAAAAATAAAATCCCCGATGCGCAAGGTAACGAATCTGGAAACGTAAGCGATCAGTTGGTTAAAATCGAATAACATATCGCGAGTGGTGCCAGTTTGTTTGCGTTCGTGGTTGATGTCGAGCCAAAAATGGATGTTTTCACGGTCGGGCAACGTGTCTAGTTTAATAAATGTACCAACGGGTGCCGATTGATCAAACGATTTGGCGATTTCCCATGGGAGCCCTTTTGCTTTGCAATTGTTTTGCAGGTCGCGTGCCGTAAAATCGATTCCAACAGATATTTCATTGTAATAGCGATGTGCAAAATCCTGCTCAATGTGCCTTCCGTTTTTACTGATTTTGATTACAATCTCGGTTTCGTAATGTAAGTCCCTGGTAAATGAGGGGTAAAAAAAAGGGTTGTTTTTCAACAACATGGCGGTATCCGGCTTCATGAAAAATACCGGCGACTCAGGAATCGCATTGCTCAGCTCATGGGCATGTGCTGCATAATTTCTGCCAATACAAATAATTTTCATTGGATATAATTCTATTGTAATTTCATTCTTAGTTTGATGTTGGTAAGCAGGTTCTTGGTAAACAACGGGAAATCGGAATTCATTACCCAATTGTAGTAAGAAGGCTCAACTTTTAATACCTCTTCCACCTTTTTGCCTTTGTGCTTTCCAAAGTTGATCACCTCTTCATCGTTTTCATTAAAAATGATTTGCCCAATGAGATCAGCATTGCGGTGGTGGTTCGAAAATTCATGAAGGGCATCCATGTCGTTTTTTACCGGGATTGATGCTGTGCCCACTTTATCGGTGAAAGTTGTGTTTTCGTATTTGTCGAGTTGGGCTTTGAGTATTTCATAAGTTGCCATCGCATCGGCCTCTGCCCCGTGTGCATCCTGTAATTCTTTTTGTAAATAGAACCTGTAGGCTGCTGACAGGGTACGTTGTTCCATTTTCATGAAGATGTTTTGAACATCAATCAACCGCCGTTTCTTTATATCAAAATCGACATCAGCTCGTAGAAATTCTTCAACCAACATGGGGACATCGAATTTGATGGCGTTATAACCTGCCAGGTCACAGTTGTGGAGAAACTTGCTGATTTCCTTAGCTACTTGCTTAAAAGTGGGTTTGTCCTTGAGGCTATCATTGTTGTAACCATGAATTTGCTCTGCCTCCTCACTAATGGGATAATCGGGATTGATCAGCCAGGTATTGCTTTCTTTGGTTCCGTTTGGGTTTACTTTAAGGATATACAATTCAACAATGCGGTCCTTTATGATGCTGAGTCCGGTGGCTTCGATATCAAAAAAAGCAAGTGGTTTTTTCAGGTTTAATTCCATGGTCAAAGTTCTAAATAAAACCGGGGAGGTCAAGCTCCCCGGTTTTAATGATATTTATATCTGAGTTTCAGGATCGAAGCCTTCTAAAAGTTCCTTCATTCTTTTTAGATACTTACCACCCAAGGCGCCATCTACTATCCGGTGGTCGTAGGCCAGTGATAAGATCATGATGTGACGGATTCCAATCAGATCACCTTCCGGAGTTTCTATCACTCTGGGCTGCTTTCTTATGGCACCGAGTCCAAGAATGGCTACCTGTGGTTGGTTGATGATGGGTGTTCCTGTGAGGCTGTCGAACGAACCAAAGTTGGTGATGGTGAAGGTGCCTCCTTGAATTTCATCGGGAAGCAATTTGTTGATCCTGGCACGGTTGGCTAGGTCGTTCACAGTTTTAACTACACCAAGCAGGTTTTTCTGGTCGGCATTTCTGATGACCGGGACAATCAGATTTCCACTCGGTAAAGCGGTGGCCATACCAATATTGATATTTTTACGGTAAATGATATGGTAACCATCCAGAGAGACATTGATTTGTGGAAATTCTCTTAGAGCCTGGGCCGCGGCATGAATAAATATAGGAGTGAAGGTGATTTTTTCCCCCTCACGTTTGGAGAAGTTGTCTTTTACCCTGTTTCTCCAATTAACGATGTGGGTTACATCTGCATCAATAAAAGATGTGACATGAGGCGATACTTGTTTTGACATCACCATATGATCTGCAATCAGCTTGCGCATGCGGTCCATTTCAACCACCTGATCGCCTTCACCGGAAGACACCACAGGGGCTGACATTTTTGCAGCAGAGGCTGGCTTGGCAGGTGTACTGGCCTGAATTTGAGCACCGCCTGCTTTCTGCTGATCGAGATATGCCACAACATCTGATTTGGTAACCCGGTTATCACGGCCTGAGCCGGTGATCTTTTCAAGTTCGGACAGGCTGATATTTTCAGTTTTGGCCATGCTCTTTACCAGGGGAGAATAAAACCGCTCACTCTTAGAGAAGTCAGCGATGTTTTCCTGATCGTTGGTGATTTTCTCTGGTGATTCTTGTTTTTGTGCCTCTACCGGGATTTCTTTTTCGGATATAGCCTCTTCATCTGTTTTAACATCTTCGTAAGCAGGTTTTTCGCCTTCTTCACCGTCCATTTCAATCCACGCGATTACTGTGCCTACCGGAACCACATCACCTTCGTTGAAGAGGGTTTTAACCAGTTTTCCTTCCACCGGACTGGGTATTTCGCTGTCCACTTTATCGGTTGCTATTTCTACCAGCGAGTCATCCTCTTCAACGGATTCTCCCACATTTTTCACCCAACGTGTTATGGTTGCTTCTATGATGCTTTCGCCCAACTTGGGCATGATGATTTCAAATTTTGCCATGGTCAATTTTCAACTTTATTAAAATGCTTAAAATCAGCATACTTTGCATGTGTAAATGATTGATTTCAATCGTCTGCAAAATTAGCGATTAATTTAAAATAGCGGTCTGGAATGGTGAATTTATTTAAACTTATTATATATAAGGTGATCATTATGTTCAATTGGTGAAGAGCAATTATTGGATTGTACCCGAAGTCATTTTATGTTTAACCTGTTCAAAATCGGGTTCCTTCTTGTTGATAAACGCACCAATTGCGGCTATTGCGCCAATCCGGCATTCCTTTTAAGTATTAAATGTGAAATTACCTGCCCAAAACCTTAAGCATCTTGAAATGGCTGTACAAAGCCATGAAAAAGTTGCGCTGAACATGGTATGGCAGTTCGTATTTTTTGGCTGCTGATTTAACCAGATTTGATATGTTCTTGTAGTGAACATGGCTGATGTTTGGAAACAAATGGTGCTCTACCTGGAAATTTAATCCACCGATCATCCAAGAGAATATCCTGCTTTTTGGCGCATAATTAGAAGTAGTCATTAACTGGTGTATGGCCCAGTTGTTCTCCAAATTCCCATTTTCGTCGGGCAGGGGATAGGCCGATGTAGGCATCACATGAGCGGTTTGAAAAATGGCGCTGAGGACCAGTCCGCTAACAAAATGCATCGCGAAGAAACAGGCCACGGTCCAATACCACGAAATGGGCAGAACGATCAATGGAATAATCAGAAAGATGAGGTAATATAACGTCTTTGTCAGAATTAAATCAATCAGCAACTGATTGTATTTATGCCCATTATTTAACTTTACCTCCATTTTCCGATATCTGGAGAGCTGGTTGAAATCCTTTAGGGTGGCCCACGACAGCGTCATGAGACAATAGAAAAACCACGCGTACCATTGTTGAAAGCGATGAATTTTAAAAAGGGGACCATGCGGTGAAAAACGAAGCACTCCGGCGGGATTAATATCTTCGTCCTGTCCATCGACATTGGTAAAGCCATGATGCAGGATATTGTGCTGTTGTCGCCAATTGGGAGGGAATCCGCCAAGTAAGTACAACGATTTACTTAACAAGCGATTAATCTGTTGACTTTTTGAGTAGGTTCGGTGATTGGCATCGTGCATGAGTACCATGCCGACTCCCGCCATGCCTATCCCCATGACAATCCAACAAAGTAAAATGCCTGGTAATGAAGAAACTATCCCTGTTAACATCAGGGCATAAGGCATGAAATAGAGTAAAATCATAAAAATGGATTTCATTACCAAAGTGGAATTACCATATCTTGAAATGTTGTTCGTTTCGAAGTATTCTTTTACCTGGTGCCTTAATTCGTTGATGAAATCAGGTTTGTTTTTATTGGGGTACTTTAATTGAAGTGTTGACATTGAAAGTTTGAATATTAGAAATGAGTAGTACAGTAAGTTGCAGTAGTTTGGTAAAGGTAGGCATTGCCTTCGTGTCAACAGAATATTTTATATATTTTTATAAATATAGCAGTGTTTGAATTCTTAAAAAACTTCCTCTGGGTTTAATAAAAAATTAATTACCTGATTTCCACTTACAGGTTTAACCACAGAAACTGAGTGAGTTTCAATCCGTTTTATTTTGAATCAGAAGCTCTCCTGGTGTAATCCGTTTTAATAATCTCCTGAATACCAACTGTATAAGAAGTTGGTTTGATTCCGAAACGCTTTTCAAATTTGCTGCTGTCGAAAACATAGTTGCGGTCGTACTGATAGATCATTTCCACCATTTCTTTCATGACAGGGATGAATAATCCCAAAATCCGGACCAGGAATTTAGGGGCTACCTGAACCTTTGGCTTTATACCCATCTCCCCGGCGATGGCCATAATCCATTCTTTTCCTGTCATCGGGTTTGTATCGGTAGGCAGATGCCAAATTTGGTTGTATGCATCTTCTGAATTTCCTAAAAGGGCGGTGGCTTTTCCTGCATCAGGAGCATAAGTAAAAGAATGTTTGTAGTTAATCGAACCCATCCAGGTCGCTTTTTTACCCAGGCTCAGGGGTTTGAAAACGGTTTCGGTCAGCATACTCACATTCTGAATCGACGGGCCATAAAAATCAGCTGACCTGGCAATGAGTGCTGTAAGGTGACCAGCCTTGACTTCATCCATTATTTTCTTTGCAACCAGTGCCCTGATCCTTCCCTTTTTACTGGGGGGATTGATTGGGGTTTCTTCGGTCATTCCATCCAGGTAATTTTCATCATACATATAAATATTATCGAAGAATACCAGTTTGCAACGATATTGTTTACAGGCCTTTATAACATTCTCAATGAGTTTTGGCCATTTTTTTGACCACACCTTGATATTGTATTCAAACCCGACGGTAACATACACCACTGTAGATCCTGTAACGGCTTTTTGAACATCGTCATAGTTTAATAAATCCGCTGAAAATAGTTCGTCTCCATCGTTTACTTTCTTGGGATTCCGGCTCACCAACCTGATTTCAGTGGTGTATGATTGAAGTGCTTTAGCCAATTCAATTCCTATGGCCCCACCTGCGCCTAAAATAGTTTGCATAAATTACTTTTTTAATAAATCACGAATTTCAGTCAATAAAACTTCTTCCTTCGATGGGGGTGCGGGTACCACGGGAGCCTCAGCTTCCTGCTTCTCCATTTTTTCTTTCATCTTATTATAGACCTTAACAACCATGAATATGGCAAATGAAACAATGAGGAATGTAACAACCGTATTAATAAAAATACCGTAGCCGATTGCCACCTCTGCAACTCCATCGCCAGCTCCTGCCATCGATTCGGCAATACCTGGTTTGATAACCAGTTTTAAGTTTGAAAAATCAACCCCACCCAATAGAATGCCAATGGGCGGCATGAGTATGTCGTTGACCAGTGATTTGATAATGGCTCCAAAATAAAGTGCCATAATAAGACCAACGGCCATGTCGATCACATTTCCCTTGCTAATAAATTTTTTAAATTCATTCATCACTTTAGTTGTTTGATTAGATTAATAAAATGAATATGCATATTGTAATAGGTTGAAGAAAAATCGTTTCAAAATGTTGAAAAATAGTCTCCGATTACAAAGATAACTTTATAATGATCAGGAATCCAACATGGTCATTTGCAAATAAAAAAATGAGCAGTCTTATTAATCATCTAATAAATTCCTCTATTCAGAATAGGTAACCGACGCAAAGGTCCTTCTGATTCCTTTGGCGTATTTGACTTTAGGGTAGCCGAAAATAACAAATATACCTTCTCGGCTGCGGTACTTGATTCCATGCTTCTCCCGAAATTTTCTGGCCTTATTACCACTTTGGATCAATGGATGAATACCGCCCAACATACAGGTTCCCAGCCCGAGTGATTCACCGGCAATCATGGCATAATTGGCTGCAATCAATGGATCGGCCGGATCAGCGTATGGAGAACCATAAAAATACATGGCCAGTGGCGCATCGTATGTCACCATATCAATCCCCTGCTTCATGTTTTCGATATAAATACGAAACAATGGTTTTACAAATTGGCGGAACAATTCATCGTTCGATTTGCCCCAAAAAGGACTCATGATAGTTAAAAACCAATTTGATACAAACCATCTCATTTTTTCCAGGTAGTCGCAATAATCTTTTGAAAAAGACCTGACTTTTACTTTATTATCAAAAATAAGCACGTTTACATCCGAAGGAGGCAGTCCCATAGGTGCTGTGAGTGAAACAGCGAGAATTTGATTGATGGAGTCCTGCTCAACAGGCTTGTCTTTGAATTCACGGATGCTTCTTCTGGATTGTAATAAGCTCATTACCTGATCATAGCTGGCGCGTGTTCCTTTGTCAGGCAAAGCAAACAAATCGTTGGGCGAGCACTCACGACCATGGATTTCAATGGCACCTGTCGGACAAATGGTCATACAATGTCCACATGCGATACAACCAAAAAACGGATTCTCTGTGGTGGTTACTTTTCCGTTGACCAATTGTATGCTAAAATCTTTGCAGACAGAAACGCACAATCCGCATCCGTTACAAATTTCCGTGCTGATTCTTATTTCCGCTTTTTCTTTGGTTCTTGAAGTAGGAATAGCCATAAGGTTGGTTTTAGGATTTATCAATGACTGTGTAAAAATAATAAATCCGTAAATATGTTTTTTTAATCAATCAAATTCTTTGGTATTGGTAAGCCATGTTGTTTTAAAAATGATAATTTATCCCAATATCCGCGTTGCAGTTTTATTTTTCCATTCACTACATGAAAAAATCCACAACCTCTTAGCCCAAGTGGATCTTTCCATTCAAGGATGGCCCATTCTCCGTTTTCAAAAAGTTGCTCCACCAAACAAACCATGTTTGCAGAACCAAATTCTCGTTTAAACATTTCATGAATGGCTGTTTTTCCAACGACAGGTTCATTTGCCACCTGATGATTTATTGCATTTTCATGATATAATGCTGCCAGGAGATCCGCATCTCCTGTGTTGAATATCTCAACCCACTTTTTTACCAGTTCTTTTGGTTTCATTATCCGGAACTTTTGTTTTTACAAGTTCTCCCAAAATTACAAATTTTTATTCTGTGAAAAGTCGTATTTAGGTATAGCATATTTTATATAAAACTTCAGAACGGGGGATGAGTTGTGATCAATTACAAGATCCGGATAAAATCAAATGCCTTCACGATATGATCTTAGGAATTGCAAACAGAAAGGATCATTAATTTGATATTGGGGAGTATTTTTTCTTCGGATCAAGAGGATAATTAACGTTTGTAAGTGTTTACAATTGTAATTTACAATTGTGGATTACGAATGATAATTAACTCATTTAAAGAAGATATACAATTGTAAAAACTGAATTTAATACGACGAATAAATTTACATAGGTGTAGGTTTTAACATAGGTCAATCTAATAATTAAATTATAATTATAATATTCATAAAACCAGTATTATAAAATGAATAATCAATAAAGCAGATTAAATAAAATTGATCATAAATTGAATTATAAACTTCATTCAATATTGATATAATTAATTATATAACAATTAAATACAATATATTATCTAGATTATAAATTCGATTATTCATAATGTACAAATGTAAATTACAATTGTTTTGTTTATTTTGTTACATTTGTAATCACATGCATGAAATATTGTTAACTTTGTAAACAAAAAATCATGCTGGATCGAATTAAAAAATTGATGGAAAAGCGGGGTTTGTCTCCTGCTCAATTTGCCGATGAAATTGGTTTGAAGCGTTCTTCCTTATCCCATATTTTATCTGGGCGTAACAACCCAAGCTTGGATGTGATCATGAAAATAAAAAGCAGATACGATGAAGTGAATACCGATTGGTTGCTATTTGGTGCCGGCCAGCCGGTGGGCAAGGAAGATAAAACCCGAAAGAGTGAAAAAGATGAACTAATAGAACCGGTTTTGCACGAAACAAAAAAGGCAGTTGGTCAGCAATTATTATCATTTGAACCGGATGACTCCAAGGTTACACTAAAACAGATGGTTCCAACCGCACAGGACAAACCCATTTCATCTTCAGCAGTTTCACATGAGAATGACAAAACAGCAAAAGCAGTAAGAATGGTGGTATTTTATAGCGACCAAACCTTCGAATCTTTCGAAAGCAGATAAAAAAAAAAAGACCGGATCTCTCCGGTCAAGTTCATCAGAATCAGGGTTCTATTTAGAACCTTTCGAATTCAGAAAAGAAAAACGCACCCTCATTAACAGCATTTTCATCACTATCTGAACCGTGCACGGCGTTGGCTTCGATAGAAGTCCCATAAAGTGCCCTGATCGATCCGGCAGCAGCGTCAGCAGGATTGGTAGCTCCTATGTAATTGCGATAGTTGAGTACAGCATCTTCTTTCTCTAGGATGGCAGCCACTATTGGGCCTGAGCTCATAAACGAAACCAATCCTTCAAAAAAGGGCCTTTCGCTGTGAACAGCATAAAACTTCCTGGCCTGATCTTTTGTTAACCTGGTTAATTTCAGTGCTTTGATATGAAAACCACCTTGAGTAATTTTAGCAATAATGTTTCCCATGTTCCCATCGGCAATGGCTTTTGGCTTGATCATGGTAAATGTAATGTTTCCAGACATGTGTTTGATTTTAGATTTTTTGCAAAAATACTTTTTTTTGTCTAACCACCTAACCTTCAATAAGTGTTAGTTTATCTATTTACTATGTTGATAATTAGTGTGTTACTAATGATGGACAGGTAAAACAAGATCAATGCATTTTTGCCTCAACTGGCAGATATTGAGGTATTGTCTGCTTTTGTTTATCTTTGCAGCCTTCAAATGAAATTTCTTATTATGCTGACTCATACCGAAAAAGAAGAGCTTAAGGCTTTATTAAAGACTAAAAAAAAGATTGTATTGTCATCGCATTCCAATCCGGATGGTGATGCCATTGGTTCTTTATTGGCCATGTATTACTATTTAACAAACAAAGGACATGAGGTGTACATGGTTGTTCCCAATAAATTTCCGGAGTTCTATGATTGGATGCCAGGCAGTGATCTGATCATTAACTATGAAAAAAACGCAAAAAAAGCCCAACAGTTATTAAAGTCGGCTGATATTTTCTTTAGTCTGGACTATAATGCCCTCAACCGGATCGGCCCGGTTGCTGAATTTATTCCACCTTCGCCTGCCACGCGTATTCTGATAGATCATCATATTGATCCTGAACGTGATAAATTTGATTATTGTTATTCCAACACGGCATTTTCATCTACCGGCGAGCTCATTTATTCCTTTATTTCGACTTTAGGCGATATAAAGTTTATCGATAAATCGGTTGCCGAAGCTCTTTATACCTGCATAGTTACTGATACGGGTTCATTTAGCTTCTCTTGCAACCGGCCTGAAACCTATGAAATTACAGCCGCTTTGCTCAAATTGGGGATAGATGCTGAAAAAATGCACCGATTGATTTATGATACATTTTCGGAGCAGCGTTTGCGCTTATTGGGTTTTGCTATCAGCAACAGAATGATTGTGTGGGATGACCTGCATACATCGCTGATTTATCTCACCAAAGCTGATCTAAGCAAATTCAATTTTGAAGTAGGTGATACTGAAGGAGTGGTTAATTATCCTTTGATGATGAAGAAGGTGAACCTGAGCATACTAATCACGGAGAAAGACAACAAACTCAGGCTTTCATTCCGGTCGAAAGGAAATTTTTCGGTAAATGATTTAGCCCGCAAACATTTTAATGGAGGTGGACACAGAAATGCTTCCGGTGGAAATGTAAACAAACCGGTAAAAGAATTAATCGATGAACTAAAAGTGGTGTTGGATGATTACTCGAAAGAATTAAATTATGAACTTGTATACTAATCTCAGGTGAAAGTTGTCTCCATTGTAATACCAATGCTTTTTATAGCTATCCTTTTGGATTCCTGTTACAGAGAGGAAGAACGGGGTACAAACAGTAGTAATACCACCGCCAAGTCAAAAGAATCGCTGGTAGTCGTTAATCGGTATCTTACAAGGACCGAAGAAGAAGATATAAAATATTATATTGAGCGTCATGAGTTAAAGGTGGTAGAAACAGGTTCCGGTCTTCGCTATTCTATTGTGAAACAAGGAGATGGCTCTTCGCCTAAAAGAGGTGACCTGGTGACTCTCGAATACAAGGTTCGTCTGATTACGGGTGAATTATTGTATTCATCAGATGAAAGTGGTCCTTTGGTTTTTCAGGTTGGAAAGGGAGGCGTAGAAAGTGGATTAGAAGAGGCAATTTTACTTTTAAAAGTAGGCGACCGAGCAGTTATTATATTACCTTCGCATCTTGCTTTTGGATTGCTCGGAGACCATAAAAAGATCCCCAAAAGAGCGACCATTATTTATGAAATTGATTTTAAAAAACTTAGTAAAAAGCAATAAAAAATGAAAAAAACGCTGTTATCAGTAGCCTTGGTGCTGGCCGCACTGGCTTTTTCTTTGGTTTCGTGTAATCAAGGAAACAATCTACCCGATGGATTTAAAAAGAATGAACAAGGATTGATTTACAAGTACCATAACCATGGCACCGGTGAAGCATCTCCTAAAGAAGGCGACTTTGTCACCCTTTCGATGTCATATACCGATGGCGACACTGTACTCTTCGATAGTAAAAAACTCGGATATCCAATGAAACTACCCATGATTAAATCCACTTTTAAAGGTGATGTGTATGATGGATTATCCATGATGAAAGTGGGCGATAGCGTTAGTATCATGTGCAACGCTGATTCCGTTTTCCTGAAACTTTTCAGGATGCCTTCTGTGCCTCCGGACATGGATTCTGTTAAGTATATATACTTTAACATGGGCTTGTCCAATATACAGTCAGCCGAACAAATTCAGCAGGAAAAAGAAGCAGAAACAAAAGCTTTGCTTGAAAAAGAGGCCCTGTTGCGTAACGAATTCCTGACAGCCAATTATCCGGATGCTGTTGCTTCCGAATCGGGATTGTATTTAATTTCTCTTAATAAAGGAAAAGGAAAAAAAGCAGAAGCGGGTAAAACAGTTAAAGTTCATTACACAGGGAAATTTTTAGATGGGTCTGTTTTCGACAGTTCCGTAGAAAAAGGCGAACCGATTGAGTTTATCTTGGGTCAGGGCCAGGTGATTAAAGGTTGGGATCAAGGCATTGGCATGATGCAGGTTGGAGACAAAGCGATTCTCGTTATTCCATCCGATTTGGCTTATGGTCCCGGTGGCAGAGGAAGTATCCCTCCATCTTCTACCCTGGTTTTTGAGGTAGAACTGATTGATGTAAACTAGAAAATTAAGATTTATCTTGTCGATCGTGGTAGCTTTGGTTACCACGATTTTTTTTGGTCACATATTATCAGGAATTACGAAATGTGAGAAATGTCGGGCAACGGTGGTTAATAAATCAATGGGTTTATAAGGTTTACTAATATGGTCGTTCATTCCGGCGTTAAGACAATTTTCCTTGTCAAGCGGATAGTTGAAAGTCGTTACTGCGATAATAACGGTAGGTTTTTTAATTCCGTTTTCCTTTTCAATTTTCCTGATGTGCATGGAGGCTTCTATCCCGGTCATCACCGGCATTTGTATGTCCATCAAGATTAGATCGTAGGTTTTTTCCTTAAATAATTCTACACCGATTTTTCCATTTAAAGCCACATCCACCTCATGTCCGATTCTTTTAAAAAGGGTCGCAGCCAGCTTTTGGTTGATCAGGTTATCTTCGATAACAAGTATAGATAACGGTTTGCTATCGCTCATATAGAATTATTCATTTAATTAATTTCTTTACCAAGAGATATGCCAAAGGTAACTATCTTTGTTTAATCAGTTAGATGCTACTCTTTTACATTTCAGTAATTATCCAAAATGTTTCCCATTTTGGAATTTTTTTCCAAATATACAAACTTTTATTCTTTCATTTCCAGCACTTGATTGATGGTTAACAGCAAATCGGTTTTTATGATTGGTTTTGCAATACATGCGGCAAACCCGTTTTCGACGAGGTTCCTGGGTTCATCCGACAATGAATAGGCAGCTAAGGCCACTACAGGAACATATTGATAAGATGGATATTCAGATTTTATTTTTTGTAGAAATTGAATTTCATCTGTTGCATCAAGTACATTTACATCCATCATGATCAGGTCAACATGCTGGTTATTGATAGCTAACTCGTTCAACAGGGTTAAGGCCTGTTCTTTGCTTCCAACCACTTGAATTTGTGCCGTGTTTCCGAGTATTTTCTTTACAATCAATTGATTTAGCTTGTCAGGTTCCACCAATAGAATGCTCCTGTTCTCAATTCTTTCATTCAAAGTTTCATTCTTGTTATCAAAAGGTTGATTCTCGTTTGCAAGGGTAACTTTTTGATACTTCATTGGGAGTGAGAGGTGTACCGTGGTGCCAATTCCTTTTTCTGATTCCAGGTTAATGGTTCCTCCCAGTATTTCAGTTATTTTTTTTGTCAAAGGCAAACTAAGCCCTGCTCCTTGATAAATTGTTGAATATCCCAATTTTTCTTTGCGATAGGGCTCAAAAACAGCCTGAATATAGGCTTTGTCGATGCCAATCCCCGTATCTTTAATCTGAATAACTACCTGTTTTTCGCCCTCATCATATTCGGCACTCATCTTGATATATCCTTTTTCAGTAAATCGGACCGAATTATCAAGTATCATCGTTAACATATTCTTAATGAGTTTAATATCCGATTCCATTAATGCCAATTCTCCTGGCGATACAACAATCCTGATACCTTTTTGAGAAGATAAATGGTCAAATTTTAAGGCCACCTCATTCATTAATTCATGGATATTGAATGTTGAAATAGTGACTTTTAACCTGTTAGAATTGATCAGGCTTAACTCGAAAAGGTTATTTAGTAGATCAATCAGGCTTTGGCCACTTTGCGTGATAGTTGAGGCATATTCGTAAAGTTCCTGGTTTTCCATTTCTGCCAGTTCGGTTTCGAGCAAAGAGGTAAAACCAAGAATGGTGGTTAACGGACTGCGCACCTCGTGACTAAGTTTGGTTAGAAACATGTCTTTGAGATATTCAGATTGTTTGGCAAATTCAATAGCCTGTTCAAGTTTTTGCACTGAATATGCCTTCGCTTCCAATTCATTATTAATTTCTACAGTCGATTTATTTAACTGTTGATCAACCGCTATATTAAAATCAATTAATTCTGATTGAAGTTCCTCGTTGCTACTGTGTAGTTTTTCAATATTTAAAAGCAATTGTTTTCTGGTTTTCTTGCTTTTAGTTAATAAATACAACAAGATCAAGATGAACAATACCAGAGAGAAGAACCAAAAATATAAGTAAGAACTCCTTTCTGTTTTAATTTCAGGAATATTTTCCAATATCAGGTTATAACGATTTTCTATTGAGGTGCGATTTTGTTTGAATAATATTTTCTGTGTTTCATGGGCTGCCTCCAGAAATTCAAGTCCTAACAAGGTATCTCCTCGTTGAAGGGCGCTTCGGCTCAACTCAATTAAAATGGTCTCTTTTTGTTCAAGGTTATCATGTAAACGATTCAAATCCAATGCTTTTTTAAGATATTCCAATCTTCGGTTTTGATCCCCGACCTCAGAATAGAACTTAGCCTGATGAAGATAGATGTTCTTAAGCATGTCGGGATTCTCAACCTGGGTTACCAACATTTCAGCCTTGTTTAATTGAATTTTCACACGGCTTGTGTCATTCATTTCGAAAAGGCCATCAACCAAATCCAATAAGGTATTCGTATGGAGCAGTTGGTTTTTGTTGTCACGAGCCAATATTTCCGCGGTTTCAAAATAGAGCATTGCTTTTTGAAACTCTTTTTGTTTCATATGTATATCGCCCAATTGCGACAGTGCTTTCAGTTGATCGGTGGTATCATTCGCGGTTTCAAATTTTCGTAAAGCTTCCTTTAGGATTTTTTCAGCCTGTTCGGGTTGATCGGCAGCCAACAGGTTAGACGCTTTTATGAGCAAACATTTCCCCAACAGGTCATCGCTCTCCTTAACAAATGGTTGGTCAATCAGGCTTTGGATAATTTCATTGCTTAGATTAGGGTCGAGGGGACTTATTTCTTCTGCTAACGTGCAGAAAAGCTGGCTGTTGGACAAGGAAGGCGGTGATTGTTGAAGCCTGTTCCATAATTGAATCCAGGTGGTATCAGCGCCAAACAGGGAACTTGTTGCTGTGATCCAAAAAATAAAACCATATACCAGCCAGTTTTTCATTTAGTTTTATCTTGATTAGGTGATTTATGTGCAATGTAGAGTTCTTCTTTTTTATTGAGGGCATATTTGAAGAGGTGATTGATGTTCCATTCCTGAGTATAAGGACTTTGTTTTTCTACGAGAAATCCCACTGCTTCAAGCCTTTCCTTGTAATCTGGCCCATAGACCCTCACATGGTCGAACTGACCGAATGCTTCGTGACGTTCTTCCGGTTTAATAATGGTGAAGTCTTCGATGGTTTTTTCAATTTTATTAGAAATAGGGACTTGAAGAATAGCGTAACCTCCTGGTTTTAATACCCGAAACAATTCGGCCATCGCTTGTATGTCATCCTCGATATGTTCAAGAACATGATTGCAGATAATGACATCGAAGTTATTGTCAGGATAGGGGATCGATAACAGGTCGAAAAACGAAATTCCTGCCGGGTAATACGATCCTTCAGCATACTTTGTACCTATTAAATAGGTTAGGTTGGTGGACTTTTTAAAGATACGATGAAGTGAAGGTTCGGGGCTGATGTGAAGCACGCGATTGGAGTTGTTAAAAAATTGTGTCCTGTTTATTAAATATAAAAATACCAATCTGTCGCGGTCGGTACTTAAGCAATACGGGCAAATGTTATGAAGGCGATATCCTGCACCTATGATTTCAAGTTTATTAATCACATCAGCATGAAAACCCCCGGGCAACATTTTTCGGAAACTGTGTTTGCATACGGGGCATTCTACAGCGCTTCCTTGATAATAAAACAGCCTTCCAAACAGAAACACTTTCTTCGTCAATTGTTTTACTGATATTTTAAATTTTGGGGCGAAACACATGGCTGTATATTGATTACAAAACTGTAAATTTTTGATAAAATATTCTATTTCTTGTTGTTACTTCCAAAATATAGATGCCGCCTGATAGATGTTGAATGTTGAGAATAGTATCATCGTGATTCAGTATTTCAATCCGGGCCATGTTTTCAACTACTTGACCTGCTGTATTTAGAACGCTGCATGAAATGGATTCAGTTCCTGGAACAGAGTTGGATAAAATGATATAATCATGAGCAGGATTGGGATATACACTTATCAGTTCATCGTTGGGCAATTCATCAATGTCGGCATAGGGATCGTAACATTCATAAGCTCCAATATCAAAATAGGTATGAAAAGGACGTTCACGGTTAATAATATCGAACGCAACACCCACTCCGCTGAGGTTAGTTCCGGTATTAACAGCCGGTGAATTGGGTAATAAATCGTACGGGTTGGGGCTTTGACCGAGGAAGCGTGCAGAACTATTTTCAGGAGTGAAATAATTGGTACTTTTCTGGATGGTGGGTAGAGTTCCGTTGATATAGGCCTGATCTCCTTCGACCAATAATCGTCCCGGATTGGTGATCAGGTTGTTGCTGAAACTGGCCCTGATCGCTTCATCGTTTGAGTATTTAATTCCATTCGATTTAGGGCTTACGATGGTATTGTTGAAAAAGTCGAATGTAGCATTGGGAGTGGTAACTGTTTGACCCACATAAATACCGTGTTTAAAAGCCAATGGATCATCGGGTTTGAATGTCCTTCCCGCATTCACTATCAGGTTATTGTACACTTTCATATTGCCCAGGCCAAGAATATCGATCCCATCGCCTTTGCCATCAAATATCTGGTTGTTAAAGCAATCGCAACTACTTCCACCACCGATTAATATGCCTGACATTTGGTATTGAAATTCTTCGTAGGAGTCGTTTCTGATGGTATTGCCATATACCTGACAGTTGCTTTGAGCGGAGCTTACCTGAATGCCGTCCCATCCGGTATTTTCGACGATATTGTTATAGATGCGGGCTCCAATAATCACATGTGGAAACACCGTGGTGTCTTTTCCATTGCAATTGATGGTTTGTCCCGTGTATTTTGAACTGCCAATATATAAGCCTTCATCGTCAATGTCGTGTAAATAACAGTCGTGCAGCCAAAAGTTATACATGGTAAATTTATCACGGGTAGAATTAAACAAACAATCGGGTTCCGATTTGGCATAAACTCCGGCAATAGAAGTATTTGCAATTTCTACATAGTCAATTTCCACATCAGTGCTAAGTTCGGTAACAGAAATTCCGGTTCCGTTGTCCACCCTAAGCACTTGTATTCCATAGTTAATTTCACCATCGCCGCTACCCGACAACCTGATAAAGGAGCAATCGGCAATTTTTATCCCATAATAATGGTCCGTTTCAATGATAATTGCACCTCCGCTGTTGATGAAGGTGATGGGGTTATCCGCTGTTCCATGAATGTTCTTCAAATACAAATAGTCTTTACTACCTCCCTGCAGGCAAACAGTACTACCAGGTTGAAACTGTTGGGGAGTTCCATCAATAAAAAAAACATCAGCAGCGATGAGGGTATCACATTGAGCCATACCCTTTAAGTAACCTGTGAAAATGACAAGTAAGCCGATGACGAGTAGTTTTTTCATGATCCACGTTTTGCTCTTTCCCAGTTAACCGATTGTTGTCCTTTAAAATAGCGGTTGATTCCCAGTATCACTGCATAATTCATGATAAAAAAGTAATATGGGATAAAGAATATTTTCGATTTTAACTTTCTGTTTTCCAGTGACCATCCTATAAATGCCATGATATAAAACAGGAGCTGAAGATAGAAAAGCCAGGTATAGATGTTTGAAAAATTGGTCCATCCGGCCAACGCGGCCAAAAAGAAATTAAACACCAAAATAAGTGGCAACGAGAGTGGGGCGATGGTCCATCGCAGTACCCGGTGTGAAATAAACTGAAAGCTCAACACACCATGTTTGAATGGATTTAATAACGGACTTAACCTGAATATACTCTGGATACCGCCTGCCGCAATTCTGATTTTGCGTTTTAGCTCTTCTTTTACATCGGCCGATGCGCTTTCAATGGCGTAGGCTTCGGGGTCGTATTGGATCGTATAGCCATTCATGGCAATGCGAAGCGAAATGATAAAGTCATCCAGTAAGGTGTCTTTTTCGACCTCCTGAAACAAATGGGTCCTGATGGCAAACAATTCGCCCGCAGCACCAACAACAGAATAGAGTTCTGCATCCCACTTTTTAAGAGTAGATTCATATTTCCAATAAATTCCTTCAGAGCCTACGGCCGTATCCGATTCTTTGCTGAAAATCCTTTTCTCACCTGATACACAGCCTACGTTTGGATTTTTAAACAGGTTAACAATTCTTCTGATCGATTCTTTTCCCAACATGGTATTGCCATCCGAAAAGATAACGATGGGCGTTTTTACAAAAGCCATGCCTCTGTTCATGGCGCCAATTTTTCCACCTCTTTTATTTTCATGAAATACCGCTACACCCTGATGTTTGTATTTGTTAAGAATGTCGGGTGTTCCGTCATCTGAACCATCTGTAACCCATACTTGTTTGACTTTTTCTTTTGGGTAATCAAGACTAAACGAGTTTTCAACCTTGGCATCTACATAATCCTTTTCATTATAAGCCGCTACAAACAGGGTTACCTCTGGCTCATACGCGGCATTGGAATCTTGCTGACTCTTTTTTCCCGGAATGGCTCTTTTTATTAAAACCAATCCATAGAGTACAATGCCATATCCGAAATAGGCGTAGAATACGATGAATAACAGTACCCAAAATAAGATTTTAATTGTTTCCATATCCCTTTTTTATTTTTTCCTGGCGGCCATGTTTAAAGCGTCAACATTGTATATTTCAAAATCGCATACCGAAAGCAACTCCATGGTCAGTTTTTCTTTTCCGCTGTGTATTGATTCCATGACAATGAGCAAATGCGGGTATTTTTGAATAAATCTGGCAGCACCTTTTAATACGTCTACTTCCATACCTTCTACATCTATTTTGACCAGGATTTTTTTGGAGGGATCGATGTTCATTTCATCTATCAGGCTGTCGAGTGTCACGATCTGAGAATCTTCAAATACAGGATTTGCAATTTCTTCAGCCGTGATGTGATCGTCAGTTAAATGAGAAGCACCCGTGTTTACAGGATCGAAGGTAAAGTTGGCTGTACGATTGTAATTTCCAAGTGCAAATGGCATTATTTTTACTTTATCTTGCAAGTGGTTAAGTTCAATGTTTTTGGCTAAAGCCATCAGGTTACTTTTAACCGGTTCGAATGCAAAACCGGTGAGCCCTTTTCCTGCAAATAAAATGGCATAAGTGCCTATGTTAGCCCCGATATCAAGGAAAACATCATACTCATGCACATGTTGATAGACGAACTTCTTTACTTCCCATTCGTAAGCAAAATTTCCAAATTGAAAGTCAAGGCTGCCCTTTCTAACAAAGAATTTCCCCAGGCTACTTTTATAATAACTGGATTTACGTGGGGTACTTCCGTTAACAACATAAGCAATTGAGTAATATAAGAACCTGAATTCGTTATGTTTGATGAAGTCAAAAAAATATCGCAGGTAAGTAAATAGTTTGTTCATAGATGATTGGTTATGTGTATTAAGGATAAGAAATTAGTCACTGACCCTTTCCCAAAGTTTAGATGATTGATTATATTGTTTAAGTAATTTGGCAGGATTTCCACCCACGATAGAGTAGGGCGGTACAGATTTTACTACAACCGATCCGGCAGCCACAATGCTGTGTTTACCGATGGTTACTCCGGCAGTAATAACGGCATTGGCGCCAATCCAAACCTCATCTTCCACCACGATTGGTTTAGTCGAAATGGCCTGGTCGCTGATGGGCAGGTTGATATCTTCGTAGCCATGATTTAACCCGGAAAGCACGATGTTCTGAGCGAACATGATATCGTTACCGATGGTTATCGGGCCTATTAGTGTATTTCCCAGCCCAATCCTGACGCGATCTCCAATCAGCACGGCTCCAACACCATTGTTGATGGTAGAAAAATCTTCGATGGTTGAATTATCACCCAATGAAAAATAATTAAACGGCATTACATCCATGCGCACACTGTGTCGAATGAGCGATCCTCTCCCTTTGTGGTGCTTGAACGGATTAATCAATAGTTTTACCCATAACCGGGGCCTGGCCTGATTTTTAGGTATCAACAAATACAGAGCCAGTTTTTTTAGCTTTGGATTTGATTTTATTTTTGAAACGATTTCCATGGTTTTTATGCTTTTTCAATCTGTTCAATTCTTTTATAAATCTCATTAACATTGGCTTCCCATGTATGTCCACGTGCAAATTTTTCTCTGGCTTTTTCCTTTTCAGGCGAGTTTTCTTTTAGGGCTAAGTCCACCAGTGCGAGATAATCTTCTTTAGTGGCAGCCAAATAGGTATATTCTGCAAAAACGCTCATGGCTTCAGTCTTGGTTGCAACCGTTGGTTTGCCCATAGCAAGGTATTCATCTATTTTGCGTGGATAATTTCCAATGGTTACTTCGTTCAGCTTTTGTGGGTTTAGCGCCACATCAAAATAATTCAGATAGGCCGGTAGTTCTTCCATTTGCTTGCTGCCAAGAAAAAATACGTTGGACTGTCGGTGCAATTCACTGGCAGAAAAGGCTTCATCTTCAGGACCAACAAAAACGAAACTATAATCGGGACGGCTTTTGGCAAGAAATTCAAGCACTTCTATGTCTAACCGAAGGTTAAATAGGACACCAATATAGCCAACAATGGGTTTTTTTAATGCCAATATGGGTTCCATATCTATAGGTGGTGTAGCAATCAGTTTCTTGTCGAAAATGCTGACATCACAACCCTGCCCCACATAAAAGGAGTTTGGGTTAAATCGTTGTGCCAATTCAGCCAGATAAGTTGAGTTGGCAACCACCAGATCGGATTTAGCCATGAGCGCAGCCTCTATTCTGATGCCCTGAGTTTTCCAAAAATCAACGGCGATCATGTTATCACGTGTATAATAGACGTATGTTTTTGCTCCAATGTTTTCTTTAAGGTAGAAACTACGAAACATATCGGTATCGTTAAAAACGATTATATCAGTAAAAACAAGTCGTTTGATAGCTTTATTGACTTCTTTGGCCAGTCGTTTATTATTGATCTTGTTCAGGATGTCGAATAGCCAATTTGCGGGCAGTTGACTGATGGATTCGAGGATGGTTGCGGGGTACAATGTCCAGAAATTGTCTTCCAGTTTCACCAGGTTGGGCTCATCACTTTTCATTCTTTGTACCCTGTTTTGCACGACAGAATCATTTTTATCGCGCCACATGGTAAACCTGTCGATGGGATAATTCACATAGAGAACCCGGTTGTTTTTCGCAAATTCATGAGCCAGGTTGATTACGTTGCTTCCAATTCGGCTGTCCAGCGCAGCAAGGCCAACGACGACAATATCTCTGTTCTTTATCATTTTTCAAACTAATTAGTAATGATTATTGTACACTTCATGGTATAATTTCAATACATCTTCAGCCATGTGCTTCCACGAAAACTTTTCTGCCTGCAGGAGGCCTTTTTTTCTTAAATCATCTCTTAAAATACTGTCGGACAATAGTTTTTCAATACCTGCCGTAATTTCTTCTGGTTTATATGGATTCACAATATAGGCAGCGTTACCCGAGACTTCGGGCATGGAGGAGGTGTTGGAGGTAATCACGGGAGTTCCGCACCGCATGGCTTCCAACATCGGTATCCCAAAACTTTCACGCAATGAGGGATACAAGAAAACTTTACACAGATTGTAAATAGCAGGTAAATCGGTATTTACAACGTATCCTGTAAGTATAATCCGGTCAATCAACGCCTTGTCACCGATATCGGATAGGATTTTCTCAAGAGATGTTCTTTCGTAATCCAACATAACGAGACAGAGATCAGGGTCCCTGGTCTTTTTTAAGTAATCAGAAAAGGCTTTTAAAGTACCCGGGGTGTTTTTCTTGGGGTCGGTATTTCCCAAAAAGAACAGAAATCGGTCGGGTAGGTGGTATTTGGTTTTTACACGTTGGAGTTCATTTTGATTGGTGATAGGAATAAAATGTTCGCTCACTCCGTTGTATATGGCAACGAGCCGGTTATCATCATGAGAAATACCAAAGAAATCAGCTATTCGATTTTTTTCAAACCTGGAGACGGTAATGATTTTATCACTTTTTTTCACAATGGAGGGCACAACAAACCTTCGGTACATATTGCCTGTTTTCTGGTACCATGTTCCTGATTTCTTGAATAGGCTAATGCTCTCCATGTAAATAATGTCGTGCAGGGTTACAATCAGTGGAATGTCGGAATGTACAGGAGCAGTATTGCTAGTACAATGCAGTATGTGGCAACCCTCTTGTTTTGCGGCTATTGGGAGCGCCCATTGTTCCCAGGTGGGGTAGGGCCCTCCTTTTAATTCTACAATCTTGAAATTGGATGTAGCCTTTAAAGTGGCTGTATCTTCGTCAGGTTTTACAAAAACAACATACTCGTTTTCATGGTCAAGTTTCTGAAGTTCATTAATTAACTCCAGGGCAACCATGTCCATACCATGTTTTTTTGTTCTTAACAACCGTTGTCCTTCGATCCCTATTTTCATTGGTTTTGGTATTATTTTCTTTTCTTTTTAATTTGAAAGGCATTGTACGTGTGCTTTGTGTGAATAAAGCGTTCGTTAGCCTTGTGCATTCTCAATAATGAACCTACCATCGACATGAAACCAATGGGGAGTGCCCACATGGCATTTAATGTCCTAAAAGTATAAAATTTCCCGGGTATGGCGAACGCAAATACTAAAATTAACAAAACGAAGTCAAATGTCCACAATAAATTCCACGGGTAGAAGTTAAATATCCAGCTAATGAAGGTGAGGAAAAAGAGCAATCCAAGCAACAATATCCTTGGTAACTGCATGTATTGTAGCGATTTAAAAAAGTATTCGTAATTATTTTCACTAACCATCATTTTAAATGAAGGAAGCAGGTTTTTTCCGAAAAAATGAAATTGAGCAGAAAGCCAACGACGGCGTTGTTTGCCAAAAACCTGGGCATTTTGCACTTTTTCGTCATAAACTAGGGCATCGGGGAGGTATTCGATGATCAGTTTTTTCGAAAAAATCCTCATTTCTATTTCCTTATCAAAACCACCCACCACTTCAACCTCTGCAATCATCTCTTTAAAAAATGAAAAATCAAAGGCCATGGCACTGCCAATCAAGGTAGAAGAAAAGCCCAGAACGCGTTGTCCGTACCTGAAGATATGGTTGTTTATTTCCTCACTAATGGCATCCAGAATGGCAAAGTTGGTATTGGTATTTTTGGCTACCCTATGTCCCTGAACAGCAATGAATCCATTGCTGAATGCAGCGTTAAGTTTTTGTAAAAAGTCGGGAGTCATGAGGTTGTCGGCATCCAGTATGCAGGCAACATCATAATCGCCTGTTAGCTGTTCGAAGGCATATTTCAATGCCCTGGATTTGGTGCTGATTTCGAAATCCTTTGCCAGCACGATGGCCTTTGTCATTTTTAACAGCTGTATGGTTTCAGGTCGAAACTTATCAGCGATAACCACCACATCAAATTTTTCGCTGGGATATTGTTGTTTCAGTGCGTCCGTTACAACTTCCATGATTACTTCATCTTCCTGATATGCAGGTATAAGCACTACAAACTTTCGTAGTACCTGATCCTTTGCCTTTGGAGGGTTATAGGTGAACAGGCTTGCAAACGAAAAAAGGAGCAGCATCAATATTGTTCCTGTAACGTATATAAACAGTACTATTTGAATGATTACCAGAATTGTTCCCATAAATTAAAGGCTTGGATTTTCATGAATTTCTGACGAAAACGCATTTTTGATATTCCAGCCAATGGCCTGGTAATAAGCTAGAAAAAGTTGAAGTTTACCTTTTATCAGGAATTTGAAAGCATTTTTTGGTATGGCGATCAATAATTGATAGAAAAGGGCATAGATAAATTCTTTCCCTTGAATATTTCTTCGTAGGTAAACCAAACGGTTTCTGTTTTGATAATATATTTTCATCACACTTAATCGCCCGGTCGATACTGACTCCTTATGCAACACATGAGAGTTGTGTACGTAAAACATTTTGTATCCGGCCTTGCGAATACGAGCGCACCAATCAGCTTCTTCATAATAAAGAAAAAAAATATACGACATCAGCCCAATCTCCCTAACCACACGCATGGGCACCATCATGGCCGCCCCATGGGTAAAAGGGGTTTCCCTATCCTGATCATATTGTCCTTTGTCTTTTTCCCAATAACCGATGGCTGCATTCCGCATGGTTACCGGGTTAAAGGGGGTAAATCCGGCAAACTGCAAAGTGTCGGGCTGATAATAGAATTTTATTTTTGGGCTTACTGCACCAATTCCCTGGTTGTTTTCCAGTTTATCAACCAGAGGTTCAATAAAACCTGCAGGTACCTCGATGTCGTTATTGAGCAACATCACATAATCACCTTTTGCCCGCATCAATCCAAAATTATTGCCCGCGGCAAATCCATAATTAATTGGGTTTTTGATGAATACAATATTAGGAAATCGCTGTTTGATGATGTCGGGGTCGTCTTCGGTAGAATTGTTATCCACTACAATCACTTCAAAGTTTGGGTAAGTAATTTTGTTGAGTGACTCAATCAAGGCACAGGTAACTTCCGATTGATTGAAGTTGACCGTGATGATGGATACCAGTGGATAATATTTCCTACTTGCAGCCATTATTGACCCTTGTTGGATGAAGGGGGCGAACTATCTGCATGACCATGGCTTGTGTGAAGGAACTTTTTACTTGCACCTTTAATTTTTAACAGGCTGATCACCATCAAAATAAATCCTTGTGGTACCCGCAACAAGGCACGGTAGGTGCGTTGATTATAGAATTTCTTTGGAATTGAAAACAGAAGCGCGAGTACTGTAAAAGCTAACAACAATAACCAGGCAAAAATACCCGGAACAAAAAATTGACTAACAGAAGCAGGGGCAAGCCATTGGACGGCAGCAATAAAGACTGTTACGATGAACAGTACTCCTGTAAGCAATATCCTTGGCGGTTGTATCATTTGCAACACTTTGTCGAAGTAGTCAAGGTTTCCTTTGGTAAGCAATTGAGATAATCCGTCGAAGAAATGACTTTTAAAATAGTCGAGTTGTGCAGCTATCCAGCGTCGCCGTTGGTTTACAAATACGTCTGACTTCTGTGTTTTTTCATCATAAATGATGGCATCATCGGCGTATTCAATTTTAATGCCCCGGCGAATAATTTTCAGTTCTACCTCTTTGTCTTCACCAACCGAATCTACTGTGGCCATTGTTGTTTTAAACAATTGGTAATCAAGCCCCATACCTGAACCTATCAAAGCTGATGACATGCCGAGTACGCGGTGTCCTTTTCGGAAAATATGGTTGTTTATCTCCTCGCTCATACCATCCAATATGGCGAAGCTGGCATTGAGATTCAACGCGGTGCGATGACCCTGGACGGCCAAAAAACCCCGTTCGAAGGCCGAATTGATAATTGAAAGCACGTCTGGTTCCATGATATTATCGGCATCCAGGATAAAGGCAATATCATAATTGTCACCAATTACATCCATACATTTATTGAGCGCTTTTGATTTTTTGCTTACTTCGAAAACAACTTCTATCACCCGAATAGGCAAGCTGTTTAATTGAGCAATGGTTTCTTTTGAAAAATGATCGGCGATCACAATAACCTCATAAAGATCTTTCGGGTAATTTTGTTTTAATGCCTGTTTGGCCACATTCACTATCACGGCATCCTCTTTGTATCCGGGAATGAGTACCGCGAACTTTCGCAGTTTCGATATCGTTGAACCGGCCCTGACTTGTTTGTAAAACAAACCTGCTGTGGCATAAATAAAAATATAGGCGGTTGCCAATACAAGATAAGCAAAAAGAACATATTCAATCAGATGGATGAGGAGGAGAATGATTTCCATAATTAGTTTTTAATCAGTTTTGGCATTTCGAATACGATCCCTTTTTGATGCGTTATGTTCCATCCAACTGCTTTCCAGAACGCCCATACCAAATCGGGGCGGCGTTTGATAAGAAAGCTGAGAGTAATTTTAGGTAAAGTTATAAAATTTAGGTAAAGAAAGCTTAATATTTTTTTATAGCCGTACGTGTTTCTTCTGGCAAACAAAATTCGTCCACGGGTGAGGTAGTAAATTTGAAATGGGCTGTTCTTTACAGTAGAAATACTTTCTTTATGAAGCACCAGTGAACTACCGCAATAGTAAATTTGATATCCTGCTTGTTTAACGTGGGAGGCCCAATCGTGTTCCTCATAGTACAAAAAAAACACCTCGGCCATCATACCTACTTCTTCAATTACTTTCATCGGAACCAGCATGGCAGCGCCAAAAATGGATCCCGTTTCGCGGGTATCGTTGTATTGACCAGTGTCTTTCTCGCCAAATCCGATGGCGAAATTGCGGGTGGTTATCATGCTAAATGGTGTAAAACCGGCAAATTGCAACACCTTATCCGAATGAAAGTATTGTATCCGTGGGCTGACCATCCCAATCTTATTATCCGATTCCATCAGGTTAACCAGGGGCTCCAGGAAACCGGGTTCTACTTCTGTATCGTTGTTGATAAACAGGACGTATTTACCCTTGCAGTAAGGCAAGGCAACATTGTTTCCACCAGCAAAGCCAAGATTATGACTTGTTTTCAGCAACGTTACCCAGGGGAAATTTTGTTTTATTATCTCAGGTTTGTCGTTTGGAGAAGCATTATCTACAACAAAAACCTCGTAGTTTGGATAGCTTATTTGTTGAAAGGAATTTAGAAATTCGCAAGTTGCCCCCGATTGGTTATAGTTGACCGTGACAACCGAAACCAATGGAAATGTGAGGTGTTCTGTGTGAGTTATCGACATATGCAAAAATTAATCCACCTGTTTATGAAAAGCTCTGGGAGATAGACCTTTAGATTCCAAATAAGTATATTCCCTATCGAGTTGTTGTGCAATAAAGATAAATACCCAACTAAAATATACCAAAGCCCCGGTGGGCATCTGACCCAAGACCCCATTGCCGTAACTGGCACCCATCACTCCGATGTACCCTGCAAGCAGGGCACCCAGTATTCCAACTAGTTCCTTGTTTTTTATTCGTACCATCACCAGGTAAAAGCCTTTTAATGCAATAAACGACAAGATAAACAAGTGAAGAAACAGCCCAACTATGCCTTGTTCAGCCCAAATTTGTACGTACCAGCTGTCGGTGGCCACGTTGGCAAGAAATCCCTCCGGTGAAAATCGTTGTCCCCAGTTCCCTGCACTTCCAATTCCACCACCAAAAGGTTTGTCAGCCAGATAGGTCTTAAGGATGGCCCTGTTTTGTAGCCGAACCTGGTAGGAAGCATCATCTGTAGGACGAAAAGCTGTACGCATACGGGCTATCTGGTAGTTGCTTTCTCCAATGTATGTCATGGCGAAAAAAACATACATCACTGACATAACAAAACCTCCAATCAACAAAACACGGACATTTTTACTCAGCACAAGGTAGGTAATTCCACCAATCATGGGTACTATCATGGCCCCCCTGGTTCCGGAAATCATCATTCCCCATAGTCCCATGAATCCCATCAGAAAAAAGAAAATTTTATTGAACCTGCCTTTCATGGTTGTTGCGATGAGTATTCCAACAACGCCTGCCGCTCCCTGTGCTGCTCCAAACTGACCTGCGTCGCTAAAAAAGGAAAAAATGCGAAGCCGGCCCAAAACGATGTGGGTGATACCACCAATGGTGTCAATCCAAAACTGTTCCGCATAATCAAGTCCAAGATACAGTTGTTGAAGTCCTTTTAAAGTGGCGATAATGGTAAAGGCTCCCCAGATATATAAAAAGTAGTACATGTATCGCAGCCGGTTAAAAAGCATGAGTCCTAATGGAACAATCAAGACCGGATACATCGACATCCCACGCATGGCATAAAACCAGGCGGTTCGACTTAGAGCCTGGGGATTAGCAAGTTCCAGAATACCATAAGCAAACCAAAAAGCCAGTAAATAGCTGATGTCGCGGTTAGCCTGATCAAAATTGATTTTGGAATAAAACTTTTTAAAAAATAAGGCTAAATAGGTGATCACAATCAATCCATCAATACTCAATCCCAAAGGTACGTTCATGATGTATCTCGTTAACCCAATGGCCAGAAACGACATGACAAGCAGGGTGAAAATTCCGATCTGAGGACTGTTGAACAACCTGTTGAGGAAAAGGAGGGCAGGAATAAGCGCCACCAGGGCAACTGCCACAATTAATCCACCCCTGGCAATGATCAAAGCGAAAAGTACGGTCATTAGCAATAGGGTGATCACCACCAACGGATGTTGCAGCTTATTAGCCCCGACCATATTTTTTAAACGTGTAAACATGTTGGCTAAAAGTACAACTTTTGTTTATCACCCGGGTGGATCAATCTCTTAAAAAATTCCCAATAGAACAGAAATCCTTCTTTAAGTATCATTCTATAGCGAATTTTCATCTCCTGGTTTAAATAGTAAAACCCAATAATAATCCCAATGATTGTAAACAAAATTGTGATAATGGCTACCAATTCGAGTATAGTAATCGTAGTGAAAGTGGTAGAAACAAGCACCAAAACGGATGATTCGTATACTCCCGACAACAAAAGTGTAACAACAGCTGACATTAAAATGAGATAGGTAAGTCCGAAAACAACAATGGAATCGCCAATAATATTTGCCAGGGTCATGTACACGACTTTGAAAAAATTTTGTTTAGGTCTATTTACACTATCCAGAGCCACGCCGATGAACCTGTCAATGGGCAGTAAAAGGCCATATAGACAAAAAATCTGAAAAATTCCGGCGGTCTGTGTATATTCCGGTCCTCCCAGAATGGTAACAAATTCTTTAGCGAAGATGAAACAGAACAGCATCACGGGAACCATCATTAAAAACATCCCACCGGCATTGCGATAAAATATATGTTTTACCCATTCTTTATTTCCTTCAATACTGGCTTTCGACATGGATGGGAATGCCGTCATGGCAAAGCTGCGTATGGGGATTTCGATAATTTCAGTCAATTTTAATGGAATGCTGTACAAGGCAACACCGATTGTTCCTAAAAATGGACTCAACCCAATAATAAAGGTGTCAGCACTTTTAAGCAGGTTTGAACCGATTAATGTACCTGAAGTATATTTGCCGAAATTTAAGATGATGCGATTGGTTTTAGAATTTGCTTTGCCAACATATCGGATTCCATCCCAATTAAAGATACTGGCTATCATGCTGGTGGCCAGGTTTGTAATGATGTAATACCAGGTAATCTCCAGCAGTCCTGAATGAAAAAAGTAATAATTCAGTACCAGATAAATCATGAACGAACCAACATTAAACATGCGTAGCAACAATATCAGGTCAAAACGCATGCGAGCTTGCAACACCGATAAGGCATTGTTAAAAGGCAGGCTGATGAGTGCAACAACAGGGAACCAGGTAAAGAACAATGAGAAACCTGAATCGGCAATGGCCACATGTGCATAGTGGTTTACCACCAACACAATAATAATGAGCAATAGTGTACTGGTGAGGTTTATCGCGTAGTTAGAACCAATTAATTGTTTGCCCTGGATGGTATCGGCACCGCTTAAAAACCTGACAATGGCTGTTCGGGTAATACCAAACCTGAGCATGTCGATAAAATTAAGGGTCGTAACAAAAAGTACCCACTCACCAAAATCATTGGTTGGTAAAATTCGAACCAGTAGAATAAAGGAGAAAAAACCAAGAACCGCGACTAAACCATTGTTGGCTAGCGATAGAAAATTATTGTTCCTGAGTATTTTAGCCAAAATATTTGCCACACTGCTTTACGCTTCTTTATTAATTCTAATTCTATATTTTAATGGATAAGAGAGGATCTCTCTAATTTTATGATAAACATCCGGTTTGGTCCGTTTTGGGATATCTGTCAGCAGTTCTTCAAGATTATACAGTTCTACTTCATTTAAAATAACCATGGGTTTATTTTTAACCAACTGGCTAAAAGTTTCCTGCGCAGTGATGTCCGCTTTATTAAGTTTACTGCTGGCTGCCATAACATACAAGGCCAAATCAACTTCTTCAATCAGTTTAATAGGGTAGGTGTTCAACACCAGCGAGGGCAATTCCAGGAAAATGTACCTGTAAGTTTGGTTTTCTTTTCTCAGATATCTTGAGCTGATTAATTGCTGAAGGTTCTCCACTTCAATGAAATTTTCATTAATATCATACTTGTAGAAATAATTGAAATCCAACACCTCAGTATCCACATCGGCATCACTATAATTCAGATAGAGAACCTTGTCGCCAATTTCCCTCAGCCGGTTAATGATTTTTTGCGAAAGCAGTGTTTTACCTACTTTATCCTGTGTACTGTAAACCAGTATTAAAAAGGGCGATTGATCGGTTTTTACTACCTGTTTATTTAAGAAAAGCTTTATATTTTGAATGATGATATCGATTAAACGGTTGTTGATAAACACAAGCTCATGCGCTTTGCCTTTTGAAGTGATCAAAGGGAAAGCCCCGGCTAGTTTCATGTTTGTTTCTTTTACTACCCGGGCCGGATTCTTCATCGAAGAATCGAAATATTCAAGGACAAGAATAATAAAGACCACTAAAAGAAATCCAAATATAGCTGCTGCCAGCACAATGACTTTCGATTTGGAAGGATTTGCCTGGATGGGGAAGAATGGAGCATCTACAATTTTTATATTGGTTGCCATTTCTTCGTTTTGTTGTTTCATCTTGGCAATGTTCAAACTTCTTAACAGTTCAAGATACGATTGTTCGGCAACTTTTATCTCACGTTCTATGCGGGTCAGCATGGCTCCCAATGGGGCGAACTTTTGATAAGTTCTTACAAAATCAAGTTTACGTTGTGCCAATACAACAAGTGCAGCACGTGCTTCCACATAGGCCAGCGTGTTTTGCAACCATTCGTCGAGCAACGACTTAATGGGCATACCTTGTGTGGAATGACCGTACAGGAAAAGTTGGTCGACATAAAGTTTTAAGTCGTTGCGAAGTTTTAATTGTCGTTGCTTCAGGCTCTCAATTTTATCGGTGATACGCTCATCGTAATCGGCGGCTAACTCATTAATGATAATTTTTTCAGTTACGTCTGAGAGTTCCTTTTTCATTTGATTAATTTCATCGCTCTTGAGGTAAATACTATCGCGAGCGGTGAGGTTAAGTTCCAGTTCGCGTAGCGATGCGCTTGAAGCGGAAAGTCTGATTTGCTCATTTTGATAGAACAGATCCAAATCTTCCTTTTGTTCAGCGATGAACTTACTCTGTTCGTTGTAATTGATGATGTTGTTTTTCTTGTTGAATTTCAATAATCGGTCTTCTGCCGCCTGAAGTTTCCTGTCGGCTGAATCTACCTGGCGCTCGAAGTATTTTACTACCAAATCGGTTTCGTTGGCACGCAACGATTTGTAGTTTTTCATGAATACCTTTGAAAGTATCTTTAAAGTTTGCTGGCAAATGCCGGGGTCGTCTGAAGTATAGATAAGCCTTACCAGGTCACTGTTGTTGATGCGGTAAATCTGAATTTGGGCAATACTGCTTTCACTATAATGTTTATTCTCCCCATAATGTAACAGACCATATATAAAGTTTGTATCGCTTGAGGTATAGTACCTGGTCATATTGATCACGGTTTTTTCATAATCTTCCTCATCAACACCAGGTGGTACAATGGGATCTTTTTCAAAAACTGAAAGGGTAGAGTTTAGGTTGTAATTGTCGTAATCGATGTTTGGTTCTTCTTTGGTGGTCACAGGTTGATCGGTAGTGGTGCTCGACATGAGGCTGGGAGATACTTGCTTCACCGCGTAGTCATACGAATAACTGTCAGTATTGCTCATCAGCGTTTCTTCGATGAGTAAGGTTTCACCAGGTATTAATGCACGGTTGGTGAGGTTATTAATTTCGCGGAGCTTTGTAATGTTGAGGCCATACTTTTTTGCAATGGAATAGAGATTTTCCCCGGGTTGTACCAGATGGCTTTTAAAATCTTTATTATCATCGGGCTCAACGGGCATTTCCTCTTTTTCAATACCTGTGTTTACATCAGCAGTGTTTTCAATGGGCACATTACTTCTGATTTTTTCTTGTGCCGCGTAATTTCGTTTTTTGCTGATTTCCTTTTCAAGTGTATTGATTTCGCGTT
Source organism: Bacteroidetes bacterium HGW-Bacteroidetes-16 (assembly GCA_002840975.1). GTDB lineage: Bacteria > Bacteroidota > Bacteroidia > Bacteroidales > F082 > UBA6244. The sequence goes on from PHDN01000019.1 coordinate 78,109, forward strand.
CAAGCGAACGAATTTGTTCTTCTTTTTCGCGTTCAACACCAGATTTATTGTTTTTTATAACCAGGTCTTTGATCCGCTTTGGCATATACGCCTGTAACCTGTCGTAGTTTTGGTTGCTGATGTATTGGGCATTGTGGTGTTCAAGGGATAAATCCTGCGAAAGAAGCCGCAGAGAGGTTTCAATAATGGTCTGTCTCGACTTGAGCAGGTTAATCATATTATCGAATTGAGCACTGGTGCTAAAAAAGTCAGTAGGTCGTTGGGTGGTCGACTCGATGGAATATCCGGTGGTAATCCCGGTGTAGATCACGGCTTCTGATTGGTATACTTTGGCTTGGTTCCGGGTAAAATAAAAAGTAAATACTGCCAATAAAATGGGTACAGCAATTAACATCAACATGTTGCGCTTCAAAAGTGTTAATATTTGAACTAAATCCATCTTATATCAATTACCTTAGTACATTAATTAAGTTAAACCGGATTCCGGTAATGACCTCCAGGATTTGATAGAGCTTATTAAACTCAGCAATAACCTGTTGGTATTCAACTGCTCCACGGGTTTGAATTTCTTTTAAACGGGTATATTCAGCTGTGGTTATTTCACCGTTTAGAAACTCATTTTGAGCCATTTGCATCTGTGTCATGGTAAACGACTGGTAATCATTATAAATTCTGATCTGGTTTTGGGCACTGACCAAATCGTTGTATACGGTGATCACCCTTTCCTGTAGGAACCTGCGGTTTATTTCTTTTTGAGTAAGCGATATTTCAATCCACTTTTTCTGCTTTTTTATGCGGTTTCTTCTGTCAACAAGTGTGGCGATAGGCATTCTCACGTAGAAACCAATAGCGTAGTTGTCGCGTATGGATTGTGAATTATAATACCTGTCGACCCTGGTGATCTCATCTTTGTCCCAATAATCCCATTTACCTAAATTCACATCCAGGTTCAAACTTAAGGCTTCCATCCATTCACGTGCAGCCGATATTTGTTCATAATAATAGTAATCGGCCTTCAAATCCTCATATTTCAGGTCTGGTGAATTATATCCTGCCGAATCTACCAACACTCTTAAGGGAGGCAATCGTTTGGTAATGTCATCGGTTATCGGGTTAAAATATTTGGTAGTATCAACGTTGCTTTTTTGTGCATATATGCCTGCTGTATTGAATAACAGATAAATGAGTAATGCCATACCGACGGACATTATTTTATTATTCATTTCTATACCCCTGTTTGTTGATAATATGTTCCTTAAAGTGCGCAAACTACGATTTTTTTTTATTAATTCAAATGGTGCAATTTTGAGTTATCCTTTTTTTTTTAACAATTAATTTAAACATTTTCTTTTTGAAGTAACGCAGGTATTGTTCTGAGGATTAACTTGATATCTCCCCAAAACGAATAGGTGTTGGCATATTGATTGTCCAGGGCCTTCCGTTCATCCTCCGACATGACCCCTTTTTTACCTCTGAGCTCTACCTGCCATAAGCCGGTAATTCCGGCAGGCCCCATAAACCGCGCACTCCAATCATCCGAAGTCAGCAGCTCTGCTTCATACAGGGGAAGAGGACGGTTGCCAACAATGGACATGTCTCCTTTTAATACATTGATCAATTGAGGTAGTTCATCAATGGAAGTATTTCTGATGAAATTCCCTACTTTGGTAACCCTTGGGTCGTTTTTAATTTTGATAAAAGTAGAAACGGCTTGTTTTTTCTTTTCGGTATGATACCAATATTCGCATATTCTGGCTCCTTTATAATAAAGCAATGATGAGCAATATTCACCTTCAGGTAGTTTTGCACACCGCGGGCAAGCTGTTATTTGAATATCATCATCCGCTTTCGCCTCGTGTACCTTATATTGGTTCAGGTGAGCCAAATCTTTTAATCTGGCGTCGGCATCCAGACCCATGCTTCTGAATTTAAGGAATCCAAAAATTTTATAGGCTGTTCCTACCCGTTGCGATTTATAAATCACCGGACCTTTCGATTCGAGCCGGATGGCAATCATCACGATGATAAACAAGGGGGAAAGGAAAAGAAGCGCGGTTAACGAGACTGCGATATCAAAGGTACGCTTGATAAAAGGGATTTTATATTCTTTAAAAGCGGCATCCGGCTTTTTACCTAAATCTATCTCGGCATAATAACGCTTAAAAAACCTGATCCGTGTTATGATATTTCGGACGTCGAAAGGGAAGACATAGATATCGTCCACAATGCTTTTTTCCTTAAATGCCTTTTTGATGAGGGTATCCTCTTTTTCAAAGAGAAACAAGATGAATGGCGTTCGGGTTTGATTGGGCAGGCTCTTGATCATTTTGCCAACTTCCATGCCATTCATCCCGGGCATCAATGCTTCACATACAATTACATCAGGCACGGTGTTTTGTATGTATTCCATGGCCTTAAGACCGCTGTTCAATTGAGTTACATTGAAATCATCGGGACGGCTTTTAAAGGCTTCCAATGCTTCAGGATTTGATCCTATATAGAGCAGGTTTAGCAATGACTGATTTTATTTGGTTTATAAACGTCTTCTCATGATCAGGTTTTCTATCCTGATAGCCAATTCTTCCGGGTTGAAGGGTTTTACCAGGTAATCATCGGCTCCTGACCTCAGACATTTAACACGCTCCTTGCTACTTTCTATCCCTGAGAGCATGATCATAGGGATGTGTTTAAAAAAACCGCTCGCTCTTACTTCGTCAATAAATTCGTAACCATCCATGTTTGGCATTTGAATATCGGCTACAATTACGTCCGGCATATTGCCTTCTTCAAGGTACTTAAGTCCCTCAAATCCATCGTTTCGGGTAACCACGGTAAACTTTTTGCTGAGGTAATTGTCGAGTAACAACCGGATACTCATTTCATCATCAATTACAAGAATCGTATTCTTCATACCATTTAATTTGGTTATGGTGTTATCAACGGCCTTTATAGAGCCGGTAAAACAAAAATAAGTAATTATTTCTTTCGCCGGCAGGCTTTGAATAAAGTTATTTACAAGGAGAGGTTAATAAGCGGGTGGAGTTGGATGATAGGTTGAAATGCCCAGGTTTTAGGTAGTTATTCCGACCAGATGGGAGGCCTGTTTGCCCTGGGCAGTAATCCCCAAGGCACTTGGTTGTCATTTCACCCTGATGTGAAGAATCTCCCAGGAACCTGTCTGTCATTTCGACCGCAGGGAGAAATCTCCCAGGGACTGGATTACCTCATTCCCGTGGGGATTCCTGCCTACCGGATTTCCTGCCGAAGGCATGGTAGGCAAGTCTCATCAGCCTGAGGCTGATATCGAAATGAGAGGGTTTTCCTTAGGGTTTTGTTATTCTTCCTGACTTGTCCCCTCTCAAATTAGTGCGGTTGTAAGTGTTTAATAATCAGTGTTTGTGTTTGAAAAAAGACTAAAT
>PHDN01000020.1 GCA_002840975.1 Bacteroidetes bacterium HGW-Bacteroidetes-16
ATTCAAATTTGTCCATTTTTATCAGTTCCATGTTTTTTTCTTTTGCCCCGGCAACTATGGCATCGGCAAGCGGATGTTCGCTATTGGCATCGATTGAGGCAGCCAGTTTTAAAATCTCATCATCGGATATTGAACCAAAGGATTGATAATTTTTAAGGCTGGGTTTTCCTTCGGTGATGGTACCGGTTTTGTCTATAATAAGAATATCCACCTTATTCATTTCTTCAATGGCTCGGGCATCTTTTACCAGCACGCCGGCCTGTGCCATACGTCCCGATCCAACCATAATCGACATAGGAGTAGCCAGACCCAAAGCACACGGACAGGCAATGATCAATACCGCCACTGCATTAACAAAAGCATACACATAGGCAGGTTCGGGTCCCCAGAAGACCCAGATGCCGAAGGTGATGATGGCGATAGAAACCACCACCTGGACAAAATATTTGGCAACAATATCGGCCAGTTTCTGAATGGGAGCCCTCGAACGACTGGCATGGTTTACCATTTCGATGATTTGTGAAAGCAGGGTATCGCTGCCCACTTTTTCGGCTTTCATTGCAAAGGCTGTTTTCCCGTTAATGGTTCCACCTGTTACTTTATCACCTTCCGATTTTTCAACCGGAATGGGTTCACCGGTAATCATACTTTCATCAATCACCGCCTCTCCTTTATAAATACTGCCGTCAACAGGAATTTTTTCGCCGGGCTTCACTTTTAAAATGTCTCCAACCTTAACCTCTTCCAGCGGGATTTCGATTTCTTCGCCATCGCGGATAACTCTCGCCACGGGCGGAATCAATCCCAGCAACGCCTTGATAGCCGAATTGGTTTTGCTGTGGGCCCGTAACTCCAGCACTTGTCCCATCAACACCAAAGTTAAAATCACTGCCGCTGCTTCGAAGTACAGATGGACATGGCCGGTTTCATCCTTGAATTGCGCAGGGAAAAGGGACGGAAATAAGAGTGCAAATATACTGAACAGGTAAGCAGCCCCCACACCTATGGAAACAAGGGTCCACATATTGGGCGAATATCTGCGTATCGAATTCCATCCCCTGACGAAGAAATCCCAACTACAGTATAACACCACCGGAGTAGCCAATACGAACTCAACCCAACCCCAAACATTTTTGGAGGCAATGGCTTGCAGGTTCAGAAAGCTGACCATGTCCGACATGGCGATGATAAACACCGGAATGCTTAATGCCAGCGCGATCCAGAACTTTTTAGCCATCTGTTTATAAGCTTTTTCTTCTTCAGAAGTTTCTACTCCTTTTTCCGGAACCAGGGTCATGCCGCATTTAGGGCAGTCGCCCGGATGGTCTTGTCGTATCTCCGGATGCATGGGGCAGGTATACATGACTTTTGAATGGGTTGCACTTGCCTCTTTATTAAGATGCATGCCGCATACCGGGCAATCACCCGGCTTATCATAAGTTTTATCGCCTTCGCAGTGCATCGGGCAATAGTATTGGGTAATATTTTTATTTTCCATGGTTATCTTTTAATTCGATTGCAATAGTAAGTTGTCAGAAGTCGTTAAAAAATTAAACCACAAGGGTTTGCTAAGTTATATTTTATGTTACTTTCTCACCGAAAGCTTTCCGGATTCGGGAGAAGGTGAAAGATGAAAAGCGGACTCCTATTTCTCGGGTTGAAATCCCGGGTTACCATAATGGCTATGCCAATGGCCTTCAGGAGAACCCGTGTTAAAGCATCACATACAGGATTCATAGCGAAACGCTGTGATCCATTTTATGATTGATTATCAGATTTACCGTTGTTCCTGTGATTCATGTATTTAACCACAACCAAAACAACAACAACAAGGGCGATAATGCCGAAAATCCATCCGTAGCCATATCCATGCCCCATTCCCCAATCATTATTCATTCCATCCATCATGATTTCATCTTTTAAGTATTATTTGTAAATTAATTTAGTCTGTCGATTACCTTCTTCAATTTTTGTTGAATTTCGGTAGCAACGGCTTTTACTTTGGGGTTTTCGATGGCGGTCATCGAAGCAACGGGATCAATAGCCGCTACCTCCACTTCATTGTTTCCCAAATCCTGTACTATGACGTTACAGGGAAGCATCACTCCGATTTTATCTTCTTCCAACAAGGCCTTGTAAGCATATGCAGGATTGCATGCCCCAAGGATTCTGTACTTTCTAAAATCGACCTCCAGTTTTTCCTTTAACTTATCATGAATATTGATTTCTGTAAGCACTCCAAATCCTTCTGCCTTCAATGATTCGGTTACGAGCTGAACAGCTTGTTCAAAACCTGCGTTTATTTTTTTGCTGATATAATACTTCATGGCTATAAATTTTTAAATGGTTTCATGGTAATAAATATTTTATGAGGTAGTGTTAACTTAGATTGAACTTACCACGCCTAATGGTGCGTATGCTTTTAGCCAACGGGGGCTAAATGCATGTTACACACCGGACATCTTCCTGGTGCATCGTAGGTTTTGTCACCTTCGCACTTCATAGGGCATTGATACGTTGTTTTTAAGTGGGCAGTATCTTCCTCTTGATGGGAATGTTCGGCCCCGCCACAACAATCGTGATGTTGGTGATGCTCGCTTTTTGTTGCAAAGCCCTTGAATATTTCACGTAGTTTTTTCATCTTGAATTACTTTTTAGTTATTAGATTGCAAAGGTATTATGAAAATAGCCAATAGTTGTTACACAATTTCTTGATTCTTTTATATGATTCCTTGATTTTCAAATGCTATCGATGGATTTTCGCTTTCCCAGGCTTTTATAATAGGACGGTGTAAATCCTGTAACTTTTTTAAACTGCCCGGACAAATGGGCTACACTGCTATAACCCATTTCAAAGGCTATCTCGCTTAATGTTTTTTCGTCATATACTATCAGTTCTTTCACTCGCTCGGTTTTTAACCTGATAATGTATTTTTCGATGGTTACACCCTCAACTGAAGAAAAGAAAGTACTTAGATAGCTATAATCAAGGTTTATTTGATCAGACAAATAATCGGAGTAGTTAACCCTCATTTTTTCAGGATGTTTGTAAATCAAATCGATGATCAGATTTTTGATTTGATCTATGAGCCGGCTTTTTGCATCACTAATGATTTCAAATCCTGAATTTTTTAGTTTCTCTTCAACGAGTTTCAGCTGTTCGGTGGGAATAGCTGTTTCAACTGAAATATTTCCCAATTGAACATCTTTAACAGGAAACCCGGCCTCCCTAAAGATATTGGAGACTACCGCGATACAACGGTCGCAAACCATGTTTTTAATGTATATCTTCATCTTCCCAAGTATTAATGGTGAGTTAAATTGACACATCGCCTGGCATTCAACGATGTTCATGCAACAGGAAGCTAATAGCGATCAATGCTTTAAACACCACTTCCGTTTTCCTGTGTCTGATATAAGTTTTTATGAGTTTCATCGAATTAAGTTTTAAAAGGGATGATCAACATTAATTTACAGTTCAATTATCTTTCTTGTCAAACTTTGGAATTAGTTCAAGGTGTCCTTGTTTTCACCGCATTTAAGCATCTTTTCGCCGAAATAAGGGTTCCGTATTTCGGTTTCGTCACTAATCCAATAGGCTCCTTTGTTGTCGAATGCCATGGGGCAGTATTGGTAGTATCGTGGTGTGTCAGCTGAATTTCCAAAAGTTTGCAACATCAAATAAAGATTGTCAGAAATCGGGCTGAAATGCTTGCGTTTCATTTCGAGTCCTTTCATTTGGATGATGCCGTTTACATTTTCTATCATTGGTTTTTGAAAATCCATCCATTTTTTTTGTGCATCACCTTTGAGTTGATTCATCGCAACCTCGCTTATCGATTTTAGCAGGTTTTGAGCCGCCAGGTCAACCTGCACTTCATCCGATTCTACAAAGGCGTCCTTTAGGGCAATGTAATTTTTAACAAGTATCTCAAACTTCATTTTAAATTGTTCCGAAATCGGAGGAAGGATTTTTGCTTTTTTCTCCGGGATATCCATTCCTGTCATAGAATTAATGTCCTTTGAATCCTTAGCGTTTTTTTCATCTCCCATATCCATGCCGGCCATACTACCCGATGAAACTTTTTCGCCCTCTGGGTTCATCATGCTTGTTTTCCCGGCTAACTGGGCAGCTGCGTCTACACTGAAAGTCCCATTGGTCACAATTTCCTCTCCCTCAGTGAGTCCCCCCATCACGATGTAGGCGTTTTTCATGGCAGGTCCCAGGGTGATTTCACGCATTTTAAACGAAGGGTGTTCCATGTTTGGGATTTTTACATACACCACAGAGCGGGTGCCGGTCCACAGCACGGCTGTTTGTGGAATCACGAGTTCATCGCCATTGCCTGGCAACGATGATTGGATAAGTCCGTTGATAAACATACCCGGCTTTAATTGCCGATCGGGATTGTTTAGTTCGATTCTTACCCGGGCTATTCGTGTGGATGGGTCGATTACCGGGTCGATGAATGAAACTTTTCCTGAGAAAGTTTTTCCGGGAATGGCCTGTGCGGTAAATTCAACAGGCTGGTTGAGCGTAACCCAGGCAATATCCGATTCGTAAGCATCGAAAACCCCCCACACTTTATTCAAGTCAGTAACATCGAACAGAACGGCTCCTGTGGAGATGTAATCGCCCTCATTTACTTTTCGGTCGACAACAATCCCTGAAGTATTGGCATAGAGGTTAAAGGTAGAAGTCACTTTGCCGGATTTTTCCATATTGCTGATTTGGCTGTCGGAAAGTTTCCAGTTGCGTAACTTTTCACGGGCCGCGTCCATGAGTGCCGGATATTTGTCTTTCAACGACAAGGCTTCGAGCAATTCTTTTTGGGCTGTAATCATTTCCGGTGAATAAATCACAGCGATGAGTTGCCCTTTTTTCACTTGTTCGCCGGTGACATTGATCATCAGTTGTTCGATGCGCCCCGGCACATGGGCCGTTTGCGATTGCTTCCGACGTTCATCTATCTGGATTTTTCCATAGAGCAGCACCTCTTTGGCAACCGATCCTCGTGTGACGACTGAGGTTTGGACTTCAGCCAGTTTCATGGCAGACTCACTCATTTCAATGGCCTGATCATCGATTTCAACATTTGAACTTTGCAAGGGGATGAGTTCCATACCGCAAATGGGGCAATCTCCCGGCTCATCCATTCTTATTTGAGGATGCATGGCGCAGGTCCAGATTTGATTCTCTGTTTCAGAATGTTCATGAACTGCTTTTTCATTTGTTTTTACTGTTGTTTCGGATTGATGAAAAAACAGCCATCCAAGGAGCAATCCGGCCAAAACAAGTAATCCTGCTTTTACATAAGTATTGGATAATATATCTTTTACTTTCATTTTAATTGGTATTATTTATTAACTGAATTCATTAATTTTTCGGCCATTGCGACCGAAGTGTTATAATCTGTAATTGCCTCGATGTATTTAAATGCATAATCGAGCACTTTGTATTGCATACGCAGGACTTCTTCATAATCGGTCCCGGTAGTTGCAAAACCTGCTAAAAGCAGATCGGTCGTTTTACGTGCCAGTTCTTCCTGCTTGTTGTATAAATTCATCCGCCTTTCGGCATCATTGAGGTTTTGAATAAAACTACGATACTGCACCTTCAGGTTATTTTGCAGACCAATGGTTTGCTGTTTGCCCGCTTCCTGCATCAATCGTGCTTCGCTTTGCATGGCGTTGTACTTTTTCCGGTAAATTGGAATTGAAACCGAAAACATTGGCATTACCATGTCGGTTCCATTCATCATATACGTGTTGCCTTCGCGTTTCTGATTAATCATGTAATTCAGACCGACACCCATCATAGGTAACCCCATTTTTTTTGCTTTCTGTTCCATGGCTTCGTATGATGAAACTTCGCTTTCCAGCATCGCCAGCATCGGATTGTTGGCAAGAATACTATCGACAACGGCCTGTTTTTCTGCGGGTAAAGGCTGAATTTCAAGCGAATCGTTTATTTCTACAGCAATATTCTGATCGCGATTAAGCAGTGCATTAAAACCAACTTCCGCTGTTTTTTTCTGGTCGATTAACAACGCAAGTTTATTTTGCTGATCCAGGATTTCCATTTTCACGCGTAGCACATCCTGCAACCCAGACGATTTCTTTCCCATCCCGGATGACATTGAAGATGTCTGCATATTTCCTGTTGTTTGTACAGGCGCGGATTGTGTTGATTTCATCGCCCCCATTCCAACACCCGAAGCATTCATGTCCCCGGATGAAGTTGAGTTCATTGAGTTTGATCCTGTTGAACTTCCACTTGTAGTTGGCGACTGAAATTTCACCATCACCAGTTTTTCGAGCGATTCAAGCAATTCGATATTTTCTTTTACAAGAATAATTTCACGGTCAAGTTTCAATAACTGGTACCAGTTTGCTTTTACCTGGTAATACAGATCGGCTTTGGCTGAAATGAAAACTTCGTATCTGGCATTTGCCATTTCGGAAGCTTCATCTTTTGCAAGTTTTAAAGTGCCAAACCAGGGAAACATCTGCATCACCTGAATATTCCCAACCTGACTGCCTGCCACAATAGCCATCGGTTTTATAAAAAATCCAAAAGTTGCCTGTGGGTCGGGCAATGCACCAACCTGGGGTACTTTATGGAGTGAGGCCAGGTATTGGTTAAATGCCACTTTTAAATCAGGATTATTTTTCGCGGCTGTTTCGAGGTAGTCGTTTAATGTTTCCTGTGCATTTGATTGAAAGGGTAGAAGGGTGAAGATTAGAAATAGAGGGATTAGGAGGGAATAGGTTGAAGTACAATTGAAATACATGGATGTACGATTGAAATAGTTTGTAATACGATGGAAATATATGGATGTACGATTGAAATACATGGATGTACGTTGAAATATCCTGTTATGTTTTCTTTTGAATCGAAATTTGGACGCTAGGTTAACAGAGTCCACGTTTTTATCTGGTTGTTGGTTTATTAGTGTTTTCATTTTCATTTTTTTATGCTTTTCCGGGTGCTGGAAATGAAGTTATTCAGGCGGACTTCCAGGTCTTTAGAATGGGTGTTAATATACCCGAAATCTGCTTCTGAAATAATTTTTCTCACGAAAAGGAGCGATGTCCAATGATAATAGGCTTCGAACATAGAGCCCCTGGAATAGAGATAGATTTTTACCTGATCCATCGCATGATAGCGACCATACCCCTCTGCAATATTGGCTTCAATCGAATCCATTGACCTGATGAATTGATCACCCATGATTTTCTTTTGCTCAAAAGTCAGATTACAATAAACATCCCATGCTTTAGATGACAACTCCCTGGCCAGCTGATAGACCTTCAGGTCCTTTAGTGTGATAAAATTCTTGTCATTCATAACGATAAATTTTAAGTTAATAATAAATCCCTTTCAATGCTAAACTACCAAATTTCAGAACATTACACAAAATATATTTCCAGTGTACATCAATTGTATTTCCATCGTCCATCAATTGTATTTCCAATGTACATCTATTGTATTTCCATCGCCCATCTATTGTATTTCCACTGTCCATCAATTGTATTTCCACTGTACCTCAATTGTATTTCCACTGTCCCTCAATTGTATTTCCACTGTATATCAATTGTATTTCCACTGTACCTCAATTGTATTTCCACTGTATATCAATTGTTTTTCCACCTTCCATCTATTGTATTTCCTGCATCTTCCCATTTTTTACTTCCCCTTCCCTCCAGAAACACTGAAGTATTGGAACCACAAACATGGTCATGATCTGGATTATCATTCCCCCAAAAGTCGGGATAGCCATCGGAACCATAATGTCGGCCCCTTTTCCGGTAGATGAAAGCACAGGGAGTAGAGCAATAATGGCCACTGCAGCAGTCATCATCGCCGGACGAACTCTTTTTTTACCGGCAATCACTACTGCTTCGCGCACTTCTGCCACAGTAGAAGGTTTTTTCTCTTCAAAAACCTGGTGGATATAGGTTCCCATAATCACACCATCGTCGGTTGCAATTCCAAACAGGGCAATAAAGCCTACCCAAACTGCTACACTCAGGTTAATGGTGTGTATCTGGAACAAATGCCTCATCTCGACCCCATCTACCGAAAAGTTTAAAAACCAGGGCTGGCTGTAGAGCCAAAGCATGATAAAACCTCCGGCGAAGGCTACGAATACTCCCGAAAAATGGATGGAGGAAGCGGTAATGGTTTTAAACTGAAAATACAACAATAGGAATACCAGCATCAAACTGATGGGTATGACGATGGCAAGCCTTTTTGTGGCACGGATTTGTTGTTCGTAGTTGCCTGCGAAGGTAAAACTCACGCCGGCAGGCAACACCAGTTCACCAGATGCGATTCTGTCGTGGAGGTATTTTTGTGCTTCTTCCACCACATCCACTTCTGCTTTTCCGGATATTTTGTCGAAAATCACATACCCATTCAGGAAGGTGTTTTCGCTGCGGATCATCTGTGGGCCACGGGTATATCCAATATTAACCAATTCACCCAAAGGCACTTGTACTCCATTCATTGAAGGTATCAGGATTTTTTTTATTTCCTCCGGTGAGCTCCTCAGTTCTCGTGCATAACGTACCCTGACAGGAAACCGTTCGCGTCCTTCCACCGTGTTGGTCAGGGCCATTCCACCAACAGCTACCTGTAAAATTTCCTGAACGTCCTCCACCGTCATTCCATAACGTGCGATGGCTTTTCTGTCGAGTTTTATTTCAATATACGGAGCACCCACGGCCCGGTCGTAAAACACCGATGTTGCTTTGATAGAAGGAACATTTTTTAATTCAGTTTCAAGTTCGATTCCGGCTTTCTCGATGGTTTCCAGGTCGGGACCATAGACTTTTAATCCCATGGGGGCGCGCATCCCGGTAGATAACATGACCAACCTGGTTTGAATAGGTTGGAGCTTAGGGGCAGAGGTGAGTCCCGGTATATTTGTAACTTTTACAATTTCGTCCCAGATATCATCAGGTGTTTTTATTTCAGGCCGCCACTGACGGAGGTTGTCGCCTTTATCCTCCGGAATTAATTGTTCTTTCGTTATTTTCCGGAATCCGTCGCGTTCAGGATTGTAGGTTGTCCCGTCGGATAAAACAAAACTTCCTTCCTTGTCCACTTCAAATCCCATCCTATGCCCGTTTTCATCCAGTATATACTCCGGAACATAGTTGATGGTATTTTCAAACATCTGCACCGGTGCCGGGTCAAGTGCTGAATTGATACGTCCCCATTTGCCCACCGCCAGCTCCACTTCAGGAATCGTTGATAGTCGTTTGTCGAGTAGTTCTACATATTCCTGATTCATTTCAATGCCACTATGGGGCATGCTGGTCGGCATCAATAAAAACGAGCCCTCATCAAGTGCGGGCATAAATTCCTTGCCCATTCCCGGAAAGGTTTGGTCGAAGGATTCCCAAACCGCTGTCTTTTTTACGAATTCAGGCATAAACCCAAATAAACGGTTGGTGCCCTGCCAGGCCAATATCCCAAAAGCGATGGTAAACAGGGGCAAGGTCATAAAAGTCCATTTATTCTTTAATGCCCAGCGTAGAATGGGCACGTAAAAATGAACTATTAATAAAAGAGTTCCCAAAACAAGGGCAATTAAAACCGAAACAAACAAATAGTTGGAGGCGTTGCTGTTGTTGGCACCAAGCGGAACCCATTCGACTGCCAGATACCAAACGGCTACCAGCAAAGTAATTACAATGTTGATATAATTGGTATATTCTTTTCGCGATTCTTCCCACCTGTAGGCGAACAGGTTGTTAAATCCGATGAGTACCAGAGCCAGTGCCGGAATCTGCCCCCAGGCAATGGTGAAAAGGATTCCTGCCGCAATGAGAATGCTATTGAATAACCGGCTGATTCGTTTTTTGTCGAATTTTACCGAAAAGATGATATTGGCTAAGGTGGGCAGCACGATGATTCCCAGGATAAACGATGCCAACAAGGCAAATGTCTTGGTGAACGCCAAAGGACGAAACAATTTGCCTTCGGCAGCTTCCATGGCAAAAACAGGGAGGAAACTAACAATGGTTGTTCCCAAAGCAGTGGTGATGGCCGAGGATACTTCGGTGGTGGCCTCATAGATGACTGAAATCAGCTTCTTACCTTTTATGTCCAGGTTCTCGGGCATTTCGAGATGACGGATGATGTTCTCCACGAACACAATCCCAACATCTACCATCACGCCAATAGCGATGGCAATACCCGACAACGCGACGATATTGGCTTCAACCCCCACCCATTTCATGACGATAAAGGTCATTAGCACTGCTACGGGAAGTAGTGATGAAATCAGGATGGAGGCCCTGAGGTTCAGAACCAGGATAATAATGACGATGATGGCGATGAGAATTTCGTGTGACAAAGCCGATTCCAAGGTGCCGATGGTTTCGGTAATTAATCCTGAACGGTCGTAAAAAGGAATGATGGTGACCTTGGAGATGGTGCCATCGGCCAGTGTTTTCTGTGGCAGGCCGGGGCCTATCTCGGCGATTTTTTTCTTGATGTTGTTGATAACTTCCATGGGATTGGATCCGTAACGTGCAATGACGGCCGCGCCAACAGCTTCCACTCCATCTTTGTCGAGGCCGCCACGGCGGGGTGCCGGACCAAAACTCACCTGTGCCACATCACGGATGCGCACGGGAACATTGTCGCGAACTGAAACTACCGCCTCTCTCAGGTCGTCAAGGCTTTTGATGTAACCCATCCCACGGATGACGTATTCCACCTTATTTAGCTCAATGGTCTCGGCTCCGATATCCAGGTTGCTTTTTTTTACCGCCTGCATGATGTCCATGACCGAAACGCCAAATGCTTTCATGGCGTTGGGATCGATGTCGACCTGATACTCTTTAACAAACCCGCCAATGGTGGCCACTTCGGAAACACCGTTTGAAGCCGAGAGCGAATATTTTACATAATAATCCTGAATAGTACGTAGTTCCTGCGGATCCCAGCCACCGGCAGGCTTTCCGGTTTTAGGGTCACGACCCTCAAGTGTGTACCAGTATATTTGTCCCAGTGCCGTGGCGTCCGGCCCAAGCGAGGGCTGCACACCTTGCGGCAAGGTACCTGAAGGAAGCGAGTTTAATTTTTCGAGTATACGCGACCGGCTCCAGTAAAATTCGATGTTATCCTCGAAGATGATATAAACAAACGACATCCCGAACATGGAAGTACTGCGGATGGTTTTTACACCCGGAATCCCTAACAATGAAGTCGTTAACGGGTAGGTGATCTGGTCTTCGATGTCTTTGGGTGAGCGACCCATCCATTCGGTGGCTACAATTTGTTGGTTATCACCAATATCAGGGATGGCATCCACAGGCACCGGGTCGCGTGGCAATAATCCGGTATGCCAGTTAAATGGGGCAAATACCGTTCCCAACAGGATGAAAACAACCAACAACAACAGGGTGATCACCTTGTTTTCAAGGAAAAATTTAATGGTTTTATTTAACATGGTTCATGGTTATGATTTAAAACTCAATAAAAACAAGATCATTTCAATGCCATGGGTTTGTTGTGGCATTAAAATAAATCAATTGAGTTAAATCATAAACGAAAGGTCTGCAGGTTCGACAGAACCCTTTGCACAGTAAGCGGTGGTGGAGTATGACGACTTATTATAAATGAGGAAGTCATCTCAGGTATTTCGGTATGAAACCTTTGAATTTCGACAGGCAACAGGTTAGCCACCAGGGTAAAATTAAAGTCAAAGGAGGAAATAGAGAAATCGTCTTTAATCTTGATGGTCATGGTTTCGTTGTGGCATTGGTCGCATGGACCTTCACAACATGACTCGGGGGTAGAATAAATGCTGAAAGAATCATAAGTCGATCCACAGTAATGTTTAGATACGGTCATTCCCATGCTTGTTACCGTAACAAGCAAAGCGAGGAAAACATGACTGATCTTTTTTAACATGACATTTAATTCTTGGGAACAAAGATAGACATAATTATTTTGGCAATGGGTTGCAATGGGTTAAACAATTTGGCGCAATTAATAAACATTAAGGTTTACACCCGATTTATGATACTATTTGGCCATGGAATAAACCAAAGTTCTTGGCTGTGAATGTCAATTTTACCAATCCATTGCTCAATTTTTTCTCTATGCAGGCTTTGAGCCGGGGGTCGCTTTTTTTTGCGCACCATCGGCTGTGACCTAACCACCGTTTTGGCATTCATCTGATAAACCGGTTAAATATTAATCAGAATTACGTCAGCAATACAATCAATCACCATCCAAACAAAGCGAACATAACTAAAATCTTCATTCAGAATAATAAAACCCAGGCAAACTTCATAAATTCTTAATCCCCACTGTAAAACCAATAAAATTAATTTCTAGATTTACCCCACCATACACCAGATGATTGCCGATAGACAGGATAATGCAACAATAAAAACAATAATATGGAATCAAAAATAGAGATTAAAAAACTTGGAATTTTAGGGTCATTTGCGATTTATATACCTGCGGCGATTTTGATGTATTGTATGACTAAATATTTGATACCTTTCCTAAGCAGAGTAACCGGACAAGAAACAATTCTATTTTGGTTTATTGTAGCTGGATTAGGGATTTTTACCCCATTGATAATAACGGGGATATTGATTTTAAAGTCCGAAGGATATGAAATCTCAAAAAACACTTGGACTGAGAGGTTGCGATTTCGCAAGATAACCAAAACCGATTTGATTTGGAGTATCGTTGGATTAGTTCTTGTTGGTGTTTTTAGTGGGATAATATTGAAAGGATTGGAGTTAATAATTGGCAAATTTGATCATTCACCAGCTTTTATGTCGTTCGAACCTTTGACTAAAGGGCGATACTGGCTTCTTTTAATTTGGGCTCCTTATTGGATTTTAAATATTATGGGAGAAGAATTTCTTTGGAGAGGTGTTATGTTACCAAAACAAGAAGTTGCATTCGGGAAACATGCATGGCTAATTCATGGATTTGGTTGGGGGCTATTTCATATCGCTTTTGGCTGGCAATTGTTAATTACGTTAATTCCTTTGATTTTTCTTCAACCTTTTATTGTTCAAAGGACTAAAAATTCATGGATTGGAGTAATAATGCATGGAGGATTAAATGGACCAGGTTTTATCGCAATTTGTTTTGGATTAATTTGATGAAAAAAGAGTACAGCACACAACAGCAAAATATCCGCAAGTCGGGTTTTAGTGTTTTGCGGACAGGATCCCGCACGTGGTGGATGGAATGCAATCTTCGTAGGAAGTTAATCGGGAAACTTCCGCCTTGCGCGTATTTGCGAAACGTTGGTGTAATAACAGAGTCACCCTACACCTCCATTTTATTTTTTTAGAGAAAAAGAGACGATCATGTTGATTATCCGTTTTAAGGAGGAAAAATATCACCCTCAAAAGTATGATTCTTATCTATAGATAGTTCATCATGGCCGAAAGAAAAATAATGATGATGCCAAATAAAAAAGAGACGCCACCCAATTTCATTTGTTTGTTCCTTAAATCCATCATTTCAGGTGACAGGCCCTTTACAGCGAGTTTGGCAACTTTAGGCGATAGCACTTCAAAAGAATAGATGGCCATGAGCGCGAGCAACGCAACAAAAATATGTTTGATAAAACCCACTATTTCCCAGTTGTTGTCAAAGTTGATGATCCCTACATAATATTGGCTTGCGATTTTCATGGGAATCCCGGTGACAAAGAGAATGAGCAGGGAACTGTAAACCACAATCCTGACCCTTTTAAACAAGGCACCCATAAATTTTCCGGCCATGGCAGGATCAAGTACTTTGTTTGCCGTGGGCATGACGACCAAAAAATTAAACACCATTCCGCCAATCCAGGCGATGGTTGCCATCAAATGCAGAAAATCAAGAACCGTTTGTAATATTGAATTATGTATCATCTGTGAATTTTTTAACGGTGCCGAAAATACAAAAGATATTTGATACGGCAATAGT
Organism: Bacteroidetes bacterium HGW-Bacteroidetes-16; assembly: GCA_002840975.1. Lineage (GTDB taxonomy): Bacteria > Bacteroidota > Bacteroidia > Bacteroidales > F082 > UBA6244. The sequence continues at coordinate 13,970 of PHDN01000020.1, forward strand.
TACTTTCCGATACAAAACTTGGAAAAAATCGAACCTAAAATTTCGTCCGTCGTGATGGCTCCTGTGATGGTTCCAAGATAATACAGCGCCTGCCTTACATCGATGGCTATCAGGTCGGAGGGAACCAGGCTGGCAAATCCAATTTCTACCTGTTGCAAGGCATCCAATGCACGCGTCAGAGCTTCATAATGCCGCGAATTGTTCACCATCACATCACTGGTTAAGCTGGTTTGTTGAACGATGGACACAAGTTTTTCTGTGAGTTCCTGAATGTTCTCCTTACGTTTGGCCGATACAAACACGGTGTCAAGATCGAAAATTTCGCGCAGGTGAGCCGGAAGTTGACTCATCTGATCAATCTTATTAGCTACCAGGATAAAGTGTTTATTTTCATCCTGAATATATTCCTTAAACTCATCCAGCATGGTATCAATCCCGTTTTTGTCCATCATGCTGATGTCGCAAACATATAGTATAATACTGGCCTCCTGCATCTTATCGTAAGTACGGGCGATGCCCATATTCTCAACATGGTCATCTGACGTATGCAGTCCGGCGGTATCGACAAACCGAAAACTATAGCCGTTAATGACATAGGTATCTTCGATGGAGTCGCGTGTAGTTCCGGGAATCTCCGAAACCAGCGCCCTTTCTTCATTTAAAATGGCATTAAGTAAAGTCGACTTGCCTGCATTTGGTTTACCGATAATGGCTACCGGAATGCCTTTTTTTAGCACATTGCCTGCCTTAAAGGATTTGATGAGCCACAAGAGGGTTTCAGTTATTTCGCTGATCAGTTTGAGAAACTCCTCTCTGTTGGCAAACTCCACCTCTTCTTCGCTAAAATCGAGTTCCAATTCGAGCAATGAAGCAAAATGCAGGAGTTTTTCGCGCAAAGCGTTGATCTGGTTTGAGAATCCTCCCCGCATCTGGTTGATTGCCATCCTGTGGGCAGTGTTTGATTGTGAGGCAATTAAATCTGCTACAGCTTCTGCCTGACTCAAATCCATCTTCCCGTTTAAAAAGGCCCTTAAAGTAAATTCGCCTGCCTGAGCCTGACGAACTCCTTCATCGAGGAGTATGTGAACAATGCGCTCCTGAATATATTCCGAACCATGGCATGAAATTTCAACGACATCCTCACCAGTATAACTATGGGGTCCCTTAAAATAAGTGATCAAAACCTCATCGATCAATACATCCTGGTAGGTTAGTGTGCCAAAATAAGCGTGATGGCTCTTGACTTGCTCCGGCAGTAATGGTTTTTTTTGATGGTCAAACAAGGCAAGTGCATGGGGCAAACTATCTGGTCCTGATAACCTGATAACAGCAATGGCCCCGGTTCCCGGCGCAGTAGCAATGGCAGCAATGGTGTCGGATTTGTTTTTTGAAGTTTTCATCACAGTAGCGTTTTATTCATATCCTCGACTAAATAACAAAAATAGCAAGTTTATTCGGCAATGTCTAATAAAACATATTACTTTTGACCTTCAAAATTTGTAAATGAAATTATCAGGTAAATGAGTGTATTAGTTAACAAGGACTCCAGAGTTGTAGTTCAGGGATTTACAGGCAGTGAAGGTACTTTTCACGCTTCTCAGATGATTGAATACGGAACCCGTGTTGTCGGAGGCGTAACTCCCGGAAAAGGTGGTCAAACCCACCTGGACAGGCCGGTTTTTAACACGGTAAAAGATGCCGTAGACATGGCTGGTGCCAATGTATCCATCATTTTTGTTCCGCCGGCTTTTGCCGCAGATGCCATTATGGAAGCTGCCGAAGCAGGAATTGGGGTGATTGTGTGTATAACGGAAGGCATCCCAACCGAAGACATGGTCATGGTGAAAGAATACCTGAAAGGGAGAAAATCGAGATTGGTTGGTCCCAACTGTCCCGGAGTTATTACGCCTGGAGAAGCCAAAGTGGGCATTATGCCGGGTTTTATTCACAGCAAAGGGCGGGTTGGCATCGTGTCACGGAGCGGAACCCTGACCTATGAGGCAGTTGATCAGTTGACAAAGGCAGGATTGGGTCAAACCACGGCCCTCGGAATTGGTGGCGATCCCATCATCGGAACCACCACCCGCGAAGCAGTGGAGTTGTTCATGAATGATCCCGAAACCGAGGGTATCGTAATGATTGGTGAAATTGGCGGTAACATGGAGGCCGATGCCGCATACTGGATTAAGGAACATGGAACCAAACCAGTGGTGAGTTTTATTGCAGGGGCCACCGCGCCCAAAGGCCGCACCATGGGTCATGCCGGAGCCATTATTGGTGGCAAGGCTGATACTGCTGAGGCCAAGAAAGAAATTTTGACATCCTGTGGCATTCATGTTGTGGATTCGCCCGCAGATATTGGAAAAAGAATGAAAGAACTCATCGGATAATCCGGTGAAAATAGTTAAGGGGCTTGCAATAAATGAATTGCGAGCCTTTTTTTTTGTTATGATCTTTTGAATATTATTGTTATATCTTTGTGGTGGTTTTTACTTCTGACCTTCCCGGAATGGATGAATTGATATTAAAAAACAAAGCCATGCATAGACATGTCGTGATGATGAAATTTTCTGACAGGGAAACCTGGGACAAAAGTGCTAGGCAAGTAGCCTCCTTGTTAAATAAACTTCCGGATACCGTTGTTTCACTGAAGAGAATGGAGACAGGAATCAATTTAAATACAAGCCACTCTGCGTATGATTTGGTATTGACTGCCGATTTTGATAATAAAGAAGGTCTTGAAGCTTATCGTATCCATCCTGACCACGTGGCAATTTTAAATTATTTAAAACCTCTGATTGCAAATTCAACTGTGGTGGATTATTTTATTAAATTGTAAAACTATGAAAACACTACTCTTAACACTTTTAGCCCTGATGGCAGTCTCCGTTGTTTCTGCCCAGATTACCATCACCAACAGCGCTTTGGCACCTGCAGGAACCGAAATCATAATGGCGTATGATTCCACCAATGCAGCTCAGATTACACCCGGTGAACCCGGTACGGATAAACTCTGGGATTTCAGCCTGCTGACCGTTCAGGATACGGATATCGTGAGCCTTATGTTGCCATCGGATACCCCTTATGGGGATGCCTTTCCCATGGCCAACTTTGCCATTGGTATCGTTTCTTCGGACTCCTATGCCTATTTCAACCGCACCAACAGCGTATTTTCAAATATCGGAGTAGCCGCAACCGTCGAAAACTATGGTTTCGTCACCATGAGCATGGTTCCTCCCAATATTTATCTCGACTTTCCGGAAAGCTATGGCAATACTCGACAGGAGCAGTACAGTATGCAGATTAAGATAGCGGATAATTCTTTACCCGGCGTGGACTCAGTTAAATACAAATCAAGCACCACCGAGAACCTCACTGTAGATGCCTGGGGTACCATGGTGCTTCCCATTGGGACATTTAGCGCGCTTCGCCAAAAAGAAGAAAAAACAGTGAGGGACAGTATTTGGATGCATTTTTTTGGAAATTGGATTTTGCTCTCCAGCTCCGTTGATGAAGTAGATACCTACAATTGGTGGACGGACGATGTTGGAGCAGGTTTTACACTTTGTTCCATTGATGTGGATCGACCGACCCAGGAAGTGACGAACATCGCCTTTTTGAACAGCTATACAGTCGGGCAAAACGAAATTTCGGCTGATCAGGTCCATTGCTATCCCAATCCAACTGATCGTGAGGCCATGATTATTTTTCCAGCAACAATGACTTTACAATATGTATCGCTGTATACTCTGTCCGGATCGTTGGTGGAAATTGACACAGAGATTGTTCCCGGACAGGTTACCCTGCACATGGATCAACTACCGGCAGGAACCTATGTGGCTCTATTAAAGTTTTATAACGGACAAACCATCACCACCAAAATAGCCAGGAGGAATTAAAAAAGGTACTTCATTCATGTTCGTTAATTTGTACTTGAACCTGATGGCATAGAGGAAGAAATGGACAGGAAGCAATCATGATGATCTACAATAAATTTTAGTTCGAGGAACTTTTAATTCTTTGAACTCTCAAATATTATTCCATCTCAAGTCCCAATTCTTCTACCAACATTTCCTGTAGGTCCTGTACAGAAACCAGGTAGGTTATTTCTCCATGCATGGCATAAGCAATATTGCCTGTTTCTTCTGAAACTACCACCGCGATAGAATCGCTCACCTCACTAATACCGATGGCGGCCCTGTGGCGCAATCCGACATGGCGGTTTACCTGTTTTTTCGATACCGGCAAGATACAGCCTGCTGCTTTTATGTGATTGGCCGTAATAATCATGGCCCCATCGTGAAGCGGACTATTTTTGAAGAATATATTTTCAATCAGGGATGACGACAAGTTTGAATTAATCTCTTGTCCGGTTCTTACAAATTGGGCCAATTCGTTTTGTCGGGTGATCACAATAAGAGCTCCGGTTTTTGTTGATGCCATGTGCTTGCAAGCCACTAAAAGCGGGTCGAGGTTAATATCTGTTTTTTCTTTAAAGGCAAATTTAAGAAAGTGAAACTTTTTACCATATCGGCGAAAGAAGTAAGGTGTTCCCAACGCCAGCAAAAACTGTCGGATTTCGGGTTGAAAAATAATGATTAATGCCACCAGACCGACTGAAATAAAGGCTCCTAAGATCTGCGAAAGCAACTTCATTTGTATGGCAGTAACCAGTTGCCATATGAGAAACAGGGCCACCAATCCAAGAAAAATATTGATGGCTACTGTCCCCTTTAACATCTTATAGAGTGTAAATAGGAGCGCTGCTACCAGCAGGATGTCTACAAGGTCAAGGATGCGTATGTTGATAAAAAGCAAATTCAAAGGTTCAGTTTTTGATCAAAGATAATGAATTACAGGATATGGATATTGAACATCATGATAAACTCCTGTTTTTACATGGCTGATTGTTTGTTGAGCCAATCGTACCACTGATCCATGCCTTCACCAGTTTTTACCGATAGCTCGATGAATTCCAGGTGATGATTAACGCGAGAAGCCAATTCCCTGCATTTCTTCATGCTAAAATCCACATAGGGGAGCAAATCGGTTTTGTTGATAATACATAATTGTGCCGATTGAAACATGGTCGGGTATTTAACGGGCTTGTCATCACCTTCGGTAGTACTGATGATAACAACGCGTTTGGCTTCGCCTAAATCGAACAAAGAAGGGCAAACCAGGTTGCCCACATTTTCAATAAATAGAATTGAATCCTTTGCGACTTCCAACTTTTTTGTAGCCACATGAATCATTTTGGCATCCAGATGGCATCCGTTTCCTGTATTTATCTGAATTACCGGAGCCCCAGCCGCATCAATACGATCGGCATCATTTGATGTTTGTTGGTCGCCCTCAATAATGTAAAATTGATGAATCAGCTTTTGTTCTTTAATGGTTCGCTCCAATAAACTGGTTTTTCCTGATCCGGGTGAACTGACCAGGTTAAGAGCCAGTATGTTGAGGGCTTCAAAATATCCCCTGTTGCGTTGTGCTGTCAGGTTGTTTTTCGAAAGAATGTCTATTTCCAGCCTGATTTCATTGCGATGCACATGGTGGTGATCCCCTGTTTGGTCATGAGTATGGGAGTGTCCGTGTTCATGGTCATGATGATGATCCTCTGTTTCATGCTGGTGAGGGGCTCCTGGTTTAGTATAAGAAATGTGGTCGTCTTCGCCACAGCCGCATGTTCCGCACATAATAATGTTATTAATATTTAAATAATTACTGTCCATTGATTGATGGAAGCCACCGATTTGTGCCAACCTGTCAATATCATTTTATTGTTGCAAAGGTAATAAATAGCATCAGCCTGTAGACAATGGCAGAATAGTTTGTTGAATTCCGGTTCCGGAATTTTACCACCTTGGAGCATCAATCATGAAGGATTATTCCAGGTTTACAATGAGATATATTGTCGATAAAATGGACATCAACCGGTGTCATTTTCATTATTTGTATCAATTCTTGATTACACGCTGCTGTTGACTTAGTTTCATTTAATCGCTATTTTAGCAAAAGTATTTATATAAAAATATCAACTATGAGAAAACACATTTCCATGACAGTTGAATGTCCACATTGCTTATCCTCGCTGATGGATGAAAAGGTACAACTCAGTGGTCATCCATCTGTAAAATTGAATGTAGTCTCTGTCGAAGACCGAGGAACCGTTAACCTGTGTTCTGTGTATGAGTGTTTCGATCACGTGTCGTCGTTAGAAATTAAAGAGGGCGAAATTGTAGATTTTTATTGCCCGCATTGCAACAAGGAGTTATTGGTTAACGAGGAGTGTAAACTTTGCGGAGCTCCCATGGTTTCCTTCGTTCTGCGTGTTGGTGGCCGTGTAACAATTTGCTCACGCAAAGGATGCTCAAACCATTATGTTGCATTTAATGACCTGTCTACCGAACTTGCTAAATTTTACGAACATTACGGCGACTAGCAGATTCGAGGCAGTTGATTTCCTGATAACATATCAATGATGCGTTTACCACCGATCACTGTTTCGAGCCAGGCTATTCCCTGATGGTCGCTGGTGATTTCACCAATAATGGATGCTTCTGCACCCAAAGGATGTTGCTTCATTCGTTTAAGTAATCCGCCAGCCTCGTCAGCTCCTGCTACTATGACTACTTTTCCTTCATTGGCAACATAAAGAGGGTCAAAACCAAGCATTTCGCACAAACCCCGTACATTTTCTCTGATCTGAAGTTTGCTTTCATCTATTTTTAGTCCGAAGGATTTCCCTTTTACTATTTCGGCAACTACGGTTCCCAACCCTCCACGCGTGGCATCGCGCATAAACCTGATCTGTCGGCATCCCATGATGGATTCACTAATCAGGTGGTTTAGACAGGCGCAGTCCGATTCAATTTTTGTAGTGATTTTGAGCTCATTTCTCGCTGACATGATGGCCATGCCATGATCGCCAATACTCCCGTTGATTATTATCTTGTCTCCCGGACGTATATTGATACCGCTACTGATGTGTTCATATTCAGGTTCCAGCCGCCCAATTCCGGACGTGTTGATAAATAACTTGTCGCATTGACCACGGTTCACAACTTTCGTATCACCGGTCACGATACTGATGCCTGCTTTTTTCGCTTCTTCTGCCATGGATCTTACAATGATTTCAAGACTTTCCATGGGAAAACCCTCTTCGAGGATAAATCCTGCACTCAGGTATAATGGAACGGCTCCCGAAACGGCCAGATCGTTTACCGTTCCGGCCACAGCCAGATGCCCGATATTGCCACCGGGGAAGAAAACCGGGTCTACAACAAACGAGTCGGTTGTAAATGCAAGTTTTCCGGTGCCTAAATCAAGTATTGCCGAATCACTTTGTTGTCGCAGTATGGGATTATCGAAATAACGGGCAAATAGTTGATCGATGAGGTCATGTGTCATTTTTCCACCACTGCCATGACCTAAAAGTATCGTTTCGTTTTTTTTCATGTTTCCATGTCGTTTATTAAAATCACCTGTTATACATATAAAATGCAGCACACGATCCCTCGTTCGAAACCATGCACGAGCCTACCGGGTCGGAGGGGGTACAAACAGTTCCAAAAAGTTTGCAGTCTTTGGGCTTTTTTATCCCTTTCAGGATTGGTCCACAAATACAACCTTTTGGCTCAATGGTTTCTTCAACAACTACCTCAATCATTTTCTCGGCATCATGTGTTTGATAGTTTTCCCTGATCTTCAGTCCACTGTCCTTTAAAACACCCAATCCTCGCCACCAATCGTCCCGGGGTTCAAAAACCTCTTCCAACATCTGCTGTGCTTTTATATTTCCCTCCGGTTTTACAACACGGGTGTATTGAATTTCAACTTTTGGTTGATTGCTCTCAATTTGTTGCACCAGCATGAGGATGCTTTGCATGACGTCAACAGGTTCAAATCCGCTGATTACCACACCTAAACCATACTTTTTAGGGATGTCGTAATATATTTTTTCCCCGGTGATGGTACTCACGTGTCCTGGCCCGAGATATCCATTTATTTGAACACCTTCGTCAATGAGTGCTTCCATGGCGGGTGGCATTACTTTATGGGCACTATAGACATAAAAATTGCGAAGTCCGGCCATACTGGCTTTAATGATTGCGGCCGCGGAACCCGGAGCGGTGGTTTCGAATCCGATACCCAGAAAAACTACTTTTTTACTTCTGTTTTCCCTGGCGATTATCAGGGCATCCAAAACGGAGTATACAATTCTGATATCGGCACCTAGCGCTCTTTCTTTCTCCAGACTAGAGGTGGAGCCCGGGACACGGATCAAATCGCCATAAGTGGCAATGATGACATCCGCCAAGCGGCAATAGGCAATGGCCTGATCGATATAGCCACGGCTGGTTACACAAACAGGGCATCCGGGTCCAGAAATAAGTTCAACGGTTGAAGGGAGCAAGTCAGGGATTCCGAATTTCTGAATGGACATGGTGTGTCCACCACAGACCTCCATCAGTTTTACATGTTTGGTGGAAATTTTTTTTATTTCTTCGGCAAATAGTCTGACGAGCCCTTTGTCGCGATATTCATCAATGTATTTCATGACAATTAAATCAGATGAGTATTGTTGTCTTTTTCTTCCTGATCCATCTGTTCGTTAAGTGTTTTAAAGTCGTTGAATGTCTTTAATGTTTCCATGGCATCCACTTCATCCAATTTCTGAATTGCAAATCCGGTGTGTATCAATACGTAATCTCCAACCTGCACCTCGTCAGGGGTTAACAATTCGAGGCTGGCCTTATAACTTGAATTTCCCACGGTGCAAATAGCCGAATTGCCTTCAATTTCATCTACCCGTGCCGGTATACTTAAACACATATCTTCATTTTAAACAATTATATTAAAGTCGGTTATGCAATCGGCGTTGAGCAGCAACAGCCAACTGGCCCAACGCAATTCCACCGTCATTTGATGGAACCTGCTCCTGCGAATAAACTGCAAAATTACATTCTTTTAGTTTGGTTTCAGTTTTTTGAAGTAGTATTCTATTCTGAAAGCTACCTCCGGATAACACGACTATGTTGGTGTTCAATTTGGTACGCATCGTTTTAGCAGTCGAAACGACCACGTCAACCATGGTGTTATGGAATTTACCCGAAATTTCCCCGACAGGAACACCGATGGATAAATCAATAAGAATTTGTCGGAAAAGAGGTTTAAATCCAATAAACGATCCCGGAACCCAGGAATATACCGAATTTATATCAGGATCAACGGCTGCTTCAAGCTGCATAGGGGCCTCGGCATGATAAGCGGCATGACGGCAAATCCCCAGTAAGGCGGAAACGGCATCGAACAACCGACCGGCACTCGAGGTGAGGGGAGTATTAATTTGATTGTTTATCATCGAAACCAACAGGTTAAACTCCGTTTTATCAATGCCTTCTAAAATGAATGGGTATTCCTCAAAAATATCCTTCCCAAAATAATGAACCAGATAGGAAACCATCATTCTCCAGGGATGTTTGGTAACGGCATCACCTCCCGGTTGGGGGATGTACTCGAAGTGCGAAAAACGATCAAAATCAAGTAAATCCCCATAAAGAAATTCACCACCCCAGATATGACCATCGTTTCCCAAACCAGTACCATCAAAACATATTCCTATCACTTTTTCATTTAAACCGTGTTCAGCCATACACGATGCCATGTGCGCGTGGTGATGTTGTACCAGTATAAGCGGAATGTTCATTTGTTCAGCATACAGGGTGGAGAGATAGTCGGGATGAAGATCTGCAACCACCAAAGTAGGTTTAAAACGAAACAAATGACTAAAGCGTTCTACCGACTCCCTGTAGAAATCGAAGGTTTCCATGTTCTTTAAATCTCCAATATGTTGGCTCATGATGGCCTGTTGTCCTTTTCCGATGGCAAAGCAATTGACCAGTTCGGCCCCGGCGGCGAAGATGCCTTCCGTTTGAAGATGAAGGCTGACAGGCGATGGTGCATAACCTCTTGAACGGCGGATAAGTCGGGGTTTATTGTTGACAACAAATGCGACTGAATCATCAGTTCTGTTAGCTATTTCACGATCGTATAAAATGACTGCTGCGGTTTTAGGTAAAAATACCCGGAGTCCTTCTTCATTTTGTGTGATAATGGGCTCATCGGAAAAATTACCACTGGTGAGCACCAGTACATCAGTTCTCAACTTTTCAAAAAGCAAATAATGAAAGGGCATGTAAGGAAGCATGATTCCAATAGAATTAAGCCCTGTTGCTACTTCATCCGGGAGAATTCCTTTGCTGGTGGCCAACACAATGGGGCGGTGCCAACTTGTTAATAATCGCCTTTCTTCCATACCCAGGATAACGAATTTTTCAGCCGCGGTCAGGTGGCGTGCCATGAGAGCAAATGGTTTCCCTTCCCGGCATTTCAATTCACGCATTTTTAAAACAGCCTCCCGATCCAATGCATTGCACGCCAGGTGAAATCCACCCATCCCCTTAATGGCCACCAGCTTGCCTGAATCGATCAGTCGGGCCGTCTCAGTTACCAAATGAACTAAGTTGTTCAATTGATGGTGTTGGGTATGTAAGGTGTACCGTGGGCCGCAGGTGTTGCAAGCCACGGGTTGTGCGTGAAAGCGCCTGTTCAGGACATCCGAATATTCTGCCTTACAGGTTGGACACATCGCGAAAGGAGCCATCGTAGTCAGGGGCCTGTCGTAAGGCAGTGATTTGATAATGGTAAACCTTGGACCGCAATTGGTGCAATTGATTAAAGGGTAGTTTATTCTGTGTGTTTGGTGTTTTAAATCATCTAAACAAGCCTCGCAAACGGCGATATCGGGGCTGACCTCGGTTATTTCATCGGAGAATGAGCTACTCTTTATTATACGGAATTCTGAAAAGTTTTGAAACGAAAGGCTTTCTACCTTTAAGGAGTTGATGGATGCCGCCAAAGGAACTTCATCGGGTATTATATTAATAAAGGTTTCAACTTGCTTTTCTAACCCCTCAGCCACAATGATCACTCCTGCATTTGTGTTTTCTACCGTACCTTTAATCAAGTGATTTATTGCGATTCGATAGATGGCAGGTCGAAATCCAACACCCTGTACCAATCCTTTTATTTCAATCTTTTTAGTGACTATCATTTTCCTCAATTACGCAGCAAAACTAATTTAAATTGATTATAAATTTTCAAGTGTTAAACAATTAACAGGATAAAGGAGTATCTTTGCTGTTAATTATTTAACAATCAAATTGTAATCTTTTTTATTATAAAAAGTTATTATCAATGAAGGACAGAATTATTGAGATTATCAGTAAATACAATGGAGACAGCACAAGGCTGATGGATATTTTACACGATATTCAGGCACATGCCGGATATATTGACGAAACAACCATTGCATTTTTGGCAGATAAGTTGACCCTCTCGGCGGCGCAAATCAAAGAAACGGTTTCATTCTATCACTTTTATAGCGACAAGCCGTTGGCTAAAGTCAACATTTACCTGAACGACAGCGTTACCGCTAACATGAACGGGCGCAAAGAAGTGCTGAAAGCCTTTGAGGATGCTTGTGGAATTAAAATCGGCGGGGTAACAACGGATGGAAACATTGGTTTATTTTCGACCTCCTGTATCGGGATGAACGATCAGGAACCTGCTGCCATAATCAACGACAGGGTATTTACACGTTTAACAGCATATCGGGCCAAACAGATTATCAATGCCTTAAAACAAGGACAACAAGTACAAGAATTGGTGGTGGAAGAATGTGGCGATGGAAATAATGCACTTCCTATAATCGATGCCATGGTATATAATAATATTCGCCGAAAGGGAGCCTTGTTAAGCCATGATTATCCTTTGTTTGCAGTAATAAAAGATATTTTGCCAAAAACATCATCTGAAGAAATCACCGACATCATTACGGAGTCGAATATCAGGGGTAGGGGTGGTGCCGGTTTCCCGACAGGATTAAAGTGGAAATTTGGAAGCAGGGCAAAAGGCGAACACCGCATTATTATTTGCAATGCTGACGAAGGCGAACCCGGAACATTTAAAGACAGGGTGTTGCTTACAGAGTATCCAGAAATGGTTTTTGAAGGCATGGTGACAGCCGGATATGCTGTTGGCGCTGATATTGGACTTCTCTACCTGCGCTACGAGTACAAGTATTTACTTGTTTATCTGAATGGTATACTTGAAAACATGCGCAAGAATAATTTTCTTGGTCAGTCGATTGCCGGTATAGGTGACTTTGATTTTGATATCCGCATCCAACTGGGAGCCGGTGCCTATATTTGTGGTGAAGAATCTGCCCTCATCGAATCTCTGGAAGGAAAAAGGGGTGAACCTCGCGACAAGCCACCATTTCCCGTTGAGAAAGGCTACTTAAATTTGCCCACTGTTGTAAATAATGTAGAAACCTTAGCTACTGTTGTTAAAATTATTAAGAATGGGGCAGCATGGTACAACCAACTGGGCAATAAGGATTCTGTTGGTACCAAGCTGTTGAGTATTTCAGGAGATTGCCGTTTTCCGGGCATTTATGAAGTGGAATGGGGACTAAAAATCAGTGACATTCTGGCCATGTGTGGAGCAAATGAAGTACAGGCCATTCAGGTAGGTGGGCCTTCGGGCACATTGCTGGGAGAAAAGGATTTTGATCGGGAGTTGAGTTATTCCGATTTGCCAACAGGAGGTTCGATGATCGTTTTTAATAAAAACCGCGACCTCCTTTCAGAAGTTGTACTTAATTTCATTAATTTCTTTATTGAAGAATCATGTGGTACCTGCTCAACTTGTCGCAATATGCCCTATGTGCTTCGTGGGAAGCTACTGAAAGTAATTACCGGACGAGGAGTTAAAAACGACATTGAGGATATGGTCAACTGGGCTAATTTACTTAAAGTCAGCAGGTGTGGTTTGGGGCAGACGGCCGCCAACCCCATTGTTTCCAGCATCAGAAACTTCAGACATTTGTATGATGCTTTGGTTCAAAAAGAGATTGAATATGATAGTGGATTTTCATTGGAGACCTCTGTACTTGAATCGTGCAAAGCAGTCAGGCGCCAGCCGCTTTTTCACCATAACGCTTAATATATTAATACCATGACCAATAAAATAAAAATTAAGATAGACGGTAAAGAAATCATCACCGATCAGGGCAAAACCATTGTTGAAGCTGCTCATGAAAACGGTATTTTTATCCCGACCCTGTGCAATTTTGCGGGGGCACTGCCCAAAGGTTGTTGCCGTATGTGCACCATTAAGATCAACAACAGGTTTATGACTTCATGTACCACACCTGCAGCGCATGGGATGGAGGTTGAAAACAACACAAATGAAATCAACGACTTTCGCAAAGGCATCATTGAATTGTTATTTGTAAGTGGTAACCATTTTTGCCCTTCATGCGAAAAAAGTGGTAATTGTGAACTACAGGCTCTTGCCTATCGTTACCAGATGATGGTTCCCCGGTTTCCATACGATTTCCCTATGAAAAGTGTGGATGGATCGAGTCCTTACATCATTAAAGATCAAAATCGGTGTATCTTATGCAAGCGGTGTATAAAAACCATCAAGGATGACCTGGGACGCCATTATTTCGCGTTTAAGGAGAGAGGCCATAAGTTGGAAGTATTGCTTGATGAGAAAATGGGCAAAGAAATATCCAGTGCCCTTGCAAAAAAAGCAATGGAAAATTGTCCGGTAGGCTCGATCATCTTTAAGGAAGTTGGATTTGAGGTTCCAATTGGACAGCGTAAATACGATCATAAACCAATTGGCAGTGAAATTGAAAATTAATTTTGAAAATTGAAAAAAATGGAAAAAAAGATCATAGCAACTACTTCACTTGCCGGATGTTTCGGATGCCACATGTCGGTGTTGGACATCGATGAGCGTATACTCGAACTTATTGAGTTGGTTGAATTTAACAAATCGCCTGTTGACGACATTAAGACTTTTACAAAACCTGTGGATATAGGCATTATAGAAGGCGGATGCTGTAACAGTGAAAATGTAGAAGTACTCCGTAGTTTTAGAAAAAATTGCAAAATACTAATTTCATTAGGAGAATGCGCTATCATGGGAGGTTTGCCTGCACTGCGTAATGGAATACCCATCGAAGAATGCCTCAATGAAGCTTATATCAACGGACCTACTGTTGGATTGAATACCCAGCATATCTTGCCCAATGATGATGAATTGCCCATGTTGCTTGACAAAGTGTACCCGTGTCATGAAATAGTAAAAATCGACTATTATCTGCCTGGTTGTCCGCCAAGTGCTGAATTAATTTGGGACGCACTCGTCGCGCTGATTACAGGGAGTAAATTGGATTTGCCTTATGAAGTTATTAAATTTGATTAACTATTTGAAAAAGATTGAATTATGCCAAAAAAGATCACTATAGAGCCCGTAACCAGGGTGGAAGGCCACGGAAAAGTAACCATTCAGATTGATGATGCCGGGCAAGTTCGCGAAACCAGGTTACATATTGTTGAATTCAGGGGATTTGAGCGCTTTATTCAAGGTCGCCCATATTGGGAAGCCCCGGTATTGGTGCAACGTCTTTGCGGAATTTGTCCTGTTAGCCATCACCTGGCGGCAGCCAAAGCATTGGATGTTATCGTAGGCGCCGGAACAGGTTTGGGATTAACCCCCGTTGGTGAAAAAATGCGAAGATTGATGCATTACGGTCAAATTTTCCAGTCGCATGTGCTGCACTTTTTTCACCTTGCTTCACCCGACTTCTTGTTTGGTATTGATGCCGATCCTGCCATTAGAAATATTATCGGCGTGGCCATGCACCACAAAGATTTAGCCGTTCAAGGCGTTATGATGCGTAAATACGGACAGGAAATCATTAAATTTACTGCAGGGAAAAAAATTCACGGGACGGGTGCAATTCCTGGAGGCATCAATAAAAACCTGAGTGTTGAGGAACGCGATATCTTACTCCATGGAGCCGATCCGCTCAATGCCGATAAAATGGTTGAGTGGTCAGTTGGTGCCCTGGCTTTTTTTAAGGCCTATCACAAAAATAATAAGACTCTGGTTGATACTTTTGCTGAATTCCCATCCAATCACCTAAGTATCGTTCGTGCCGATGGTGCAATGGATCTTTATAATGGAGTACTTCGCGCCGTCGATACAGAAGGAACCAGAATTCTGGACGATGTGGATTGCCAGGATTATGACAAGTATATTGAAGAAGAAGTCCGGAATTGGAGTTATATGAAATTCCCATACCTGAAGCACCTTGGAAAAGAAAATGGCTGGTATCGGGTAGGCCCCCTGGCGAGACTTAATACTTGTGATTTTATCCCAACCCCTCTTGCCCAAAAGGAATTTGAAGAGTTCAAGGCCTATACCCATGGGAAACCAAACAACATGACACTTCATTATCATTGGGCACGTTTGATAGAAACACTACATGCTGCTGAAGAAATCAGAAACCTTTTGCAAGATACTGATCTACAGAATGAAGACCTGGTGGTGAAAGGTAAAAAATCGCACCGGGGTGTAGGTGTTATAGAGGCTCCACGCGGAACCCTGTTCCATCATTACGAAATAAACGACAACGACCAAATCACCCTGGCCAACCTGATCGTTTCAACTACCAACAACAACCAACCCATGAATCTCGCCGTGAATCATACGGCCAAATCATTCATGAACGGACAAAAAGAAATTACCGAAGGTATGATGAATGCCGTAGAGGTTGCCATCAGGGCTTATGACCCGTGTTTAAGTTGTGCCACCCATGCGATGGGACAAATGCCGTTGGAAATGACCCTTGTTAATGAAAATAACGAAATAATCGATTGTAAAACTAAATAATCATGGAACCCAAAAAAAGAGTACTGGTTTATGGCTATGGAAATCCGGGCCGTCAGGATGATGGAATAGGAAATGAAATGGTCACGATGATTCAAAAATGGATTGAAACCCACCACCTGACCTGCATGCAAACGGATAGTAACTATCAGTTGAATGTAGAGGATGCTGAAAAAATATCTCATTGGGATATTGTGGTTTTCGTGGATGCTACCAAAGAGGAGCGAATTAATGAGTACAAGTTTAAAACTGTAGAGCCTTCGGAGGCCAAGGTGGAGTTCACGATGCATGCTGTTGCTCCTGAATATGTGCTGCACCTGTCGCAATCGTTGTTTGGAAAATCCCCCGAAACTTACGTGCTGGTGATAAAAGGGTATGAATGGGAACTGAAGGAAGGCCTAACGGCCAATGCCAGGTTAAATCTGGAACAGGCGTTTCAATTTCTGACCCGTCAGTTGGCCGGTTGGGCACTTATTAAGAAAAATTTACCAATAAGCATGCTCAAATGATCAATATTTCGACAACCTACATGGGGCTTCATTTGAAGAACCCGCTTATTGTGAGCAGTTCAAAACTGACCGAGGATTTGGAGAACATCAAGTTGTGTGCTATGTATGGCGCTGGCGCAATAGTTCTCAAATCGATATTTGAAGAGCAAATCAGGGCCAAATCTGAAGCTCACTTGCGAAAGAGTAATGAGATGTATTACTGGTATCCGGAGGCCAAGGATCATGTCATGGGGTTGTCGATGGAGGCAAGTCTGGATAAATACCTTGATTTTGTGAAAACAGTAAAAGCTTCTGTGGATATTCCTGTAATTGCCAGTATAAATTGTACCTCGGCTGTTGAATGGACCAAGTTCGCCAGGGCCATTCAGGATGCCGGTGCAGATGCGCTGGAACTGAATATCAGCATATTTCCATTTGATGCTTCTCTTAAAAGTAGCGAAATAGAAGATCAATATCTTCAAATATTGGTGGCTGTTAAGAAGGAAGTTACCATTCCTGTTTCAGTCAAACTTGGAAGTTATTTTACCAATTTATGCTCCATGGCCTCTCAATTGGTCGAAAATGGTGCCAGCGGGTTGGTGTTTTTTAACCGTTTTTTCAGACCTGATATCGACATCAATACCATGGAGGTTGTTACCGACAATCATTTTTCGCAGCCTGAAGAGCAAAATGTTCCTCTGAGGTGGATAGCCCTGATGGCCGGGAGAAATATCGGATGCGATCTGGTGGCTTCAACCGGGATACATTACCATATTGGAATGATTAAGCTTTTGCTTGCCGGTGCCACCGCGGTTCAGGTATGCAGTACATTGTATATTAATGGCATTCCCTACATCGAAACAATTCTGAAGGATCTTCGCGAATGGATGAAGGAACATCATTTTAACCAGATCAGCGATTTCAGGGGAAAAGCGCTTCAGGATGTAGCAACATCAGCCTCTTTCGAGCGCATTCAATTTATGAAACGCGATTTTGAGGATTAGTTAATACGCATTAAGAGATCAGGAATTCAGGCGGCCGCATGGACATCATCAACGTATGGAGTTAGTGCGGCTGTTTTATTTACCGGATTTTGATCTACTTTTGTTTCATGAATCGGTATTTTATAAAACTGGCTTACAATGGAAGTCGCTATCATGGCTGGCAAATACAGGAAAATGCCCATAGCGTGCAGTCGGAGCTCAATCAAAAACTGTCATTGTTACTGGGACAAGAAATTAATGTAGTTGGATGCGGGCGAACGGATACAGGGGTCCATGCACGGGAATTTTACGCACATTTTGACATTGAAGAAACTTTGGATGAGCCTTCCGACACCACCTATAAATTAAACAGGTTTCTTCCTTCAGACGTGGTAGTTTTTAACATCACTCCGGTTCCGGGCGATTTGCATAGCCGGTTTAGCGCAATAAGTCGTACTTATCGCTATTATATCAGCCAGCATAAAAATCCCTTTACACAAGGTTTAAGTTATCCATATTATAGAACCTTAGACATCGAAGCCATGAAAACGGCTACGGGCTTCTTGTTGAATTTCACCGACTTTACCAGTTTTTCGAAATTGCACACACAGACTCAAACCAACTTGTGCAAAATTACCGAGGCCAGGTGGGATGTGTTGGGCGATCAACTTGTTTTTACCATTATTGCCGACCGCTTCCTGCGCAATATGGTGCGTGCCATTGTGGGCACTTTGGTGGAAATTGGCAAGGGAAAGCTAACAGCGCGGGATATGGTTACCATTATTGAGGCCAAAGACCGAAGAAAAGCGGGATTCTCGGTGCCTGCCGGGGGTCTTTTTTTAGAAAAAATTGACTATCCCATCTCTCTTATTTGATTAACGATTTTGTCAGTGATGCCACTATTTCGCTTACCGGACGGATTTTGTGAATGTCCTGTATGGATGGACCTGCAACCCAAACGGTTTTATAAGTGGCTTTTGAAGCCGCATGCTCAATCGTTTTCATGCCCCGGAAGGCAATAAGCATTTTGATGTATTTTTTCAGGAACTTGTTTTTGTACATCAACTTATTCAATAGGCTCGGATTGGTCCCCAGCGATTGCATATAAGGCGTGTTGATGACAGTGAGCGGAGTGCCTGAGATTATTTTCGTCAGGATAATGTCTTTGGCCGAATATTCTACCAGGGCCTGTTTATATTCTTCTGATACACCTGCTTCAATGGAAGCGATGAATGCAGTTCCAATGGAAACCCCATCAGCACCCAGTTCGAGTGCCTGCTCCAGGCTTGCTGAGGTTGCAATGCCACCGGCCGAAATCACGGGGATGGGGAGTTGCTTTTTTAACATCGGAACCAGTTCTTCGGGTTTCAGATTGCCGGAATGCCCGCCTGCCAACGAACTCACCGCAATGACTGCATCGGCTCCCAGGTCGGCCACTTTTTTGGCGTATAATAAATCTACGACATCACAAAACACCTTGATGCCCAATGGCTTGCATAATTCAATGGTCTCTTTCGGATTGCCAAGTGAGGTGATGATAAATCCCACTTTTAGTTCCGCACAGGTTTTGAGTTGTTGTTTGTATTTTATATTCGATTTGTTCACAATGAGGTTTACGCCAAAAGGCTTGTCGGTTTGCCTTCTGATGTCGCCTATAGCCTCACGCAAAGCTGAATCAGTCCGGTAATTGAGTGCCGGAACGGCAGCAGTAATGCCACTTTTTAAAGCAGCAACCATCATTTGTGTATTGGTCACCAGAAACATGGGTGCCATTAATATGGGATATTGTGCGCCCAGTGCTTCGAACAGGGGAAATCGTTTCATCATTTATTAAAGATTCTAACAAAGCAAAGGTAAGGATCATAGTGACGCGGTGGTTTTTTTCTGGAAATACTTATAGACCTTTCCAAACCGGTTAAAATGGGTAGAATAATATAATAATTTACTCGTCATCATCGCAAATTGCAAAAAATGCCTTATATTTGAGGCGATTAACCTATTCATTTTTTAACGCATAAAACCTAAAAAGATGAATTCTTCACGAATATTTCTGATGGCTGTGGCACTGTTTGTTGTCATTTCCTGTTCTAAATCACCCACTGAACCCGATACTATTTTTACAGTGAAGTACAGTATTGTTTCCACAGGCGATGTACAAATGGATACCATCCAGTATAAAAACATTCATGGTAAAACGATGACAATAAAAAAGGAGAATAACCTGAACTATTGGTTTACCTCATCAAATGGTTATGATGCCTGCTTGTTTATGTCGGGCCTCATAAAGGATGGAACCGTAGATTTTAAATTGCAGGTCATGAATGACAACATGGTTGCCTATGTGGATAGTTCCTATCAATACTGGAGCGATTCAATGAAACCTTTATCCTTTAGATACGGCGCATCAAAAATGTTCATCGTTGCCCGGTGAAAATATCCCCAATGGACAATTGGATCTGATACCTTCTGCTCAACCGGTCAAATATTATTACATAACAAATCCCTGACTTAAAGCCGTTGAGTGAAGATAATCAGTACAATATGGACTTGGTCAGGGATAAGAATGCGAAAATTTAACTGTTTGTTTATAAATAAAATGATTGGCGATTGAATCATTGTTTATATTTGACCTTTAATCAAATAACCGTAATCAACCCTTAAAGGAAATTTATGAAAAAAACAGCTTACTTTACCTTGGTTTTAGCCATCATCAGTTTCGCGTCATGTTCCAAATCCAGCAGCACGCCTGATGTAATTTATACCATTAAGTATACAGTTACCTCGATTGGTGATGTTCAAATGGACACGATTCAGTATAAAAATATTTCGGGTGAAATAGTGACTAAAATGTCAGAGCCTGATTTAGATTATTCCTATACATCTGCCAACAGCTACGATGCCGGTCTTTACGTTTCAGGTAATATAGAAAATGGAGAGGTGTTTTTCAATATGCAGGTAACCAATTCAACAGGTACGGTTTATATTGATAGCACGAGCTGGAAAAATATCAATACCGGCGCTTCATATCAATTTAAAAAGAAGGCAGAGGCCTATTATTCCAGTTCGAAGTAGTTTGACTTTAGATTAGTTATGTATTTAATTGAAAACGAATAAGGCAGCAGGAGCTGCCTTTTTTTCGTCTTCAAAAAAATGAATATTGACCTGCGCAGATAAGCCTTTTTCTTGCCTTTAAGGCAGGAAAACTCGATGATACATTCATGTTGTCATCTGGATAACCGTCATTTTGTGAATCTTTGTAATTTGGCTTCTGAGCAGTATTTCAGTGTTTTAGGGTTTCATGAGAGGACTTAATTAATAAACATTGACATGATCAAAGCATCAGCCAATATTTTAAAGAAAAATGCAGCATTTTTAAAAATATTTTCCAAATTTCGTCTCAAAAGTGTAACCAATTATTTTTCGATCGTCTTTTGATCAGTAATTTGAAAATGATTAAGTCACTACACATACATCCCAATCAGGAATTGATCAGAGCCTGTCAGCGAAACGACAGGAAAGCCCAGATGATGTTGTATAAAAATTATTATAAAGCCATGTATCACACTGCCAACCGTATTTTAGAAAATCCTGTAGAAGCCGAAGACGTGATGCAAGAAGCTTTTATTGACGCTTTTCAAAAAATTAGCCAGTTGAGCGATGAGCAGAGTTTTAGCGCCTGGTTAAAAAGGATCGTCATAAACAAAGCCCTTGATGTGATAAAACGCGAGAAAACAATACAGTCGTACCGGGAGATGATGCAGCATGAGATTTTTACGGAGGCGGAATTTGATGACCAAGAACCCGACCTGCAATATAAACTTAGAGAAGTCCAATTGGCTATGCAAAATATTCCCGATCAATATCGGATTGTTTTATCGCTGCATTTATTCGAGGGAATGGACTATGAAGAAATGGGACAAATTCTCAATTTGGAATATAACAATGTGAAAACAAAGTACTCGCGTGCCAGGCGGCGATTGATCGGGGAAATTCAGAGACTACAAAACCAACAAGGGAAAAAGGAGGTGTGGCATGTGGAAAATTGAAAAATATATTGAAGAAAACAAAGCGCATTTCGAAAATCAGGAACCTCTTGAGGGCCATGAACAACGCTTTTCAATGCGGCTAAGGAAAATAAACGGCCATAAAAAAGATACCCGTCGGTATAATCTCTGGCTAAAAGCAGCGGCATCGCTATTGCTGGTGGCTTCAATTGTTTGGCTTACGATCGAACCATTTAAGGAGGGGAAGGCTTCTTCGGTTGAAGTGACTACTATTGAAATACCGGACGATTTGCAGCAGGTTATTTCATATTATGACGGTCAATGCCGCATAGATGAGGATGAAATAAAGGAAGTCAGAAAGGAAAATAGCAGTACAACCACCATCAATCAGGTAGCTGCAAAACAAATAGAAAAGTTAGATGCCAGGCTACTCAGTATTGAGAAGGCTTACATGAAAAATCCCGGAAGTGAGGCCGTAAAAGCGGCCATGGTCAACACACAAATAAAAAAAGCAGAAATTCTAAATACATTAAATAATGAAGCCCGCACGGCATCGCAAGGTTATCGTGTAGGTGAACCCTATACACAATTTTAATCCACTTTAAATTAAATAATCATGAAAAGAAAAATAACTACTTGCTTCGCAACCCTGGTAGTGCTGTTTTTCGTTGGGGGACAACAGGTTCTCCGGGCCGAAGAAACCATTGAGAAGGTGCTGATAAAAAAGCAATTTGATGTTAACCAACAAGTGAATTTGAATATTTCGCATGAATTTGGCAAAGTATATTGCAAAAATTGGGAAAAGCCGGTGATCTCCATTACCATAACGGCAAAGGTAGCAGCTCGGACAACGGATAAAGCCAATGATGTGATTGACAGAATTGTTACAAGCGTATCGGGGAACGGAAGCGAGGTGAATGCTTCCTGCAAATTGTCGTCAGGAAAAGGGAGTAATAGCAACCAACAAATTGAAATTACTATGGAGGTGATGATGCCGAAATATGTAAACCTGAATTTAAGCCATCATTTTGGATCGGCCTGGATAGGGGAGGTTACAGGCAATGCCACCATCGAAAGTCAATACGGCGACCTGACCGCCACCTCACTTACCGGTACCGCCAATGAAGTTGAAATGAGTTTTGGGAAGGCAACCATCGATTTATTAAGCAATGCTAAGTTGGAGGTCAGTTATGGCAAGATAACTGTGGAAAAGGCTGGTGAAATCAGCCTCGAGACCGAATACTCTGATGCCTTTTTCGGAGACCTCAATAAGGCAACGATAGAAATGGAGGGTGGCCACTTCGAAGCCTTGTTAATCAATAACATAGAAGGGGAGTCGAATTTTACAAACATTAAAATTGGAAAGCTGGCTCAAAACGCCCGCATCGAAATGAGTTATGGCGCAATTGAAATCCAGGATTTAAAACAAGGATTTTCAACTATTTCGCTCGATACCGAATTCAGCAATGTTGATTTAGCCATTGCCCCGGGAACCTCCTACCGACTCAGAATCGATTCGAAATTTGGAAACATTCAATTTCCTGAAAAGAATGCAGTTGTGTCAAAGGATATTCAGGATATCTCTGACCGCCTTATTGAGGCTGTTATAGGCACGCAAAACAATACAACCGCTTTGGTATCCATCAATTCAAGTTATACCAACATTAAAATAAAATAACCTTAAAAACTAATTCATCATGAAATCACAAATCAATAAAATGCTTTATCATTTGCTGACAATGATCGCGGTGTTTGTGCTTACTTCAGCCACCTTACATGCAGAAAATGACGCTGATGTATTGATACAGGATCGTCAACTTCCTGTTTTTACATCCATTAAACTGCTTTGCTCTGCCGATCTGATCATCCAACAAGGAAATACGCAACAGGTAACGGTTAAAGCCGATAGCGACATCATTGAATTCATCGAAACCAGGGTGGAAAATGGCACTTTGATAGTTGACTTTAAACGCAACAATGTTTTTAGTGTCCATGAGATGGAGGTTCATATTACCATGACGAATCTTGAAAAAATCATGAGTTTAGGATCGGGAGATATAGAGTTAGAAGGTGGCTTTAAGACTTCAAATCTGATTGTATCGTTAAGTGGATCCGGTGATTTTCAAGCCGACTTACAGACTCAAAATATGGAATTGGAAATAAATGGATCGGGTGATGCCAAGTTTGGAGAGGTACGCGGGTCGTTTAAGTTGTCCGTGTCGGGAAGTGGTGATGTGGAAGCCAATGGACTTCAACTTGAAACTTGTATGATCAGCGGTTTAGGCAGTGGTGACATATCCTTGTCGGGAAACTGTATCGATTTAACCATGTCGCAAATGGGGTCGGGCGATATCAATGCTTACGGACTCAAGTCGGTAAATGCCACGGTAACCAACATGGGCTCAGGCGATATGGTCGTAACAGTGGCTGAATCGTTACAAGCGAAACTCAATGGCTCCGGTGATCTGACTTATCAAGGCGATCCTGCCAAGGTAAAAGTAACGGCCAATGGCTCGGGAGAGGTGTATAAAAAATAGCCTCCTGCCAGGAACGGAAAGAGTAAAGTTACCTGACGTGTTGATCAGGAAAATAGTTTGGAATTTTCAAGTAGCAAAGCACCTTAATTTACTTCTTATACCGTGATCCACTTAAATTGGTAAGGGTTCTCAGGTATCTTCATGCGTTCAGAAATACGTTGCAACCTGGCTGGTAGCCCCATGATATAATCTCTGGCTTTTTCAGCCGAATCGTTTAATTCGCGCATGTGATCAATATTCCACTCCTTAATCAAGCTGTTCATGATGTCGATATAATCCTGGGTGGTATAAACCATGGTGCGTTGGGCGGCATCAGAAAAATGAGCAAATAGCTCACCAATTTTACCGCCCGACTCCCTTAAAAAATGAGCCGGCATGATAATCTTCTTTTTCATCATATCTTCAAAGGCCAGCATCATTTCGCTTGGATCGAGTTCAAAAATACGTGAAACAAAGTGTTTGTAAGCACTGGCATGCCTGTTCTCGTCGGCGGCGATAAAACTACACATCTTTGCCAGGTGTGTGTTCGCGCTTTTCTTAGCGAGCAATGCCACCCTGCGGTGCGATAGGTTGGTAGCCAATTCCTGAAAACTGGTGTAAACAAAACTTCGGTAAGGATCTTTTGCGGTATGAATGTCCACCCCATCGTTAATCAGGTGCTGGGTAGAGATTTCTACCTCTCGCATGTTTACACGGCCGCTGAGGTAAAGGTATTTATTAAGCAAGTCTCCATGGCGGTTTTCTTCTGAAGTCCATCCGCGCACCCATCGTGACCATCCTTGTCTATTTTGTTGATCAACTCCTTCTATGTCCATTAACCATGCTTCGTAGGTAGGAAGAGCCTCCTCGGTGATGGTGTCGCCAATGAGAACGGTAAGTAAGTCATTGTCGAGTTCTCTGGCAAGTTCTTGTATCTCTTGTATTTCGTTTATAAATTGAGGACTGTTTGAGTCAGGGAGCAATTCTTGAGGTTGCCAGATTTCTTCGATGGGTTTTAAGTATTTACTTAAAAATCCGTCCATCGATTTCTCAAGGGTTTGCATTACTTCCTGACGGGTATTTGATAGATTCATTTTGAATAATTTAGTTCGGCAAAGATACTATTCTTATTCATTATAAATAAGCAAGTTGTTTTTATTAAATGAACGCTAGCTTTGAATTGCTAAATTCATTGGTGTCAGGATGTGAAATTATTTTTTCGGATTTGGAAAACTTTCGTAAAATGTGATGGCATTATGTGAAAATACCGGAGCTTGTCTAACTACAGTGATGCTGTATAGTTCTTTTGGTTTTGAAGACCGTAACCGGATTTACTTACTCGCCACTTTCTAAATTTGCAGGTTTAATCCAGACTACTCATTTTTGTTGAAAATGATGTCAGGAAGCCAGTGGGCTGATATAATTGGTCGAATTGTTAACAAGAAAATCTTTCTGTTACTTTACTGCTCCGCTGCATTTGATTTAAGCCGATAGAAAGGATATAAAATCAGCAAAGCCATCGAAATCGCCACCAGCGCTGTACCCAGTCCCCATAATTCGGCTAACAACCCCGTAATCCCCGCAAGAATGGCCGCTATCAATGATTTGGCCTGAGAGGTAACCGACAAAACGCTCGCCATTGCTTCGTCTTCCGCAAGTTCTGCAATTAGCGCGATACCAAGTGGTTTACGAACATTTTCAATCATCATCACCACCAGGAATGCCACAACGGGAATGCTGTAGATTGCAAGGTAGTAAAAAGAGAAACCTGCGATTCCGACACCAAATCCCACAATCATGGTCATATTCATGGGCTTGTATGGATGTGCAAATAGTGCGGTCATCCTGCCGGAAAGTCGACTCGCGGCCGCTGTCAGCAGGTAGATGATAAAATAGACTACTCCTATCATGAAGGCTGTTTTCTGGTCATCGTTCATATAGATGGCAAATGGAATGGCCAATGCCATGGTTTTTATCATCGGTTGTACATAGTCCTTAATGGCTGAGTAATATCCTGAAAAGAGGGAGGTGCTGATAAGAGCTGTCAGGGTGCTGCGCTCTTTCATCGAAGTAACAAATGCCTTCCAAACCAATAGAAATTTCAATCTGATTTTGCTCAATTGCTGAGACTTGATTTCTCCATCAAGCCATTTTGGATAGGATGCAATCAATAAAACATTGACTAGATAAGGAACCACCGACCATAAAAATACCTGCTGAATGGCACCGGTGAAAAATACGATCACACCTGCGAGGAGTGCCGAGAAAGCCGATCCCACCTGCGACCACGAATGGGTGTGCCCGTAATAGTTTACCCGCTGGCTGGTCCATCCATTTGCTTTCAGGTATTGGAAAATCATGGCTTTGTGCACTCCTGTGCGAAAGGCATCGCCCACGGCAAACAAAATCATGGCCGAAAATAACAGGATCAGGTTGGTGCTAAAATAAAATACCAAAAACGAACTGATATAAAATAAAAAGGAAGCAATGAGTGTGCGTCTCCTGCCCAATGCATCAGCAACCAAACCACTGGGGATTTCCATAAACATGATAGCTATTTCACGTGTTCCATAAAGCAACCCTATTTCCAGGTAGCCAATTCCTTTCTCAAAAAAGAACAGTACCAGGAAAGCATCGAAAAACCTGAGGTTTTTAAAAAAACCATAGGAGCAAAATTTGTAATATTGAAGGTCTTTGGTGATGGAAGTCATTTGCGCGATCTCTTCATGTCCCTTGGCAAAGGTAGACTAAAACCAAAACGCTGCTGAAGGCCCAGTAAAAAAACTCGTTCTTATCAACAGGAAGCATTTGAAAAGCTTAGGCCACGCCAGTCATAGTACTTATATATTATTACTATTTTTGTAGCCATTTTACGCTAGTATATTGATAATTAAAACGATCTGGTAATTTTTGCAAATTATGAAAAGAATAAAATTGTTATCTGGTGAAGTATACACATTGTTGCTCATGTTTTTACTTTTCGCCTCTTGCACCAAAAATACTCAGAATCTTGCACCCACGGCAGCCTTTACTGTCACACCACACTATGCCGTCGTTGATTCTACGGTGATATTTGATGCTACCGGATCGTATGATGACCTGACCGCTTTTAGCATGTTGGAATTTAGATGGGATTTCAATAACGATGGCTTGTGGGAGACTACCTGGAGCAACGATCCCATCGTAAGCAATAAATATCAGGTTGCGGGCTATTACACTGTTGGACTGGAGGTTAAAGACCAGGCTGGATATACCGGCTGGGTTTCCAGAAATTTAACGGTAGCTGACACCAGTGGTTATCTGCCAGAGTATCCAACCGCGGAGTTTACCATCGATCCCTTAACAGGGGATGAAAACACCTTATATACATTTAATGCTTCAGGATGTAGCGATCCGCAAGACGATTCATATCTGTTGCAAGTAAGATGGGATTTTGACAACAATGGAAGTTGGGATACCGATTGGTCGACTGAGAAAATTGCAACCCATAAGTATGGAATAAAAGGTCAGTTTGAGGTCATTTTGCAGGTAAGGGATTTAGATGCGAATGTGATTGGAACCAGCAAAATTCTTACTGTGGGGAGTGGGGGAGGTGGTATCATTGACCTCACCTTTATCAGCATCCCGGGTGGAACGTTTGATATGGGTTGCACCCAATCAAATCAGGAAAATTGTAATACCTATGATGAAACACCTATCCGGTCGACCACGGTAAATGCTTTTCAATTGAGTACTTATGAAATAACCAATACCCAATTCGCTGACTTTTTAAATTTGGTGGGCTGCAACCCCGATGGTACCCTGGGAGGAACAAGGTTAATTTTTCTTGGTGCCGAAAACTGTAAAGTTACCTACAGCGGAGGTGCTTTCGCGGCAGTCGTTGGAAATCATAATTTCCCGGTTGCACAGGTAACATGGACAGGAGCAAGAGAGTTTTGTCTTTATTACGGTGGCAGGCTTCCAACTGAAGCCGAATGGGAGTATGCGGCCAAAGGGGGGAATAATCCTGGAAATTATACGTATAGTGGAAGTAATACCATCGAAAATGTGGCATGGTATGCTGCCAATTCATACGCCGTGAACCATGATGTTGGAACGAAAGATCCCAATCAGCTGGGCCTTTACGATATGACTGGCAATATACAGGAGTGGTGTGCTGATTGGTATGCCTGGGATTATTATACTTTAGGAGAAAATGACAACCCTTCAGGACCTGCAACAGGTGAGGAACGGGTATTACGCGGTGGCTCAGTATACAACGGGAGTGACGATTGTCGATCCTCTGACAGGTATTGGAATTCACCGGTTAGTTCCGGTCCCGGTATAGGCTTCCGCATGGCCAAGTAAACTTGTTAATCTAATTTGAAACCTAAAACTTGACATCAAACTTAAAAAAAATATAATGAGAAAGAAAATTGTTGCCGGAAACTGGAAAATGAACAAATCTTTTCAGGATGCGGAAGACTTGGTAAGTACCATCGCTGACGAACTTGATGGAGTGGATACCGCCTGTGAAGTAGTGCTTTGCCCGCCATATCCTTATCTTGAAATGGCTTCGGACTATGCCGACGAGTCAGGTTTGCAAATTGCTGCCCAAAATGTGAGCGAATTTGAGGATGGCGCTTATACAGGCGAAGTGAGTGCCTCCATGTTGGCTTCCATCGAAATTGGATATTGTATTGTAGGCCATAGCGAACGCAGAAAGTATTTTGGTGAGACCAATGCTCAATTGGCCACCAAGGTAGAAAAATTACTCGATCATGCCATTCGTCCTATTTTTTGTATTGGCGAATTGTTGGAAGAACGAAATGCCAACATTCATTTTGAAGTGGTAAAACGACAGCTTGAAGAAGGGCTTTTTCAATTAAATAAAGACGAATTTAAAGAAGTCGTAATTGCGTACGAACCTGTATGGGCCATTGGTACCGGTGTTACGGCTACCTCGGCCCAGGCTCAGGAAATGCATGCCTTTATTCGCCAACAAATTGCCGGGAAATATGGCCAACCCGTGGCAGACAAAACCACCATTTTATATGGTGGGAGTTGCAATGCAAAAAATGCCGCCGAGTTGTTTGCCAATCCCGATGTGGATGGAGGTTTAATCGGTGGGGCATCCCTTGTTGCCGAGGATTTTATCAAGATCGTAAAAAGTTTTTAATTAGAAATTGTGAATTATTATCAGGTCAACATACCCAATCCGGGCAATCAGGATCAAATAGATATCCTGATTGCCCAACTGGCTGAGGCAGGCTTCGAGAGTTTTGAAGAAGCCGAAACGAGCATCATCGCATATATCCCTGAAAAGGACTACCACGACCAGGTGTTTTCAGAAATTGAATACTGCCAACTTCCTGTGGTGGTCAAAGAAATTACAACTGAATTGATTGAAGACCGCAACTGGAATGAGGTGTGGGAGAGCAATTACCCACCCGTTATGATCAGCGACCATTGCATCGTTCGGGCGCCATTTCATGAATGCCCGCCTGGTGTACAATTCGACATCATTATTAAACCTAAAATGGCCTTTGGTACTGCCCACCACGAAACCACGGCCCAAATGCTTCGGGTATTACTCGAAACAGATGTTACCGGTAAAAAAGTACTCGACATGGGTTGTGGATCGGGGGTACTCGCGATTTTATGTTCCATGAAAGGAGCCGCTGAAATTACCGCCATTGATTTGGATGAATGGTCGTATAGCAACACCATTGAAAATTCGGAAATTAATCATATAAAAAACATCATTCCATTGCTTGGCGATGCCACTTTACTTAAGGCCCCGATGCAATTTGATGTGATTTTGGCCAACATCAATAAAAACATCCTCCTGAACGACATGTCTGCTTATGTCGGTGTGTTGTCGACTGATGGAAGTATTTATTTTAGCGGTTTTTATACCACTGACCTGGCGGATATTTCCAACATGGCCAGCATAAATCAATTGAAGTATATCGATTCCTGTTCGGAAAATAATTGGGTCGTGGCACACTTTATCAAACAATAATCTGTTATACCATACGCAACGAAATCCGCACCGATGAACCGAAGTGTACTTTTTTTTCTGATTCTTTTTATGTGTTTTGAGTTCATGGGAATAACTTCCCGTGCACAGGCGGCTGACTCATTGTCAACAGATTCTGAAGTATTTTTTCAGCAGCTTTCACAGATTCTCCTGGCAACTCCATCAAAAACCTATGAGAAGAAATCGGAAGAATTATTAAGCCGGTTTTACCAACGGTGGACGATCGGGCGTTTCAACAAACAGGAAAAGGACGAAATACGGCATCTGATTGAAACCATGCGACATAAAAAAATGCGCACTTTCCCATTTCTTTACGATTATGTTTACACCTTAACCTTGCTTTCAGAGTCTGCTCAGGTGCCCAAAAGTATTCTCGCATGGCATGCTTATGCGGATAGCTTGCTGATAGAAAAGTCTACAACCGGATTTGCCGATTTTTTGGTGTTTAGTAACAATTTATTAGAAAAAAATCAGCTTCATCAAAAAAAATACTACAGTTGGTTTGCGCGTGAATCCCGTTTTAGGTTCCATCTGGACACGGTGTTTGTTGTGAGATTTGAAAAAGTAGATTTAGTTTGTGCATCAAGTAATGATAGCACGTCTGTGGAAGGTACAGGAGGTTTTTTCGATTATAAAAACAAGGCATGGATTGGTAGTGGCGGAGTGGTTCGATGGTCAAGGTTTGGCGAGCAAGCAGGAACCGATATTTATGTAGATTTACCTGACTACAGTATACTTTTAGATGAGCCTGTTTTTCAGGTGGACTCGGCAGTCTTGCACTACAAGCGTTTCTTTAGTAACCCGGTTGTGGGCGTATTTCGCGACAAAGTGTTATCGAGCCCGCCCGGCGACCGCTCTTTATTCCCTGTTTTTACCGCGTATCGGGGAGATATCGAATTGCCTGATATTTACACCAATATGAACTATTTTGGAGGCATTCAGATCGAAGGACCCAACCTATATGGTGTTGCCGTCAATGGACTTATGGCCATGGTTACCATCATGAGAAATGATACTGTTTTTGGTAAAATGACCTCTGAAAAATTCCGAATCCTGAACGATAATACCATTTCTGCCCAGGCAACGGTCGTATTTTATTTTGAAAACGATTCCATTTATCATCCGGGCCTTCGTGTAAAATACACCAGTGAGGATCAGCAACTGGTGTTGTACAACGAAAAGGAAGGTTCCAATTCAATACCTTTTTTCGATTCATACCATCAACTGGACATTTATGTGCAGGCGCTCTTTTGGAAATTGAACGAGGAAAATATCCTTTTTAAAAGAATCAGAATGGTTAACGATAAAAATCTGGCCTATTTTGTGTCGAGCAATTATTATTCTGACCGTGACTTTTATCAACTGCAAGGTATCGATGATCTACATCCGCTTTATGTAATTCAAAACTTTGTCAATACCTATCAGGTTTCGGAAATCCAACTGGGTGTGCTGGCTGGTTACATGGAGTTGTCACCCGAGCAGGTTTCAGCCATGCTGATTGGTTTGTCGAACAAAGGTTTTCTTGTTTATAATACTGAAACTCAGATAGCCATCGTTAAAGACCGGTTAAATTACTTTTTGAATGCAAAGGCAGGCATCACCGATTATGATGTGTTGAGCCTTGTTTCGGACGTTACTACAAAACCCAATGCCTCATTTAATATTCACGATTTAGGATTAAGCGTTTACGGGGTTCCTCAGGTTTCTATCAGCGACTCACAGGAGGTTTACATATATCCATACGATAAAAGCATTCAGTTTTTTAAAAACCGTAATTTTAATTTCGATGGACATGTTCACATGGGTTTACTTGATTTTTATACCAGAAACAGCACTTTTGTTTACGATAGTTTTATGCTCAGGATGAACTATGTCGACTCACTTGCCTTTATGGTAAAATCACAGGATTCACGCAGCCGCAACGACTCGTTGATACATGTAAACAACGTAATTACCGACTTAAACGGGAGCATTTATATTGATGATCCTAACAACAAGTCAGGCCTGAAGAACTTCCCTCTTTTTCCCACCTTTGTCAGCAACGACGAAAGTTATGTGTTCTTTAACAGGAAATCAATCCAGGACAGCACGCTTCATGCCGATCAATTTTATTATAGGGTAGATCCATTTGTGTTTGACAGTATTAAGACCTTTTCGACAGATGGGCTGGCTTTTGAAGGAACCCTGGTTTCATCCGGCATTTTTCCTGACATTTCTCAACCTCTGGTGGTGATGTCTGACTATTCTCTCGGATTTGAACACCATACGCCTGAAACGGGTTATCCGGTTTATGATGCAAAAGGAACGTTTACTGAGGATATTTCGCTCAGTAATGAAGGGTTTATCGGGCAAGGATCATTAAAATTCCTCAGCTCAGGTTCTACTTCCGACAGGTATATTTTTTACCCCGATTCACTGGTAGCCATCGGGCAGAGTTTTGTTGTGGAGAAAAGTCCCCTTGAGTACGATTTTCCATCTGTGCAAGGTGATACCGTTGACATTCGCTGGATGGTGGATACCAAC
Source organism: Bacteroidetes bacterium HGW-Bacteroidetes-16 (assembly GCA_002840975.1). Lineage (GTDB taxonomy): Bacteria > Bacteroidota > Bacteroidia > Bacteroidales > F082 > UBA6244. Next base: position 46,325 of record PHDN01000020.1, read on the forward strand.
GTGATGTTCGTTGACAATTTGGACAAACCATTTATCATGTACAGTAATTCGTGGCTGAATGGGAACCTGAAGTTGAATCCTGATTACATGCTTGGGGACGGGGCGTTTTATTTTGATCAGAGCGAACTCGTGTCGAATACTCTTCAATTTAATTACAATCGACTTTCAGCCGACTCCGCAGATTTTTATTTAAAAAACAGAGAGAACGACACCCTGGTATTCTATGCCAATCAGTATCATGCCAAAATTAATTTCGATGAGCAAACAGGTTGGTTTAATCATCTTTACGACAATTCCTTTGTGAAATTTCCATTTAATAAATATATATCAACACTGGATGAGGTGGAGTGGCGAATGAAAGATGATATGCTGTTGCTAAAGAGCAATCTGAGCAAGGATTACAAGGGGCTTGATACACTCAACAACATGGAAGTCATCGATTATAAGCTGGTAGGTCCCGAGTTCATTAGTTTAAAACCCGGACAAGATTCTCTGAGATTCTTTGCAGGACAGGCCTCCTACAACTTACGAAACTATACCATTGACATTGAGTATATTAAATTGATAAAAGTAGCTGATGCAGCCATTTTTCCAGAGTCTGGTAAATTAAGGGTTTTAAGGGATGCACAAATAGAAACACTGAAAAACGCTACATTGATTGCAGATACTATCAATAAGCACCATGAACTTTATCAGGCTGAAGTGAATATTTTTGGCCGAAAGCAATACACGGCCAAGGCGTGGATAAATTATACCGACCGACTCGGCGCCCGGCAACCTGTTTATTTAAGTGACATAGGTGTGAATGACATGGGTGTCACAACCGGATATGGACAAACCCCGCCGGAGGAGGTGTTTTTCCTGAGTCCGGAATATTTGTACCAGGGAGCCATTAAACTGGTTGCTGCCGATCCATATTTGCATTTTGAGGGAGGATACCGCCTTAATCAGGAATGTGTACTCAATTATAACAACTGGGTGGCATTTAATCAAATGCTTAACCCCGATGACATCGTTTTTAATCTTGCCGATAATACCTATGACCAGGATGGCAGAAAAATTTATTTTGGATTGGCTTATTCCGATGAATTCCGAAAATATTACTCCCTCGCGTTCCAACCTTTACGAAATGAAAACGACAGGTTGTTGATGAGTGCCAAAGGGCAGCTTGTTTTTGATACACTGAGCCATAGCTTTGTCGTCGGGCAACGCATTAATGGTGGAACGAAAAAACTCCTTCCAGATAACATCGTGCTTGAAACAGAAACCTGTACCATCAATGGAAGGGGCATACTGGATATTGGTCTCGATTTCAACATGCTAAATGCCACCGTTACGGGTAATTTTGAACACCTGATAGTTCCTGATTCAACCCGTTTGGAGGTTGTTTTGGCCCTGAACTTCTATTTTGATGAAAAACTATTGGGGATGATCACCGACAGTCTGAGGTTATCGTATAACACAGGTGTTACTGATCCAAAAGAAATTTTCCCCTTATTTCTGCAAAAGAATTTGCCCAATGATGTCGATCTTTCCGGGTTTATAGAGGAGCTTGCTCTCTATGGTCAAATCAGAAGACCTCCTGATCTGCTAAAGCAGTCGGCTATCTTTTCAGACTTAAAACTTATCTGGGATAGCGATTCACGTTCTTATTATTCCGAAGGAAAAATTGGAGTGGGTTATTTAGGCGGGGCAACCATCAATAAATATCTGGATGGTTACATTCAAATACAACCGGGTGTCGCCAGCAGTTCCATCACCATTTACCTCCAGCCATCGCCGGAGACCTGGTATTTTTTATCTTACAAAAATGGGATTATGCAAGTATTGAGTTCCGATGCTGCCTTCAACGAAAAACTGGAAGCACTGAAACCTGAAAAACGCATTCTGAACCAGAACAGTGATACACAGTATTATGAGTTTGTTATTTCAACAAAGCGCAAGGTGGTTGATTTTATCCGTGAAATGGAGGCCAGGTAAAAGACTTTTCGGGGTGGACTCATTCCTTCATTCTAAAAAAAAAAGTCACGTAAAAGATGAAACTGGTTTCGAAAGGGTTATTCATTAATATTGGCAAGGTTAACACCTGTAATTTAGTGTCATGTCAATCATTATTTTTAGTATTTTTGAAGTCTGCCGACAACCTCAAAAAGATTTTATAAAGTAGGCCTGTTGTGTTCAGGATATTTTTTTATTTTTACTCACTTTGAAATCAATAAAAGAGAACAGTAAAATCCATTCACTATGAAGTTTATTATATCAAGTACAGTATTGTTGAGAGGTCTTCAAAAAATTAGCGGTGTACTTACCACCAATAACACGCTCCCCATTTTAGAAGATTTTCTTTTTGAATTGAATCGCGAAAATTTGCGCATTACCGCGTCAGATCTTGAAACAACCATTAGCGTGACAGTAAAACCTGACATGGCAGAAAGCACGGGTGTTGTTGCTATTCCGGCCAAAATGCTGCTCGAAATCATGAAGACTTTTTCGGAATTACCGGTTACGATTTCCGTTGAAGGGACAAATATTGAAATATTTGCGGGAGAAGGGAAATACAAGTTGATTGGTCACGAAAGTGATGAATTTCCTCAATTGCCTGTACTCGATAACACGGTTACACTTACCCTGAACGCTTCGTTGCTGGTAAATGCATTTAACAAAACCCTTTTTGCCACAGGAAACGATGAGTTACGCCCCGTGATGTCGGGTGTTTTTTGTGAGGCTACCACCGAAAGCCTTACGTTTGTAGCTACGGATGCACATAAATTGGTGCGCTATCGCCGTCATGATGTAAAAGCTGAAAACCAAACCTCCATTATTTTGCCAAAAAAACCACTCAACCACCTCAGGAATATCATGCCTGATGATGAAGGTGTGGAGGTGATTCTGGAATACAACGAAACCAATGCTGTGATCAAATTCAACGAGATATCTTTAGTCTGCAGGTTGATCGAAGGACGTTACCCCAATTATGAAGCAGTTATACCGGCTCAAAACCCTTATAAGTTGACCATCGATCGAAAAAATTTGCTCAACGCCATTCGCAGGGTTTCTATTTTTGGAAGCAAATCAACACACCAAATCAGGTTTAAACTTTCAGGAAAAGAATTGGTACTCACCGCCGAAGATCTTGATTTTGCAAGTGAGGCCAAGGAAAGGTTAACTTGTAGTTACGAAGGGGACGACATGGAAATCGGATTTAATTCAAAGTTTATACTCGATATGCTGACAACCCTTGATCCAGATACCATTATTATCGAAATGTCGGCACCCAATCGGGCAGGTATTTTACTTAGTGAGCGGGAAGAGAATGATCCTGAAGAGATATTGATGCTGATCATGCCTGTGATGATTACACAATAAATCAAGTTGACTTTTATTCATATCAACAAGCGGAACCAGGGCACTTGGTCACCGCTTTTTTTTAAATAATACCTGGCAACACCATGGCGCATTACAACTTTGACAATATAATCAACAGAGAACAGACGGAATCGGTAAAATATGATTTGCGAAACTGGTATTTCAAAACAGATGACCTTCTCCCGATGTGGGTGGCCGATATGGACTTTGAAACTCCTGATTTTATCCGCGAGGCAGTGGCAATCAGAACCCGGCATCCCATCTATGGTTATTCATTTCGTTCGCAGTCGTATATCGATTCTATTCGAGAATGGGTTGAACGTCGACACCAGTGGACAATACAAAACGATTGGTGTGTTTTTAGTCCGGGAATAGTACCGGCTTTTAACTTCGCTATTCTTACTTTAACCAAGCCGGGCGATGGTGTGTTGATTCAACCACCAGTATATTTCCCGTTTTTTAGCTCGGTTACTGATCATCACCGGAAACTATTACAAAATCAATTGGTTTACAACCAGGGCATGTACGAAATTGATTTTGACGATTTCGAAAAAAAAGCCAGTCAGGCCTCTTTGTTTTTACTGTCGAATCCGCACAATCCGATAGGTAGAATTTGGAACGAAGCTGAGCTAAGGCGCATGGCTGATATTTGTAGAAAACACGGGGTGATTATTGTATCCGATGAAATCCATAATGATTTGATTCTGCCTGGAAATAAACATGTGGTGATGGCTGGATTGTCACCTGAAATAGCAGACATGACACTTACCTGCATTGCCCCAAGCAAAACCTTTAACATGGCAGGTCTGGCTACCTCTTCAGTTATCATTTCCAACGTGGAATTGCGCGAGAAGTATGCCGGGTTTATCAATGCTTTGCATCTTTCAGGTGGGAACCTGTTTGGTGCAGTAGCCTCTGAAGCAGGTTATCGCAGGGGCGATCGTTGGGTAAATGAACTAATGCAGTATGTTCAACAGAATATATATTTGCTAAAGAACCAGTTGGAAGAATTAACTGATATTCGGGTGGTGGACTCTCAGGCCACCTATATGGTTTGGCTTGACTTTTTAAAAACAGGACTGGATGATGAAGCGATTAAAATGAAACTGATTCATGAGGCAAAAGTTGGCCTGAGCCATGGGCCAACATTTGGTCCCGGAGGTGAGGGATTTCAGCGAATAAACCTCGCGGCGCCTAGGAAATTGGTTGAAGAGGCCGTCAGTAGGATGTCAGCAACGTTTAAATGTAGGTAACTAATTATTAAAACTAACGTAAAACCGGTAGAAATTCACATCTCTATGAAAAGAATCCTGATTAAGTATTCATTGTTTTTGTGCTTGGTTGTGCTGGCAGGAAATGTAAAAGGGCAATATTATTATTTTGACAGGGGGCTTGTTGAGGTAAATATGGGTGTGGCAATTCCATTTTTTAATTTTGGCGATCAACATGGAATCGAGTCTGCTCATTATGCTAAAACAGGTTTTAATGCGGGGGGAAGTGTGGCTTATTTTTATTCGAAGCACGTAGCGATGGAGTTAGACCTGAATTATAACATCCATGGAGTTAACACGAATAAATTAGCAGATGCTTATTATCATACAGATACTATCAACAACATCTCAGCCGCGGTAACAGTGGGTTCGTTTCATGATTTTTCAGGTGCAGTTGGTTTCAGGTTCGATCTGCCCGTGAGCGAGCAGTTCTCCTTTGTTTTTAAAATGATGAGCGGGTTGAGAGGTGTGCACAAACCCGGAGCAACCATCAATTTAGTTACGATTTCAGGACCATCCCGCATTATAGAAACCGCCGATACCCAGGTAAAGTTCGCTTTTTATTCCGCTTTTGGAGGTCGTGTAAGAATTACTGAAAAACTGGGTGCCCATGCAATGGTCTCCTATATTGGATCTAATCTCAATTTTGAATTTAAAAAAAATAAAGTTCCTGTTGTGACAAATGAACACCTGGGTGTTATCATGGTAAATGTCGGTGTGGGTTTATCGTTTTAACTCATTATTAACGACTTAATTTTCATAGGTTTGTTGATATTTAAAAAATGTTGCTATTTTTGATCATCACTAAACAATTAAACCTATGAAAACATTAAAAATTATCGGTGTTATCGTCATCATTCTGGTTGCCATTTTTCTTATTGTTCCCTTATTTTTGGCCAATCAGGTGACCATTTCCGAACACGTGATGGTAAAGGCAAAACCTGCTACCCTATTTAACCAGGTAAACACTCTTCAGAATTGGGACAATTGGTCACCCTTTCACAAGGCTGATACAGCCATGACTACCGAATATTCCGGCCCTGAGAAAGGTGTTGGTTCAACCATGAACTGGTTAAGTAAAACCATGGGAGATGGTTCTCTGGTTATCGCAGAGAGCACCCCATATACTTATATCAAAAGCGATCTGCTCTTTAAACCTGAACAAGGTGACGCTATTGATGAATGGTTTTTTGAACCACAAGATGAAGGTGTTGAAGTAACCTGGACCACCACCCTCATCGATCTTGATTATCCCATGGGGCGTTATATGGGTTTGATGGCTAAAACCATGATGAAACCATTTATGACAAGTGGATTGAACACATTGAAAGAGTATTGTGAAGCACTTCAGGTTCCTGCGGATATTACGCTGGTGGATGTCGAAAGCGTTCCATCCTTATCAATTATGGATGCTGCCACCGTTGATAATATTGGCGAATTGCTTGGTAAAAACTATGGTCTCATTATGGAATATATGAAGGCCAAAAAGATTGATGTGGCTGGTATTCCCTATGCTGTTTATTACAACTGGGATCCTGATGGTGTCATTCACTTACGTGCGGCTATACCTGTTGCCACCGAGGTTCAGGGAAAGGGTGTGGTTGAGTATTTTGAATTGCCGGCAACCAAGGCTGTTTTTGCAAAACATGTTGGCGGACATGATACGGGTGCCACTCATGAGGCTATTGGAGAATACATAAGCGATTTTGGAATTGAAACCGGTGATTTTGTTTGGGAAGTTTATGTTACTGATTCCATGACAGAACCTGATGAATCGAAATGGGAAACTGACATTTACTATCCGATTAAGTAAATGGACAGCCGATTAATTGGTCGACTTATCTGGTATTGAAGATCAGTTTGATGAGATCATTTCCTCGAACTGGTCTTCAGTTATAATAGGGATGCCCAGTTTTTCCGCCTTGGCTTTCTTGGCGGGTCCCATTTTTTCTCCAGCTATCAGGTAATTGGTCTGAGAACTGATTGATCCCAGGTTTTTACCGCCATGTTTTTCAATTAGTTGTTTTATTTCTTCACGTGAAAAGTGATTAAAAACACCACTTACCACGAATGTTTTTCCTGCCAGTTTATCCGATATCACGTCCAACCGGTTCATGGATTCAAACTGTAACCCGTGTTTTCTCAGTCGCTCGATTAATTCGATGTGTTCAGGCCGGGAAAACCATGTTAACACCGAGTCAGCAATTCGTTCTCCTATATCTTCGATGGCAACCAGGTCGTCAAACAGAGCATTTTGCAGGTTGTCAATATTTTGAAAATGGTTTGCCAATTTTTTTGCAACGGTTTCACCAACAAACCGAATGCCTAAAGCAAACAATACTTTTTGAAATGGAATAACTTTCGATTGGGCGACACCATGGACGATGTTTTCAGCCGTTTTCTCCCTAAAAGATGCTTTTTTCTCTGATTTCACCCCTTCGGCAGGTATAACTTTCGTTAGTCCGAACAATTGATCGTAGGTTAATTCGTAAAGATCAGCAGGGTTCTTCACCAGACCCGATTCCCACAGTAACTCTATTTTCCCCTCGCCCAGGCTATCTATGTTCATGGCTTTGCGCGAGATAAAGTGCTCCAACTTACCTTTAATCTGTGGAGGACAATGGTCTTCATTGGGGCAAAAATGTGCTGCTTCACCTTCGTTCTTTATCAATAGGCTTCCACATTCGGGGCAATGGCTGATAAACTGAACAGAAGTAGCCGTTGGTGTACGTTTTTCGAGGTTCACACCGATAATTTTCGGGATAATCTCGCCTCCTTTTTCTACATAAACAAAATCACCCAGGCGAACATCCAGGTTTTTGATGATATCGGCATTGTGCAGACTTGCCCGTTTTACGATGGTTCCTCCAAGCTGGATAGGGCGAAGGTTGGCAACAGGCGTAATGGCTCCGGTGCGCCCTACCTGATAATCAATGGAGAGAAGGATAGTCTCTACCCGCTTGGTTTTAAATTTATAGGCGATGGCCCAACGCGGGTTTTTGGCAGTAAAACCCAGCTGTTTCTGTTGTGCCAAACTGTTTACCTTGATTACAATTCCATCCGTTTCATAATCAAGGAGCTCGCGTGCAGTGTCCCACTTATTTATGAAATCAAATATTTCAGTGAGACTGTTACAAATCGTGGTGTCGTCCGAAATCTTAAGCCCGAGCGTTTTGGCATATTGAAGTCCCTGGTAATGTGAGGTAATCTCTGGTAAAGAACCCGGCAGGTAATAGAGAAAACAATCGAGGGGCCGCTGAGCTACCTGAATGGGATCTTGCATTTTGATGGAACCTGCAGCCGCGTTTCTTGGGTTGGCAAAGGGGGCATCACCAACTTCTTCACGGTCAGCATTCAGGGTTCTAAACCCGGAAATAGTCATGATAATCTCTCCGCGAATTTCAAAAATGTCGGGTGCTTCCTTTTGCAGCCTTAATGGGATGGTTTTTATCGTGCGTACGTTGTTTGTAACATCATCGCCCTGAACACCATCACCACGGGTAACTGCCTGTTTCAGCACGCCATTCTCGTAGGTCAGGCCAATGGAAAGTCCATCAAACTTTAATTCGCAAACATATTCTACTGTTTCTCCCACTGCCTTTCTTACACGCGCATCAAACTCTCTAATTTCAGACTCAGAATAAGTGTTTGACAATGAAAGCATTGGATACCGATGAATTACAGATGCAAAATCCTTGGTTGGTTCACCACCCACACGCAAAGTCGGTGAATCATCCCTTATGAATTCTGGAAATTCTTTCTCCAACGTCTCGAGTTCTTTTAGCAACTGATCGAATTCAAAGTCGCTGATTGTTGGGTTTAACAAGTTATAGTACTCGAAGTTGTATTGGTTTAGTTTTAGCACCAGTACCCTGATCCGGTTTTCAGCTTCTTCCTTAATCATGTGGGGATGGTGTTGATTTCGAAATGGTGGCGTTGTTCCGGTATATAGTAATGATCTGGTTGTCGTTGATGGGATTGAGCCAGAAGAGTACCTCGTCCATGAATCCGGGTTCAATGGTAGTTTCATAAACAAGATCAGGAAAGAGTGTTTGCATGGTCTTAATTCTGGATTCCAGGTGATTAGGTTGGTAGAACAACACAAAATCCGGTACTGCGCCTCCGTGTTGAAGTTCTCGTCCATAGGCAGACAAACTATCTTCACGCATGAAAGTATCGTATCTAATCCAGTGTTTTAGATAGTATTGAGGAGGAAACCTAAGTATACTTTGGTTTACGTCTTCAATTAAAAAGTGCTGTATATCTGCATATTGCGATAGATAGATCATGCTTTCGACTCTGGCTTTTTTTGAATACATCAGGGTAACCGGTATCAATAAAATAAAATTAATTATCCAGAAAAATATCCATGATCGTTCTAACCATCGGATTATTGCTTTATTATTCTGCCAGGCTTGTTGCAATTGCATCCAGCCAATAACTCCTGAAATCATCAAAAATGGAATGATGGTCACAACAAAACGCTCCTGTTTGTTTGGATAATAAGAGTGAAATATTAAAAATATCAGGATGGGTAAAAATATAATAAGTAATCGACGCCAGTTGCGTAAGTATCCATATATGAGAAATAAACTAACAGGTGGGATCAGAATTCCGGAAAGAAAAAGCAAATAGGTGTACCAAGGACTAACCACATAGTCAGCAGCATGGTGCATATTGTAATCAACATAGCCTATCACCTGAACAAAAGGCATTCCCCAGACCGAATAATCCAGAATGCCTTGAACAAGCACCATCGACGAAAGTACGCCCAATGCCATGAAAATGGTTTGCCTCCACTGTTTCTGAAATAAGAGCGCCAGTCCGATTCCCCCTGTAATAATGAGTGTTTGAAAACGTACATTAAAAGCCAGGCCCATAATAATACCCGCCAGGAACCACCAAGAGAAACGCAGATCTTTTTTTCCTGCCTTGACCACCATCCACAAACCTGCCATCAAAAAAGGAATGCTCACGTATTCAACCAGATTCCGAACGCTGATAAATGGAAAAATCCAGTATATAGCCAACAGCCAGGCCACTATTTTGGCTTCTCTCACTGAACTTAACAAGAGGGTGATTTGATAGCCAAAATAAATAATCAACATCGACCAAAGCGCATGTAACAGCCGGATAATCAACATTTTAGATTCAGGATTTATCATCCCTAACCACTTCATCATCCCCAGAAGTATATAATGGATGCCTACATAAAAAAAACTAAATCCTTCGGGTTCGTTGGTTCCATTGTCAGAAGGCAGCCAACCATAGAAATCGATACCGTCTACCCACGATTGGGCAATTTCGACCACAAGGAACTGATCATCGTGCCAACCATAACCTTTAGCAAAATATACAGCCAGCAACCTAAAAAAAAACCCAACCCAGAGGATGGCTTTTAAAGGATGTTGTAGATACCAGGTATTGAGTTGATTTATCACTATAAAAATTGATTAGTTACCATTCAACCGATTGGCGTGAAACAGGCATGGTCATACACCTGGCTCCTCCACCTCCTCTTGATAGTTCATTTCCTTCAATGGTGATTACCAGTTTATTGTAGTCTTCAATTTTACATTTGTTATTTACAATATCCCGTGCTCTAATTACTTCAAAGCCATGATTATTCAGATTGGTGATGGTATTTGTATTTCGTGCATAGCCAATTACTTTACCTGGTTCAAGTGCAAAAAAGTTGGCGCCACTCTGCCACTGCTCTCTTTCCATGATAAATTGATCATCGTTGCCTCCACAAAGTATCGGCTCCATATCCATTCCAAGTGAACGTAAGGCTACCAGGATGTTCTTTTCTTCCTTGATATTAACCACCTTATCGCCATCCACCGTAATATGAATGGTTAGATATCTCGACGCATTGATAATCAATGGCTCAAAAATCATGCACTTGTCCTGATCGAGAAAAGTAAATACCATGTCGAGGTGTATAAACGATTCTGGCTTATATGGAAGTTCTTGGACGATAATATGTTGAACGCCGGGCTTGGTCTTCATGTGATCGATAAACGAATCAACCCCTTGTGTACTGGTTCGATCGCCGGTACCAATAATAAAAATGTCATCACGGGCAACCAATACATCGCCACCTTCAATGGTGCCTTTTTTGCTTTTGTCATACAAGGAAACCGGATTGATGGTGTTGGCCTTAAAGAGTGGATGATAAGTGAAGATGGCCTCCATAATCATGGTTTCACGTTCACGGACTCCGTTGGCCATCCTGCTGATCATCACTTCATTGCCTACCGAAAAACTGGCATCGCGTGTAAAGAAAAAATTGGGCAGAGGATGCATCACAAACCGTTCGTTATCAAGAAAACGGGTCAGGTTATCTTTACGCATTTCGACGCCTTCAATCAGTTGCTTCGCAAGAACACCGGCATCTAATTCATTGATCATCATTGAAACATCGTCCTGGTCGTGTTTCTCATGGTGACATATTTTCTGAATCATTTCGTTTTTTACGTAGCTATTCTTCAGGATGTCCTTCAGCAAATCATTGACTTCAAATACCCGGGTATACTTTTTCAGAACCCCGACAAAGTTATTGTATTCAGGTAAGGCGATGGCCAGGTTCAGAATGTCGCTGTACAAAGCCCGGGCAGCATTTTCCGGGGTCATGTTTTCCACTTCAGGACCAGGAAGATGGATGATGACACCCTTGAGTTTCCCTATTTCAGAATGTATATTAATCGAGATTGGCTCCATAGGGCAAAATTACTCGTTTTTCGGCGACGGGGCAATGGTACTGAAATTATTTCCACACTGTTTGAGGAACCTGATAAAGTCAGCAAATGCAATCACCAAACTGGCCGTGTTGTCATTGGGATGAAAACTGATTTTTTTACTCTGGTTAAGCTGTTCATCCAGAAAGACAACCACATGTTTATCGTGATCGTTCAACAATCCAAAAGGAGAAACCGATCCCGGTTTTACCCCTAAATATTTCTCCAGTCGTTTTTCAGAGCCAAAGCTCAGCTTACCCTGTTTCAACAGCTTTTCGAGAGAATGAATATCAAAAGGAGTGGTGTCTTTAATGATCACTAGAAAATGCTGGTTTCCTTTGTGATTTCTGAAAAAAAGATTTTTGCAGTGAGTAGCATTGATGTCTTTCCAATATCTCAGTGCAATATCAATGGTGTCCAAGGGTGGATGTTCGTAAAGCTCGTAGGAAATTCCCAACTCACGCAAGGCTTTAAAAACAGGTTCCCTTTTTTCAGGTATCATTAAACTCGAATTTTCTTCAGGTTCGCCTAGTCGATCCAATCAGCGATAAACAAATTGGTGTTATGAGTACCGCCATTGTTTCTGTTAGAGGCAAAAACAAGCTTCTTTCCATCATACGAAAACATGGGGAAGGCATCAAAAATCTCATCAAAGGTGATGCGTTCCAACCCCGTTCCATCTGTATTAATCATATAGAGGTTAAACTCATATCCTCTTTTACCGGCATGGTTTGAGCTGAAGATGATTTTCTTTCCTGAAGGATGAAAAAATGGTGCCCAGTTTGCCTTTCCCAGATGAGTGATTTGTTCCAGGTTGGAACCGTCAATATTACAAGTGTATATTTCCATATTGGTTGGCATCACGAGGCCCTGTACAAGTAAGTCTTTGTAGACTTTAATGTCTTCATCTGTTTCGGGGCGTGATGACCGAAAAACCAGTTTGGAACCATCAGGAGAGAAGAAAGCCCCACCATCATATCCTAAGCCGAAAGTTATTTGATTAATGTTTGAGCCGTCGATGTCACAGATATAAAGCTCCAAATCACCACTTCTCAGAGATGTAAAAACTATTTTGTCCCCATTAGGCGAAACCGTGGCTTCGGCATCATACCCGGGTCCACTGATCAAGGTGTCGATAACTTCGCCTTTCAGATTCGCTACATAAATATCAAAGTCTGCATACACCGGCCAAACGTATTTTCCATCGGTCCGTTTCTCAGGTTCGGGTGGACAAGAATCGCTTCCCGAACGAGTGGAGGCATATAACACGGAAGTGTCGCCAGGCATAAAGTACGAACAAGTTGTTCTTCCCAAATTTTCACTAAGCATTTTTGGCATTTGGGTTTTCATGTCGCCGTCGGTAAATGGAAAATAATAAATCTGATCACATTTACTGCCCCAGGCCGGCACTTTTGCCTGAAAAGTAATCATCGAATCATTGAAGCTAAAATAAGCTTCCGCATTGTCGCCACCATTGGTAAGCTGCTTGATATTAGCGAGGTGAATTTCTTGCGGATAATGGGTGATAGTGTCAGGTGCTATTTCTGTTTGTTCTTTTTCCTGTTGTTTATCACTTGCATCGTTAACACACGATGAAAGTAGGTAAGTAACAGTTAAGATTAGTGATAATCCGGGTAGCCTTTTCATAAAATAATAGTTGTTATTGGTGGAAGTGCAAAAGTAGTAATTATTTAAAGTGTTTCCAGATTATGGAAATTAAGGAATGATTAATTTCATTTTCCTTTTGTCATTCCGGTTAAGCGGACGCCAGGAGCAAACAGAGCGCTCCTTTTGTCATTCCGACTGAGCGGACGCCAGGATCGAACAGAGGAATCTGTTGTTACCTTAATAAAAAGGACATGAATTTGCTTAAAGGTCAGATTCCTCCACTGCGTAACTCCTCCTCACGGAGTCGTTACTCCGGTTTGGAATGACAAAACAGACCCTCTTTGTCATTCCGATTGAGCGGACGCCAGGAGTGAACAGAGCGCTACTTTTGTCATTCCGATTGAGCGGACGCCAGGAGGGAACAAAGGAAACTGGCAGCTCAGTGGCATCGCCGGGGATAAGTGCTAAAGTTTCCCTTTTAAATATTTTCCTGTGTACGATCTTTCGCATTTCACCAGATCTTCCGGAACACCGGCAAACAGCAACTCTCCGCCTTGATCACCCCCTTCAGGGCCCAAATCGATAACCCAATCCGCTGATTTAATGATCTCACCGTTGTGCTCAATTACCACGATGGAATGACCAATCTCAATGAGTGCATTGAGCGATATCAACAATTTGCTGATGTCGTGAATATGCAGTCCCGTGGTAGGTTCATCAAAGACAAACAGGGTAGGGGTGTCGGTTGCCCCTTTGGCCAGGAATGATGCCAGTTTAACCCGTTGTGCTTCGCCGCCACTGAGGGTGTTCGACGATTGTCCTAACCTCAGATACCCCAGGCCAACATCGGCCAATGGTTGAATTTTTTCGATTATCTTACGCTCGGTGGCAGGTGTTTTTCCTTCTCCTTGAAAAAACTTCAATGCCTGATCTACGGTCATGTCCAAAATGTCGGCGATGTGTTTGTCGTGGTATTTTACCTCGAGTACCTCTTCCTTAAACCTGTTTCCTCCACAGGATTCGCATTTTAGGTAAATATCGGCCATAAACTGCATTTCAACCTTGATTACGCCCTCACCTTCACACTGGTCGCATCGGCCCCCGGGAACATTAAAAGAGAAATATCCCGGCTTATAGCCTCTGACTTTGGCCAACGACTGTTGTGCAAAAATTCCACGAATTTCATCAAATGATTTGAGATAAGTGGCCGGGTTCGATCGGGATGATCGTCCAATGGGGTTTTGGTCGACATATTCAATGGTGGAAATTCGTTTGATATCTCCACCCAAATGGCTGAAACTACCAGTTTTATCTCCATATCCGCCCAACTGTTTTTTTATGGCAGGAAAAAGAATGTCTTTTACCAGTGTTGACTTCCCGGAGCCGCTTACACCGGTAATTACCGTAAGTACGTTCAGCGGTATGGTGACATCAATGTTTTTCAGGTTGTTTTCACTGGCTCCAAGCACTTCGATAAAATTGATCCAACGACGCCGCATTTTTGGTATGGGGATCGACATCTGATGGGTCAGATAACGTGCGGTATAGCTTCGCTTGTCAAGTACCAATTCTTCAGGTGTTCCTTGAAAAACCAATTCCCCGCCATGTTCCCCTGCATCCGGGCCGATATCGATGATTTGGTCGGCAGCCCGAATCACATCTTCTTCGTGTTCCACCACGATGACGGTGTTTCCCAGATCGCGTAAGGCTTTCATGACCTTGATCAGTTTGACTGTATCGCGTGGGTGCAATCCAATACTGGGTTCATCCAGAATATACATTGACCCCACGAGGCTGCTTCCCAACGATGTGGCCAGGTTTATTCGCTGTGATTCGCCTCCCGACAAGGAAGCTGAAAGCCTGTTCAGGGTGAGATAGCCCAGGCCCACATCAATTAAAAACCTGAGGCGTGTAGAAATTTCGGTGAGTAGTCGGCGGGCAATTTTTTCGTCATGTGCCGATAACACCAGATTTTCGAAAAAGACAAGCGCGTCATCCAATTGAAGATGTACAAGCTCTGAAATGGATTGGCCTTTAATTTTCACATAGTTGGCATCCGATCGCAACCGCGTTCCATTGCAATCGGGGCAGTTGGTTTTTCCGCGATAACGCGACAGCAATACCCGATATTGAATCTTATATGTCTGTTCTTCAACATTTGCGAAAAATGCATTGATTCCTTCAAAATAGTCGTTTCCTGTCCAAAGAAGTTCCTTTTGTTCCCTACTAAGCTGATAATAGGGCTTGTAAATTGGGAAATCGAATTTGTAAGCATTTTTTAAAAAATGATCTAGCCATTCGCTCATTTTTTCACCCTTCCAACAGGCAATGGCTCCATCATAAACCGACAGACTCTTGTTTGGTATCACTAAATCGGGATCAATTCCGATAATACTCCCAAAGCCTTCGCAGCGTTTACAAGCTCCGTAAGGATTGTTAAAGGTAAAAAAATCAACTGAAGGTTCTTCAAAGGTGATACCATCCATTTCAAATTGATTTGAAAAGGATTCTTCTGTTTGATCACCGTTGATCTGGTATTGTATAGAACAAGTTCCGTGACCTTCGAAGTAGGCGGTTTGCACCGAGTCGGCGATTCTTCCCGGCAGGTCGGTATCTTTTTGATCGATACGGATTCGGTCGATAACCAGATAACAATTGCCACAAGAATTCTTTTTTATTGGTTTATCATTTAACTGATCTTCGATCCGGATAATTTTGTTGTTCAACAATATCCTGCTAAACCCTTGTTGAAGCAAAATCTGCAACTGTTGTTCCGGTTTCCGACCGTTTGCCAAAATAACGGGCGATAAAATCATGACCTGCACCTCATCGGGAAGACTCAAAATTTTTTCTGTTACATCGGAAATGCTGTGCCTCTTCACCTGACGACCCGAAATGGGAGAAAACGTGGTGCCGATTCTCGCAAAGAGCAACTTGATGTACTCATATATTTCAGTTGAGGTACCAACTGTAGACCTGGGATTTCGCGATTTGACTTTTTGTTCGATGGCAATGGCCGGAGATATCCCATGAATGGCATCAACATTTGGTTTGTCCATCCTGCCAAGAAATTGCCGCGCATAAGAACTGAGGCTTTCAACATAACGCCGTTGGCCCTCTGCATATAAAGTGTCGAATGCAAGCGAAGACTTGCCACTTCCCGATAGTCCTGTGATAACGACCAATTCGTTTCTTGGTATGGAAACACTCAGGTTTTTTAAATTATTTACCCTTGATTTGATTACTTCAATGGGTTGGTTTGTCTGGAAATTGGCTTTGGTACCTGGCATGAATAAAAAAAGTTGGGGGACAAAATTACTATAATATTTGCTTTTTTAATTTTAGTGTTTATATTTGCATAATAATTAACACAATTTATAACCAACAGGAGGATTGCTATAGAATAAACTCTACCCTTTTTTGTCACACATAATTATTCACAAAATTGGTAAACATGAGTTTAGCAGTCGTAGCCGAAAGCGAACTGATCAGAAATTATCTGAACGGTGATCACTCCAGTCTCCAAACCTTAGTCGAGCGCCACAGAAGTCGTTTGTATTCTTATATCATGCTGTTAGTTAAAGACAAACAACTGGCAGACGATGTTTTTCAGGATACTTATGTTAAAGTGATCAACACCTTAAAACAGGGCACTTATAAAGATGAGGGAAAGTTTATTCAATGGGTAATGAGGATTGCTCATAACCTGGTGATTGATCATTTTCGTAAACTTAAAAAAGTAAACTTTGTTGACAGCCGCAACAATGAATACGATATTTTCGATTCCATCAGGTTTACCGATCCTTCCATCGAAGAGCAACTCATCACGTTACAAATACATCAGGATGTAAAAAAACTGCTTGATTTTTTGCCGGAGGAACAGCGCGAAGTGCTACACCTTCGTTGTTATGCCGGGTTGAGCTTTAAGGATATTGCAGAACAGACAGATGTAAGTATTAACACGGCTTTGGGAAGAATGAGGTATGCGCTTATTAACCTCCGAAAGATGATTGCTGAGAAACAAATCGTGCTCACTGTATAATCATGGATGGAATTAACCAGCCATTTAAAATAGTAATATTTTGAACTTATCGCAATATGTGAGGCAGCCTTTCGTTAGATATCTATTATCAATCTTCTTAAGCTTGCCTATGATAAAACATTTTACTCTAAAAGAATCACAGCAACCTTCCCCCGAAAAATTGCAGCAGTCTGCATATAGGCCAATGATTCGACCTTCGGGACTAACAATGAAGTTCATACTTGGATATGCTGCCTCACTCGAGGTTCATAAAACCATCCTTTTAGGAACTACAAGTGTATTGCTTAACTAACACTTTGTTAATCAGAATGTAACATAAGCACTCCTTCAACAGGGGTGCTTTTTTAATTTCGCCGTTATTCCTTCCGATGAAAAACAAAATCTTTACCCATGTTTTCCATTCTGATAACACGCATCACAATTAAATCAGATAGCAACTCTTCTGCCTCATATTTTGAGAGATTTAATCTGGCTTTGATTTCCTGAAATGATAGACCCGGAGTGGATTCGATGTGTGCCAACAGGTCTTTAACCAACTGGTTAAAGGTAATTTGAACAGCCTCCCTGGCTTGTTGTTTTTTCCAGACCTTAATTTGAATCCCCGATGCCAGCATATTTTGGTCGCCTGCCCTAACAAACACTTTATAGCCACCTTGCGTATCAGGTGCCCGATGTGGCAAGTTTAAACTAACAGGGATCTTAATTTCCAATATTTTCTTCCCTTCAAGCGTCCATTCTTTCGAAGTGAAAGATACTTCAGGTTTACAATAATCTTGGGCCGCGCGTTTCACCATGTAATACTCTTCATCAGAACGGATTCCAATGAGCGAACCGTTGTCGTTGACTCCTATGAGCAATGTACCTCCTTCTGTATTTGCAAATGCCACCAGTGAACGCGCTATTTTAGCAGCATCTGATATCTCGAATTTGAAATCAAGATGCTGGTGCTCGCCCTCCTTGATCAGCCTTTTTATATGATGTAATCTTGTTTGAATCATAATGCACCAAAGTTACAGATGTAAAAGGGTCATTGTTGGGTTAGTGACAATTACGAACCTCCAAATCAATGATTTGAATCAATTCAGCAAGTCAAATATCAACAGGTTACAAAAATTCAATATGGCTTTTATCCATGGTTTTTTCACAATAATGACACGAAAGTTTCATGTTGCCTTTGTGGTCGGTAATGACATTAAATTTGGTAAAAACTTGCTGGTTATTGGTAACACACTTAGGATTATAGCATTTCACAATTTTCTCAATTGTATCGGGAGTGCTGACCATTTCCTTTTTCACAATCACGTAATCTCGGATTTCGATGAGGGTTGCGGTTGGTGCCACCAGGGCAATCTTGTTGATGTCCTCCTTTTCGAAAAACTTATCACTAATTTTTATCAGTCCCTTTTTGCCATACTTACTGCTGGTCAGGTTTGTGCCAAAATAAACCTGGTGGTCTGTGTTCTCAAGCCCCAGAATTTTAAATACCCTAAATGTATTGTCTGTCTGAATATGATCGATGACAGTTCCGTTGCTGATTGCAGAAACAATTAATTCGGTTCTTTTATTTTTCATGGTAATGAATTATCAGATAATATGAATAGAAAAACAGGTCATGTTATTTTAAACCTAAAATAGCGGCGATAAGCGCCTGGCGTACATAAACACCGTTTCGCGCCTGTTGAAAATAGTAGGCTTTAGGATTGTCATCTACATCTTCGCTGATTTCGTTAACGCGTGGCAGCGGATGCAGGACCCGAACAGTTTCCTTCGAGTTGGCCAACATGCTGTTATTAAGTATGTAAGAGTTTTTTACCTTTTCATATTCCAGCGGGTCAGGAAACCGTTCGCCCTGGATTCGGGTCATGTATATAATATCCATCTTATCAATTACATCTGACAGGTCAGTATATTGAAAGTATTTCAGGTTGGCATCGCCGATCCATTTTTTTACAGCGCTGGGCAATTTAAGCGATTCCGGTGAAACCAGGTGGAAAGTTGCGTTAAACAGAGACAACGCTTGTACCAGTGAATGTACCGTTCGGCCATATTTTAGGTCACCCACCAAAGCGATATCTAAGTTTTCGAGTGTTCCCTGTGTTTTTCTGATAGAGTACAAGTCGAGTAAACACTGAGTAGGATGCTGATTGGCACCATCGCCGGCATTAATGATGGGGACAGGGCTTACTTCGCTGGCAAAACGGGCACTTCCGTCAATCGGATTGCGCATCACGATCAGGTCAGAGTAGTTGCTTACCGTTAAGATGGTGTCTTTGAGCGATTCACCTTTTTTAACACTTGAGGTATCGGCACTGGCAAAACCAATGATGCTACCTCCCATGTATTGAACTGCACTCTCAAAACTTAACCGGGTACGGGTGGAAGGCTCAAAAAAAAGAGACGCCACCACATATTGATCGAGTAATTTTTGTCGTATGTTTTTTTCAAATCCTTCAGCAATATCGAGAACCTGCAATATCTCTTCTTTGCTGTAGTCGGTGATCGAAATGAGGCTTCTGCCTTTGAGTTTACTCATAATAACTGTCAATTAATGGTTGGGTTGGATAAAAAAAAGACGGTCATCATTAATGGAGACCGTCTTTAAAATATGTTGAATTCCTTCGCTTTTCAAAGGTGTATTTCTCTTTTTTCTGATACCTGCAAACAATGATCTTTTCATATCAGGGAGCAAAGATACATCGAATTGATATTTGAGAATTAAAAATTTCAGGATTATTTAAGTAGTTTTAAACATGGTTACCAACCAGTCCTATCTAATAAATAAGATTCGCCGCTCTAAGATAAAGGGCCATTTCTTTCTGCACTTTCATAGCCTCTTCGCGGGCAACCAGCGCGAAGTCATTACCGGAAGAAGCAAATATAATTCCACGCGAAGAATTGACAAGCAATCCACAGTGGTCGTTCATTCCATGTTGAGCCACATCTTTTAAACTTCCTCCCTGTGCACCAATGCCCGGAACGAGCAAAAAATGATCAGGAACGAGTTTCCTGACAGCTTTTAACGATTCCGATTTCGTTGCACCCACCACATACATGAGTTGATCGGTTGTCCCCCATTTTTGCGAAAGTTTCAATACTTTTTCAAAAAGCATTTCACCCGTTTTATCCTCTTTGATATACTGAAAATCTTGTGCTGATTCGTTCGAGGTAAGCGCAAGCACGACGGACCAACGGTCTTTATATTTTAAAAATGACAGAACAGTATCCTGACCCATGTATGGCGCAAGGGTGACGGCGTCAAAATCCATTGTTTCATAGAAAGTGCGCGCATACATGGCAGATGTGTTCCCAATGTCACCTCTTTTTGCATCAGCAATCAGAAAAATATCCGGGTAATTTGTTTTGATGTAACGGGCAGTCCTTTCCAAAGATTTCCAACCTGAAACACCATTGGCTTCATAAAATGCGGTGTTGGGTTTAACGGCAATTGCCAGGTCATGTGTTTGATCGATGATTTGTTTGTTAAACTCAAAGACAGGGTCCTGCGAATTTTTGAGGTGTTCAGGAATCTTTTGAATATCCGAATCGAGTCCGATGCAAAGGAACGATTGCTTTAGTTGGATGTGTTTAAATAGATCTTCTCTGGTCATCGGCTAATTGACTTCTTCTTTTAAACGTTCTGCATTTTCTGCCATTTGCAATTTATCGATAATTTCCTGAATGTCACCATCAATAATCGGTTGAAGATTATATAGAGTCAGGTTAATGCGGTGATCGGTTACCCGGCCTTGCGGCCAGTTGTAGGTGCGGATTTTAGCCGAACGGTCGCCAGTTGAAACCATGGTTTTACGCTTCCCCGACATTTCTTCCAGGTATTTCTGGTATTCCCTGTCGTAAAGCCTGTTTCGAAGCACCTTTAAAGCTTTGGAATAGTTTTTTAATTGTGATTTTTCATCCTGGCAGGTAACCACGATTCCCGATGGAATGTGCGTGAGCCTGATGGCGGAATAGGTAGTGTTTACCGATTGCCCGCCAGGACCGGAGGAGCAATAGGTATCTCTTCTGATGTCCTTTTCGTTGAGTTCGATATCGAATTCTTCGGCTTCGGGTAAAACCACAACAGAAGCGGCTGAAGTATGGATCCTGCCTTGCGTTTCTGTTTTTGGTACACGCTGCACCCTATGCACCCCGGATTCAAATTTGAGTAGTCCATAGGCTCCGGGTCCGGTTACGCTAAACACAACTTCCTTATAACCTCCTGCAGTACCTTCGTTTACGCCTGTAACCTCAATTTTCCAACGTTTCGTTTCGCAATATTTTTGATACATCCTAAAAAGATCACCGGCAAAAATACTGGCTTCATCACCTCCTGTTCCCGCTCTGATTTCCATCGTTACATTCTTTGAATCCTGCGGGTCTTTTGGTATAAGAAGCAGCCTTATTTCTTCTTCCAGGGCTTCCTTCTTTAGGATAAGCGCGTCAAGTTCATCCTTTGCCATGTCGCGAAACTCGGCATCTTTTTCAGTATCAATAACTTCCTGGGTGTTCTCAATATTGATTACAACGACTTTATATTCTTTATAGGCCATCACGACAGCCTCCAAATCTTTATAATCTTTATTCAGCCTGACATACCTTTTCATGTCGGCCATAACGGCCGGATCATTCATCTGATCAGCTATTTCTTCCCATCGGTTTTTTATCACCTCCAGTTTATCCAGTATTTCCACGGTAAATTAAATTTGAGTGCAAATGTACTAAAAAACAAGGTATGAAGGCAGTTGTTTGGCCGGTTTGAACTTATTGAATTGAAAATCTGAAAAGATGAGAACCCTGGCGTGCGGCACAGCTTTTTATCGCTCTGAGACTATTGTGGCACTGCTAAAGTATTGAGTCTCTATATTAAGGATAATGTTGAATACCTGATCACCTGAAAGTTCTCCGTGAATACGATATTGGATTTGAGGTTTTTTAAGATAATCAATCAAATCATCTGTAGTTGTTGACAATATAAATGGCGCGTACATTTCATTTGTAATGTGGTAGGTCCAGGCAATGAGCTTGTCACTACTGCCTTCGCCTAATACATATATTTCAATGGATTGAATAGTTCCGGGTTGGATGCTGTCGGTATTTACAATAAAAAGTGAAACCTGTTTTAAAATAATCTGATTTACATGATCCGCGCTGGTGTGCTGAGCGGTAAAAATTGAATCGGAATTGGTAGGTATAATGGATGAACGTACATCGAATGAGATTCCTGATATGTCAGTTTGCTCAATAGTAACCCGGGTTTGATAATTCAGGTAAAAATGTGTGAGCTTGTCAATTTTTTTGCAGGCAACGGTCATAAACAACAGTAGGATATATATAAAAAGTTGTTTCATGTTTGCACAAGATTTTAATCAGCAAATGAAGGCATTAGGATTTATTCTCAAGGAGTTCTTTCATGTTGGCAATCTGTTCAACGGTTCCCAAAACAAAGAGTTTGGAATTTTGCTGTATTTTGGTGTCAGGAGACGGGTTTACAATGACCTCCCCTGATGCCGTTTTATATCCGATGATATTGGCTCCTGACTTTTTTCTGATGCCAATTTCGCTGATGGGTTTATGGAGCATGTCAGCAGGAATGCTGCTGCACATGATTTCCATGAGCTGGGTCGGGGTGTTGCTGTGTATCGACAGGTGTTCGAGAAATTCAACTATGTCGGGTTTGGTAACGAGGGTAGCCATGTGGGCGCCCCCAACGCGTTCGGGCATAACCACGCTGTCGACACCAGCCATACGAAGCTTTTTCTCAGTGCTGTCGCTCGATGCCCGGCTAATAATCTTCAGGTCATGTTTAAGCGAACGGGCCGTTAATACAACAAACAAGTTGTCTGCGTCATTTGGCAGTGTGCTGATGAGCGATTTCGCAGATTTAATATTAGCCTTTATCAGGATTTCATCATTTGTTGCATCGCCTTCAATAAATCTGAAGGCTTTCCCCATGTTGTTAATCACGATTTCGTGACTTTCGTCCACCACCACTACTTCCGATCCCATCGACAATAGTTCTTCAACTACCTGTTGCCCATTACGGCCATAACCAACTACTATCACATGATTTTCCATATTTTTTATACTCCTTATTTTACTATTTCCCAAATAAAAGAAACTTAACTGGCTTCGTACTAAATTTTGCGTCAGTATCGAAATAAAATAACCCAGCACTACCATGCTGGATAAAATCAATCCTACAGTAAATAACCGCCCTGCATCCGATAGAGGCTCTACCTCTCCAAAGCCAACGGTGGCAATGGTGATTACCGTCATGTAAATTGCACTTACAAAGGAATAATCATCGATGAGCATGTAGCCGGAAATGCCAACTATCAGTATGATCAGGACCAATAATCCTGCTATCATTATTTCCCTTTTACCAGTGTAGCTCAAACCAATGGTCTATTTAAATGTAACAATTTGATGTATAATTTTTTCCGGAAGCACAAGTCAAATTGAAAAACAAAGGTAACAATAAGGATTAATCAACCAAGTCGGATTAATGGATACCGGATTTTAACAGTTCATGTCCAATGCGGCACTCAAGGCATCGTTTCTGGTCGCAATACTTCGACTTTAACTGTATAAGCGCCTGTGATTGAAGTGAATTGTTGGCTTCGATGCCGGACAATGAAAAAAGCCTGCATATCGCATTGCTCTCGGCTGGCAACTGTTCCAGCCAATCCAACGCTTTTTTGTCCGGATCAGAGTCCTTCTTATAGCGGTTGTATATGAACAGAAATGGTACAATGGTATTGATCACAATCAGCCTAATGGAGGCGATTCCCAGCTTTTTAGTTCTTTCCGGCCTGGCTTTTTGACCAAAGTGATAATGATTGTTCCAATATTCATTGGCACTGACATTGAATAAAGATAACAAGTGATTTAGCTTATCAGCCTCAAGCATGCTGTGAATAAGACCGGGTGATTTATTCAATAAACCGGCAAACTGGGCAATGCGTATGGTAGGAAAGTTGGCCGGACGCATCCGCATAAAACGCCATATTTTTCGATCCATGGGAGTGAGCATGTATTTTGCCGCAAGAAACTGATATTCAGCCAGAAGTTGATTTGCGTAGGAGTCTTTAAATTTGGTGAACAACAATCCGGCCTGACCGTATAACAAGGCTTCAATCTGAAACAGGTTGTCCCGGTGTTTAGATACGATTCCAAGAGGTAGGGATCTGGCCAGTTGTTCCATGGCATCTGCATTGGTCTTAAATCCAAAGTTCCGACATATTTTTTGATAAAAAACTTCATTAAAATCTTCGCTTATCCGCGAAAGATTTTGCAGGATGACACGGGTTTTATCTTCTAATCGTTCAACGATCAGGGTATCGAACCAACTCATTAACGTAAAATGATTCACTTCATGGAGATGCCTGTGGCAAGGAATGGGGTTCATTGTCGTGACAAAGTCCCGGTAGCGATCGAATAAGGCTGGTTTGTAACAGTCTTTAATTTCTACAGTAGGAATATCTTCCCCATTTTTTCTTTTAACAGGCTTGTCGTTCTCGTGCACCACATGTAGTATGATGTTGTCGTAAGCATCATCCTCATCATGGTGATGTCGGTACCAATCTGAAGAAATGGTGTGAATTTCAATGTTTCCGGCCCACAGCGTATCGCCAATTTTAACTTTTGCATTAAAGTAATCGGGACCACTGTCGGCATTGCGTGTCCCCGCCGAAATCACTACAACTTGTAACCCATCCACAGTGAACAGATTGCATGAAAGCAACTGAAATTTCCATAGATAAAATAAAAAATCTTCATTCATAACGATGACTTTATGTTGTGATTCAACAAATAATGGATTATCTTTGGTGTGCTGCAAAAGCGAAAAAATATTGTATAACTTTGTAGCCTATAGTTAAACCTGATTCAATGGCCAATGAGCAACTGATAATCACGGGAATTGAGTATAAAATTAGAAAGTTAATTGAGTTAAATGCATCTATTATAAAAGAAAATATAGCATTAAAGCATCAATTAGGTGAACGTGATAATCAATTGACCTTGCTGACAAGAGAATTGGGAGAAAAAAGTAACGAGTTAGTAAAAATCACACTTGCAAAAACGCTTGAGAAAGAATTTGGAGTTGAAGAAAGTAGAGAGAAACTAGAGGATTTGATTGCAGAAATTGATAGATGTATTGAGGTACTGAGTGAATAATGAAAGGGTAGAAGAGTTTGAAAACCAATCTTGATATTAAGGTTCAGATTGCAGGAAGGCCTTATAGCTTGTCCATAGCTTCTGAAGAGGAAAGGATCGTAAGAAAGGCAGCTGAAGAAGTGAGCCAGACGATAAGAGACTATTCAAAAGCCTTTGAATACAAGGACCATCAGGATTTATTTGCTATGGTCGCCTTACAACACGCTGCCAATTCAATACGTTTAGAAGAAGAAAAGTCGTTTAGGGAAAATGAAATGAAAGAAAAATTATTAGCGATTGACGATCTTTTATCTGCACAATTTAACCAAAAGTAAACCGTTCTTATAAATATAAAGTGCCCGCGTAATTCATAGTTTGTAAACTCAACATTTCAACTATTGGGGATAAGCTTAAAGAATTTTAGAACAGGCCTGATTCCTTCGGGAATTCTCTTCATGAGAACACTGGACGTTCGAGATTTCTGGCAGCCCCACACGTGTCTTCAGGGGTTTCTTAACCCGAATTACGCTGGGCCTTTTTTCTCGGCAAATTGCAGGCAATAACAAAAATGTGACATGGAAATAATTATTTATGCTGCTATTGCTGCAGTAGCTTTGGTAACTGGTGTATTGATTACCAGTACCATTTTAAAAAAATCAGTATTAAAAAAATCGCATGTTCTGCTTGAGGAAGCCAAAGAAAAAGCAGAGGTCATCAAGAAAGAGAAAATCCTTCAGGCAAAAGAAAAATTTCTTCAGTTAAAGACAGAGCACGAAAAGATCATCAACGAGAAAAACAACCAGATCCAGAAAACCGAAAACCGCATTCATCAACGCGAAGTTACCTTATCGCAGAAAATTGAAGAAGTTCAGCGTAAGCAAAGA
Source organism: Bacteroidetes bacterium HGW-Bacteroidetes-16 (assembly GCA_002840975.1). Taxonomy (GTDB): domain Bacteria; phylum Bacteroidota; class Bacteroidia; order Bacteroidales; family F082; genus UBA6244. The sequence goes on from PHDN01000020.1 coordinate 72,390, forward strand.
AGCATCGATTCGCTCACAGCCAATGTGGAAGCGCAAAAAGATATGCTCGACAAACGACAACAGGAGGTTGATCGTCTACACGATGATAAGGTTAAACAATTAGAGTCGATTAGTCAGCTTTCGGCCAAAGAGGCTAAAGAACAATTAATTGAATCGTTGAAAAACGTGGCACAAGCCGAAGCCATGGTTCATATTCGCGAAATCACCGAAGAAGCCAGACTTACGGCTAACCGCACAGCCAAGAAAATTGTAATTGAAACTATCCAACGCACCGCCGCCGAGCACGCCATCGAAAATACGGTCACCGTTTTTAACATCGACAGCGATGAAATCAAAGGACGCATTATTGGAAGAGAGGGGCGCAATATCAGGGCACTCGAAGCCCAGACCGGTATTGAAATAATCATTGACGACAGTCCGGATGCAATTTTATTGTCCGGTTTCGATCCTATCCGTAGGGAAGTAGCGCGGTTGTCGTTGCAGAAATTAGTGGCCGATGGTCGTATCCACCCGGCCCGTATTGAAGAGGTTGTTACAAAAACCCGAAAAGAGGTTGATCAGGAGATTATGGAAGTTGGGAAGCGTACCGTAATCGACCTGGGAATACACAATCTGCACAACGAACTGATCAAATTAATTGGCCGGATGAAGTACCGTTCATCTTATGGACAAAATCTGTTGGCCCACTCAATTGAAGTGGCAAACCTAAGCGCCACAATGGCTTCGGAACTTGGCCTGAATCCAAAAACCGCTAAACGTGCCGGATTGCTTCATGATGTTGGAAAAATTGCCGAAAATGAAGCCGAACTACCGCATGCCATTTTGGGTATGAAACTTGCGGAAAAATACAAGGAAAAACCGGATGTGTGTAACGCCATTGGTGCTCACCATGATGAGGTTGAGATGGAAACACTCATTGCTCCCATCGTTCAGGTTTGCGATGCCATTTCAGGCGCACGTCCTGGAGCACGTCGTGAAGTAGTTGAAGCCTACATCCAGCGTCTGAAAAAACTTGAAGACCTTGCACTGACTTATCCCGGTGTTGTTAAAACCTATGCCATTCAAGCAGGTAGGGAGCTGAGGGTAATTGTGGGAGCCGATATGGTAACTGATCAGGATGCTGACAAAATTTCGTACGAGCTTTCACGTAAAATCCAGGAGGAAATGACTTATCCGGGACAAATAAAAATTACCGTGATTCGTGAGACAAGAGCAATCAATTACGCTAAATAATGTTTTGAAATTACAAACCATATTATAATAGTAAGTATCATTAACTAACCTGATTTTGAATTATGAAAAAAATTTTTGTATTTGTCCTTGTGGCTTCGTTTGCAATCACTTTGCAAGCCCAACATGTTTTTAACAAAGGAAGCATCATGTTTAATGCCGGGGTAGGTGGCCCAAACAATTTTGGTTATATCCCCACTTTAAATTTTAGCGGCGAGGTAGGTGTGATTCCAACCGGAGATATAGGACTCGTGTCATTCGGAGGTATGGTGGAGTTCCAATTTGCTCAATATTCTTATGGATATTTGAGTAATAATGAAAATTTTGCCCGGTTCTATTTCGGACCAAGAGCGGCATGGCATGTACATGCATTCGATAGTGATTTATTTGATGCTTATGCCGGTGTTGGTGCTGGTATTATTATTAATGGAGAGAGTGATAATATTAGAAGCAGCACAGAAGTGCATCCTGACATTTTTGCCGGCGGAAGGTGGATGTTTGCTCAAAAAATGGGTCTTTTTGCCGAAGTCGGGTATACAGGTTTGAGTTTCTTAAAGTTTGGAGTTACATTTGGATTGTAAGAACCAAATTAAGATTTATGAAATATATTGCCTTAATATTCATGGTGTTGGTTCTCGTCGGTTGTGAAAATGACAATAAAAGCCATCAAAAAGTGATTGGTCAACAGGCAGAGAATCAAACTGATCCTCAGAAACAATTGGAAGAAGAGTTTGGTGAATATAATGAAGAGGTAACATCTGAGGACCTTGAATATTATAAGGCGTATAACACAACTTTAAAGCTATGGAAAACACCTTTTCATGAACTGAATGTTAAAACGAGTTTTGGTAAGGCCCATATAATTGTTAGTGGTCCCAAGAATGGAGAACCCTTGGTTTTATTGCATGGATTGAATGCAAGTTCTACCATGTGGTATCCAAATATAACAGCACTTTCTCAAAATCATAGGGTGTATGCTATAGATAATTTACTCGAGCCCGGAAAATCGCGTATCGAAGGCGAAGTTAAGGATATGATGGAAATGGTGAGTTGGTATAATGAAATATTTGATCAACTTAAACTTGAAAAATTTACATTAATAGGTGCTTCAAAAGGAGGGTGGCTGGCAATATACATTGCCCTTCAGCAAAAAGCCAGAATCAAGAATATCGTACTTTTAAGTCCGGCACAAACATTTATGTGGATAAATCCAGGGTCAGAAATGTTAGCCAATTTAACCTATACACTTGCACCTAAACGAAAACGCTTACATGGTGTAATGGAAACAATGTCGGTTGATGTGGATAAAATAGAGAAGTCGTATATTGAGCAATATTTTATTGCTACACAAAAAGCGACCTTTAGCAAGTTTATTTTACAAATGACACCATACTCTGACAATGAATTGAAATCTTTAACCATGCCTGTTTTATTGTTAATAGGTGATAATGACATAATTAATAATGAGAAAAGCATTGAAAAAGCAAAGGAGTTGCTGCCACATTCTGAAACTGGTATGATAAAAAATGCCGGCCATTTTTTGTCAATCGATCAATCGGAAGTGGTAAACAAAAGAATTCTTCAATTTTTAAGCTTAAATCAAGAATCCTCCCGTCACTAAGGCGATATTCCGTCGATGCATCGGTCAGTGTATTTTTTGATAAAAAAAATTAAATGAATTTTTAACCGGCATTACCCAAGCACATTGGTACCCTCAGGCAATGTCATTTTCCATCGTTTGTGCGACCAAAGCCAGTTCTCAGGTACATCATTAATTATTTGTTCCAGTTTTTGGGCATAGAGCAAAGTGATTTTGCCCCGCGGTAATTCTCTGGGAGTATCGGTAAGGGTTGTCAGGTGTATGGTGTACATCCCCCGTTTTATTCTATGTGCCTCGCCAAAAACAACAGGGAGGTCATATTCCCTGGCATATCTTTCTATTCCATTCAAGAAGGCAGTTGGCCTACCCATGAAATTTACCCAAATCGATTTTTTAATATTACCGGGGTTTTGATCTCCAGCCATCATAAAGGCAGCTTTTTGATCATTGTAAGCCGAAAATATTTTGTGGGTTTCATATATGGAGGCCAGTGTGGTTCGCGTACGTCCACGGCTCCTTTTAATAATCGCATCAAGGTACTTATTGCTCAGCGGCTTATAAAGGCCAACCATCTGGTTCTTTAATTGCAGACCTGCTGAAACGCTTGACCACTCCCAATTACCGTGATGACCGGCGGCAAGGATGTAACTCTTACCGGCAGTTTCAAACGGAGCAACTTCCTCAGGATTGACAAAAGTATATCGCTTGATTAATTGTGACTTAGTCATCGTAAACGATTTGAAACTTTCTATAAAAATATCGCTTAGATTGGAATAACTTTTTTTGGCAATGGTTGTTATTTCCTTCTCGGTTTTATTCGGAAAACAACCTTTAAGATTTTGATAAACTACTTCTCTTCGATAACCGACTATGTAGTAAAGGATTAAACGAAAAAAATCTGATATCAGATATAGCAGGCGAAAAGGGATGATGCCAATGATAATGACAAACAAGAGAAAAAAAACAGTGGAAAATATTTTCATGCTGCAATTATACGGCCTTTTTCGATTTGTCAGGAATTTCATTCCCACAAAAAAGCCGCTTCCCCAGCGGCTTTTTCGCGTTTACCTCTACCCTGACAGGTTGTTTTTAACCTGTCAGGGTTAGTAAAAAAACCGTCACAGTTTAAAACGGCGAAC
>PHDN01000021.1 GCA_002840975.1 Bacteroidetes bacterium HGW-Bacteroidetes-16
AATTTAGTCTTTTTTCAAACACAAACACTGATTATTAAACACTTACAACCGCACTAATTTGAGAGGGGACAAGTCAGGAGGCCAGGCGGAAACGGATGTTAATTTGTGTACCAAGTTGGGCACTGGAACAGATGGTAAATTTACCGCCAATATCCTGCATTCGTTGGTTCATGTTGTGCAGGCCATTGCCCCAACCTTGTTTTTCTCCTATTATAAACCCGATTCCATTGTCGTGAATGGCCATATCAACAGTATTTTCCTCAATAACAAGTGAGATTTTCACCTTGGTGGCTTGCGAATATTTGGCGATGTTGTGAATGGCTTCCTTGACCACCAAAAAAATATTTCGACGGTTTTCATCATGAATAACAAGTATTGGAATTTCATCAGGAAAGTCAATATGGATATCTATGTCATTCATTTCGAGGTATTCGCCAACAAATCTCCTGATATAGGCCAAAAGACTTTCCAGACTGTCGTTACTCCTGTTCATGGTCCAGATGATTTCCCCGATGCTTCCGAACACTTTTTTGCCTGCCTCCAGGATTTTCTTTAGTTTTTCACGTTGTTTAATGTCGATGCCAGCCTGGTTTTGAAGTAGTTGGGTAAGAACTGTGATTCTGGTGAGTTCGGCTCCAATATCATCGTGAAGTTCTTTGGAAATCCGGGCTCTCTCTTTTTCTATCAGTTCAAGATATTCGTATTGCATCATAAATGCAGCAATCACCCCCGCGATGGCCTCCATGGCATGTACATCATGTGCTAATAACCTGGAGGCACCTGTTGGAACCATCTCCCGCCTTTTTCCAGCAACAATGAAGGCGCAAGTTTGTTCATGGAACACAATCGGTGTCATGATATAAAAGGGCATCATAAGAAGGATTTTTAAATCCTCAATAAATGGCGTTGGACGGGTTTGCCTGTTAACAAGAAGTGAAGTCTTGGAGTTTTGTAATTCACTATCTGGACATACACTTCTGTTTTGTAATTCATGTGTGTCGGTTTCGGAGTATCCTTTAATAAATGACGGACGAAATGATTCCGACTCATTTCTTTCCGGAAGTAGAACCATGGCATAATCCATGTTCAGGAGAATGAGGATCATTTCCATAAAATAGTTGTACAGAAACGAGATGTCACCCGGGCGTGCTATAGCAGTTTTCAATCCAGTGATGAGGCTGAAACCCTTTCGCATCTGTTCGATCTCATTGGTCATTTCAGCCATTTGGTACTGTAACTTGATGGTGTTCCCGGTAAGTTCAACCACCATCTTTTTGTAATAGTCAATTTCTTTTTGGAAATTAATCACCACCTCATCGTCATCATCAGTTTTCATATCTTTACTCAGAAAACATACATAGTACCCCCGACCAATCGAGCGGTCGCAACGATTCACCCACCTGACCCACTTCCACCCCCGAGTAAAAACCCATAAGGGGCGCTAGTTCGGCAGTGGCTTTTTGCACTTCTTCTGCATCTTCATAATCGCCTCCTGAATAGGGTTTTGCCCTGCCGGCACAGTTGATGTAGAAATAGAAATGGGCTTTTGAATTTCCGGATTTTATCGTCAATTCATCAAAATTCGACTTGATATATTTCAAATCCACACTCCTTCTCATCAGTTGTACTTCATCTCCTTGTTTAAGATCGGGTTCAAACATGATCAAGGCTTTTAATTCTTCATCTACGGCCAGTGTCAGTCGGTTGGTGTAGAGTTTCTCATCATACTCACCGAATTTATCCCCTTTATTTAAGCCCAGTGTAATAAAGAAGGCAAACTCTTTCCATGAAATGGTATGTTCCTTTCCCAGGAGTTCATCTATCACATCCAGCGCCGGCCTGTTGTTTATTTCCAAAACAACCGGTCCGGAGGTTTTTGTGATGGTCAGGTAGGGGCTTGCCGGACGACATCCATGCATGATGGTGGTGTGCATTTTTATTTTTCCTCCAATTAGAACTGCCACCACATGTTGTGTTAACACCTCATTGTTGTAGAATTGATAACATGGGCTCAGTTGCATATCTCCCAGTAAACCACCTCCCGCACAAGTTAACCTCTTGGGAAGAAAAGGTTCCAGACCTTGAATGAGCAGGGTAGCAAAGTTCATCAATGGAGGATTCTGTTGTTTACTTGAATCGTAAAAAAACAACAAAGCCTGATCTTCCTGTGTCAGCTTGTCGGATATTTTTTTGCCCAATTCGGCACCTGCTTTTGCTTCATCCAGGTTGAGCTCCCCTTGGGCAAAGATTTTAAAGGTCACTGTATCAGACGAAAAAACAGTGACGCCTGCCTCAAACCCTTCATACCCGTGGAATTTTTTGGTAATAATTCCCATGGCAATTCCCCCGATTTTTGGTACATCACCCAGAATGGAGTTCACTCCTGCGAGGAATTCGTGGGGATTGTGTTTCCCGCTGCAAAAGATGAGTGCAAAATCGGCTTTTTCCATTTTGCCGTTCTCTAGCGCTAATTTCGATGCAGCGATGCCTGCGTTGCGGGAATGAGTCATTTCAATATAACCTACACCAGTTTTTATAGTCATTGTAGTAGCAATTTAGTGAGGCGAATGTAGGTGTATTTAGATTAACGTATAAAAAAAAATTTGACGCGAAATATGCGTAAAATTCGATTCGTCTTTAGGGTAAAAACATTTATTCTGAAGGAATTTACATTTCAAACGCCCTCAAACTTGTCAGGATGAAACAATACACAAACATAAAGACATGACAATCTAATCGATAACCCAGGGCCTCAATTCGTCAGCTTCTACCCAGGCTTTTATCCATTCGGGCATAGGGAGTTCGTTACCTGAATAACCCATGGCAAGGCTTACCTCCTTCACTTTAACAATACCATTTGCCGAAGTAACTGCCGTTCTGATTAGTGCAGCCGAGTGTATTTTCCCGTTCCTGACTGTTTTCTGGTGGAAATAAATCCACTTTTCATCGGCGCCTACTAAGCGGGTGTGTAGAAAGTATTTCTGAAACAGTTTCAACCGATGACGGTATCTTACGCTGGAACCAGCTACCACCACTCCCCATTTTTTTTCTTTCAACACCTTAAATAAACCGGTTCGCAAGGTCATCTCAAAGCGTCCAAAATCCATCATGGTGAGGTGGCGTCCATTGTTGAGCTCCCAAAAGGGGTCAATATCGGTGAGGCAAACCCGCATGGGGATGATGCTAATGTCCGTCAAGGTAAGACGTGGTTTCCAGTGTGTTTTAATGAGGGTACGCGCCAGGCGAAGATAAGGATACATCGACTATTGTTTAAGTAAGTGAATAGTCAGGGATGGGTTTTTGGATTTGAAAACGGTGTTGCCGGCTACCAAAACATCGGCACCGGCGGCCACCAATTTGGGTGCGTTCTCCAGGGTTACTCCGCCATCCACCTCAATCAGGGCATGGCTTCCACTATCGAGGATCAATTGCTTCAAGCGGATAATCTTGCTGTAGGTTTGTTCGATAAATTGTTGACCGCCAAATCCGGGGTTCACCGACATGAGCAAAACAAGATCCAGGTCGGCAATCACCTCTTCGAGTACCTGGATGCCGGTGTGTGGATTTAATACCACGCCCGCTTTCAGACCTTCCGCTTTCATAGCCTGGATGGTTCTATGCAGGTGCGTGCTGGCCTCGTAATGAACGGATAGGATATCAGCACCGGCCTCTTTAAATTGTTTGATATACCTTTCGGGCTGAACGATCATCAAATGAATGTCAAGCGGTTTGGTAGCCAGCTTTTTTATGGCCTTAATTACCGGAAAGCCAAATGAGATATTGGGTACAAATACGCCATCCATTACATCTAAGTGAAACCAGTCGGCCTCACTTTGGTTAAGCATCATGATTTCGTCATGTAGGTTGGCGAAATTGGCAGAGAGCAGGGAAGGAGCTATGAGTGGGCTCATGTGTTTTTTTTGCAAAGATAAAAAAAAGCGCTCCGGGGAACGCTTTGTATGATTATCCTAAATAGGATTTAAGTATTTTACTTCGCGAGGTATGTTTCAGTCGCCGTATGGCTTTTTCTTTGATCTGACGAACGCGTTCGCGCGTGAGATCGAATTTTTCACCAATTTCTTCCAGCGTCATGGGATGACCTGCATTTAAACCAAAGTATAATTTCACTACATCGGCCTCACGTTGCGTGAGTGTTTGAATGGCACGGTCAATTTCTTTGCGGAGCGATTCATACAACAATCCTGTTTCAGGAGTAATGGCTTCTTCGCTGCGCAGAACATCGTACATGGTATTGTCTTCGTCCTGAATCAGGGGAGCATCCATGCTCACATGCCGTCCGGCATTGCGCATCGATTCTTTTACCTCGGTTTCAGTCATTTCCAATTCCAAGGCAATTTCTTCCGAATTGGGTTCACGTTCAAACGATTGTTCCAACCTGGCCGAAGCCTTGTTGATTTTGTTGATGGAACCGATTTTATTCAACGGAAGTCGCACGATGCGGGATTGTTCTGCCAATGCCTGAAGGATAGATTGTCTAATCCACCATACGGCATAGGAAATAAACTTAAAACCCCTTGTTTCATCAAATCGTTGGGCTGCTTTTATCAAACCCAGATTTCCTTCGTTGATCAGGTCAGGAAGACTAAGTCCTTGGTTCTGATATTGTTTAGACACAGAAACGACGAAACGAAGGTTAGCTTTGGTTAGTTTTTCCAGAGCTGCGCGATCACCTTGTTTAATCCGGCGGGCGAGTTCAACCTCTTCCTCAGCCGTGATTAAGTCCACCTTGCCAATTTCCTGAAGGTATTTGTCAAGAGATGCGGTTTCGCGGTTGGTTACCTGCTTCGTAATCTTAAGTTGCCTCATACTAATATATCAAATTAAATCTGAAACTTATACGATTTTGTAGTTAAAAAGGTTACCGACGTGGTTTATCATACCTGTCGTCGCGGTTCCTTCTGTCAGGGCCGTTGTTGCGGTCCGATCGTTCTGGTCTGTCATGACGTTCGGGTCTTTCTGGTCTGTCAGAATTTTCAATATGATCCGGTTTTGGAAGCAACACTTTTCTCGACAGTTTTAGTTTTCCGGTTTTAGCATCGACACCAATAAGTTTAACATCAATTTTTTCACCTTGCTTAAGTACATCTTCCGGGTTTTCAATGCGTTTCCAATCGATTTCCGATACGTGAAGTAAACCGTCTTTTCCCGGGAGAATTTCGACAAAGGCTCCAAAAGGAACAATACTTTTAACCGTTCCGTGGTATATCTTATCTAACTCAGGTACCGCTGTGATGCCTGATATCCAAGCTTTAGCTGCATCAATGGATGCCTTGTTTGATCCCATCACATCGATCACTCCCTGGTTGTCGATTTCTTCAATAATAATGGTTGCTCCGGTCACTTTTTGGATTTCCTGGATTACTTTACCGCCAGGTCCGATAACAGCACCGATGAATTCTTTATCAATGAACATCTTCTCGATACGTGGTACAAAATCCTTGTAATCAGCACGAGGTTCCTGCATGGTATTGGCCATTTCGCCCAGGATATGAATCCTTCCCTGGCGCGCTTGCTCGAGAGCCTGCTCAAGAACTTCATAGGAAAGGCCATCCACCTTAATATCCATCTGGCATGCGGTTATTCCATCTTTTGTCCCGGTAACTTTAAAGTCCATGTCACCAAGGTGGTCTTCATCACCCAGGATATCTGACAGGACGGCAAATTTACCCGATTGACTGTCGGATATAAGACCCATGGCAATACCTGCTACGGGTTTTATCATTTTTACACCTGCATCCATCAATGCCAGCGTTCCTCCACACACCGTAGCCATGGATGAAGAACCGTTGGATTCAAGAATATCAGAGACGATACGGATGGTATACGGATTGTCTTCGCCATTTGGCACCATCACCTTCAAGGCGCGTTCGGCCAGGTTTCCATGGCCCACTTCACGGCGCGAAATGCTCATCATGCGTTTAACTTCACCCGTTGCGAAAGGGGGGAAATTATAATGAAGCATGAATTTGCGATATCCTGAAATAACCGCTCCGTCAATCATTTGTGAGTCCATTTTGCCCCCCAGGGTTACGGTCACCAAAGCTTGTGTTTCACCACGTGTGAAAACGGCTGAACCGTGTGCCGAAGGTACATAATCCACTTCAGACCAAATCGGTCGTATTTCGTTGGTCTTACGTCCATCAAGGCGGATATGGTCGTGCAAAATTGCATAACGTACGGCTGCTTTTTCCACATCATGGAAATAGCGTTTAACCAAGTTGTTAATTGCTGCACGTTCTTCTTCTTCAAAAGTTTCGATGTAGGCATCGCGAACCGCTTTAAATGCATCAGCCCGTGCATGTTTATCAGGGTTTCCCTGAAGTGCTATTTCGTAGCAGGCCTGATACGTAGCTTCCATCACTTTGACTTTCAGCTCTTCATCATTGGTCTCGTGACAATACTCGCGTTTTACTTTTGATTTTTCAACTTTTTCGGCCAGGTCGATCTGTGCCTGACATTGAATTTTAATGGCATCATGGGCGACTTGAATGGCCTGGAGCATGTCCGCTTCCGAAACTTCTTTCATTTCACCTTCAACCATCATGATATTATCTATGGTGGCAGCTACAATCATTTCGATGTCAGCATCTTCCAGTGTGGAGAGCTGTGGGTTGATAACAAATTTTCCGTTAATACGGGCTACACGCACTTCCGAGATGGGTCCGTTAAACGGGATGTCTGAAACGGTAAGCGCCGCGGAAGCTGCCAGAGCGGCCAATGCATCCGGAGCTGTGTCTTCGCCACCCGAGATGAGGCTGATTAGCACCTGGGTTTCGGCGTGGAAATCCTCAGGAAATAAGGGACGCAAAGCTCTGTCGACCAATCGGGAGATGAGGATTTCATGCTCAGAAGGGCGTGCCTCACGTTTGAAGAAACCACCAGGAAACTTTCCGGTAGCGGCATATTTTTCTTTATATTCCACCGAAAGTGGCATGAAATCAACGTCTTCTTTGGCGTCTTGTGCTGCAACTACGGTTGCAAGTATCATGGTGTTGCCCATGCGTACCACTACAGAACCATCTGCTTGTTTGGCTAGTTTTCCTGTTTCAATGGTTACGGTTCTCCCGTCTTCCAGTAAAAAGGAGGAGGTTATTGGTTCAATTGGTTTCATAATTTAAAAATTATTTATTATCGGGAACACTGAAAACACAAAAAAAGGCAATCGGTAAATTGCCTTTTCAAGGGAGGAAGGAACCTGTTCCTTCTTATTTTCTTAGACCCAATTGTTTAATGATATGACGATATCTTTCAATATCTTTTTCTTTTAAGTAGTCGAGCAACTTTCTTCTTTTACCAACAAGTCTGACGAGTGATCTTTGTGTAAAGACATCTTTTTTATTAATCTTAAGGTGTCCGGTAAGGTGTTTAATGCGGTAGGTAAACAAGGCTACCTGGCCTTCGGCAGAACCGGTGTCGGTAGCGGCGGTACCATACTTTTCAAAAATCTCTTTTTTAGTTTCAGAAGTTAAATACATACGTTATATTTTTTACTCAAAAATTCGGGCTGCAAAAATAGAAAGATAAATTGAATTACGCAATCTTTTTTCTGAATCTTTTTCTGTTTTTAAATCTTTTGTAAATCAACTGATTAATTTGAAATGAGTTATTTTTTTAATGTTGGATTAATCTGATCGTTCAATATACTTGTACTGGGATCCAAATCGGTATGTCGGTTTACTGAAAAGGAACCTTTTTTCTGGCGACGGCCAGATAAATACCAACAATTCCATAAAGGATAATTGCAAACGACATCAAATAATTTACCGATCCTAAAGTTTCTGGATTATAGTTCATTACAATAAACCCAAAAATGATCAAAGCGAGTCCGGATAATACATACAACCAGAAATAATTCGATTTTTTGTGGTTGAAAAAACCTCCAGAAAGGTATAAAATGCCCATCATGGCTATCCAGAAGGCGAAATCTACCATAACAAATCGTTGGGATATTTCAGGAAACGTGAGTAGTACCAGGCCTGCAAAACCGTCAATCAATGCTTCCATGATAACCTTTTCGTTGAGGGTTTCGTCAAAATGGATAAAGAGATAAATGGCTGTGAGTGCTCCGCCTATAAGCAGGGCTACACCAAAAAAGAATCCGAATTCGTTGATGGTCAGTGATAAAACTATCGATAGTACCGCTATTATAAGGAGCAGTGACGACCGGAGTATGCTGAAAATTGAACGCATATGGAATAATTTTTTACAAAAATAACAAGTATTCAATTGACTAGAAACTATATTTCAGTCTAAAATAATAGATCTGACCATATCCACCGAATTCTGTTCCGGCTTTGCCTAAAAATACCTGGCTCATCACCAGCAAGCCCAGATTTTGGGTCAGGTTAAAACTCACATTGGGTCCAACATAGGCCGAATGATCCAGTGGGTTTACTATCCCGTTCAGGTTGGCCCTTATCAGGGGAGTGATGGGGTAGGAGACCTCTGCAAAAACATCGAATTTCGATAGTGTCAGGGTTTTGGCCGACATCTGTCCAATCAGCAAATTAGCGCCTTGTCCGGCCGGATCACTGGTCCCGTTGCTGTTGTAGATTGCCGAAACATGCATGTACAGGCTGTTGGGAAGAGTGTAATTGGCACCGATGGAGGCTACCAGAATTCCTGTGGTGTCACCAAAACGGTCTTTGTCCCTGAAGTAGGTGGCTTCCCCATTAAAACCGGCACCCTGAATTTGTCCCGACCAACCTGCTCCGGCGACCATATCGGTATTCATTACACCGCCGAAAAACTGAAAGTCGTAGTTCCATTTGTTAAACTTAACCATGGCGGCAGCCGTGAGGTGGTGATCCTTGTCGAGTTTGGCTGCAAAGCTTACGGAAGAAAAATTTCCGGTATAATACTGCATTAGTACTGCATCGCTGCCTGCCCGTTCCACATAATCGAAATCCAGGTAGTTAAAAGCGTTGAAGATGTCGTTGGGCGTCCAAACGGTGTTGATCCCCCAATTGATGCGTTGACGGCCAATGGTGGTTTCAAATTTACCTTGGGTCCAGGTAGCGTAAAAACGGTCGATATTGGTGTAAAGCACGTAGGAACTGTCGTGGGCCACATCGAAGGTCATATTGATCAATCCATCGTCGTTGGTGAGTAAATCGATATAAACAGGGTAGGTGTTGGCCAGAAGAGGTCCGTAAAGGAAGTTGTTGCGCATGCCGGCCTGAAATTTCAGACTTTTTGTTGCATAATAATTCAGGTTGATGCGGTTATAAACGCCTGACATATTTTGCCAAACAGCCGAATTGGCCGGAGCCATGGTGGTATTCATAAACTCAAGAAAACCTGAGACTTCGACTTTTTTCTGGGCAACCGATTCTTTTGGATTGATTGAAAACCAGGCTGCCAGCAAAATCAATAAGATTTGTTTTAATGAGATTTGCATGTTTTTTTACACGATCTAGGGTTCGTTTTTAATTTGATATCTGGCAATGGTTCTACGGTATAATGCGTCAAAGTTCGACAATACTTCCGGTAGTTTAAAGTCTCTTGAATCGTAAACTGGTAAATTGATTAATCCCTCCGAAGTTTCAATGGTATATCCGTATCCGCCGCCCGTTTTCATTGCAACTACTCCATTTACCGGAACAGGTTTTGTGTAATTCAAGTCAATATTCAATAAACCAGAGGTCAGTATGAAATTGGTGATCGAATCATAGTCAGCAGGGTCAGGTGTTATATTGACTGGGGGTTTATTTAATTCGTCATACTTTTCAAGGCCATATTTATAGATGGTTTCCCTGGGTGGCAATACGGCCCGAAAGCAAATCTGCCCATTGGAAATTTCTGTTTCTATTCTTTCAGAGGGAGGTCGCATGGTGGTTTGCGAACCCACCACCCGGATAAAATGAATAGGATGTTTTGTTGAGTTCTGGCCATAACCTGAACTTACAACGACCAAAAAAAAGAATAAATAAATCTGGTAATGAAACATTAATTTAATCATGGCTTTATGTTCAACTTTTAACTTTTCACTTTCCTGCCTACCGGCAGGCAGGTAACTCCCCTTCTAAAAATCACTCACCACTTTCCCGTCATCAATCGTCACAATCCTGCGTGCCTTGTCCATCACTCTTTTATCGTGGGTACTAAAGATAAACGTCATGTTTTCTGTTTTATTTAATTCCGACATCATGTTCAGCAGGTCTTCGGTAGAAGCGGAATCCAGGTTGGCGGTAGGTTCATCGGCCAGGATAAACTTGGGTTTTGAAGCCAATGCACGTGCCACCGATACACGTTGCTGTTGCCCTCCCGACAATTCACCGGGGCGGTAGTTTTCTTTGCCTTCCAGGCCTGTTTTTTTAAGCAGTTCCATGGCAATTTGATGGCGTTCCTTTTTCGGAATACCCTGAAGTTCCATGATGAAAGCCACATTTTCGATGGCGGTCAGCACCGGAATCAGGTTATAGGATTGAAACACAAATCCGATGTGATGAAGCCTGAAATCAATCAGTTGTCTGGAGTTCAGGTCTTTGATGTTTTTACCGCCGATCAGAATGTCACCTTCGGTAGGGGTATCGAGGCCTCCCATCAAATTTAGAAAGGTGGTTTTTCCTGAACCGGAAGGCCCCACAATGGCGGTAAATTCACCTTCTTCTATACTGAGGCTGATACCGTTAACTGCTTTCACCGGCACCTTGGTATCGGTATAGGTTTTATGTAAGTTATTGATTTGAATGATACTCATGGCTTTTTTTTTCTTAATTTAATTCCCTAATGGCGTCTACCGGGTTTAATTTTAATGCTTTTATGGAGGGCGAAATGCTTGATAACACAGCTGTGATGGCTACCAGAAGAAAGCTGGCGAGGTAAAATCCATCCGTTACTTTAAAATAAACTATCGAATCGTAACCAATATAACTCATCCCGCTGCCCATCGATCCAAAGTCGAGGCCATAGTGAGCGTAATATTCAACAAGTCCATAGCTCATCAGCAATCCCACCATGCCTCCAACAATGGCCAGAAATAGCGTTTCCAGCATAATCATGGTAAAAATCTTGCCTCTGGTCATGCCAATGGCCATCAGCATGCCGATCTCACGTTTACGCTCCATAATGGCCATGGTCATGGTATTAATAATGGCAAAGGCCAGTGCGATCAGGATGATGATCAGGAACAAGTAGGAAAAAAAGGCAGTCATTTCAATCATCGATTTAAGTAAGGGCTCTAACTGTTCCCAGGTTCTTATGTCAATTAACTTGTTGTTGATCTGCTGTTTAAAAGATGAGGATAGTTTATCGAAAACCTGACCGGTTTGCTCATTGTCGAAAAGAGAAATAGCAACTTCGTGCACCTGCCCGGTGATGCCTGTCAACCTGCCCAGGTCGTTAATCCTGACGAAAATATGGGCTTCATCGTACAGGTTATTTGATGTCTGATACATCCCAACTACAATAAATGCTCCGTAGGTGATGGTTCCGGAACTGTCGGCAAGGGTTACGATCAGCTTGCTGTTGAGGTTGAGGTCAAGTTTGTCGGCGAGTTTTTTGCCCACGACAACCGGTATGCGTTGGTCATCGGTCAGGTAATTTCCTGAATACACCTTTTGATAAATGCCGGTCACTTTCTTCTCTTGTTCCGGAACAACTCCAAAGATGAGCACGCTGGTAGCCGCCGTAGCTGTGCTGGCCATGGCCCCGCATATCAACCGTTTACTGGTGCCCTTTACTTCAGGCATCTGATTTGCAACTTCAATATACTGGTCAGGATTCGAGATGGTGTAGTTAATTTCGTTGTTTAACAAAAAATCCGGTTGGTGAAGTTGAATGTTCGACAATTCGTTGGCGATGGCGGTGTTTACACGTTGATCCACCATCCCTTCCATAAAACCATCGGAGCCAACGCCTCCCAGAATCCCCACCATGACAGCGGCAATGATGATGAGGCTTCGGAGTTTATTGCGCCAGAGATTTCTCCAGGCTATTGATGCTATCATATTTTGATATTTTATTGCCTTAAGGCATTGAGTACATTGAAACGCAACACATAAAAAATGGGATAAAGTGCTGATAACAAAGCCAGTGAAAGCACGATTAACGACTGGCTGAAAAAGATGGAGGGTGCGATTGAAAATGCCATCAATGGTTCCTGGTTAAAACTCTCATACATGGCGGCCATTTCTCCGGTCATTCGGATGGGATTTAAGTAGAAGTACATCAATGCGGGAGTGGTGAGTATTAATCCTGCGACCACACCGATAAGTGCGATGAAAATTGATTCAAAGATACTGGTGATCACCAGTTTGCCCTTTCGCATCCCGATGGAAATCATCACCGCAAACTGTCGCCGCCGTTCCACGGTCATCATTAATACGGTGCTGAATATGCCAAAAGCGACGATGATGTACAGAATCATCAGCATGACCATCCCACTCAGGTTGTCGAGTTTAATACTTTGAAGCATGTCGCTTAACATTACTTTCCAACTAATGACTTCAAAGTGATCGCCGACAGATGTCTTTATCGTAGACAGCAATTGATCCTCTAGCCCGGGTTCACAATACACCGAGATACCGGTGAGCAATCCGGGTCGAAATGGAAAGATGAGTTTTTGCAATGTTTCCAGATCCATGTAAACGATCAGGTTGTTCATTTGGGGAGAGACATAATGAGCTATTCCCGTAACCGGATAGATTCCAACGGCTGTGGTGCCTTCATAACCCTGGCCCATGACCACCAGGCTGTCTCCAATGTTAATGTTCAGGTATTCAGCTATTTTATCACCAATAACAAGGCCCGCTTGTCCTTTTATAAGGTAAGAACCACTGGTGATTTTGCCTGAAATTTTTACCTGGAGGTCTTCTGCTTCAGGATTGACACCTACCAGTTGAACTCCTTTTGTCTTGTCGCCATAAGAGGCCAGTACAAAGGTTTCAAGGTGGGGCAGCATGTGTATAACTCCCGGCAAACTGCTGATCTTCTGCTCAAGTGCCGGGTTGGTAAAAAAGGCACGGTCGATGGTTTTGTTGTCCCAATATCCGGTATCGTGAACCTGCATATTACCTACTTCATTTACACCAGCCCTGATCATGGTTTCGTATGATCCAAATTGCATGGAGCGCATAAACAAGGCCAGAACCAAAGCCAATACCACGGATGTGGCTGTGATATAAGTTCTGCGTTTATTTTGCCACAGGTTTCTCCAGGCCATGATGAATAATATTTTCATAAGATCAGGTATTTGGTTAGAAACTGAATTTGGGATTCGCTAACGTGGTCTGACATTTTTGATGTTTTGAATGGAGAAGAAATTTTGATCGATAAAGGGAACATCAAACTCCTGATTTATGATATCCATGATGGTACTGTGTCCTTTTTTGTTCATGGGGATCATTTCCATGTGAGTCAGGATTTCACGGTCGCCCATTTTCTTTGGATCAGAGGCGGTTTCTACTTTCACTACCTGTTTGTTGTCGTCGAGGTACTCTACTTTCAGGCCGAAAAACTTCTCCTTTGCAATCCACATGTTGATTCCGCCCCAAACCACGGCTGCTTCGGGCAAGGGTTCCAGGTGAATGACATAACAATCGTATCCTTCGACGGTGTCGCTTTCAACGATGGTGTGGTGGTAATCGGTTACCAGCGTGTTTTGTTTCATCAGGTCGTTATTGGTAAAGTCAGAGCCCATCCACGACTGCATCATCATCGAAGGCGGAATCTTGATCATCCGGTTAACCGAAGGCAGAAAATTCCACATGTCTTTGTCGGATTTTAAAAAAACCTGGCCTTTGTCTTCGGCGGGAGCCGTGATATAGGTAATGTAATAATCCTGCCCCAGCGACCAGTTTTGCATGGTGATGGACCGTGTCCACGAAGGGCGAACAATGGTCATTGTCATTTCACTGAAACTGGACTTGCCTAAAAACAAATCGTGCGATTTTTGCACAATATCTTTGGCCGACAGCTCTTGGGCCAAAAGCTGGTTTCCATGGCCGGTTATGCTGACTACAGCGAGGCTCAATATCAGGTACCACCTGTTGATAAATGGATTCTTCATCTTATATAAATTTTTGAATGAGTATATTTTTGATGTCGGTTAATGGGAAATTCTCAGGATCCAGCATATAGTTCAGGCTGATACCATCGAGAATGGCACCGAGCATGCGCGCGTGCGCCATGGGGTTGGCCACTCCCTGACTTTCGTAATAATCAGCCATCAACATCACCACAGGCATCATGATGGCCATGAGTTGATCTTCGATGAGTTTCATTACCGCAGGTTGCATTACAATGGAAAAATAGAGCTTCCAGTATTGAAAGTCTGTTGTCAACACATCAAAGGTTGTATTTAAATAATGAATGAGTTGTTCTTTTGAGAGGGGTTGTCCGTGGGTTTCAGGAATCATCCTGGTGAATTCTTCAAATCCTTCAGTAACAATGGCCACAATGAGCGCCTCTTTGTTGTCGAAATAATTGTAGATGAGTCCTTTGGATATGCCGGCTCTTTTGGCAATCATACTAATAGAAGTTGTTTCGATGCTATATTGCGCGAAAAGTTCCAACCCTGCCTGCATGATGGTAGCCTTGCGATGTTCTCTGATCTCATTATATTGTTGTTCGGTTCTGGGGGACATTTTTTGTTGTAATGATTTTATGATTGAACGGTCGGTCAAAAATACGACAAGTATTTATTTTGTCAAGTGTTTTTTGGAAAAAAGAATTCAATATTTTTAATTGTAACATTTCAAAAATCCGATGATCAGCTGTTACAATCTCAATTCAAAAAAAATTACAAGCAGTCTCTCTTAACAGATTTTCGTTTTAAAAAAACAAAGAAAATTCCTGAATTTCTCAAAATGGTCATTGACATCAGTCTTCAAATCCATTACATTTGGTAGGCTTTTTCGGCGTGATATTTGAACAGACTCTTTTAAATTACGCTGAATAAGCTCTGTTAGAATAACTATTTTTTTTTAAACCTGAAAACCACTAATTTATTTGAGATATGCAAATCGATCCTAAGCACCACCTGACAGGAAATGAGGTCATTCAGAAAGCTTGTCCGAAAAATACACAGAAATTTGAAGCCGGACTGCCCGACACCATTGTGATTCACTTCACCGCCGGACGAAGTGCCGAGTCGTCGGCCAACTACCTGAGTAGCGACGTAAAAGCCTCGGCCCACCTGGTGATTGGGAGAGCGGGCGAAATTTATCAACTGGTAGCCTTCGACACCATTGCCTGGCATGCCGGTGAAAGTCAGTATGGCGGGCGCACCGGATTAAACAAGTATTCTATCGGCATCGAACTCGACAATGCCGGCGAGCTCAAGCGGGTGGGGACGGAGTATCAGGCCTGGTTTGGCGCGCGGTATCAGCCCACGGATGTGCTCTATGCCCGTCACCGCAACGAAACCACCCGTTCGTACTGGCAGACTTATACACAGGAGCAGATTGATGTGTGCGAACAGGTTTGTCAGCTGCTTATTGAAAAATACGGCATCAAGACCATTGTGGGGCATGAGGAAATTGCCCCGACCCGCAAGCGCGATCCGGGACCGGCATTCCCTTTGGATAAATTCAGACAAAACCTGCTGTCTCAAAACCGCACAGACGAGCCCGATGAAACAGGCAAAGAGGCTGTGGTTACCGGAAATCAATTGAATATCCGCGCCGGTGCCGGGGTTGATTTCCCCACCATTGCACCCCCGTTGGCAATTGGAATCCCGGTAAAAGTGCTTGAAGAAAAGGAAGGCTGGGTGAAGGTAGAAACCAAAATTACGGGCTGGGTGAGCAAGGCTTTTCTGAAATTTGAGTGAGGGTGGGGGTTTTTGGTTCCTTCGATAATAGATACTTTGTTTTCTATACAAAATCATTTAAGTGGCAGATTACGAAATAAATGTTGGTTAATGGTGCACGCAAGTTCAAGAGAAGTAGTTGAAACTCTAACCATAAAAAAAAGCTACCTGAAGAGGTAGCTTTTTGTGAAAGATATGTGGATGCATTATTTTATTAAAGCCCCCTTTTGATACGCAACAAAGTAAACACTGCGATGGCGATAACGCCGAAGATAATCGCCCAGTTTGAAACAGGAACCGGATTACTTTGGCAGCTAATCTTACCAGCATCAGCAGGATCTACGGTAATATTGAATGCCACATCACATTGTGATACACCGGCAGTATTGGTAAAAACAACTTCAAAAAAACCCGGATTTACGGTAACGCTAAAAGGTTGAGATAATGAAGATCCAAGATCTCCAAGATAATTAGCTGATTGGTTCAGAGGGTCATAGGGTGCCGGATTTAACCCATCGGCACTTTGGTATACCAAACCATGCCCATTTGTCGAACATGGGGAAGACCCGCCATCAAGAGTAACGTTGATGGTAATGCATACCGGATCAGGACTAATATTAGAAAACTGTATGGCATGATATCCATATTGAGTCCCTATATTAAAAATTCCAGGATATACTTTAAATGGACAGGTGGAAGCTATGGCGTCTCGAAATATCCTACCAAATTGAAGCCCTACTCTTTCGGGAGATCCGGGATCAGGAGAAGCCACTCCTAACACAATTGAAATATCCTGAGATAAATCATTACAGTTGGTTGGTGTAAAATCTCTGGAGGAAGGTGGAGTAACCTCAGTAAGGTATGGAGCTAGTTCAGCACCTGGAAGGTCATTGACAGGATAAGTTTCCTGCGCATTGGCAATATTTACTATTGCCAAAAAGGGTAGTAATAAACCAAATAGTAATTTTTTCATATGTGTGTGATTGTTAAAATTTGAGGCTAAAATAGTGTCTAAAGATGCTGAATGCAAATACTTGTTGTACGTTTAAACTCTAAACGTACAAATACATGCATAACATTTTGATATTGAGATACTAAAAATTTGTAGTTTTAAGTCATTCCTGTGCTTTAGAACTACAAACGGTTGTTTTAATGGCTTTTTATATATCCGAAAAGTGGTTGTTTCCCAGCATTAATGATAGCTCATTTTATCATTGTATTGATAAATTTATCCGGCTCATCATGGAGAACCAGGTTGGAAACTGGTTCCTGCTTATCCCATGGTATGATCCGGCTATGCTCATTATCGGAACAGACTTGAGCATAGCCGGAATCTGGTCAGATAAAACGATTTTAAAATGTTGAACGTACCACTTTATTTTTGATCGGGGGAATCGTCTTCAAATATTGCAAAATGGCATAGGCCTCATCATCTGTTAGATAGACGTATGGCATCATGGGATATCTTAAAGCATTTTCACCTTCCTTTGAACCATACTTTACCGCTTTGATAAACTGTTCAGTCGACCATGATCCTATTCCGGTTTCAACATCCGGTGTTAAATTGGGTGTCAATATTTCCTGGCCTTCTCTGTTAAAGAGTTTGTTCCCACCCCCAAAATAACCTTCCGAAAGTTCGGGATTTAAATTGTTCATCGTCTTAAAATCTGCCGAATGACAGGAGTAACAATCCAGATTTTGAGCCAGATATTTACCTAGGGCAATGTGATCCGAAGTATCGGGAAGTTCAATTTTATGTTCCGGCATGGGTAATGGTTTAAAGGCCACCGTACTTAAAAATTTACTTAAGAATGAAGGCTCACAGGGTTGGTCAACCGTTGCGTTAGCAACTACCATGGGGTCATCCGATCGCAAAAAAGAAATAATGGCATCCACATCGGAATCAGCCATGGTTGGAAGTTTCGACATGTAGGGTGGAGCATATTCTCCGTTTTTTTTAATACCGGTCCTAAGCAGGTAAATTAATTCACCATCTGTCCAGTTTCCAATTCCAAAGGTACTGTCCTGGGTAATATTTTGAGAATAAATGGTCCCGAATTCTTTTGGTGCATCCAGCATCAAAGTGCCGGTAAGCTTACCAGTTTCCGGATTTCGATGACAGTTTGCACACAACATCATGGCTAATTTTTTTCCCCGCTCGATACTGGCAGGGGTGCTGACTACCCTGTGATCGATTGTTTGAGTTTCATAAGATGGAATCCCTCTGAATTGAATAAAAAGGAAGCCAATTAAGCCAAATCCCACGATGATAGACAACAGGATACCTAAAATTTTAAAGAGTTTTTTCATAGTACAAAGAGTTAGTTGGTTAGTTAATTTAGTATAAAATAGGTTGATTTGTAAAATCAAAAATAGTAAAATTTCAAAATGTCATCAATTTTACGAAATTGTCAAGCACGGAAGTATCTTAGTAATTTTACCTGAAATAGAAAAGTCAATGTATTAATACCCGACATTGAGTGTTGCATTCGGCTGGGTGATTAGTTTTGCGCCGGGTTCAACAGTTAGTCGTTTGCAATTAACAACCTCACCGGTAAAAATAATACAATCGGATGTGCCTGCCGGAATAACTACTTCATCGCTCAATGTCGGAACCCCGCAATCCCAGTTCGTGCTTAATTGCCAATTATGATCTATTTGACCGATCCAATGAATTGTCTTCACTGGAACGCTTTCTTGAGTGACTGTACTTTTGGCACAAAGCCACAGGTCGGGATCGAAAACCGCATCGGTAGGTGAAAAACCAATTGTTTCAAAAAACAAATTATCTTCAGGGGTGTTTTGCTGAAATATCAAAGTGGTATCCTGTGTTCCGTTGATAAATTTGATGGGAACAGGCATCTCGAAAAATGTATTTCCGCCTGTGGAGTGCGTTTGTTGAATGTCGACCCTGAGTTTATTGTTGCACGAAACATCCACCGACCAGGTAATTTGATAATCCGGCCACCCTTCACCATAGTACCAATCGTTAAAAAACTCAGTAAGAGTGGTGTCGCCAGCGGTTTCCATATGTGATATAAAATCAGAAGTAAGGGCGTAATCGTAAACCAAATCAGGATCGTTGATGTATGTATTTAATCCTGAAAAAAAGTCAATATCGCCCAATACCCAACGCAACATGTGAAGAAGATAGGCTCCTTTGTTGTATGATAATCTGGAGCTGAAAATCCTGTTGACACTGGTGGTATCATCACAATAAACAGAGCCAAAGTTATTGATAAGTATGCTGCTTCGCTTGGTATACAACCAGTTGTAAAAGGTTGTCGATTGTATCCCCTGTTCACAGGTCAAACCTTCCAGATAAGTAGCAAACCCCTCATTCAGCCAGATATCGTGCCAGCTCCCACAAGTAATTTTATCACCAAACCATTGATGAGCCAATTCATGGATCAGTATATAATACCACCATCCTCCCATAAATGTCATGGTCGTGTGCTCCATGCCACCACCAAACCTGCACTGCGCATGTCCGTATTTTTCAGTTTCATAGGGATATGGGCCAAATTTGTCAATAAAGAAGTTCATTACGGTATCCAATTGCACGGTTTGTGAATGTGCATAAGCTGAGTCGCAAGGAAATACATAATTAAGTACGTCGAGCTGTCCTCCATTAATCAGATCGATGGTATCATGATAAATGGAATACTCAGCAGCAGCAAAGGCTATCAGATAGGCTGGTATGGGATAACGGTGTTTCCAATGATCGGTGATTTTGCTTCCTAAGGTATCACGTGCTATCAATACCCCGTTGCTTCCAATATTATATTTTATGGGAGCGGTTATCAAGATGTCGACAGAATCTATTTTATCTGTCAGTCCTTCTTTGCATGGCCACCAATTTTTGGCGCCATAGGGTTCTGAAAGAGTCCACATAACTGAATCCTGGGTTGAACAGGTAGTAGTGGCTGTCATAAAAGCACCAAAGCCACCCGAACTTGGGACACCATGATAGTAGATCGTGACCGAATCCAGAATACCTGAAGCAATTGTGCCGGGAAAAACGATCTTTAGCTCGACGGAAGTCGAAAAATAGTGACTAACACCGTTCCCATGGTAATTAACCGAATCGACAACCATATTATTTCTAAAATCAAAATACATGAAATTCAGGTCCGATGTTGGAATAAAGTAGGTAGTTACGTTTCCCTCAATGAATACCACCGCCGGGTTTACCTCAAGTTCAAGTCGATGATACTTTATGTCGTAATTTGCCAGCATGTCGGTTTGCAGGGAAGTGGAAGAAGAGTTTCGGCTTGTATACTGATATGGGTCATTTTCTTTGACAATGGGTTTCTCCATTACTATCTGACCCATCAGACTGAAATATAAAAACAAAGGCGACAAAATGAGAAATATTTTTCTGATCATGGCCTGATTATTTTTGGTTCTTTCTTTCGCAATAATACTAAATATCTCATTATTAACTATGTTTGATTTTTTCAAATTGTTTAGTTTATTTGATGTTGCATCTCCGTTGGGTTTGACTGCCAGCGGCTTGGATCCATGAGAAAAGGAGGCTTTGATTGTTTCAAAGAAAACCTGATTACTTTGAGATTCTTTTCATGGCTGAAAGGGGCATTTTTGTATCTTTGTGGTCATTCAATCGGTAAAACCAAAAACCTATGCAAGTAGAATACGTTGTACTGGTGAACCAAGAGGATCGTCCTTTGGGAACACTTGAAAAAATGGAAGCCCATGAAAGAGGCGTACTCCATCGTGCCTTTTCGGTTTTTGTGTTTAACAAGTCGGGCGAACTCATGCTTCAAAAACGTGCCGAAGACAAGTACCATTCGCCAGGTCTTTGGACCAATACCGTTTGTAGCCATCCACGGTTGAACGAAGCGGTGATGCAGGCTGCCCACCGGCGTTTATTGGAGGAAATGGGTTTTGATTGCGAACTAAAAAAGGTGTTTTCTTTTATATATAAAGCAGATGTGGGAGACGGGCTGACCGAACATGAGTTTGATCATGTGTTTTTTGGCACTAGTGATGATTTGCCAAATCCCAATCCTGAAGAGGTAGGCGAATGGAAATACATGCCTTTAGACGAGGTGATTGCCGATGTCTCGAAACATCCTGAAGAGTATACTGTATGGTTTAAGATTGCCTTAAAACAGGTAACAAAACACGTTGAAAGCCAGGACGAGATGTTTTAAAGAATTCTTAAAATCAAATCCTTTATCTCTTGTAACATTTTGATTTGCAAGGTATAATATCCTATTGCGAGATGGAGTAACAGCATGATGGGATTAATATCCTTTATCACTCCATTATTTCATAAAGCAGGGTGTTCATGTTTGAATTTCAAGTCAGGTTTCCGGAAGTAAGATTCTTTCCTCCGATTGCCTTAACCTCTTAAAATGATCACCGTATCATCCGTATCAGGAATATGGATTAGTGAGAACCCCATTTTCAGGGTAAATTCATCCACCGCTTTAACGATACCCGGCCAGTCGGGGTTGTAGTCGTGGATGAAGATCATGCCGCCTGGTGCAAGTCGTGGATAGAAGAATTCCAATCCTGATTTGGTGGGTTGGTACAAATCTGCATCCATGTTTACCAAGGCAAATTGTGCGTTTTCGGCTTGGGTGCAGGTTTGAGAAAAATCGCCCGGATGGAAAATAAATTCTTTGGCATTCAGGCGTTGTTTCACCCTTTCGGGAGAAGTGTCGGCAAAGTGGTGGGTGGTATATCCGGCGGCTTTTCCGGTTTCACCTTGCAGGTCTTTTGCCTGAAATCCACTAAAGGTATCGAAGAGGTGAAAGGTTCTGGATTCATCCATCAGGTGGAGAATTTCGGCTGAATCACCTTTGTAAACGCCCAATTCGGCAAAACTGCCCGGGATGTTTTGTTTTTTAATTTGTTCCACCGCGAACCACCATGTAAAAAAACGGATGCTGTCTTTGTAACGGCTTTCTGATTTCTGGAGCGATTTTGAAATATGCCCTGCTTTCATCTGTTGCTTCCAAAGCCGGGGCTGGTAGTTTTTTCCAAAGAAAGTTTCGTAGACGTAATACAGAGCAAAGAGGAGTAATCCTGCGAGGAGTATCAATTGGATAGTGTCTAGGGTCTTCATGTAATTTAATTGTTTCTCCCACTTGGGGTTTAAATATTGATAGCCAAAATATATATGAAATTCCTTAGCGTCTCAGCGCTTTAGCGGTTAAACTTTTCACTAAACAATCTCCGCCACAACAAATGTACTGCCTCCTACATAAACCACATCGTTGCTCCCGGCGTTGTTGATGGCCGCATTGTAAGCCTGCCGCACCGAATTATATGTTTTCCCATTCAATCCCGCTTTAAAAGCTTCCTCACTTAGCTGTTCCACGTCGCGCCCACGCGGAATATCAGGTTTGCAAAAATAGTAGGTTGCATTTTTTGGTAAAAGATTGAGAATAGAAAAAGCATCTTTGTCGTTCACCATCCCGAAAACCATGTGCAGTTTATCATATCTAAGTTGGACCAACTGATTGACTACGGCTTTGATGCCATCCACATTGTGAGCAGTATCGGCAATGGTAAACGGGTGTTTTTGCAGAATCTGCCACCGTCCCATCAATCCGGTATTTCCTATCACATTTTCAATTCCTTCACCCACTTGTTTGTTTTCTAATTGAATACAGCCATGAGCTCTGAGAACTTCAATGGTCTGTACTACCGTGCAGAGATTTTCCATCTGATAATGACCCAACAAGGGCAAATTCATTGCTTCGAGATACGGAAGGTTTTTATACCAGATGTCGCAGGGTTGTACTGATGAATCGCGGGTTTGCAGTCTGCGCACATCCACCTGGTCCTCGGCAAAATAGATTTCAGAACCACCTTCCTCTGCTTTATTGATAAAAACCTGTTTGGTTTCAGGCTGCCGTTTGCCAATGACTACCGGAATTCCGGGTTTAATAATCCCGGCTTTCTCACCGGCAATTTTCTCCAGTGTATCGCCCAAAAACGCAGTGTGATCGAATCCGATATTGGTGATCACCGAAATCAATGGTTCGCATCGGTTGGTGGAGTCGAGGCGACCGCCCATCCCGGTTTCGAGCACGACCAAATCCACCTTTTCGTTGACAAAATAATCAAGGGCCAACCCGAAGGTCATTTCAAAAAAGGATGATTGAATGGTATCGAATACAGGCCGGTATTTTTCCACGAAAGTGACTACAGCGTCTTCGGTGATCACCTGTCCATTGACTCTGATGCGTTCTCTGAAATCTTTCAAGTGAGGACTGGTATAGAGTCCTGTTTTATAGCCTGCCTCCTGTAAGATGCTGGCGATCATGTGCGATACGCTGCCTTTTCCATTGGTTCCGGCAATGTGGATGGCTTTAAGCAGTTTCTCAGGATGATCCAATGCCTGCAAAAGTACATCCGTATTGTCGAGGTTGGCTTTGTAGGCTGCTTGGCCCACCCGTTGGTACATGGGAAGTTGGTCGTAAAGCCATTGCAGGGTTTCTGAATAATTCATGGGCATGCCTCGGGAATGAACCTGTTATTTCATGATAATAAAATTGTATGAAATGGTTCCGCGTTGCAATTCGGCAGCCTGTTGGTCACTGGTAAAGGTAGAGTTATAGGCTGCATCGATGGCCACCTGACGCAGGATCGCATCCAAAACTGTAGTGCCTTTGGGGTTCACCTGCGCCTTTTTCACCTTGCCGTCGCGATCCACCCAAATTGAAACCACCACCGTACCTTGTTCAGTAACCTTGGGTGAGGGTGTTTCAAGGAAGACACTTCCTCTTCCGCCAAGGAAAAACGAAGGTCCGTTGCCTTTTCCACCCCGGCCATTATATTTCTCACTGTCCTTGTCACCATGGGGTTTTCCCTGATCACCAGGACCATCGGTTATGCCCTGGCTGCTGCCGGTTTTGGCATTTGAAGTCCCTTTGTACAAAGCCCGGCTGTTGACCACAGGTTTTGGTTCCTCAACCACCACATCTTCTACAGGCATCTCCTGTTGAGGTACGATGGTGTCTATCGGTTTTTCTTCTGGTTTCTTCTCAACTATTTTCTCTGGTTCAGGCTTAACCTCTGGTTTCTTTTCCGGCTTTTTGGGTTTTTCTACTATTTTTTTTTCTTCAATAACGGGTGCTTCTTCAATGTCCTGACTGATTATTTCTTCTTCTATCAACTCAGGCTCAGGTTCGGGGGGCGTTGTAATTTCTTTGGGTTGAGGGGCAGGGGTTGACAGAGGCGGTGGATTGTCTTCCTGTATCACACCCGATCCACGGTCATCGTATCCCAGGTTTACTTCCACTCCTTCTTCTCCTGGCAGAGGAAGCTGTGTACGTAAGGCAATAAAGAACAAGGCCACCAATAAAATCAGGTGTATCATGATGGTACCTGCGACAGCTCTTCTTTTGTCTTTATTTAGTTTCATGGTGCTTAATCATCCATTATCGTTTGGGCGAGGTAGCCAGAATCACTTTATGTTGGGTATTGTTTTTTTTGTTGATTTCGTTTATCGCATCAATCACCACCACGATATCCTGAACCGGTACCGTCTTATCTGACCTCAGAACCACCGAAGCAGCCTGTTCGTTTCTGATCAGGCCAAACAATACATTTTCGAGGTTGGTCGGATCCACTTTCCTTTCTTCCACGTAAATGTCTCGTTCTTTGTTCACATAAACCGTCACCGTTTGCTTCGACATGGTTTTGCTCTGACTGCTGGGCAACAGAAGTTTGATGGCGTTTGGCGCGACCAGGGTGGATGTAAGCATGAAAAAAATAAGCAATAGGAAAACAATATCCGACATGGATGCCATGCTGAAATTGGTGTCGCGTTTATTTCGCATTTGAATAGCCATAGCGTTTAGTTTCGGAATTATTTGGCGGGTTCGTTGAGTACATCCATAAATTCGGTGGCGGTAATTTCGAGTGTGTATACCACCGACTGAACTCTGGATACCAGAATGTTGTAGAAAATATAGGCTGCAATCCCAACGATTAAACCACCCACGGTGGTTATCATGGCCTGGTAAATGCCTTGCGACAGCAACTCGATGTTGATGTTGTTTCCTGCCATCGACATGTCATAGAAAGCACGGATCATTCCGATGACTGTTCCAAGAAATCCCAACATGGGTGCAGCTCCGGCAATGGTTGCCAGACCCGCCACATTTTTTTCCAAATTAGAAATTTCCAATTTACCTGAATTTTCGATGGCGGTACTGATGTCGTTCAACGGACGTCCAATACGCGAAAGCCCTTTGCTGATCATCCGGCCGATAGGGGAATTGTTAGCCAGACATAATGCCTGTGCCGATTCGAGTTTCCCGTTGAGGATAAAATTTCGAATATTGTTCATGAACCCTTTATCCTGCTTGCGGGCCTTGCCTATAACCAGGAGCCGCTCGAAAAAAATATAAAACGCGATCACTGAAAGTACGCCCAAAATGACCATGATCGAGCCGCCTTTCATCACCAGATCAAGAATGGGTAAGGTAATTTCGCCTTCACCACCAATAATAGCAGCAGGTTCCTGAATTTGCAAAATGATTCCTGTTATCATAGGATTAATTTCTGAATAAAAATGTAAAATTAGTTCAATTCAACTTTCTCCTTTTTCCGGAGATTGGTATTTGTAAACAAACTCCTGTTAATACAAACTCTGTTTTACGGGTGTTATTATGTTGGCATAGAAAATATCTGGTCCTAAAGAACAGATGGGATTTGGTATCAATGGGTTTTTTTATGCGATTTGAACTGATGCCGGGGAGATAAAAAAAAGAATTGAGATGCGAAAGAAGGAATTGAAACCTTACCTCATTCTTCATTTTATTATTTTAATAATATTACTCATTAATCTGTAATTTTATCTCCTTTCAATCGTCTGGTGTAATGATATGACAGTAGAAGAATTTACCAATCAAATGCTTCCTTTTAAGGATAAACTGTTCAGGTTCTCATACCGTTTGCTCGGAAACAGAGACGATGCACAGGACACCGTACAGGATGTTTATCTGAAGATGTGGAATATCCGGGGAAAGCTGAAGGAAGTTCGGTGTCTGGAGGCTTTGATGATGACCACCACGCGGAATTTGTGCCTGGACCGTTTAAAAAGCAAAAGCAATAAGTTCATTACACTTCATGAAGAATTTGGAAAGGGAAGCGAGGAAACACCCCACACGCAGATTGAACATACCGATATGCTGAAATGGGTGAAAAAAGAAATGAATGGGCTTCCCGAACAACAAAAAACATTGCTATATCTACGCGATATGGAGCAACTGGATTTTGATGAAATCGCTGAAATTACAGGGTTCGACCTGAATTACATCAGGGTAAACCTTTCGCGGGCACGCAAAAACTTAAGAGAAAGAATACTAGAAATTAACAGCTATGCAACCACAGGAATTAAATCAACTAATTGAAAAATACTACGAGGGACTGACCTCCCTTAAAGAAGAAAAGCAGCTTTTAGAATGGCTGCGGACTTCTCCCGATGGAGACACTTATGCTGATGTTCTGGCACAGCTTGAGATAATGCTGCAACTGAATACGGATATAAAGACCGATCCCGGATTTGATCAGCAGATTATTGCTGCTCTTCAGGTCGATCAGCCGATGAAAAACAGGTGGTTACAGACTTCTCGTCTTACGGGCATTGCCGCTACTGTATTGGTGTTTCTGGCCGTGTGGATTGGCAGTGAACTATTGAAACCCACCGAGGTCTATGGCACTATCAACGATCCCAAACTTGCTTTTAACGAAACTACGCGGATTCTGGACAAGGTTTCCGGTGGGTTGAATAAAGGCCTCAAACCTGCTCAGCAATCCACTGAAAAGTTGGTGAAAGGGTTAGAAAAAGTAGAAAAAGCAATTGAAAAATCGAACCAACTCAACGAAGTCAATAAAGCCTCACAATACCTGAATTCATTTACACGGGTTTATATTAAACTCGGACATAAGAATAACAAAAATTAGTAACCATTAAATATTAAAACCATGAAAAAGACCATTTTAATTACCGCATTGTTTTTATTAGCACTGATGCCAGCGATACTCCAGGCACAGACGGCCATTGATAAACTTTATGACAAATATGCCGGCCAGGAAGGGTTTACCAGCATTAACATTTCACCCGGGATGTTTCAGATGCTGGGTAATCTGGACACCGATGACAGCACAGAGGAAGTAAAAAATGCCCAAAATGTGATGGAGCAGCTTAAAAGCCTTAAGATGTTGGTTTATGAACCTAAAGAAGGACAAAAATTCGACTTCATGTCAGAGGTCAGGAAAACAGTCAAACTGGGCGATTATGAAGAACTCATGGCCATTCGTGAGGAAAATTCCGATATCCGTTTTCTGGTGAAGAAAACCAAGGACGATCATATTTCAGAATTGCTGATGCTGGTGGACGATGATACCGAGGGACTGATCATGAGCATGACCGGGAACATCGACATGAACACCATTTCAGATATAGGTAAATCGATGAATATGAAAGGAATGGAGAATCTGGATAAGCTAGATAAAAAATAACATTAGCAAATGATGTAATAAAAAAAGGGGCTTGCGCAAACTGTGCAGACCCCTTTTTTTGTTTGGTTCGGTTTTTAACTTATAAAAGTTTCTCGATTTCTACCGTTGTGGCAGCATTGCTGGGTCTGGAAGCATTTGTATTTACAATATTGCCCTTGCGATCAACAAGTATATAGCGGGGAATCGTTCTTACATTCAGCAGTTGGTTGTATTCCTGATGCACTTTTTGGCTGGCAAGGTAATGATCTCCGGTTATCTGTAGCTGTTTGATCATACCTTCCCATTTGGCTGCATCCTGATCAGAAGAAATGTAGATAAACACCACGTCTTTTCCTTTCAGTTGTTTTTTCATTGTCGCGGAGTGTGGCATTTCTCCCCGGCAAGGTCCACACCAGCTGGCCCAGAAGTCTACATAAATTACTTTGCCTTTATATTTGGCCAGAATATCATTAAAACCCATGCCGGCATTGTCTGCGTCGCGTAGGTTTACCAAATGAGCACCTTCGGGAAGTGATTGTATTGCATTGGATTGTTGTGAAAAAGCGGTCATGCCCACTAACAATATGCCTACGGTAATAATTGATTTAAATGTTCGCATTGTGATTCTTTTTTCTGCAAAAATAGCATCATTTGCATTGCTTGTGAAATTTTAACACTATTTTAGAATTACTGTATATAAGCAGGGTATTGCGAATTGAATAAATGAAGCATTAAAAAGTGATTATTGAATGGAGAGTTAATGATTTGAAATCCAGATTAAAATGTTAAATGACCGATTACTGTGTAAACACAAACTGAATCATATTCGCCCCCATTTCCAGTGCTTCATTTCTTTTTTCCGGTGAGTCGTGGTGGACTTGCACATCTTCCCATCCATCACCCAAATCGCATTCGAAATCATAAAAGCAAACTAACCTGTCACCGACAAACAACCCAAAACCCTGCGAGTCTTTGTTGTCGTGTTCATGGATTTTAGGCAATCCATCGGGGAAATTAAACTTCTGATGATAAATGGGATGATTTAAAGGCAGTTCCACAAACTCCTGATCAGGAAACACCCTTTTCATCTCCCGGCGGATATAAATATCAAGACCATAATTATCAGAAATATGTAAAAAGCCTCCCGACATCAGGTACTTCCTCAGGTTCTCCACCTCCTCGGGTGTTAAAATAATGTTTCCGTGTCCGGTAATATGTACAAACGGATAATTAAATAACTCGCTGCTTCCAATCGGAACAGTTGGAATATCCGTATTGATATTGGTATTAAGCCGGTCGTTACAGAATTTGACCAGGTTGGGCAACGAGGTGGGGTTGGCATACCAGTCGCCACCTCCATTGTACTTTACCAATGCAATGGAGACTTCCTGCGCACGGGTGGAATAAACAGTCAGGGCAATAAGGGTTATGATGATATATTTAAGAAATTTCATTAGCAAGTTTATGTATTCAATAGATTGATTACGTGAATGGTATGACATGCTGCTATGCCGGCAGTTTCGGTCCTTAGCCTGGCAGGTCCCAGTTTAGCCGGAATAAATCCCTGTTGTTTGGCTGCTTCCACTTCTTCATGGCTGAAATCGCCTTCAGGGCCAATCAGCACCAGCGTGTTCTTGTTTGGTTTGCACAATTGAGCAAGTTCCTGCGTCACGTCTTTATCAATAAAGGCAATAAATTTATCCCCTTCAAAGCGTTGTGTAATAAAGGAATTAAACTTTTTAGGTTCATGCAGCTCAGGCAGCCGGCTTTTTAGCGATTGCTTCATGGCTGCCACCAGTACTTTTTCAAGTCTGTCGGGCTTTACATCGCGCCTTTCCGAGTGAAATGTGATGATGGGGGTGAGGCTGTCTACACCCATTTCGGTGACTTTCTCCAGAAACCACTCAAAACGGTTGATGTTCTTGGTGGGTGCTACGGCCAGATGGATTTGGAAGTTCCTGATGTCATCCCCGCTCCTTTCGTTCATTACCTCAACCAGACATCCTTTTGCATTGCCATCGATAATCTCACATTCATAAAACATACCCTTTCCGTCGGTGGTGGTTATTACCTCACCAATCTGTTTTCGTAACACCCTAATCAGGTGCTTCGACTCTTCTTCATCCAGTTTAAACTGCGGTTTCTGAAGTTGAGGTGTGTAAAATAAATTCATATCGGCGGCCAAAGGATTTATCTGACAATGATGACTTTATGAGTAGCTGATTTCCCGATTCCGGAGGTAAGGATGAGATAAATCCCCGGTGCATACTGGCTGCTTTCATTCAATAAAATTTCGCCTGGGCCATTTACAGGTTTGCTCATCAACTTTTGGCCCATCTGGTTGAGCAGTTCAACCTGATGGATGCCTGATTTCTCAGGAACCAACACATGGATGACGCCATTGGATGGATTTGGGAAAATATGAACATCTGAAATAGCTGGTTGTTGATCAACTCCAACGGTCTGCGAAATGGATACGTTGTCGATGAGGATGGCATTACCATAAAAGCTGTAGGTTTCGAAAGCGATTTTAATGTTCGGCATTCCCAGCCAGGCGTCGAGATTGATCACGTTACACTCACTTCCCCAGCCGTCACCACACCAATCGGAGGCCACTTGTGGGAAGAAAGGATCGGTGGTTGGTTCGTGGGTGGCAAAATTACCTGAACCGTCTTCACCCATGGCTTTTAGCCGGGTCCAGGTTTCGCCACAATCAGCCGACAGGTATACAATCAGCGAATCGGTAGCAGGAACGGCTGTATTTTGAGCATAGGCATGTTGGAATTCAAGATAAGCATTGGTCATTCCTTCCAGGTTAAATGGAGGGGAGATGAGCCGGTCGCGTTGCCCGATGGCCATGTAGTCGCGGAAATTTACACCTGCAGCTGTATGACCGGGACTGTTTCCACCAATGGTAAATAGTTCCCAGGTTATGCTGTGGTCCGGGTTCTCAATTTCCCAGTTGTTTCTCTCAAAACCATTGTATTCAAAATCTTCAGCAAACCAGGGTTGATAACCTCCGGCAGATATCATATCGAATTCTGTCAGTGTGGACGACCCATTCAGGTTGGTAGCGGTGAGTGTAACGGCATAGTCGTTGGCCTCATTGAATTCCACTTCCGGGTGTTGGCTGTAGGGATCGGTTCCATTGATAAAAGTAACGGTAGAGGGATCGAACTGCCATTCCCATTGGATGGGACTGTACAGGCTTAAATCGGTAAAGCTTACCGGTTGATTGACACAAACTTTCTCAAGATCGGCAGAAAAACTGATTTCAGGAAGGATGGAAGAGCTTACCGTGATAAACTGTTGTTTGGTAACCACATCCGTTCCCAACACATTGGAAGCGGTAAGGGTCACAGTAAAAGTACCTTCGTTTGGATAGACAATATTTTGAGGGTTTTGGTCGCTGGAGGTTGAAGGAACACCGCCTTCAAATTCCCATTGCCATTCGGAAGGAACGCCAATGGTGAGGTCAGTAAAGTTGACGCTTTCACCGGTGGGAATAATGGTTTCATCCGATGTAAAATCGGCCACAGGAGAAAAGGAGGGTTTCACCATGGCCCACCAGGTTCCCCAGGTATCGCTACCCTGTGGGATCATGGCAAATTCCTGTAAAGCCCAAAAGTCGATGTCGTTTTCGGGATCCACGCAAGTGGCCGAATAGTCACCCCAACGGTTGCGGTCGCCTCCATATGTTTTGTAATACGGCGCTTCGCCTTCCTTGTACTGGTAATAGGTACGCATGGAGTTGGGTTCGTCGTAATAGGCTTTAAATGAATATCCTGCACCGGCATATTGGGTACTTGAAAATACATTGTGCCCGATCATGACATCTTCGTTGGCGTTTACCGCGATGGATGGAAAGGCAAATGAAAATGTGTTCGACTGATCCTCAATGCGGCCGTGTTCAAGAATCACCCCATCGGTGTCAAGTTCCCACCATTGCACAGCGCAACGTTGTGGGTCGCCTGCCGGAAGAAACACATGGTGCACCGCCCATAGTTTGTTGTTGCGGAAAATAACGGTTTCCATGCGCGCGTCCACTGAGTTTATCAACTGCGAGGAGCCCATCTGAGGCAAAAAATTACCATAATCGCCTCCCCATCCCGACCAGGGTTCTGGTATTCCTATGTCGCCCTGGTATTCAAAAACCGGATTGTTGAGCTCGCCACTGAGTTTAAATTTCTTGATGTATCCGTATCCGTTTTGATTGCCATCACCGGTGGCAATAAGGTACTGATCTTCAGTTTCATTATCGTAAGTAACCGATGGCACCAGGGTAAAACCTTCGTAGGTGGAAAATCGGGTAAAATTGATGTCTTCATCGCCATTGTAGGCAGCCATCTTATCAAAAACAAACACTGTGCGGTAATAATCGCCACCAAACATGTTTCCACTTACGGTGATCCATTTTTTGTTGAAACCAATGCTGGGATAATCAAACCAGGCGATATTGGAGGCATCGGTATCAACCCAGTAAAAGTTCCAGTCGCCCATGGGATCCGACGAGGTGCTTACACCAATGTACAACTTCGATTCATTTACGTTGGAGCCACTGGGAGTGGTCATAATCCAACGGTCGTTGTAGGGATCGTAAAGTATTTTAGGATCAAAAGTACCGGAGGTGCCGGGAAGTGGTCTCCAGAAATTTCCCAAAGCGGTGGTCATCAATACATTGCCCTCTTTGTC
Organism: Bacteroidetes bacterium HGW-Bacteroidetes-16; assembly: GCA_002840975.1. Taxonomy (GTDB): domain Bacteria; phylum Bacteroidota; class Bacteroidia; order Bacteroidales; family F082; genus UBA6244. The sequence goes on from PHDN01000021.1 coordinate 31,955, forward strand.
CTGAATGCGGACTTCCGTATTCAGGGTGGTCATCAGGTGGTTGGGGCCGGCTGCGCCATTCACATCCGGAGGAATCGACCGTTGGTTATCCTCCAGTGAGAGAAAGTTTTTTGTAGGTGTAGGCGACATTTCCCGGCTAACGGGTTTACTTGCTTTCTGTTGTGAAGGCGCTTCCTGAAAGATGATGCGGTCGGGATTGGTTTTAAAATCAGGTGCTTTCCAGTTTTTGTTGGGAGTTTTTATCCCTGAAAAGTTGCTGTAGTCAGTGATGGTGTCCAGCGCCATGGCACCTACGTTTACCGTAGCGCCTTTGATGGCTTTTCCGGCTTCACCTTGATAGCTTTGCGCTGAAAGAGAGGCGCTTAACACAATAAATAGGGTAACAAAAGATATAATCCGCATGGTGATAGTACTAAGTGATTGATAGAATACCGGATGCAAATATAGTATTTTGTTGGTTGTGGGGGGAAAGAGGAAAGTCGACTGCCTGCCGGATTTTTAGCCGACATATTCACTATCAAGTCTCTACCCTAATTAATTGCTTGTTCCCATTTTAGCCCTAACCACCTCAATCCCTTTATCCATTACAACATCCTGGTTGTTTAGTATTTGGGTGATGGTTGGGTAAAGGGTGATATCGGGTTGGACGCCAAATTTTACAAATGGTTTACCGCTGTATGGGAATTTGCATCTTCTCGTACAAATACGGGCGATGATATCACCGGATAAATCTTCAACCATCAAGGGTGCCCCGGTGGATCCTCCGGTTGGAATCCCAATGAGTTGCGGGCGGTCCTGGATTTCATACAACATAATCAGAAAATCCTCTGCAGCCGAAAATGTGTACTCACCAATAAGGATTACCACCGGGCACGTAATGCGTTCAATGGTATCCGATATGCGAATTGTGTCAGCATCCTCCTGACGATACACGTTATTTTCGTAATAAGGTTTGTATTCATCATACCCAAACCCCATGGCTTTGTATACTGCATCACTTTTTCGGGTTTCGCCGGCCAAACCAAGGAAATAATTTTGTTTGATCATCCTTTGAATCAGTGAATAGGCTACCCGTGTTGATCCACCACCATTGTGCCTGATATCCACGACAAGCCCATTGGCTTTAAGCAATTGGGGCATAATCTGCTCAATTTGTTCAATGGTTTCCTCTTCCGGGTAAAATCGTGTAACCGAAAGCAGGGCAATGCTGTCGTCGGTGTATGTAAGGTTCAGGTTGTCAGTATATTTTGGTGTTGCTCCCATCATCTGATATTTCTCACGTCCCTCATTGTCGTATCGGGTAGATTCTCCGTTACGTTCAATCTGCACAGTTTTATCTTCTCCCATTGAATTCCGGAAGGTCATGGTTAGTGGTTGCGACTTAAGTCCATAAGGAAAAGAACTGGTGCCTATCATCCACTTGTTTGCCTCCGTAGATGCCGAAATATACGGCAACACCTCTTCTTCCATGTATTGTTTGGTGGGCTTTCCTTCTAACTTCACAATTTCCGCACCCAATTCCAGTTCGTTTTTCAGGGTTTCACGATAGCTTTTGATGTAAATTTTTTCTCCAACAGAAACCAGACTCAAAGGGGCATAGTCGCAGTAAATACCAAACTTACCCGTGTTTAAAAACTGTGAATGACCATCATTTAATTTGGCGGCAAACCAACTCAGTAATCGGGAAAATTCATAATCGTTTTTAGTGTCGAGTGCCTTTGGTATGGTAGCCTGATAAAGACTGTCCCAGCTAAAGCTCAGTAAATCATAGTTTGCAAAGTTGTATTTTGCCTCACTCCAGAATAAACTCAAAGTATAGATTTTCTGCTCATCGGTCATCTTATTTGGAAGATCATGAACTCCAACGATTTCTGTAAATGCGGTATCGGTCTGATTCAAGATCACCACAAACCGGATGGTATCGCGGTTGTGCAGCTGAAAAGTGATTGAATCCATATCGGTGATAAACCTGACTTCCTGGGTTTCTTCGTTATTGTTGAAATAAATTTCAAGCCTGTCGGGATTCAAATCAGGCGAAATTCTCCAATCAGTACCTGTTCCGTTTAATTGGCGGGTAATAATTTCCTGACCTGAAAGCAAATAATGCTGCGACATCATGATGTTTGGTGTCAACATGGCAGTAAGCAAAACAACATGGAGGAAGAGTTTTAATAGGATTTTCATCGATTGAGTGGGTTTTTGTATTTAATCTGGGTGCCGGTGATTTTATATTTAAATGGTTGTTATTCTGATGCGTATATTTAACAGGAGGCCAGAAAAGAGTAGGTTTGTTAGTTTTTTTAGAAGCCAGGAAATATTTTTCCCAATGAGGCTATAAAGCTAACAATAATTTGAATTGCAAAAAATTTGCATAAAATATTCTACAACCGTTCCAACACTACCGCCTCATAGCCCAGTAAATCCAGAAAATTGTGTTGTGTCCGGTCGTTGAAACTGATGTATATGTTGAGCAGTACTTTCCAATGGGTATTTCGGGGCAATGCGATGATTTTTTTTTGTGAAGTAAATGATACCCGACATCCATTTGTCAAACGTTCATTCAAAAAAACCCCCGGCATGGTAGCCGGGGTAAGTTTAAAAATGAATTAGTCAAGGGGCAATTAAGCCTCGGTTCGATCCAGTTTCTTTAATGCATACCGGACCATTTTGTAGCTAAACCAGATAAAAACCGGCCAGCTGATCAACCACAATATTTCTTTTAAATACATTTCTCTGTTTTTTAAGGTGAATAAAATCAACTAATAAGCATGGTGGTCATCTTCCATTTCTTTGGCAGTGATGGGTTTTTTGTTGAGCGAACTCCATGCATACCAGATATAAGCAACAACAAATGGAACCAGCAACGAAACATAACTCATGGCCACCAGTGTGTATTTACTCGACGACGCGTTCTGAATGGTAAGTGAGCTTTGTAAATCGCTGGTGGAAGGATAGAAACAGGTGTTGTTAAATCCAACCAGAATCAGCAGAGCGAACACGGTGAGGATGGTGCCTCCACCGGTAAACCAGATGGCTTTGGTTCCACATTTTTCGTAATGAAATGCCCCCCGGTAGATTCCCCATAAAACTGCCACCACACCTAAAACCAGGATAACAGTATTCAAAGGCATTTCGATTAGGTTGTTGAAGTATTTGTATGGAACCATACTCACCACACCATTGGCATCGTATCCAAATCCATCCATGAACAATACATTGATGAGGAAAAACAGGAAAAAAACCAAAAATGGCAATGCGTTAAATAACAACTGTTTGCGGGCACGAGCCAGGATAGTTTCATCCTCAATATTGTTGAAGAAATACAGGATTCCCAGAACTCTGGCCAGGAAGAATACGGCCAATCCCAACGAAAGGTTGATAAACGTTTCGTAGCGGGCAAAGTTAAAGGCCAGCTCCAGTCCCCTGAAAGGGCTTTGCCAGATGCTGTAGTTCATGTTGGTCACCAGAAACTCGGAACCCGTAAAGAACGTGGCTACCGCAGTACCCACGAGGATAGTCCCCAACAATCCATTGATAAACAAAAAAGTCTCATAGGTTTTAGCACCAAGGAAATTATCAGCTTTGGTTCTGTATTCATATGAAACGGCCTGAATAATGAAGGCAAATAAAATCAGCATCCAAACCCAGTAAGCTCCTCCAAAACTGGTGGAGTAAAACAATGGGAAAGAGGCAAAAGCAGCACCACCAAAGGTAACCAGGGTGGTAAAAGTGAGGTCCCATTTACGACCCAGTGAGTTGACGAGCATTTTTATTTCGTTGTCGGTTTTGCCCAGACTTTTAATCATGGTTTGACCGCCTTGAACGAAAAACATAAATACCAGAATGGCGCCCAGCAAGGATACAATCATCCACCAATACTGTTGTAATGCGAGATATGATAAGTTTTCAAACATAATTAGTGCCCTCCTTCATTTTTTGATCCGGAAACGATCTGTGAAACCATAATTTTAATTTCTGCAATCAGCAGTACAGTAAAGGTGACGGCAAATATCCAGAAAGTTACCACCACAGATGATTTATCGATATTGGATACGGCACTGAGTGTGGGCATTAAATCCTGTACCACCCAGGGCTGTCGACCCATTTCTGCCAGAATCCACCCGGCCTGTGAAGCAATGTAGGCCAGTGGAATCGTCCACAAGGCTACATATAGTACCCACCTGGTTTTTTCTATTTTTTTCTTGTACAGCAGCACCAGAATTACAATAAACAAAATCATGAAATGTACACCCAGGATAACCATGATATGGAATGAGTAAAATGCAACGGGGACATTGGGAACCAGATCGTTTGGGTCGTCATAATAACCATATCCAAAATAGGCATAGTTGGCTTCAAATACTTTTAGGTTCTCCGCCGCCGCTACCTGGTCTTTACGCTCCAATGCATCCTTATAATCACCTAATGCCTTGATGGCCAGCTTACCTTTGTCGATTTTTTCATAATACGACATGATGCCGTGCTTTTCATTGCCGTTGATCAGATCGTTGATGCCGGGAACAAACACATTGGAGTTTAATGCCACCATGTAGGATAGCAGGTTGGGTATTTCAATTTTAAAGGCAAACCTATCTACGTCTGGTTGCCTGGGGTCGGGAACTTCTTTGAGGAAACCGATAACGACCAGAGGTGCACTCACGTTACCATCATCCAGACCCTCAAAGGCGGCAAATTTCATGGGTTGAGTGTGATAAATATCACGGGCCGATTCGTCGCCCGTCAGTACCAGGTAAAAGGACGACAACAAGCCAAATACGGCTGCTATGATCATGCTTTTCTTCGCGAATTCCACATTCCGGTGCTTAAGCAGGAACCATGCACTTACGCCTACTACAAAAATCGCCGACAATACATATCCGGAAGAAATGGTGTGTAAGAATTTGTTGATGGCGGTAGGTGAAAAAAGGACTTCCCAAAAGTTTACCATCTCATTTCGTGCAGTATCCGGATTAAATCGCATTCCAACGGGATTTTGCATCCATGCGTTGGCTACCAGAATCCAGAGTGCCGACAGGTTGGAGCCAAGGGCTACCATCCAGGCAGAAATCATGTGAAATTTTTTGCTAACACGTCCCCATCCAAAAAACAGGATGGCGATAAAGGTGGATTCGAGGAAGAAAGCCATAATACCTTCGATGGCGAGCGGCGCCCCGAAGATATCTCCCACAAACCAGCTGTAGTTCGACCAGTTGGTTCCAAATTCAAACTCCAGAATTATCCCGGTGGCCACGCCAATGGCGAAGTTCACTCCAAACAGGGTCATCCAGAATTTGGTGATCTTTTTCCAAAGCTCATTACCGGTTCTCACATAAATTGTCATCATGATAGCCACAATGAAACTCAATCCCAGCGTGAGCGGGACGAATATCCAGTGGTACATGGCTGTGAGGGCAAATTGTGCCCGCGACCAGTCGACAAGCGCCATGTCAAAATGTTCCATAATACTACTTATTATTAATTAATTGTTCGATAACATAATCACTGCGTTCCTGATCGGTGCTGAAGTTGGTTTGTAGAAAGTTGGGGAAGAAGAACAGTTTTAGTATGGCAAACATGATAAACAGCTTGATGAAAATGATGAGCCACAATTTTTTTCCAATAGTCATGCTGCGAAAGCCTTCTGTGTAGAAATTGATTATATGTTTAATCGTGATCATGTGTTTATAGGTAATTGAGTGCTCAAATATATGATATATTATACATAAATGGTTAAATTATTGTTAAATTATTTTCATTGCCAGGAAAACCAGGTTTATTGAATTGTTTCATCTTAAAATGAATCAATTAATGACCCTTTGGCTTATAAGCAAAAACAATAGGTCAGGCAAAGCCTGGCCTGGCCATAGCAGTCTAACTGATGACCAGTAAAGGTAGTGTTAGAAAAATGCAAACCTGCAACGAAATAATGAGGTAATCTAACTATCTGATCTAAAAGAATATCACAGGCCAACTATAATTTAGAATCAGGATGCGATTGAATGTTGATTCGCTTTGATTAAATTTGAACCCTTATTCAAATGTTCATTATATTAATTGGCTACAGCCTAAAGCTTATGATAAGATATAATATGTTTCTGGGATTTTTTTTACCATGGTTCTCCCTTATGGGCCAGGCAACTTTTGTGATTGACTCACTACCAGGATATACTCCTGCCGGAGAACCTATTTTTATTGCGGGTAGTTTTAACTCCTGGAACCCGGGCGATACTGAATATGCATTGACTAAGGATGAACATAACAAATGGTTCCTTGTTATGCCCGAACACCCCGAAGGCAATAGCATTGACTTTAAATTCACTCGCGGAGACTGGACCCGGGTAGAAAAGGGGATCAGCGGAGAAGAAATTCCTAACAGACAATTTACTTTTGGAAATGGTGATACAGTACATTTTGTTATCTCTAATTGGGCCGATCATGGCGGGGGAGGAGGCTCAACAGCAGCCGATAACGTTGATATTATGGATTTACAATTTTATATGCCACAGCTTGATCGCGAAAGGCGTATCTGGATCTATACACCCCCCGGATATGAAAACGGCAATGAACGGTATCCGGTTTTATACATGCACGACGGGCAGAATCTTTTTGACAAGTACACGTCTTATGTTGGTGAATGGGAGGTAGATGAGACACTAAATCGACTTTCAACCGAAGGTTATCAAGTGCCAATTGTAATTGGCATTGATCATGGAGAATCGGAGAGGATTAATGAGTATTTGCCCTGGGTAAATCAGCAGTATGGGGGTGGGCAAGGTGCTGATTACATGGATTTTATTATCTATACCCTGAAACCTTTTGTCGATAGTAACTACAGAACCCTGCCCGGACGGGAATTTACCGGGATGATGGGAAGTTCTTTGGGAGGCCTGATCTCACATTATGGAGTGCTGAAATTTCAGGATGTTTTCAGCAAAGTGGGGATATTTTCGCCGTCCTACTGGATTTCTGACTCGGTTTGGGCGTTTACAAATGAAACCGGGAGACAACAGAGCTTGAAAATCTATCAACTAATTGGTAGTATGGAAGGCAGTGGAGCAATTGGTGATATGTGGGATATGCATCAATCATTGACCAACCTGGGTTTTGATGAAAACGAACTGTTTTCACTGGAAGTAACAGGTGGACAGCACAATGAAACTTTCTGGAGAGAACAATTCGCAGAGGCCTACTTATGGATGTATGCTTCTTTTGCCAGCAAAATCCACGAAATAAGGCAAAGTGTAGAGATCGAGATAAGCCCTAATCCGGTTTTTACCGAAATCAACCTTCCCGGAGATATTTTAGGAAAACATGATACCCTTGAAATTATCGATATGAAGGGTGAGTCGGTAATTCAAATGGAAATTGGAAACAACACAAAAGTGGATATAAAAATGTTGACATCTGGAACTTATATCCTCCTGATCAGTTCAGATAAAAATACCTATTCAAGCAGGTTTGTGAAACTATAAATTATAAAGATATCTGATAAGTTGAGTCGCGATCTCCTTAAAACAAGGGGTCTATACTCAGCGATATAATCATCACCAGCACAAAATAATTGATGCGCATAAAGTAATAAAAGGGATTGAACTCCTTTTTTCCTTTTTGTAGCAAGGGTGCAAATACGGCCACCAACCAAACGGCAGCGATGATAATGATCATTTTGAAAAACAAGGTGGTGACCAATCCATAAACAGGAAGCATCAATGCCGCGATGGCAGTGGCAGCTGTCCAAACAAAAGTGGCGTTTTTAATTTGCTGTTTGCTGATTTTTGCCGTGATAGAAGGATATCCCGCGTTTTCATACTCTTTCCCATAATTGAGCATAAGCAACCAAAAGTGAGGAACCTGCCACACAAAGAAAAAGAAAGCCAGGATAATCAACCGTGGATCAGTTAGTGATCCTCCTCCTGCAACCCAGCCCACCATCGGTGGAATAGAACCGATAATGCTTCCAGGTATTACCGCGACTGCCGTTTTACGTTTTAATGGCGTATAGATGGCATTGTACCAGATCAATGCCAGTAACCCCAGTTGTGCTGCTAAAAAACCACTGCCCAAATAAATCAGGTAGGTTCCAAGAATAATTTCAACGAACGAAATGAAAAGCACCGTATTCGCGCTTATTTTACCCGAAGGAATGGGTCTTTTCCTGGTACGTTCCATCAATGCATCTCGGTCTTTGTCTTGATAATGATTTAGTGCTGCAGCTCCGCAGGCCAGAATAAAAATACCCAGCATGGGCAATATCACACCGGTGTCGATGGCGTTTTTTGCGAGGGCATAACCGGCCAACATGGTCAGTGTCACTGCAAAAGTGATCCTCACTTTATTAATTTCCATCAATAATTTTAGCTTATCCATTGGAATCCAATTATTTCAAAGTTTGAATGTAATCGATTATTTTATTAATGTCCTCGTCCGATAAAATATCCTTGTAGGGTGTCATCAGATTTGGCTGATAGCTAACCGTAATCGCGGCGTTGGGCTCGGTGATGGATTGCGCGATAAAATCCCGGTCTACCTTAATTGTTTGTTCATTTTCGCCAATTAAAACATTTTCCTGACGGCCCATTAAACCTTTAAAACTAGGCCCGACCAATCGGGTTCCATCCGTAGTGTGGCACGAAATGCAGGCATTTTTTTTCAGCAGAGTCAATCCGGGAGGTTCGTTACTTAAATCAGGACTGCTTTTAAGCCAGGCGGCGTATTCATCTTCTCCCACCACGGAAACAGTGCTCAGCATATACGAATGTAATTGTCCACAATATTCTGCACAGAGAATATCGTAGGAACCCAATTTTTGCGGGATAAACCACATGGAATTATTGCCTCCGGGAACCACATCGTGCTTTAAGCGGAAAGCCGGAATATACAAGCTGTGAAGAACATCCGGACTTCTGAGGTTGAGTTTTACAGGTTCATCGAGGGGTAGTACCAGCGAGTCGGAGACTTTTCCGTTAGTATACTTAAATGACCATTTCCACATTTGTCCTGTGGCTTCAATTTCCATGGCACCCTGAGGAGCGGTAAGCATGGGTTTGTAGCCCGTCCATCCATAATAAAACATGATGACAACCAAAATGGTGGGTATTACCGTCCAAAGTATTTCCAATCCAAGGTGGCCTTCGATATTGGTAGCAACAGGACTTCTCTTTTTACTATACCTGATAAGAAAGTAGATCATGGTAAAGGTAATCCCGATCAGAAAAAAGACGGCAATCCCCAGAATTAAATAAAGCGTAAAATCAACACCTTCAACAAAATTTGAAGCATTCATAAATTTTTATCGTGTTAAGTAATCTAAAATAACCATGATTAAAAAGACAGTAAACAGTGACATGACGATTGTTATCAGTACCCTGTAAATGCGGGGGTCGTATTTCAGATGCATGAAATAATAAGCCACAACCAGTGCTTTTACACTGGCAATGAATAATGCTGTAGCTACTGTTATGGTACGCAGATCAGCTCCGAAAACTGAGATAAAAACGGTCATCAGGGTAAGCAGGATAAGCCCAACCCAGGTGCCAAAATGTTCCCGGTAGCTGGTAATATGTTCCGAGTGGGATTCTTCTATGGAATGTTGATTCTTCATTTTTAGTGAATTAAATAGAATAGGGGGAACAAATAAATCCAGATTAAGTCGACCAGGTGCCAATACAGTCCTGAATTTTCGAGTAATTGATACCGGTCTTTATTTACCTTGCCACTTTTAATCTTAAACACCACAATCACGATGAATATCCCTCCCACGATCACATGCAGACCGTGTAATCCGGTCATAAAGAAATAAAGATTAAAATAAAGTTTTTCTCCATTTGGCAGTTGATTAAAATGATCCATGCCAGGAAACAAACCGTGTTCAAACTTGGCCGACCATTCAAAATATTTAACAACTAGAAAAACCAAGGCTGCAAGGATAGTCATCCAAAGCAGGAAGATTGATTTCTTCGGGTCGCCCTTCTGTAGTGCGGAAATGGCCATGGCGACCGTCATACTGCTGGTAAGAAGAACTATGGTGTTCGCCGTACCCATCCATACATTCAGGTTGAAAGAGGCCAGCAAGAAGGCATCCTGATTGAGTGAGCGGTACACCATGTAAACCAAAAACAGACCTCCAAAAAGGATCAGTTCGGTGTAAAGGAAGAGCCACATACCCATTTTTGATGCTTTTGCATCGTAATTGTGCCCTGAATTGGGTAAAGTAAAATGATGGTTCATAAGTGGACGTTATTCTGATTTGGCATTGGGATAATTGTACGGACCTCCTTCAGGAAGCTCAGGCATCTTGTCGAAGTTGTGCAAGGGTGGAGGTGAGTCGGTTTGCCATTCGAGGGTTATGCCGTGCCATGGGTTTCCTGCTGCTTTTGGGCCTTTTCTATAGCCAGCAATTAAATTGTAGATCATGAGCAACAACCCGACAACCAGTATCCACGATCCAATGGTGGATATCTGATTCAAGGTGTGAAACTGCGGAAGGTAATCATAGTAACGACGCGGCATTCCCATAACGCCCAGGATCAACATCGGGAAGTATAAGATGTTGAACCCGACGAACAATAATCCAAAAGCCACATAGGCCCGAGTCATGTTGTACATTTTGCCCCATATCTTCGGGAACCAGTAGTGTAACGCTCCAAAAAAGGCAAATCCTGTTCCTCCAAACATCACATAATGAAAGTGACCTACAACAAAATAGGTGTCGTGTACATGTACATCCACGGCCAGAGCGCCCACAACCAATCCGGTTAAACCACCAATTAGAAAATTAAAAATAAAAGCCAAAGCAAAAAGCAATGGAACTTTAATGTCGATAGAACCTTTATATAAGGTAGCCAGCCAGTTAAAGACTTTAATAGCAGTCGGGATGGCCACCAAAAAGGTTAAAATGGAAAATATAATAGCGGCAGAACCACTCATACCCGAAGTAAACATGTGATGACCCCAGACAAAATACCCGACAAAAGCAATGGCCATGCTGGAATACGCTATGGGTTTATATCCAAATATGGTACGTTGTGAGAAAGTGGGGATAATCTCCGAAACCACTCCCATGGCCGGTAAGGCCATAATATAAACTGCCGGGTGGGAATAGATCCAAAACAGGTGTTGATATAAAATGGGATCGCCACCCATGGAGGGATCGAACAGGCCGATGCCAAATACACGCTCCACCACTATCATCAGCAAGGTGATGCCGATAATCGGAGTGGCCAATACCTGAATCCATGAAGTTGCATAAAGCGCCCAGGCAAACAAGGGCATTTTATTAAAGGTCATGCCCGGAGTTCGCAATCGATGGATGGTGACTATGAAATTTAACCCCGTTAATATGGAGGAGAACCCCAAAACAAAGGCTGCCATCACCGACATTGAGACGTTGGTTCCGGTTTTAACGCTGTAGGGCGCATAGAACGTCCAACCTGTATCGGCAGGACCGCCGCCAAAAACGAGGGTCGATAGAGCGAACAATGCTCCTATCACATACAACCACCACGACAATAAGTTTAAACGTGGTAGTGATACGTCATCCGTCCCCAACATAATTGGGAGAAAAAAGTTTCCGAAAGCAGCCGGGATGCTCGGGATAATGAATAAGAAGATCATGATTACCCCATGGAGTGTAAATACCTGATTATAGGTTTTTGCTTCCATGATGTCACGACCGGGATTAAACAATTCAAGGCGCATGAGGACTCCCAGGATCACACCTACAAGGAAAAAGGTACTAATGGAGTACAGGTACAGCAACCCAATGCGTTTGTGATCGAGTGTGAATATCCACGACCAAATCCCTTTTTTCACATTGAGGTAATTGATTTGTTGAGTTGCAATTGCAGTCATTTGATGGGTGTTAAGAAATTTGGTCAGTCTTTTTTGATTTTCTGCTTTTCAGCGATAGCGAAGCCAGGAAAATTAAGGCAATGAGCAGGATAAGGATGCCTGAAATCTTGGTCACATTAAACACATATTTTTTTCCTGCAGGATCATAGCTAAAGCAATAATTGAGCATCTTGGTTATGGTAGGACCGGAGCGGCCCTGTGCAGCCTCGGCCACTGCCATTTTGATGTCGAAAGGAAGAAAGTAGGCACTGCCATATAGATAGCGGGTGATTTTTCCCTTGGGACTTAACACGATTAACGTGCCCGGGTGAATAAACTGAGTTCCTTCTTTCTTTACCTTAAAACCCACTTCATTCAGCAACCTGTATATGTTGGCACTATCTCCGGTAAAAAAATGCCATCCGTTTTCGGTATCCCCATGCGTTACGAGCTTTGCGTACGTTTTTTTCTTTTTCAAGGCCAGTGGTGGTTTTTCTACCTGATTAAAACTAATGGTAAAGACTTGATAATCTTTACCCATCGTGATGTCGGTCTTCTCCAGTGCTTCTGCCAGACCATTAAGCAATGGGGAACAAATGCCGGGGCATTCGTAATATACCAGCGAAATAATGGTGGGTTTGTTGATTGCATCTTTCAGGTTTACCTGATTAAATAGTTCATCGGTAAAAATCAGGTCATCGGAAATGGTGTCATCCAGATGTTCATACACGCCGAGTTCCTCTTGTGCGTGAATGGGACCGATCGTGGCAATAAGTGAAATAATCACCACGGTGATAGCCCTGGCAGTACCTCTTAATAAATTCATATTCAATTTTATACGATTTTAAGTTGTGCAGTTGGTTTCAGGCGGCTAATTTAGACTAATTAAAAATAAGAGCAATTTATTTTGGCGCAAATAAATCTTAATGTGATATATAGCATAGTATATTGAATCGATTCGTTACTTCAGGTACGTTTCATGAGCGTGGATGTTGAATTATAAAAAAAATTGATTAACAAAGGATTGTAAGTTCCAAAAAAAAGACTATTTTTCCCATATTAATACTCTTTTGTATCATCAGATATTAACTAGTATATTGAATATGTGTGAATTATGATTTTTGGTAAGGCAATTGTTGGTAGTTAAACATAAAATTAAAGTTATGAAAGCCCTTAAATTAATTATGTTCTTATTTGTTGTCTCCGTGATCGCAATGAGTTGCAACAAAGGAAATGACAACATCATTGATCCTACCATCAAGTCAGTTAATGATTTGAAAGTGCCATCCGATTTCGATTGGAAAACCACCCAAACCATTTCTGTTATTATTCATCTTCCTGCCAGTGGAGAAGTGCAACCTTTGATCATTACCAACAGGGATGCATCAAAGAGGTATTTCAGAGGGTATCCAGAGGATGGTTCAAGAACCATCAACACTAAAATTACCATTCCATCCTACATGCATGAGGTAAAGCTGATGTACAATGGTGCTACAGGACCAAATATGGTATTCATCGCCAACAATTCGTTGATGTATAATTTCAACAATACGACAAAGTCGGCCACCACTGTCGGGTGTGACCTGGATGGTTTTACAACCTATACCAAAGGAGGATGGGGAAGCACAGCCCACGGTAATAATGTTGGCCAGTTGCGCGATCAATATTTTGATCAGGTGTATCCCGGCGATTTTGTAGTAGGCAATACCACGCAATTTACGGTTACATTTAATGCATCAAACGATGTGGAGACTTATTTGCCTGGCGGCGGCCAGCCTCAGGTACTTACCCAGGACTGGTTGAATCCAGGAGGAAGTGAACATTTGGGAAATATGGCGGACCAGATTATTGCGGCCCGTCTCAATCGCGATTATAACCAGGCTGGTTTTCTTGGAGTGAACTCAACTTATTCGCTCGGAGAACTTGTTTTTATGGATGGTCCTTTTGCTAATGTTTCTGTGAACGATTTTCTGAACATGGCCGAAATAGCTCTTGGCGGTGGGGATATGAATGGACACACGGCTGCTGAGTATTCCAGTGCCGCGGAAAACATCAACCTCAGTTTTCATGAAGGAGAGAACGATGATATCTTAACATGCCCCGAAGATACTGAATTGGAAGATCCTTACATTGAGCTTTCCTCCGTTTGTTCCGAACCTGATGTCATTTTTACAATAATCAATACAGGTGATGGGGATATGACAAGTGCCAAATCGTATACACTATATAAGAATAATGTTGAAATTGACGATGGAAACTATCAGCTTTCAGTCAATCAAACAATGGATGTTACTGCCAATGGAACCGATACCGACGAGTTTAAGCTGGTTATTGAAACACCCGATCAGGGTACTTTGCAGGAAATAATCGACGGTTGTGGTGATGGTGGATCTACTTCTGAACAGTTGGCTGGTTCACTGGCTTACGAAGACTTGTGGCCGGGTAAGGGAGACTATGATTTCAACGACCTGATCATTGATTATGATTTGGAAATCAATAAAAACGATCAGGAAATAGTCGGGGGAATCACAGCAACATTTGTTGTAAAAGCTTTCGGAGCCGCATATCATAATGGTTTTGGGTTTACTTTGCCAACAGTTAATCCGACTGATATTGTGTCTGTTAGTGGTTATAATGTGATTAACGGAACTGTGTTTAATATTGGAGGCAATGGTTTGGAAATAGGGCAAAGTAAAGCCACCATCATCGTTTTTGATGATACGCGTCGCATCATGCCGCAAACAACAGGTGGTGTTGGTGTGAATACGCAATTGGCTTACGATTATATTGACCCGGTAACCATCGTGGTGAATCTTGTTTTTGCAGACAACGCCATTACATACAGCGAATTGAATATTGGAAGTTTCAATCCGTTTATTATTGTCAACACCATGATAAATGGAGTACCTGGCGCACGCGGTTTGGAAGTCCACCTGCCCAACTATGAACCTTCCGATTTATTTGATGAAACCTACTTTGGACAATGGGACGATGACTCATCTGTGGCTGAGGATCGGTATTTTGTCACTGCTAATAACCTCCCCTGGGCCATCAACATTGCTGAAGAATTTGACTGGGTAATTGAATTTCAGGATATCACCGGTGCATACAATATGTTTGCAGAGTGGGCACAAAGTGGTGGGATTAACTATCCTGACTGGTACCAAGATAACACTGGATATAGAAATGACAACCTCATCTATCCTACCCAGATTGTTAAGTAAACGATTTTAATTATTACTTTCACAACACTAGTGTTAGCAACCTGCTTATATTCCCAAAAACAAGGGATGAAGCAGGTTGCTTTTTTATTGTTTGAATTTGACGTATTTCACCACGGCAACATAGGTTACGCAATTTGAACAATTTGAAATTCCCGTTTAGCGAATTTTGAATAAAGGCGACTGATAATAGGGTGTCATGCGAATCCCGTCTTCCCCTCTACTTAATTCCGACATGCGTAGCTTCCATGCTGAATTCTGCCATTGGCTGGGTGATGGCATCGATTTCTTCGTCACTTGCCCCTTCATCTGCAGCCTGCAACTGGAGCCTTTTTACAGAAATAATTTCTTTGGTGACCAATCCATCTATTATGGCCGGTTTTCCGATGGCCGTAGTATCCACAACGTAAACATCCTTCGGAAAAGTAACCAGAACACGTTGTCCATCTCCCATATCCATCTCAAGCCAGCACCCGGAACCGTGGCAGACCTCCACGATGGTTCCTGTAAGTTGAAGTTCAAGTTCCGTGACGGTTTCCATGGCTGCGGCCAATTCCCCGGCCTGAACAACGGGTAAGGTTGCATTCTGGCTTTGAGTTGTATCACCCTTATCTGATTTTGGCGAGGAGTCGCATCCTGAAATAACCAGTGCGATCAATAATGAGTAAACTAAAAATTGTTTCATGGTGTTGTTTTTGCAAAAAATGCCGGCTTCTTTCAAAAGAAAGCATCCGGCATTTTTTTTGTTGCTACAATAAGGTTAACGAATGATCTTAATGTCCTTAACATCTTCAATCTTAATGGTGCCACCTTTGTTACCCCAGGCATTAAGTACGTAATTTATGACTTCTACGGCGTCCTGGTGAGTCTCAACCTGAAATGGCATGGGCAGGTTGTAAACAGCGCCATTTACTGTAATTTCTTTGTGCGACCCGTTCAACACTTGCAGGACGGCCCTTTTTTTATCGGCCATTAAATAATCCGAACCCTTGAGTGGAGGAAAGGCACTGGGAATTCCCATACCATTCAACTGGTGACAGGCGACGCATTTGGCCTTATAAATAGCAGCCCCTTTTGGATACTTTGTATCTGCAGGATCGTCGTCAGGGAGGTTGGCGGCAAAACTGTTTCCACTGAAAGCCATCATGGCCCACAGCATCATCGATGCGGTAAATATTTTCATTTTATTTCATTTAAGGTATGATGCGGCAAAGGTAATAAAAGGATTAATTTAGATCTGTTCCATCTAATTAAAACGTGAAATAATTTTCCATATCTGTTCAGGTCATCCACCGCAACAACCCATCTTTAGCGTGTTTTTTTTCTCAGTAGCAGGGATCATTATTTTCTCGTGGGGAACCAACATTTTGGCGGGTGGACTAATAAACGGTATACCTAAGGAGAGTCCGCGCAACACGAATAGTATCCCTAAAATCACAATAAATATGGGCAAGACTTTGCCGAACCGTTTGCGGATGTTCCTGCCAATGATATTACCTAGTAGTGGAATCGTGGCCATGATGGGGATGGTTCCCAGACCAAAAATCATCATGTAAATGATTCCGAAAAATGTATCGTTTGTATTGATGGCTCCGGCAACAGCCACATATACCAATCCGCAGGGCAGCAACCCGTTCAGAAGTCCTATTAAAAACAGGGAAGGCAACGAACTGATGGCAAAAAGTTGTCTGAATTTGCCGATGAGTTTTCCCGCATAACCAAAAAATATCTGCTCAATTTTTATTTTACCTTTGAAAAGTGCAGGAAAAATAACGGAGAGAATCATGATGACACCAATGCCAATGGTGGCTCCTTGTTGCAGTCCGGCCATCTCAATTCCCTGTCCCAGCATTCCAAAGATGGCTCCCAGAATACCATAGGTTAGTATTCTTCCCAGATTGTAGGTTAAACTTCCGAGTATTTTGTAGCCATAGTTACGATTTCCGAGAGGCAGGGCTACAGCAATCGGGCCACACATCCCAATACAATGCAAACTACCAACCAGGCCGGTTAACAGAGCCATTAAATACAGTTCTTCCATTACTTAATGTAAATTGGTTTTTCAACGTAGAACTTTTTACCCTGAAAGCTCCATTGCGATTTTAACAAGTATTTGCCTTTCGAAAATTGCTGAATCGGGAGATGCATTTGGTTGCTGTCCGACTGACTAAAGTAATAAACACGGTCCATTTTATTGTCAGATGGCCTGAAAAAAATCAAGGTCCCGCTATCAACAACCAATCCGGGAAAATAAACCGCCAGTTCTGTCTCATTTTGGGAAACTGAAAATGTAATATTTTCCAATCTGGCATTGGCCATTTCATCAATACGTGTTTGATATTGAATTCCCTTCGGATAGTAATCTTTTTCAACCAGGATGATGTCATTCTTAAAAGTCATGTATACTAAAATGATAAGAAATGACATAAAAGCGATGGTCCACAAAGCCAGTTTGGTTCCCCAGTTCCATTTTGTTCTCATATTTTTATTTTAATCAAGTGAAGAGGGTCCGACAAAGGAAGACTCCTGGGTTTCGATTAAAACCCCTTCCGAATACAGACCAATCTGAAACGTTGTTTGTGAGGAGTGAAGTGACTTTGTAGGAAAAATAACCAAAAAAGTCCCGTTTCCCATTTTGCCTTTCTCCACGGCACTGTGATCGCCAATATATTGAATTCGTCCGGGGAGCGATTCTATTTTAAAAACCACATCGATGGTTTCGTTGGTTTTATTTACCAAGTTGAAGGTGTAAATATTGCTCAGGCTATCTGAACCAAAATTTTGATACATGCTTCCACTTGCCCTAAGGATGGTGACTTCGAAGTTACCTCTGAACATAAACAGGGAAGCCAAAAAGATTAAAAGCAGGGTAAGCACGGCAGAGTATGCAATGGAACGTGTATTGAAAATGGAGTGTTTGCCTGTGCTGATACCTACTTCCGAATCGTATCGGATAAGTCCTTTTGGTTTGTTTATTTTTGACATCACCGCGTCGCAGGCATCCATGCAGGCTGTGCAATTAACACATTCCATCTGGGTTCCATTTCGGATGTCGATACCAGTTGGACAAACTACCACGCAACTGTTACAGTTGACACAATCCCCCGTATTGGCTGTAGTATTTAGTCTTAACGGACCTCTTGGTTCTCCACGTTTATAATCGTAGGCTACCAGAATGGTCTTTTTATCGACCAGCACACTTTGCAGCCGGCCATACGGGCAGGCAATGGTGCAAACTTGTTCGCGGAAGAAGGCAAAAATAAAATAGAATGCTCCTGCAAATGCGAACAATCCGGCCAAACCGCCCCAATGACCAATGGGGTCATTAAGCAGAAAATGTTTCACCTGATCGAAACCAATCAGATAAGAGAGAAAGGTAATGGCCGTTATAAAAGAGATTAAATAAAAAACAACATGTTTGAGCGATTTTCTCCAAAATTTATCCAGGCTCATCGGACCTTTGTCGCGCCGGCGTTGAACGGCCCGGTCTCCTTCAATCAGATATTCAATTTGCCTGAATAGGAATTCCATAAAGATAGTCTGAGGACAAACCCATCCGCAAAAAATCCGGCCAAAAATTACCGTGAACAAGGTGACAAATACAATGAGGGTGATAAACGAAATTAAAA
The DNA here is from genome assembly GCA_002840975.1 of Bacteroidetes bacterium HGW-Bacteroidetes-16. Classification (GTDB taxonomy): domain Bacteria; phylum Bacteroidota; class Bacteroidia; order Bacteroidales; family F082; genus UBA6244. Next base: position 50,634 of record PHDN01000021.1, read on the forward strand.
TCAGGTGAAAATCCTGTGGCCAGAAAGCAATACCGAAGATGATAAATTTCCTTTGCAGGAAATCAAAAAGCATGATAGGATCGCCATTAATTATAATAAACGGACCTGTGTAGAAAAGGAGCATGAGGAATACGGCTACCCATCGTCTATAGTTATACAGCCGACCTTTAATTTTTTTGGAATATACCCATGCGCGTTTTCCGGTGGCATCCACGGTGGTTAGCTTGTCACGAAAACTCTCTTGAGAAATAGGTGTTTTTATTGTCATTTTTTATTTCATTCGTCACTTTTCCGAAGAGCAAAGTTAACATGAATCAAAGTAAAAGAAGCCGAAAAAACATCCGGCTTCCTGTGTTTAAAATTAATAATTTGATTAATAAGCCGTACCTTGTGGTTCCTTTGGAATGGCCGGTGTTGTACCTTGCAAATCAACCAGGATATAACTGATTACTTCCAGTCGGGCTCGTTCCGAAAGCTGGGTTTTGTACGGAATCATACCCTTCTCAATAACACCATCTGCCACGACCTGGTATAATTTCTCTACAGTGTTACCGTGAATCCAGTAGTTATCAGTCATGTTAGGACCTACCAATCCACCACCATCCAAAAGATGGCAGACGGAACAAATTTTTGTCCAGGTTTCTTTTCCGCTGGCCAGTGAAGCGGGATCATTTAGAATTTTGATTTCAAAAGTGGCGCTGTTTTTCATCGGTAGCGCATCTTTGGCAGAAGCCATGGCGAATTCATATTCCCGGTTTTGTATCAGATCGTCAGAGTGGAAAACCCACAGTCGGATTAAATAAACGATGGCAAAGGCTATGCAAATGTAAAAGAGCCATTTCCACCAGGGAGGCAAATCGTTGTCAAGTTCCCTGATACCGTCATACTCATGGTCTTTTATCAACCTTTGGTTGGTCATGGTATCTATTTCATAATCTTCGTTATGGTCGTTTTTTATGTGATTTGTTGCCATAGTTACTAGGTGTAAATTGTTAGTTTGAATGAGGTTTTGAAGAGAGATCGTTATCATGATCCAGGGGCATCCGGCTCATTTCCTCTATTTCTGATTCATTTGTCCTTAACGTGAGATAAGTGACCAGAATAAAAAAGATAAAAAATAAGAGCATCGAAATAATGGGGTAAATTTCAATTCCGGCAATGTTTTCAAGAATATTGATAACGATCTTCATACCTTCTTCAAATAACGGTTTTTAATTATTTATTTTTATATACATCGGTTCCAAGGCGTTGCAGATAGGCAATCAAGGCAATAATCTCCTTGTTTTTATCCACCTGTATGCCGTTGGCTTGTAGGTCTACAGCGATTTGTTCGGCCTGGGCATTCAAATCGGCAACAGCCTGATCGGCATAACCGTCACCATAAGGTACTCCCAGTTTGATCATGGCATTGATTTTTGCTACTGTATGGCTCAAATCAATTTCATTTTCTATTAACCAAGGATAGGCCGGCATGATGGATCCGGGGCTCACCTTCTGGGGATTCTGCATGTGATTGAAATGCCACGAATTGGGTTTGTAGTTGGGCAGAGTTTTCTCCCCTTCACGTGATAAATCGGGACCGGTGCGCTTTGATCCAAAAAGGAATGGATGATCGTACACCGTTTCACCTGCTTTGGTGTACTCTCCATAACGTTCTGTCTCGCTCCTGAATGGCCTGATCATCTGTGAATGACAAAGATAACATCCTTCCCTGATATAAATATCCCGACCCTCAAGTTCTAAGGGTGTGTATGGTTTTACTGCCGAGATGGTGGGTACATTTTCTTTAACCAGGTACATCGGAACAATTTCTAACAATCCACCGATTAGGATTACCAACAGTGCTGCGAGAGTGAATTGTAACGGACGACCTTCGAGTCGGCGATGGAACCCCTCTTTGGCCTTAGGGAGTTCTTTGGCTGGTGCTGAAGCATGTTCAAAACGGACAAAACTCCCTGCCTGAGCAGTTTTAACCACGTTGTAAACGAACATCAGGGCTCCGATGATATAGAGTGATCCTCCAAATGCCCTCAGATAATACATAGGAAGGATTTGTGTAACGGTTTCAAGGAAGTTGGGATAGGCCAGGAATCCTTCGGCGGTAAACTGCTTCCACATTAAGGCTTGCGTAAATCCGGCAAAATACAATGGAATGGAGAAAAATAACATGCCCAGTGTAGCAATCCAAAAGTGTACGTTTGCCAGTTTGGTTGACCAAAGTTTGGTATTAAACAATCGGGGAACCAGCCAGTAAATCATACCGAAATTCATCATCGAATTCCATCCCAATGTTCCAATGTGCACATGGGCAATGGTCCAGTCGGTAAAATGACTCATGGCATTCACAGTCTTTAGCGAAAGCATGGGACCTTCAAAGGTGGCCATACCATAGGCTGTCACTGCAACGACGAACATCTTTAAAACAGGATCTTCGCGTACTTTATCCCAGGCCCCGCGTAAGGTTAACAAACCGTTGATCATACCTCCCCATGAAGGTGCTATCAGCATAACAGAAAATACAACACCCAAGGCTTGTGCCCAATCAGGAAGTGCACTATATAATAAATGGTGTGGACCAGCCCAGATATAGAGAAATATCAGGGCCCAAAAATGGATGATCGACAATTTGTAAGAATAGATAGGTCGATTGGCGGCTTTTGGTATAAAATAATACATCATACCCAAAATAGGCGTGGTTAAGAAGAATGCCACGGCATTGTGTCCGTACCACCATTGTACCAAGGCATCCTGAATACCAGCGTAAATAGGATAACTGTGGGTGAATGACGTGGGTATAACCAGGTTGTTGGTGATATATAAAACCGCGATAGTTACCCAGGTAGCCAGATAGAACCAAATAGAAACATAAATGTGTTTAACGCGGCGTTTTACCAGTGACATAATCATGTTGAGCCCGAATACAACCCAAATCAATACCACAAGTACATCAATTGGCCAGATTAGTTCCGCATATTCTTTCGACTGTGTAAACCCAAAAGGAAGTGTAAGAGCCGCCAGAACGATAATCAACTGCCAACCCCAGAAATGAATGCCTCCAAGCAACTTGCTGTACATGGGGGTCTTAAGTAACCGGGGCATGGAGTAATAAACAGCCGTAAAGATGCCATTGCCAACAAAGGCAAAAATAACCGCATTGGTATGCAATGGCCTGATACGACTATATACCAACCAGGGCAGATTCCCGCTCATTTGGGGGAAAATCAGCTCCAACGCAGCGATAAGCCCTACCAACATGCCTACAACGCCCCAAATAACGGTGGCCCATAGAAACAGGTTGCTAAGCTTGTTGTCATAAGTAAATTTTTGTAGCTCCATAAGCTTAAACTAATTTGTTAAAAATGATTCTGATCTATTTTATTTTCCTCTGTATTTTCTGTATCAGAAGTAACGATACCTGTTGAATCCTTTTTTTTTGAATCGTCGAATAATATCCTGACGGAGGGTGAATACATGTCATCGTACTGACCATTCCGTACTGCCCATATGAAACCCAGTAAAAAACCACCTGCAACGATGATTCCAATAACGGCTAAAAGGATAATGACGGTCATTTAAGTATTCCAGTTCCCAATTACATTTACGTATCAAAATTAGAAAATTTACGTCTCTTTTACACGGGTTTTGCAATTTAAATAGAATTTAAATAGCGCATAAATATAATGATAAACAGTGTGTTATAGTTTATACCGTTTGGCCATGAGGCGAATTGAGAAGGTGGCGAAGGTTACAACAGTCACCGAACTGATGGGCATGAGGATGGCCGCGATGATTGGAGAGAGCAAACCTTGGACCGCGAAATAGAGTCCGACGAGGTTATACAGAAACGAAATGATGAAGCTTAAAATCACTACCCGAATGGCCAGTTTTGAAAACCCAAAGAAGGAGGGAAGCCGCTCAAATTGTTTCGATTCGATGATCCCATCACAAGCTGGCGAAAAGCTGTAAATGTCGTCGGCTATGGTCAAACCCACGCTGCTTTCCATTAACGCTCCCGCATCATTCAACCCATCTCCAACCATGAGTACTTTTTTTCCGTTACCTATTAATTGTTCGATAAACGACATTTTATCCTGTGGGCTTTGGTTGAACCGGAGGTATTCGTTGTTGCCAAATAAAGGTCCGAGGTTGTTTTTCTCACTATCGTTGTCGCCTGAAAGTAAATACAAAACATGGTTCTTCGAGAGTTCCCGGATGACGGACTCTAATCCGGGGCGATAGGAATTTGCGATACTAAAATACCCCGCGACAGAATGATTAATAAAACAATATACATTGCTCGTGTTGGGTGCATCATCCGCTTTTCCTGTGACAAACTTTTTCGAGCCCAGGTTGATCCTCGTTTCATTTACAACACCTGAAATGCCCATGGATGGAATTTCCTGATAGTCGCTTATTTCAAAGCGTTGATCACCCGCGATGCTTTCCTTAATACAAGTGCTTAATGGGTGACTGGAGTGGGATGCCAGAAATTTGATTTTCAATAAGTCTTCACCGCTAAGGTTATCCCCAACAAACCGGATGTCCATACTTTTGTTCAGGGTAATTGTGCCCGTTTTATCAAAGACGATGGTGTCAATTTTACTCAGGTTCTCGATTGCCTCCGTGTTTTTAATATAAAAACCTGCTCTTCCAAAAACACGCATGGTACTACCAAAAGTAAATGGAACCGTGAGGGCCAACGCGCAGGGACAAGCGATAATTAAAACAGATGTAAACGCATACAAGGCCAGGGAAGGATTATAAAAAAGCCAGTATATACCCGCCGTAATACCGATGGCCAGGATAATGATTGTAAAGTATTCACTTACTTTGTTTATAATACTGCCAAGGGAACTATCGGGTTTGCCGAACCCTTTGTCCTGGTTCCAGAGTTGGGTAAGGTAGCTTTGTTCTACCTGATGAATTACTTCTAATTCAATGGAACTGCCCGACTGTCGCCCTCCCGCGTAAATCATCTCGCCAATTTTTTTTGGAACAGGAATCGATTCGCCGGTTACAAATGAATAATCAATGTTTGCAACTCCCGAAAGAAGAATGGCATCTGCCGGAATTAATTCCTGGTTTCGGATGAGAATCCGGTGGCCTTTTTCTAGTTTGCTCAAAGGAATACTCTGCTCGGCGGAACCTGAAACCAGGGTAACTGCAACCGGAAAATAGCTTTTATAATCCCGCTCAAACGACAATGCCTGATATGTTTTACCCTGGTACCATTTACCAATCAACAGAAAAAATACCAGTCCGATAAGCGAATCCATATAACCGATACCTTGTACAGTGACAATTTCGTAAGTGCTTTGTAAAAAGAGGGTGAAAATGCCCAAAGTGATGGGGAGATCAATGTTGATTATTTTATGCTTCAGACCTTTAAAAGCGGATAAATAATAGTCGTTCGCACTGTAAAACACTACCGGCAAAGCCAATATAAAACTCATCACTCCAAAGAAACCGGTAAATAAACTCCCCAATTGATCTCCTCCCGGGAGATACTCAGGGAATTTGTATAACATCACATTCATGAAGCTAAATCCGGAAATACCAATTTTGATCAGCAGAGTACGGTTGCTGTGGGTTTCTTTTTTGTCGAGTTTGGCAAGGTTAATTTCAGGAACGTAATGGATGGAAGCAAGCATTTCAACCAATTGCCGCAAGGTAATTTCTCTGTTGTTAAAGGTGATGTTGACTGTTTTTACAGGGAAATTCACTAAGGATTGGCTAACACCTGAATGGAGTGTGTGCAGGTTTTCGAGTAGCCAGATACACGATGCACAATGAATGGTTGGGATATACAAGCGAACCACGCAAATGCCTCCATCAGAAAATGTGAGTAATTTTTCCGCGATTTCTTCATTATCAAGAAAGGCAAATTTTTGGTTGTTGATGGTTTTTTCTAACTTAATGCCTGCCATGGGCTGGATTTCATAATATTTTTCCAGCTGACTTTTATTAAGTATCTGATAGACAGTGCTGCATCCATGGCAACAGAATGTTTTTTCGTTCCAGAGAACAGGCTGACTTCCGCAATCTTCGCCGCAATGAATGCAGGGTGTGCCCATTATGGTTTGTCGTTCTTGATCAGAATATGATTAAAGGTAATGGCCCACATTCCCCGTGGTTGACCCACTTCAAAATCAATGGCTTTGTCGTCGGGATAAAGTGCTCTTATTTTGGTAGCAACGTCATTTGGAATATCAACATACGGCTTTCCATGGCAAACCATACATTCTTGTTTAACATCAATGAGTTTGTAATAAACCGGATGCCCGTCCTTATCAACATCGACCCTTGTTTTAGGAATAGCTTTTTGAATATATCCCATGACATATTCCTTATACACTGTGTTTTCGAAGTCATTTGTTTCATTATCGGGGTTGCGGTTTTTTTTTGCCACACGTTTAACTCCAACGTTCAGCACCCGTGCAAGCGAATCGGTGATGGGAATGGCCTGTGTATTACAAAATTCGAGGGCATACAAAGGACCCCCTTTTTGAAGGGCTTCCATCAGTGCCGACTTAATGCCAAACATGGATTTGTGTACCAATACGGCTCCTTGTACCATCAACTCCCGGTGCAAACTGTCGCTTAAATTTGGGTAAACCATTACCTCATTTTCTTTAACTGACTGCTGATTTTCTTTTGCAGGTTGCTGATTTTCTTTTGCAGGTTGCTGATTTTCTTTTGAGGTTTGCTGATTTTCTTTTGTTTGCTCTTTGTGTTGGAGGCATCCCGAGAACAGGGTGGCGTAGAGAAGAAATAGGAGGGAGATTGTTTTCATGTGAAATAATACTTATGGTATGATAGCAATAATTTTTCCAATAAAGCGTAAATCGTGCCCTGCAAGCGGATGATTGAAATCCAGGGTGACATATTCCTTTCCGATGGCAATTATTTCGCCATGGTGTTTATTCCCATCGTCATCGGTCATGGGGATGACATTGCCCTTTTGAAGCATGTTTTCATCAATTTTCCCATCCGTTTGAAAAGTATCTATTGGCAAATCAAACACGGCATAGGGGTCGGTGGAGCCGTATGCGTTTTCAGCACCGATGACGAAGTCAAACGAGTCACCAGTGTTGAGATGAACCAGTTTTTGCTCAAAATCCGGAAGCAACTGGTTGTTTCCCAGAGTAAGTGTTACAGGTTTGTCTTCAGGTACCAATTCCATCGTTTTCCCCGTCTGAACACTCATCAGCGAGTAGGTTACCTGAATATTTTTTAAAGAATTTTTTTGTTTCATAATGACATTGAATCCATTGCAAAAGTACTACAATGTTTTAGAATAAAACCATCAGCGAAGGGATGAAAAAGAGGCTCTCTCCAATCATACGGTATCGGGAGTTACGAGAAAAATATCGGGGAAAAAGCACGATGGCAAGCAATCCCAAATTGATGGCCAGCAGGAGGATGGCCCCATATTTTATGGCGGGCTGATGGCTTAAAAAAGACAATCCCGGAAGGAATATAAGAACACTGATTAAAACAATGAGGATGATGTATTTACCACGAATCAATCCAAGAGTTGTGGCGAACGAATGGTTGCCATCATGAACATCGTCATAGTACTCAAACCAGGAAGCGATGGCTCCCTCACTCCAAACCAGCATGGTCAACAACAGCAAAATGATGATTAAATGGCAGGAAACGGGTTGGGTTGAAAGCCAAAGAGGAACAAACCATATTCCGGTTACATACACCACCGCAATCACCAATTCTTTTGGGATAAGCATTCGCCACTTGTCAGGCAGAATGTTAATTGCCGCAAAATATACAACAACCAATCCGGCCAATGCCAGGCTAAAAAGGATGATTTGTTTTTGGAAATACAGGATACTCATCGCCAGGGTGAGCATTCCAAAGCAAAGTACAGCTATCGTCAGAATTTTAGCGTTTATATAATGAAATTGATGTCTGGCCGACATGGCTTTTCCCTTTAGTTTTATTGAATCGAATAAATGATCAAGCGTGTAAACAACCCAAACGGCCATTGGCAAAACAAACCACCAAGCTTCAGGAACCGATGCCCGGGTTAGTTTCACCGCCATTACACCGGTACAAAGTGCACCCGCAACAACATCGAGGCTTAGGTGTTGGATATATTGAGTAGTTTTAATAGCGTCAGGTCGGGTTTAAAATCAATACAAATTGAAAAGTCAATTATTTTTATCAGTCGGATGATCCCCAAAAGTAACTCTATTGCAGGAATAAAAAAAGCCCTTTGCATCAGGTGTGAAAAGGGCTTTTAATGGCGATCGTTTTATTAAAAGTGTTCTTCGGTTGTACTCTCAAGTAGGTAAGGATGGTTTTTTGGAATCAGGGGCATTTTCGATAATGAATAGCCTGTTACCAAACCAAATAATCCGGTAAAGCCGATAAAGGTTCCGACTTCGATAAGAGAAATAGCGTGTTTAAGTTCGATGCTGGGCATAATGGACATGTACAACTCTACCCACTGTCCAACGATGAGCACAAGTACAGCGAACAACACAAGGTTTTCATTTTTAGCCACCCGGTTCCACATCAGGAAAAGAAATGGGAACGCCCAGTTCACGAGCAGTTCAGTATAAAACATGGTTTTGTATTCACCCATTTCGCGGGGCACATAATAAATGGTTTCTTCAGGAATGTTGGCGTACCAAATCAACAAGTATTGCGACAGCCACATGTAAGCCCATATAATACTCAGTGCGAAAATGTACCGTGAAAAGTTGGCGATGTGTTCTTTGGTGAGCATGGGCAGATAGCCAAGTTTACGCAGGATGATGGCGATAGCGGCAATCGCGGCTACTCCATGGAAAAAGGCGCTAATAAATTTTTTCACCACATAAATAGTGCTGTACCAGTGCGGATCGAGCGACATGAGCCAGTCGATGCTGAAGAGTGAAAACGAGAAGGCGAAAACAAAAATGAATACTTTTGAACTGAACTCAATTTTACTAAAATAAGCAACACCACCCACCTTATCCTCACGCAACGACAGGCTCTTGATACGGTAAGTGAGAAAAATCCATAATCCGAAAAAAACGACAAAACGCAGTGCGAAAAAAGGCAGGTTCAGGTAGGGTGCTTTGTGCTGAAGCAATGGATCTTGTGCTACGGCATCAGCATGTGTCCAATGGTATAAATCGTGAACTCCCAGAAACATCAGGGCAAACAACACAAAACTAACAATCAGGTAGTTGCTCATGGCTTGTGGAATGCGCAAATAGGCCGCCGACCAACCCGACTGGGTTACCGCCTGGATGGCCATCCAAAACAAGGCACCCATTGCTATCGAAAGAAAATAATAATTATTCAGCAATAAGTTTGCCCAGGTCCTGGTTCCGTTGTCTGTGACAAAACCTGCGATTACAGAGATAACACCCAGCACGATCATAACAAGCATGATCAATTTAAATTTGCCACTGAGTTGTACTTTTTTATCCATGTCGGTGATTTTAATGTGAATCATGTTTAGTTGGAAAGGCTTCTGATATAATTAATAATCTTCCACCGTTTTTCCGGCGCGATCTGTGATCCGTGAGGACCCATGAGTCCGGAAATGGATCCCATGGTGATGACATAATACAATTCTCCATCGGGTTTCGATGTAACAAAGGTTTCGACAAGCGATCGGGGTTTGGCGGGAAACAGGCCGCTGGTGTACAAATAACCATCGCCTTTTCCCAGATCTCCATGGCAGTCAACACAAAAAATCGTGTAAAGCCGTCTACCCTCTGAAATCGTACCCGTATCGCCAGCCAACGGATTAACAAGCTGTACGCCAGCCAGTGTTTGGTTTACGACCCTGTCGGTAATAGTCGCCCCCGGGTATGGAAAAGGCATGTGACCTCGTGCAACAGCACCTGCCACAGGCATTTGGTTGGTCAGGCTGTCGCGGAAGATCGGATTTGGAGAGTAGGCTTTATAGTATTTGGTGTAATACATATCACGCACCCCCATGTAATCGTAACCGGGATTGTTTTTATCCTTGTTGCACGATAACAACGCGAAAGGAATGATCATCAGGGTTAAAAAACGTAAGAATTTCATCTTGAAGGATTTTTTACTCATGGTCATTTACTGTTGATTCTTTTATTTCAGTGGCCCCGGTTTCTTTAAGCATCTTCATCAAATGCTTTGTTTCCTGGTCGTTCATGTCCTCAGTATTGGCAATCACAAGAACAAATTTGTCTTCCGTGGATCTGGGATCAGGCAAAACAACCTGCTTTCCTGGAAACATTTTTTCCCTGCCAAGGTAGGTCAGAAAGGTCAATAAGGTTCCGATAAAAATAGTCCCGACAAACATAATGATGATGAATGACAGGGTGTTAAGTGGCTTTCCGCCAAATTTCAAAGGGTAGCTTACCACCGACATCCAGTAAAGCATCATAAAGATGGCCACAGCCCCGACAGCACCATATACAAAAGTTGCGTATGGCAACCGGGTGGTTAGCTTAAGCCGCGACCAGATACCATGAATGGGAAATGGAGAATATACATCAGCTACAACAATGCCATCGGCTTGTAGTTTGTCGATAGCATGCAGCAACACGTCCTCATCTTCGTAAATGCCCAGTATATTAGTTTTCATCTGTAAATGATTTTAACGTGGTTGTTTCTTTTAATACTCCTTTCACCTCACTGATAGCAATGGTTGGTAGCCAGCGGAAAAATGCAAGTACGCCTAAGACAAATAATCCAATGGTGCCGACAAAAGCCGCTACTTCAGTCATGGTTGGCGAATAGGTTGCCCAGGTAGCAGGTAAAAAGTCTTTGGAAAGTGAAGTCACCACGATGACATACCGTTCGAACCACATTCCAATGTTGATAAAGATAGACATGATAAATACGATAGCGATGTTTTTTCGAATGGCCTTAAACCAGAATAATTGAGGAATAATGGCGTTGCAGGTAATCATCGTCCAATACGCAAATGTGTAATCACCCGTGACCCTGTTTTTCATGAAGGTAAAGAGTTCATATTCAGATCCTGAATACCAGGCAGTGAATAGCTCCGTCATGTAGGCTGTGGCCATGATAAGTGAAATAAATGTCAATATCCGGGTAATGGCGTCAAGGTGGCCATCTGTTACATAATCCTTAAAACTGTATAATTTTCTAAGAATGATCATCAACGTGAGTACCATGCCAAATCCTGAAAAAATTGCACCTATAACAAAATAAGGAGGGAAAATAGTGGTATGCCATCCCGGTACAACGGATACTGAGAAGTCCATAGAAACAATGGAGTGTACCGAAACTACCAATGGAGCTGCCATTCCTCCCAGGAGCAAAGCGGCAGTCTCGAACCGCAGCCAGCTTTTAGCATTCCCAATCCATCCAAAACTCATGGCGCCATAGATTTTTTTCTTTATTTTGGAAGCTGTTGATTCGCGAATGGTAGCAAAATCTGGAATCATGCCCATGTACCAAAACAAAGCAGAAGCCATGAAATAGGTACTGATAGCCACTACATCCCAAAACAGGGGTGAGTTAAAATTATCCCAAAGGGGGCCACGGGTATTCCAGTAAGGGAAAATAAAGAACCCATCCCAGATTCTACCCATGTGAAGCAGGGGGAACAATCCTGCAGCCATCACGGCAAATATGGTCATGGCTTCGGCTGCCCTGTTAATCGATGTCCGCCATTTTTGACGCAGGATGAGCAGGAATATCGAAAAGGCCGTTCCTGCATGTCCGATACCGATCCACCAAACAAAATTGATAATGGCATATCCCCAGGCTACGTTGTTGTTTAATCCCCAGGCTCCGATACCCGTGGAAATGGTGTTGTAAAATCCCCAGGAACCCCATGCCATGGCGATGATTGCAAGCCCTGCCGTAACCCACCACCAAATTGGTGTGGGCGCATCGAGTGGCCGCAGCACATCCCTGCTCACATCGCTGTAGGTCTTGTTTCCCTTTATTAATATTCCTCTTACTCTGGTATTGTACATGTTATCAGTTTTTTTTGTTCAATACTATGCTTCTGTATTTCTCACCCTGGTTAAATAACTTGTGGAAGGCAGGGTATGGAGTTGTTCCAGTAAATGGTACATTCGGTCCTCTTTTACCTGCTTGTATACGGCACTTTCTTTATTCAGCAAATTGCCAAATTGAATGGCATCGGCGGGACAACTTTGCTGACAGGCAGTCCTGATTTCACCATCGCGAAGTTCGCGGTCTTCCATCTTGGCCACCAGTTTTTTCTCCTGAATGCGCTGTACGCAAAGCGAACATTTTTCTACAACACCACGTTGACGAACAATTACATCCGGGTTGAGTACCATTCTGCCCAATTCGCTGTTCATGTTGAAGTCGAATTTATTGTTGTTGGTAAACTCGAACCAATTAAAGCGACGTACTTTGTAAGGACAGTTGTTCATACAATAACGTGTTCCGATACACCGGTTGTAGGCCATCTGGTTCAGGCCTTCGGTACTGTGGTTGGTGGCTGCAACAGGACATACATTTTCGCAAGGGGCATTGTCGCAATGCTGGCACATCACCGGTATGTGGTACACTTCCGGATTCTCTTCACTTCGGGCATAATACCTGTCGATGCGCATCCAATGCATGATACGCCTGTTTTTTACCTGTTCTTTTCCGATCACAGGTACATTATTCTCCGATTGACAGGCGATAACACAGTTTGAACACCCGGTACAGCTGTTCAGGTCGATGGACATTCCCCAATGTAAACCATCATATTGTATCTTACTGTATAATGAAACATTGTGTTCCTCATCGAAAACATGCTGTTCGTTTCCGGCAAAGGGATTTTTTAAATATTCGGGCAGGGTGGTCTCGCGCGCGATGGGCCTGCCTTCCATGTCATGGTGAGTTTGTGTAAGCGCCAGAGGATAGGTCTTTCCACTGATTTTCTCAATTTGTATCACCGTACCTGTCATACCGGCCAGGTTGTTCTGGGAGTTCATCAAAGGATAGGCATTTTGACCCACGTTGGTTCCTGCTTTTCCGGCGGAGGTACGACCAAACCCAACAGCAAGGGCGGCAGTTCCATCCGGTTGACCGGGTTGCACGAGCACCGGTATCTCGAAAAAACCATTGATGCTCACCACATCTTCCAGTTTCAGGTTATTTTCTTTCGCGAAATTTGGTGAGATACACAGGTAGTTGTCCCAGGTAGAAGTGGTGATGGGATCGGGCATTTCAAGCAACCAGGGATTGTTGGTATATTTACCGGTACCAATGGACATTTTTTCGTATAGTACCAACTCAAGCCCGGCGCCTTTTTTATTTGAACCGGAAGTTAGCTTTTGATCAACAAATGAAGGTTGGGTTTCGTTCTCAACTGGATATTGGTATACCCCATCGTGTTTGGTTTGGTTCCAGAATTGTGTGAAATTTCCTCCTTCAATGTGGTTGTCGTTCATTTTTGTTGCCCAGAATTTTTCCATGAAAGTGGAGAAATCAATGTTTTGACCAAGCCAAATAAGCAAACTATCTTCGAACTGGCGCGTGGTAAATATGGGCTGAATAGTTGGCTGCATGATGCTGAGGTAGCCTTCTACAGGAAGCGCATCACCCCATGATTCCAGATAATTGTGGTTGGGGCAAACCAGGTCGCATAAGGCGGCTGTTTCGTCCATCGTATCGGCAAACGATACTTTAAAACTGGTTTTGTAGAGACCCGAGATAAAATCCTTCGCGTTGAAATAGTCATAAACAGGATTCACATTGTGAATCAGGATGCCTGAAATATCGCCTGCGTTCATGTCCTTTACCAGCCTGGCCATCTTCTCATCGTTGCCTTGTTTGAGGTACATGGGCCTGTTCAGGTCGATGGTGGTGCCATAGTTTGCCAGCAAATTGTTGATGGCATTTACGATTAATTGAATGTTGAGGTCGTTGGTTCCCGATACGACCAAAGAGGCACCTTTGTTTTTCAATAAATCGGCTGCTACCGGCATAATATCGATGGGCGAATCGGCTGTGGGATAGATGGTTGCACCTGTGTTTCGTGCAATTTCGTTGTACAAGTTGAGTAAAATCAATCCTTCATCGGAGGGTTTAATTCCATAACGGAGGTCGGCATTTGAACCGGTAAGCGACAAATTGCTTTCGAACTGATAACTACGCGACATCGTTTTTTTTCCACCAGCTAATTTCCGGTTCGCCGAATATTGTTTGGTAAAGGCCACAGGCATCAGCCAGTTTCCAAGGTAATCCGCATTAAATCCAACGATGATCTGTGCCTTGTCGAAGTGATAATCCGGAATCACAGCCTTACCAAATTGCATCTCATTGGCTTTCCTCATGGCAAACATGCTCACAGGGTCGTACATGATCCATTCCACGTTGGGAAAGGTGGTGGTAAACTCGCCAATTAACCCTTTTGTTGAGGGACTGATGATGGTTGAAGTAAGTAACACGACTTTTTTACCAGTAGCATTCAGCGCGTTTAGCTGTTTTATGACTTCTTCATCGATGGTAGACCAGTTGGTTTCTTCACGTTGCCGGGTCGGTTTTTTTAAGCGGGCATCATCGTATAAATTCAGCACCGAGGCCTGAACACGGGCACTGGTACCGCCTTTGGTGAGCGGAGAAAGATCATTGCCTTCAATTTTGATAGGGCGGCTTTCCCGGGTCTTCACTAAAATGCTGCAATAGTCTGTTCCATCGAAAAAGGTGGATGCGTAAAAATTGGCAATTCCGGGAATGAGTTCTTCAGGTTGGTTGAGCATGGGAATGGCCTTGCGGACAGGCATTTGACAACTACTCACCAGGGCTACCGCGCTGACCGAAAATCCCAACATCTTAAGAAAATCGCGTCGGCTTGACTTTCCTTTTATTTCTGATTCATCAAGGCCTTCGATGGAAAATTCGGGAAGTGGTTTGTTGTTGTTTAGAACGGAAATTTGTTGTTCCGTGTGCTTCTCAAGACTTTGCCAGTATATTTTTTCCATGGTATGTTTATCTGGATAAATATTTATTTGATGTTGATTGATTAATAGTGGCATTTTTGGCATTCATCGCCACCAATGTCCTTCACTGTAACTGAGGTTATTTCACCGTCTTCGAGTTTTTTGTGCAATTTTATATATTGATCATAAAATTTGTTGTTGGCAAACTGCACTGTCTGTGTGCGGTGGCATTGGATACACCAACCCATGCTGAGGTCTTCTACCTGGATAATCTGGTCCATTTTCTGGACTTCTCCATGACACTTTTGGCAATCAATTTTACCCACATTTACGTGCTGGGCATGATTGAAGTATACATGATCGGGCAGGTTGTGAACTTTAACCCATTCCACCGGTTTATTGGTTTCAATAGCAGCATAAATCTTGGCAATTTCTACTGTCCCTGTTTTTTTACCCGATTTTACTTGTGCATGACAATTCATACAGAGGGTAACCGGAGGAATACCTGCGTGCATGCTCTCGGCTGCAGTATAATGGCAATACTGGCAGTCGATTTTGTTTTGACCTGAGTGAATTTTATGCGAAAAAGCAATGGGTTGATCGGGTTGATAATATTGCTGGCGACCCAGTGCAACGGCTTCGACGAAAGTAAGCTCAATGACTACAGCTACCGAAACTAAAATAATGACATAATGAATCCATTTTGCTTTGACCATTTTGATGAATACCAGGTCAGTAATACTGATGAGCAACAAAACGATCATGATCAGAAAAGTGGATCGCATATTGCGCCTCTCGTCGCTCTTTTTTTCGGCCAATAGTTTAACACCTTCCTCGGCTGTGGCGAGTGCTTCTGCTGAAGGCGAAGTGGTAGGGGTTTCTGTGACTGTGACTTCTGCCCCTGCAATTTTTCCGTCGTTTCGGATGTAGGCCAGGATACCACGCACCTGATCGTCTGTCAGGTTGTGCGAAGGCATCGGAATCTTGAAATTGGCTTCAAACACTTCTATAGCGGTTTTGTCGCCTGATTGAACTAAAGCCTGTGAATTTTGGATAAACTTTATCAACCAGCTTTCCTCACGCTTGTCGTTTACCCCTTTCAAATCCGGGCCAACCAACTTACCTCCTCCAATGGTATGACATGCTTTGCATTGCTGAAAATTCTTTTCGTCGTCAGCAGTTTGGCTATGTACAGGAGGAGATGCAAAAAACAGCAGAATGAAAATTCCTAATGTTAGGATTACCCTGAATTTCAGAGTATATCCTTCGGTAATACCGTTAATGATCATGATGTAGAGATTATCAGATAGACAGTAATTTTTTAAACGTAAACAAGGTGTTAAAATTAAGTTAATCTTTTGAAATTTGAAAGGCCAAAATTATTTAAATTTTGAAATAATAGAGACAAATAGGCAACAAAATACCGAATTAGTTTACAACTATTTGTGATTCATTAAAGTAGGAGGGTAAAAAATTTGAACAGGATAAAAAACGAACCTGTGAAGCTAAACGAATGGCATTTTTTAATCATTTAAACGACTATTTTCCGGGAGTCAATCTTCAACGGTCTTGCAAATAAGTAGTCAATGAGATTACCAACTACCTCCGGCACCACCACCGCCAAAACTACCGCCACCAAAACCACTAAATCCCCCTCCGAATCCACTACCACCGCTTCCTCCTCCAAATCCGGAAGAGCCTCCGCTAAAATTATTCCAACTTCCACTATGCGAGCGGTTTCCCAACATGCTGCCCAGTAGCAATGCGGTCCACAAGCTACCGTTTCTGCTACCAATTCCATACGAATTTTTCTGACTCCGGCTGATAAAAAAGAAAATGATGATGATAATTAGAAAAGGCAATATTCCTGCAAACCAGGGTGTTTCTGCCGCTTTGTTGTACCCTTTGGCCGAGATTTCGCCCGATGCAAGTTTCATTAACACATCCACAGCCTGATCGATACCCTGATAATAGTCCCCATTTTTAAAATTCGGGACCATCTCTTTTTCAATAATTCGTTTTCCAGTAGCATCGGGAATTACAGGCTCGAGTCCGTAACCGGTAGCGATAAATATTTGCCCTTTGTCCGTTTTGCTAAGCTTTGGTTTTATGAGGATAACAATTCCATTATTAAAATCTTTTTGGCCAATTCCCCACTGTTCCCCCAGGGCGAATGCATAAGAAGCCGGATCGTAGCCATCGAGGGAATTGAGTGTAACAACAACGATTTGATTTGAAGTGGTGTCGTGGAAATAGCGCAATTTATACTCGAGCGTGTTTTTCTGGCCTTTTGTCAACACCCCGGCAAAATCGTTTACCAGGCTATCATTGACCGGTCTTTCATGTATTTTCTGTGCATAAGTCGCACTAAAAAGGAAAATAATTAAAAGTAGAAGGGTATGTTTTAATGGCTGCATAGACAGTTAAATTATGGGCTAACTAAATGATATTTCATCTGATAGCTCGTTGATATCGTCAAGGTGACGCGGGAAGTGTCGTTTTAGTTTTTCCCCGGCTTGGGCTATCCCTTCAACGAGTCCCTGTACAAACCTTCCTTCAGTAAAGTGGGCAGTCATCGTTTCTTTTGTTTCTTCCCAGAAGTTATCCGGTACCGCCTCATTAATACCAACATCGCCCAGGATGGCAAATTTTTTTGATTCAACTGCCAGATAAAATAAAATCCCGGTACGTAGATTTGTTTTTTCCATCTTTAATTTCTTGAATAGATAGGCGGCCCGGTCGAGGACATCTCCACTGCATTCGCTTTCGATGTGAACCCTGATCTCACCGGAGGTATCCATCTCCGCATTAAGGATGGCTTTTTTAATGGCAGTTTTTTCTGTTTTGGTGAAAAAATTCTTTGCTACACTATTCATGAGCTTGTGTTTTTAAAAAGAAACTTTTGGTGCAGTTTCGGCTCCTTGCTGAGCTGCAAAATAAGGTTTTGGTGAAAACCCAAACATTCCTGCAAACAAATTATTTGGAAATAATTTGATGGTGGTATTGAATTCTTTCGTGACATTGTTAAATTTTTGCCTCTCTACAGTGATCCTGTTTTCGGTACCTTCGAGTTGGGTCTGCAATTCAAGGAAGTTTTGATTGGCTTTGAGATCGGGATATCTTTCAACAACCACCATCAATTTCGACAAGGCCTGGGTAAGCCCTTCCTGTGCCTGTTGAAAGTTTGCGAATGATTGGGGATTCAGGTTATTGGCCTCGATATTAACCGAAGTGGCTTTTGCCCTGGCATTGATAACGCCTTCCAGTGTTTCCTTTTCATGTGAAGCATATCCTTTAACCACTTCTACCAAATTGGGAATCAGGTCGGCACGTCGTTGGTAAACATTCTCAACCTGAGCCCATTGAGCATCCACCGCTTCCGATTGTGAAACCATGCTGTTGTAGGTACTTTTGTACCACGAATAGCCCATAAATATGAATATGAGGATAGCACCCAGAATGACAATTAGAATAATCCAGCCTTTTTTCATTTTAATAAAGTTATTATGTTAAACAATATGAGATGGTTAAGATAATTTCAATTACAACAATTGTGTTTACCACTGCTTTTAACCTGGTGGTTCAAACCAAAATAATTGGCTAAGATATAAATAATTCTTTGATAGAGAAAGTGAATTTCAGATTGAATTGAGGTTTTATCCCAAATTTCACCCCGGACGATTGGTGATGTCCTAAACACCCATTAGTAATCCAATTCCTCCGACTAAAAAACCGGCGGCCATATTAATTAGTTTTACTACCACGAATCCTTTTCTGGTTTCAGCAAGCAAAGGAATACTGCCATGACCGTCTTGTACGATTGAGCTCGCCAACAGGATGCTAAAAGGCAGGTTGCCCGAGGCAAACAAGAGAACGAAAATCAAGTGAGGCCCTGATTCGGGAATAATGCCAATGAGTACAGCCGCCACCAACATCAGGAAAAGATTATCGCGGATAAGTCCTTCCAGATCGAGAACACTATTCATCATGTGCAATACCGCCAATGTACCCAGCGTCCACAGAAAAATTCGTAAAAAGTGCTTTCGTAATACATGGTTCCACAAGTGATCGGAAAGGAAGTGGTCGTTAACCGTGATGATAATAAACAGGCTGATCATGATGGTCGCGATAAAAGTAAACCTGATCCATTCGGGATGGTCATGTACATCCATGGCCGGTAAAGCAAGCAATTCGTTTCCGTGGGTATCGTCGTGCGATACGACAACAAACAATAGAATACCAATCAAAAAAACCAGCAGAATCAATCGTAATGTGGTGATATTTTTCAACTGATTCACGATATTTTTCAAATTAAAACGAGCCATTTCGATCATTTCCTGATGAATCTCGAATTGCCTGTCGGGGCAGGAGACCACAACTTTTCTCTTGTAAAAGAATTGGACGATAAATCCCGTGGCCACGGCAATGGTAAAAATGATCACATGTAACAGAATGGCTGCCTCAGGGATGATAGAAAACATGAAAAAGGCCTCATCGCCTGAGGTGGCAATCATGGTAGCAACCAATGCACCAACACCGATCACATTGTGTACATAAAGCGAAACGGCAGTGTAAGCGCCAAGGCACCCGGGAATAATGCCCAATAGAGCGCCGGTCAGAATTTGTTTCCAGGCACTTTTCTCCAGGCCCTTGCTCCACATGCCACGGGTAAAAACATTGAGGTATTCGATAATGAGCATCATGGCCAGTACAAACAAGGTAATGGTTAAGGTCTGGCGCAGAACGAGTAATACTTGATCCATATACAATTTTAAACTGCCTCAAAAATAGAAATAAAAGCCTCTGAAAAATAATAAAATGGAACCTTCATCTTCCAATTGGATTATTCCTACTTTTGCTACCTAAATACCTGTTTTATTAATGGCTAAGATCGTGAACATTACCGAAGCTGTGTCCATCGCGTTGCACAGCATGGTATTGGTGGCAAAGGCCCAAAAAAGCCAGATGAATGCCACCATTATCTCCAATATAACCGGAAGTTCAAAATTTCACGTTTCTAAAGTATTACAGAAACTGGTGAAAGATGGATTCCTCCTTTCACAGCGTGGTCCTGCCGGAGGTTTTGTTTTGGAGAGTCCTCCCGAGGAAATTACTTTGTTGCAAATATTTGAATCCATAGAAGGTAAAATCATTATCTCAAAGTGTCCTTTAAATAAAGTCTGTCCTTTTGGCGAGTGTATTTTTGAAGACCTGACCATGATCATGACCCGGCAATTCAGAGACTACCTCGAAGGCCATACCCTGGCTGATTACATGAGTTCAAAAAAGCCACACCATCCTTTGGCGAAATCAGTTATTAGCCGGTAATTGAGTTAATCAATTCTAGCTTAACTTATCAGAAATTCAGCGGTTTTTGTAAAATAAGAACGCAGGTATTCCTTGTGCTCATCCAGCATTTTCGATTGATCCAGGGCTTTGTTCATGTGACGCAGCCAATGGGTTTTGGTCTCCTCGTTCATGGCAAAATGGGCATGTCGTTTTCTTATTTGGGGGTGTCCCCGCTGATCGCTGTAAGTGGTGGGACCGCCCAGGTATTGCATCATAAATAAATGCAGGCGGTCTTCGGCAACGGCAAACCCGTCACGGTACATGGGAACCAGGAACTGATCGGTCTGAACCCCCTGATAAAAGTCGTGAATCAATTGTTTTATATGGTGTGGGCCAATAGTTTGGTAAAGCGATAGTTGCATGGGAAGTTATGTTTAGTAATTGAAAAAAGAACACTTTCTGCGTTTTCATATTTGAGTCCACTCCGAAAAGTATGTGCTCTTTGATTTTCAACTCATTTACCCCTGTCCCCTAAAGGGGATTCGTTGAAAATCAATGAACGATCTAAAGTCCCCTCTAGGGGATTTAGGGGTATTTGTCTTTTCGGAGTGGATCCATATATAAAACGCCAACGTTGGTTTTCTCCGTTGTTTGATGACCAGGTACTGAAGATAATGCCCTATTTTTTTGGTTTATAGCCGCGTTGTTTGGCAGCTTCCTCAAGCCGTTTTTGAAAACCGGATTTCTTTTTTGCAGGCTTTTTCTTGTTGATCTCAATGGTAGCCCTCAATTTATCTTCGTTTATCGCATATCTGAAAACAAACATCTGACCGAACGTGATCATGTTGGCAAGGAAATAATAATAACTCAATCCTGAGGCATAACTGTTAAAGATACCAAGGAACATAATGGGCATGAGATACATCATGGTTTTCATGCCTGGCATTTGACTGGTTTGTCCGGCCATCATCTGGTTGTTCATATAGGTATACATGATGGTGGAGACCGTCATCAACAACGTGAATAAGCTCACATGGTCGCCATAAAATGGAATGTCCCAGGGCAATTGCATAATGGAATCGTAACTTGATAGATCGGTTGCCCATAAAAAGGGTTGCTGGCGAAGTTCGATGGAGGCCGGGAAAAATTTGAACAAGGCAAATAAAATGGGCATCTGTAACAGCATGGGAACGCATCCTGCCGCAGGATTGACTCCTGCCTGCCTGTATAATGCCATGGTTGCTTGTTGCTTTTTCATGGCATCTTCCGTTTTAGGGAATTTCTTGGCCAGTTCATCAATTTCAGGTTTTAACACCCTCATTTTGGCCGAAGAATAATAGGTTTTGTAAGCGATGGGAAAAAGGATCAATTTTAACAAGAGTGTCAGCATCAGGATCACAATGCCGTAATTCCACCCATAACCTCCAAGCCAGTTAAAGGTTGGAATAACGATGTATTCATTAATCCATGCCAGCAGAAAAAATCCCCAGCCAATGGGTATTTGGCGTTCTAAATCAAGATCATACGCTTTTAACGTGTAAAATTTGTTAGGTCCAAAATAGAAAGAAAGCGGTATCGATGTTGTTCCCTGCAACTGGACGGGAAGCTCAAATTCAGCCGACATGGTTTTAAGATACCGATCGTTTACATGGTCCTTCTTTTCGATGACAGTTAATTTTCCATTATCAAAAGCTTCTTTCGCGATAATGGCCGAAGAGAAGAAACGCTGTTTAAACGAAACCCATTTGAGTTTGGTAGAAATTTGTTCATCATCGTCCTCTGTCTCCGACATATATTCTACATCATCGGTTAAATACTTGTAATAAATAGTAGAGCCATTCCATTGATCCTGAACCAATTCCTGTTTGCGTAGGTCGGCAAACCAGTTCAAACCCATGTAGTTGTTGTTGGATGACAACACTCCCTCCAATCCTTCCAGATTGATGGTAAGATCAAACAGGTAGTTGTTACCAGTGATGGTATACAGATACTCAATGTAACTGTTCAGGTTCTTCTCTCCGCTAGGCAAATCGGTGTAGAGTCGCATGGAGAAACTCATAGTGTTGTCGCCTAATACCGTTAAGTTGGTTTCTGAGGAGGAAGGTGAGAAATAGAGGTCTTCGGTATTGATCAGCCTGTTTTTGGAGAAAAAAGTCAGTCCAAAACGAGAAGATTCAGGTTCAAGCAATATCAATGGAAGCGAATCATAGGTTTGATAACCCTTCAGCTCCACCGTTTTTATGTGCCCGCCTTTATTGGTCAATTCGATGCGGATCAAATCGTTTTCAAGAACGGTAATGTCTTCTTCTCCATTAACGGAACCTGCAAACTGGGCGTATTTTTCGCGAAGTTGGTCTAGATTCTGATCAGTCGACACCATCACCTCCTCGGCAGGTTGCTGCAATTCAGCCTCCTGTTCAAATGCTGCCTGTCGGGCTAACTCCTGTTGAATGCGCTGTTGTTCAATATTGGCCAGCGAATCGGCAGTGTGTTTGCGCTGTGCCAACTCCGTGCTTGATGGGGTAAACCAATATGTATAGCCAATCATGATGGCGGCAATAAGGATAAACCCTAGAATGGAGTTTTTATTCATTATACTATCGTTTGATTTAGGGGGACAAAGATATTCAGAATTATTTAAAGGAAGGAGGTAAATTGAAATAGATCTTAATTGTTGATTAACAAACATTTGATTTGTTTCATGGGAATAGTACGTACTTTATTTCAATCCTTTTTCAATTTATTTTAAAAGATTATTGCCATTTCGCTTGACATCGTACCCGAAAATAATCTACATTTGTGATATTAAAATAATATCATATTAATCCAAAATTAAAAACATGAAAGCTGAAAAAGAATTTTTGCCTTTGTCGGGATACGTGATGCTGGCCATAGCTGTGGTACTCATCGTCCCTTCCATTATTGGTTTAATCGTGCTTAAGAACTTATTTCTAATAGGTTTGGTATTGGTAGGTGTCTTTATTTTGGTGGGTTTCATTATCGTGAACCCCAACGAATCGAGCATCATGGTTCTGTTTGGAGCTTACAAAGGAACAATAAAGCAAAACGGCTTTTCCTGGGTAAATCCATTTTTCACCCGGAAGAAAATATCGTTGCGTGCCCGCAACCTCGACAGTGCACCCATCAAAGTAAATGATAAGATTGGTAATCCCATCATGATTGGCGTGGTGATGGTGTGGAAAGTGGAGGATACCTATAAAGCGGCATTTGAGGTGGATGATTATGTGCATTTTGTGGATATCCAGAGTGAGGCAGCAGTTCGTAAACTGGCCGGGCATTTCCCTTATGATGATTTTGAAGCGGAGAATGCCGAGATCACGCTACGAGGCGGGGGAGAAGAGGTCAACCAAATGTTGGAAGATGAAATTACAGAACGGCTTTCCATTGCCGGAATAAGGGTGATTGAGGCCCGAATTAACTACATCGCCTACGCCCAGGAAATTGCAGGTGCCATGTTGAAACGTCAGCAGGCAACGGCCATTGTGGCTGCCCGAACCAAAATCGTTGAAGGAGCGGTTGGCATGGTGGAGATGGCCCTCGACGCCTTATCGAGAAAGAAGATTATCGAGTTTGATGATGAGCGGAAAATGGCCATGGTGAGCAACCTGATGGTGGTGCTGACTTCAGATAAGGATGTTTCGCCTGTGGTAAATACAGGAACCCTGTATTCATGATCATGTATATAAAATTAAACTGATGTCGCGTAAGTTTTTTGAAGAAACACAGAAATTTGATTCCCCGCTTCATTTATTTTTAGTGGGGGTGATATCATTGACGGTGCTGATTTCTTTTGGACAGGCATTTTATCAGCAAATAATCCAGGGAGTTCCTTATGGTGACCGGTCCATGTCAGACAGCGAAATGCTGATCACAGGGATGGTTATTTTAACCGTGTTTGTTGTATTTGGATTCCTGTTTATTCGTTCTGCATTGTTCGTGCAAATTACCGACAGGGGCGTTGTTTTTCGATTTTGGCCTTTCATCAGAAAAATCAGGACTATTCTTAAAAGCGACATTGCACAATATGAGGTTCGTAGTTATAAGCCAATCAGGGAGTTTGGTGGATGGGGCATAAGACGGGGATTCTTTATCAAAGGCACAGCTTATACCGTGCGTGGAAACAAGGGATTGCAGCTGGCGCTGAAAAACGGGAAGAAGATTTTGATTGGAACCCAACATCCTGAAGCAATTGGTTATGCCATAAAAAAAATGATGGAGTTGAAACATGAATAAGAAAAAACCTTTTGTTTTGCGATTGCAACCTGAAATGTTATCGGCCCTGGAACAATGGGCACAGGATGAATTCCGGAGTGTAAATGGTCAGATAGAATCGATACTGAATGATGCGCTGACCAGGGCAGGGCGAAAGAAACATCTCAAACCACCTGGTGAAGGGTAGAATATACTTATGGTAGTCTTGAAAAATGATTTAACCTTTGAGCCCACTCCGAAAAGTATGTGTTCATTGATTTTCAACTCATTTACCCCTGACCCCTAAAGGGGGATTCGTTGAAAATCAAT
>PHDN01000022.1 GCA_002840975.1 Bacteroidetes bacterium HGW-Bacteroidetes-16
CTACCAAAAGGAACTACATCCACTGTACCTTTATAACCTATATAGCGGAAATAAACGCAATAGTATGGTAGTTAGCACGTAGTTAGCCACCATTTTAAAACGACTCGACAAATAGACAATGAAAATATTTTTATCATCGACCTGTTACGACCTTGTAGACATCAGAGCAGAACTTGAAAGATTTTTAAAGGGCAAAGGACACGAATTGCTTCTTAGTGACCGTGCAACATTTCCGGTTGAATTAGGTGTTCACAGACACGATGTTTGCATAAACAACGTACCACAATGCGACCTTTTCCTAATAATCGTTGACGGAAGATTTGGTGCACCTTACTACAAAGACAAAAATTATTCAATTACTTGGGCTGAATTCAATGAAGCAATAAGGACGGAAAGAAAAATAATACCATTCGTAAGAAAAGACGTTTTTAACGAAAGACAATCATATCATCATAATTTAAAAAAAGGCTATCCATTCGAGCCATTTTTTGCTGACACTACTAGAGTATTTGACCTAATAGACGACATTCAAAAACACGAAGGTGGCTTTTGGATAGAGCAATTTGAAAATTCTGTTGAGATAAAAGATAGACTTGAAAATTTGATTGAGACAGGACATTCATTCCTAAACGTTGGACCACAACCATCAATTAGCTATTATGACCAAATTCCTATGACAGCAGTAAGTGGCTCGACGGCATCATATATTACAAAATTTGTTGCTCACGATAAAATTGATGCTTTGAATGAAGAGTTACTTGAAAAAGCGATTAGTTCTATCCCTGATGGCACTAAGCCTTTTGGAGAGTTACTAGGATTTGAACAAATTCCAGGTGGTAATGACTACTTCTACTTTAGACCGCTAAGACATTCAGGCGAAGAAGGAGAGATAATTATTGGAATAACGCCAACAGCATTAGGTGACGCGGTAAGAAAAGAACTAATTGACTTAAAATCTAATCTGAAAAATAAAAACGGTGGCTAACAGCCGTTTGCCACCATTTAAAAAAATGAACGATCCAATTGAAGAGTTGAGAAACAAATTAAAAGAAGCCTTTTTCAAAAAAGAGGCAGATTGGACTGAGAAGATTTATAAATCACAACAGTATCAACAAGAATTGAAATACCTGAGAGATATTTCAAAAGATTTTGTTGATTCCTTGAGATATATCTCTTTCTACTCGACAAGAGCAGGTAAAATATACGATAACTTTTTATGCATAAGAACTATTGATGACTTAATACAATCATCAATTGGGATTCTTTTTATGGTGGAAAATGGAATTCACAATACTGTTCGAAGAGAACTCCGTTTCTTAATTGAAATGATTACCAAATATGTATTGGTTGACTATGCTAAAATGGGAGAAAACTTTCAAGTTAAGACAGAATACCTGAAAGATGAAGTGCCTAACTCATCCATTGAAGTTATTGAGGACTACCAAACACCATTCTCGGGAGACCTTGAAAAAGAATTTAGAAATGAAGTGAAAGATTTATTTTACAAATCTTGTGCTTATGTTCATCCTTCGAAACGACAAATTGATGAGCAAATGAGGAATTTTGAAAACGGAAATACTATAGGCTTTGAATCAGCGAAAATGTTGTCGGACATAAACCGAACAATATTTCGAACTTACGATATGATTCTTACAATGGTGTTTCATAGTTTTGGACATTCAATGAGTAAAGACTTATTCGAACAAATATTTAATGACAATACTAAATGGAAATACCATAAAGGAAAGTACACAAAAGCTTATAAAGGGTTATTATTTATATGAAAAGGTTTCAAAAAATTCTAGACGGGCTAACGCATAAAAGTCCAATTCCACTTCTTTTAGAAAATGGCTATACACCATCAAGAATTAAGTATGAAATCATTGAAACTTTCACACCTTATTTTCAAAACCCTACAAATCTTGAAAAATATGCAATTAACTATTTGGTAGCTGATTGGATAAATTTTTTAAGAATATCCATTAAATACCCAGGGATTGAAGCCGACATCAAAACAGTATTAAGTGCATACAGTCAAGCTAAAGAAAGAAATCATTTGGTGACAATGAATGTTTTGTCTACACTTATTCCAATTCACTTGGAAGCGGGTAATAAATTTTGGACTTTTTTGAACTTAGAAATAAATAAAAAAGATTTAGAACTCTATGAGTTTGTGAAAGCTTCAATGGACGATATTTCCAATATTATAGAGGGTATTTCCAAGTCTGTTTATGTTGAAAATGTCTTAATCAATAAAATTAAAAGAGGAAAAGTAATTGATTTAGAGAAAACACTCTCCAATAAACTTGGTAACTTGATTCAGGATTTAATAGACAATTCAGATTATAGTACTCTTTTCATAGTTCCTAGTGAGAGTCTTAAACTTTCCGATTGGAGAAACATCAGTGCTCATCATACTTATAGGATTCAAGATGATAAAATCATCTGTGAGGTAGGTGAATCTAATAATAAGTTTGCTTTTGAAATAGAAAGGACTGAACTTTTTGAACGTGTCAACTATTGTATTCGGACAGCAGAAATTCTTAACATTGTTCACAAATTATTTAGTTTCGACAACCTGCCTGAAATTAGTTCTAGATTAAAGAAGGATAAGATAAACTCTCGGCCTGAAATAGGTTTCTTAATGTTTTCTTCAGCTTTAATGAGCCAAGGTTTTGAAATACAAAACATAGAATACAATAATGAATTTGCTTCTTTGGAGTTAGCTGATTTAACCAATGAAAACCCGAAAGACAGAGCTATTCATTCATCTCAATTGTTAAATCAGTTATGGTTGTTGACTAACAGTAAAAACTTAGAAATAAAATATTTCACGAAGGATAAGATGTTATATTTAACATCTAGTATAAAGAGTGATATTTTTGAACAAATGACTAAAGACGAAAGTAAAGGAATTGAATACTTTGCTGAAAATGTTGAATTTAAAATAGAAAACGGTGGCTAACAGCCGCTTAGCATTATGCAAATGTATAAGTTTTGGTGTAATGAAAAGTTTGACGTAATTTGCACAATGCCAAGCGGCGGGACGTTAGCGGTAATTTATAGTAAGCCGCGTAAATATTGAAATTTAAAGTTCTAAATGATTGACAAGAACATAAAAATCGATGGATATCTGTAGAAAATGCGGTAGTGAATTTGAAGGCAATTATTGCCCTGATTGCGGACATCCACTGAAATTAGAAAGGATAAATGGTCGCTATATATTATCTGAAATTGGGAGTGTTTTAAATTTTCAAAAAGGAATTTTATACACAATAAAAGAATTACTGATAAGACCAGGACAAAATATCAGAGCATTTATTTCAGAAGACAGAAATCGTCTTGTAAAACCGATCATGTTTATCCTGATTACTTCATTGATATATACAATACTGGTTAGTATTTTTCACTTTGAAGATGGTTATGTAAGTTATTCGGACGATAAAGAATCTACAACGCTTATCATTTTCAAATGGGTACAAGGAAATTACGGTTATGCAAATATTATAATGTCGATTTTTATTGGTTTGTGGTTGAAAATCCTTTTTAGAAAATATCCATTTAACTTTTATGAAATTATAATACTCCTTTGTTTCGTGATGGGGATTGGAATGTTAATCTATTCAGCGTTTGGAATCGTTCAGGGTTTGACGCATATTAATTTAATGCAATTCGGTGCAATAATAGGTCTTGTCTATACGACTTATGCGATTGGACAATTCTTTGAAAAGAGGAAGCTGTTAAGCTATGTAAAAGCTTTTTTCGCATACCTGCTCGGAATGTTAACTTTCACCTTGATTGCAATTGGCACGGGAATTTTTATTGACTTGATAAAATAAAAAAATAGATATATGAAAACTGAAAACCTGACAGAATTAAGTGACCAGGAACTTTTACAGAAATTAAAGAAAATAAAAAACAATAAAATAATTGATGCTTCAATTATTGGGATTACCATTGGAATTGCAATTTATGGCACTGTTAAAAATGGTTTGGAATTTTTCACTTTCTTCCCCTTGATATTGGCATATATCGTAGTTAGAAATTCGACAAATAATAAAATTTTAGATAAGGAAATACAGAAAGAACTGAAATCTCGAAACTTGAAATAAAAAACTACCGCTAATAAATAGGACTCTGAGCGGCGTGCAGCACCCAGTCCCGACTTTTTATTCGGGATTGAACTACATCCCGACGATACCCTAACTTATCCTCGTTTGAGCGTAAGGATAACGGGCTTGCCTACCTTCATGCCTTCATGCCTTCGGCAGATAAATCGGCAGGTTCACCTACGGCAGAAAGGTAAATCGGCAGGTTCACCTGCCGTAGGAGCTAAATCAGCCGCCCTTTAGGCAAGGATGCCTACCTACATCATCCAGGTTTGAGTATAGCGGAAACGAGCTTGCGGCAGGGGCGTACGATCAACTCTATTCCCTTTGATACTTGCCTCGCCGGACGGGTCTCATGGCGGACAGATTTTAGAAGTAGGTTCAATCTCCATAGCTCCCATCGCCCCAAAAAGAATCACCAAAAGATTGACTCTAAAAAATCAAACCAATAGGATTAATTCCTAGATTTACCCCACCAAACACCCGATGATCCATTGGAACTACATCCACTGTACCTTTATAACCTATATAGCGGAAATAAACGCAATAGTATGGTAGTTAGCACGAAGTTGTGCGTCATATTATAAAAACCCGAAATGAACAAAAAAATAAAATTGATTTATCTAATACTCATATTGACACTAAACTTTTCTTGCGTTGAAAAGAAATCAACAGAAAAACAAACTAACAAGCCTGAATTGGTAGTAACTTCAAAAATCGACACCTTAAAATTTACTTCGGGAATACGTGCTATCTTTCAGGATAGTAAAGGCAATTATTGGTTTGGAAGTCATAATGAAGGCGTAAGTTTTTATAATGGAAAATCATTTGAATACTTTACAACTAATGAAGGTTTATCCGACAATCAAATCCGTTCAATCCAAGAAGACAAGAATGGAAAAATTTGGTTTGGAACTGCAAAAGGAATAAGTGCATATGACAAAGGAAAGTTTACCAATTATTCAACAAATTTTAATAACCCAAGAATTGAATGGAATGAAGCCAATGGAGATTTATGGTTTTATGCGGGTGAAGAAAACGGAATAAATCGTTTTGACGGAATAATTATGAACTATTTGATTTTCCCAAAACCCAAAAACAAAAATCCTGACAATACTTATGGCGTAACTGATATTTTAAAAGATAAAAACGGTATAGTTTGGATTGCGACTTATGCAGCACTATTTAACTATGATGGTAAAATGGTAAATATCTTTGATAATGAAAAATTAAACCTAAAAGATAATGAGCTTTTGCATATAAGAAGTGTATTAGCAGATTCAAAAGGACGAATTTGGATAGGAAATAATGGAATTGGCGTTTTGCTAATGGAAGGTAGTTCAATAATTAATTTTTCTGAAAAGAATAATTTAATCCATCCAACAAGCACAAGAAGAGGAGATAAATCAAAACCAGGTACACTTGAACACGTTTTTGCTATTGAAGAAGATTCAGAAGGCAATATTTGGTTTGGAGATAGAGATACAGGAGCTTGGAAATATGACGGTAAAACTTTGACAAACTATTCAATTAGTGACAAATTATCTAAACCAATGATTTGGACTATTTATAAAGACAACAAAAACAATTTGCTTTTTGGAATGGCAGATGGAAATATATTTAAGTTTAACGGAAAGGCTTTTGAAAAGCAATTTTAAGAAATACGAACGCACAACAGCGGTTTTGCGTAATGGCGGGTGCAGTGCTTCGTTTGACAGTTTTGTGGTAGGTTCAAGTGCAGTTCTTCGATTGACTTTTGTGCTAAAAATCCGCCACTACGCAAAGCCACGAAACGTTAGTGGTCTGGCTAGAAACATGAATACAGGACACGAAGTAAGAATTTCATATTTAATCATATAAATAATGACTATGAAAAAAGGTACTGTAAAGAAAATCATCTTCGGAATTATTGGGACAATAATTCTTTTTATGCTGATAGTTGTTGTGAATTTAGTTTTTTTATTCAAAAATGAGTCAATTGTATCGAAAGGTCAACCAATACAAAATTATGATACAAAAAACTGTGCCCTTTTAGTTGTTGACATCCAAGAAGTCATAACAGGGGACCTCTCTATCTATCCGACACTTCAGGAAAAATCAGAAATTCTAATTCAGAAGATTAACCAAGCGATTGATAGTTTTGAAGTGCACAACTATCCAGTTGTTTATATTCGTAGTGAGATAAATAATCCTTTTATAAATCTGATTAATAGCTCATATGCAAAAGGAAGTCCCGGAGTTCAATATGATAAACGCTTAAAGATTGTTTCAAATATAGAAGTAGTCAAGACAGGCAGGGACTCGTTCAGAAAAACCAATTTAGATGATATCCTTACCAAAAACAAAGTAAATGAATTATACATAGTTGGATTGGATGCTGCAGAATGCGTCAACAATACGGTACAAGCATCCCGGAGTAGAAAGTATAAAGTAAATATCATTAAAGAAGCTGTTATATCCAAATCCAGAAGTAAGACAGATAGCATGATGGTTTGTTTTCAGGACATAGGAGTCAGAATTATAAATTTGGACAGTTTAAATTTGATAAAATGATATAAACCCAAACCGCTAATAAATAGAACTCTGAGCGGTGCGCAGCTCCCAGTCCCGACTTTTACATTCCGATGATACCGTTGAATTTTAGTCCTATGTACTTATCGACGGTCTTGAATTTTTGCTATTGAATTCCAGGGTATTAAGGAGATGTAAAATGGTGTCTTAACAAGAATTGGCAGGCAATGATAAATAATCTGAACTGATAATTTTGAACTTTTGTGGAGAATAAAAAAACCACTTTAGAATCAAAAATCTATTATGGGTAGTATTCCCAGTCAATTTCCAAACTTCTTGTTATTTTCTTGCTTTGGCTTTTGTGGTACTTTATGACTACTATCCAAACCACAACCAACAATCAACAGAATATTGCTTTGTTTAACTGCGTCGATTGTTTTTGTTTCGGACTTTTAACTGACACATGCACGAGCCGGTAAGGAGGCGCGATTGATCTGTATTTACCGGTAAACCATCCCTTTCCCAATCAACTATGCCACCAGCCAGGTTGTGAATGTTTTTGAATCCATTTTTTTGGAGCAGAGCAGCCACCTCCTTACTTCGAAGACCAACGCAATCGGCTACCACAACGTCTCTGTCTTTGGGAATCAACTCCAGGTTGTCTTCAATTTCATCGTAAGGGCAGTAAATAACATGGTCCGTACCGAAAAGCTTGCCCAATTCGTAAAGTGGCCTAACATCTAAAATAACAGTATTTTCAGGCATGCTGAGGTAATCTTTCCCTGAAATATGATGCAAGACGGCTGCTTCGGGATTACTGTTTACAAGGGGTGTCATGATTTCTGATTTTAAAACAAAGCTCCATAGATAAACCCTGAGATGGTGGCCATAACCACAACCAAAGAGACATAAACCAACGTTTTTTGTGTTCCAATCACCCCCCTGATCACAAGCATGTTGGGCAGCGACAACGATGGTCCGGCCAATAACAACGCCAAAGCCGGTCCTTTGCCCATTCCGGCAGCAATCAACCCTTGAAGGATGGGAACTTCAGTGAGCGTGGCGAAATACATAAATGCCCCAACAAAGGAAGCGAAGAAATTTGAAAAAATGGAGTTTCCCCCAACCAGATTGGTTATCCATTCGTTGGGTATCATGCCCGCCATGGCCGTGTCGTCGTGTGTTGATCCCAGCAGAAAACCTGCTACCAGTACACCAGCAGCCAGTAACGGCATAATTTGTTTGGTGAAATCCCATGTGGAGAGTGTCCATTCTTTGTTGTCGGGATTTTTTTTATCGGTTAAAGTTATGATGCTTAAACCGGCTATGGCAACCACAACGGGTATGAGAGGAGAACTGCCG
Source organism: Bacteroidetes bacterium HGW-Bacteroidetes-16 (assembly GCA_002840975.1). Taxonomy (GTDB): domain Bacteria; phylum Bacteroidota; class Bacteroidia; order Bacteroidales; family F082; genus UBA6244. Next base: position 7,983 of record PHDN01000022.1, read on the forward strand.
GCAAAAGCGGCTATTGTCGTGGCGACGGCAACCAGCAGTACATATTGCCATTTGATTTTTAGAATAAATATCAGGGAGTAAACCAATACCAGACTAAAAACGGAAGTTATATGCCATTTATGAAACCAAATCCAGTACCATGCTCCACTGGTTTCACCCGCAGCTGGTTGGCCCCAGTTGGCAAAAACTAAAATCAATACCAGTGTAAAAAAATGCAAAGAGGTTTGCCACATGGGCCTTTTCTCCTCAATAATGGGGAAATTTAATTGCTCTGTGCGTTTTTCTCTCTCCTCTTTGCGATAAATGAGCGCCATAAACGAACCGATGGCCACTGAAAACACCACCGCGCCAACGACCCTTGCCACACCCATCTCGAAACCTAAAATTCTGGCGGTAAGTATAATGGCCAGAATGTTAATGGCAGGTCCCGAATAAAGAAAGGCAATGGCCGGTCCCAGACCTGCACCACGCTTGTGAATACTCGAAAACAGAGGCAATATGGTGCAGCTGCAAACAGCCAGAACGGTTCCGGAAACAGCCGCTACCGTGTAAGCCAGCCATTTTTTTGCCCTTGCTCCAAAATATTTCATCACAGCACCCTGACTGACAAAAACGGCAATTACACCGGCAATAAAAAAGGCGGGAAGCAGGCATAAAATCACATGTTCACGGGCATACCATTTGGTTAGGTCGAACATCGCCAGAATGGCTTCCTGAAACCTGCCATTGTCGACAGGCAAAAAATACGCAAACAAAAAAACAGCTGCAATCCATGCCAGTATCTTAAATTCTTTATTTGTTTCCATTGTTAAACAATTTTGTCGTTCGCCAAAAGCGGAACCTGATCAATTAGAAATAGATGAGAATAATGTAGTAAATGCCCACACCGATAAATAACACAGATATGACTCTTCTGAACCAAATTTCAAATGTTTTGAGGTTGTTATACAACTTCCCGACCCCTGAAACGGTATAAGCAATCAGCCATGCGAAGATGATTACCGGTATTCCGGTGGCAATGGCAAAAACAATGGGCAGATATAATCCTGAAGCACTACTAACCGTCATGGGGATCAGCATACCAAAGTAAAGTACACCGCTGTAAGGACAAAAAGCCAGCGCAAATACAACACCCAGAATCAGCACATCCCAATACGAATGTTTTGATTGGTTCTGAAATTTTTGAGTTAGATTGCCTACTCCGGGAAATTTTATCTTGAGCACATCGAGCATCAGCAAACCGATAACGATTAAAAGCGGGCCAATAACCTTTTCTCCATATTTTTGAAACAAACCGGAGACTTCAAACTGATCGGCACCGATAAAAATAATAATGGCCAATCCTGTGTAGGTTACAGCTCTGCCCAGGGTATATATGAGTCCGTTGATGAATACTCGCCTTCTGTCTTCCACATCTTTACTGATAAATCCGATGGCAGTAATGTTGGTGGCCAGCGGACATGGGCTGATAGCGGTCATCAAACCGAGAATAAAGGCCGTTACAACAGGCAAAGAACTGTTGCTCATGATGTTTTGCAAGAATTCCTCCATACAAATGATGAGTTAGAAATAAACAATAAATAGATCAGATAAACATGACAAGTCTCATGAAATCTACAGCAGTGGTGTTATTTTTTCTTTAAAAATTTCCTTCAATTTCTCAGGCTTATTTACGGCATACATAAAACCTTCGTTGGTCAGGTCAATTTTCGTGTTCCCGCCATAGATGATTAAAGTCTGCCCCTCGATACCCAAATCCTCAGCTTTTTTTTCGCCATCAGGTTCATCCATGTCGTAGGCTGCAAACAGAACCTTGTTGCCGAAGAGTTCTTCCACTGCTTTTTTTGATTCAGCTTCAACAGCTTTGCAGGTTGTACACCTGCGGGAGAAATGAAAGTAATATACCTGTACGGTTTTGGTAGCGGCAAGGGTTGTGCTTTCGGTTGGCTGTGTTTGCCCCAAACACGAGGTGTTTAGGCTGGTTACCAATAAGATAAGAGAGATAATACCAAGTGCTTTCATGTTATTTATTGTTTAGTGGATAATAATTCGGTGAGTTCTTTGTTGGAAGGCACCCGTCCGCTGAAAATAACTTTACCATCAACCACGAGGCCGGGTGTGTGCATAATGCCATATTCCATTATTTTCATAATGTCTTCCACTTTCGTTATAGTCGCCTGAATTCCTTCTTTTTCAACGACTTCCCTTGTGGCCTTTTCAAGGGTTTTACATTTTGGACATCCTGGCCCTAAAATTTTAATTTCCATAGTACGATCCTTTTAATTGGTGATTATTGATATTTTGTTTAAACATTTAATCAGCGTTTTTATAACTGTTCGTTTTCTGTAAAGAGTTCATTAAACATTTTGCGGGCTTTTTCCCAGTTTCCCTTGTTAAGGCAATACTTAATATAAGGTGGTTCTACTTCTCCCTGAATAAGCCCGGCATACTTTAACTCTTTCAGATGCTGCGACAAGGTGGAGCGACCTACCGGAATTTCATCCACCAAATCGCCACTGTAACAACAGGCGTTCATTTTTGATAATTTTTGAATGATGTATAACCTTACGGGATGCCCCAGCGCCTTTAGTACTCTGGCCATTTCCGTTGTCTCAATTGATAGTTCGGTTTTCTTCTTCATTTACATCGGTTTTTATATTTCGCAAAATAACGAAATGATATTGACATGGCAATGTGTTGATCCTCTTTTTTTCTTTTTTCTTTAATCTTCTTTCTTTTTATTGTTTCCTTTGTGGTTAAATTACGCTCTAAAATGAGAACTATAACGATGTTGTTGGTCTTTCTGGGAATGATCATGTTCCTGCAAGGAATTGCCCAGGTTGATAGTCTTGTAAGAGAACAGGATTCAATAAATCAGGTGGTGATGCTTGATTTCCAGAAAAAGCTCCTGGAATTCGAGCAGCGACGTAAAACCGATTCTCTGAAACGAATAGAACTGGAAAACAAACTAAGCTCATTAACAGCCGCTGATCAGATAAAGGAAGTTGAGTTGCAGCGCCAATTACAGGAAATAGCGGACAGAGAAGCCCGGCAAAATACCCAAAAACGTGCCAGAATTGATTCGCTTCGTAAACAGGCCAGTGGTTTTCCAGTGTTTGGAATGCTCAAAGACACCTTGTTTCTCATCTATGCCAAAAGCGGTGCTCTGACACCATACGAAAGGGCGCAAAACATCTCCAGGAAAATACATGCACTTTACAGAAACGATTTTCTTGAAGTTGATTCGATTGTATTCGTTAAGTCAGAAAATTCTCTTGATATCGTTTACGATCAAACCATCGTGATGAGCCTGACAGAGACAGATGCGATGTGGGAAAATAGGTCGTTGGTTGAACTGGCTGATGAATATTCGGTTATTATTCGCAACGCCATCCTCTTGGCGAAGAAGGAATTCAGCTTGTCGAACCTGTTGATCAGAATTGGATTGGTGGCGCTCATCCTGTTGAGCCTCTGGTTTCTGATTTGGGCAATCGGTAAGCTTTACCACCGGTTGATACTGTTTACGGATGCCCGAAAGGATAAATGGCTTAAAAATCTATCGTACAAAGACTATACTTTCCTATCTGCTGATCAGGAGATAAAAATTATCTTCTTTATCTTCAAGGTCGCCCGCTGGCTCTTCATCGCCGTCGTATTTTATATTGCATTTCCACTGATATTCAGCGTTTTTGCCTTTACAAGAGGCTGGGCCGATGACCTGGTTAACCTGGTTTGGTCGCCGTTTAAAAGCATTTTTATTGCGATTTGGGAATATTTACCCAATCTGTTTAGCATCCTGGCCATATATTTTGTGATGAAGTATTTTATCCGCCTGGTAAAGTACTTTTTTGCAGAAATTGAATCCGAAAAGTTGAAAATCAACGGTTTTCACGCCGACTGGTCGATGCCTACCTTCAGTATTGTAAAATTTCTGCTCTATGCTTTTATGTTTATTTTGATTTTCCCTTATCTGCCAGGTTCCGATTCAAATATATTCAAAGGGGTTTCTGTATTTCTGGGAGTCCTGTTTTCATTGGGGTCTTCGTCTGCCATAGCCAATATGGTGGCTGGTTTGGTCATTACCTATATGCGCCCTTTTAAGATTGGCGACCGCATCAAAATTGGAGATATTACAGGTGATGTGGTTGAAAAAACACTGCTGGTTACCCGGTTAAGAACCATAAAAAATGAGGAGATTACCATCCCAAACTCTTCTGTACTTTCAGGCAATACCACCAATTACAGTGCCTTTTCAAAAACCGACGGGCTCATCATCCATTCAAAAGTAACCATTGGATATGATGTGCCCTGGAAGGAAATGCACCAGGCTTTGATTGATGCTGCACTGTTAACTGATAAAATTCTATCCGATCCAAAGCCTTTTGTATTACAAATAAGTCTGGATGATTTTTATATAACCTATCAGTTAAATGCCTACATCAGGGAAGCCAATATACAAGCGGCCATCTACTCTATGTTGCATCAGAATATTCAGGATGTGTGTAACCAGAGAGGTATCGAGATTATGTCGCCACACTACAGAAGCCAACGCGATGGGAATAAAACATCCATTCCCGCTAATTATTTGGCAGATGATTACCTTACTCCGGATTTCAACATCAGGATAAAGAAAGATGATGAAGTATAGACAACAATCATCTGGAAATTTTTTATAGATTCACGACCTCATTTTTAAAACTAAAATTAACGCATAAGCTGATGAAATCGTTCACCATACAAGAGATCAACGAAATATTAAATGGCACTTTGGTTGGAAATACCACCAACACCATCCATGGACCTGAGCAGTTGGAAAAGGCCGGTAAAAACCATATTTCCTTTGTGGGTAACAGGAAATATGTCAAACTTTGGGAATCGTCAGGAGCATGCGCCGCCATTGTTGATGAGAAGCTGAATTTTGAACCTGGTGAGAACCGTGCTTTGATCAAGGTGAAAAATGCCGATTTGGCCATGGCCCGATTGCTGGAGGTGTTCGATCCGGGTTTGCCCTCTTTTGATGAGGACATCCATCCCACAGCAGTGGTCCACCCTTCGGCCACTATTGGAAAAGGCTGCAAAATTGGAGCTAACAGTTATATTGGGAAAGGGGTGATTTTGGGTGAAGGAGTGCTCATTTATCCAAATGTGACCATCCTTGACGAAACCAAAATCGGGCGGGGTACCATCATCTGGCCGGGTACCGTCATCCGGGAGCGTTGCGAAATAGGAAGTTTTTGCATTTTCCACATCAATGTAAGTATCGGTGCCGATGGTTTTGGGTACCGTCCGGCTGAAGATGGCCGCGGGCTGGTTAAAATTCCGCAAATTGGAAATGTGGTGATAGGCGATGCGGTTGAAATTGGAGCCAACTCCTGTGTCGACCGTGGCAAGTTTAGTTCCACCATCATTGGAGATGGTTGTAAAATAGACAACCTGGTTCAGATTGCCCACAATTGTGAGATGGGGCGCTCCTGCATCATGGCAGGTCATAGTGGTCTGGCTGGTTCTGTCACCCTGGGCGATGGGGTTATGATTGGCGGAAGCGCCTCCATCAATGACCATATCACCATCCATTCAGGGGCGGTAGTAGCCGGAGGATCTGGTGTGATGAATGACGTCGCCGCCGGTAAAACCGTGTTGGGATACCCGGCCACGGACGCCAGGGATATGCTTAAACAATGGGTGGCTTTGCGGAAGTTGGCGGAGAAATAAAGAACCCTGAACCCTGGCAGGGTTTAGAATCCTTACAAACCCTGGCAGGGTTTAAAACCCCGGTAGGGTTTACGCTTTTTCTATCTCTCTTAAATTCTCCATCTTCTTCTTTACCAGAAAACTGTGGATATCGCCCAGATGTTCTTTCACCTGCCCTTTTCCAAATTCAAAGACTTTGGATACCAATCCATCCAGGAAATCCCGGTCGTGGGATACCAGGATGAGCGTTCCATCATAATCCTGCAAGGCACTTTTCAGGATGTCCTTAGTGCGTAAATCCAGGTGGTTGGTGGGCTCATCCAAAATCAGCAGGTTCACAGGTTCGAGCAATAATTTGATCATGGCCAGCCGGGTACGTTCCCCTCCCGAAAGTACTTTCACCTTTTTGTTCCAGCTATCACTCCCAAACATAAAGGCTCCGAGGATGTCTTTTATTTTCGTCCGGATGTCGCCTTTGGCTACATCATCAATGGTTAAGAATACGGTGCTTTCTTCATCCAGCAGTGATGCTTCATTTTGTGCAAAATAACCAATCAATGTGTTATGCCCGATGGTCAATTGCCCTTCGCAGTTGGTTTCTCCCATCAGGCATTTTACCATGGTCGACTTTCCTTCGCCGTTTTTCCCAACAAAAGCCACGCGTTCACCTCTCTGGATGTGAAAGGAAACCCCTGAAAACACGTTAAGAGTGCCATAGGATTTTGAAACGTCTTCCAACACCACCGGAAAACTCCCTGATCGTGGTGATGGTGGAAATTTCAATCGCAACGCGGAAGTATCTATTTCATCTACCTCTATCTCAGGCAATTTCTCCAGCATCTTCACCCTCGACTGCACCTGGTTGGTTTTGGAATAAGTTCCTTTGAACCGGTCGATAAACAGCTGATTATCGGCAATAAACTTTTGTTGCTCAGCAAATTGCTTCTGTTGTTGTTCGCGGCGTTCTTTTCTAAGCTGGAGGTAACTGGAATATGTCACTTTGTAATCGTAGATACGTCCCATGGTGATTTCGATGGTGCGTGTAGTGATGTTGTCGACAAAAGCACGGTCGTGCGAAATCACAAAAACTGCTTTGGCACTGTTGATTAAAAATTCTTCAAACCACTGTATCGACTCTATGTCCATGTGGTTGGTGGGTTCATCCAGCAGGATGAGGTCAGGTTTTTGAAGCAGAATTTTAGCCAGTTCTATACGCATACGCCATCCTCCGCTAAACTCGCTGGTGGGTCGATTGAAATCGGACCGCAAAAAGCCAAGGCCAAATAGGATCTTCTCAATTTCAGCGTCGTAATTGATCTCTCCAACTGAATAAAAAGCCTCGCTGAGTGCCGAAACCCGTTCTATCAGCTCGTAATATTCAGTTGATTCATAATCGATCCGCGTTGAAAGCTGGTTGTTAAGTTCCTCCAATTCCTTTTCCATCTCCAACATCTGTGCGAAAGCCTGGGATGCCTCTTCAAACACCGTACGGTCGTCAACCGTTAGTAAATGTTGTGGCAAATAGGCAATCACCGCCCCGGTTGGGGATGACACTTTACCCCGTGACGGCGTTTTCTCCCCCGCAATAATTTTAAGTAAAGTCGATTTTCCGGCACCATTTTTCCCCATCAGGGCAATGCGGTCCTTTTCGTTGATGGCGAAAGAAATATCCTTAAAAAGCGAAGTCCCGCCAAACTCTACTGTAAGTCCGTCAATTGAAATCATTCCTAAATTTTAATGAGGCGCAAAGATACTTTCTTTCGGTTCTGTTGTGAATTTATTTTTTTTCGTCCGGAGAACCATCTCTTACCCTGAGGCTGACTCATACAGTAAGATGACAAAACCCAAAGAAAAACCCTGTCATTTCGATTTCCGATTGCTATCGGAATGCGCTGAGACTTGCCTACCGGCAGGCAGGAATCCCCCGGGAATTGATAACATCCATCTAATCTCTCTGGGAATGGTTCCCCGAAACTCTGCTTCGAAAAAGTGCCAAAAAAAAAAGATCGGCTTTTATAGCATGATTTTTGCTATTTTTGGAAAGACATTAAAACAAAACACCATGAAAAACTCAATGCTGATTTTACTGTTTATAGTAATTTTTATTTCGTGTAAAAAGAATGATACCCAATCGGTGATATTTCCAATGATAATTAACGACTCCATTGATCTTAATTCAGACCATAAGGTTGATTTTGTCATCCGCCAAACAGAAATTCATACCGATGATGTTCCTTCCTCTGCGGGGAGCATTATCAACTCAATAGACCCCATAAATGGAAATCTTGTTCTATACCGGGATCCTGTTGGATATTTATTTATGGGTTTAAACGACACCATCAAAAAACAGGATAATAACAACAAGGTATGGTTTGAATATGAAGCTAACGTCATACACATCAACAGAATCTACGATAGTTGGGACCCATATTGGACTGTTATGTCCGAAACTTTTCCTCCTTATTTCCTGGCATTCAAACTCATATCAAATGGCCAGGAAGAAATCGGATGGTTGCAACTGGAATTTGATCTGGAAACTGGTGCCGTTTCAATCATCAAGGGTGTAATTACCAATTCAGATAATTTAATTATTCAAATTTAAAGTTGACAGGATAGGCTGTTTTTATGCCTGGAACAATTTTAATATTGGGCTTAACTTTTTCGGATATTAAGTCAAAATTTCATTTAATGCCCCGGTAGTTCTATAGCGAGGTGGTTTATTTATTTATTTATATGAATCAACTTTTAACGTACTCATTTTACCCGTATTTTTTCAATCTGAATTACCCCTACCTTTGCCGGATGTCGATCTCACAAAAAAATCTCCGGGAAATTCTGGAAAAACTCAACATAGAACAGCTCAATCCCATGCAGGAAGAAGCGCAATTGGTCATCGAATCCAATTCGGATATCGTACTGCTTTCTCCCACAGGAACGGGCAAAACACTGGCTTTTCTCTTGCCTGTCATAGCCGCACTGGACGCCGATTACAACGAAGTGCAGGTGCTGATTTTAGTGCCATCCAGAGAATTGGCCATTCAAATTGAACAGGTAATCCGCGAAATGGGCACCGGATTTAAAACCAATGCCGTTTATGGCGGCAGGGCAGGCACGCAGGATAAAATCGATTTAAAACACCGTCCGGCTATCCTGATTGGAACACCGGGCAGGATGGCCGATCATTTTCGAAAGGAATCCTTTCCCACCGAACAGATTCACACGCTTATACTCGACGAATTTGATAAGTCGCTTGAAATCGGCTTCGAATCTGAAATGATAGAAATAGTGGATTCGTTGCCCAACCTAAAAAAACGGATTCTGACTTCAGCCACCCAACGATCAGAAATTCCTGCTTTTGTCGGACTTCGAAATCCTGCGATCATTGATTTTCCGCATGAAAAAATTTCAGATTTGACGGTCAAAACCATTCTTTCTCCCGGAAGGGATAAGCGGCCAACATTGGTGGATACCATTCATCACCTGGGAAACCAACCTGGCATTGTATTTTGTAATTTTAAGGATACCATTCAGGAAGTGAGTGACTTTCTTTCGGAGAATAACATCGGACATGGTTGCTTTCATGGAGGAATGGAGCAACAGGACAGGGAACGTTCACTGATTAAATTTCGCAATGGGACCTATCAAATTATTGTCGCTACCGATCTTGCTGCCCGCGGTATTGATGTTCCTGAAATCAAATTCATCATCCATTATCAACTTCCAAAACACGATCACGAATTTATCCACCGAAATGGAAGAACGGCGCGCATGCACAGCGAAGGCACTGCTTTCGTTTTGATCTCTGAAAATGAGTACCTGCCTGATTTTATTCGGCCCGACCATACTAGGGAGGAGCTTGTAAAACAAGATAAAGGATACATTCAACCGGTTTCAACATGGGAAACCCTCTATATCACGGGAGGCAGACGCGATAAAATTTCGAAAGGAGACATTGCCGGGTTGTTTCTTAAACAAGGTGGCCTCGAAAACGAGGAGTTGGGATTAATCGAAATAAAACAGGATTGCGCTTTCGTGGCGGTAAAAGCCCAAAAGGCAGATGAAGCCATCCGGTTGACCAATAACAGCAAACTGAAGAAGAAAAAGGTAAGGGTCAGTTTGATATAATTCTATATCCCTGTTTTGGATCATTATTTTATCTTTAAGCCGCTATTCAGGCAGGGTTTTCCCTCCAAAAAATCCCAAATCCTAAATCACTCGGGTTTTTCCTCTTTCGGAGTCCTCTTATCTATTACACCTCTTTTGTAAATAACCAGACCATTCAAAAAATTCCTCAATATCTGATCCTGAAGTTCCATATACTTAGGATGATCTACACTTCTAAAAAAGGCACCCAATTCACCTTTTGAAATCTTATAATCAACAAGCCGGAGAATTTCGATGATGTCATCATCACGCAACTTAAGTGCGACCCTCAGTTTCTTTAGTATGTCATTGTTTGATAGAGCCATGGCTTTCTTTTAGGGCGCAATTTACGCAAAAATGAGTAATGGCCATACCAAAAAAATCAATTGTTAATGAAAGACACGAGTTATCCGGATATGAAACTTGGTAGCGGATTTAAAATTTAACCGTTGCAAATCAAGTTATTCAAGATAATGAAGTCTGTATTCTTGTTTCATTAAATAATTTAAGATAATAAAGAATTAAATAACTTAATTATGATAACTATCATGGTCATCACTGATGTGGCAAATGACAAGGATCGTACCTTTGCCGAAGTATTAACGAATAAGAATTATATGAACATAAAATCAACCTTTCTATTCATCCTCGGTTTGTTCGGCTTTTTGATTTCCTGCGAAAGCGGTGGAAATATCAAGTCGGATAACGATGTTGCAACAAATAAAAGCAACATAGTATTAAAAGGCCAATCGAAGGTAGAGGATGGTGTTTCGGCTCAGAATATTTTGCAAATTGCCATGAGCTCGGAAGCGCATACTACTCTGGTGGCCGGAGTTCAAGCTACCGGACTTGAAGATGTATTGGCAAACAATGGGCCGCTGACCGTATTCGCCCCAACCAACCCGGCATTTGATAAGTTACCCCAGGGAACATTGGAAAACCTTCTAAAGCCTGAAAATCTTCAAACGTTAAAAACGATTATCCTTTACCATGCTGCACCTGGCACATACAAAAAGAGCCTATTGAAAGATGGGCAAAAGTTGTATATGGCAACCGGAGATTATCTTCACGTGGAAAGAAGTGAAGATGAAGTTTTTGTGAATGGCTCCAAAATTCTTACTACCTTTGAGGGCACCAACGGAATTATCCACGTCATTGATGATGTGTTTCTTCCGGTGAAGAAATAATCATAAAATTAATTGATCACTAATAAACTAACTACAATGTATATTAAATATTTAATCATCCTCTTGGTTGTAACCACTGCTATTTCTTGCGGTTCAGGCAATCAAGGTGCAGATGCAGATAAAGGTACGGAACAAAAAACCGGAGAAGCAACTGTTCATGACCCCATGAAGAACAAAGGAATTGGACCTATTAAAAACATCGTGATTGCCAATGAAATTGATCGGGAGATGGCAGCAAAAGGCGAAGAAATCTACAACCTGAAATGCAAAGCCTGTCATAAACCCACCGAGAAATTTATCGGACCGGCACCAAAAGGCGTTTTGGACAGAAGGACACCTGAATGGGTGATGAACATGATATTAAACCCGGAAATCATGATTAAAGAAGATCCTGATGCCAAAGCACTTTTGATAGAGTACAACATGGCTCCCATGGCCAATCAGGGAATTACCGAGGAAGAAGCCCGGGCCATGCTCGAATATTTTAGAACCTTATAAACGAAAAGTCTTATGAAATATATAAATAAAATAAAGAGTGTTCTGACTCTTATTGTGATTGCATTGATCGTGGCGGGGATTTCCTCTTGCGGTCAACAGGCCAAAGATACGGATGCGTTTCGTAAAGGCGCACTCAGTAGTGATGTTGCCTCCAGGGTCTATGTAGCTCCCGGGGAGTATGATGAATTTTACGCCTTTGTTTCAGGTGGGTTTAGCGGACAACTGGCGGTTTACGGACTTCCATCAGGACGTTTACTCAGGGTGATACCTGTTTTCTCGGTAGATCCTGAAAAAGCCTATGGTTTTAGTGAAGAAACCAAACCGATGTTGGAGACTTCCTTTGGTTTCCAGCCATGGGACGATGCCCATCATCCTGAACTTTCACAAACCGATGGCAGTACGGATGGACGTTGGTGTTTTATCAATGGCAACAACACACCCCGCGTTGCGCGAATCGACCTCACTACTTTCGAAACGGCTGAAATTATCGAAATCCCGAATAGCGGCGGAAACCACTCATCGCCATTTACCACTGAAAATACAGAATATGTGGTTGCAGGAACCCGTTTTAGCGTTCCTTATCCGCAGCAGGATGTCGCCATCAATACCTATGCCGATAAATTTAAAGGGATGCTTTCCTTTATCAAAGTGAATCCGGAATCGGGTTTGATGAACATTGAATTTCAGGTATTGTTGCCTGCCTTCGATTACGACCTCGCCCATTCGGGAAAAGGCAAATCTCATGGATGGACTTTCTTTACTTCTTATAATACCGAAAAGGCAAGTACACTGCTTGAGGTGGGAGCTTCACAAAACGACAAAGACTTTATCGCCGCCATCAACTGGAAAAAGGCGGAAGAGTATCTGGCTCAGGGAAAAGGACATGACGTGCCGGCCAATTATAAACACAATGTGTATGATGAAGCTACTCACATGGCCACCTCAAATCAAATGAACACGGTGAAGGTCCTCCTTCCGGAAGAGTGTCCCGGATTGGTGTATTTCTTACCAACTCCCAAATCTCCTCATGGAATTGATGTAGACCCGACCGGTGAATACATCGTGGGCAACGGAAAACTATCCGCCGACCTCACGGTACATTCCTTCACCAACATGATCGCCGCCATCGATAACAAAGAGTATGATACCATCATCGAAGGAATACCAGTATTGAAATTTGAAAAGGTTTTGGCAGGGACAGTTAAAGCCGCAGGTCTGGGACCATTGCACACCGAGTTTGATGGCAGGGGCAATGGCTATACTTCTTTCTTTATCTCTTCGGAGATAGTCAAGTGGAAAGTGGGTACCTGGGAAGTACTCGACAGGGTTTCAACCTATTACTCAATCGGGCACCTGATGATTCCCGGGGGTGACAGTAAAAATCCACAGGGAAAATACATGGTAGCCATGAACAAGATTACAAAAGACCGCTACCTCCCAACCGGACCTGAGGTCACACAGTCGGCACAGTTGTTCGACATTACCGGCGACAAGATGGAGTTGCTTCTTGACTTCCCAACCATCGGTGAACCTCATTATGCTCAAGGTATTTCGGCTGACCGGATTGTTTCCAAATCGAAGAAAATATACAAACTCGAAGAAAATAACCATCCTTATGCAGCTAAAAGTGAAGATGCTACCCAGGTGGTGCGGGATGGTAAAGACGTGCATGTGTACATGACCATGATCCGCAGTCATTTTTCACCTGACAATATCGAGGGAATTAAAGTGGGTGATAAAGTATATTTTCATGTGACCAACCTGGAGCAAGACTATGATGTCCCACATGGTTTTTCGGTTATGGGATTTGAAAATGCCGAAATTCTGGTGATGCCCGGTCAAACCGAAACCATTACCTGGATACCTTCCAGGGTGGGCGTGTATCCATTTTATTGCACCGACTTCTGTTCTGCTTTACACCAGGAAATGCAGGGGTATATCAGAGTGTCCGCTGCCAATTCATCCACCGAGCTGAAATGGTCGTTGGGAGAGTAAAAGGATTTTGCTGAAAAAGTCCGTATAGGCGATTTTTGAAACACCCGGTGATTGTTATCGGGTTTTCGGTAACTGATGCCGGGTGTTTTTAAAACCGGAGTCTTTCTATAGGGATTTATCATTAAGCCAACTTTCTGGCTGTAAGTTGGTTGTTTAACCAATAAATACTTATCTCATGAAAAAATACGCAAGAGCGATCATGGTGATAGCAGCACTTACACTGGGATTGCTATTTGTTTTTCCCATGTGGAAGATTACATTGCTTGCACCTCAATATCCCACAGGCATTTCTATTGAAATTTTTGTCAATAACATCACTGGTGATATCTCTAACTTCAACATTATGAACCACTATGTGGGCATGAAGACAATTACCGTTAAAGGTTTCCCTGAACTCGCCTACATGCAATATATTGTATTGGCCATGATGGCAATTGGAATTGTGATTGGCCTGTTTGGAAAGAAATCCCATTTTTGGATATGGGCTGTATTGATGATTGCGTTTGGTACTGTAGGACTGTATGATTTCTATATCTGGGAGTACAATTATGGCCATACACTCGATCCGGCAGCCGCAATCAAAGTACCGGGTATGGCCTACCAACCACCCTTTATCGGGCGAAAAGAAATACTGAATTTTATTGCTTATTCCTTCCCTGCTTTGGGCGGATATGCAGTAGGTATTTCAATTTCTTTGGCAGGATTTGCTGCACTTATTAAGAGTAAATAGTTTATTAACCCAGTTTAATTTTTTAATATGAAATTGATTGTTATATTGTTTGTTGCAGCTTCCTTTTTCGGATGCAATGCAGGTATAAAACCAATAGAATATGGCCACGATGAGTGTTATTACTGTACCATGTCAATCGTTGAGCAACAATATGGAACCGAGTTGATTACCGATAAAGGAAAGATCAGGAAGTTCGATGCGGTGGAATGTATGGTAAACTTCATCCATAAAAACCCGGAATTGAAATACGATCACCTGGTTGTGAATGTATTTGATAAACCGGGAGAACTTCTTGACGTCCATTCTTGTGTCTTTCTCCAATCTGAATCTATGCCAAGCCCAATGGGAGCTAACCTAACCGCTTTTAGTACAAAGGAAAAAGCCCTGGAAATGAAACAAAAAGTAGCAGGAGAACTTTACACCTGGCAGGAACTTCTGGATAAAGAACGTTTATGAACCGTCCAAACGGCTATTCTGGCATTTGGGGCTTACAAATGGGGCTGCTTTTATTAATGACCTTTTACTCATTTTTTTGTGCTGCCGGTACGGTGAAGGTGGATCAAAACGGGAAGGTGAAAACCATTCAGGAAGCTTTGGCGATGAGCGGTTCCGGAGACACCATTTTGGTGTATGGAGGAAATTATTCCGAAGGAACCATCCTGATCGATAAACCACTAACACTCATTGGCATTGATCGTCCGATTATTGATGGTCATGACCGGGATTCCGACATCATCATCATCGCCTCCGATTCGGTAACCCTTGAAGGGTTTACCATTCAAAATGCAGGAACCAGCTACATCAAAGATCTCGCGGGAATCAGGGTTCGGCGGAAAAATAACTTCGTTATCAGGAACAACCACCTGATCAATACCATGTTCGGTATTTACCTTGAAAAAGCCAATGATGGTAAAATCGTTGACAATCAGGTAATAGGCCAGGCCATCGAAGAAGTTTCCTCCGGAAACGGGATCCATGCCTGGTATTGCAAAAACCTTTTCATATCGGGCAATACCATCGTAAGCCACCGCGATGGAATCTATTTTGAATTTGTAGAATCGAGTCAGCTTGTAGACAACATCAGCCGGAATAATTTGAGGTATGGATTGCATTTTATGTTTTCAAATAATGATGAATACACCAATAACCTGTTTGAGAAAAATGGGGCAGGGGTGGCGGTGATGTTTTCAAAAAACATCAACATGTACCAAAACACGTTTGCAAACAATTGGGGAAGTGCATCCTATGGATTGTTATTGAAAGAAATCTATGATGCCAGGATAGAAGAGAACATCTTTGATGGAAATACCATGGGAATAAAAGTCGATGGATCGACCAGGGTGACCTACCACAACAATAGCTTTGAGAACAATGGTTGGGCCATCAAGTTTGTGGGTGGCTCTTACGACAATAAAATCAATAACAACAATTTCATCTCCAACTCTTTTGATTTGGTACTAGAGAGTGCCCGAAACAACAACACCATCAATGGAAATTACTGGAGTTCATACACCGGCTACGACCTCGACAAAAACGGCATTGGCGACATCCCGTTTCGTCCGGTGAAATTGTTCAGCTACATTGTTTCTCGCACCCCTGAGTCGATGGTGCTGTTGCGAAGTTTGTTTATCGACATCATCGATTTCTCTGAAAGGGTAAGACCCATGTTCACACCAGAAAATGTGATGGATCATGCACCTCTTATGAATAAAGTAGTATACTAAAATGAGCCATATCATCCAGATAGCCAATCTATATAAGTCTTTTGGTAAAACAAAAGTCCTTCAGGGCATTGACCTGAATTTTGAAGAGTCGAAAATATCGGTGGTATTGGGACCAAACGGTTCCGGGAAAACAACCCTGATTAAATCCATTCTGGGCATGGTGATACCCGAGAGTGGATCCATCAAAGTGATGGGAACGGAGATCCAAAATCAATGGGCCTACCGGGAAAACATCAGCTATTTACCGCAGATTGCCAATTTCCCTGCCAACCTCACGGTGCAGGAGTTGGTTAATATGATTACCGACCTGAGAGGTAAAGCCGCTCGTGATGAGTCTGAGTTGATCAACGACTTTGGTCTTGGCCCTTTTATGAAAATCAGGTTGACGAACCTCTCGGGAGGAACCAAACAAAAAGTGAACATCCTGTTGGCCTTTATGTACGATTCGCCCATCCTGATGTTGGATGAACCTACCAATGGGCTTGACCCGGTAGCTCTCATACGACTAAAAGCGCTTATAAACAGGAAGAAAGCAGAAGGGAGGTCATTTTTAATTACCACCCACATCATGCAGTTGGTTGAAGAACTGGCAGATGAAATTGTGTTCATCCTCGAAGGGTTGGTTTATTTTAAAGGAACCGTGACCTCGTTGAAAAAGACCTTTGATGAGCCCGACATTGAAAAGGCCATTGCCAAAATTTTATTAAAGAATAACGTAGTTTAATCAGATGCTGAAAATCTTAAAATATTCATTTTTCGACCTCATCAGGAGCAAATGGAGTTATGTCTACTTCTTGTTCTATCTGGTGATTTCCTCCAGTTTACTTTATTTAAGTGGTGACATTTCGAAAGTCATTATCAGTTTGATGAATATCATCCTGATCCTGGTTCCGTTGATCGCCTCCATTTTTGGGGTGATGTATTATTATAATTCCAGGGAATTCACCGAATTGCTGCTGGCTCAACCCATTAAGCGCACCAACATTTTCCTTGGACAGTACATCGGGCTTGCCGTTTCCTTGTCTTCCAGTCTGCTGTTCGGGTTAGGAATCCCTTTTTTGATCTACGGCATCTTCCGGTCAGCCGAAATCTGGAATTTTATTATCCTGATTGTTACCGGGGTATTTCTCACGTTTATTTTTAGTGCCATTTCGTTTTTGGTCGCCCTTAAAAACGAAAACCGGCTTAAAGGATTTGGAATTGTGATTTTTCTTTGGATGTTTATGGCTATAATCTACGATGGTCTTTTCCTGCTTTCGTTAATTGTTTTTAAGGAATATCCCCTTGAAACAATTTCTCTTACGCTTTCGATGCTCAATCCCATCGATCTATCCAGGATTCTCATCTTGTTAAAACTCGATATCTCTGCCCTCATGGGATATACGGGAGCCGTTTTTAGAAAGTTTTTCGGTACCGATACCGGTTTATTGTTATCGACACTCATCCTGGTCATGTGGACTGTTTTACCGGTTTGGGCCATCGTCAGGGTGTCGGGCAGGAAAAATTTTTAACCTGTTCCGGGGAACCTGAATGTACTGTTGAGATCATCATGCCTTTCATTTGGCTTAACCAGCTTTCTCTTCATTTTTTATTTTAAGAGTGCGATTATATCAACAATCAAATTGATATTGTTAACTTTACGTCTTGTTTGTAGAATAGTTAAGACTTCACACCATGGCACATCTTTTAAAATCGCATGAAAACCTGATCAATCCTCATATCCGGGGATTGGGCATTTCGGCCACGCTCGCTATCAATGCACGATCAAAAGAGCTAATTGAACAAGGGAAAACCGTTTACAGGTTTGGACTGGGACAGTCGCCCTTTCCTGTTCCTGATTTGGTGGTTTCCGCGTTAAAGCTAAACGCCATCCAGAAGGACTATCTTCCGGTGCGGGGACTTCAACAGCTGAGGGAGGCGGTGGCTGATTTTCATCGACGAAAAGATGAGGTGGACATTCAGCCCGATTGTGTATTAATTGGCCCCGGTTCCAAGGAACTTGTGTTTTTGCTTCAACTGGTTTTCAATGGAGAGATTATTGTAGTAAGTCCGGGCTGGGTTTCCTATGTGCCACAGGCTAAAATCCTTAATAATGAATTGTCGTTTATACACAGTACTTTTGAGGATAAATGGCAGCTAACACCTAAGTTGTTTAGTGATTTTCTGAAAAAAAGAAATCATCCTGACAAACCTGCGTTGATGATTTTGAATTACCCTGGCAATCCTGATGGCGTTTCGTTGACAAAAGAATCGCTGGTTGAAATTGCAGCATTGGCAAGAGCCCATCATATATTCATTCTTTCGGATGAAATTTACGGACAACTCGACCACAAAGGAAAGCATATTTCTCTGGCAAGATTGTATCCCGAAGGAACCATTATCAGCTCCGGACTCTCCAAATGGTGTGGAGCCGGAGGATGGAGGCTGGGGACATTTGCTTTCCCAAAAAACATGAAATGGCTTTTGGATGGGATGGCCATAGTGGCCAGCGAAACCTATACATCGGTAAGCGCTCCCATACAATACGCAGCCGTACAGGCTTTTAAGGGGGGTATTGAAATAGAGGAATACCTATGGCAAGCCCGTAAGATACTTGCCGGATTAGGAAATGAATGCGTACATATGTTGCGGGCAGCCGGAGTTAAAGTGCATGATCCCGTTGGTGGGTTTTATCTCTTCCTCGATTTTTCAAATTTTTCTCAACGCCTGCATGAAAGGGGCATCAACAACTCAAGCCAACTTTGTCTGCAATTGCTTGATGACACTGGTGTAGCACTGCTTCAGGGCAGTTCGTTTTACCGCTCTGAGGAGGAGCTTACTGTCCGCATGGCCTATGTAGATTTCGCGGGGCCACGCGCATTGGCAGCTGCCAGAACCATACCACTTCATGAACACCTCCCTGATGATTTTATTAAAACCTATTGTCATAAGGTGATAAAAGGAGTTAAAGAAATGGTACAATGGTTGACTAAATGATAGAGCATCGGATGAGTGAGCAAAATGAAGTGCGAAACTGGCCGGGAATTAAAATTGAGTATACCTTTGACATCTAAAAGGGCATGGTGATGTTCAGAAAAAGTTTCTTTTATGGGTTATAAAATGCTGCAAATAAAACTTCCGACCTTATATCAGGATGAGGATATCAGAAAAGCAGTCAGGAAGCAGGTGGGGGATATGGATTTTTCTTTTGAGATAGAGAAGAAAAGCCTGGATGCCCGAAAGAAAAATGATATTCATTGGCAGATAAGTCTGGTGGTTTCTTCCAATAAATTGAAAGGGGATGATCCCATCGTATCAGAACCTTTACGGATCCCATTTAAAAAACGTACCGAAAAGGTTCTTGTTGTTGGAAGTGGTCCGGCGGGATTTTTTTGCGCACACGTGCTGCAACTGGCCGGATTTCAGGTAACCATCATCGAACGGGGATCGGAGGTGGAGCACCGCACCAAAGCCATTCATCTGCTGGAGAGTACGGGTGCATTTAGTGCCCAAAACAACTACGCTTTTGGCGAAGGAGGTGCCGGTACCTTTTCGGATGGCAAGCTTACCTCTCGTTCCAAACATATCAGTGATGAAAGGCGTTTCATCCTGTCGGAATATGTAAAAGCCGGTGCCCCGGAAGAGATCCTTTACATGGCCCATCCCCATGTGGGCACAGACAACCTGAAACTGGTGGTGGCAAACCTGCGGAGGCAGTTTATGGAAAATGGTGGTCAGTTTTTGTTCAATACGCGATTGGAAAACATCACCGTAAAAGGAAAACAAGTCGACAAGATTGTATGCAATACCGGAGAACTGGAAGCAGATCATATTGTGCTGGCCACAGGCCATTCGGCTTACGACACGTACCGTATGCTCATCAACAATGGCGTTCAGTTCGGAACCAAAAATTTTGCCATCGGTCACCGCATCGAGCATCCCCAAAAGCTAATTAACCTGGCACAGTGGGGCAAGGAAAGCCTTCCCGGTGTGAAAGCCGCCGAATACCGTCTGGCAACCAGGACCAAATCTGAAATACCAGTATATACCTTTTGCATGTGTCCCGGTGGACAGGTGGTGCCTGCAGCAGCCTATGATCAAAAAAGTGTGGTAAACGGTATGAGCCATTATCAGCGCGATGGCCTTTTTTCAAATGCTGGTTGTGTTGTGGGAGTGCATCCTGATATGCTGGTGGGGCATACCTCCTCTCCGTTGGAAATATTGGATTGGATGGACAAACTGGAGGAACGGTTTTATCTTTTTTCAAATAGTTATATCCTTCCGGCCATCAAGGCGTTGGACTATATGAAATTCAGGCGATCGAAGGAAATAACCAGTAGCAGCTATTCACTGGGGTTGCAGGCGGCACCTTTGTACGACATGGTCCCTGCCTTTGTGAGCAAAGCCCTCACTGAAGGGTTGGCGGATTTCAGCAGGATGATTTCAGGTTTCGAGACAGGTTTGTTGCTGGGCCTCGAAAGCAAGACTTCATCACCCATTCAGGTTGCCCGCGAAAAGGACGGACTTTGTTCAGGCTTTGATAACCTGTATTTCGTTGGTGAAGGCAGCGGTTATGCCGGTGGCATCATTTCCAGCGCTGCTGATGGAGTAAAATGTGCTTTAGCATTAAGTAATAAATAAAATAAACCTAATCCCATCAGTTATGGACCAAAAAGACTATTTATTGCGCGAAATTGAGAAAATAGGAACCTTATTAAAGAGGTGCTTTAGCAAAATGACAGGGAGTGAAGAGAATCTTGCCATTCAATTGGATGTTGAATTTGAAGAAGACAAAGGCATGCTGCTTCATGAACTTGGCTTTGACATGAATCTGTTTTTAATGCTTGATGAAGCAGATTCAAAAAAATATTTGACTGAAATCAAGGGTTTTAACAGTCAGAATGTTGAGTATTTGGCGGATATTCTGAGCTACATAGGTTTAAATACCGATTCGCACATGACCACCGAATATCTGGTTAAGGCTTTGATGGTTTATGAGATATGCAGCTCATTGGACAAGACCTTTTCCTTCGACCGTGAGCAAAAAATAAGCCGAATAAAATCAGCCTTGTGAACGGGTAAGTAAAAATCTAATCATCATATTCGCAGCAACCTGGTTCTTAAAACTGAATTCATATGAAAAAAACTCTCGCTTTATTTCATTGGTTACCAAGGATCTTATGTATTACGGCCATACTATTTATCAGCCTGTTCGCTTTGGATGCCTTTGATCCGGAATTGTCGTTGTGGCAACAATTAGCAGCCTTCCTGATCCACCTCATCCCTTCCTTTGTATTGGGGGTCATCCTTTTGGTTGCCTGGAAATGGGAATATATCGGCGGGTTCATCTTTACCGTACTAGGTTTGGGATTGAGCCCGTGGGTCTATATGATGAATTACCAAATGAACCATTCCGTTTGGATGAGCATGGGTGTTGTTTTAATGATCACCTTTCCGTTTGTCGTGGTGGGCATCCTGTTTGTTCTAAGTCATTTTCTGAAGAAAAAAAATTTGAATAGCCAAGTACAATAAGAATAACTCAAAAACTATTTATCACTAAAACCTACTAACAATGAATACCGTACTACACAGGGCCGGAACCAGAGGGCACGAAAATCATGGTTGGCTCGACACGCATCACACATTTAGTTTTGCCGATTATCACAATTCCGATCGCATGAATTTTGGTGCCTTAAGGGTGCTGAACGACGACGTGATTGGTCCCGGCACCGGCTTTGGCCGACACCGGCACAACAATATGGAAATTATCTCCATCCCGCTGGAAGGCGATTTGGAACACAAGGACAGCATGGGAAATGTGGCTGTTATCAAACAGGGCGACGTACAGGTAATGAGCGCCGGGAGTGGGATTTACCACAGTGAATTCAACGATAATGCCGATCGGGAGGCAAAATTTCTCCAAATATGGGTGTTTCCAAACAAAGATGATGTAACACCCCGCTACGATCAGATGACCCTTGATTCGGATCTTTTAAAAAATCAGCTTTATCAGATTCTCTCTCCCGATGCCGACGATCAGGGTGTTTGGATTTATCAAAATGCCTGGTTTCATATGGGTGAACTTGACAAAGGATTTGAAACCACCTACCAACTCAAAGACAGCCAGAATGGAGTGTACGCTTTTGTAATTGAAGGAGATATAACCATCGAAGGCCAAATGCTGAATAAGCGTGATGGATTGGGAATCTGGGAAACACCGGCCATACATATCAAGGCCGATAGCAATGCCACCCTGCTGTTGATGGAAGTACCCATGAGTGTGGAATAATTGAGATTCCTGCTTCAGGTATTTCTGAAAGTTCAAATTAAAAACCTGTCCAGTCCGGTTTATCATTATATTTGGACAATAAATCTGTAACATAATAAACCCGGATGTTATGAATAAGCATTTTTTTACCCTGATTTTTCTTTTCTCGATGGTTGTCAGCGGCGTCAGGTCGCAGGATACGTTTTCCATTGTAGCCCTGGACTCCGTTACCGGTGAAGTGGGTAGCGCGGGAGCTTCTTGCGTGGACATGAGTAATTTTCCCGGTTACGACGATGATTTTCTGGGTGAGTTGTTCCCCGGAGTGGGTGCCATCAACACTCAAGCCTGGTACAATGCTACCAACCAGGCCAACGCCCGGAACAGGATGAACCTGGGCGACACACCAGTCCAGATTATTCAGTGGCTTATTGAACATGATGCTCAAAATACGCCACAGAAGAGGCAATATGGCATTGTGGCGTTTGTCGACGGTTCGCCTCAGGCGGCGGCCTTCACCGGCACAAGCACCGACGACTATAAAAGTCATATCACCGGACCAAACTATTCCATTCAGGGAAATATCCTGTTGGGGCAGGTTGTTTTGGACTCCATGGAATCCAGGTTCCTGCATGCCGAAGGCGACCTGGCCTGCAAGCTGATGGCAGCCTTGCAGGGTGCCAAAAGGGTAGGAGCCGACTCCCGCTGTACTTCGAACGGTACTTCCTCCCTGTTTTCTTTTGTAAAGGTGGCTCAACCCGGCGACCTGTTTGGTGAGCCGTCGTTTTTGCTTTCGGTGCACACTTCGTCCGGCGCCGGCATTGAACCGATCGACTCGTTACAAACCAAATTCGATCTGGTACATGCATGTTCGGGAGTTGGGGTAAGTGATGAAAATGGCTTCAGTTCCGGTTTCCTGATCTATCCAAACCCCGTAACAGAGGTGTTGATTGTGGAGAACATGACTTCTGAGGTGGTTGGTGTTGAAATAATTGATTTGGTTGGGAGAACGCTGATCCATTATCCATATAGCCGAAAGCTTGAGGTGGATGTTTCCGGGTTGCCCAAAGGAATTTACCTGGTTCGGATTTCGGGAAAATCAAACTGCTTTACGACTAAAATAGTCAGGAACTAAAAGGGTTTTTCAGGTGACTATATAGTCGTTAAATCAGTTAATTACGAAGTAAAACACATTAATATATAATTGGTTAGCGGTGATTGAGGTTATGCAGATGTTATACAAAATGCTGACCAAATCTTGACAATATACTGAGATGAGAAAATTTCTGATTTCATTACTACTTTTAACAACTATGACTTCAAGCATCCTTTTTTCACAGTCTGAAATTGAAGAATGGGATTGGCAGTGGGGAAACGATCCAAGAATTTATAATGCTTTTAGAACCTTAGGAATAACTACGGACTTCAGTAACAACTCATACATCTATTATAGGTATTTTGATTCGATATCAATTGGAGACACTTCTTTTATTCATCCACCAATTACTCCAGGGCGAAAAAATTATAATGTTGCAGTTATAAAACAAAATTCAAGAGGTGAACAAGTTAATGTCTTGGACATCTATACTCAACAAGATGAAAGTATCGATATGTTTGAAATGGAAATTGATCAAGAATCAAATTTGTTCATCACCGGAACTTTTAGAGATACTTTATTTATATCCAATAACTTAGTAACAACAGCTGCACCTGGAATAAACACATTTTTAATAAAACTCACTTCTGATTTTCAATTCTTATGGGGAAAAACAATCTCAGGCTATGGTCAGAATAATTGTGCTGGTTTAACCATCTCAAATGACAATTCAATATATTTATCAGTAAAACATCATGGAATTGGCTATGATTCTACGATTTGCATGATTAACTACCTCGGACAAGATTCTGCACTAGTTGGGAACGGTCTAAATTCATTTTTAAAAATAAATTCAGATGGAAGTCTTATTTGGCGTAAGGAAATCCGTGATGTTCAGTTAGGTACATCTTACATATATAATACATTTAAAGGTAATGACGATAATATTTATTTAATTGGACGTTCGACCTATTGCATATCTATTGAAGGAGATACCTTAAATCATCCTGATTTTCCTTATTTTAGTGATGATGAGGTTCAATACATTGCTTGTTTCAATAATCTTGGGGAATGCTTAAATTCATTTTTTATTAACATTGATAATTTTGGTATTTACGAATGGGATATTGAAGTTGACAAAAACAGCAATTATTATATATCTGGGAGCCTTTGGCGAAGCACTATTTGGGGCTCAGATACTATTGTCATTCCTGAGAACAAACATGGTGAAATAATAGCAAAAATGGACTCTTCGTTTCAGCCTTTATGGAACTACCATTTGATTAATAGTGACCAAATAATTCCGTGGTTTTATATTAATTTAATTGATGACAGACTTGCTTTCTCTACTTCTGGTAAGGGTGATTTTATTTTTGGGGACGTTAATTTTTCAATTGAACCTTATTTTCAAGTAATCCTTGGATTATTTGATACAGCCGGCCAATTAGTTTCATATCAAATAACAGAAACAACGGAAGGAGCAAATGTCTTTAAAACAGAAATAGATAATTGTGGGAATTTCTTAATAACTGGTTACTTCGTAGGTGATGCATATTTTGGTAATGATACAATCACTGCAGACCTACCTTATGAAAGGTATATTGCGAAGAATTATAGAGGAAATCCGCTTCCACTTAATATGCCAAATGATACGAGTGGTTGTTCTGAATTAAAATTAATTGCACCAGAGGGATATTTGCACTATAAATGGAATAATGTTTTATTAGAACAAAATTGGATATTAATAAAAGATTCTGAAAAAGTAACATTAGCAGTTGCAAATGATGATGGTTGTTGGTCTGAATGTGAAATTAACGTCACAATATTTCCAAAAATTGTATTCTCGCTAGGACAAGACACAACAATATTGCTAACAGACTCATTAGAAATTAATATTGATGATTTCTATGCATCATATCATTGGTCAACAGGTGATACTTTTCCAAATATTAATATTTCAGCAAATAAGTTAGAATTAGGACACAATCAAATTTGGCTAGAAGTAAATAATGGTCCATGTTCTGCTTCTGACACAATAAATGTATTTGTTATCGACAACTCAGGTATTATTGAAATAAATGATTATTCCATCTATCTATACCCAAATCCTGCAAAAGAAAGACTCAATATTATAAACAGGAGTAATATTATAATCGATAATGTAAATATCTATACTTTAAACGGACTTAAATTAATCAGTACTAAACCAATAAATAAGACTATTGACATTGCTGAACTTTTGCCTGGAATATATATAATTGAACTAGTAACCAATCGCTTAAGAATAAGAAAGAAACTTGTGATTAAATAAAGCACTTTGCATAACACTGCATCATACTTTATGACGGGTTACTTTATGAACCTGCCTAACGCAGGCTGGTATGAACATTCTAGCCTCAAATATAAATCAGTGTAGACAGAAAGATTTGTCTTTTGAAACTCCGATTCAGAGTATATGCACCTCTTTTAGCATCCACCATATGAAAACCACATTGCAAATTATTTTTCTGCTCATTTTTGGTCTGTCAACCTCATTTGGACAGACGCATTTTTATAACAGACTTGCAGATTCAGCAATAACTTTAACGAATCAAACCGTTATATATGACCCCGCTTATTTTAGTCTTGACTATCCGAACGGAGATGTTCCGTCAGACAAAGGTGTTTGTACGGACGTCGTCATTCGGGCCTATAGAAAACTTGGTATTGACTTGCAAAAAGAAGTCCATGAAGACATGCGGCAAAATTTTTATAAATACCCAAAGAACTGGGGTTCAACACATACTGACAGGAATATTGATCACAGACGCGTTCCCAACCTAATGACCTTTTTCACAAGAAAAGGAACTGTTTTGGAGAATTCAACAATCCCCGGAGATTATTCGGCAGGTGACATTGTTTGTTGGAATCTGGGAGGTTCAGTGACTCATATTGGAATCGTTGTAAAAGAAAAGTCCACAGATGGAAGAAGAAATCTGGTGGTTCATAACATTGGATCGGGGCAGGTAATGGAAGACTGCTTATTTGATTTTAAAATTATTGGACACTACAGGTATCAGAAGTGAAGCTGATACAAAATCCAATCAACCAATGCTTATAGTTGTTGTTTGTTGAAAATGAATATCCTGGTTACAAACAGCCTCGATTTGGAAAGAAAATTTTATTAAGAAATCCTGGGTGAGCAAATTTTCACTCTCATATTGATTTAAAAATTAAAATATATTTAAATGTTTTCAACAATGAAGTACCCAAAGTAGTATTTGATTCTGTAATTAAAATATATTTAAATATTATTGACAAATGTGTTCTTATTGATTATATTTGCTGCTAAAATTAAAGTATATTTAAAGTTGTTAAGATGACAAAAGAGGAGTTAGGCAAAAAAATAAAAGACCGAAGGAATACGATGTCCCTATCGCAGAGGCAATTGGCTGAATATGCAGGAATATCAGTTGTCACTTTATCGCAGATAGAAAGCGGAAAGGCAAACCCGTCGTTCGAAACGCTTGATGAAATTTTTCACTTCCTGAATCTTGAAATGTTAGTTACAATCAAAAAGAGTTGAAACAGATGAAGTTAAGGGTGATCTACAAGGGAAAATACAACGCCGGAGTGCTTTGGCGAGACGAAAACGGATATCATTTTGAATATGAAGATGATTTCATTTCAAATGAAAACACTTTTCCCATATCAGTGAATATGCCTAAATCTCAAAAAAGGGTTGACTCAGAAAGGTTATTTTCAAATTTTCAATCCATGTTAAGCGAAGGTTACAACAGGGAATTGCAATGTAAGGCGTTGGGTATTGACCTGAGTGATGATTGGAGTCTGCTAATGTATACCTGCGAAAATGATACTATTGGGGCCATCACATTAAAAAGAATGGAGGAATAATGGCCAACTGTAGTGGATGTTTAAAGGAGAATACCGACGGTTTCTGCCCGGCTTGCGAAACAAAATTGTTCGAAAGATCTAAAGTCCCCAATCAACTTGAATTTAACTGGGATGATATTCAGGACCGGATTTTTGGGCAACCGGCAGGATTCAGCATTTCCGGTGTGCAGCCAAAAGGGTTTATTGGAAGAGCAAAAAACAATCTTTTGACTCCAAACCGAAACATAGAGTCGATGTACATTATCAAGCCTTGTTTGGATACGCGACGATCTTTATATTTTGATTCGCCTGCGAACGAACATCTGACGATGAATATGGCCGGACAGTTATTCAAAATTTCAACTGCGAAATGTGGACTGGTGAAATTTGCTAACGGCGAACCAGCTTATCTTACCCGGAGATTCGACAGGGATAAGGAGGGCAATGCCCTGCGGCAGGAGGATTTTGTTTCGGTATTAAATGCGATTCCGGGTGTAAACGATCATGGGCTTTATAAGTATAATTCGTTCACTTACGAAGATGTTGGAAACCGCTTAAATCCAGCCGACCAGATCAGTTTTATCAGAGTCCTGCTGTTTAATTTTCTTACTGGCAATGGGGATTTTCATCTAAAAAATCTTTCTCTCCTGGAATCCTCCGATGGAGATATGTTGTTATCACCATCCTATGATTTGATGAATACCAAACTTCATATCAACGATTCCCAGATGGCCTTGAACCTTTTCAGGGAAAGGGAGGGAACAAAACAAAATTTGCCGACTACCGGGTACAAGTATCACATTAAAGATTTCCTCGAATTGGGAAAAAGAATCGGTGTTAGAGAAAGGATATTATTAACGATGGTGGAGGAATTCCGGTCGGCTAAATTGGAGATGATTTCGTTTGTAGATAAATCGTTCCTTTCAGATGCAGGTAAGCTAAAGTATAAAGAAGTCGTGGAACTTCATCACAATCAATTGTTTAATCTTTAAAGCAATACCAGGTTAAATATTTATTAATTTCACATCATGAATCTAATTAGAAAACACTGGTTCGGTCTTCGCAAGGTTTCGGTGGGTATTGCCGTCAATTATTTTGGAATCATTAAAATGATAGACTTGTTCAAAGATGATCAAATGAGATTTCTTTTTGAAAAAAGGCAGTTAGGTCCGACTGATAATAGTCATTAACTCGAAAACTCAATGAACGTTAAAATTGAACTCATCAAAGGTGATATCACCCGGGTTGAAGCGGACGCCATCGTTAATGCGGCCAACGCTTCGCTGATGGGTGGCGGTGGGGTGGATGGCGCCATCCACTGTGCAGGTGGTCCGGCCATTTTGGAGGATTGCCGAAAGATTGTTGTTGCCCGGGGCCGATGCGAAACCGGTAATGTCGTCATCACCACCACCGGAAATCTGAAAGCCGGATTTGTTATCCATGCTGTGGGGCCGGTCTGGCATGGTGGTAATCAGGGTGAAGCAGAGAAACTGGCTTCCTGTTACCGGAATTCAGTGAGGCTTGCCAGCGAAAATCATTGCAAAACCGTTGCTTTTCCATGCATCAGTACCGGCATTTACGGATATCCGAAGAAAGAAGCCGCACAGGTAGCGGTTCAAACACTTTTACATTCGCTGGTTCAATTCCCCGAAATTGAGAAAGTGATCCTGGTGTCGTTCGACGAGGAAAATTACCAGCATTTAAGTCATCAGTTAAATTTGCTAAAGTAATGGCAGATAAGATCAAATGGGGCCTACTTGGCACGGGTAAAATTGCCCATAAATTTGCTGCCGATCTGAGGCTTGTCCAACAGGCGGAACTGACAGCGGTGGCCTCGCGCAGCATTGAAAAAGCAGCACGTTTTGGAGCGCAATTCCATGCAGTAAAACAGTACGGAACCTATCTTGAATTGGCTAATGACCCTGAAATTGATGTGGTGTATATTGCTACTCCCCACGTATTCCATTTCGAAAACACCCTGATGTGCTTAAAAGCGGGCAAGTCCGTTTTATGCGAAAAACCCATGGGCATGAATGCACGCGAAGTCGGGGCTATGATCAGGGAAGCACAATCCAGCAATCTGTTTTTGATGGAAGCCTTGTGGACCCGGTTTATCCCGGCCACGGAAAAATTAATTGAAATCATAGAAAAAGAAGTGATCGGCGAAATTACCAGCCTGCAATCGGATTTTGGCTATGCTGCCGGATACGACCCCGAGAGCAGGTTGTTTAACAAAATGCTGGGTGGTGGTGCGCTGCTGGATATCGGGCTTTACCCGGTTTATCTGAGTCTTTTGTTGATGGGGATGCCGTCAACTATCAGGGCATCTGCAGTTTTTACCGGTTCAGGCGTGGATGCATCGTGTGCCTTTCATTTTGGTTATGAAAATGGCGCTCATGCTGACCTCGTAGCTACGCTTCAGGAAAACACGCCCATTGAGGCACTCATCAAGGGAACCAAAGGCTCAGTTAAAATGCACAAACGGTTTCATCATACCGAAAAACTCACTTTGACGGTGTTTGATAAATCTCCGGAAATACTTAACATACCTTATTATGGAAACGGATATTTTCATGAAATCGAAGAAGTGATCAGTTGTCTTCAAAACCATGAAATCCAAAGTCTGAAAATGCCACATTCGATGAGTATGGACCTGATCACCACTTTGGATAGTATCCGCAAAGAATTCGACCTGACCTATGAAAGCGATGAGGGAGAATTGATAGAATAATCCTGGATTTCCATGACTTTGATTGCTCTCAAGTTGCTGGTTCTTACTGGTGAGACTTTGCGAAATGGCTGTACCACAGAGTTACACAAAGGATTCACAGAGTTACACAAAGGGGATTTTATCCTGTATTATTCATGGACATCTACGATGTTTTTAAATTGGAACACGCCTGCGTTCCGGTCAGGCAAGGGAGACGCTGATGTAATAGATTTACACGGATTTATTAAAATTATTTAAAAATATAAATAATTTTATGTTAAGCTGATAATAAGTGAGTTAAACAAGTTGATGAATTGATCAGGTTGGTAAAACATCGGATTATATTCCATGGAACCATGTCTATCACGAAAAAGGTATTAGGCTATACAGACGGATTAGTCCCATCGGGACGACCGACATAGTAACCAGGGATTTTAATCCCTGGAATGTGAAAAGTTCTTTTTCAATATTCGCCTCAAAAAGATAGTTTCATTTCCAACTTTAATCGGCATTGCGTCAAATACTTATGTGATTCTTCAAATATAAAGGGGTCAGTTTATCAAATCACACCGTGGCTAAGTCCTGATTCAGCATCTGTACCATCAATGCATAGAGGTGCGGAAGTTGCTGTTTAAAGTGATTGGGTTTCTCAAAAAAATTCTCCAGCGCCACGGCAAAAAACTCCATCTCGTTTACAGCGGCATAATCCCTGAAAATGTGTTTTTCTCTCACTTCTTCCAGTTTGTCATTGTATTTCACAAACATCAGCCATTCACGGTAGTGATCCTTAAAATCGTTGTTGTATGGGTTCATCAGGTGCCCCAGAAACAAGGCATGGGCAAACTCATGGTATCCCAGGTTGATGCAATCGTCGGGTATGGAATTCCCGTACTGTATATCTTCCCATGAAAAAACGATTACACCGGCACCATTGGTTTCACCCTTTACATCCAAACCGGATACATTGGAGTGAAACTCCCCTGAGTAAATAATGATGGTATGAAAATGGCCGAACAAGTATTCCCTCAATCCGAAGGTGATTTTAACAGCAATAGAAGCAATTACGAGCTTCATCTCACCGGTGATCTTCAATCCGTCCCTGCTTTTAAAGGTTTTATCTCCGATAAAGTTCATAATCCTGCTTCCGTACGAACGTTGAAGCTTCGATGACAGGTTCCCGTAGAATTTGTCATTTTTAATCAGGTATTGTTCATACTGATGCGGTAATTGCCGTGGAAACAATTCAAAGTACACAGGCAGCGTCTGGTTGGTGAGGGCAGCCTTTAATCCCTTGCCCAAATCAATGGCCGTGGTTGTCACATAGAGCCACAATCCAATGGCTACCAATATAAGCATGATTTCAAATGACATAGGGGTTTGTTTGGATTTTCAATATTTGGAAACTGTAATTTTTAGTTAGTTGATAAATCGGGGCAATTTAGAAAAAATTTCTGAAAGAGTGCTACTTGTGTGAACCTGGAAACGATTGTCGGGCGCAATCAATAAAGGTGTAATTTTGCCGGCTGTCAAAATCCGGTTCGCAAAAGTCAGAGTTGCAGTTAAAGAACCGGAAATCAGGTAATTTATAAAATGATCATCCATGAAGCGTGTTAATGAATATAAGAAATTGTTTAATGTTGATCAAGAAACGGATCTGAAACAGCTTAAAACCACCTATCGGAATTTGGTAAAAGAATGGCATCCGGATAAATTCCAGGCAGGGGATGAGTTGGCCACCGAAGCGGAGGTAAAAAGCCGTCAGATTATTGATGGGTATCATTTTCTGGTCAGTATCGCACCTGAAACGAGAAACGCAAATTTGGACGAATACAACCTCACCACATCTGAATCGGGAATCCTCGACTATAAACACCGGGGACTGTTGCTGGAGGTTACCTTTCTAGATGGTACAACCTATGAGTACTTCGGTGTACCGAAAAACGTGTTTACCAAATTTCATAATTCCGACAAGCAAATCAGGTTTGCCAAGAGGAATATTTTTAATTCCTACCTGTACCGAAAATCGAAAAGGGAACTTCAGGAAGCTTAAAGTTGAATAGACTACGAAAGCAGGTTCACTAATTCCCCTGTTTCATTTCAAATTCTTTTACCAGCTCTTCGGGCGATTTCCCCAGATTTTTTAATGAGGCTTCGGCATCGTTGGCAAAGGGACTCTCGGGATATTTTTCGAGAAACTCACTGTAATACTTGCCCGCGTTTACATAATCATGCATCTGATCATCATACACAAAGGCTTTTAAAAACAAGGCCGTTGAAGCGAATTTCGATTGGGGATAATTTTTGAGAATTTGATCGAAAAGGCCCAGGGTGCGGCGCGGGTTTTTCATGTTCATCGATACGTCAGCCGCTTTTAACAGATAGTCCGGAGCCTTTTCATCGTCAGGGTTTTCAAGTGCCCACTGTTCGTACAAACGCGACAATTCAACGGCTTTTCTCTTGTCAAACGTGTTGGTTTCCGCGTTAAAAAGACTGTCTTCCAAGTCTTTAATTGATTCCTGGGTCGATTTTTGTGATTTCGATTCAACGGATTGTTCGCATCCAAAAGACACCACCATCACCATCCATACCAGCATCATAAAAGTTGTTTTTTTCATGTTTCTTCTTTTTACTTGATTAAATAGACCCTTATACTTAACATTTCCATTCATTATCTTTTTATTCTCTTTTTTGGTAAGAGCATTCTATATTCAGCCTCTGATTTGCCCAGACTGATGTCGCGCAGTTTTCCATTAAGCAATACTTTTCTGATGTTTTGAATCCGCTCAATGAAGAGTTTACCTTCCGTGTGGTCATATTCATGCTGTATTACCCTGGCCAGGGTACCGTCAAAGCGAACGTTTTCGTGAAAGCCGAAGTCGTGGTCGTAATAACTCATCACAACAACCGGTTTGCGTTTCACCGTTTCATGAATTCCAGGGATGCTCAAACAACCTTCTTCATACCCCCATTCTTCACCTTCTTCCTGATGAATCCGGGCGTTGATAAAAACCTGCTTTTTATTGGTGAATTCGTCGTTTTCAAGTTTCAAAGGAGTGGTGTCGATGATAAACAGCCGGATGGCTCTGTTGACTTGTTGAGCGGCAAGACCCACTCCTTCGGCAGCGTACATGGTTTCAAACATATCTTCAATCAGCTTGTCCAGATCGGGATAATCTTTGGTGATCTCTTCGCCCATCATCTTCAGGGTAGGATGTCCGTAAGCCGTAATTGGTAATATCATGGTGTTAAATTTTGCGATGAATTTTGTGTGGAATGCATGTAGGATTGAAGAATGAGCGTCGCACTGATGGTGTCGACCAGGGATTTGTTTTGGCGTTGGAGTTTTTTCAACCCGCCCGTCAACATCACATCGTGTGCCATTTTACTGGTAAAACGTTCATCCATTCGTTCAATTTTCAAATTCGGAAAGGTTTTTCTTAACCTGGCCACGAAGGGTTCAATAAATCGTGCTGCATCCGATGGTTGGTTTTGCATGGTCCTGGGTTCGCCCACGACGATACAATCCACTGTTTCCGACTTCAGGTAATTTAATAGGAATTCCCAAACATCTTTCACATGCACAGTGGTTAATCCATTGGCAATGAGCTGCAATGGATCTGTGACGGCTATGCCGGCACGTTTTTGCCCGTAATCGATTGCCAATATTCTTCCCATCATTCAAATTGGACGCAAAATTACAATTTTTTCAGTTGGTGAAAACTTGTAATTTAGCGCTCAAAGAAAAGCGTATGGAAGAGTTGAAAAAGGTTATTGAAGCCGCATGGGAAAACAGGTCGTTATTGGCCGAAGAAATGACTATCAGGGCCATAGAAGCCACCGTTGAGTCGTTGGATAAGGGCCGGATTCGTGTTGCTGAGCCTCACGCCGATGGATGGAAAGTTAACGACTGGATAAAAAAGGCAGTGATTCTGTATTTCCCTCTCCGAAAGATGGAGACCATGGAAGTAGGCATGTTTGAATTTCACGACAAGATTCCCTTGAAACGTGACTTTGCCTCTCAACAGGTACGGGTGGTGCCTCATGCCATTGCCCGTTACGGTGCTTTTCTCGACCGCGGTGTGGTGCTGATGCCTTCTTATGTGAACATAGGTGCCCATATCGGTAAAAATACCATGGTCGACACCTGGGCCACTGTGGGGTCGTGTGCGCAAATTGGCAACGAGGTTCATTTGAGCGGAGGTGTGGGTATTGGTGGCGTGCTTGAACCTGTCCAGGCGGCTCCCGTGATTATCGAGGACAATGCTTTTATTGGTTCACGTTGTATCGTGGTCGAAGGTGTT
Organism: Bacteroidetes bacterium HGW-Bacteroidetes-16; assembly: GCA_002840975.1. GTDB lineage: Bacteria > Bacteroidota > Bacteroidia > Bacteroidales > F082 > UBA6244. The sequence continues at coordinate 42,175 of PHDN01000022.1, forward strand.
CGCGTCGGTCGGGCGGCTGTTCTGGGAGCCAATGTGGTACTTACGCAATCCACCCGCATTATTGATGTTAGTGAAAAGGAAGCCGTTGAATACAAAGGGTATGTACCCCCCGGTTCGGTTGTGATACCCGGCACCTTTCCAAAAAAATTTCCGGCAGGCGAGTATCAGGTGTCATGTGCGCTGATAATCGGTAAACGCAAGGCTTCCACCGATATGAAAATCTCACTCAACGAGGCCCTGAGGGAGTTTAATGTAGATGTTTGATGCAGCGGGTTTTGTCCCGGATAAATCAACATGTCAGGGTTTCCTGGAGCGTCTTTTGCCCTTGTCGTAAGGTTTAGCCGAATCGCTTCTTTTGCTTTTGGCAGCAGGCCGGAAACTATCACTTCTTTTTCCTGCCAACGATTTCTTTTTCCGCTTTATTTCGCCTTCTTCACGGAAGCCTCCACCTTTTGAATTGGCAACTTCGAGCATTACAGGCGAGTTATCAAAAACAGCGTCCTGGAAATTATTCATCAGCTTACCCTCAAAATTACGGTCTATTTCAAAGAAGGAAAAGCTTTTCATGATTTCAATTTTCCCGATTTCGATGCCGCGTTCTTTTGAATATTTGTTGATGAGTCCAATGAGGGCTACCGGGTTCAAATCGTCTTTGCTTCCTTTATTGATAAAAAACCTCGAAAATTCTATATCTGCATAGGATTTGCGTCTGTCAGAAGATTCCTCCGATCTGGAGCTTCTTTCACTGTAGCTTCTTCCGTTGTCTTCACGGTCTCTGACCCTGTCCCTGTCTCTTCCCCTTCCTCTGTCGCGGTCACGATCCCTGTCGCCTCTCTCGAAGGATTTGTTGTTTCTGTCTCTGTCGTAAGGTTCGTTTCTGTCAACCGCATTCAGGTCGCGGGCATTTTTATAGTACTCCAGAAACTGGTTAAATTCAACCGACACAAACCGTTTGATGAGTTCTTCCCGATCGAGTGAACTGAGTTTCTGATAAATGACATCAAGAAAGGGTTCAATCTGTTTTTCATTCACCTCTACCTGTTCGAATTTGTCGATGAGGTTAAAAAGTTGAGTTTCACAAATTTCTCTCCCGGAAGGGACTTGTCTTTTTTCAAACTTCTTACCGATTTTCTTCTCGATAGCCCTCAGCTTGCTTTTTTCACGCATGTGAAGGATCGAAAGCGATACGCCGCTTTTTCCGGCACGACCGGTACGGCCACTTCTGTGGATATACACCTCGTCTTCATCAGGCAAGTTAAAGTTGATGATGTGGGTTAGGTCGTTTACATCCAGTCCGCGGGCTGCTACATCGGTAGCCACCAACAATTGAAGGTGACGTGATCTGAAACGGGCCATCACATGGTCGCGTTGGGCCTGGCTTAAATCGCCATGCAAAGCATCCGCGTTGTAGCCGTCTTGCATGAGTTTCTCGGCAATTTCCTGGGTTTCCCTTCGTGTACGGCAAAACACGATGCCATAGATCTTGGGATTCATATCGGCAATCCGTTTAAGGGCTTCATAACGGTCTTTGGCATGAACCTCATAATAGATATGCTCGATGTTGTCGGCTCCTTCATTTCTCTTGCCCACCGATACTTCAATGGGTTTGTTCATGTATGTTTTTGAAATCCTTACAATATCCTGCGGCATGGTGGCCGAAAAAAGCAGGGTTTGTTTTTCTTTTGGTGTGGTTTCAAGGATACCATCCAGTTCATCTTTAAAGCCCATGGTGAGCATTTCGTCGGCTTCGTCGAGAACTAAAAAGCGGATATTGTTAACGAGTAGCTTTTTTCGGTTGATTAAGTCAAGTGACCTGCCGGGAGTGCCCACCACAATCTGAGCTCCCCGGTGCAATTCGGCCACCTGGCCCACGATGCTGGCACCGCCATATACTGCAACGATATTTATTTTATCTGAATTCTTGGCATACGATTTCAGGTCGTTGGTGATCTGCATGCAGAGTTCACGTGTAGGACTTAAAATAAGTGCCTGGGTATCTTTTGATTCGGTAATTTTCTGGATAATTGGAAGCCCAAAAGCGGCAGTTTTTCCCGTTCCGGTTTGTGCAAGACCAATAAGGTCGTTTTCGTTTTCCAGTAGAATAGGAATGGTTTTTTCCTGGATAGGGGTAGGGGTTTCAAACCCCAATTTTTCGATTGCCTGGAGTATTTCGTCCGACAATCCAAGTGACTTAAAAGTGGTCATTAATTTTTGTGTTCATGAAAAGCACACGTTGGCAGGTAATTGTAACTTTTCAATGCCGGAAATTTCCGACTGATACCTCCACGTGTAATCGGCGGCAAAAGTAGTAAAAATTTCTTTTCCTTTTACTTGGCTTTGTTTCTTAATACGTGATTAGCAGAATTTTCGACCTTACCTATAACCTTTATCAGCATTTCGCGATTGCTTGTTCAGCCATGGCCTTGCTTTTATGAAGAAGCCTTAAAAATCTGATGAAGAGTCATTTTAATTTTAATTGGGAGTACTGACCTCCGTAGTTTATTTAATGAGGGACTTTTCAAATAAATTTAGTAATTCCTCTTTCTTGATGGGTTTTGAGAGGTAACCATCGCAACCGGCTTCGATGGCTTTATTTTCATCGCCTGGAAGCGCATAAGCTGTTTGCGCAACAATACGAACTTTGGTGTTGAATTTACGGATTTGCCTCGTGGCTTCATAACCATCCATTTCGGGCATTTTAATGTCCATCAGTACCAAATCAATATCCGGATGGTTGCGCAAGGCTTCAACCGCTTGTGTCCCGGTTTTTACCTTGATTATTTCTTTTACGAACCTCTGAAGCAGTATTGACATGTATTCTGCGGATGCTTCATCGTCTTCTGCAATTACTATTTTCAGTCTGGATACATTAAGATCTTCCGGATTCACCTCCTTGTCGGCCAAAAGTTCGTTTTTGATGGGTTGCTCTTCTGTTGTTCCCGGTTGGTACGGAAGTGTGAAATAAAATGTACTCCCAACTTTTTCCTGGCTCTCCACCCACATTTTACCTCCCATCATTTCTACGTACGCTTTCGAAATGGACAGACCCAGGCCCGCACCCTGTCGTGCCATTTTATCAGCGATATCAGCCTGAATAAAGCGATCGAAGATGGCTTCCTGTCTGTCTTTCGGAACCCCTATGCCTGTGTCTTTTACATAAAACTGTATCGATGATTCATGAATCATTGATACAATTTTGCAGCCAAATTCTATGGATCCTTCGTTGGTATATTTAATCGCGTTTTTAATTAAATTGGTCAGGATAGCATAGAGTTTTTCCCGGTCGGTAATAATGGTTGTCTCGTTCTTAGCCAGGTTGTTTGTTACGAATAGTTTCAATCCATTGTTTTCCGCTTCTGTTTTGAAGAAATGATGGAGGTATTCAAGTTGATCGTTCACATTGGTTTCAGTAAGATGCACTATCATTTGTCCCGATTCAATCTTCGAAATATCGACAATGTCGTTGATGATATTGAGCATGCGTACACCGCTTTTTTCAATGATGCGGATATACTCTTTTTGCTGATTTCCAGTCAGATTCTGTTCTTTTAACAATTGAGCAAAGCCTAAAATACCATTCATGGGTGTACGGATTTCGTGCGACATGTTGGCCAGAAAGGCCGATTTTAAACGGTCACTTTCTTCGGCTTTTTCTTTGGCTTGTTTTAAATCATTTTGGATATGATGAAGTTCTGTAATATCCATCACCGTTGAAACCATTGTATTTTGTTCTGTCAAAGGGATATTGACAGAATTAACAATTCTCTGCGAACCATCTTTCCCGGTAATTAAATTGTTTTCCCAATGCATTCGTTTGGGGTCGCCTGAATTGATATCGGCCATTACCCTGTTCATGAGTTGTTGACGATATGTTTCGTCAGGATAAACTTTTTCAAAAAACAAGTCAACAGTCTTAATTTCATTGGATGCCCAGCCGTATATTTCTTCAAATTTTTTATTCATATAAGTGGTTTCACCCTGGTGAATATCATGCAATGACAATCCGATTGGGAGGTTATCGAGTATTGTTTGAATAAACGTGTTTTTTATATTCAGTTCTTCATTTTTATTTTGGAGATCCAGTTCGGCCCGTCTGCGTTCGGTGACATCACGCATAATTCCTTCATGATACAGGATATTCGATTTTTTATCCAAGTTTAGCCATCCATGGTCTTCGACCCAAATCTCCGAACCGTCTTTTTTTTTCATTCGGTAGACGCCTGTTTCTTTGTATTTTTCCTGTAATACAACACTTTCACGGTCCTCAATACTAAAATATAGCTGTGTTTTAATATCGATGGACATCAGTTCCTCTTTGCTTGAATACCCCAGCATACTCACCATTGCCGGGTTGACATCAACAAATTTTCCTTCATGAGTACTCTTGTATACTCCATCAGGCAGCTCTTCAACCAAATTGCGGTACAGAGCCTCGCTTTTCCTCAGTGTTTCTTCAGCTTGTTTTCTTTTGGTGATGTCGTGAAAGAATGCCACAATCAAATTTTGAGTAGGTCGCATTTTGGCGCTTAATTCAACCCTTATTATTTGTCCGTTCTTGCGTCGGAGCTTTGACTCAAATCTATCTTCACCCTTTTTTATTATTTTTTCAAAGTGTGTTTTTATTTCATCTTTTGTTACTGCTGATACAATGTCAGCTATGTTCATGTTCAGCAATTCGGCCCTTGAATAGCCGAGTGTTTTACAGGAGATTTCATTCGTATCCTTAATCCTTCCTTGTAAATCAACAGCCCAATATCCGTCCATGGCAGTTTGCAGAATGTCTCTGGCTTGTAATTCGCTCTTCTCTGCCCTATGTATTGCTTCAACTAATTGTTTATTGATTTCTTCTGTCTTGTTGATGTTTTCGGTCAGCTCTTCATTTAAAACTTCATATTCTTCATTGAATCGAATTAATTCCTGCTCGCGTTCCAACAGTTCATTGTTGCGCTTCTTTAGTTCAATGGTTCTGCTAATAACCTGGTTTTCCATCGTTTGATAAAAGTTGGAATTTCGGATCACCAGGGCAAATACACCCGAAAGACGGGTCAATAAACTCATTATTGATTCAATTCCATTTAAATCCATAATATCGAGCAGCAATATTGATCCCACTTTCCTGTTTGCGGCGATCAATGGAATGGCAATTACATTATCGATTTTCAGACTTTTTAGAAGTAGTGCAATGTTTTCGGAGCAGGTTGCTGATTGTAAATACTGAATGGTTTCAAAATCAAAAGAAAGCGTAACCAATTTAAGGACCATGTTTTGATTTGCCCACTCAGTTTTTCTAAGGGGAAAGACACTAAATATTTTAGATGGATGGGCGTCGTCTACGACCGCGATGATGATAATACGGGCACCTATCAATTCACGTATTTGTTGTGTCAGGTATTCTCCAAATTGGCTTGGGTTTTCTGACAATTGCAGGGTCTTGCCTAAAATATCATTAAAAAGATGGGTATATGCTTTATCTTCCATTCTACACATTTTTCATTTAGCTGATTCTATCATAAGGCGATCCAATACTGTTTCTAATTCGTCCATAGAACTCGTATAAACCTCAAGTGGAAGACCAAGGAAATCTGATATTTCCTCGAAAAGGTGTGTGTTTTGTTCCAGAAACCCGGTGTCCACATAGACTATTTTTTTATGCATCTCATTCATGAATGGTCTGGCTGTTTTTGGTGTTTTAAACCCCATGTAGTCTACAAAGGCTTCTTTCCACCGTTCGGCCCATTCGGGTAACAAAATAAAAGCACCCTCCTTTCTCAATTGTCTGTACTTTTCATTGCCAAGAAGTATTTCGCTGCAGTTCAAACCAGGTGTCCGCCGAATATTTGTTTTTTTTTCGTAATCAAGCATGCGGGCATGGCAATCGCCAAACATCAGGATGATTTTGAAATTTTTGTATTCTTCAATTTTGGCATCCAAAAGTACCTGAAGCTCTTTGGGGTACATGTGAAGCATGGAGTTGAGGTAAACCACAGGAATGTCAATCTTGCCTTTACTTTTCAGAAGATCCAGTTCGTATTTAAAAATACTGCACGCTATGATGACCAGGTTTGGATGCATGTGTTAATACTTTTTAAAATTTCGGATGGTATCTACCACGTTTTGAATGGTTTCGACAGGAGTATCATAAGGAATGTCGGCATTTGATGTGGCAAAAATAAAGTGCTTATCCGCTTTGCGGTTATTTAAAATTTTCAAAGTAATTTCCTGTGCTTTGTCTTTGGTGTAGTTCAACAAACCCGGGCCATCGATGTTCCCCATTAAGATCAACTTATTACCAATAATCCGACGGGCTTCATCGAAGCTTTCTGTTGGTTCTAAAACAAATGCAATCACATTGGGGAGCTTTGCAAAATAATGAATGAATGGCATTAATTTGCTGCCTCCATTATGTATTACGATGGGGCCTTTAATCTGACGGAAAGCATTTGCAAGATACGGAAGCAGGTGGTTAAATATTTTTTCGGTAATGATCATCGGAGTAGTAAAATTGACCGGAACAACTAAAAAAGTCGCGCCCCTTTCGATTAATTCATTTCCAAATTGAATAAAATGCTTAACGGTTTTTTCCATGATTTTTTCAACTTCTTTTGGATGAAAAAGCAGGGTGTCGATCCACATTTCGATACCCATGATTAAGGCTGGAATGTCAGCGGGTGAATGAATGGGCGACGCGATGGCTTTGTTTCCTCTAAAGTCATCTGATAAAAAATTGGTGCATTTCAAAAAAAACTGGAGGGAAGGCGATGTTTCAAGATCAGGTACAATCAACTGATCGATTTGAGAGAGCTCGGTGATGATAGGCTTTTTTACATTAGGTCCATAATGATCGAGAAACACCAACTCGCTGCCAAAGGCTTCAGCCTCGGTGGGTAATGAAAATGGCGTGATCACTATATCGGGATCGAACGTGTCAATAACGGCTCGCTGACCTTTGTACCAAAGCGCTGCATCCCGGTAGTGGGCTTTTGTATCACTTTTATTTAAACTTGCACCATACAATGAGAGCAATAAGGTAAATGGCTGATAGTCGGTATCATCACCCGAAACTGCCGCTAAAATTCTTTCTAAACTGTTCATGGGTTTTCAGGATTAGAAATCAGACATTTTCTTCTTTAAAAGTGTCTCAAACAAATTGGATGCACCGATAGCCGTATCCGCTGTACCATCGCCACCAATTTCGGTCACCAATTCAGGCCTGAGTTTGAAAACCGCGCCTCCAACTGCCAGCATCACTTTCCCAGATAATGAGTTCTTGTCAAGTTCCTGCCTTACTTTAATGATGTTTTTTGCTGTTGTAAACATCATGGCCGAAACAGCAACAATATCTGCTTTGTTTTCAATGGCTTTTTCAATAAAGCGTTCTGCCGTTACATCAGTGCCCAGATCAATGATATTCCAGCCTGCCGACTGCGCGTAAATATTTACTAAACGACGTCCCAGGGGATGGAAATCATCTTCAATATTTCCGAGTACCACGGTGCCCCGATGCTGGATTCGCGACAAATTAAATTCCTGGTCCCCGGCAGCCATCAGGTAAAATTCCTCGGCCACTTTCCCGCTTAGATATCCATGTGCCAGTGAAATATTTCCACGCATCCAGAGTTGGCCCAACTCCGTTAACATGGGTTCTATTACATTAAATATGACCTCTTTAAAACTGGTTTGGGTCGACCATTCCAAAAGCAATTGAACCGCACTGTCTTTTTCACCCTCGTTGATTAAATGGGCAATCATTTCACGCTTATTAACTGTATCCATGGCAGCAAATTGTTGATATGGTTAGAAGTTTCTATGAATCTTTGATCAATAACAACAAAAAAACAGTTGATGATAAATGAAACAAAATTGACCTGCGACGATAAAGATAGTACAATAATAAATACTTCAGGGCAATTTTTATTTTTAAAATTTTAACAGGCTGTTTTGCTTTTTCAGGCATTCAAAATCCAGTGTTAAGTAGATCTGTTCGCCCGCTGTCGTTGACTTTTATGATGATCGGGTCAGGTGGTTTAAACCCGTGCGGCAAACATTTTTAACTGGTCGTTGAATTCGCCTGGATTCTCCATATTGCTTAAGTGGCCTGCATGATCAATAATATGCAAAGTTGAACCATTGATTTTTTCATGCATCAACTTTGCTGCTTCCGGGGGAGTAATGATGTCACCTTTACCAACGAGGATGAGCACCGGTATTTTTATATCATGAAGTTTGTGGCAGGTTTCTTCACGATTTGCCAGGGCATGCAAGGTATTGTAAATAACTTGTTTGGGGGTATTCATTATCATGACGCTAGCGGCGGCAATTGCTGTAGGGTTTGTTGCGAACGATTCGGGGACAAAAAGTTTCTTCAGGCTTTCATCAGTATATTTTTCCAACCCGTTTAGCCTGATATTTTCAATGGCTTTCATTCTGTTTTCTTTTGCTTCGGGTGTATCGGCTGTACAGTTCGTGTCGCAGAGGATGAGAGCACTAAAATGGTTCGGGTGGTTTTCTATCGCATTGATTGCAATGTATCCGCCCATTGAGAAGCCGCACAATATTGTTTTATCAATATTCAGCTCATCCATTAAGTTGAGCAAATCGTTCACGAAAAGTTCTATGGACAAATCTTGTTCTCCTGAGCCCGATTTTCCAAATCCGCGGATGTCGTATGCAATTACGCGAAAATCATTCTTTAATGTTTGTATTTGCTTGTCCCACATCGATTTATTTAGTGGGAATCCATGAATGAACATGATCACCGGAGCTCCATCCGGACCTTGATCGTCGTAACAAACAGTGAGTTGATTAATAGAGGTCGTGATATTGGTTCCTGATTTTCGCATAAGTTGATTAAAGTTAATTCATTTTCGACGATAATGCGTATTGACTTTGAAAGTCAACGAATGGTTGGCAGATTGACTGTTTCTTTTACCAACTTTTGATATAGAACAACTATCTGAACAACATTAAAAAATAGTACAACTGTCAAACGCCCTTTTGGGGGTTTATCAAATTGGACTATTCTCATGGGTTGATCAACATGTTTTAGCAACAATAAGTGCTCATTGCATGATTAACATGATTCGTCCCTTCCTTATACATTTGAAGTGTATAGTCAATCATACTTAACATATCCTCTTCTTCCGCTTCATAATAAGGCATATCTGCGTCCTTAAGTTCAGGGTGCTTTTGTTTTAATTCAATCCTGAGATCATTCCATTGTTCGGGGGTTAAGACATCTTCCATTTTAGTAAGTTTTAGCGTTCAGTATTAATTTTGATAAAATTAGGTCAGATGTCTTCTGATCTTATTACACTTTTTTGTAAAAAGTTTACATAATTCACAGATTTATCCTTCATAGCTAAAAGGTAAAATCCTGAGAGAAAAAACAAGATGTTTTAAGGTGAGTTGTTGAACCGGGCTATCGGGTGTTGAATTCGGTTCTGTTACCAGCCAGTTTTTAAGTTTTCTATACCTGTTTTGAAGAATTCTTCAGCACCTCCAGCAGTTCTTTTATTTTAACGGTAGCGTATGTGGAGGCATGATCCGACATCGCGTAGGGGATAACCAGTTCATCATCATGGATGAGTGAACCGCACGAATAAATTACGTTCGGAACATAACCTTCCCTTTCTACTTCATTTGGCACCATTAATGGTTCCGTCAACCGGCCTATTTCTTTCTCGGGATTCTCAAGTTCATATAATGTTGCTCCGAGCGTATATTCGCGCATCGAACCCACTGCATGTGTTATGACCAACCAACCGTCTTCAGTCTCAATTGGAGAGCCTGCATTACCAATTTGCACTAATTCCCAGGAATATTTGGGTTTCTGTATGATTTTTGCTTCATGCCAGATATTAATACTTTCTGAATATGCAATAAAATTATTAACACCATCAATCCTGCAAAGCATAGCGTACTTGCCTTTTATTTTCCGGGGAAATAGTGCCATGCCCTTGTTTTGGGCAATTTCACCATTAATGGGTATGATTTTGAAGTGATAAAAGTCTTTTGTCTTAATTAACTTCGGCAGAGTTGCCATTCCATCATACGCTGTGTAGGTAGCGTAATAGGTTATTTCGCCATCATCATCGGTAAATTTAACAAAACGGGCGTCTTCAATGCCTTTTTGCTCAGTGGCCGATATGGGAAAAATGACCCTTTCGGAGATGGCGGAGTCGATGGAAAAATCGATGTCGTAGTGCGAGGAGGCAAGCCACATCATTTGTTGTATTATTTTTTTTTGATCTTCTGAGAGTTTAGTTCCTTTTCTCGCTATTTCCAGGTTTTTCATCAATTCGCCATACGTAAAGCTGTCACCCAATTTATCCAGAATAAAAGCAGGCGAAATGGGTTTTACTTTAACAGACTTTTTATTGGGTTTACCTACGATGGCAGAAGAAAGAGTATTTCCTTTTATTTGCATCGTCTCTTGTTTTTCCAATGTTTCAGGAATATCAATGATCGCCTGTGCTTGCATGTCATCTATTTTTTCCTGAAACGATTTTTTTGTGTAAACATGCCGTTTAATTACTTCTGCTTCGGCAAGCATTTTTCCAACAGGTTCCAGAGTCAGGTTATTGTTCTTGTCGAGGATGCCTGAACGAAAAACAATGGATGAGATATGCCCTTCACCGGTAGCCCGGAAACTGAAAATCACCCTTTTTTCATAGGATCTTAATTCTGACTGATCAGGACTTTCTACTATGGAAGGATTAAAAAAAGCAGCCGATTCAATGGAATATTCCATGGTAAAATAGGATCCTATTAACGCTTTTTGCGAGACACTTAAATCTTCTTCATTCACTTCAATTTTTTCAAAGATCGGGGCCAGTTTGGCAAAATGTTTCTCGAAAATCCGGGAAATATTCCTATGTCGTTGCGAATAACCACGAAGTAACTGGCTCATCGTAATCTTAACTTCCGTTTCGGGCATTGCCAATACCATCCTGATGATGTCAGCCGATCTTTCGTCGTTTAAATATAAAAAACGGGCAATTATCCTGGATGGGTCAGGAGAAAATATTACTTTTTTTCGGGTTACAGTTACTTGCATTGAGTTGTGCTCTAATAACAAATGTTACTTATGGGATTACCTTTTTACGTTAAATTATTTTTTAAAGGCAGTAATATCGACCACCGATACAAGGCACTTGGACTTTTCGCCGGTAACGATAGCTTCCATATATGCCCGGCATAAATGTTTATCGTCGCTGCCGATCATGACTTCGCACGATTCTTTTGAAGTGCCCATGTATACGGCACTTAAAAAATGATTGAAGGTAGGCAGTGTTTCCTCAGAAACGAATAATTTAAAGTTGCTGCCTATCAGGCTAAACCGCCTGTCACCGAGTATTTCGGCACCGGTAAAATTCAACTCGCAGATACGCCCATTGATATCGAGTGTAAAATAGCCCATTGGAGCCAAATCGTACATCATGGTATATTTTTTAAGCGCGGCCTCTGCTCTTTCATTTGCCTGGCGCAACTCTTCGTTCTGCATTTCCAGTTCAATCTGGTGTACCTGAAGTTCATGAACGAGCCTTTCTACATCGCTTTTTGTCGCGGTGGAGGTTATTTTTTTTTGATTTTCCTTCAGTTTCTCTTCTGCTTTCTTGCGCAGCAACCGGGCATCTGTTAAATCATCTTCTTCATTTATCATGGCAATTTAATTAAGTTCAATGCAATTAATAGTATTTATAAGCCAAATCCCGATCGTAATCAAAGCGATCGAAGTCTGGCACTGAGCCTTTATGTTTTAGCAATTAAGATCATTTCGGTGGCAACATTTAAACTATTGAGCAGTACATTTACCGACCATTCCACTTCACGTAACTTCCCTTCGGCTACTATTACCTCCATTTTATTTTTGGCATTCACTTTTTCACGGAGCAGTTTATTGAAGACTTTTTCAGTCTTCTTTTGTAGCTTTCCGGGGACGAACAGCTTTATAAAATTTTGTCCAAGTGCTTCGTCACGTTTACTCGCGAAGAATTTTTCTGCTTCGTGATTAAATTCCAGTATGTTCCAATTGGCTGATAATTTAACGATTAAATCTGAGGATGAATTCAGGATCAGTTGGTGCATCTGTTCATTTTCTGTCAATTTTGTTTCCATCAGTTTCAAATCGGTGATGTTGAAGAAAGTAATCACCAATCCGTCAATTTTATCATCGAACGTACGGTAAGGCATAATGCGTATGGAAAACCAACGTTCGTCTTTGGTAGGGATTTGTTTTTTAATAAAAACCAGGGTTTTTAATACTTCGCCGGCATCTTCCGCCAATTCGGGATAAATCAAATCGGAAACCTGGTCGGTAAACGGGCGGCCAATGTCGCTTTTAATCAGTTTGAAAATCTTGGTAGCCTGTGGGGTATATCGTCTGATATTCATATCCTTGTCGAGAAACAAAGTGGCAATGTCGGTGCTGTTGAGCAGGTTTTTCATGTCACTGTTCACCCTCAGATAACCATGGATTTTCGATTGCAATTCAGCATTTACCGTTTGTAATTCTTCATTCAGGCTTTGCATTTCTTCTTTTGAACTGGTCAATTCTTCATTGGTTGATTGTAGTTCTTCATTGGTTGATTGTAATTCTTCATTGGTTGATTTCAATTCTTCCTGTGCCGATTGCATTTCTTCCATGGAATTTTGCATTTCCTCACGGGTATGTTGCAACTCTTCTTCCAGCTCCGAGTGCTTAATACTGTCAATGGTTTTCAATCCTTTTCCAGACTTGATTTTAACGGCAGGATCTATAGGCAAATCAGTAAAAATAATCATCAGCATGCCCTTTACAATGTCTGGTTTATCAATCCATTTAATGGTAATGTTCAGGTTTTGTGTACCACCATTTGTACCTACTTTGAGGTGGTGTAAGACCACCATTTCCTTTTTTAAAATCGCCTGTCGAAATGCAATAGCAAATTCAGTACGCAATCCCTTGCGTAACATGGCTAAAATGTTCAGGTTGGCTTTTCCTACTGCCGGTTCAAGATATTTTCCCGTACGACCGCTGATATAAATAATATCTCCATTTTCATCCACCAAAACCCCCGGAGGCGAAAATTGTTGGAGTAACAACTTATCAGCAGCTTCCTCGATATTTTCTGATGCTTTAATTGGTGCTTTTTGCTCCGGATGGGTTGGTTTTGATCGGGAAAACGAGGTGGGAAAATCGTACAACTCGGGCAATTCGGCAGTTTTTTGATAACGTTTGTAAATCCTTAGTTTATTTTCTATCGGCACAAAAAGATGGCTTTGCGACCCGAGTGTTTCAGAGCTGCCAAGGAGCATAATACCTTCAGGGTTCATGCTGTAATAAAACAGTCCAAGTAGTTTTTTTTGTAGCTCCGAATCCATGTAAATCAAAAGATTACGGCATGTCAGGATGTCAAGTTTGGTAAATGGCGGGTGCATGATAATGTTGTGCTGGGCAAACACAACCATTTCCCTGATTTCTGTTTTGACACGATAATTTTCATCCTGGATGGTAAAAAAGTGGTTCAGTCGTTCAGCGGATACATCCACGGTAATGTTTGCAGGAAAAACACCTCTTCTGGCAGTTTCAATCGCTTCATTATCGAGATCGGTAGCAAAAATCTGTAACGTAATACCTTCGCCGGGTCTGATTTTTTCGAGTGTTTCTTTAAACACGATAGCCAATGAATAGGCTTCTTCTCCTGTTGAACAACCGGCTACCCATGCCCTTAAAATGGCACCCTCCTGGAGGTAGGCAATCATATCGGGAAGTATTGACTCTTTCAACTTTTCCCATACCGGTGCATCTCGAAAAAAATTAGTAACGCCAATCATCAACTCTTTGAAAAGAATCTCCACTTCTTTGGGGTTTTGGTTCAAAAAATTGACATAAGAGGCTATTTTATCCACTTTATGAATTCCCATCCGTCGTTCGATACGGCGATACAGTGTATTTTTTTTGTACAGAGAAAAATCGTTTCCGGTCTTGGTTCTTAGCAGAGCAATGATTTTGTCGAGTGAATTTTTATCCGGGGGTTCAAAAGTTTGAGTTGATTCAGTTCCGGGAGTCTGATGCATGAGTTTCATCAGACTTAGAGGTAACTCATTGGAGGGAGCGATGATATCTACCTTTGCCGATTCGATTGCGTTTCGGGGCATGCTGTCGAATTTTGCTGTAGCAGGATCTTGTACCAACACAATTCCATTCGTTTCTTTAATGGCACTCAGTCCCAAACTGCCATCGGAGCCCATGCCTGAAAGCACCACACCGATAGCACGTTCACGCAGGTCGATGGCCAGTGAGCGCATAAAGAAATCAATGGGGAGCCGCAGTCCTCTGATTTCAATCGGATCGGCCAGATGAAGCACTCCCTTAGATATTGACATGCTTTTATTTGGAGGGATCACATACACAAAATTTGGGTTCACCCTCATGCGGTCTTTCACCTGATGCACCTTCATTTTTGAAATTCGCTGCAGTAACTCGGGCAGCATTCCCTTATGTGTTGGATCCAGATGCTGGATAACTACATAGGCCATTCCGCTGTTTTCGGGCACATGACCCAAAAACTGCTCCAACGCTTCCAGCCCACCGGCAGACGCTCCAATACCGACAATTGGAAAAGGAACCTTTTTTGTTTTGGAGGTTTTTTCCCTTAAAGATACTTTCGAATTCTCTTTAACAGGTTTCATCGGTAAGGATTTTTGAAAAATTGCCGAAATATACAACTTATTCTATTATTCGGGAACCAACTTACCCGTTTTTAACGAAAAATAGCGCGGAGGTCAGTCTGGGAAATTTTTAAAAGTAACTCTGTAAACTATCAACATAGCAGTCTGTCAAGGCGTTAGTGCGCATGGATACTTTGAAATACATCAATGCAAAATGGGTTAACTTGAAACAAAAGGGGCCTTCCTGATTAACTGTTCATCAGTCAGCTCCTCCACCAGAAAGTTAGCCAGGTCGGTGGCACTGATGCTGTGGCCCGGACTATCTGACAGGCTTGTTTTAATGTCCCGGCGCGTGTCGGTTAACTCAATCATCGAGGAGCGGACCAGTGTCCAGTCAAGATCGCTGCTTGATAAAAGTCCATATGCTTTTTGTCTGTCGGCAATGATTGTGGGAACAAAAAGTTTCATGATACTGACAACAAGTTTTGTTTTAAATCCTTTTCGGTCAGTTGGTGTATCAATGGCTAAACCTGCGAGTTCAATGTACCGTTTTATATGGTTTCTTTTGGCAGCTTCTATTACGTGGCCCGTGGCAATGCTACAGGTGTCCGGGGTTTTCAGTGTCGGGCCGATGGTGCTGATTACAGCATCACAACCTTTGAGCAATAAGTGGATGGTTTCTGCATCGCGGGCATCACCCTGGATAATTTCCAGCGATGGGCTGCTTTGGGTGAGTTTTACAGGGTTTCTGGTGAGTGCTTTTACCTGATATCTCTTCTCTAGCAACCGTTTGATGACATATCGGCCACTCTTGCCCGTACCGCCCAAAACGGCTATTTTTTTAAACTGTTTCATATTCTTTAATTTTCATGTTTAGATTATAGTAGATCCCGTTTAGCATTGCTATTGGTGAGCGACAGTCGGATATTTCTATGTGAACGTTTGAAACCGTTGAGGTTGGCCAAAATCTGAACCTGGTACTTTTCAGGTACATCAAAATGTGAACGGTGTTCTTCTACTACTACATTCCTTATTTCAGCGTGATCGAGGCCGGCTTCTTCCGCGAGAAAATCTTTCAGGCTGACGCTGTCGAAATCCTGGGCTGTACCCATATTCATAAATATGGTGATGGGTGGGCTATTTTGGGTTTCAGGTTCGATGGTGACTTCCAGGGCAGAAAATTGAATATTGAGCTTGGTCTCCAGCGACTTGATTTCATTTAACTCCTCTTTTTGCACAAAACTGACCGAAACACCCGATTTCCCGGCACGTGCCGTTCTTCCGCTGCGGTGTGTATATTGTTCCGTGTTTTCAGGCAGGCGGTAGTGAACAATATAATCCAGGTTCTTTACATCGATCCCCCTGGCTGCAATGTCGGTAGCCACAAGTAAATTGATCCGGTGATTTTTAAATCCACGCAACACTTTTTCGCGCGATTCCTGGTTCAGATTGCCATGAATAGCATCGGTGGCTATCACAAATCCGGCCAACTGTTTCGATAACCGTTTGGCGGCAATCTTGGTGCGGCAAAACAGAATCCCCCGCTGATCGGTGCGTTCATTTAAAAATGCCTTTAGGTATTCTAGTTTTAAACCTTTCTTG
This sequence comes from Bacteroidetes bacterium HGW-Bacteroidetes-16, assembly GCA_002840975.1. GTDB lineage: Bacteria > Bacteroidota > Bacteroidia > Bacteroidales > F082 > UBA6244. The sequence goes on from PHDN01000022.1 coordinate 58,429, forward strand.
TAAATCAGGTACTGGTGTTCGATCTTTTGATTGACCAACTCCTCCGCGTTTATTCTGATCTCAACGGCATCATCCGCCATATATTCATTAATCATTTCCCTGACATCTTTTGGCATGGTGGCAGTAAAAAGTAACCGGGTAATTCCCTCTTTACACGATTTCAGAATCTCATCAATTTCGGCTTTGAATCCCATGTTGATCATCTCGTCGGCCTCGTCCAACACTAAATAATTCAGATCGTTAAGGCTAAGTGCATTTCTTTCAAGCAGATCGATGAGCCTACCTGGGGTTGCCACCACCACATGCGTCGGACGTATTAGTTTCTCTATCTGTTCGTCAATGGATGCTCCACCATACACCGGTTCGGCAAATACACGGGGCAAATATTTAGAGAAGAGAAAAAATTCGCGTGCCACCTGCTGGCCCAGCTCGCGTGTAGGGACAAGCACCAGTGCTTGTATTTTATTAAATTTGGGATTGATTGATTGCAGAATGGGCAAGCAAAATGCAGCGGTTTTACCCGTTCCGGTTTGTGCAACGGCTACCAAGTCCTGATTTTTTTGAAGGATATGCGGTATGGCCTTAATTTGAATTTCGGTAGGGATGGTAATGTGGTTGTCGTGAAGTGCACGAACGATATTTTCACTAATACCTAAGTCTGAGAACGTCATCATGAATGTGAAATTAATGTTGAATGCCTCGATTTGAGGAATCGGGTGCAAAGGTATTCATTAAAATGAGTGAACTTGTAAGGTAATCATTTCCTGTCTAATTCGTTTCAAAGTGATTAATCCTGTTGGTTTTAACACTTATTTTCAATGTTCATTTTTTATATAAAATCTGATCACCAACTTTTATAAGGTTTCTTGATCAACACGGAATTGGAGTAAGCGGGATTTCCTGTGACGTCTTCCCCAAGCCAGGAAGGTTTGGTGAATGCCGCATCCTCACGCGGCAGTTCGATCTCTGCAACAGTCAGTCCTTCATTGTCGCCATAAAACTCATCTACTTCATAGGTTAAGCCACCCGGTTCAGGAACCAGGTGCCGGGTTTTGTCAATCACACCCGGTTCGCATAATTCAAGGAGTTCGTTTGCTTCTTTCAATGGAATCTCTTTCTCCCACTCATAGCGGCTTAAACCCGACTTGTCGGTTTGTCCTTTAATGGTGATAAAGCCTCTATTTCCTGCAATTCTGATCCTGACTGTACGCTCCGGAACGGAAACTAAGTAACCTTGAATGATGCGAATTGTCTGCGTGACATGCGGTTTATAATTACCTGATACCAGGAATTTTTTCTCTATTTCTTGTGGCATATTGAATCTTTATATTTAACTAATTGTTTGAAAGTGTTTTAAAGGCATTCTCAATTTCTGCACACAGTCTGTTGTTGACCTCATCAAAACTACCGACCCCATTTATTTTTGCAACGCCGTGCTGCTGGTTGTATTTATTAATTACAGGAACGGTTTTCGTTTCATGTTCCTGCAAACGGTTCACTATTTTTTCCGTACTGGTGTCGTAAGGCATGCAGTCGACGGTTTTGCTCCGGGCATCCAATCGCCTGATAAGTTCAAGTGCAGGAACTTCAATTTCAATTACTTTTGAAATGGTAGACCCGTGTTTTTTTAGCAATCCATCTAGGATATACGATTGTACTAAAGTGCGTGGGAATCCCTTAAATATAAAACCTTTAACTCCTTTAGACGCTTCGAGTTTTTTTTCAATCAATTTAACCACTATTTCGTCCGGCACCAATTGACCGCCTTCATAAAGGGTTGAAATTTGTTGGCCAATGGCCGTGTTGTTGACGATTTCTTGTTCCAGCATCGGCCCTGTGGCAATGTACTCAAGCCCGTAAGCTCTGGCAAGCGCTTTACCCTGCGAACCCCTTCCTGAGCCGGGATATCCAAAGAGTACAATGTTCATCAGGCTTTTGCTGAGCTCGATCTGAACGATGGCTTCGATGTCGGCACTCACTTTCTCAATACTTTGCGCACCATTTACCGCGGAATAGTTTCCCTTTTCTTTGTAAAAGTTGAGTACAGGAAGGGTTTTTTCGGTGTATTCGCGTAAGCGATTCCTGATCACAACTTCGTTGTCGTCGGTTCGTCCGGATAATTTACCCCTGTCCAGGAGCCGTTGTACTGAAATTTCTTCGTCCACTTCGAGGCTGATGAGGCAATTGAGCGAGGTGTTTAATTTGATCATCAATCCTTCGAGGATATAGGCCTGAATGTAGGTTCTTGGAAATCCGTCAAATAAAAAGCCATTGGCATTGGGGTTCGATTGGATGGTTTTTTCGATAACCTGAACGATGATCTCATCCGAAACCAGTCCGCCCGAAGCGATAATCGATCGTGCTTCGATACCCAGGGAAGAGCCTGCGGCGATTTCCTTGCGAAGTATATCGCCGGTCGAAATATAAAACAGGTTATATTTTCCGATCAGAAACTCTGATTGAGTCCCTTTTCCTGCCCCGGGGGGGCCAAATAGTGCAATGTTTAACATAGTTTTAAATTGATTAGTGATTAACCAATGAATCGTTTTGCAGAGAATCGGGATAAATGGTGGTAGAGTCATTTTTTTGGACGGGACCCGGTTCGGTTTCTGTCTGAAGAATCCGTTTTATCTCAATACTTCCCACCTCTTGTTTAAATACATTGTTCATAAAAAACAGCATAAAAAAGCTCAAAATACCCGCTGCGATGGGGGTTGCAATCCAGCCCAGACTGATACTTCCAAGAATATTCAACTTTATTTCCCGCCCTCCTTTATATAGTCCAATTCCGATAATGGCGCCAATGACCACCTGTGAACTTGATACCGGGACCAAAGGAATAGGAGGCAGGCCAATGGAGGCAATAGCGTTCGATAAGGTTTGAGATGAAAATATAAACAAAACCAGTGATTGAGCCAACACGATAATCAAGGCTGCTTCAGGGGTAAGCGGCATCAGCGATCTGCCTACGGTATTCATAACATGTCTTGAGTAGGTTGCTATTCCAATGGCAATGGCTATTCCACCGATGAAAAACAATTGCTGTTTACTGCCAATGACCAACCAACCAAAATCCAGTGGCGTTAGTTGAATGGAATGTGTGAAAACCCCCATGACATTGGCAATGTTGTTGGCGCCCAGGCTGTAGGCTCCAAAAGCACCAACGATTACCAATCCAACCCTGGTAATGACATCCTTGTATATCAAATGTAATCTTACTTTTCGGGTAGCCAGTTGAAGCAACATAAACAACAACACGGCAAAAACCCCACCCAATATGGGTCCTGAAATCCAGGTAGCTACAATTTTAGTAAGGACGCCCAGATCGGTAGGGTTGTTGGTATAGAAATTCCATCCTATAATGGAGCCAACGATGGCCTGACTGGTAGAAACCGGAAGACTTAACCGGGTCATCCAAAAAACGGTAAGTGCTGCCGCTAACGCCACCGTGAATGCAGCGCCCAGTGTGCTTACGCTACCCAGATCGCCCAGTGTGTCATTCGCGCCAGCGCCCTGTGCCACGGCGCCAATAATGACAAAGATACCGGCAATAATGGCTGCCAATTTGAACCGGACCATCCGACTGCCTACAGCCGTACCAAATATATTGGCAGCATCGTTTGCCCCAAGTGACCAACCTAAAAACAAGCCGCTGGTTAAAAAAAGCAGGGTAATCATATATTTATTTTCAGGGCCATAATGGATAATGTATCGGCAAGTTCCTGAGCTTTATCCGAAATGGATTCGATATGTAACGCAAAATAGCGCAGATGTATTTTTTGCGCCAGATCAAGTTCCTGCATCTCATGAAATAGTTTTCGTTTTATGCTCCGAGATATTTTATCCGTTTCGTTTTCATAAAAGTAAACCTTCGACAGCATATCCCTTACCTGGATCGGTTCCCTGAAGTAAGTACGTACGGCAGGGATTACACACAGGGCTGCTTCTACCGATGTGGTGGTTAATCGAATATATTCTTTGCGTATGTTTTCAGGAAAAAAAGGAAGTTCCAGTTCAAACAGATATAAATTGTCTTTAGCTATATCTATCAGCTCATCCACTCGGTCGAGCATACTTACCACATCGCTGATACTCTGCGGAAGCAATGAATGTTGGTACGCTTCATCGTCAATTTTATGTTGGAGCCTGTCGGCGGTGGCTTCCAATCTGTCGATATCGGAAATCTTATCTGCAAACGATTCCTTTTCGTTGTTCAGGTAGTTGAGTACTCCTTCTTTAAACACCAGCACACCTTGTTCGGCCGTGTTTATAAATTCGTCAATTTCAACCACCAGTTGCCGGGCATGTTTAAAAATAATAGACATAGATTATACAGTTTAAAATATGTATCCAAAGATACTATTTTCAGACTTTTGTTAACAAAACATTTACCTGGATTCAGTGATCCTGAAAAAGCAAAAGGCTGCCATGGATATTCACGACAGCCTTTTTAATGGAATTAATACAAGGTTTATAACTGTGGTCCGGCAGCAACCAAATCCTGACCTTCTTTTTTATCAGTATATTGTTGAAAGTTCTTGATAAACAGTTCTCCAAGCTCCCTGGCTTTTTCGTCCCATAGGTTGGCATCAGCATAGGTGTCGCGGGGATCAAGAATTTTAGGATCAACGCCGGGAAGTGAAGTCGGGACTTCCAGGTTAAAAATAGGGATTATTTTTGTTTCCGCTTTTTCGATCGATCCACCAAGGATGGCATCAATAATTCCGCGGGTGTCTTTAATGGATATCCGTTTTCCGGTTCCGTTCCATCCTGTGTTTACCAGATAGGCTTTCGCGTTATTGGCAACAATCTTTTTCTCAAGTTCTACACCATATTTGGTTGGGTGAAGCGATAAAAATGCAGCTCCAAAACAAGCTGAGAAAGTAGGAACAGGGTGAGTTACACCAACTTCTGTTCCAGCCAGCTTAGCAGTAAATCCTGACAGAAAATGGTATTTGGTTTGTTCAGGTGTGAGGATCGAAACGGGTGGCATCACGCCAAAGGCGTCGGCCGTAAGGAAAATAACCTTTTTGGCTGGACCGGCCTTTGATACAGGCTTCACAATATTTTCGATATGATAGATAGGGTAGGAGACACGTGTATTTTGTGTAACAGAACCATCATTAAAGTCAATTATTCCATTCTCATCAACGGTGACATTTTCAAGTAGTGCATCTCTTCTGATCGCTTTGAAAATATCTGGTTCACTGTCTTTGTCCAGGTTGATTGTTTTTGCGTAGCAACCACCTTCAAAGTTGAAAATTCCATCATCGTCCCAGCCATGTTCGTCATCACCTATTAAAGCCCGTTTTGGATCGGTTGACAAGGTCGTTTTTCCCGTTCCTGACAGACCAAAGAAAATGGCCGTGTCGCCATCTTTTCCTACGTTGGCAGAGCAATGCATGGAGGCCATGCCCCTGAGTGGCAGATAATAGTTCATGATAGAGAATACTCCTTTTTTCATTTCACCACCGTACCAGCTGCCACCAATAACAGCTCTGTTGTCGGTCAGGTTGAAAGCGATAAAATTCTCCGAATTAAATGGGAGACCATCGGCTCTTTTCATGCTTTGCCAATCAGGATTGGTGGTCTTAGACGCGTTGAGTATGACAAAATCCGGTTCAAATGATTCCAGTTCTGATTCAGAGGGACGAATAAACATGTTTTTCACAAAATGAGCTTGCCAGGCTACTTCCATGATAAAACGAACCTTAATACGTGAATCGTGATTTGCCCCTGCATACCCATCTATCACATAAAGTTTTTTGCCGGTCAATTGCTTTGCCCCCAGCTGATAGAGATGATCCCAGGTTGTTGCGTCTATAGGTTTGTTATCGGACTTTGTTTGTTCTGCCCACCAGACAGTATTTTTCGTTTTATCGTCTAATACGATGTATTTGTCTTTGGGCGAACGTCCGGTAAATTTTCCGGTCATTACATTTACTGCACCAAGTTCTGTAACAATACCTTTCTCGTATCCTTCCAGGTCAGGATTTGTTTCATCTTTATACAGTGTTTCGAAGGAGGGATTATAAAATATCTCTGCAACGTTTGTAATGCCATAACTTTCGAGTTCGGCTTTGATTTTGGTTAAACCTTTTGCCATAATAAATTTTATTTGCGATTATTGATTAATGAATTTGTAAGCAAGATGTTCAATGTGATGAGATTTTTACTGAAAAGCATAATGCAATCGTGTGCAATATTACAAATATTAGGAATTTAATGGACAAAAATAAAGCCAATGCTACAATTTTCAAAGTAACATTGGCTTAAATATCAAAATAAATGATTTATTTATGTTTACGTTTCCAGCTTTTCTTGTTTACAATCACTGCCTGAGCTGCTGCCAAACGAGCAATGGGCACACGGAACGGTGAACAACTTACGTAATCAAGGCCGGCTCTGTGGCAGAATTCGATAGAACTTGGTTCTCCACCATGCTCACCACAGATACCCAGTTTGATTTTTTTACGGGTCTTGCGGCCTTTTTTAACCGCCATCTCGATGAGTTGCCCAACGCCTTCCTGATCAAGCACCTGGAATGGATCTTCTTTCAATAGCCCTTTCTCGATATAGATGGGGAGAAATTTTCCGGCATCATCACGTGAATAGCCAAAGGTCATCTGAGTGAGGTCATTGGTTCCAAAGGAGAAAAACTCGGCTGATTCGGCAATTTTGTCTGCAATCAGGGCGGCACGTGGAATTTCAATCATCGTACCTACCATGAAGTCAATCTTTTCTCCACGTTCGTCGAATACCTTTTGAATGGTATCTCTCACGATTTGCTCCTGAAGTTTTAATTCGGCCAGGGTTCCTGTTAATGGGATCATGATCTCGGGATGAGCGTGAATTTTACGTTTTTTTAAATCCAGGGCAGCTTCGATAATGGCACGGCTCTGCATTTCGGTTATTTCAGGATAGGTGTTTCCCAAACGGCAACCACGGTGTCCGAGCATGGGATTCACCTCTGAGAGGTCTTCAATTTTTTCTTTGATCACCTTTAAACTTACTCCCATGACTTCTGCCATTTCTTGTTGGCCTTTATTGTCGTGGGGAACGAATTCGTGCAATGGCGGGTCGAGCAGACGAACGGTTACAGGCAGGTCCTGCATGGCTTCAAAAATACCTTCGAAGTCTTTTCGCTGGATGGGCAATAGTTTGTCAAGAGCAACGCGTCGTCCTGCTTCATCAGCCGCGAGGATCATTTCACGCATGGAGATAATTTTTTCGTCACCAAAAAACATGTGCTCGGTACGGCAAAGGCCAATTCCTTTTGCTCCAAATTCGCGGGCCACCCTGGCATCATTTGGGGTGTCGGCGTTGGTACGGACATACATCCTGGCTTTTTTATCAGCCAGTTTCATCAATTTTCCAAAGTCGCCGCTTAATTCTGCCTCGACAGTTTTAATCATTCCATCAAAAACTTCACCGGTAGTACCGTTGAGGGAGATAAAATCTCCTTCATTAAATGTTCTGCCATTCATGGTGAGGGTTTTTGCCTTGTAATCCACCTTAATGCTTCCTGCACCTGAAACACAGCATTTGCCCATTCCACGGGCGACAACGGCGGCGTGCGACGTCATGCCACCACGGGCGGTGAGAATACCTTCGGCGGAATTCATCCCGGCAAGGTCTTCGGGAGAGGTTTCAATGCGGACCAAAATTACTTTTTTACCTTGTCGAGCCCATTCTTCGGCATGCTCGGCATGGAAAACAATCTGTCCGGTGGCGGCACCCGGCGAGGCAGGTAACCCTTTAGCCATGACGGTAGCTTCTGTCAGGGCATCTTTATCAAACACGGGATGCAATAGTTCGTCCAGTTTTTCAGGATTAACACGCATCAAAGCCTCTTCTTTAGTAATTAGCTTCTCCTGTAGCATGTCGACAGCAATTTTAACCATGGCGGCTCCGGTGCGTTTTCCATTGCGGGTTTGAAGCAACCACAATCGGCCATCTTCGATGGTAAATTCCAGGTCCTGCATGTCGTGATAGTGCTTCTCCAACTGGTTTTGTGTGTCGAAGAGCTCTTTATACATGGATGGCATCGATTCTTCGAGCGAAGGGTATTGAGCAGCCCGTTCTTTTTCTGAAACCTGTGCCAATTCGGCCCAACGTTGCGATCCTATTTTAGTAATTTGTTGAGGTGTACGGATTCCGGCCACCACATCTTCGCCTTGAGCATTAATTAAATATTCTCCATTGAAAAGATTTTCCCCAGTACCGGCATCACGGGTAAATGCAACCCCGGTAGCAGAATTTAAGCCCATGTTTCCAAAAACCATGGCCTGAACGTTTACTGCAGTGCCCCATTCGTCAGGGATTTTTTCCATTTTACGATAGTAGATAGCTCTGGGGTTCATCCAGCTATCAAATACGGCCATTACCGATCCCCAAAGTTGTTCCCAGGGATCGGTTGGAAAATCATGTCCGGTTTGTTTTTTTACAGCTTCTTTAAACCTTTTTACCAATAATTTAAGGTCATCAACCGAGAGGTCTGTATCCAGTTCAACACCTTTTTCTTCCTTGAGGTGTTCGATAATTTCTTCAAAAGGGTCGGCATCTTCTTTTGATACAGGTTTCATTCCCAGCACCACATCGCCAAACATTTGTACGAAACGACGGTACGAATCCCATGCAAAACGTGCATTTCCTGATTTTCTGGCAATGCCTTCCACAGCATCATCATTCAATCCCAGATTTAATACAGTGTCCATCATGCCGGGCATCGAGGCACGCGCCCCCGAACGAACGGAAACCAGGAGTGGATTGTTTTTGTCGCCAAATTTCGTGCCCATGATGAGCTCCAGTTGGGCAACAGCATGTTCTACTTCTGATTTGATGGCTTTAACAGCTTCATCTTTTCCTTTTGTGTTGTATAACGTACAAATTTCAGTAGTGATGGTAAATCCCGGAGGCACCGGCACACCAATTAAATTCATTTCAGCCAGGTTGGCACCTTTGCCGCCCAGAAGGTTTTTCATGGTTGCATTACCTTCGGCTTTGCGGTCGCCAAACAGGTAAACATGCTTTTTTTTCGACATTTTTATTTGATTTTGTTAAATTAACGGTCATTTTCAGAGGAAGCAAAAGTACAAAAATTGATGGTTTTAAGCAGCGAATTGATGAGCTAATCTGAGAATAAATTATCAGGGTAAAATTCATCAGTGATAAACGGTGATATACCTGTATGTAAACGATTGCATCTTTTGATTTATCAATACCTTGGTGTAGTTTGTTCTAGATAAACAGTAAATTCGTACTACAGGCCTTCAATATTGGGCTAATTTTTAATGAGTATAAGGAGAAGAAACGCCTTTATTTCCTAAGTTTGCCGTCTCTTAAAAGAAGGATAAAAATGGGCATAAAGCATAAAATAGGACTCAGGTTCGAGGATAAATATAAGATGGAACGTCGTGTGGCTCTCGTCCCTGACCATGTAAAAGCCCTTCGTGACCTGGGTGTGGAGTTTGAGGTAAGAAAATCAGCTAAACGGATATTTGCCGATAGGGAGTATGAGGCCGTGGGTGCCCGGCTTGTAGACCAGGTTCCAGAGGCTGATATTATTTTAGGTGTGAAGGAAATGCCCATCGATTATTTTAAAGAGAACAAGACTTATCTGTTTTTTAGCCATACGATTAAAGGGCAGGAATACAATATGCCCATGTTGCGCAGTATGATGGAACACCATGCAAACCTGATTGATTACGAGAGAATTACGGATGAAAATGGGAAAAGGCTTATTTTCTTCGGCCATTTTGCCGGATTGGCCGGAATGATCAACTCCCTGTGGTCAGCGGGTCAGCGGTGGAAAGAGTTTGGCGTTGTAACCCCCTTTTTAAAACTGAAACAAACCCACCATTATCAGTCTTTGGATGAAGCAAAAGCCGTTATTTCTGAAATTGCCCGGGAAATAGCTCAAAATGGGTTACCTGTTGAAATTGAACCCGTTGTTGTTGGCATTACTGGTTATGGAAATGTAAGTCATGGTGTTCAGGAAATACTTGACATACTACCGGTAAAAAATATTTCACCTGCCGAACTGCTTCAATATTCAACCAGCGGTTTCCCTGATAAAAAGTTGATTTACAAAGTCGTATTTAAGGAGGAAGATCTCTCTGTACCGATTGAAAAAGGAAAGAGTTTTGTCCTTCAGGAATACTATGATCAACCGGAACTTTTTGAATGCCAGTTTGAGAAATACCTGCCTCACCTGACCATTTTGATGAATTGTATTTATTGGGATGATCGTTATCCGGTGATTGTCAGCAAGGACTTTTTGGAAGTGATGTTTAAGAACCCGAACCCCAAACTGCTTGTGATCGGAGATGTTACCTGTGATCCGGATGGCTCTATTGAATGTACCCACAAGGGAACTGTAATAGAAGACCCTGTTTTTGTTTATAATCCACTCACACGCAAACCATCCATGGGATTTAAAGGCGATGGCATTCTTGTCATGGCAGTTGATATTCTACCCAGCGAATTGCCCCGCGAGGCTTCACAAACATTTTCTGATGCATTGGTGGGATTTATTCCCGATCTGGCTTCAGCCGATTTTGACGTGCCTTTTGAGAATCTCCGGATTCCCGCCCCGTTAAAACGTGCCATGATTTTATTTCATGGTGAGTTAACTCCTGATTATCAATATTTAAATGAATTTTTAAAATAGAATTGCCTTCCTTATCCAATTAGTCAATTAATTTATCCAAAAATGATGAAGAAAGTTTTGATTTTAGGTGCCGGTTTGTCCACCATCAGCCTGATCAAGTATTTATTGAAAAATGCTGCTGTTTATGATTGGCAAATAATTGTTGGCGACCTTAGTGAAAAAGCCGTCCGTGAAAAAGTGGGACAGGAAAGCAGGGGAAAAGCCATTCATTTTGACATAGCTGACGAAACCGAAAGCAGAAAAATCATTGCAGAGGTGGATGTTGTAATTTCAATGTTGCCTGCATTTTTACATTCCAAGGTGATTGAAAAATGCATCGAATTCAAAAAGCCCATGCTGTCTGCCTCCTACGTTACGGATGAAATTAAGGCGCTCGAAGACCGGATACAGGCAGCAGGGATTCCCGTGTTTATGGAGTTGGGACTTGACCCGGGAATCGACCACATGTCGGCCATGAAGGTAATCAACAAAATTAAGGAAGAAGGTGGAGAAGTTACTTCCTTTTACTCTTTTACAGGAGGATTGGTAGCGCCAGAGTATGATAACAATCCATGGAATTATAAGTTTACATGGAATCCACGCAACGTAGTAATGGCAGGCACGGGTGTTTCACAGTATATCAACAATGGCCGTTATAAATATATTCCTTATTTCCGGCTTTTCGATCGTGTACTGAACAGGAGGGTTTTAAAATATGGCGATTTTGAAATTTATCCAAATCGTGATTCGCTCAAATACCGAGAAATATACGACCTAAAGGACATTCCTTCGATGTTTAGGGGAACCATGCGACGCCCTGGTTTTTCAAAAGCATGGAATGTGTTTGTAACGTTGGGTTGCACAGACGATACTTACCGTATGGAAAATTCTGAAAACATGAGTTATCGGGAGTTCATCAACACATTTTTAAAATATCAGCCAGATGTGCCTGTGGAAATCAAACTCCAGGATTATTGTCCGAATGCGGCTGATCCCATCGTATTTGAAAAACTGAAATGGTTGGGTATTTTTAGCGACCGCAAGATTGGTTTAAAAAATGCAACTCCTGCTCAAATATTACAAAAGTTACTCGAAGAAAAATGGTCGATGGATCCTGAAGATAAGGATATGATCGTAATGCAGCATGAGTTCAAATTTAAACTGAATGGAAAGGAAAAAATGATTGTTGCTGCAATGGCAGTTCTGGGGAAAAACCAGGAAGAAACGGCCATGGCCATTACAGTTGGCACCCCTTTAGCCATTGCCACAAAACTACTGCTGACAGGTAAGTTCAATCAAACGGGAATTCAACTACCTATTAAAAAGGAAATTTACGAGCCCATTCTGTCTGAACTGGAAGGGTTTGGTATCAATTTTGAGGAGCAGGAATACTTGATTGCATAATATCCTGCATTACATTTTATAAAAAGGAGTAATTGAATGGTTGCGCCTTTTTTTATTTAAAATTGACTCAATGAAATATTTGCTTCTTCTGTTACTAATAGGAATCGTAATTTATTATGCCATGAAATGGCAAAAACCCAAAAGCCAATCTTCAGGAAATTCTTCAAATGATCCTGGTGGTTCGCAAAAGCATGCCGGCAACAACGATTCCGGTCCTTATCAACCATCGGGTAGTGTACCGAAAGGTCGGTCCGGAGGAGGTTATGGTAAGTGGATAGGTGGTGGACTTGGTTGGGCTTTTGGAGGGCCAATTGGTGGCTTGTTGGGCTTTGTTTTTGGCTCTATGTTCGATGGTTCAACCATCAGTCGACCAACCGGTGGGGGAGCAGGTTCAGGTGATTTTGTAGCCAGCCTGTTGGTTCTGACTGCCTCAGTGATGAAAGCAGATGGAAAAGTAACCAGAGGTGAGTTGGAGTTTGTTAAAAAGTTTCTGCTTCATAATTTCGGAAGCCAACGAGCCACACAGTACATTCAAATGCTGGGTGAGATTGTTAAAAAGGATTTTAATGTGCAGGAAATGAGTTTACAGATAAAACAATACATGGACTATAGCTCCAGGTTGATGTTGTTGCAATATTTGTTTGGAGTGGCTATGTCAGATGGGAAAGCCGGGAATGACGAGATCGGATTAATTGACTCTATCGCTTCGTACATGGGAATCAACCGCCCCGATTATGATTCCATTAAAGCAATGTTCATCAAGGATACCGATAGTGCATATAAGATTTTAGAGATCAATCAGGAAGCCACCAATGAGGAAGTTAAAAAGGCTTACCGTGAATTGGCTAAACGATACCACCCTGACAAGGTGGCGCATTTAGGTGAAGAAGTTAAAAAAGCAGCGGAGGAGAAAATTATGCAGTTGAATGCCGCCTATGATTCGATTAAGGAAAAACGTGGGATGAACTAATCGTGAAATCTCCAACTGACACCAAAATACAACCTGGCATCGCGCGAAGGATAATGAGGAGCTGAAAAGTATCGGTTGTCGTTGAGATATCCGTTCAGATGAGCCCATTTAAAAAACATGCGTGCACGTTTTACAACCAGGGTCACATAAAAATCAACATAAGGATAGTTTCCAATCTTTTTTTCCTCTTGTAAATAGAACACCCTCAGCTCAGGCATATAGGAATCGGCATAATAGGATGTAAAATAGGTAACCTGAAATCCTGTCTTGAGCGTAGCTGCTTTCTTGAAAATGGTATGTTGGAAATACAGGTCCATAGTTCCCGTGAGTTTTGGTAGCCTGATCTGGTTAGGTTGACTGGTTTCCTGATATACCACGCGAGTGTTTACTCCTACACTTCTCCATGGAATGGTGCCTTCAACGAAAAGCTGCATGACGGTTTCTCCCTTTTCAATTTGTGAAGGCTGCATGGAATCATTGAAATAGGAGTAGTTTACAAACGTATAAAATTTCCCTCCGATACTGATATCCCGGTATGAATATTTGGCACCCAATATAGAATATTGTACTTTTTTAAAACTGTTGTTCCAGCGATAATGGTTGCTGTTGTATTTATTAAAATACCATTCAGGTGTTTTATTAGAGAGCGTTAAGTCAGCAGAAAATTCACCTATGTTTTTATCCTTTCGACCCAGAAATTGAATTAACCGACCTGATAATTGATAGTCACCGCCGTTGTAGTCACCTGTTACAAATTTGGCATCTACATTCAGGTAAAAACTTTTCCCAATGTTGATGCCCATTCCGGCCAATGGAATGAGTTGGTTGTAAGTACTGTTTACCGAATCGTAGGCGAATGATTGAATCACGTGATTTTGGGTGATGCCAAAGTACAAATAAAAGTGCTTTTCTTCGGGGGATTCCTGATAGCCTAAACTCGACCATCTGAGGGTATTGCTGATCTTTTGTTGGTAAATAGAATCGTATGTGGAAACAGAATCGATGGGAGGGAGGTGGCCAATATAGAAGTTACTTGTTGTATCCGCATCTGTATAAATTAATTGGTTTCTTACGTACTGAAATGAATGGGAAATACTTCCGGCATCTATTTTTCGTGAGTGGTTGTCTTTTTTGTTAAGAGGACGCAACAGGTTAAAATACTGTTCAATATAAACTCCTGAGTTCTTCACCAGGTTTTTGGCATTGTTCAGGTTAACAGGTATTACCCTGCGGTCGGTTTCAAGGTTTTGTTCAAACACACTATCATAAACAATCCCTCCGTTTTCCTGCATTTCCAACTTGTTGCGCAGGTAATTGGCAAGCACTCCATACCGTTTGTTTGGTGTTTGATACATGGCAGTAAAATAGACTCTGGAATCGTTTGATTTACTGTTTTTGTAGGGGCCGGGAGAGCTGTTTAAGGCGAAGTCCAAGCCAAACTTAAATCCTTTAAAAATTTCTCTGGCGAATGCAACCCCTAAATTTTGTTCCTTTTTCGAGCCCATCACATAAAACAGTTCGGTAAAAGGCTGTTTCAGTTCGTAATATTTTACCTCCTGATTGGTGAGGAGATAGCTGTTAAACGATTCTATTTCGGTTGAGTAGCCTGGGGACAGGGTAGGAGTGAACACCTGATTTTTAGCAGCCAGGCCTATGTTGCTGAGCGTGGAATAGAGTTTGTTGTGGTAAGTAACGGGATCGTATTGTTGAAAATAGGTAATGGTGGTATCGAAAGGGTGTAGTTTTCCAAGTTTCAGGTTTTCAAATGAGGATTGAAAGTAGTTCACTTCGAGCGAGTCAATAATCGGTACCGACGAAACATCAGCAATGGAGTCAGGTGCCTTAGATGTTGTTGTTTCGGTAATGGTGTCGGGTATAATCACTTCTTGTGCTTGAAGTGGAATCATATTCCAAAGGAGCCCGAAAAGAGCCAGGGAAATCAGGTTCTGAAAAAAAGTAGGTCGGTTCAAATTCAAGTGTGATTTATTCGCGTCAAATTTACGCAATATGCGATCACCAGTACAATAACCTTACCACAAAAAACCAATGCTTTTTAGTGCTGGGTTTTTTGTGAATGACTTATTTGGCAGGCAAAAAAAAAGCCTGTCCATTTTGGGACAAGCTTTTTTGTGTCTTTGGCGACGACCTACTTTTCCACCACAGGGGCAG